>JBNARF010000003.1:0-31175 GCA_049719805.1 Candidatus Hydrothermia bacterium | reverse complement strand
GTACCCAGGGAATAAGTACCATCATATGCCCTGTCATTCCTCCTTGCCCACGGCGATTCGTAACTCCAGGCAAGATAATCAGAACCCTCTAAACTCGTGGTATAATAGCTAACTCCTACAAAAACATTGAAGTCATCAAGAAATACAAGATTCGAAGTAGAAAGCCTCAAACCAAAAGCAATGATCTCGCCAATCCCTATATCATTCCCAAAGGTTACACTGAAGTCTGAATATCCGCTTCCGTTCTGCGGTATGTTGCCCATGGAAATATTGTTGCTATTAATGGTAACCCTGGAATCAGTACACGTGATTTTCGCCAAAACTTCTGGAGCATCCTCATGACCGGTGTTTTGAGAGTAAACCCTCAGGGTCACAGTCTCACCAGGATCAACAATACCATTATTGTTACCCTGGTCGTCAATAACCTGAAGCCTCATGTAGGAAAGAATCGGCGCATAAACGGTATAGTTGAAACTGGCAGACCAGCTGCCTTCAGTTGCCGTTATGGTGATGGCAAAGGGTATAACTTCCTGGTCTGAAGCGAGGGAATCCACCGTAAATTCAAAGTAATCCAAACCGTATGTGGAGTCGCCGGGAAGTATATCTCCATAGTTTGCAGCATTGTCAGTTGTGGATACGTGAGGATTGGTGGTATTAATTGTCGCCACCACATTACTGGCGGTATCCTGACCATAATTTTTAAGCATCACATAAAGCCTTATGGTCTCGCCAGGATTTATACGGCCGTTTCCGTTACCTGTTAATTCCTGTATGTAAGAGCTTCTGTAACCCAGGTAAGGTTCATTAGATGCAACTACCGCCACTAAACCACGATGCGGAAGCCTATTTTTTGCCCTCACAACCACTTCCAGGGTTTCTCCAGGAATAAGGTCAGATGGCAAGGCTAATGTGGTGCTTCCCGTCAAGTCCGCTCTTCCCCTGGAAATAAGAACCCCCTGCTTTGAGACAGCTATTATAGCAGAGGGGGCATCAGTATTTATCTCTAAAGATGTACATCCTGTTGAAATGGCATTTGTATATGATGCGTTTATGGTTGAAGGTTCCGCAGAATAGAATTGTAATGTCGGGTCACCGAAGATCCAGAGTTCATAAATGCACCATCTGTAAACTCCGTTTGTTCCCTCGGAAACTGCTGTGGGTACCCATCTTGCCAGAGAAAGGGCGTGGGCGTGCCCCAGGGTCCAAACAGAATCCTGAAAAACATAAAAGTAGAAAGTGGAATCTATTTTTTCGCTGGGACCGAGTTGAGGTGGATATCCCCAACCATACCTGGTGTTCATTATTGTTGCCACAGCTCCACCATTTCTGTGATTAACGAGAGACTCTGCAAGACAATCCCCGCCGGAGACTTCGTCGATGGCGCCTGTGAAACAACAGATAGCATTGTGAATTCCGAGTCTATTACCATTAACCATGCTATTTATATTTCCAATATTAAAAAAGCTGGCGGAGGTTTCACTTCCATGACTGGCGTAATGAGCAAAACCTACTCCATTACTTACTGCGTTGATAAAATTTGTTGTGTTTAGATTACCCTGTGACTGGTAGAGCTTGATGTCATTCCATGGTGGGGTTGGTGTAAGATTGGCTATTCTGTTGTTTACTGAATCTCCATAATAAGGATACTGACTCCACAAAAGCTGAGCTGGGAGAACGACGTTAGTCAGGTATCCCGAAGGGGGATTATTTTCGTAAGTGATTATTTTACTTATAATATTTTGAAGCTGTTCTACATTCCTCGCTGGCAATCTCCCCACAAACACATCGGGATACATATCCACATTGTCGGAAACTTCACCCCAAACATTGTCATTATCTGCATTCCATGTACCATCAAGATCGGAGTAATAGAGGTCCGAGGGGATAGTATCCTCATCGTCGTAATAGCCTGCGCCAGATACAACGTAAAATACATCCCTCCTTGGAACTATGGCCTGGCCGTTTTCATGATCAGCCTGACCACCAAGAATCACGTATCTCAGTCCGCGATTTTGGTAATAGTCTTTTATAAAATTTCTTATTTTCTCTGGATTATCCCTGCCTGTATAGTGTGCATAAATGTAATCAAGGGTAACAATTTCGGTTTTAATCCCCCTTCTTTCCTTGTACTTCTTCAAGGTATCAAGGTAAGGTGCAAAGGTAGAATTAGTTACTATCACAAGATCAATAACATTGTCTTTTCGAGATATGACCTTCGGTGAATATAAGCCCAGCATTTCAGGGTTTACCACAAGTTTTCCCACCACACTCTTAAAGGTTTCTCTTTGTGAATCAAATATGGTCCTGGTTTCCTTTTCGGTGTAAATAACTCTATATTCGACCTCTTCTATAAAATCTATTTCATCCTTCGAAGGATAATAAATTATGGGTGAGAAAATCACGCCTGCAATATGGTATCCGCTCATGTTTCCTGTACCGGTGAGTTTCATTATCTCGTCGGGGAACTTCTCTTTATTGTAAAACTTGTCATCAGGCGTTGTGAATTCGTGGGTTTCCAGCCTTGAGAGTGGAACAGGTTTTTGATTGGGAATTATTCTCCCGGGTACTTTCATTCTAACGGTCTTTAAGCTGATAACTTCCACCTTCATCGCTTCAGCACCAGATGGTATGAGCACCTGCAACGAGATTAGAGGCAATGAAGGAGATCCCGGCACACCAGAATGATATGCCCCGGGGTAATCCACTATTATATATTCACCCTGGACCTTTAAGCTTAGATCACCAGGATTCAGGGTTACCTTCCCCGTATACTCCCCTGCAAAAAGTAGTGCCGGGAGTATCACCATCAATATTTTTCGCATCTTACCCCCTCTTCTCTTTTAATTTCAAGGCCTTAAAATAAGACCTATTGGTATCAAAATAAGAAAACCCAGAACGAATAAAATTACCGACCATGTGATGTCTCCAAGACCCATCAAAACAAGAGAAATAACGCCAATTCCAAGGCCTGTAAAAATAAGAATCCAGTTTTTCCTGGAATATCTGAACTCCACCTTTTTATCTTTTTTTACCTCATCTTTCTTCTGTATTTTCTTCTCCGTCATATCTTTCCTCCTCTATTAAAACATTCCCTTCTTTAATGTTTAAAATTTTAAATTCACCGGAAAGATTCCAGATTGCCCCAACTGAAGAAAAAATCCAGCTTTCTTTTTTCAAATTTAATAGGACACCACAAAGATTTTCATCATCAATTAGACTCAATATTTTACCTGCATCATATGCCATATTTGCGAGATCTGAGGGGTAGTATCCGTAAATTTTAACAAAATCATTCTCAAATTTGTTACGTTCATCCTTTGCTTTTATCAAATCCTGTAAAGTAATTTTAGGGCCCGTGACCTTTATATACAACATATAGGAAGGCAAAGAGAATACTCTGTAGAGCCAGCCCGACGTTCCTAAAAACACCTTACTAGGAAAATTACGCTTAAAGATTGAGTAAGCAGGATACGAATTAGGCGATAACCCGGATATGACAAAAAGACTTATAGCTTCAGTATCAATTTCTGTAGAATCAAGCTGATAATTTAAAGGATTTTCGAGTAAAAATTCTTCGCTTATCCTTCGCCCTCTTTCCGCCATAAATTTTTTGAAACTTTCTGAAAATATTTCGTCAATCCATGAAGTATCTCTAATGAGGGCTATCTTTCTTTCCATTAAACTGTCAACTATGTATGAAACGAGAAAACTGATTTCAGCATTAAGGGATCGGTAAGGAGAATAAAAAAACTTTACCCCCTGGGGTACATAGTTAGAATAAGCAGAAATCCATATGTTCGGGAATTTGTAATTCTTTTCAAGGAGTCTTACATTAGCACCTCTAAGGGGGCCCACCACAATAGCATCAGAGGGCAAAACATAAGTAGTATCCAGTTTCTCCTCGTCTACCACCTCAAAGTCCCCAGAATATGCCATTTTAAAACCATTTAAAAACTCATTACCTGCATCCTGAAATTCTCCTGACATTGGCACAATAATTATCAATCTTCGTTTTTTAAAGAGAGAATTCAAAACTGTATCGTTTAATTGAGCGACTTCAATGCCTGTAATTCTCGAGATATTTTTTACTGACTCTTCTTTTTTATACGCACCAAGATAACTCCTGTAGAAGGCCAACGCGGATTTTCTTCCTTGATTATTAGTTAAGTAAAGCTCACCCATTTTAAAGCTCAGGCCCTCTAAATTAAGTAAATCAAGCCTTTCCGGAAGAACTTCGTTATAGTATTTGTCCGCACTATCTACAATACCCGAAGAAGCGTAATAAAGAGATAAAATCGCTATATTTCGGGGGTCTCGCCTTACTGCTGAATCCTGATAAAAAACTTCTAAAAGCTCTTTATATTTGCCATCCCTATAGAGCTTTAAGAGGTCGGGCGGTTTAGAAAAAAGGAAAAGGAGCAGAAAAAACATTATTTGTCCCCTTGCTCCAGATAGTCTCTGGCATACTCCAGATAATTTAGTGCGTTCTGGTCAATGGCTCTTTTTTCTTCATCGGTAAGTTTTCTCACTATTTTTCCGGGAACTCCGAGTACAAGGCTTTCGGGCTCTATTTTTGTTGCCGGCGTTACTAAAGCACCAGCTCCGATTATGCAGTATTCTCCTACCTCAACTCCATCAAGAAGCACTGCACCCATCCCTATTAGGACGTGTGACGAAACCTTAGCACCATGTATTACGGCACTGTGTCCTACAGTTACATAATCACCCAGAACCACGTTATATTTACCTTTTGTTCCATGTAGAACAACATTGTCCTGAATATTTGTACACCTGCCCACAATGATTTCTTCTACATCACCCCTTAAAACGGCACCAAACCACACTGAAGAATCGTCGCCAATTTCCACATCTCCAATAATCTGGGATGTTGGGGCAACATAAACATTTTTTCCTAATTTTGGCCAAATACCTTTATAAGGAAGTATTATGCCCATTTGTAGATTTTAAACTTTATTTTTTGTAAGTTCAATAAGTAGATTTTAAATTTTCCCCATGGACGAAATCTTATACCTTGCAGATCTGATAAAGACCCATCACAGAATTTTTGTTCTATCCGGCGCTGGTATAAGCACCGAAAGTGGAATTCCTGACTTTCGTGGTCCAGGTGGATTATACTCTAAATATCCACCCTACATGTTTGAAATAGATTTTTTAAAACAAGACCCTGACCAGTTTTATAGCATCTACAGGGATCTTTTAAAAACCATAGTAAATGCCCAACCAAATACTGCACACTTTTTTATTGCTAAACTTGAAAAAGTTGGAAAAATCCAGCTTGTTGCCACACAAAACATCGACGGCCTACACCAGAAGGCGGGGTCAGAAAAAGTCGTGGAGTTACACGGCAATGCCACAAGGTTTTACTGTGAAAAGTGTAGCACAAAATACGAATTTGATGATGTATACAAAACGTTGCTGGATGGTAAAGTTCCCAGATGTAAATGTGGAGGTATAATTCGTCCAGACGTTATATTCTTTGGAGAACCTCTAAAAGAGAAGGACTTGAGAGAAGCCTTTAAAAATGCGGAAATTGCAGATTTACACCTGGTCCTAGGATCCAGTCTTGTGGTATACCCTGCTGCCTCTTTGCCTCTTCTTGCAATAGAAAACCGAATCCCTCTCGTGATTATTAACATGGGGGAAACCCAACTTGATCCTTTCGCTCATATTAAAATTGAAGCGCCTCTGGGCAAAGTCTGTTCGAAATTAATTGAACTTTTAGCATTATAATAAGGAAATGGCAAAAATTCTCATAACTGGTGGGGCAGGATTTATTGGAAGTGAATTTGTAAGGAAATCTGTAGAAAAGGGGTATAGCACTGTAGTTATTGATAAACTCACTTATGCAGGTGATTTAAGGCGAATTGATAAGGTTCTGGATAAAATCAAATTCTATAGGGTAGATACTGCAGATCAAGTGAAAATTCTGGAAATTTTCAAATTGGAGCGCCCCGATTTCGTTGTCCATTTTGCCGCCGAGAGCCACGTGGACAGAAGCATCTTAGACCCCTTCTCTTTTATTGAGAGTAACATTAAAGGAACCCTCAGTCTTCTAAACGCGGCTAGAGAAGTGGGCATAAAACTTTTTGTTAACATATCCACCGACGAAGTATATGGAGAACTGGGCCATGAAGGTTACTTTACTGAAAATAGCCCTTTAAATCCCAACTCTCCCTATTCGGTTTCCAAGGCTGCCCAGGACATGCTTGGAAGGTCCTATTTTCGGACATACGGTTTGCCTGTGGTAACCGTTAGACCGTCAAATAATTATGGCCCCTGGCAATACCCTGAAAAACTCATTCCTGTGGTAATTTATAAAGCAATTAACGGTGAACCTATTCCTGTCTATGGGAAAGGCGAAAACGTCAGGGAATGGCTTTTTGTCACCGACTGTGTGGAGGGAATCTTCACCATTATGGAAAAAGGAAAACCAGGAGAGGTATATAATCTAGGTAGTGGCTTTGAAAAAAGGAACATTGATGTGGTAAAAGAGATTTGCCGAATCCTGGATAAAGAATTTCCGGAAAATAGACCTCACGAAAATTTGATTATTTTTGTAAAGGACCGCCCCGGGCACGATTTTCGATATGGACTTGATTCTTCGAAAATTAAAGAAGAACTCGGCTTTTACGCAAAGACTACCTTCGAAGAAGGTATAGAGTTAACTGTTAGATGGTATATTGAAAATCTAAACTGGCTTTATGACAAAGTGAAAGATTTAAGAGAGTTCTGGGCCAAAAACTACAAGTATTGATTGTCTTTTAATTCTTTATAACAGGACTTTTATATACCTGTACAGGCTTAATAATTTCCTTAGCTGCCAATTCTACGCTAATCACCTGTCTCGGGCAGACATATACGCACTTTAAACACCTTATACAATCAAAATGATTTGGGTCCTCATAGATTTTAATGTCCATAGGGCAGACTTCCTGACAGAGGTCACATCTTGCGCAATTACCTGTATCAACCTTAAACCTTACAAAACTAACCTTATTAAACAATCCCCATAAGGCACCTAAGGGACACATATACCGGCAAAATGGTCTTCTGATCAATGCGGCGACTATGATCAAAATTATGGCAATGGCAATTTTTATAAAGAAACGGTAACTTATAAGTTTAGAGAGTTCTTCCCAGAGAGGTGAGACCATGAGCACAAAGGTGCCTTCTATGGTACCTGCAGGGCATAATTTGCAAAACCAGGGTTCCATTGTAAAGTAAACAATGGGAATTAATACGATTAAAATCACATATTTGATAATACCCCATTCTTTTTTAATTTTTACTCTGAAATTTGTAACTTTTTTAATCAGTTCCTGCAAAAGGCCAAAGGGACAAAGCCATCCACAAAAAGTTCTACCGAATAGCACACCCACTAATGCTATATAACTTACAACGTAATAAGGAATTTCTCTTATTACCGCAAAATGCTGAAGTGATCCTATAGGGCAAGAAGATCGTGCAAAGGGACAGGCATAGCAATTGAGGCCTGGAGCGCATAACTTTTTTGTCGGTCCCTGGTATATGGAAAAATTTTTCCAGCTGGGGATGTAACTGTTAATGGAAAGTGTTGAAAAGACCTGAACAAATTTCCTTATGATTCTAACTCTTTTTAATCTATCTACTATTCTATTCCGATACATGACAAGCAGAGTATGTTACCATTAAGTTCAACCTCTGCATACTGGCTCTTCTTGATGCCCACAATTAGGCAAAAAATAAATATAAGCAGAAGAGCAAGGGGCAATAATACTTTACTATAAAAATTCTTCACTTCTGAGCCTCCACCAGGATTTTCAAACTCCCAGCTGCCTGCATAATTTCGCTTTGTTTCTCCAGCGACCCCCTGGTCATAGCAATATGATTGAGTGACGCGGGGAATTCGTTAAAGATCGGATCAACAAAAACCCATTTGTTACCGATATAAACCATGGCCCATGCGTGGTAATAATATGCACCATCCTGATAAATAAGCCCTGCTACAATATCTGCAGGTATTCCTGAAGCCCTCGCCAGAGCTGTAAAAAGAACCGCGTGTTCGTTGCAGTCGCCTCTCCGTTCTCGAATTACATCCAAGGCGGTGGGGACCGTGACAGAAGGCGCTTTTACTATATTTCCTTTTAACCACTCATTAATTGCTGCAACTTTTTTACATGGGTCCTGAATTTTTCCCGTAATACTTTTCGCAAGCATTTGTATATCCTTGGAGTCTGATTGTACATACGGGTCGGGTTCGAGATATACTTTAACTGAGTCAGGGATTACAAGTGAACTACATTTTGCATGGTCTTTGTTAATCTCTAAAATTACAAAGTTATTTCCCTTCTCTATGACTTTCTGTGGACCAAGGTTGAAGTTTAACCCTGAAATATTACCAGCAACTTTTAATTTTAGGTAGCTTGTGGCTTCTATTTTTTTATTGGGCTTAACGGCATAAAGTTCAGTAATATCGATTTCGGTGCCCAATTCCTGTGAAGAGCTTTTAGTTTCTCTTTGTACCACAATTCCCATGGGACCTTCTTCCCGCTCAAAACGTCCATTCTTTAGGAGTAAAGTACTTGTTGTCCCCTGGGAATTCAATTTGTATTTCAGTAATCCGTTTTTTGATTCTTCGAGTTCACAAATTGCATCCTGCAGAGTAGCGGTAGCCACATCAAATATGGAACACGAAACTTTTGTCGGTTTTTTCTTCTCAAGGAACATTCTCAGCGTTGTTTCCGAAAAGAGATCCCCCTGAATGAACATTTTTTTCTCGATGGGAGCTCCAGAGGAAGATGAATAGTTCACAAACAAAGTGTCACCCTTGATAAATCCTGCGCCTTTAAGCTGTTGGTCCTGTGTACTCATCTCAAAGTCAAATTTTTTCATTTTGAAATCCCCGTCAGTGAAGTAGTTGGATTTCAGAAGAACCGTTTTAGAGGTACCCAGCATCTTAACATTCATATAGGTAATTTCGCCTATTCTATAGCCATTCTTCTGTTCTTCCCTGATCACCTGGGTATATCCGACTTTGTTACCCATTAAATACAGGCTGTACCAGGATGTGTCAGTTGTACTCTGTGAAAAAAATATTAGTGATAACAGTACAAATTGATTCATGTCGAAATTGTAAATTAAAACTTATGAACTCACAATTTCAATAATCTGAAAATCGTTATAAACCAGGTCCACAACTAAAATCTTGTTCTTAAGCAACTTACCAACGCCTGTAATATACTTGATCGCTTCGTTTGCCTCCAG
The DNA here is from genome assembly GCA_049719805.1 of Candidatus Hydrothermia bacterium. Taxonomy (GTDB): domain Bacteria; phylum Hydrothermota; class Hydrothermia; order UBA1063; family UBA1063; genus UBA1063. Next base: position 21,911 of record JBNARF010000003.1, on the reverse strand, counting down.
AGCGCCTAAAATAATGGGGGTGGAAGCTATCACTGGTTGGGGTTCGCTGCTCTTTTCCGCAATGTTCCTCATTATTTCCCTTAAAGAAAGGGTAACACCGGGAATTATAGTGGTTATCTGACCATAAAAACCGCTGATTCCTGCGTGAATTAAAGGTTTTTTAAATTTAAAAGCTAAATCACTCAGTACAAACTTCCCTTTGAAATTATCCAGGCAATCCACAATTAAAGTAGTATCTTCAGTTATAGTGAAGTTTTCATCTAAATAGATTGCATGGGTTTCGATCTCAACATCTTCCCTTAACTTTAGTAGTCTCTCCTTTGCAGCGTCCACTTTTCTTTTTCCCAAATCTTCCCTGGTATATAAAATCTGTCTGTTCAGGTCTGGTTCGTCAAGAATGCCCTGATCCACAATAACGAGCTTCCCCACTCCTGTCCTTACCAGAATCTCCAGCACTATACTCCCGAGACCCCCTGCACCAGCCACAAGAATCTTGGAATTTAAAAGCTTTTGTAATCCTTCTTCGCCAATAAGGGGAAGATGTCTTGCGTAAAGTTCTTTCATGGAGTGCAAGCGCAATTAACCACCAGATCCTGGTGGTAATATGGAGATCACATCGCCGTCGTGAATCCAGATCTCGGAAGGCTTACTTTCTGAGATAACCTTACCGTTTATCATAAAAATTATACCTTCTCTTACAGCATCATTTTTCAGGAGTTTTTCTTTGATTTTTCTACCAGTCATATTTTCAACTTCCTCTATAACTTCCACAAGATTTGCCCTCTCGACGTTCTTGATATCAACGGAAATTTCACTATCACCCACTATGGCTTTGAGATATGTGTAAAATTTAAATGTTACCCTCATAGTCTCAGCTTCTTATCCAGTAAATTAGTTGAAGGTAGCTCAAGTAAAATGTTGTGCACCAGGTCCACAGTATATTCAAAATCACTGATTTTAACAATAGAAAGAGGGGAATGGATGTATCTAACGGGAACCGCAACAACGGCCGAGAGAACACCCCCTCTCTCAAGATGGATGACCCCAGCGTTGGTGGAGCCAAAAATAGGTGTTTTATATTGAAATGGAATGGAAAATTTTCTGGCAACATCTTCAATGAAGATTACTACATCTCGGTTTACTACTATGCTTCTGTCAATAACAGTGATAACAGGACCTTTGCCAATATGGCTTGGCTGTTTGTACGGGGGTATATTGAGGTTATCAACGGCTATAGTCCCTTCAACACTCAGAGAAAAATCTGGATCCACATTATATGCCGATGTTTTGGCACCCCTTAGGCCTAATTCCTCACCGGTAGCAAAAACTACGTAAAGATCATATGGCAACTTCACATGTTTTAACCTTTCTAAAATTTTGATAAGGACTGCGCAACCAGCTCTGTCATCAAAGGCCTTTCCCATTACCGTGTGATCATCCAGATCCTCCGCCTCAGAGAAAATCACTCCTGGGTCTCCAATGTTTACCCCTTTTTCCTTAAGTTCTTCCTCTGTAAGAGCACCCACATCAATGAATAGGTCATACACATCAAAGGCCTTTTTCATCTCCTCCTGACTCTGAATATGAGGAGGAATGGTACCAATGATACCTTTTATCTTCTCACCGTTTCTCTTCTTTATAAGAACTTTTTGACCGGGGAGTAGTCTCTGATCCCATCCACCGAGAAGCTGAAACTTTATGAAAGGCCCCTGGAAATGCGCAACAACAAAACCTACTTCATCCATATGAGCATCTAACATAACTTTTTTTCTCGATGTTCCCCTCTTAACTGTAATTAGATTCCCACTGGTATCTTCATAGTATTCATCGACATATTCTTTTACTAGGGTAAATATGAGATTTTTTACTTCGTCTTCAAACCCCGCGGGGCCAAATGCATTGGATAAATGTTTTAAAAGTTCCTTAGAGTTCATTTTACCCCCTGAAGAATTCTTTCACAGATTCAATAACGTATTCAACTTCAGAATCTGTCATTTCTGGAAATATAGGAAGGGAAAGAACTTCTTTTGCCGCTCTTTCGGCCACGGGCAAATCTCCCTCTTTGTAGCCTAAGAAAGATAGAGCTGGTTGTAAATGAAGGGGGATTGGGTAATGCACCTGTGTATTGATATTTTTCTTGTTCAAGAACTCCATTAGGTTGTCTCTCTTTTCCGTCCTTATGGTGTATTGATGATATATATGTTCGTTACCATCATCTACGTAAGGAACTTTCACAAATGGAGAAAGCTCCTTGTTATAAAGGGATGCAATTTGCCTCCTCCTTTCATTCCACATGTCAATGTATTTAAGCTTAACACTTAAAAAAGCAGCCTGAAGGGCATCCAATCTTGAATTATAACCGAGAAACTCGTGATAATATTTTTTGGAGGAGCCATGTACTCTCAGCATCTTAATTTTGTTGGCAAGATTTTCGTCATTGGTTGTAATGAGTCCACCGTCTCCGAGGCATGATAAATTCTTAGTAGGGAAAAAGCTGAAAGTCCCAAGATCTCCGAAGCTTCCAAGGTATTTTCCGTTTCTTTTCGCGCCAAAACCCTGTGCAGTATCCTCGATCACCTTTAAATGGTATTTCTTCGAAATCTCAAGGATTCTCTCTATTTTTGCTCCTTGTCCAAAAATATGAACGGGCAATATAGCTTTAGTCTTCGCTGTTATTTTTTCTTCAATTTTATTAACATCAATATTGAGGGTGGAATCTTCTATATCTACAAAAACGGGCTTTGCCCCCCTCATGGCTATGGTCTCTGCAGTGGCGAAAAAGGTAAAGGGTGTAGTAATCACCTCATCACCTGGTCCCACATCAATAGCGTGAAGGGCTATTGTAAGTGCGTCCGTTCCGTTGCCCACCCCCAGGGCATATTTCACACCTAAATATTCGGCCGCTTGTTTTTCAAATGCCTCGAGTTCGCTTCCCAGGATAAATTGACCGGAATTTAGCACTCTTTTAAATGCTTCAACAAGCTCTTCCTCTATATTTTTATGCTGTCTGACAAGGTCAATTATTGGCACTTTCATCTTTTGCTCCCCCTCAAAATTTGTAAGTTATTAAAAAATCCAGACCCTCTGGTCTAAAAACTGTTCTTGTTTCAACTTTCAATCCTGTCCTTGATTTTATTTCCCTGCTTATCAAATGGTCTATACCACTGGCCAGGTGGTTTAATAGTATAAGTCCAGCAACGATGGTTTTCCTGCCGCCAAGTTCGCGGTAATAACGGAGTTCCTTTTGAAATGTGTAATAAGAATCCCAATCGCTCCAGCTCCATTTCTGCTTTGGAAGCCTTTCCCTCACATATTGGTCCTGTTTTGGCGGGTCGTCAGGATATATCTGTCTGGCAAGCCTGTACAGGTATTCCACGTATTCTTCATAAGAATAATACGCCTCAACTAACCTCCAGTCCTGTGTATATTTTGAAGAAAGGGCTATACCGCTTTTCTCAAAGGCCAGAGTGCGTGCATAGTTAATAGTCACTCTTTCTCTGTAATAGTAGATGCCGTAAATAGTGCCCAGGGTTAATTCAATGGCAGGATAAATTAATGTCCTCCTTTCTAAAGTTTTGACATATTGATACCCGGGTATAAAAAATGGAACGATAGGGTTCGTGTTTTGGGTTGCAGGATTAAAGGTAAAAAGAGTACTCAGTATGAATTTCAGAATAATTCTTCCTCCTCAATGCCTTCCTGATGAGGAATGATCTCACAATCTATTACCACATCCTGTTCTCCAGTATCTACAAGTTTAGTCCCCATGGACGTTCTCTTAAGTACCCTTATTTCTTCCGATTTTAAGCGGATTACTTTACCGCTTTTTGTAAGTATTATTATTTCATCTTGCTCATTAACTACACCAAGCTTTTTCAAATTTCCAGTTTTCTCAATACCACTGAGTATTTTTACTCCCCCGGTGTTTCTGTGGTGCAGCGCAATTTCGTCGTACGAAAACCTTTTACCGAAACCGTTTTCCGTTATTGTTAGGATTTCTCGACCTGGAACCACTTTAACCATGGAAACCACTTTTTCGTTCCCTTTGAGCTTCATGCCTTTAACCCCCGTTGCGCCTTCACTGTGGACAGGGATTTCATCCTCTGGAAATCTCGATGCAACTCCCGTATTTTTAGCCAGAATTATCTCATCCTTTCCTGTGGTTAATATGACATCAACTACTATATCACCTTCTTTCAGATTAATTGCCCTTTTGCCCTGTCTACCTGCCTTAGCAAATACCCTGAGGGGAGTTCTCTTCACTATCCCATTTGAAGTAGCAAACAACACATATCTTTCCTTATCAAACTCTTCGTCCCTAATAGTGAGAGCAGCAATTACACGCTCATCGTCCTTTAATTTTACATAACGTCTTAATGATACACCCTTTTCCTGTAAGCCACCCTCCTGTATTTCATGGGTTTTAAGAACATAGCATCTTCCAAAGTTTGTAAAGAGAAGGAGGTTGCTGTGATTTGAACTCAAAATAATAGCTACAGGGTAGTCATCTGTATAGGTCCGAATTCCTGTTTTGCCCTTCCCCCCTCTCTTTTGAGTCTTGAAAGAGGCAATAGAAGTTCTCTTTATGTAATTTTTGTAAGTAACTGTTACAATTACCTGCTCATCCGGAATCAGTTCTTCGACGTTAAAGGGAATAAGCTCCTCGGTGGTAATAGAGGTTCTTCTCTCATCACCGAACTTTTTCTTGACCTCCATAAACTGCTTTTTTAATTCTTCCAGAAGGAGCACTCGATTAGAAAGTATTTCTCGGAATCTTGCAATGTCCTTAATGCACTCCTCATACTCTTTTTCAACTTTGCTTTTATCGAGCCTGGTGAGGTTACCCAGTTTCATGTCAAGAATAGCCTGGGCTTGAATTTCAGAGAGTCCGAGAGACGCCATTAATTTCTCCTTTGCCTCTCTCTGATCCTCGGCATTTCTTATCAAATTTATTACGAGATCAAGATTATCAAGGGCGATTTTAAATCCTTCTAGAATATGTGCTCGTTCCTCTTTCCTTTTAAGCCTGAATCTAATTATTCTGGTGTTGACCTCTTCCTGAAATCTAAGATACTCCTGTAAAATCTCCTTTAGATTCAAAATTTTGGGCACATTATTTACTAACGCTAAGAAATTTAACCCGTAACTTTCCTGGAGTTGAGTATGCTTATAAAGCTTATTCAGTACAAGATCAGGATCCGCTCCTCTTTTAAGTTCTATAACCAATCTCAGGCCTTCCCGGTCTGATTCATCTCTTATTTCTGATATTTCTTTAATTACCTCGTCTCTCACGAGATTAATTATTTTACTGATTACATTGGCTTTGCTTACTCTATATGGAAACTCAGTGAACACCAGTTGCAGGCGACCACCCGTTTTCTCCTCAACGTGCGCCTTTGCTCTTACCGTAATGGTACCCGAACCCGTGGTGTATGCATCTCTTATGCCCTTTGTCCCTACTATTATTCCACCCGTTGGAAAGTCAGGGCCTTTGATATAATTTAGTAAATCGTCCACAGTTAGTTCAGGATTATCAATCAAAGCTATCAAAGCATCAATTACTTCTGAAAGGTTGTGAGGCGGAATTTCCGTGGCCATACCCACCGCAATTCCGTAGGCGCCATTACAAAGTAAATTTGGAAACCTTGAGGGTAATACCACCGGTTCCTGGAGGCGGCCATCAAAATTTAATTGAAAATCGACGGCATCCTCATCAAGGCCTTCAAGGAGTTCCATGGCAATGGGTGATAGCCTGGCCTCAGTATAACGATATGCAGCTGGGGGATCGCCATCAATAGAGCCAAAATTACCCTGCCCATCCACTAGGGGATACCTCATGGTGAAGTCCTGGGCAAGCCTTACGAGAGTATCATAAACTGACTGGTCTCCGTGGGGATGATATTTACCAATAACTTCTCCTACGACAGTTGCAGATTTTCTAAAGGGCCTTCCTGGTAAAAGTCCCAGTTCCCTCATCGAATACAGAATTCTTCGCTGAACCGGTTTCAGTCCGTCCCGAACGTCAGGAAGAGCTCTTCCTATAATTACGCTCATCGCATAGTCAATGTACGATGAGCGTATTTCTTCTTCAATCAGAGTGGGAATTTCCCGTGGCTCTAAGGGCTCGGGCATTTCTTATCTACCCTTATCAAATTCTTTCGAACAGGATGAACAATATCTTGTCCAGGGAATTAGCTCCAATCTTTCTATCTCAATCTCTTTCCCGCATTTTTCACAAATCCCATACTTGCCTGTACTTAAACGTGAAAGAGCTTCATCAATCTCTTTTAAGGTTTGATATTCTCTTTCACAAATTTTATTTCTGATATCATCAGACATCGTTAAATTCGCCCAGTCCTCAAGATCTTTGGGCTCAGTCCACTGGTGACTGGAATTTTCGTCGTTAATTTTTTCAATTGCCAGAATTTCAAGTATCTTTCTTTTTTCCTCAAGTAACTGGTTACGGAGAACTTCATATTCTTTTTTCACGATAACCTCCCGATTGTGATTTGTATAAATTTTACTTCATATTCTGTGAATTTTCAATTCTTTAAAGGCTCTTTTATAATTATGTGGTATGAAGGGAATTATTTTAAGCGGTGGTAGTGGAACGAGATTGTATCCAATAACATTGGCGGTGAGTAAACAGCTGCTCCCCGTTTACGACAAGCCCATGATATATTACCCCCTTTCGACTTTGATGCTTGCCGGTATCCGCGAAATTTTGATTATAACAAACCCTGAATATGTTGATTTGTATCGCAGACTCTTTGGCGATGGGTCGCATCTTGGTCTGTCAATATCTTATGCCGTTCAACCGCAACCCAGGGGCATTGCTGATGCTTTCATTATCGGTGAAGAATTTGTTGCTAAAAACAAAGTAGCCCTTGCTCTTGGTGACAACATTTTTTATGGAAGGGGGTTCGGACAAATTCTCAAAACTGCGGGACAGCTGCAAAAAGGTGCAATTATCTTTGGTTATCCTGTCAAGGAGCCTCAACATTACGGCGTCATAGAAATTAATAGCGATGGAATCCCTGTTTCTATTGAAGAGAAACCAAAGGTTCCAAAGTCTAACCTGGCCATTCCGGGACTTTATTTTTACGATGAAAAAGTCGTGGAGTATGCAAAATCGTTAAAACCCTCTGCGAGAGGTGAACTTGAAATAACTGACATAAATCGTATATATCTGGAAAATGGTGAACTTAAGGTAATAGTTTTGGGCCGAGGGTTTGCCTGGCTTGATATGGGTACTTACGAGGGCCTTCTGGATGCTTCAAATTTTGTAAAAACTATTCAAGAAAGACAAGGCCTCTACATAGCCTGTATTGAAGAAATCGCGTATAGAATGGGCTACATATCCAGAGAAGATTTACTTACTCTTGCAAAACGTTTTAACACGGATTATGGAAGATACTTGCTAAAAATCGCGGAGGAAGCAGATACTGCACCTTCAGAGAAATTTTGACGTTGGTTTATTTAAAAAAACCTTTATTGATAGTTCAATTTGTCAAGTTTATAATTTTGCAAAATTTCAGGAGGTTATCATGAAGAAAAACATACACCCTCAATATTATAAAGACGCTGTTATTAAATGTGCTTGCGGCAATGAAATTGTTACAGGTTCCACACGTAAAGAAATCAAAGTGGAAATTTGCTCAAAGTGCCATCCTTTCTACACTGGTCAGGCGCGAAAAACAGTTACTGCAGATTTTTCAGGACAAATTGAGAAGTTTCAGAAAAAATATGGGGGCAATAAATAATGAAGTTTAAAATTTACCTTTTTGTGGCTTTATTTTTACTGCTGTTATCTAATTGCGCCGTTAGGAAAACTGCAGAAGGTGAAAAGGTAATCACCATTGAACCTTCAACAACGAAAGTTGACACCTTAAGGCCACAAACCTTTGACACGACTGTTAAAACCCCTCCTATAACCTCTCAGATTAAGCCTGTTAAGAAAGCCACTGGTTTTAGAGTTCAAATTTTTTCCTTTCAAGATCGGAACCGTGCAGAACTTGCGTTTAATGATGCAAAGCTCCGTCTAAATATGCCCGTGTACCTGGAAGAAGTCCCTGGCGACATAACGCCCTACAAAATCCGCGTAGGTAACTTTCAGACTAGAGAGGAGGCTGAAAGATACCGTGATTTTTTAAGACAAAATGGTTATCCAGACGCTTTTATAGTTCAATGCGAAATTGAGCTTCCTTAAAATATACATTGCCTCGGGAAATCAAGATAAAATTCTTGAAATTTCAACTTTTTTTCACAGTATTAACATTCAATTCTTTTCTTCCCCTCTACCATTGCCCAAAGAAATTGAGACCGGGTACACATTAGAAGAAAATTCTTATTTAAAGGCTAAATACCTCTATGACCATGGATTCTGCCCAGTAATATCCGATGATACAGGTTTATTTTTGCCTTACCTTGGCGGAATTCCCGGAATTTACTCCAGCCGATTCGCTGGACCTTCGGCAACCTATGAGGATAACAGGAAGAAGTTACTAAACACGGTTCGATTCCTACCTTTTCATTTACGAATTGCTTATTTCAAAACTGTAATCTGCTATATTAACTCTGAGGGAGGGGTCTATTTTTTTGAAGGTAAAGTTGAGGGATTCATTTTGGATGAAGAAAGGGGTTCCAATCTATTCGGGTATGACCCAATATTCCTGTATCCACCTCTGGGACGCACCTTCGGTGAACTTCCCATCAATTTAAAAAATTCCATTTCCCACAGAGGTAAAGCTCTTCTTGAGCTCAAAAATTTTCTTTTAAATCAATGAGGGCCTTTTTTTTCGATCGAGACGGAACTATCATAGTTAATAAGCACTATCTCTCCACTCCCCTCGGGATTAGATTTTTACCTTGCGCCTTTGATGTTTTAAGACTCATTCAATCAAAAGGATTCAAGTTATTTCTGATCACAAACCAGTCAGGTGTTAAACGGGGATATTATTCTAAAGACAGAATCGAACTCATCCACCGTGAAATAACGCTTCGCTTGATGCAGGAAAAAATTTTTATTACAGAGATAGCTTATTGCGAACATCATCCTGCGGAACGGTGTCCCTGCAGAAAACCTGACACCTTAATGCTCAAGAGATTGCTCAGAAAGTATAATATTAATCCCTCCGAATCTTACATGGTAGGTGACAGGAAAGAGGACATAGTGCTGGGTAAAAAGTTTAATATGAAAACAATTTTTCTTTCTAATATAAGCCCCCTGAGTACAGAAGTCTCCCCTGACTATTTTATATGCAGTCTTTGTGAAATTCCTGAATTACTAAATGGATAAGTCCCGAATCACTGCTGTAAAAATCATTGAAAAGTTCTTAGTCAAGAAATCGTGGATTTCTCCTCTTATTAAGAGCATTTCTTCTTCTTTAGATTTAGATATCGAATTTGTGAGTGAACTTTGTTATGGAACGTTAAAGCGTATGCTATACATAGAACACGTTGTTAATGCTCTTCTCCATAAAAACAATTTTCAATATTTTTTACCTTTAGAAAAGTCCATATTTCTGGTTTCCTTTTATGAATTACTGTTCCTTAACAAGCCGCCTTACGCCACTGTATACACCTATGTGGAAATCGCTCATAATCTCGTTAATAAAAGATTTGCCAAACTCTTGAACGCCCTTCTTAGAAGGGCATCCCGGGGATTAGATGTAAATTTTCCTGAATTCGTGACTTATTCCATACCCGAACCTCTATACTTTTACTTAAAGAAAAATTTAGATCAGAGGATTTTTAAAGACTTTCTACAGCATTCACTTACCACACACCCCACGTACATTAGATTCTTCAAGAATTCAAACTATCCATATGACTACCAGGAGATTCAGAATGTTTTATTTCCTGAAACATTTAGAATCCTCAATTTCAAAAAATTTAACTCCTCCTGCCCTCCCAATAGATTCGCTTTCCAGGATTTATCTTCTCAAATAGCACAGCATTTAATCCCATATGTTCCACGTGGAACATACATCGATCTCACCGCAGCCCCCTGTAATAAAAGCTCATTTCTTGCCGAATCTTTCCAGGATGTCATCGTTTTAGCCAACGATGTTAACCTCCGAAAACTTCTGCGTTTCAAGAATGAAACAGCGCTTGGTCTAAAAAATTTATTTCTAATTAATTCAGATGCAACCACCCTTGCATTTAAAAACGACACTTTTGATGTCGTGATAATAGATGCACCCTGTTCTGGCCTTGGAACAATAAGGAGAAAACCTGAAATTAAATACAGAATTTCTCCCGAAAAAATAAAAGAATTGGCTTCAATTCAGAGAAAAATTTTAGAAAACGGGGCTACTTTGGTCAAGCGAGGAGGGTTTCTTATTTACATGACATGTACCGTTACACCTGATGAAAACGAGAACCAGATCAAAGAATTTTTAGAACGTCATAAAGATTTTATAATTATTTCGAACCATTTTGAGTTTGAATTTAGTTACATATTATCCGACTTTGGGATTTACATTGATGGGTCTAAAAATGACTGCGATTACTTTTTTGTATCGATAATTAAGAGGAGATAGTCTATGAAAATCCTAATATCCGTGGACATGGAGGGTATATGGGGACTAGTAAGTTGGGCTGAGCCCCAGGAAAAAATTTCTTACTTTGTTACAAAAGAAGTTAAACTTGTTATAGATCAGCTTTTCAGACACTCTAAAAGCGCAAAAATAGTGGTTGTGGATTCTCATGCACTGGGCTATAATATCATTCCTGACCAGCTTCCAGACAGAGTATCCTTAGTACGAGGCTTTCCGAGGCAATTTTATATGATGGAGACCATCGACAGTTCTTACGATGCATGTATGTTTATTGGTTATCATGCCCCCATCGGAAAATCTCCCGGTCAAATGGATCATTCCTATTCATCCGGAAGCTTCTACGAAGTCGCTATTAATGGAAAGATCGTAGGTGAAGCTGAAATAAACGGCCTTCTTGCTTCTTATTTCAACGTTCCGGTCATATTAATTTCTGGGGATGATGTCCTTAAAAGATTCTCAAATAGCCATTTTCCTAAAACAGAATTTGTAGTTACAAAAAGGGCTATATCCCGATTTTCCGCTGAACTACTGCCCTACTCAGAGGTACAAGAAAGTTTTTCCAGGGCCATAGAAAAGGCTCTGGACAATTTAAAGAATATTCCTCCCATGGAAATGACTCCGCCTTTTACCATCGAAATTGCCACAAATGACACATTAATTGCTTATTTGATCTCACAAATACCGGGAGCATCCCTCATTGATGGACGAAAGGTTTCGTTCAACTCTTCCGATTACAGAGAAATATATAAATTTTTAATGGTGGCATCATATCTTGGATGGGTAAGCAAAAGACTCCAGAACTAACACTGGATACCCCTGTTCAGTATATAAAAAACGTAGGGCCCCAAAGGGCAAGACTTTTAAAAAAAATAGGAGTCGAAACAGTTTACGACCTACTTTACCTGGCCCCCAGAAGATACGAGGATAGAACAAATATTCAGAAAATAAATACACTAAAACCAAACAATTTTGCCACCGTAAAAGGAATTATTAGAATAATCAGCCCGAGAAAACTAATCGGAAAGGAAGGATTTTCCTTGGTCATAGAAGATGAAAGTGGGTGGGTAGAAGCTTTCTGGTCAATTCCTGAAATGGCATCGCGTTTCTCTTTAAACGATGAAATTATCCTTAGTGGGAGGGTAATACAGGATAAGATCAGCGGAAGATGTGTATTCATACATCCAGAATATGCACTCCTGGGAAAGGAACAATTTGAAGAATTGGTGGGCGGTTCCATTGTTCCCATTTATCCCCAGACAGAGAATTTAGACACAAGAATCATTCGAAGAATAATTTACAATCTTCTAAGAGATGAAAGACTATTAATTCCAGAGACCCTTCCAGATATGATAAGATCTGCCCACAATCTTTTCAAAAGAAAAGAAGCTATAAAATTCCTCCATTTTCCGGATACCCTTGAGAATGCCACTAAAGCAAGAAACACATTGGTGTTTGAGGAAGCCTTTTATTTTTTTCTAAAATTAAACTGGAGAAAGGAATCAACACTAAAGAATGCAATACCTTTAAAACCCTCAGGCCTCCTGGTTCAAAAATTCCTTGATTCTCTTCCCTTTAAATTGACAAAAGCTCAAATAAAGGTCATTAAGGAAATTTCAAAAGACCTTGCAAGCCATAAGCCAATGCACAGGCTTTTGCAGGGCGATGTCGGCTCTGGAAAAACTGTTGTTGCCCTTTATGCTATGTTAATTGCCGTTCAGAATGGCTATCAGGCTGTATTAATGGCACCTACTGAACCTCTTGCAGAGCAACACTATATAGTCACAAAAGAATTATTAAAAGATTTTAATTTGAATGTAGCGCTACTCTCCCGGGCCACGAGGCGGACCAGAGAAGAAACCATCAGACAAATCGAGCAAGGAGAGGCAAACATCATAATAGGAACCCATGCTTTAATCCAGGAAGATGTAAATTTTAAAAATCTTGCTCTTGCTGTGGTAGACGAGCAGCACAGATTTGGTGTGGTACAAAGAGGTAAGTTGCTCGAAAAGCAATCTGAATTTACACCTCACTTCCTTGTGATGACCGCCACCCCCATCCCGAGAACCCTTGCATTGACTTTTTACGGAGATCTGAGCATGAGTATCCTCGACGAAAAACCAATAAACAGGGGAAAGGTTATTACTGCCGTGAGGACCGAGGACAAACGAGAAGCAATATACAATTGGCTTTTTGAAAAAGTAAAGGAAGGGAACAAAGCTTACATTATTGCCCCAATAATTGAAAAGTCAGAATCCCTTGAAGTTAAAGCATGTGAAGAGATATACCGACACCTTAAAGAAATTGCACCAGACTATGTTAAAATTGGACTTCTGCATGGAAGACTTCCTACCAACGAAAAGAGGGAAGTTATGTTAAAATTCAGAACCGGTGATTATAATGTACTGGTATCCACAACCGTAATTGAAGTGGGCATTGACGTACCTGATGCAACGATAATTATCATAGAACATGCTGAAAGATTTGGCCTCGCACAATTGCACCAGCTCAGAGGCAGAGTTGGCAGAAGCGAGAAGAAATCTTACTGCATTCTTATAAGGGCTTCTAAAATATCTGAGGAGGCTGAAAAAAGGTTGGAAGCTTTTGAGCGTATTACTGACGGCTTTGAACTCGCTGAAATTGACCTCGAATTAAGGGGACCCGGTGAGTTCCTCGGGAAAAAACAACATGGTTTCGGAGGATTTAGAATCCTGGATCTTAAGCGAGACCAGGAGATTATTCAAAAGTCTAAAGAAGAAGCATTAAAATTGCTGCGTAACAAAAGAGAGATTATAAAATATGATGAAATAAGGGAACATTTAAAGCTTATACTTGAAGGAGATGAATTTTATGTCGCATAAAAAAATATTAACACCGCTGGTAATTTTTATCTTTGTTTTAACAGGATGTGGTAACAAAAGCCATTACATGCCTACAGGTCAGGAGAATGAGATCGTTTTCATTTGTGATGAATTCCCTGACAAAATTGGACTACTCGATTCCTTAATTAATGACACCTTCTATACACCACACGAAACTCCACTTTTTAGAATCACGCCCATCACTTACGATCAATTCATGAGCTACCTTAACTACAAAAATATCATCATATTATCATATCCGGAATCCCGTAATTTTGAATTTTTTAGAAGAGTTTTTACCGGGAAAAAATTTGGAGTGTTCTACAGAACAAACGTTTTCACCGAAGAGGACCTGGTCTATGGAGTCTTTGGTGCCAATAAAGACTCCACTTTGAAATTACTCAGAGAATATGCCCCTACCCTTAAGGAAAGTTTTGTAAAACATTACATGGACTTTCTGAAAAAAAAGGAATATTTCCTTGGACACGATAAAAAACTAAGAAGAAAACTCCTAAAAAAGTATGGCTTTACCTTTGATTTATCCCCAGGCTGGGTTTATAAGGAACACGCAAAAGACTTTTTCACTCTCTATAAGCATTATCCAGATCGATTTATATTTTGCTATTTCAAGGATTCAGTTGAAGATCTTAATTTCAAGAGATTTCTAAAAATTAGAGACTCACTTACCACCATTTTTTATGGGGGTGATTCCGTACTTTTAAAAACTATTAAAGTGGACACCATTGGGCTAAAGAATATCCCGGCAATTACCATTATTGGAGCCTGGCAAAATAATAAACAAACCATAGGAGGCGGATTTATAAACATTTCCTTTAATAAAGACGGGAAGTTTTATATGTTTGACTATGGTATCTTCAATCCAGATGTACAGGACAAAATTGAATACATTCTAAGAGGGAGATTAATCTTTTCCACAGTGGAGTTTGCACATGAGTGAAATAAGGAAAATTTTGGAGGAAAATAACGTAATATTAAAAGGCCATTTTCTCCTTTCCAGTGGTCTTCATTCTGATGTATATTTTGAAAAGTTTAGACTCTTAGAAAATCCACAGCTTGTAAAAGAGCTCATTTCCTTAAAGAATGAGGAGATTAAAAGTCTCAACCCAACCCTGTGTATTGGCCCGTTAACGGGCGGTGCTCTGGTTGCTTTTGCAGTCGCAGATCTAATGGGAATAAGAGCTATATATTTAGAAAAAGAAAATGACGGCTTTGTGTTAAAAAGAGATTTCAAAATCTCTGAAAACGATAAGATTCTAATTTGTGACGACGTTCTTACCACCGGCGGTTCTTTCCTGAAAATCAAAAAAGCTATTACAGGTTATCTGAACCAAATAGTCGGGTACTTCGTGTTAGTTGACAGAAGTAACACAAAACCACAAGAAGTAGAACCTTTGATTTCTGTATACCGGGAGGCTGTTAAGACCTATAATCCGGAAGAATGTCCCCTTTGTCGCGCAGGAATACCATTAGAGAAAAGGGGCAGTAGCAAAATTATTCCTTAAAGACGCCAAAACTTCTAAATTTTAAAAGTTTTTCCTCTCGAACAACCTTTCTGTCAAAATCTCTGTAATAACTCAGATATTTTAATATAGCTACCTTTACATTTCTCGCAGTAAGTTCAGGATCCCAATGGGCCCCACCAAGAGGCTCCGGGATAATCTCATCAACGATTCCAAATTCTTTGAGGTCTTGAGCTGTTAGCTTTAATGCTTCGGCGGCTTCCATGGATTTACTTGAATCCCTCCAGAGTATTGAGGCACAACCCTCAGGCGAAATAACCGAATAAATAGAATGTTCAAGAGCTAAAATCTTATTCCCTACAGCGATAGCCAGGGCACCACCTGAACCACCCTCGCCGATAATAACTACAATTACGGGAACACTGATTTGAAGCATACACCTTATACTTTCAGCTATAGCTTGCGCCTGTCCCCTCTCTTCAGCCCCAATACCAGGATAAGCTCCGGGTGTGTCAACAAAAGTTATTACGGGAAGTCCAAATTTATCGGCAATCCTGAAGGCCCTTATTGCTTTTCTATAGCCTTCAGGATGAGGCATGCCAAAATTACGTAAAATTTTTTCTTGAGTAGTCCTCCCTTTTTCTTCTCCTACAATCATTACTTTATAACCATCAATCTTTCCAAAACCACATACCATTGCTGGATCATCACCAAAAGCTCTATCACCGTGAATTTCAACGAAATCATCAAAAATGCTTTGGACGTAATCCAGAGTATGGGGTCTATTGGGATGCCTGGCTATTTGTACTTTTTGGTATCTTGTTAGATTTGAGTAAATCTTCTCTCTCAATTTCAGAGCCTTCTCCTCAAGTTCCCTTACTTCCGCCCAGAGATTCAGGTTATCTTTTGCGAGCTTTTTGAGCTCAGCAATTTCCTTTTCAATTTCCATAATAGGACGTTCAAAATCAAGATAGAACATCTCATTCTACCCCCAGAGTTAGGCTTTGAACAGGTCCAAAATGTTCTTTCCTTAAAACAACTGAATAAAATATACCCAACCTCCCTTTGGGTCTTATCTTTAATTGAAAAGATGCAATACGAAGATCGTCACCCAGATAAAAAGAAAAACCCGGCCATATTATGTGCCTAAAATTATAAAATCCGGTAACACTAATTAAATACTGCTTTTTAAAAAATTTATCCAATCCTTCTGCAAAGTCCTGCGTAAACTTTGCGTTTAAAAATATTCTCTCCTTAAAATAATAGCCTGTTTCGAAGTTAAAGCTTGCTGGAAAATTAAAACCCTGATTTGAACCAAAACCAAAATCCCTGAAATATATTTGAATTGGAAGATTAGAAGAACCAAAGATGCCGAGCAATCCAATATTTAAAGTAATACCCTCAGCATAAAAATTATGGTATTCAAATCGCTGATATTGCGGCTGAATCCCGAAAAAGAAATTAGACTCAAAGGGTATCACGTATCCTAAAGCAACTTTATAAGCAAAGGCAGCGTAATTTAAATTAAGATAATCATCGGGTACAAGGCCAGAGTAGGGAAAGTAACCGAAATTGTAAAAAACAAAGTCGAGAGAAAAATTTGATCTAAAACCTAAAAATTCTGCAATTTTAGTATCGGAATCCCAGAATTTGCCTGAAATATAAATGCTATTTTCAAATTTTTTATTGAGTGCAGGGTTTGAGTTATAAAAAAGACCGTCTTTAAAATATCCATCAGTTGCATTTACAGAAAAGAACGAATACCACGAAAAGAGAAGGGGGAAAATCAAATTGCTCATTTTGAGGGGGACTCCGGTTTTAGCTGCAAAAGTTCAGCTATCTTTAAGAATTCGTCCTTAGTCTTAAATTTGATTAGAATCTGTCCCTCACCTGAAGGTTTAACGCTTACAGTCACTCTTACACCGGGAAATCTCGAGATCATGGAAATGGATTTAACCTTAACTGGCCTGTTCTCATCTGCCTTTTTCTTCTGTAATAACTTTTCAAGTTCCCTTACACTCAATCCTTTCTCCGCCACTATCTTACCCAATGTGAGTTGCTCTTCCTCAGGTAAAGAAACAAGAAGTTTTGCATGTCCCTCGGAAATCGCACCATCCCTCAGTAATTTCTTTACAGGCTCACTCAGTTTTAAAAGTCTCAATTTATTCGTTACCGTTACCCTATCAACTCCAAGAACCTCTGCAACTTTTTCGTGGGTATAATTAAATTTCTCAATCAGGGTTTCAATCCCCTGGGCCTCCTCTAAGGGGTTCAAATCCTCACGGAGCAGGTTTTCCACCAGAGCAAGCTCAGCCATCTGAGAATCATTAACATCCAAAACTCTTACGGGAACTTTGTCGAGACCGGCCTTTTTTGCGGCAAGATATCTTCTTTCCCCCGCAACAATTACATACTTATCACCGCTTTTCCTTACAAGAATAGGCTCGAGTATCCCATGAGTCTTTATGGATTCCACAAGATTGTCAATATTTCTCTCGATATCGTCTCGAGGTTGAAAGGGATTCCTCTCGAGCTTTTCTATTTCAACGAGTTTGATACTCTCGACAAACTCTGCATCAGGGATTAATGCCCCAAGGCCTTTACCCAATGCTTTCCTCATACATTAACTCCCTTGCTAAATCCATATAGTTTGAAGCACCAAGAGAATCAGGTGCATACTTAACGATGGATAAGCCAAAACTCGGTGCCTCTGCAAGTCTAATACTTCTGTAAATTACTGTATTAAATACTTTCCGGCCAAAATGTCTGCGGACCTCTTCTTCAATCTGCCTGGAAAGATTTAACCTTTTATCATACATTGTCAAAAGTAGCCCCTCAATTTTTAATTTTGGATTATAAGAGTTTCTAACTAGCACTATGGTCTTCATGAGTTGAGTTAAACCTTCCAGTGCGTAATATTCACACTGTACAGGAACAAGAATAGAATCAGCAGCCACCAGAGACATGATCGTTAATGTTCCCAGTGAAGGAGGGGTGTCAATAAGCACGTAATCAAAGCCGTCTACCTGTTCCAGAGCTCTCTTTAGTAAAAATTGCCACTCTTCAATTTCTCTGAACTCTGTTTCACCACCCACCAGGGATTTATTCGAAGGAATTATCCAAACATTGTCTTCTTCTGTTTTCTTTATTGCTTCGCGAACTGAGACTTTATTCAGTAAAACATCATAAATAGTAACCTCAGCATCGGGAAATCTTAAACTACTGGAAGTGTTAGCCTGAGGATCCATATCTATCACAAGAACTTTTTTCTCGTGCAATCCAAGGGCTGCGGCTAAATTTGTACAGGTCGTAGTTTTACCAACTCCCCCTTTTTGATTGGATATGGCAATAATTTTACCGCCGGTCATAATTTTATTATAAAAGTTCGGCTGCAAAAAAACAAAAGCTATGTTCCACGTGGAACATTTCCACTATCACCAACTTTGTTTATGTAAACACAGATATACTGGGGTCTCGAAACATAGGGTGAAAAATATCTATAAAATTTATTTACCAGAGGACATGCGGTGAGCCTGGTGCTGTAATGAAGTAACAATCCCTCAGGTTTTAGAAAGTTGGACATCAATTCGATGAGTTCGCTGAGTCCACATGAAGCCTTGGAAACAGCCACATCAGCATCAAGAATAAGCTCCTTCCAATCCGATTGAAAAATATAAACATTGTCAAATCCCAGCTCTTTCACAACGATAGATAAAAAGGAGGATTTTCGCGTATTTTTTTCCACAAGGTAGAGTGTAATTGATGGGTTGAGAATTTTATTGACAATTCCCACAAAACCTGCCCCAGCTCCAAGATCGACCAGTGAGTCAAAGTGGGGAAGGAATACCTTCAAAACTGCGCTATCAAACAAATTCTTCAAAATGACAAAATTAGTATTGGAACGGGAGGTTAAATGAATAGTTCTGTTAAAATGCAAAATCAAATCTGTATAGTATTCAATCAGGTTCTTCTGTTTTTCGTTTAATTTTACACCGTTTTCTGCCAATACATCAAAAAAATTATCAAGGTCTTTCATTTGTCTACTAATAGAGTTTTAAAACTTCTCAAATAAACCTCTCCTTCTTTCATTCCCTTCTTCCTGTACACTGCAGAAATTGGAGCATACATAACCTCAAATTTTCCCTTTCCGGCCCTGGAGAATCTTACAGCAAGATGGGCACAATACAAAATATCTTCCTCCGTTGGATTCTTACCCTCCGAAAATAATACCACATGAGCACCAGGATAATTACGAATGTGAAAGAAATAATCGTGAGATTTTGCAATATTAAATGTTAAAATTCGATTGGCCTTGGCACTTTTCCCCACAAGTACCTTAAACCCGGAGGGTGAGGTAAACTCAAGAAAATGGGAAGATTGGGTATTGTCAACCTTATCAACTTTCTTTTGATCATGAAGTCTTAAAAGCATCGCCTTATAGCGACCAACCACCTTAGAAACACGTTCTCCCTTTTCTACGGGCACTATTATTCCATTTTTGCTAAGATAAGTGTCATTTTCAAAAACGTAATCAGGATCGAGCTCAGAAATAAGAATATCAACATACTTCTCAAGAGTCTCCAGGTTCAAGACGTTAGAATTTTTAAATTCATAAAGTAAATTAAAGTACCGATCTAGAGCGTAGGTATAAGGCGAATATTGAACACAATTTTGATATAAGGCATTTAACGAAAACAAAACTGGCCCCTCGGGTTCTCTACAAATATATCCACATTCTGGAAACTGAGTACCAACGAAATCATCAACATCGTTTTTCGTCACTTTCGCTGGTAACTCATAAAACCTCCCAGGTTTTAAACCTCTTTTGTCTGAAACTTTGCGAGCCATATACAATATTTTTCCATCTTCATTAATGAGGTACATATTGTTTAAAGACCCAATAAGTTCAAAAATAATTCCAAACTCTCTTTGCTTGTTTTTAAACCAAAAACCAAACACTCTGTCCATATTCAAAATTTTGAAGGCCTTAATGGTTGCAGGGAAAAAATCTGTCAAAATGGGAGTTCCAGAGGCAAAGGAAACAGGAACATTAACTATTCTGTAACCAGGAAAAAGTGCAACGTATTTAGCAGCGAAAGGAACTCCTTTAAATACTATATAAAAATAACCACCATCCTTCAGAAGTGACTCTGCTATAAGGGGGTTATTCGTGCGTAATTCGTGTTCGAAAATTTTCAGATCATGAAAGGAAAAATGAATCATGAACCATTATTTAACAAACTTAACCTGGAGAGAAAAAGATTCAAATTTTAAAGATTCCGGGGATATCCAGAAGGCAAGGCTCATAAAGTCCTTCTTAAACCTCAAACCGAGAGAAGCATCACCAAATTTTGTGTGCAAATTATGAACTTCCAGAGAAGATAGCACTCTTTCATAAGAGGCAAAACTGTACGTAAAAGTCCCCATTACATCAAAGAACCTGGATACCTCATATAAACCTTCCACAACATACTTGAAACAACTTGAGTCTGGAGCAGAATAAATCTTAAGACCATTAGATATAAACGTATTGCCGAAAGGATTGTAAAAAAGTACTGCCTGGGAATAAAAGTTTGAAAAATTTAATACAGAGTCGAAATTTGCAAATTGCTGAATGGTCTTAAAAGTCTTTTTCAAATTAATTTTTGACAGTGAAAATTCAGATACTATAAACCACTGGGTAGAAAAGCGATGAATAGATAAAAAATTTATATTGTAAGAAAACCCGGAGTTTTTGTTAAGGGTATCGGTGACAGTAAAAAACTTATGATTATAGAAGGGCAATGAAAAACTAAAATTGAAAAGATCGCCTTTTGAAATAAAACTATGGTAAATTGAAGGAGCAACATAAGCGTGCCTATCTAAACCAAATATCTCACCAGAAAAAGTATTTTTCTGCTCTGATAGCCCTATTTCAAAGGAAAAGCCCAAAAAGCGCTCACCACTAATTTTTCCCAGATAGAGCTTCGACAAATCTATAAGGGTATCAAAAAAAACGTTTGAAGGCCGTTTAAAAGAAATTCCCCCAAAAAATTTTCCGAACTTAGCGAAACAAGATAAAGATACGGAATCGCCAATATTAAAATTTAAACCCGCTGGAGACGGAATAAAGGGAGTGAAATATCTTTCGGAAAAAACTACATCAAAAGGGTTAAGAAAAGAAAACAAAATAAAAATTATCGACATTCAAATTAAGATGGGCCTGGGTGGAATCGAACCACCGACCTTACGCTTATCAGGCGTACGCTCTTACCAACTGAGCTACAGGCCCGTTATAATAATTTAATTAAGCCCAAAGAACAACATTACACGAAAAACTTGATTCTGAAGCAGTATCCCAAGCTCAGAATCTGTTCCCAAATCTGTAGTTGTGTTCCCCCTTCTCTCCAACGAAGAAGTCTTATCAT
This sequence comes from Candidatus Hydrothermia bacterium, assembly GCA_049719805.1. Taxonomy (GTDB): domain Bacteria; phylum Hydrothermota; class Hydrothermia; order UBA1063; family UBA1063; genus UBA1063. Next base: position 603 of record JBNARF010000003.1, on the reverse strand, counting down.
AGTAAAAAGAAGACTCCAGATCCACAGAAAGAGTAAAAAACCTGGAAAGAGGATATTGGAAAGCAATACCGAAGGGCACTCTGAATCCAAAAGTACTTGATTTATCGTAATCTCCTTTAACTATTCCTCCAAAATCCTGTTGATACGTTGTTTTCTGCGTCTTAGAGTAAAATCCAAAACCAAGAAAAGAATATACACCAAGATTATTAAATTCAAACACAGGTAAATAACCTTTTAAATCGAAACCAAAATGGCTAAAATCCACATCAAAAGAATCAACTCCCGGCACTTGAGTCCTGTTTTCTGCGTGTGAATATATTGTGACAAAAGACGGCTCAATGAAAATATTTTTGCCAAATCTAATGGCAACAATCCTGGGATTGAGGGTTGACAATATTCCGTAGCTTGTGTCTGGAGATGGTATATAGTTACCAATTCCTACGGAAGTGCCTGCTGATACAACACTTACCATTAATAATAAAACTGCTGTTACCATAAACTTCTTCATTTTTTATCCTCCTTGTATTAATCAGGCAGGAAAGCTCAAGGTCTCTTTAAAGGAGGTGATCCAGCCGCACGTTCCCGTACGGCTACCTTGTTACG
>JBNARF010000002.1:0-580236 GCA_049719805.1 Candidatus Hydrothermia bacterium | reverse complement strand
TTAGCCCTGAGCCAGGATCAAACCCTCCATAGGAATTCTATTAAGGGTTCAATCCAGCCTCAACCAGCTCTAACACTATCACCCACCTGATTGACAAAGAACATAAAACTTGTGTGAGTTTTATAATAATATAGGAAAGGGGATAAACTGTCAAGTGCCCCCTTAAGCTTAAATATTAAAGGACTTACACGGAGCTACTCTCCCTTATTCCCGCCAGATTATAAGACTGAAACACGCATAGCAAAACGCTTTGAAAAAATTCAGTACACTCCGCATTATAATTATTATTGTAGGAGGTGTTGATGATGGAAATTATCTTAAATGAGTCCCAGGTAGAAATTTTGCGTAAAATCATAAAGGATAGAATCCTTGAACTCCGTGCAGAAATCAGAAAAGCAGATGACAGTGTTTTTAAAGAAGAGCTGAGGAAAGAGAAGGAAATTCTAAAGGAGATTTTGTTAAAACTGGGTGAAGAGATTGACTGAGATTTCCTAAAGAGATTCACTATTTCTTGAAATATTTTAAAATTAGTTTTCTTAATTCATCAGCATCTCGTGCATCACGCCACTCTGCCCAGAAATCTTTACTTCTTACAGCTTCTGCTATCAGTGCGAGGACTTTCAGATAAAACTCCCTCATATCAAGAGAAGAGAAGATAAATATACAGCACTCGACCCTCTTGTCATCGAAGAAAATACCTCCATTACTTCTGGCAATACCCATAACAAAAATCCTTTCACCCCGGACAATGCCATGAGGTAGAGCAAATCCGGGGCTAACAATAAACTGAGAAGGTTTATAATTACTCAAAATTTCCTTTATTTCTTCATCGTCTAAATTCAATCTCCTTATTATCTCAGAGCACACTTCCGAAAAGTGCAGTGGTTTTTCATAATCAAGGATAGGGGCATCCATCAAAATACTTTCCAGAGTATTCTTCGGTAATTCCTCTTTCCTGATTATAATCTCAGCAAGTTCAGCTTCCAGTAAACCCTCGGTATCCCTCTCCAGTAGAATCCTTTTCATCAAATAAAGTAAAGCATAATCCCTTTTGGTTTTTTTCCTCCCATACCAGTAATAAATGGATAGAGAGATTAAAAAGACAACAAGAATAACCTCTATAGATTTCAAACCATTCTCGATAAAAAGCAGACTGAAAACAATGATGTTAAAAATCGGTAAATATGGATAAAGGGGGACTCTAAAAGCAGGCCTGTAAGATTTTATTTTACTTTCTCTGAAGATTATCACAGAGAGACTTCCTAAGATATAAGCCATCAAAATGGCCGCTGAAGCAAATTTAACAAGATAATCTAAAGGGAGAAGAGATATCGAAAATAGGATAACCATACCTGTAATAACGATAGAAAAATAAGGAGTTCCGCGCTTAGGGAGGGAATGGGTAAAAATAGTAGGAAGTAAATGGTCTCTTCCGAGAGCTAAAAGATACCTCGAGGCGGACATAATGCCTGCATTTGCAGTGGTAAGAAATGCAAGGATTGAAGCAACAATAATTAATAGATAACCAAACTCCCCCAATATTGACCTCGCAGAATCTGCGGCCGGGGTTACCGTACTTGTAAGAATTTCTTTTGGGAGGGTTCCAATTATCAGGAATGCGTAAAGGGTGTAAAGTATTGTACAAAAAACAATAGAAGCGATTAGAGCTCCTGGTAAAATTTTATGGGGATCTCTTGTTTCTTCAGCCAGAGCGGTGGATTTTAAAAGCCCACCATATGAGACAAAAATGAAGGCAGCACCCTGCAATATTTTTATGGGATCAAAGCCCTGGACTCCTTTGAAATTGTCCATTTCTATTTTTGAAACTCCGCTTATTACGTGCAATAACATGGCACCAACCAGAAAAACAACCAGAAGTATCTGAAGACCAGCTGCCTCTTTTACCCCTAAAATGTTGATTATTACAAAAATCGCAGTAAAAACAACCCCAAGTAAAACCAAATTTACATTGGTAAAAGTCCTCACAACCAAAATCAAACCATATATAGCAAAAGCAGATTTTAAAGTTATGGCAATCCAGCCGAATATTCCTGAAACGGTACCCACAAGGGGTCCAAAGGTTCTGGAAGTAAAGAAATAGTCGGCGCCTGCCTTCGGCATGGCAGTAACAAGCTCCAGGAAACTTAATAACCCAAGTAGTGCCAGAATCCCTGAAATAGTATAAGAGAGGAATACAAAAGGCCCATAAAGATTATAAGCCACCGATGGGAGTACAAAAATACCAGAACTAATCATCGCACCTGTGGCAATACTGAACAATGCAAAGGTTCCAAGCTCTCGCCGTAATGCAGATTTCATTGAGATATTATAAAGCCTATTGGGCTGAAGAAACTATGATTTTAGAAAAATCACCATAATGTCTGAAACACTCCCTTAGTTCCCAAAGAAGTGCCAGACGATTATTTCTTATTCTTTCTTCATCCACCATAACGAAAACGTTGTCAAAAAATTTATCAATATACGGTTTCAAACTCCTCAGGGTTTTTAAGGCTTCCTCGTATTTCTCCTCCTCTAAAGCCATTTTGACCCTGGGAGCACTGGCTTTCAACACTTCGTGGAGTTTTCTTTCTTCATCCTTTTCAAAAAGGGACTCATCCACAGGGGGCAAATTCGCGATTCCCTGTAAAATATTATTTGCTCTCTTTTGTCCGACAACCACTTCTTCGAACTCTCTCGGACTTTCCAGATAAAACCTGTTTAACACTCTGGCTCTCTCTATTACATCCCATAAATCTCCTTTGTTAGCGTACACGACGCAATCTACGATGTCGTAACGAATTCCTTCCTTCTCTTCAAGATAGCTCTCCAGACGAGTCCAGGCCCAGTTTAAAAAGCTCGATACCCTTTCCCTTGCAACCCCAAGAAGTTCTGCTGCCCTTTCTACCAGCCTTACAAAGTTGAACCTGATTCTTTTCTCTTTCACAAGATCAAAAATGGCATAAAGGGTCCTTCGAAGCCCAAAGGGGTCCTGGGAAGCGGAAATCTCAACGCCAGATTTTACAAAAGCCATTAGAGTGTCAATTTTATCACAGATACTAATGAGGGCACCTTCCATGGTTTCTGGAAGCTTATCGCCGGGAAATCTGGGAAGGATGTGATCGTAAATAATTCGTGCAAGTCTTGGGTCCTTACCTTGCTTTAAAGCATACTCCATCCCGATTATCCCTTCGAGTTTTGTAAACTCTTTGCCGTCTTTAATCATAAGAGTCGTTAAATCCACTTTAGAAAGATAGAGGGCTTCTTTGAGGAGTCCAACGTCAATCCTGCCCTTGAATTGAGGAATTAACTCACCAATTAGTTTGTCCACTCTTAAAATCTTGTCATAAATTGTTCCAAGATTTTCCCTGTAAATGACCTTTTTGAGCTCCTCAATCCTTGCTTCCAGAGGTATTTTAAGGTCCTCCTTCATGTAGAATTCTGCATCCTCGAGCCTTGCTCTTAGAACCTTTTCGTGATTTGGCGTGATATTATCTTTTAAATCCTCAGTGTTGTTTATAGCTGAAAGAAAGCGATTAACAAGCTTCCCGTTCCTGTCCCGGACGGCGAAGTAACGCTGATGCTGCTTCATGGCAGTGATGATAACGGCCTCAGGAAGTTCAAGATATTTCTCTTCAAAGGTTCCCATTATAACGCCAGGATATTCAACAAGATTCACCACTTCCGTGAGAAGCTCCTCATCTCTATCCCATATATAGCCCGCTTTAGAGGTAAGATCTTCCATTTTTTCAGCAAGGATGTTCTTTCTCCTCTCAGGATCCGCCACAACGTAATTTTTCTCGAGCTCCTGAAGATATAAAGATGGATAGCTGACGATAATTTTTTGATTACCCTTTAGCCTGTTGCCATAAGTAAAATTAGATGCCTTTACCCCGGCTATTTCAACATCAAGAGTTCTTTCGTTGAAAAGGCACAGAATCCACCTTATTGGTCTTAAAAACCTAAAACCGCTGTCGTTCCATCTCATGGACTTGGGCAGCTTAAGATTCCCAATCAAACCAGGAATAAAACCCCTCAAGAGCTCTTCAGTGGGCTTCCCACCCTCTTTAATCCTTCCTTTAATATATGAGCCTTTTTTTGTCGTCTCAACATAAATATCATCCAGGGTGAGACCCTTGCTCTCAAGAAAACCAAGAAGTGCTCTTGTGGGATTTCCCTTATCGTCGTAAGCCGCTTTTACCGGTGGTCCCGTAACTTCAATCTCCCAGACTTCCTGGTAATCTGAAATTCCCTTTACGTGAATCGCAACTCTCCGCGAAGTAAAGTAAACGCCAATCCCTTCAAAAGATATTCTTTTGTCTTTCAAGAAAGTATCAAATGATGTCTTTAACTCTTCTGCAATGTTGTAAATATCCAGAGCCGGAAGTTCCTCTACACCAATTTCCAGAAGGAATTCACTCATTTTCCGCCTCCATGTAAAGAAGAGCGGCCATCTTTGCAAGTCTTCTGACTCTTAAAATGTATGACTGCCTTTCAGAAGGCGATATGGCACCCCGGGCATCAAGAAGATTAAAAATGTGGGACATTTTAATAACAAGGTCATATCCAGGATAAAGCAATTTTTCCTTAAAAAGTTCTTCGGCATCCTCTTCATATTTCCTGAAAAGTTCGGTTAGCAGGGCAGTATCACTTTTTTCGTAGTTAAAAACGGAAAATTCATATTCAAATCGCTTATAGATATCACCCCAGGTTACCCCCGGCGCCCAGACGAGATCAAAGATGGAATCTACCTTTTGAATATACATTGCAATTCTTTCAAGCCCGTAGGTTAACTCCACGGGTATTACCTCAAGATCAATTCCCCCAACCTGCTGGAAATAGGTAAATTGCGTAATCTCAAGACCATCAAGCCAGACCTCCCATCCAAGTCCCCATGCACCAAGGGTGGGAGATTCCCAATCATCCTCAACAAACCGCACATCGTGCTTTTCAATGTCAATTCCAATATACCTGAGAGAGTTGAGATATATTTCCTGAGGATTTTCAGGAGCTGGTTTTAAAATCACCTGAAATTGATGATATTGCTGTACTCTATTGGGATTTTCAGCATACCTTCCATCCTTTGGACGTCTGGTAACCTCAACATAAGCAACCTTCCAGGGCTTCTTTCCCAGAGACCTCAGAAACGTCAAAGGGTTAAAGGTTCCTGCACCAACCTCGGAGTTGTAAGGCTGTCCGATGACACAACCAAGATCGGCGTAGTAACGAGAAAGCTTTAAAATTAAATCCTGGAATGTAAGCATGTGGTAAATTATAATTTCTAAGTCGAGTTCTGGCAATGGAAATAACGGTAAAGAAATTCGTAGTAGGTCCTTTACAAACCAATGCGTACGTGGTTTACGAACTTCCAGCAAAGAATGCCATTATAATAGACCCCGGCGACATTGACGAAAGAATTGACAACTTCATTCAAATGGAAAACTTAACACCCCTGGCGATCCTCTTAACCCATGGCCACTTTGACCACATTATGGGGGTAGAGCATTACGCAAAAATTTATAAAATTCCCGTTTTCATTCACAAGCTCGATGAACCCATGCTTTACAATCCTTCGCTTAACCACTCCCAATTTTTTGGCACGCCTTTTAAACTTTCGGCCGAAGCAAATTCACTAACACAGGAATGCTTTGTGGAAATTGGTCCTTTTAAAATTCAGGTAATTGAGACGCCGGGACACACCAAGGGATCTGTGTGCTATCTCCTTGATAATCTTCTTTTCTCCGGCGATACGCTATTTCTTGATACCATCGGAAGAACCGACTTTCCCGAAAGCTTACCTGAAAAAATGAAGGATTCCCTTCGCAAACTTACAAATCTCGACCCCGAAATAACCCTCCATCCGGGGCACATGGGAAGCGGAAAGCTCAAAATTGCAAGAAACCTTAATCCATTTTTAAAAATTTAAAAACTCAATTTTAAAAATCGCCCAAGCGCCGCTCGTCATAAATCAATTTCGCACCCAAAAATCGAAGTTAAAAACTGTGCAAATAAAATTTCGCATCAAATATTGAATTTGATGGAAAAGCAGTAAAGGTCTACCCTGCGGTTTTCGACTTAAACCACTCAATAAATTTCTTGAGACCTTCCTCTAAATTGTATACTGGCACGAACTCCAGTGTTTCTCTCATCTTTCTAAAATCACCTACTCTGCGCTTTGGATCTTCGTAGTTCTTTGTGAAACTTTCATATGGGATAAACTCCAGCTTCAATTCCTTCTCAGGGTAGGAAAGGCGATGTATTAGTTTTGCAAGGTCCAAAATTGAAATCTCCTCTTCAGAGCCAACATTAACTATTTCATTTTCAGCCTTTTCATAGGTGATACTTCTAAAAATAGCTTCCACGAGGTCATCAATATACATAAAGGAACGCATCTGGCTACCATCACCGTGAATAGTTAACGGCTTATCTTCGTAAATACTCTTCAAAAACACCCCGATTGGTCCTCCCCACCAGTCAAGATGCATATGGGGACCATAGGCACCGAAGAAACGTAGAATCACAAAAGCTATACCAAACTCGTCATGATATGCCAGAGTTAGATGCTCATTAAAGATCTTGGAAATAGCGTAAGCCCAACGCCTTGAAGTACTGGGACCAAGCAAAAGATCCGAATTTTCTTTGTAAGGGAAATCCCGGGACTTTCCATAGACGTCTGATGTTGAAGCCACCACAATTTTAGCTTTGTCCCTTACGGCCAGCTTTAGCATATTCTCACAGCCCCGGGTATTTACTATTAGAGTCTTCAACGCACTGGAATACCTGGGAATTTTATGGGCCACAAGATCCACAATAACGTCAAATTTTTCAGGAACTGAGAAAACTTCATCGGTGGTCACGTCGAGTTTGTAAAATTTTAGCCGGGGGTGATTTACATATTCATCAAGTTTTTCAAGACTCCCTTTTGAAAGGTCATCAAATATAACTACCTCAAAACCTTCGTCGAGGAGTCTTTTTGTAAGATTGGACCCAATAAAACCCGCGCCACCTGCGATAAGAACCTTCATTTTTCAATTCTAAAGATTACATGAGGCTTTTCAAAAAGGACTCGTACTTTTCAGCAATTTTTGAATAATAGAACTCATTTACTACCTTTTTATCCGGTAAGGAGAGAGCTTTTCTTTGATAAGCATGGTAAAGTTGAGAAAGAGCTGAAAAGATTTCATTTGAATTATCCACATCAACAACATTAGCTCCTGTTTGTCTCAAAAAGCTGGCGGTCCAGCCCTCTGGAACAGTGGCGAGAATAGGCCTTTTAAACCCAAGATAAGTGATGGTCTTGGCCGGCATCACAAGTTCAAAACCAGTTCCCCTGGAGATCAAAAGCCATAATACATGAGCACGGTTCACAAATTCCGCTATTCTCTCGTTTTTCACGTAGGGATGAAGCTCCAGATTTTCTTCGGGGACTTTGCTTAAAAAATAATGCTTTGCCTCTTCCGAGATATTACCCACCGCAATTATCCGCGCATCTTTTACTTCTTTCACAAAATCCGAAAAGGCTTCCACAAAAGCCAATGGTTTTTTATGACTCCCCCGCATGGTACCAAGATAAAGTAATGTAAAAGGAGTAGAATAATCAATCTCCCTCACATCCTTTACAAGGTCCTCATTGATTCCAAAAGTAATGTTTTCCACCTTTTCAGGTTTTAAAAAGGGATATTTTTCAGTCAACCGCCATTTCATGGGGTAAGTTGCCACTATAAAGCCTTTCGCACTCTGCATGACTAACTTTTCAGCCGCAAAGGTCAATTTTTTCTGCCAGGCGGAAGGGTACATTCCATACAGGTCATCACTCCAGGGGTCTAACATATCCACAAAGTGAGGGATTTTGAATCTTGAAGCTAAGAAATATCCAAGGAGAAGATCCGTATAGGGTGGTGCGATACTTACAATTGAGTCGGGTTTAAATTGCTTAACAAGTCTTATACCTGCTGGAATTGCATTTATGAGCCAGAAAATCCGGCTATCAGGCCAGACAAATCTTCGAAGGATGGACTTACCTTCGGCCATGGAAAAATCCTTTGCTTTAAGAAAAGTAGATGGTTCTAAGGCATGGGGTTTTACAATCCATATATCCCGAGGAACATACTTTAAAAAAGAATCATCCCTTGCCATAAAGGTGTAGTTTCTTGCCGTAAGGACTGCAATGTCGTTTCCCCTCCTTCTTAGATGTCTTATAAGCATTACGGTTCTTTCAACGGCTGTGGCATTGGCAAAGGGTGGGAAGAAGTAAGAAACGAAAAGTATTCGCATTATTTCTCCAGAACCCTTTTAAGAAGCTTGTGAAAATTTTCGAAGTTACTTTCCCAGTTGGCGTAACCCTCAACAATCTCGCGATTAAATTTTAGTTTTGTCTCGAATTTTTCATAATTACCAATAACAAAGCGGATCTTCTCCGCAAGGTCTTCAGGGCTGTCCATTTTAAAATAAAGCCCATTTACACCATCGTGAACCCATTCCCTATAAACGGGAAGATCGCTAATAACGGGGAAGGCACCGCATGTCATAGCTTCAAGGAGAGAATTGGGAGTCGTGTCCGTTCTCGCCGCCGACACAAAAATGTGAGCCCTGGATAAGAGAATTGCAAGCTCCTCTTCTTTTAGTTTACCGGTAAATACGACGTCATTCTGGAGGTTCAGGCCCTTTGAAAGCTCCTCCAGCTTTTCCCTTAAACTACCGAAAGAAGCAATGTAGCACTTAAATTTAAAACCCTCCTCCTTTAGTATCTTCAATGCCTTTAAAATTACCTCGTGTCCGTACTCCCGTTCTAATTTCCTGTGGGTCATGATCACTATTTCATCCTTGTCCTTTTGCCATTTCGTATCGAAGAAACACTTTGAAATCCCGAAGGGAAAAACCACTATTTTTTCTGGAGGGACTTTAAAGACTTTCTCCAGAACCCATCTTATTGTGTAGGAATCCGTATGAATTAAAATGGCTCTACTCAGCACCTTTTTAATCGTAAGGTATTTAAAAGGGGACTTAAAGGGAAAATCCGTTATATCAGGCCCCCAGAGGGAAAGAACATAAGGTAAGCCCGAGAGCATGGCCATGACCCCATAGTTCCCGGCCATGTGAGCATGAATTACATCCGGTTTAAACTCCTTAATAACCCTTTTCAACTCAGGAATAGACAGGATATATTTGAAAGAACTTATACCCCTTTCTCTGAACTTTTCGCAGAAACTATCACCCTCTTCAAAACCACCACAGATTACATCCATCCCTTTATTTCTGTAACTCTCAAAGAACCTCAAGAGATGATAGGATCTGTTATCACCAAGAAGAAGAATTCTCACAAGCAAAATTATAAGTCCTTTTACGTGTAATAATAAGCCACGCGCCAGCAGAGCTGATATGACTACACCACTTCCCGGAGTAAAGAAAACTACTCTATTCCTCATATGCTTCAACTAAGAAGGTAGGAGTTTATAACCTTAACATTCACAGGGAATTGGAAGAAATGTGAAGCAATATTCGCACCGTCCTCCGCCTTCTCTTCAATTTGTTAAAACTGCTGAATGCATTTAGAATAGTGCAAATTCTTTAGGAGCCCCATAGGATAAAGGTAAATATAATATAAGGGAGAAAAAAATGGGAAGTTTTTTCTCAGAAATATTAAATTTGATCTACTCCCCGGTGAAAATCTTCTCGTTCTCGGCCCCAACGGTTCTGGAAAATCCACCCTTCTTAAAATTCTTGCAGGGATCCTATACCCCGACGAAGGAGATATCCAGGTTTTAAGTTACGTGCCGCATCAAAAGAAGAAGGAGTTTCTATCGAAAATATCCTTCGTAAGTCCTCAGAAGTCACGGTTAATTTACGACGTAAATGCCATGGACAATATTTTACTCTTTGGTACCGCCTATGGAATTACACCCAGGAAAATAAAGAGTAAGGCAGAATACATGGCAGAGGTCCTCAACATAGCCCACAAGTTAAAACAACAGGTAAGAACCCTTTCCTTTGGCGAACGGGTGAAGATAGAACTTATTAGCGGTTTTATCCATGAACCTGTACTTGCGTCCCTGGACGAACCCCTTATTGGCCTTGATTTTTTAACCGTGGAAAACATTCTGAAATTTTTCAAAAGTTTGAAGAGCCAGATTATTATGACTTCCCATATATTTAAAGAACAGGATAAAATCACAAATAAAATTCTCATTCTGAGCCAGGGGGAGCAGTGCTTTTACGGTGGGTGGGAAATTTTTAACGAAGTATACGCGGAGAAAAGGGTAATAACAGTAAAAACCTCTTATCCGCAAAATCTTTCTCCCATCTTTAAGCAAAAAGGCAATAACACTTACACGGCAACCATAAACGCAGGTGACTCGCAAAGGCTCTATGATGAACTTGTAAAAATATTCAGATAGATTCCATAGAAATGAGGGACCCCGAAGTTGAAGACATACTGGAGTTTTTCATAGTCAAAAATGGACAGGGCTAGATTCCACATAAGACAAATATTGGTTTACTTTAAAGCATCCTATCAGTATAGGGTTCATTTTTTAGGAATAGTAATTCGAAACTTAGCAATTTTCATCCTTTTCTTTCTATTTTTTCGCTGGACCGGTAAATTAGGAGACCTCTCTGACAGGGCTCTTATTACTTACTATCTTCTGCTTCTTGGTTTTTTCTCCCATATGATTCCCATCGTGGACCTGAGTTTCACTGAGAAACTGAGAAGCGGAAAACTTGACAGTATCCTCACCATGCCCGTGGATCTCAAACTTTATTTTGTTACCCTTCACCTTGAAAATCTCATGTTTAACTGGATTTTAAACAGCATTTTTTTGTTGCTCTATCATTCATCGTAAAAATTTTTCTCCCCGTATCTTTTACACAATTTTTATCTTTTCTCATGGCCCTTGCCATTTCCCTGATCCTTTACTTCCAGATAAGAATCTTTTTTACCACCTTCACCATAAACCTGGAACGAGCCGATGCCCTGGCCTATTGATCCTTATTATCTATTTCTGTTCCTTAGTGGAGGAATCCTGCCCATTTCTTTCCTGAGATAATCCAGAAAATCATAATTTACACCCCTTTCCCCTATCTAATATCCATGCCCCTTGAAATCCCCACAATGGATAACAGAATAAGCAATTCCACTACATCTTACGCTGCATTAGTCTTTCTCGAAGATTCCACAGAACTTACATCGGGCTGTGACCTGTCCATTAGTAATAACAACATGAGGTTAGGTATTACTATTAGCGCAGAATATATACCCTCGAAAGCAACGTGGATATGTTTAATATAGGTAAAGCTAAAATGATCTATTATCCCGAGAAAAGGCCGTTTTTTACCAAGGATTTTGAATTATGGCAAACAGATCTTTGTTTCCTTTATACGAGACTCATAGATAACCTGAAGTTGGGATTTAAAGGTAGTTTCCAGAAATCCAGTGTGGAACTGGCAAGCTTTGCTTTAATTACTGAAGAAAGACTTTCTCCTTTTAGTGCGGATAAAATTTTCTGGGGGATACGAGAGAGACTTAACACCAAACACTTCTCTGCGGGATTATTTTATCTTTCAAGGGGAAAATACTCTTTAGCCAAAGGTGTGGACTTTCAAGGATATCTCCCCCTTTCTACCCACCTGAACTTTCAGCTTACCCTCAATGGAAATAACAAGACCGATATCTTTCTACACATATTTAGAGATGTGAAAACAGGGATCAATTTTGATTTTGGGCTTGAAAGGCTGGATTCTGTGAACATTTAAACGGCATACATACCCTATCCCGCTGGCACCATGCTGTATTGGAGCTCAATTTACCACAAAATAACATTTCCCCGTAAGTCCTTACTGAAATTTCAGCTGGTATAAGTGCATGTAATATCAATTACCTCCGCGGATTGCCTTTTGAAAAACAAGATCCCTTTACCTTGCATCAAAAATTTTGCCCAACCTGATGGTTCATTTCGAATGGACTCCATGGTATCAATATGACTTACAGAAGTCCCAGGGTTATAAAAACCTCATCCAGACCGTAAAAGTAAACTATCAGCCCTTTAAAACTTTCTTCATCTCGGGAGAATCACAGTCTGGAGAGTACTTCGGAGGTTATCTCAAATATTATCTTGTTGACGCCTTTTTTAGAAAATCCAGGTTCATTACGTCCGCAGGATTAAGTTTTTACGACGATTCTTACGCCAGGATGAAAAGATACTACGCAAAATTGAGGTGGAACGTCAACTAAAAAACTTTAACCTTAGATTTTTCTACCAATTTTCCGATATTTCCCACCAGACCACACTGCAAATGCTGGGAGAAAATGCACTTTCATCATGCTGGTCTCTGGTTTACGGATTTAACAGGATAAACGATAAAAACCAGAACGTTATCTCCAGGAGCGCTTTTGTGAAATTTATTGCGACATACTAGCACAACTTTTTGCCCTTACATCACTTAAGATATAAAATTTTTAAGTGCTTGTTTTAATTTCTATATTTGGTATTTTAGCTGCCCTATTCCTCCTATTTTATCCCACTTTTTTGCCTTATAGAAATTTGAAAAGCTTTCCCACGGTTTCCATAATTATCCCTGCGCGCAACGAGGAACACAACATAGGAAAGCTTTTAGACACCATCAATTTCCAGAATTACCCTCTTTATGAGGTCATTGTGGTTGACGACCAATCAACGGACAGCACTTACGAAATAGCCAAATCAAAGGGGGCAAGGGTTATAAAAATATCGGAGAAACCCCGGGATTTTTTGGGAAAACCCTTTGCATGCTATGTAGGCTATCAAAATTCCTGCGGGGAGATTCTCATCTTCGTAGACGCCGATGTGAGGTTCAATAAGCCAGATGTTCTCAGCAGACTTGTGGCAGAAGTCATCCATTTCGATGGTGTGGTGTCCATCTGGCCTTACCACAAAATTAAAAGTTTTTATGAAAACTTTAGCTCCATCTACGCCATAATATCCTCCATGGCTTCGAGGAGCTTTTCACTCATCTCCAAAAGGGTAACTATAAAGGGTCTTTATGGTCCCTTGATAGCAGTTAAAAGAAGTCACTATGAGCATATAGGAACCCATAAAGCTGTTAGAAGAGAAGTAGTGGAAGATTTCAAACTCGGTCAAATTTTCGCAGAAAATGGAATTCCTATTAAGAATTACCTTGGTGGGGATGATATATATTTCCGCATGTACCCGGGCGGTCTTAGGGATCTATGGAAAGGATGGACAAAGAACTCAGCACTTGGGGCAGGAACCGTTAACTGGGGGGTGGTAATTCCCATCCTTCTCTTTCTCATCGGCTCCCTGATACCTGCCCTCTGGATTACCACAAAACCCTTTTTCATCCTTTACCTTGTTAACGCCTTTCTAATTGACATATTCTGCAGGAAGGTGGGGAATTTCTGGTTTATTGTGCCCGTGTTTTACCCGCTCTTTGTGGTTTTTACCCTCTCCATAATCATTTATTCCTTCTACTCCACTTATATTCTTGGAAGCGTGGAATGGAAAGGGATTAAAATTTCAACTAAGGGTTAAACTATTTAGTTCCCGCTGCCTCTTCGAAAGTTCCCCGACGACCCTCAAAAATCTTATCCTGTTATACCTTTGAATTATGAGGAAAGGCAAATTAGTCGCCAGTACAAAAATAAGCATGTAAAGGCTTGCAGGATAGTCATTCCATAGGAGGCAAACGGGATAAAATAATACAGGAATAAGATGCGTGGTTTCCGCCCTGCAGGTCTCAAGAACAAACCTCTGAAAGTATTCAAAGTCCCTCATTTTTTTAAGCTTTTTCTTATTAAAGGGATTGAATTTAAAAAACTCCCCACACTCGGGCAATCTATCCTTCCATTTTTTTATCTTAAAAACGGTGCTATAAAGTTTTCCATTAAACTCCCAGGGTTTGGGCCTGAAGAGCAAATTTTCTTCATCATAAAAAGAGTCGGGCAAAAAATGAACTACGATACCCGCAAAAAACATAACCACGAGCCAGAACAGAAAATTTACAGCAAAAAGCGTAAATCCTGACATGTTATAGTTATTTTAAACAACAGCAAGTGAATTGTAAACTTAGAAATCCCTAAAATGTAAGTTAAAATTTAACAGGCAGGAGGTGAAAATGGATTTCAGAAAAAATGGATTATCAGTTGCCGTAATTATGAAAGATGGAGAAAACCTGGTGGACAATTTGAAAGAACTCTGCTCACATTACGGGCACAATAATATCCTGGTAATTACCACAGCCCTGGGAATGCTAAGAGAAGTTAAAATGGGTTTCTGGAATGGAGAAAATTACGAAATTCACGAAGTAAGTGAACCATGTGAACTTTTAGGGATTTCTGGAATATTAACTCCGCAAACCGACCCCCCTTACCACTTACATATCATCGTTGGGGAAAAGGACGGGAGCGCAATAGGTGGACATTTAATAGAAGCCAGAGTCTGTAACACCCTGGAAATGTTCCTGACCCACGTAGATATTCCCGTTGAAAGATACCTGGACGGGAAACTTAAAAAGCTGAGATTTAAGGAGTAAAAGCCACCTTTCTTTTTTATTTCCTAACTTCTTTGTTAACTTATATGCTACAAGTTTTCCTGTCAAAATAGGCATAGGAACCTTACTATATAACTCAAGGGGGTACCCACTTATAAATTACCCTTTGAACATCCCGTTCGGTTACTTTATAATTAAAAAACTTACCTGGGCCCGTAGCTCAACCGGCAGAGCAGCGGACTCATAATCCGTTGGTTCGGGGTTCGAGTCCCTGCGGGCCCAGGTTTTCCTATAAGGTCACTCCTCGATCTTTACGCTTCCTGTAAGGGTTTCTATAAATATCTTAGCATCAGAACTACCAAAACCTTCCTCGCCCCTTGTGACACCCTTTTTTATGGAAATGGGTAAATGGGAAACCCCTCTTTTTATTAGCGTAATGTCTCCATGAACAGCAGAAACTTTGGAATATCCTTTTAACCACTTCTTCGTTATCACTGCTTCAATATCACCGTTTAAAAGATTTATGTTCAGTTTTTCAAACTCCAGGTTTTCACCAAGATTCAACTTGCCATTTACACCCTCAAAAAAAATCTCACGCGCCTTAACATTATCCCATTCGCCGTCACCATTCACAGCGGAAATTTTAAGAACATTTTTCACCATAACATTTTCCAGAGAAAGATCACCATTTACCACTTCCAGCTCGAGATTTGACAATTTCACACCCTGAAGCTTCATATTCCCGTTAACAAAATTTATATTCATTTCCCTACCCTCGTAATCCTCAAGAGTTAGATCCCCGCTTATGTTGGATATACTAACAGACAAACCCTTGGGAACCTCAAGTTCTAAAGTCCCGGTGTAACGCCTGCCTAATGCGCCTTTAATTTTATTCAGCACATCTTCAGCATCTTTTAAGTCCCGTAAATCTTCTAAGTTAAGTACTGCTTTACCTTCATTTATTTCAAGATTAAATTTCACTGAATCTTCAAAAAAAGGCTCACCTTCCCGAGAACTTAAGGTTAGTTTCGCACTCAGGATACTTTCGTATGCTTGAGTCATTTTAATATCAACTTCTTTCAGGTTTTTACAGGAGATTTCTAACCTGTCAATATTTTTTAAATCTTCTTTGATCACATACTGGTGGGCTGCAATTTCACCCTTTTCCACAAATTTTTTCTGAGTTTTTCGTTGAATTTTACCGCTATTTACGGCCAGGATAATCCCAGCAACAATAAATAACACTACTATCAAACCCCTTATCAATCTGTTTGTTATTAAAATTTCAAGACCTATAAGAACTAGAATCAGTGGCCAGAACTTCCATATAAAACCCCAGATACTCCCGGTAACAAATCCCAGGTTTTTCAAAATGAATAAAATTCCAAGGATCAAAAAAAGCACACCCAACCAGACCTGCCCTTTTCTAAGCCTCATTGTCCCCTCCTTATTTTTGGGAAAAAGCCCTGATTATTAGCCAGATACCCAGTACAATTAAAAAAGCTGGCCAGATCATAGAAAATGGTGGGAACCCCACTACGTTCCTGATCAAAATCAATATTCCAAGAAGCAATATCAAAATTCCACCGAGAAGCTTGGTGTTATCATTCGAAGGTTCTGAAACGTCCTTTGTATCTGTTTTTTCTTCTCCAGAAACTTCTTCTTCTGGAATGATAATCCATGCGAGAATGTAGAACAAAATACCTGCACCGCTATAAAGAGCCAGAAGCACCATAACTAGTCTTATAATGCTTACATCAATTTGAAAATAATCAGCCAGAGCGGCACAAACTCCGCCCAGTACCCTTCCCGTTCTTTTTCTTCTAAGTTTTCTCATGTCAATCCTCCATGGGTATTATTATCCACGCTAAAATATAAAGTAAAAGCCCGCTTGCCCATGCGAGAGTGAAGGCCACAAAGATAAGTCTTATGAGAACCACATCAACATTAAAATATTCAGCCAAACCGGCACAAACGCCACCAAGGACTCTACCTTTCCTTTTTCTTACAAGTTTTCTCATGCTATTCTCCTTCCACGAAAATTTTATTAAAATTTCCTGTTAATTTCACTAAACTTTTAAAGCTTCTTTGATGAGGTCCCACAAATTCTCTCCTGTTAAAAAAGCCATCGGTTTGTATTATATGCCTTCCCGCTGGTAAAAAGATATTAGATGCTTCAGAGGAAAATTCAAAGTTACCTGTTTTATAACCTTCCTTAATTACTATGGTACTCCCGAGGGCGCTTAATTTGACAGTTACTTTATCCATGTCGCCACCAATCTCCATTTTCCCATTTAAAAAACTCCCCTTAATAATGCACTGGGAGACCGTAGAACAATTAACAAATAATCTTGAGAATTTACTGGATACATCCATAAAGAGCGTATCACATGGATGGTCCATTAGAATACGTACCACCGAGAATTCAGCGGTTATATCGAGGATTAAGTTGTTATATTCAGGACCAATAACGAGTTTAACTTTTCTTTTAAGAAAAGGCGGCATGGAGCTTGAGAAATCTCCAAAATCTATGACTACTTTCCCTGGAGAATAAGTAATTTCGGGGAGAGCCCCGAGGGCGTAGGTACTCTCCCCGGAAGTTATTGTTAACTCTACCCCCTGAAGTCTTCCCTTCAGAAGGAGGTTGCCCCTTAAAGAGGAAAGGCACAAAAGGAGGGTAACTACTCTTATCATATCTTAGCCTCAAAACGCATATAATATTTAAGGCCATGCCGTTCTCTATCTCTTGTGACATAGACGCCAAGACCTTTAAAAATGTTTAGACCAGCCAGGAAATCCATGTAAAGACTTTCGTTCGCATATCCACAATACCCACCCACGACGAAATCAACAATTTTCGTGGGAAATATAATGAATTCCTCAACGTTCATAAAATACCTGGAAGCTATTGAATTTGTGGAATATCCTGGGAGAGTGGATACACCACCCAGTGTAAAGCCATATGGGAATCCTGAATAATTGGAATAGCCGAAATCTATATCGCTGAATAACCTCACAACTTTGAAATCTCTGGAGTCTTTAATAGATCCATAAGCCCTGTAAATCTTCCTGTTTTCCGGATTTCTAAGATAGTATTCGACCCTGAAATTCAGGGGGCCGGCCATTAAATCAGCACCTGTAAAGGTGTAAAGTCCCGGTATTAGCGAGGGATTCGCTCGAACGGCATCAGAACCTTTAAATATCGAAAATTTTGTATTGACTTCCTGGGTGAACCTCTCTTCCTGATTTAATGAAATCCTGAAACCGAAGGGTCCTCCCTTAAGTTCCGAGTAAACACGAAATCCTTTTACTCTATAATAATCCAGAAGGTCATCCTTAAAAAGTAGCATCAACCAGCTATTTTCATCCACATCGACCTTCCACGGTTCAGAATTTACCACATGGTCATAAATGGTTAATCCAGCGCCGGGGGTAATACCCTTTTCAAAGAAAAACCTTTCGAGGTCAATATAGTAATAAAACCTATTGCTGGCGGTTCCGTAGGAAACCCCAAAGTTGTATCGTCCCCAATCTTTAACGGCGCTAAACATTAGAGGGATTTGAAGGCCCAGAACTCTATTATACGCAAGTTCTGGATACTGGTCAAAATACCCCTGGCGTCTCGTTCCCTCTTCTTTAGTTTTAGCATTTCCAAAGGCTCTTTCTAAATTCAAAAGGTCCACTATTTCATCGGGTATATCCAGCTTACCATGTAAGGTGGAAATCTCATAATTGTACAAAGAGTCATCAAATTCCCTTTTACTACTTTCAATAGTTATAGAACCGGTCACCGTTTCTACCTTGAAGCTGCCCGGTATGAGTTTATCAAAGGTTATGGAACCAGAAACTGATGACACCTCTGCCTCAGGCAAATTCGATAAGTCTAAGTAATCCGTTTCCAATTCTATCCCACCCAGAACACTAGCAATCGTTAGTTTGCCAGAGATTCTGCCCTTCGCCATGATTTTTCCGGTTACATTTCCAATCTCAATTTGCTTGCCCTGAAAGGCATCTTTAAATATTACATTAACGTTGCTGGTCACTGCGCCTATTTCTATAGCTTCCACAGACGCCGGAACTCTTATCACAAGGGGAGCTTCACTTTTCGTTGTTATTTTATAATTTCCGTCGGCACTCTCTACAGCACAATCTTTAACATCTGGCACGTAAAGGCTATCCACATCCTCAATCACCACAGTTATATCACCATATTTATTTAATTTCTTCACCTGTTCCTGCTCAATAACGAGCTGCTTAATCTCCCCTCCAGAAGCAAGCGACCACAACATGCTCAACATCCAGACCATTTTTAAACCTCCATCTTTTTGTTATAAAGCATTATACTTACCCCGAGGTAAAGAAGAGATAAAAGGGCTCCCGCGGCAAGCCCATTAAAATCCGCTTTAAAATCAAGACTCTGCCCCAAAAACCCGATCTCAAAGACCTTTTCGGGAATAAAACCAAGGATTGACTTAAAATAACTGAGAAGTCTGAAAGTCAGGTAGATGTAAAGGAAAAAGGCCACAATGGAAAGGAAGAATCCCTTTATTCCAAGGGAAATATTAAGAATCTCAAAAAGATTAAATACCACATAGACAAACATTGCCCCAAGAACCAGCCCCAGGTTCACTAAAAATACAAATCTTAAGAGCCTTACAAAATCATACCATGACATAATTTTCATAAAAGAAATGCGCAGAGGAGGCAGAATAGAAAAAATATAAATCAGTGCCGATCCCGCAATTACTTCAAGAGAAAAGGCAAGAAACTTGGATGATATTACCTCAAATCCACCAATGGGAAGGCTCATTAGAAATTCCAGGGTGTTCTTATCCTTCTCTCTTTTGATGGAGCCAAATCCTCTATAAATACCGTAGAAGATGAGGACCGCGCCTCCAATACCTGCAAGAACTAAACTCAAAAACAGAGCTTCCTCCGGTTTCCAGACTTTCCGAAAAGTGGCATACAGGGATACAACAAATAACACCCCGAGAAACACAGAAAGATAAAGATAATTTTCTCTGATTTCCTTCTTAATAAGTCTCCACATGTTCAACCTCCAAACACCTCAAAGTACATGGCTTTTACTGATTTTCCATATTTTTCTCTCAAATTCTCG
Source organism: Candidatus Hydrothermia bacterium (assembly GCA_049719805.1). GTDB lineage: Bacteria > Hydrothermota > Hydrothermia > UBA1063 > UBA1063 > UBA1063. Next base: position 560,639 of record JBNARF010000002.1, on the reverse strand, counting down.
CAATCCTCGTCCAGTACCACTTGACCATTCTTGAAAAAGATTACACGTTCAAAAATCTCTTCAATCCCTTCCACGAAATGGGTTGATATAATTGCTGTTCTCTCACCTTCAAAGAGAAAGGCTTTTAACATTTCTTTAATTCGCTCCCGCGAAACAATATCTATTCCCGAAAAGGGTTCATCAAGGAGAATAAGCTCAGGCTTTCTGCAAATAGCCAGAATTACCTTAAGCCTCTGCCTTTGACCCCTGGATAATTCACCTACCTTTCTCGCTATATCTATTTCCTGATTTTTCAGAAGTTCAATGGCACTGATAACATCTAAATCATCATAAAACCCCCTGACAAAATCCAGAAGTTCACCCACTTTCATCCATTTGTAAAAAATATCATTTTCTGAGAGATATGCAATCTTTTTCCTCGTGTCCTTAGATGGTCTTTGACCGAAAACCGTAATATATCCCCTCGTGGGCTTTACAATCCCGGCAATGATTCTTAAAAACGTAGATTTACCGCTCCCGTTAGGGCCGCAGAGGCCAATTATCTGCCCCTTATGAATTTTCAGAGTTACATTTTCCAGGGCAATTACCTTCCCAAATTTTTTGTACAAATTGCCCGTTTCCAGTATGGTTTCCCTCATAACTCAAGCTCCTTCAAAATTTTCTTAATTTCATCTATAGAAAATCCAAGACCGTAAAGTTCCGAAACAAGCTTTTTTATTGCTTCATTCAGCATTCGATTTTTAAGCTCCCTTACCAAATCAGGGTTTTCACTGACAAAATTTCCCTGGCCCCGTTTTGTAAAAATGATGCCCTCTTTCTCCAGCTCGTCGTATGCCTTTTGGACCGTATTGGGGTTAACACCAAGGTGCATAGCCATTTCCCTCACTGAAGGGACTTTCTCCCCCGGTTTTAAAACCCCCCTGACAATTAGCTTCTTGACGAAGTTCATGATTTGCAGAAAAATGGGGAGGTTGGCATCAAATTCTGGTTTTTCAATCTGTATTAGTGTCATAGTTTAATAATACACTAATGCACCCGTTTTGTCAAGAGGGATATTTGAAAGAAACTATCCAAGGGGTCAAAAGGCTTGTAAAACCCGGGAAAGCGGAGAATTAAAAGAGGCTGGATTACTGAAAGAGAACCTGCAGTAACCCACATTTTTTACCAAAAAATTATAAACAAAACTAAACCCTTTAACTTGCACGTTGCACAGGTGCACATTATATTATTTTTAGAATTTTTTAAAATGAGGTTACTTTTATCTGTCCTCCTTGGATATCTTTACGGTTCCATACCCCTGGGATATATAATCGGGAGGCTTAAGGGCATAGACGTAACAAAGCACGGTTTTAAAAAGCTGGGAACTTCCAATGTCTTTAAAGTGTTAGGGATCTGGTACGCCATCCCCACCGCCATTTTCGATCTTACAAAGGGTGTAATTCCTTTCATTATATCAACAAAAATCTTTAGCATACCACTGGAATATGCATGGTTAAGTGCAGTTTGTGCCGTTTGTGGTCACAACTGGCCATTATGGATCAGATTTAAAGGAGAAGGTAGGGGGATTGCCACAACTATAGGTATTCTTTTGTATCTTTTTCCTTTAACAACCTTAAAAACCATTTTGATTTTCCTCATAATAACCGCATTAACCCGCAGCACCGCACCAGCCACTCCCGTATTTTTAATTCTAACCCCCATTGCTATCTGGCTTGAAAAGCAACCTCCCTGGGCACTGTATCTCTCAGTATCCCTTCTTGTGGTAACTTTCACAAAAAGAATTATGGGAAACATGGAATATGTGAAAATGAGTCCATCAAAACTTAAGGGTTTGCTCTATGTAATTATATGGGACCGCTCCGAATAGGCGGAAGGATAAAATCCCAGAAATTCTCTCTATTAATTACTGAAAATTTGCTATTTCTATATGTCTCCAGGAATCTCTGGGGCGGCCTCTTTTTAGCTTTATCCCACGTAATTTCAAAAGCCTGAAGTTCACCGCCTCTTTCCTCCACTAAGTCTATTTCACCTCCGCCATAAATCCTCCAGAAATAAATATTTGAAAATTCCCTTTCATACTTTAACTTCTTAACTCGCTCCGCAATTACGAAATTTTCAAAAAGCTCTCCTACATCACTTCTCTCTGATAAGCCATTAAAATTGTTGATTATTCCGTTCCTGATACCCGTATCGTAAAAGTAGTACTTATATTTCGTGTTAATTTCCTCCCGCAAATTTCTCGAATAAGGGGTAAGGGGAAAAATAACATAGGACTTTTCGAGTAGCTCAAGATATCTTTTTACAGTTTTTACATCAACGTTTAATTTTGTGGCAAGTTCATGGTAAGAAACCTCTTTCCCTAACTGAAGTGCGAGTAACCTTAAAAGGTCCAGAAGAGTCTTACTACTCTTTACCCTTTCCAGAGCGAGCACGTCCTTAAGCAGGTAGCTTTCCACAATTTCACGAATAATCTCTATTTTCCAATTTCTTCTTTCCTCGACAATAACCTCCGGGTAGCTACCGTAAATCAGCAGTTCTTCCAGCTTTTCTCTCAATTCGTACCTATTGTAATGTCTTGCAAGCTCAATGCAGGAAACAGGGAATAGTTCCAGGGTCAACTTCCTACCAGTAAGGGGCTCACCAACATTTGATCGGAGGTCCATGGAAGACGATCCTGTAAGAATAAACCTCAAATTATTAGTTTGATCTACCAGCATTTTCACTGCCACTCCGATATTCTTAATATATTGAGCTTCATCTATTACTATGAGTTCATATCCCTCGCAATATTCTTTAAGTCGCTCAAAATCCAGAGAGTCAAATAGCATTTGAGTCCTGATATTATCACCAAAATCATATTTCACCTTAAAGGGTGCTTTTTTGATATAATTTTTTACCAGAGTGGTTTTGCCCACCTGACGGGCGCCCAATATAATCAATACGCGGAATTTCTCAAGGTAAGCTGTTAAATCATCGTATACTCTTGAAATCAGCATGCATATATTCTAATGTTTTTCAAAAAAAATTTCAAATCTTTGGAGTCAAACTCCAAATTTTAGCCCAAATTTTAGGACATTGACTCCAAATTTTTGACTAAATTTTTGGAGTCTGCCCACAAATTTTTGAAAGACGCCCGGGATTTAAGAATTTACAAAAAAGCAGCAAGATGCCAAATGCAGGTCCATACCAGCAAAGTAGTGACTAACCCCGAAAAAACCTCTATCAAAGTTAATCTGCAAAATATCGGAGAGCTTTATTCTTGAAAAAGGGCATAAACTCCGTATCTTAAATCTATACCCCAATATCTACAGTCAAATCTTAAGCTAAAATTTCAAATCAATTTGCGCCGAATTTTAACAACTAATGTTTATTTTACTTTACTATTACCAGCAAACTTTTTGATAAAGTTGATATCAATCCGTTAGTATCCTTGGCTCTCACCCTGACTCTATACTGACCTGGTTTATCCCATACTTTTTTTACTTCTACCTTGGAACCACTGGGAACAAAGTCACTCCACCCAGATTCCGTTCCATCCCCCCATATAAATTGAATAGAGACTGAATCTCCATCAGGATCAGAAGCGGTACCAGTATAAATGTACTCTAATCCCTTGGAACATTCAGCAGGGCCAGATGGTTGTTCTGCGAAAGGATGACTATTGCCTTGATTGTTTCTTACTGTCACTTTATAAACTGATGGTAGATCAATAGTAGCTCCTTTACTGTCCATTAACTTCACTTGAACATCATAATACCCGGGTTTCTCCCAAACTTTTTTCACCTCGACTTTAGTACCCGAAGGAACTAATTTGGTCCATTCGGACTCTGTACCATCTCCCCAAATAAACTTAACGGCAACAGAATCTTTGTCAGGATCCTCAGGTACCACGGAATATATATATTCCACCCTAGTTACCCCCTCATTTGCACCAGAAATACCAGAAGGAGCTTTTGGCGCATTATTTACTTTAGACGTGGTGCGATTTTGACTTACCTCAGATACAGACACTTGCGCTTTTGACACTACTGAATTAAATTCAAACTCATACTTTCTTTTATCTTTGAGTGTAATAACGGACATGTATAACCTAAAACTTCTTCCCATAAGTTCTTCTGGTGTTTCCTGCAAAACAAGGCCCGTCATATAAGGTTTTATCAAAAATCTAATATCCGAAAGTTGAATTTTCTGCTTAGACTCGTCTGTCACGAAAACAAACTTAACTCGTGATTGTGGAGGCAGAGTTGTAATTAAAGTATCCCCCTTCTCTCTCAGTGTAGAAAGACTCATGGAATAAAGTCGTGGATCCCGGTTAAAAAATAACTTACTCAAAACCTCATGCTGGAACACTGGTGCCAGATAGACATTAGCTACGCTGCTATCGGTACGGACAAAAAAGAACTCGTTCCAGGGTATTTTTATAAATTCGTTGGTTTTATTAGTTATTACCATACCAATTCCAATATTGTGAAATTCAAAAACGATATTCAAGAGGTCATCGGTATAAGATGGGTTTATAGTCCAAGATTGAGATTGGGGTTTTGTCATTCGCACTCTATAGGTGTAATTTGGCGCACCACAGGATAATAAAGATGCAATTATTATAAGAAAGAGCCACCTTTTGGACATAACCACCTCCTTGCTTACCAAATATTATATTATTGCTTAAAAAAATCTCAAACTGAGGGAAAAGACAAGAGTATTGCTTCTAACATGGGTGACTGCAAAAAGAAGAACCATTTGAGATTCCGAACCATAAACATAGGACACTTCATCGCGATATCATTTAAGGTAAAATTAACAGAACTCTAGCAAAACAATTTTTTTGAAAACAGGATGTAGTCCAAAAAAATTAATAAAATGTAGCAAAAGCCTTTTTAAAACATTAAACTATAAAAACCAAATGCTAACCTGCTTTTCGCCTCTCCAAAAACCCGATACCAAAAATATTTATACTGTTAAGGAGAGAAAAAAGTTAAGTACATATGGAGCTTAAATTACCGTATTACTTAAGTGTAACTGATTTGACCGATCCAACAAAATTCCAAAAACTATATCAACACCCTAACCTCGTCATAAAGCCTTACGATTCCGCCCTTCCTCACTTTACAAAATCTTCCCCAGCGAGAAACGGCATAGGGTCTACCTTCGTCCACAAACTTCTCCTTCCCTATTTCCATTATTTCCAGTTCCGCCTCACCAACCTGCAACTTCTTCCCCGGCAAAAGCACATATTCCGGAATCCCGATAATTGCAATATTTTCTGTGATTTCGTCAATTCCAAAGTTAAATTTTTCTTTTGGGACCCTCGCTAGTGCCTCTAATGGGAACACACTTACTTCCCTTTCTGTACCGGCGTGAACGTCTCCCTCAACACCAAAATTTTCGATCAGGTTAATACTGTTAACTTTCTCCTTCAAACCCCTTGTCGCGGACTTACCAAGATAAATAACCTTCCCAGAGAATTCGTATCCCAGTTCCACATGCCCCGATTTCCCACCTTCTTTTTCAACAAGTCTTATATCTGCAATCCTGGCCCACCTTTCGTATCTTTTAAGCATGTCGTAAAAATTTAAAGCAGCTACAGCGCAGCCTGTTAATGCTTCCATCTCTGCACCGGTTCTATCCACACAATCCACTTCACAGCGTATCTCAATCACTCCTTCGTCGTAAAGTTCCACATCCACTCTGGCATTGGTGACCTTAATGGGATGGCAAAAGGGCAATAAAAGAGGGGTATTTTTCAAACCCAGAAGCCCGGCAACCTTTGATGCGCTAACCGGGTCTCCCTTCTCCACCTGCCCCTCTTTAATCAATTTTATGGTCTCCTTCTCCACAAGAAGCCTTCCGATGGCCACCGCCTTCCGTGGCGTCTCGGGTTTTTCAGAAACATCAATCATTTTCATCGCCATCCTCCTTTTTGCCCTTTATTGGCTTTTTGTATTGTAACTATCCCCTTCCGTAAATCAAAGCGGGAAGGCATTTTGAAGAAGTCATCGATCCTGAATGTGCTCAAATTCTAAATGTACAACAAGGCACAAACTTGCAGCCAACAAACACGGACTTTTGAAGAGCTTTAAGCACTCCTCTAAATGGGCACTCCACAATATATGTATAACGGTACAATAACCTCCTTGATGGTATTGTTAATACAAGCAAATAAATGGAATTTCAAGAATACAAAAGTTAAAGTTAAACAATTGATTGAAGACAGCATTAACTCAAAAGCTCAATTTACCTTGTTCTCAAACTATTTTCTGAGCCCCTGAATATGGGCACCATTTAAACTTATTGCAACATTACTTATGCTAATTTCAAACAAATGAAAAGTATATCAAAATCTAATTTTACTTGGCTCACCCATCATTTGGGCAACGAGTGGTAAAACACTAAACTGAAACAACTCGAAAAATACAGCAAGATTACTAAATAAGTTTAACTTTATTTATGACCTCTTATTGTGCAGAGATTTAGTTTACCGTGATTTTAAATTAGGTTTTTTCCTGCGGGGTTTCTTCCTTTGTCCAGGCAGCCACAATTAGCAAGACCACACTAACAAACAGCAAAAACACCGTTCCTCCGTGTATTTTATGTTCCATGCCATAAACTGCAAAAGCTCCTGCTTTAGCTGAAACAAAAAGATCTATCAAATCGGCAACCAGAAAAAATGCAATTATAATTGAGGGAACCTTCAATTTCCTCGTCTTTCTTGAAATGGAAAAAATAAGAGAAATCACCGCACAAATAGCCGGTATAAAGCCTAATCCGTATCCAAAGAAAGTTTCAACCCTGCCACTAACCCTGGTCATCAGGGGGAAAAGCGCTCCAACAATTATTAGTAGGCTGGATCCCACTATTCCCATTATTTGTGCACTGCCCATTTTTTTAACCTCCTGTCTACGTTGATTTTATTGTAAAATCTAACTAATGTGGTTTCAAGTCCCAATGGAAAGGTTTAAAGATTGGAGCAAATTGTTCACCCCTGGCATAAAGATAGAATCCAATGAAAGGTACACTCCATCAACAACCTTTCAAAAACTATATCTCCAGAGATTTCACTACCATCAATAATTACGGTCAAATCTTACCTGGTCTATGCGGAGGGGAAACCCCTTTTATATAGAGTGTGATATGACACCATGCAAGAAATAGAATCCCCTCAAGCACACCTTAACTAAAAGTTCTCAACTTTCATCCACAAAATCAAAAGGACGCGAAATTTCCTATAAAATTTCATAACATGAGGAAAAAACTGGATTTGACCGTTTTTATCATCACTCTACTTGCAGTGATCCTCTTTATTCTCCCATCTTTAAGCCTTCTTTTCTCCACAAACCCTTTGAAAATTCTCAAAGCCCTGGGAGATCCCGAATTCCTGGAGGCTCTTAAAGTTTCATTCCTGTGCGCCTTTGCCTCATCGCTTCTTATCCTTCTTTTAGGATTGCCCTTTTCGTATTTTCTTGCAAGAAAAAAAATACCTCTATCAAAAACATTAGAGGTTCTCTCCGAGATCCCCACAGCCATTCCACACTCCGTCGCAGGAATCGCAGTCCTGTATCTCTTCGGAAACTCTACCTTTATCGGCCGATTTCTGAGTTTCCTGCATCTCGGGGTTTACGGAAGCTATCTCGGAATAATCCTCGCCATGACCTTCGTAAGTGCTCCCTATTTTATCGCAACAGTTAGAGAGGGGATCTGGCACCTACCCGTCGAGTATGAAAAAATCTCCTACACCCTGGGGAGGGGCAGAATTTACACATTTTTCAAAGTGGTAATTCCTATGGTTAAATCCCACATTTTGAAAGGCTTTATCCTCTCCTGGGGCAGAGCCGTATCTGAGTTTGGTGCGGTCATGGTTGTCGCCTATTTCCCGATGACGGCAACGGTTTACATTTACGAAAAACTGGAAACCATGGGAATAAGGGTAACCCTTCCTTACGCTACATTGATGCTCCTTCTTACCGGGGGAATTTTCGTATTTTTGAGGATTCTCTGGGGGAAATATGCTGAAAGTAGAAAATCTGCGGGTTAGAAAGGGAAACTTTGTCCTTACCATAGACAACCTCGAAATCGAAACCCATGAATTCATCGCATTACTCGGCCCCTCGGGCTCTGGCAAAACTACATTCCTTGAGACCCTTGCAGGTTTTGTAGAACCAGAATCAGGAAAAATTACTTTTTACGGCCATGATATTACGAGAACTCCACCCTGGAAAAGGCATATCGCCATTACATATCAGGAGCCCTTCCTTTTCCCCCATTTGACCGTTTTTGAAAATCTAACTTATGGGAAGGGCGCCTGTCCAAAGTTCACTCTAAATCTCGCTGAAAGGCTGGGCATTAAAGACCTCCTGGACCGCTACCCCCACCAGCTCTCAGCGGGTCAAAAGCAGAGGGTGTCCATCATAAGGGCCTGCGCCTCAAGACCCATGATGCTTCTTCTGGATGAGCCCTTTAACTTCTTAGATAACAAAAGCAAGGAAGAACTAAGAAACCTCCTTAAGGGAATAAAAGAGGAATTCTTGATGCCCATTATCCTGGTTACCCACGACCTTGAAGAAGCTTTTTTCTACTCCGACAGAATTGTGCTCCTTGAGGAAGGTAGAATAAAAGCTGTAGGGACTTCCTATGACCTTGTGAAAAACCCTCCGGACCAGTTTGTACTGAGTTTTCTTGGACAGACAAATTACATACCTGTGGAGAAACGTGAGGGCAAATATTATGTGGGAACCCAGGAAATAATCCTCCCCGACGGACCCGAAAAAGAAAAATTCGTGGTAACTCTGAGGCCCCAAGACATCATTTTATCTCTTAAAGAACCTGAAAAGGCAAGTGCCCGAAATCACTTAAAAGGTAAAGTATTGCAAATCCACAAAGGTCAAAAGATAAACGAAATTAAGGTTGATGTGGAGGGTATCCCCATTATTTCCTACATTACCGATGCTTCCCTGGAAGACCTTTCCATAAAGGAGGGTCTTACCGTTTATCTTATTTTCAAGGCCACTGCCCTTCACATTTTTGACGAAGAGTAATATAATTTAAACCATGTATAAAGAAGCCAGATATTACGATAAACTGGAGAACAATGCTGTCAGGTGTTTCCTCTGCAGGCACAAATGTTTGATAAGAGACGGGCAATTTGGTATCTGTCACGTCAGAAAAAACATGGGAGGTACCCTTCATACGCTGGTATATGGTTATCCCTGCGCCATAAATGTGGATCCCATAGAGAAAAAACCCCTTTATCACTTTTTACCGGGCTCCAGAGCCCTTTCCATTTCCACGGTGGGTTGTAACTTTTCCTGTAAATTCTGCCAGAATTACGACATTTCCCAGACCCCAAAAGAGGGGGAAATTTTCGGAGAAAATGTTCCTCCTGAAACGGTGGTTCTTCTGGCGGAAAAATACAGGTGCGAATCCATTTCCTACACTTATACCGAACCCACCATCTTTTACGAATATGCTTACGACATCGCCGTCCTTGCGAAAAAAGCCGGCATCAAAAACAACTTTGTGACCAATGGATACATCTCAGAAAAGCCCCTTAAAGACATTGCCCCTTACCTGGATGGTGCCAACATCGATCTTAAAAGTTTTAGAAAAGATTTTTACTCTAAAATTGTGGGCGCTCGATTGGAAGAGGTTCTGGATAGCATCAAGCTTTACTTTAAACTGGGAATATGGATAGAACTTACAACTCTTATAATTCCGGGATATAATGACACCGAGGAAGAACTGCGGGACATCGCCCGCTTTATAAAAAATGAACTTGCTGAGTATGTTCCATGGCACGTCTCCCGATTCTACCCACAGTATAAAATGCGTCATGTACCCCCTACACCCGAAAAAAAAGTATTGAGAGCCAGAGAAATTGGTCTGGAAGAAGGCCTTCTCTACGTTTACACCGGGAACATTTATTCCGACGAAGGCAATCACACCTTTTGCCCCGTATGTAAAAAGAGGGTCATAAGCCGCACCGGTTTCTGGGTAACAGAGAACAGGGCGCCCGGTGGTATTTGCTCTTATTGTGGTGCCAGAATCCACGGTATTTTTTAATACTATCCATAAGGATTAAAATTTTCCCATGGAGTTTCTTAAACTTGCGAAAAGAGAAGAAATTTATTCCCAATATTTTCCTCTTTTTAAACCCTTAAGAACTATAAAAGTCAGCATCTTTGAATCCCTCAGGCGTTTTACTGCAGTCCCGGTTATTTCCCCTGTAAATGTACCTTACTTCCCGAGAAGCACCGTGGATGGTTTTGCCTGCAAAGCAAAAGACACCTTCGGAGCCTCCACAAGCCTTCCCTCCATCCTTCGACTCGTGGGTGAAGTAAAAATGTCAGAAAGGCCTGATTTTGAGATTAATGATGGAGAGGCGGCAAAAATCTGGACCGGCGGATGGTTGCCTCGAGGAGCTGACGCGGTAATTATGCTGGAAAATGCATCATTAAATCAGGATATAATAGAAGTTTTCAAGCCAGTGGCTCCGGGTGAAAACGTTTTAAAGGAAGGAGATGACGTAAAAAAGGGCGATGTCGTAATTGAAAAGGGATCCGAAATAAGGCCCCAGGAATTGGCCATTTTACAGGCTCTGGGAATATATGAAATTGAAGTTACAAGGCCCCCAAGGGTTCTTATCATACCCACAGGCGACGAACTTCTGGAACCCTGGGAGGATTTAAAGGAGGGGAAAATAAGGGAAACTAACTCCATAGCCGTTTCGGGATTAATAAAAGATTACTGTGAAAAGGTGGAAAGGCACCCTGTGGTTCCCGATAACAGGACAATTCTCACAAAGGTTTTAAGAGAAAATATGGCCCATTATGACCTTATTCTCATCTCAGGAGGCAGTTCAAAGGGTGCAGGAGATTTTGCCACAGGCAGTGTGGAAGATTTTGAAGGCGGAGAGATCCTGTACCACGGAGTCTATATTAGCCCCGGAAAGCCCACCATCTTTGCCCGGATTAAAGAAAAGCCTGTAATAGGCCTACCGGGGCATCCCGTCTCATCCTTTGTTTCCACGTACCTCTTTGTTCTTCCCTTCGTGAAATATCTTCAGGGTGCCGCTAAGTATTTGCCCCAGCATGCTGGACTCCTTAAAGCTGGCATGGATATTCCCTCAAAACCAGGTCGAGAAGACTGGATAAGGGTAAGAAAGGAAGGGGAAACAGTATTCCCTGTATTTTCTGAATCAGGAATCCTTTCGAGCCTTGTAAAAGCTCAAGGGCTTATTCGCATCCCCGAAAATCTGGAAGGAATCCATAGAGGGGAAAAGGTGGAGTTTTACCCATTATGAAAAAGAAATTCTTTCTTGAAAGAACTGACCCTGAAAGGGCAAGGGAGATAATTTTTAACACTTTAAAGTCTCTGTTACCCACTGAAATAATCGGTGTAGAGACTGTTGAAATCCAGAAGGCCGGAGGGCGAATCCTTGCCGAAAGTATAAGGGCTAATTTACCGGTGCCAAAAGAGTACCTCTCAGCCATGGACGGCGTGGCTACTAAAGCGGAATTCACCCAGGGGGCTTCACCCTCCAATCCCGTTAAAATTAAGAGGAACTTTTACGTGGAAATAAATACTGGTAACGTCATACCCCGGGGCTTTGATTGTGTCATAAGACGAGAGGATTACCACGAGGATGAGGATGGAATTATAACTATGGTGCCCCATCAAAAATATCAGAACATTCGAGTTCCCGGTGAGGACGTTCTTCCTTTTGATTTGATCCTTAAAGCAGGAAGCGTTATTGACGGTAAAGTAATCGCCCTTTCCCTGCAGGCAGGCATCGAGGAAGTTAAAGTACTCAAGAAAATTAAGGCAGTGTTCCTGCCCACAGGGAGCGAGCTTTTAAGCCTCGATAGACCCCTAGAATCCGGAAAAATTTACGAGACCAACTCTTACATTTTTAAAGATTATCTTAAAAAATTGGGCCTTGAAGTTGTGGTACATGAAATCGTTCCCGATGATCCAGCAGTAATCAGAGATACTTTAAATTACCTTACCCGGGATTTTCACATGATTTTCGTATCAGGAGGCACTTCAGCGGGAGAATATGACTACACGGCGGAAATCCTCAAAAGAGAGGGGAACTTACTGATTCACGGTTTAAACATGCGTCCCGGAAAGCCCTTCGTATTCGGAGTTTTAAAGGACAGACCGGTCTTTGGACTTCCGGGGTACCCCGGTGCAGGGCTTTTCGGATTTGAATATGTTCTCTTACCTGTTTTAAAAGATTTTCTGGGCCACAGAAATGGCGAGGGCAAACTCAGAGGTTTTAGTGGTAGAAAAATCTCCGCCAGCGAGGGTGAGGACCACCTCTTCAATGTAGCCGTTTCCAGGGTTCAGGAAAAATACTGGTTTTATCCCATAAAGCAGGGCTCCGGCCCTCTCTCACCCTTCATAGAACGCAGTGGATACATAGTGATTGAAAAAGGCATTGAAGGTATAGACGAAAATGTGGAAAGGGAAGTATTACTCTCGGAGAGGTTAGACCTTGTGGAAAGAAGCATCCTTTTTGCAGGAAGCCACGACCTTTCTTTGGACATTCTAAAGGAAATCCTATGGAAAGAAGAAAGGATTCCCCTGAAAATAGTTAACATGGGAAGTTTAGGAGGAATTCTGGCTATACTTAAGGGTAGAGCCCACTTTGCCGGTGTTCATCTTTTAAGCGAGGAAACGGGCGAATATAACATTCCGTTCATAAAGAAATATGGCCTTAAGGATTTTTACCTCTTTCCCTTTTTGAAGCGTGAGCAGGGCTTTCTCGTTAAAAAAGATATACCTGAAGTTAAAAGTTTTAAGGAAATCGCAGAGAAAGGGTTAAGATTTGTCTCAAGGCAGAGGGGCTCTGGCACGAGAATTCTCACCGATTACCTTCTAAGGAAAGAAGGCTTAATTCCCGATAAAATAAACGGCTATGATACCGAGGTGGTAACTCACATCGAAGTGGCCCACTATGTTAAGGAAGGCCTGGCTGATGTGGGTGTGGGCATTTATCCGGTGGCAAAGCTTTTTGACCTCAAATTCATTCCCATAAGTGACGAAGAGTATGACCTTCTCGTTCCCAAATTTTTCCATGATGACCCGCGGTTTAAAAAACTTGTAAATTACATCAAATCACCAGTCTTTAAAAAGGCTCTGGAAAACCTTGGTGGCTACAAATTAGTTTTTACGGAGAGTCCGAAACTTGAAGGATAGATTTGACAGGAACATTGAATACGTAAGATTATCGGTAACGGACCGATGCAACCTTAAATGCTTTTATTGTTCATCTTACAGGCACTTTAACCTTTTGAAACACAGCGAAATCCTGACCTATGAGGAAATATTAACCATTCTAAATATCTTGGCGGAACTGGGCATTAAGAAGGTAAGGATCACTGGAGGGGAGCCCTTCGTAAGAAAAGACCTCCCAATTCTCCTAACACAGATAAAAAAGATTCCCGGCATTGAGAAACTCACCATCACCACCAATGGCACTCTACTTAAAAATTACATTGAATCACTAAAAGAAGCAAAGGTTGATGGAGTGAATATAAGCCTTGATTCATTGAGAGAAGATAATTTTACCGCCATTACCGGAAGATCCAGACTTCAGGACGTGCTTCTCGGAATAAAACTTGTTTTAGAAGCGGAAATCCCCGTAAAAATTAACATGGTTTACAGTACCCACAATATTGACGAAGTGGAAAACATGGTAAAATTTGCAACAGAACTCAAGGTCCCCCTTAGATTTATAGAACTTATGCCCTTTGATGAAAGATGGAAAGAAGATTATGTGAGCGAAAGCGTTTTGGTGGATAAGCTAAAAAGTCTCGGCCAGTTAGAACCCTTAAAAGCAGAACTTGGTGAAGGTCCTGCAAAATACTTTATTTTGAGAACGCCACATGGAGAGTCAAAGGTGGGGCTTATTTCCGCACTATCTCACAAATTCTGTGATGGATGCAACAGAATAAGAATTTCCGCTGACGGGAATTTAATTCCCTGCATGGCATCTTCTATAAAATATAACTTAAGAGACATCATAAGATCAGAAGACCCCCAAAGGCTTTCAAAGTTAAAGGAAGTAATAGAGAAGGCCATTTATAATAAACCTCTAGAACACCACATGGACAAAATCCGCCCCTCCAACGAAATGCGAAAATTGGGGGGGTAGGTTTATAATTTAGCGTTTTTAAAAATTCCCCTTTTAAAAAGTACCTGTAGAACACCCATTAGTGTGAAATATTTTTCGCAGTGGTGTGAAAGATTTTGCACAGTGATGTGAAATTTTTTTCGCACCGAATTTTATGACCCGTTTTCAAACACGCTGAAACAACTTCACTAACGCACCCATTTCCCAAAAATTTACCTTATCAGGATGGCCAAAATCAACAAAAAATAAAGACTTCAATTTCACATTCAAAAAATGTCTATTACAATCGACAAAATTTTGAAATTTCAAAAAGTGTAGATTATAATCGACAAAATGATAAAACTCGTCCCAAGGTGGAAGTATATAAAAGCACTTGAAAGATTCGAGCAGAAGCCCTTAATAAAAGTAATTACAGGGCTTCGACGGGTGGGAAAAACGAGCATATTAAGGATTTTTAGACATCGGCTTCTGGAAAAGGGAATACCAGAAGAAAACATTATATTTATCAATAAAGAATCCAAGGATTTCGAACACATTCAAACCGATGCTGACTTATTTAAATACGTGCAAGAACGTTTCAAAAACACCAGTGGTTCCAGGTATCTAATTATAGATGAGGTCCAGCTCATAAAACACTGGGAAAAAGCAGTTTTGTCAATTCACACAGATAATACCGCTGATATTTACATAACAGGTTCAAACTCCGAACTATTACCGGTTGATGTTGCAACCAGGATACGAGGTAGAACAGTAGAGATTCGAGTATATCCCCTGACTTTCAAAGAATTTCTCGAGTTTAGAGGCACTAAAGAAAACATAGATAGAGAATTCCAATATTACCTCAAATATGGCGGAATACCTATGATTCATCATTTACCCTTAGAAGACGAGGAACAGGTATTTAAAATTCTGGAATCCATTCTACATACAGTTTTTTTCAAAGATATACTGGAGAGGTACAAGCTCAAGGATCCGTTCATGCTGGAGTTACTCCTTAGATTCGCCTTTGAAAATATAGGTAATATAACATCTGCCCGTTCTATATCAAGATTTTTAAAATCTCAGAAAATTGAACGTTCAGTGGACACGATACTCAACTACATACAATATATGAAAAGTGCCTTTCTAATAGATGGGGTTAAAAGATTTGGTTTGCAGGGCAGAAGAATCCTGGAATACGGTGAGAAAATATACCCCGCAGACATTGGTTTAAGGCATGCAATGACAGGATACGAGGAAGGGGATATATCGGGTCTACTCGAATGCATAGTATATTCCGAGCTCAGATATCGTGGATATAATGTTTTTGTGGGTGAAACTGGAAATCACGAAGTTGATTTTGTATGTCAAAAGGGTAAAAAAACAGTATATATTCAGGTGGCATACATGTTAGAAAATAGCAAAACCATCGACCGTGAGTTCGGGAATTTGCTGGAAATAAGAGATAATTACCCCAAGTATGTTATATCTTTGAGCAAGTTCTTCCCCAAAACCTACAAAGGCATAACCCATATTTATCTGCTGGATTTCTTACTTGAAGAGGAGGAATTATGAGGCAATAGGTATATACTCGATAGATCTCAGCAACAACCATAATATAAAATTTAAGCAGCACTATTTTCGTCGACTATATTCGACACTTTTTCGGGATTTTTATTTTTGTCGACTATAATCGACAATAATTTAAATTCTCAAATTTTGTCGAGTATGTTCGACACTTTGACTTTATAGAGTGGATTCGCCTTCTTACGGACTTTTCTGAAGCATTACCTTTATGATTTTAAAAATTCAACATAGCTACTTGAAAGGTAATATCCTACCCCTCCTGCAAAAACAAACAAATATCGGTTCAAATTCCTTATCTTTGAAGGCTCTTAAAACTATTGACCAGAGTATGGGGGAGCGATATAATAACTTACGGAAAGGGGGGTGATTACAATGTGGTTTGCTAGTGTTCTCGTAATAATTAGTCTCTTAAACCCTGCTCCCTCCTTTCCGGGAGGGATAAAATTACAGGATCTTGTATTTGTAGGCCCTGAGGGTGGAGAAATTAAAGATGTGGTATGTGACCCTTCGGGCGGCC
The DNA here is from genome assembly GCA_049719805.1 of Candidatus Hydrothermia bacterium. Lineage (GTDB taxonomy): Bacteria > Hydrothermota > Hydrothermia > UBA1063 > UBA1063 > UBA1063. The sequence continues at coordinate 544,422 of JBNARF010000002.1, read as the reverse complement.
GCCTATTCGCTCAGAGCTATAGCGATTTATACGTAAGATTTTCAGGAGACCCCGCCTGGAGAAGAGTGGAGCCTTTCAGCAACCTAATAAGTTTTGAAGAATTTATAAGAGACTTCTCATCGGGACTAATAATAACTTCCTCAGGTTACATCTACGTTATCAACGATACAGTCTTTTATTCTCCGGATCTTATTACCTGGACACCCCAAAGGAGTTTTGAAAATATAGAGTGCTTCTCAAAAGAAGATGGAGCTGATATAATTTACCTCGTAGAAAGAAGCTACACCGAAGACGCCTTTAAAGTCTGGAAAACAACGGATGGTGGATTAAACTGGGTTAACATATCTTCTTTGCCGACTTCCAGCTTTTACAGCGCCCGTTTAATCACTTTTGCCCCCTCAAATTCACAAATTGTATATTTACTGCTTGGAGATATAAATGGTGGATATGACATTTATTATTCTGTAGACGGTGGAGCAAACTGGATATTTTTGCAAAACCTGAACGTTTCCGATATTTATGATATGAAAGTTAATCCCTCTAATGAAAATGAATCCTTTATAGCGACTTTCTCGGGATTGTATTATGCTACAAGTACCACAGGACCATGGGATGTGAATACATCGGCCCTGGCTGCAGGCATTTATATTCCTCTTGACGTTGAATTTAAAAGACGTGATACAATTTACGTAAGTACCATCTTTAAAAGGGGAATATTTAAAGGCGTAAGGAGTAGCATAACTCCAAATCTATGGTTATTTACCAGGATTTATGACCAGGGAGTAGTCACTGATATAGAACTATATGATCAGGGCATAATCTGTGCCTCTTTTGGTAAGGGAGTTCTTGTAAAACATATCACCTCTCCATCCTTCGTGGAGTTTAATGACAGTCTATCTGCCCATGTGTTATTTGGCTCGGGTCGTGCCTGGAACGGAGTATATACTTTCGTTAATTTTGGTGGAAGAGTTTTTAAAACTTCAGATGGCGGTAACACATGGCAGGCGCTGAAAGACTTCTACTTTATGGGACAAACCACAGAAGTTTCTCCCGCAGATCAAAACTTCATAATGGTTGCCGCACTCGATATAAACGAAAACCACTTTAAGGGCTACTATCTGTTCAGGACACTGGATGGTGGGGCTACATGGCAGGTTTGTGATTCCAGTGAATTGCAAAATATTCCCACAATAGAGTCAATTAATATCCTATCAGCAGATTCCATCGTTCTGGTTCTTGGTTACTTTATTCAGGATACGCTAAGTTCCTATATGATTAAAAGATCCACAAGCAAAGGATATAACCTGACCACGGTATTAAACAATCTTGAAAGTCCTTCAAATATGGCAGGGATAGACCTTGTAGCACTATGCAATAACGGAAATATCCTTATTTCAACGGATAGTGGCGCCTCCTTCACTATCACGGGGCACTCTGTGCCACCTTCTTACGACATAAAGGTTGCTTATAATCCTGCTCAGAGAGCTTTCTATATTGGAACCCCCTACGGTCAGCTGTGGCGTTATGACCCGATTACCTCAAGCTTTGAAATTATTATAGATATACCAGAAGGAATTACGGATGTGGATGTTGACATTAATGGAAGGATTTACATTCTCTCTTCCTCAGGACTCTGGTATTCTGTAACCGGGACAGACTTCTCAAATATTCCTCTCCCGCCCCTTCCCTTTGTTGGGATTCGCGCAGTTTTACCCAATACAGTTCTACTTTACAGCGCAGGTAGAGGATTTTACAGACTGAGTGAGATTAACATAAAAGATATCACTCTGAGCAATCTAAAGATCAAGTACATGCACGGCAAAAAATTACTCATTGAAGGGAATAATTTAGATAAGGCCACCATTCGGGTATTTGACGCCACCGGGAGAGAAGTTCCCACTGACATCACAGAAAACATTAAAGGAAAGTTAGTTAATATTACTAATAAAAGGGCAGGCGTATACATTCTGAAGATATCTACCGGGGAAGAATCTGTAACAAAGAAAGTAGTAGTATGGTAAGACCCAGGGGCGGTGCGGCGAAGCCGCACCGCCCCAACCATTAAACTCCCCAAAAAAGACTCTTAAACCTTCTCAGAAAACTCTTGCCGTCCCGAACAAAATTAACCTTAATTCCGTGCCTTTATTTCCCCGGTTATGATCCTTGTTCCAGATTAAGTCATACTCAAATTTACCCCTGAAACCAATGGTCCGCTCATTGTAATCAACACCGAGCCCGAAGCCTAGTCGTTTTTCCACCACCCTCGTTAAAAAGAACTCCCGGGGATAGTCTGAATGACTTACCGAATAGTCCCAATAGATATCCTTTTCATCGGTGTTCGCCTCACCCTTCCTCTTAAACCACAAAGCAATCCTTGCATCCAGATTTTCTCCCAAATGTTTTCTTACGAATACCTCAACTCTATCAAAATCGTTTTCATTCAAGCTTCCCATTACTTCACCACGATTATTAAAGTACAGGAGACTCAAACCATGCGTATAGGTCCAGCGGGTGGCCCCGGTGTAATAAAAGCCTGAGAAAGATCTCCTAAAAGGAAAATCCAGCACAAAAAACTTGAAAATCCAGGCAAACTTGTGGGGTGCCCACTGATTTGGGTCCGGCAGGTGAAAATCGTCCACCAGAAACTCCAGGTGCGAAGAAAATTTCGCACCCCAGTAATTGGCCGCAAGGATCCAGAAGACATTGTGTTCGCCGCCTTCCCTGGCATCAAGGATTCTTGGATGATAAAGCATGAAAGGATTTAAGAAATACCAGTCAGGCATATTAGTCTGGGAATAATAGATAGCCACTTCTGAAAAAGAAGCAGTAAAGTTATCGAGCCTGTATTCCAGAGAATGCCCCGAAATATAGCGATTGTAGAGCTTACCGACCTCATAAAAGATTGTGGTATCCTTCGGTACCCTGGAATCCAGTTGTCCTGTAAAAAAACCAAAATTGAACCTTTTCCCCCTGTAAAGTGCCAGAACACCATCTATGGGGGGATCTTCTTCAGCTAAAAGTCCTTCAAGATTAAGCTGGATCTTATTCCTCCCTGCCATAACACTGAGCTTTGGGAATTCGTAATAAAAGTAAGCCCTGGAATAAGCACCACATACCACATTTTGCCACTTTACGTTGGGCCAGCCCCTCACCTTACCCAACCTGAATTGAGGCTCTATCACAATGCCATAATTTTGTTTCCTGTAAAAGAACCTGGGATAAAAATCAAAAGTGCCGGCAGAGTCCCTGAAATATTCGGTATTAACAAGGAGTAAGGAAGAATTGATTCTTTTAATCTGTATATTTTCAAAAGCAAGGGGAATTACAGGAATTGAAAACCTTACGTTGTAATATCCGTCAATTCCCTTTTTTATTAGATTTTCAAAAAGAATTTCCTGAGGAACAGGCGGCTGATAAGCAAAAAGTAAACTTAAAATAAAGCCCGTGGTCATTTCTTCATCAGCCTTTCAATTATTTCTGCATATTTACCCGTCACCAGTTCCCAGTTATACTTCTCTTTCCTTATTTTATCATAATATTCAAGGCGCTCACTTACAAGAGGTGGATCATCGGTTTCTAAGTTCTCGATTATCCTCTTTAAATCCTCGCTGGTCTTAAAATAAAAACCATATTCTCCGACAACTTCCCTGTTAAAGGGGGCATCATAAGCAATTACAAGACTGTCGCAGGAAATTGCCTCAAGAAGGGATGGATTGGTCCCGCCCACGCTGTGTCCGTGAATGTAAGCAAAAGCATTTCTCCGAAGACTATTTAAAATAGGTAGATTATAAATAGGACCTGTGAAAACTATTCTTTCATCCCTTAGAGCCCCTTCAGGAACTTCATTGGTAACAAAGACCAATTTTTTGGAAGTATTGCTCCTTAAGAAACCTTCCATAATAATATCATAATTGTTTTCAGGCACAAATCTACCCACCACCAAATAGTATCCGTTTTTCTCAAGGCCGTATTTAAGTGAAATTTCCTGCCATCGTGTTTCATCAACCTGACAATCAAAACATCCATAGGGAATAAAAGTAAATTCCCTGCCATAGGACAATTTAATATACTCGCCTATGGATTCACTGTCCGCCACAATTACATCCGCAAGGCAAGCAGCTACCCGCTCCAGGGTTTTAAGCAAAGCCCTTCCAAAGAAATTCCACCTTCTCCTTTTCCATTCCAGCCCATCGGGGTTCAAAATGGTTTTAATGGAAAACAGCCTGGGGAGCCACATTACAAAGCCTGCGGAAACTCCAAGGTAGATTATAACGTCAACCCTTTCCCTGAAAACGGCATTAAAGGTCGCCTGACTGCTCAAAAAAATCTTTTCTAGACTTCTTAATGGAAAAGATTTTATAAAAACCCTTTTAACGTTGGGTAATTCGTATTTTGCCTCTTTTAAATTACTGGCACAGTAAACCACCGTCTCATAACCAAGCTGCGAAAATTTTTTCGCAAGATAATGGGCAAAAACCTCAAACCCCCCGTATCTTGGTGGAAGCCCCCGAGACCCAATAATGGCAACCTTCACTTTGAGCTATTCTCCCTTATCACCTCTTCGTAAATCTTCATCAGAGTATTATAATTTACTTCAGGCGTATACTTTTCAAGATATTCTTTCCGTGCATTTTTTCCCATCTCGATAGCCTTATCAGGATTATTTGCAAGATACAATATCTTTTCAGCAAGGTCATAGGGATTACCCTTCTCGAAAAGTAGCCCCGTGCGGTGGTCTGAAATCACATGTGACATCGCCCCAAAATTTGAGGCAATTACAGGAGTCCCCGCAGAGAACGCTTCCAAAATACTCGTAGGAAAACTTTCTGAACATATGGATGGAAAAATCAAAGCCCGAGACTTTGCGATTATTTCAAAAACCTTTTCCCGGGGCAAAAAGCCCAGAAACTCCACATCGATCCCTTTTACCCCACTAATAGATGAGGTTAGTTCTTTCTCCAGCGGTCCAGCTCCTGCGATCTTAACTTGCAAACCTCTACCTTCTAAATATCTCAAAGCTTCAATTAAAGTTAAAATGCCCTTTTCTTCCGAAATTCTACCCACATAAGAAAAATATGATTCTTTACTGGAAAAATTCGGATTAAAATCGGTAAAAGGAATGAAATTAGGCTTTATCGCAATTTTTCTTTCTGGAATACCAAAATCCAAATACTTTTTCTTTGCAAACTCTGTCAAAGCAATATACTTATCGGCCATCTGGTAGATTTTTCGACTCTTTACCTTTTTCAAATAACGTGACACAAAAAAAGAGCCAGCTAAAGAACCTTTAAAACATCTGTAATAAATTGCATAATGAGAAGACTTTTTAAAACACAAATCACAGATTTCTCCGCTTCTGAATAAAAACGCATTCGCGCAAAAGAATCTAAAGTCATGAAGAGTATGGACCACCGGAACCCCCGCGTCTTTGCAGGCAAAATAGACTGCTGGAGTCCACAACGGAAAAATATTATGAATGTGTACAACATCTATCTTTTTAGACCTTAAGAAGTTCAAAACTTCTTCGTAAGAATCCCTCGAATAATCCAGCTCCCAGAATGTTTTTAACTTCCTGAATATGCTGAAATTTTCGAAATCTTTGTTCTCTTTAGAAAGAAGGAAAACATTATGTCCGTGTTCCTTCAAAAGTTCAAGTTCCTGTTTTACAACTACATCATCCCCGCTGGGAGCGCCGGGCCTGTGAAAGTTATGTATAATCAGGATGTTCATGGGTCAAAATACTCTGATAAATTTTATAAATTTTATTCACTTTAGAAGCCCAGGTATATTTTTCTTTAACTAACTTTGCGGCATTCTTTCCTAAACTTTCCCTCAAATTTTGATCCAGCGCCAATTTAGCCACAGCGTTAGCCAAATCTTCACACATTTGCTTAAAACTGCCCAATTTGACTTTAATACCTGAACTTTCAGTTACAAATTCACCAGGACCCCCGAAATCCAGGCAAACGACAGGTAATCCCGTTGCCATTGCCTCCAGTAGTGCAATGCCGCCACCTTCAAAAGAAGGATAAAAAAATATATCACTATTCAATAAGTACTCTTTCACCTTTTCACGACTTACAAAGCCAACAAAATCAACATAATCAAGTATTCCTAATCTTTGGGCAAGTTTCTGGTAATAAGGCATGGAAGGACCGTCTCCTAAAACAATTAACTTGAATCTAATACCGGGAAACTTCTCCAGTAATGTAGCAAAAGAGTAGAGAAGTAGCTCCATTCCCTTAATGATAGAGCGTCCGAAATCACCAAAGGCACCAACATAAAGTAAGCGAACTTCCTCGACTTTTCGTGAGTAATCTCTTTTCAGAAACTCTTCAGTATAACTTTCTTCAACTCCTATAGCGGGCAAAATTACAAATTTTGAATCAGGGAAAAACCTATACGGCAATTGATTTCGACAGTCTCGGTTTATCACAATAATTTTGGTCGCTTTCGCAATTATTAAGTATAAAAATGGATTCAAAACTCTAAAAAATGACAAAATTGCATTTCTTAATAAATTGTGCATTTTAGCTTTAAATGACTTTAGTGCTTTTAGCGGAATGTAAGGGTTCGTCCCAATCGGCCCCCATAAAAATGGCTTATTGATTAGTCCGACAAACGGTGGGAGCCAGTTGTTAACAAATGTTAGATTGTGTACCAAATCTATTGTGTATTTCCGAGAAATTTTGAAAGCTCTTATCGTAGAAGCGACATTCCAGAGCATATAGTGCAGGTAGATCAGCCTGTCCACATTTATAAAAAATTTTAGAAGGAACTCCGGAAGGTCAACATAGTAAAACTCTAAACGCTGCTTAAATTCACAATCTAATAATTTTGACTCTATTTTCTCCTTTACGTCTTTTCTTGTGATAACAATTAACTCAACATAATCGGCAAGATTTTTAGCAATATTCCATCCAACACCCGGTTCAGAACCTCTTCCAGGCTCACAAGCGTAAGCAGAAACCAAAATCCTCATTGCTGTTAATTACCTCTAAATTAACGATATATACAATAAAAAAAGGTACCAAAAAATTAAAGATAGACAAGTTAGCTATAGTAGCGGCCCTTATCAAAAAAATAAGAGTAACATACAGCACCACAGGACACCTTTTATAGTTTTTAAAGGTAAGGACAATTATTCTAATATAAAGCAGCAAAATGAAAATTGTTCCAAAAATCCCCCCTGACAAAAGAGCATTCAATAAATCATTATCAAAGGACGTGCCCGTTTCACCAGCATATGTAGAAACCAATTCTCTGACTCCAATAGCATATCCATGCCCAAATAATTTTTGTATAAAACTTCCGTTTATAAACGCATTCCATCCTAATTCCCAATATATGGTCCTTCCACTTAAGGTCTGAATTGAATACACCGATTCGCCCCTCATTAAGTAACTCCAGATGTAATCCCTCAAGGCCATTATGAGTGAAAATACCAAAGCAAATACAAAAATTCCTTTCAAACTATTCCTATGTAAAATTGAGTACATTACCAAGCACACCAGAACGGCCAAAATCCCGGCTCTACCCTTTGATAAAACGAGAATCACCAATGCCAATAAAAACCACATCCAATCAATTAAACTTCTAGATTTTTGTGACAAAAAGATCCCGATTATTACTGCCGCTAAAATACCTAATTCATTCGGAGAAATATGGGGGAAACGAGATATTAGTCTGCCACTTTGAGACCCTACCTCCATGTATCCCGTAAAAGAAGCTCTTTGTAGGATAATTAAGTTAAGCAGTACTGCAACTACTAAAAGTTTTAAGAAACTCAGGTAAATATAAGTTAATTTAGAACTTTCTTCGGGTAGCTTTTCAGTGTAGCTGTAAAGTAAAACCCCCAAAGACAACGCAGAGAACATTTCTAAAAGCTTCCAGGCGGAATAAAAAAAATAGGAAGTCCCATTAATTAATGTGCCAGCACTCCCTGCAACAAGGTATAACCCAAGAAAAAATAGTGATTTAGGAATTTTTAGGCCGAAATCTGGATTACTAATAAGATACATAAACAGAATTGCAAAGAGAAAAATGACACTTAAAAACCTATTTAAGTTGGCCAGAGAAATGGGATTTTCAAGCAGCTCACTGAACCCACGAATTTTAAAATTCAAAGTTGATAAAAAAGAAAGGAACAACGCTACAACTATTAAAAAGGACGCTCGCTTTTTAGTAGTTTCCAAAATGTGATTTCGCATTCTCTAAAATAATTTTTGCTATCTGTTCAATAACCCTTTCTGGAGTATATTTCTCCCTGATCTTGAGAACATTATCTCTTAAGTACCCTTCTTGAATAATAGTATTGTAGAGTTTGTCCGCAAATGCCTCGGGTGTCCTTTCTCTTACAAGGAACCCATTAAATCCGTCAATCACTAGCCCATTTACTCCGGGAGCATCAGCAGCCACGACGGGTGTTCCGCATAAAAAAGCCTCAATTAATGTCAAGGGTATACCTTCTTGTCGTGACGTATGTAGCAAGGCATTTGACGCGTTTATATAAACGACTAAATCTTCCCTCGGTATGGGCCCCAAAAATTTTACATTATGGGAAATCTCCAATCTTTCTGCGAGGTTTTTACATTCTCCCAACAACGGTCCTGACCCTGCAAGAATAAGTAAAGAATTTTGAAGTTGATACGATTCGAGGAACACTTTAAAGCTTCTTATAGCAAGCAATGGGTCCTTTTCTGGGACAAACCTCGAAGCGAAAACAAAAATAGGAAAATCTCCTTGAATATTAAGGATAGATCTTGCCTTTGACTTACCCATCATTTTAAAAATCTTGGGCGAAGCAAAGTTATCTACTCTACGCATTTTGAGTCTCGAAATACAGTTAAAATATTTTTCCCTATAAATGCGAAAGTCGTGTTCCAAAGCTGATACAAATGTAAGATGTGAACAAATAACAGAAATTTTCTGCATCATTCTATATAAAAATATGAGGCGTGGATAAGGACATACAGCCCCGTGCTGGTGAAGAACCATGAAAGGTTTCTTTTTCCTTGAAAAATTAAAGGCAATTATGAGTGGCTCTCCATGAAAATACAGAATGTCATACTTTCGTTGCAAAATTTTTCTCTTATTCAAAATCAGTCCGATACATACCCTTATGAAATTGGGGATAATTTTCTTTCTTGTCTTGACTTTGCCAAAATAGAAAATTGGATAACTTTTGCCATCAATTATTACAAAATCCCTAGGTCGCTTATCCGCAACAACGCCCCACAACTCTATTTCAAAGTACTTTTCTAATTCAGGAATAGCATCCCGAACAAACGAAAGCATACCACCCATGGGCCAACTTTCAAAATCAGACGAAAATATAATAGCCATACGCGGTTTTTCTCGCATGGATTAAGTATAAATTAACCATTAAAAAATTTGAAAAAACGCCCCAAGTCGCGAATAATCTTAAAATGCTAGTTAGTTATATTATTCCATGTAAAAATTCTGAAAAAACAATAGGAAAAACGTTAGAATCTTTTAAAAAACAGACTTCCGACAATTTTGAAATAATAATAGTTGATAACTCAACAGATTCGACCCCTAAAATTTTAGAAGATTATAAAGAAAAAGTATTTGGCGAAAAAATGAAAATTTTTTATTACGACCATAAATGTGCGTCAGAGGCAAGAAATTATGGTTTGCTTCAAGCTTCCGGAGAATACATATGCTTCTTTGACTCAGATGATTTAGTTCTTCCAGAGCTGACAAAAAGGATACAACATGTTGCAACAAACTATAATCCAGAAATTATAATATGGAACCGTCTTATCGTCGAGCCAGGAGATGCAGAAAGTCTTTATGAGAAACACTCAAACCAAATTAAGGAGCTTCAAATAAGACAGTTTGACGGACTGTATTTCTTAAAACTAACTTACAAATTTCGTTCTTTCTGGATTTGGATTGGCAATATATCCTACTCCAAAGATTACTTAATTAAAAAAAGATTAAAATTCCCCGAAGAGTTCGTTTTTGGAGAAGATCCCTACTTCTCATTTCAAGCCCTTATAGATTCTAAGCACTGCATTTACGTAGACGAAATATTAGTTTTATATGTTCAAGCACCAGGATCTTTGACAAGAAAATACCACCCCAGGTTTCCGGACCAGGTAATAGCGTTCCTCGAAATGGCAAAAATTGCAGAAAAGAAGGCAATGGAAACCACGGAAGAAACGAAGAGAAATACATTGCTTGAAATAGCGCATAAATTAAGGTGCGAATGGGCAATCTCTGCTTTTGTAAATCACTTCTTTCTGAATACTCATAATCTCTCAAAAACTACTGGGGCAAGAAATGCAATTAGAACAGCCCTATTAAATATTCATCAAAGGTATCCAGAGCTAAAAGGGAATATATTCCAGAATATCGAAAACTGTGAAAATAGATTTATATATCAAATTTATGGCATCCTCGCAAAAAAAATGTTTGATCTTAAAAATGTAATTCTTTTGAGATTCCTTCTACCTGTTTTTGTGGTAATACGTCGGTTAAAACGTTAAAGATGAACATTCTGATAATAGCCAACATAGACAGAAACATTGGCGACGATTTAATGGTAAAAATTGTCGCAAACAGTCTAAAACCAAACACCGTTTATCTCTTGAAAGCAGAAGAAGATTACACTATACCCTTCAGGAACCTGGAAAACATAAAGTTTATTAGCGAAAATGATTATACCAGTTTAAAGGCCATTAAGAAAATATGCTCAAAGATTGACCTTATCATATTATTAGGCGGTTCCCTTTTTAAAATACCCACTAAAAGAATGATACTTCATTACCTAAAAATATTTTTGGTTTTTTTAATTTTTAGATTATGTGGCATTAAACTGGCACTGATTAACTGCAATGTTGGGCCAATATGTTGTAAATTAGGCTTATTAACTGTCGGTCTTATAGTTAAGGTGTTTAACATTGCAACAGTAAGAGATTCTGAGAGTTATCGGCTGATGAAAAAATACAAGAAAAAAAATCTTTTCTTTTTCCCTGACATAGTTCTCACATACGAGCATATTAAAAACACCAAACCGAACAAGGATAACTACTCGTGTTTAGGTATCAGTATTTACAACCCTGCTCTCATCACAAAAAAAGATGAAAATGATTACATCAATTTTTTCGCCAAAATTATAAAAGCAAACCTCGAATTGGACGCCTTCAGGGTCGTAAAAATATTCGCATTCTCAACCGGCTCAGAAGGTGATAATCTTGCGGCGCGGGCTGTTTTTGAAAATATGAAAAATAAAAACAGAGTCGAATTAGTGGAATATTCAGGTGATATTGATTCTTTTCTTGATGAAATCTCCAAATGCGATTTGTTTATCCCAATTCGCTTCCACTCCCTAATATTGGCATTGCTTTCAGGCATTCCTTGCGTACCTGTTTCGTATGACATCAAAGTCTCAAACTTTTTAAGAGATATTAACTTTAAAAACTACTTTAAATTTGAAGAATTAAAAGAAATTAATACAAGCTATTTTATTGAAAAACTTAATGAACCGCAGAATTTCCTTACTTCGAATATGCTCGGTGAAATACGGAACAAAGCAAGAGGCCATCTTTTAGTACTTCAATCTTTTTTAAACAGCTTAGAAAGAACGAAATCTTGATCTCTACGAAGACTTATATATGTTCCAATAATTCGGAAAGAAATTAGAATAATACCCAGAATTATTGTAAAATATTTTAATACTTCTGATAAATTCCAAAGGAAAACTGCAGATACAATAAATAAAATGGCGATATCAGCAAAAATTACTGTTAGTCCATAATCAACCTTATAAAGCTTTACAGAGAAGTAGGTACTGATAGAAAACTTTACGAGTGAAGCCAAACCCACAGCGAAGGCAATAGCACGTGGACCAAAATATGGGACCAAAAAAATGGATAACATAACTTGAACAAAAATCGCTGCTATGTAGCCTAATAAAAAAAGATAAGTTTTACCCTTGAAGTTAATCCCCCTTTCGGTCACCGTTCCTAACCCTTGCGCGACAAAAACTAACACCAGGTATGGAATGAATGATGCCCCCTTCTTATATTCAGAAGCAAGCAACTTAAATATTACATCCTTAAAGGCAATCATCAGTAACGAAATTAAACCTAATACTCCACTTAAAATTTGTGTAATGTTCTTGAAATCCTTGATTCTTTCTTGCCTTTTCTCATAAATCTCAAATGATTTAGGAATCCAATAAATCTGTATGCTTGCGTTAATTAGATTTAAAACCCCCAAAATTCGAATCGCCGCACTATACGCCCCAATATCTTCAAAAGTAAAATAAAACCTGAGGAGTAGCCTACCCAAATATGTAAACAGCCAAAAAGCTAACATGCTTATCATTAGTGGAAATCCATAGGCCAAAATTTCTTTAACTATGTAAATATTAATTTTGATTGGCAATAGATTTTCTCTATCTGCTGTTAATAAATACGCAAGGCTCACAATGTTAGAAACTATTTGTCCCCAAACAAGTGCTAAAAAACCGGGGGCTATGTACTTTGCATAAATTATTGAAATAAATACGTTTAAAATTCCCACTATAACATTATTTATTGAAAAAACTAATCCTTTCCCCTTCATTCTAATTCGTGCAGCCAGGAATTCTCGAAAAAGGGTAGTTAAAACAGCAAGATCGAGGTAAACCAGAATTTTCAATTCAGATTCTCCGGTTACCAAATAAGACAACTTATTTGAAGTAAAGAAAAGGAGAGGCTGCAAAATGATAAAAAAACATAAAGGGATACATACACAAGTCCAAAACAGCTCACCCAATTTATCCGGTGATACCCTGTGGAAATATCTCAGATAACTTTGATCAGTTCCCAATGAAATAAAAATATAGAAAAGTGATGACGCGATTAAAAACATTGATCCCTTACCAAATTCCGAAGGACTTATTAATCTACTAATAAATGGCAGAGCAATAAAATTAATAATGGCACTAAACCACTGTCCAAGAGAAAACTCAATTAGTTCCCTTAAGTACCTGGAAAAAAACTTAAAAATTGGATTTGTTAGTCCCTTGTTCTCCAAAGTTTATTACCTCGCAATATAAGTTAGTTGTGAATACGCTAAAAATAATACACTTTCACAATTTATAATTCCCTTCAATTCTGATACCCTCCTTTTACCACCTCTTTTTTCAAACAATTCCACCACGTCACGGGCCTGTAAAATTCAAAGGATTTTGTAAACTGAGAATATGAATCAAGATTTAAATAATACTTCCCTGCAAGGTTAAGGAATCGCATTACACGGGGTTTCGAATGTCTTCTTCCTGGTTTATATCTTTCTCTTTATCTTCGTCTAAAAAAAACCATGCACCCACCAATATTCCCACAATAAAAAGGGCAAAGGCAATCCAGTATCCCGCAAGGAACTGAATTTCAAACATACCCTCACCCTCTTTCATTACCACCCCGTTTACATAGCCGCGAAGCAAAAGGAGCATAACCACACCAGCAAAGCTTGTAAGGGAAAGAATTAAATTAATGATTTTTATACCAGAGAAAGAGAGTAAGAAACCGAGAGAGGCTAAAGCAAAGGTGGCGGTGGCATACTTAACAGGCTTTATTTTTTTGATCTTAACCTCATCTCCTTTTTCTGAAGCAACATCTATTTGCGTTCCAAAGGCCAGCTGACTACCGGTAAGGGTCGCAATGCTGTTATTCATACAGGAAATGCGGGTAAAAGGGAGAAAGAACATTAGTATAATTAAGCCAAATACTGTGGGACGTGTTATAAGTTTCAATTTTCTCTTCATCACTCCCCCTTTTGTTATTAAAAAGATTGTAATTGCAAGAGATTAAAAAAACAACCCGGGTTGCTATAATATCCGCTGATTTACCAGAAAAGGCTATAAAACTAACTTTGAGAATCTCAATTATCTCATTAAATTTTACTTTTGGACATTCTGCTCACACACACCCGGTCTAATGCGAAAAAAATTTCGCACCCTTAGCATTTGTGAAGCAAAAACCTTTATGAACAAATGGAACTTTTAAAAATTATGGGAAAAGCTTTATAATCTTTCAGTAGTTAAATTTAATACAAGTGAGACCTGAACTTAAAAGGAGGTTTTAGATGGGTTTTGTATTGGCGGCTCTAATGGCCATAAGTGCCTATATCTACCCTACGCTACAGGAAAAGCTCCAGTCTGCAGGCCCTGATGACCAGATTGCAGTACTAGTGCACCTCTCAGATAAGCCAGATTTTGAAGGTAAGAGGGGAATGCCTCACAGTGAGTATGTAAACTATCTCAAAACCTTCGCCGAGAATTCTCAAAGAACTATCCTTGCGGAACTAAATTCAAAGTACTCAGGCAAGATATCGGATCTTAAAACTTACTGGATCTTCAACGGTTTCTATATGAAGGCAACAAAGGATGTTATATACTACCTCGCAGGAAGAAACGATGTTGAATACATAATCGATGATCAGATAATCCGTCTATCTATGGCTACACCTTCAAAAGAAGAAATTCCAGCAGAAAAAACAATAGAGTGGAATGTCCTGAGGGTCAAGGCGGATTCCTGCTGGCTTGCAGGCTATGACGGAAGTGGTATTGTTATAGCCCATATGGACACGGGTGTGGATCCCAATCATCCTGCACTTTCAGGAAAGTGGCTTGGTTCTCCCTACTGGTACGATGCAGTAGGAGGACAAACCACACCTTACGATGATCAGGGGCATGGAACTCACACCATGGGGACTATCCTCGGTGGAGACGGCCTTGGGCCTTTCACAGATGACATTGGTGTTGCACCCGGTGCAAAGTTTGTATCTTGTAAGATATTTGACAGTCAAGGATATACATATACTTCCTGGATACACAATGGTTTTCAGGCCATTGCAACGTGGAAAAGTCAGGGAGTTAATATTGTAGCCAGTTCTAATTCGTGGGGATCTACAGATGTAACCAATACCGAATTCTGGCAAGATGTCATGAATTGGAGGAATCTCGACATAGTACCCGTTTTTGCTGCTGGTAACAACGGACCTAATGCGGGAACCATTAACACACCTGGGTCTTTCCCCACTGCCATTGCTGTTGGAGCAACCGATAATTCCAATAATGTTGCTAATTTCTCATGTAGAGGACCAGCTCCCAATCAAGATCCTTGGAATAATACGACCTTTTGGCCCAGATCTGACTGGAATTTCATTAAACCTAACATCTCGGCGCCTGGTGTCTCTGTAAGGTCCTCTATTCCTGGTGGTAGTTACGCAAGCTGGGACGGAACTTCCATGGCCACACCCCATATTACAGGTGCTATTGCCATTCTTAAACAAAAGAATCCAAACCTGACCTTTGAGCAAATATATAACCTTCTCCTGGATCACGCGCAACAGCCTTCCCAGGGAGCGCCTTATCCTAATAATAACTATGGATGGGGAATACTTGATATCTATCAGGCACTTCTCGCTACGCCATCTCCTTCGGAGCCAGCCATCACTTACACCGGAAGAACTTTCACCGACGAGAATTCCAATGGAATCTGGGACCCCGGTGAAACCATTTACATAGTAGTATCCTTGAGGAACAACGGAACTGATGCCAGCAACGTTAACGTGGCTCTTTCCACTTCCACATCAGGCATTAGCGTCTTAGACGGTAATACCTCCTTCAATACCATTTCCTCAAATCAGGAAGTTAATAACTCATCAGATCCTTTTGTGGTTTCGGCGTCTTCATCGGTTTCTGAAGGTGTAGCTGTAAGCTTCAGTCTGAACATCACCTGTGATGGAGGTTACGAGTGGAATTATAATTTCGATATACCCATAGGAGTCCCTGGAAGTGACTTAGTAAACCACTCACCGGGAAATATAGTGCTTACCGTCACAAGATATGGTACCCTTGGCTACATGAGTTCAAGCCAGTCCCAGGGTTCAGGATGCAGATACCCCTCCTCTTCTGCCTCTCACCTTTTCTATGGTGCTTTCGCTGTGGGAAACGACCCTACTTACGTAATCGACAGGTACTATGAGAGCAATAATGTTGACGATGATGACTGGGTAACCCTTACGGACCCAGATGGAAGAACTCGAATCTATTCACCCTATAATTCATATCACGAATTCTCAAAAGCAGCATACTCCGATGCAGGCGGAGAGACCACAAGGGGACTCACAGTATATCAGAGAGGTTATACTTTTAATGATAGTTACGGGCCCAATTACGTGATCCTCGAATATGTGCTTTATAACGCTTCTAATACGCCCATTAGTAACCTCTATGCGGGGCTTTTCACCGACTGGGATATTGGCAGCGCAAGTTCCAATGCAGGAGGGACTGACACCACAAGGAATATGGCTTATCTTTATTATTCCACAACTTACATGGGAACGGCCGTATTAAATCCATCAAGAGAACAGGGTTTAATCGCCAACAGGTCTGTGATTGACCATGATGTATATGTATATCCTAATAGTGGATTACCCGATAATATTATGTGGAATTTTCTTAACGGAACGAACTCTCAAGCAAACACCAATAGAAGTTACGACTGGTCCACTGTAGTCTCCACAGGACCATTTACCATAGCACCATATGATAGCATGAAAGTTTCCTTTGCAGTAGCCGGCGCCGACAATCTAACTAACCTCCAGGCATATTTCGACGATGCCTATGTCAGATACTGGGGAATCATCATGTCGGAAGGGGAAACCCAGCGTGTGATAAAGTTCAGTATTAACGAAATCGTAAAAGGTAATGTGCTCAAACTAACGGTTCCAGAAAAAGGCAAAATTACCATATCTGCTTATGATGTAAGGGGTTCTATGGTATTTACAACGACCATCGAGAACAAAACTTACGATCTTAATGTTAGAATGCCCGACCTCCCAGCTGGCTTATACTTTGTCAAAGTAGATACCCGGAAAGGTAGTTACACGGGGAAAGTAATTGTAGTGAAATAGAGGACCAGGGGAAACCTTGCGGGCTGACCCCTTCGGGGTCAGCCCGCTTTTTTTACCCCGTTTCCTCACCAAATATTTAAGAGGAAGGAAAAGTTTTGCTTCCATGGTCAGCCCGCATTCTTACCCCCTTCCCTCATCACTACCCCATGGTGCATACTCGCAAAGATTGCAGTATAATTTTTTAACTATGGCAGAAAAGAAAAGTTTTGAGGGATATCTTAATTTTTATAAGTTCTTTCGGCGTAAAATTTCACAGGATGCCGAAAGGGTTCTGGGCAAATATGGTAGACTCGGGGTCGATGTCTTACTCACAGCTCCTGATCTTTTCATTTTCATATTAAGACTTTACAAAGACCCTGAAGTCTCCTTGGAGCATAAACTCGCCCTTGGTGCTGTCCTTTCCTACTGGTTAATTCCTCTGGACTTCTTATCTGAAATGTTTTTCGGCATTCTCGGATATACCGATGACGTTTTCCTTGCCGCTTACCTTTTGAACCTCCTCATTCAGAATCTTTCAGAGGAAAAGATTAAGGAATATTGGCCTGGTCCCGAGGAAGTCACAGGAACTATTTCTAAAATACTTTCTTATGCAGAGGTAGTGGCTGGATTAATGGGTAAAAATGCAAGGATCAAATACGATAGGCTTATCAAAAGAATCGAAGAAAGGCTAAAAGTAGAACCAGAAGCTTATAAATCAGAGCCTCATCAAAGCCCTGTGCAGCCCACGAAAATCAACCCGGAAAAAATTTCCGACTTTTCCATAGGACTGGATAACGAAGAATAAATTATTCTTGAAGGATCTCTTTCCGCCTCTTTTCAAATTCCTCGTAAGCTATTTCAAAATCTTCTTTTCTTCCCAAATCTAACCAGAATCCCTCATGTCTGTAAACGACTACTTTCAAATTATCTTTAAGGAGGTCTCTTACAAGGTCAGGAAGATCGTATTTAACATTTTCGGGTAATCTTCTTAAAATATACGGGTTAAACACATAAACTCCCATGGAAACATAATACTCAATTGTGGGTTTTTCCGTGTAGCCAACCAGTTCATCCCCCTCAAAATCCACCACCCCAAAATCTACATAGATACTTCTCTTCACCACGCCTATGGTCAAAGACGCTCCCTGGATAATGTGAAAGTTGAAAATCTTAGAAAAATTTAGATCCGTAAGGGTGTCGCCATTTACCACCAGAAAGGATTCGTCCAATTGGTTTCTCAAAAGTTTTAAAGGGCCTACGGTTCCAAGTTCTTTATCTTCAATGGAATACTCAATCTTTGCTCCCCATTTCTTCCCATCATTGAAATAGGATTTTATAAGTTCGGCCAGGTGACCACAGGCAACATAAATTTCATTAAAACCGTTCTTTACAAGTTTTCTAACAATAATCTCCATTATGGGAACATCGCCCACAGGCATCAGGGGCTTGGGAACTATTGTGGAATAGGGCTCAAGCCTTCTACCCTTGCCACCCGCAAGAACTACTGCCTTCAACTAAGACCTCCATTCCCAGGGATTAATATCTGCAAAAAGCCTATCTTTATCTTCCAGAGTTTCCAGATACCTCTTGTCTTCTTCCGACATTTCACCGGTTTTTTTAATCTCAGATAATACTTTTAGAAGCCGTTTGCAGCTTTCGTAATGTTCTGAAAATCTCCTTTCAGCGTAATCTCTGGCACTCCAGGTGGTTATTAAAAATTGCCAGTCTGAAGACTCAAGAAGCAAAATTTCCCTTCCCAGTTGCTTTATGACCCTATCATAAAGGGGGTGATTCCTGAAGTTATAATCAAGGGCTATGTTAAAAAAGCTTTCCTCTATTTCGTAAACTTTCTCCCAGGTCCAGGATGTCCATTGATTGAGCCATACCCAGTGAAATCCCCCCTCACCCCAGGACCCTTCCGGTAAATTTATTGCAATTTCCGGCGGGTATTTTTCATTATACTCACCGAGGGTTACAGTATCCAAAACTTCACTCTTCTCAATCTTTTCAAAGACGAGCTCCAGCCATTCTACTCCTTCAAACCACCAATGACCGTAAAGCTCAGTGTCAAAGGGCGATACAACTATGGGGTAGTTAACGTCCGAATCCTTTACAATACTCTCAATTAAAGAAACGAAATGGTCCGAGTGACTCTTTAAGGCTTCCTCCGCCCAATCTCTCCTGTAATCGTCTTTGCCCCCGAGATCCACATTCTTACCCGTTATTCTCCAGTAACGGTGCCCTCCGGGAAAATGTTTTTTATGAAATTCCAGGTATGCAAAATCTCCCGGATAACCGATATCCCTGGACCAAACCTGAAGCGCCGTTCTTGGATCCCTGGCAAAGACCGAGACACCTTCCTTCTTTCCCGGAGAAACGGCATAATAGTTTTTAAGAACGCTTTTCTTTTCCACTTCTGCGGGCTTAAACTGTGCTGACTGGGTTTCCCAGAGGAACTTTAAGGCTTCAAATAGACCTATATAAGTTCCAACTGCTTTTCCACCTTCAATGAGGTGATGATCCACTAAAAAGTACTTAATTCCCAGCCTGTGGTAAATCTCCTCAAGCCCCAGTCTTTTGTACGAAGCATAATTCCCCAGAGGAGCCTTCCACTCATAAGAAAACCTGTATGCAAGCTCGGGAGGCCATATACCTTCAGGTTCTTTTCCAATATTTCTTATGAAGGCCCTTTTTCCCTCGAGAACCTGGGCATAGCAAGACTCATCCTTTAATAAAAGGGGCATATATCCGTGGGTTGCTCCTGATGTTACAATCTCAATCTGGCCTTCCCTGTAATAATGGGCAAATTTTCCTACAATATCTCTACCGATGTTTTCGAAATATTCGGCAACACCCTCAAAGAACTTCTGCCAGAATATGGCCATGGCCGCCCTTTGAGGATAACCCGTCTGTCTGAAGTAAATTTCGTCATCTTTAGCGGAATCCACTTTCTGTTCCAGATACCCAAGAAATCCTTCCTTAAATCTATTATCCCTGAGTTGCTCCTGAAGTACCGGTGTTAAGCCGATGGTAAATTTTGGTCTCACACCTCGAGATACTAACCTGTCCAGCATCATCAAGAGGGGGACATAGGTTTCGGATGCCGCTTCGTAAAGCCACTCTGCACCATGGGGCCATATTCCATGACCCAGAACATAGGGTAAATGGGAATGCAACACTAATGCAAAATAACCGCGCTTTGCCATAATTACCTCGACTTTAAATTATCTAAAAACTTACATCGGCTTCTCTCAGGAAAACCGCAGCTTCTTCAGGTGGAGTTGGGTTTATATATAGCCCTGAGCCCCATTCAAAACCAGCGATCTTCGTAATACGCGGGATAAGTTCAATATGCCAGTGATAATCGTTTTCAATGGTGGTCCAGTATTCTTCTCTCCCAGGTCTTGGGTGAGGGCTTGGGGCTGTGTGGAGAACCATATTGAAAGGCGGATCATTGAGAACCAATTTAATCCTGAGTAGCATTTCCTTTAGAACACTGGCTAAAGTTTCTAGCTCATAATCTTCAAGAAGAACGAAATCGTGAAGGTGTTTCTTCGGTATTAACCAGGTTTCAAAGGGGAAAGAAGAGGCAAAGGGCTCCCATACCACATATCCATCCCTGTCCATCACAATTCTGCTTCCATATTGAAGCTCTTGATTTAAAATATCACAGAGGAGGCACCTTTCCTTGGCCCTGTAGTGATCCCGGGAAGCCTGAAGTTCCGTTATAACCACCGTGGGAATCATGGGAGTAGCTATAAGCTGAGAGTGAGGATGAGAAAGGGATGCACCCGCCTCCTTTCCATAATTTTTGAAGACAAGAACATATCTTATTCTCAAATCTTTTCTAAGATCCTTTATTCGCTCCCTGTAAGCAATTAAAACCTTTTTTATCTGATCTACACTCAAATCAGATAAATTTTTATCGTGTTCCGATGTTTCAATAATTACTTCGTGGGCTCCGATGCCATTCATCCTGTCGAAAAGGCCCACTCCTTCTCTCGTAAGCTCTCCTTCCACTCTTAGAGCAGGAAACTTATTGGGAACCACTCTTACTTCCCATCCATCGCTATTGGGAGTTCTATCTTTTGGGCCAATTACAAAAATCTCAGGTGGGGTTGTATGTTCATGCCCGTAGCAGAAAGGACAAACTCCGGTTTTTATCTCCTCCTTCGAAATAACATAGTCAGAGGGTCTCCTGCCCCTTTCAGTAGAAATAATGGTCCATCTAACCCTGAATACGTCGTATCTCAATTCAGGCATTTTTTCCTCCTTGGATCTCTATTTTTATAAAGTCATTGTAATGTTTCCCGGAAAGCTTTTTCAGGATAAAAATAGAACTGCCCTGATACACAAGGTCAAACCCCCTCTCGGACTGGGAAACCGTTAAGATTGGATAAATATAAAAATCTGAGGCTTTACCTGTCTTTAACACTAGTTTTGTTCCGAGAATTTCGTCGTAAATCAAAACCTCATTGGTATCCTTTAACAAAAAATCCATTCTTTCCATTGCCTTGAATTCGCCGTTTAAATTTAATCTGGGTACTTCGAATTTCAAATTAAGTTCAAGCCCTAGAAGAACATTTAAATCTTCACCGGCATTCACACCCCACTCAACCCCCAGTGAACTTCCATTAAGGCTTAAGATTTTGTATACTTCAACATCAACCTGCTTTTCACTGGAAACTCTTCCTCTTCTGTAAAGCTTTAGCCTCTCCCCTATTCTTCTATACTTATGGTTATCTCTTATAAAATCGCCAAGTTCTTTGTATCTACCATATCTTAAATCCTGTGAAGAAGTCTCCATGGGCAGAAAATGCACAAAAAATGAGTACCGCGGATAGGTATCGTAGACCATCTCCTTAGCACTTATTTCGTCAATCCATTTACCAAGTTCGTGTATGGAAGCCACACCGTCCTTCGGGGCTTCGCCCACCTGCACTCCCTTGTGATAGTGCTCAAAGCGCCTCATCAGTGTATCAGCATAATTATACTTTGAAGGAAAGTGTGAAATTTCATACACAGATCCTCCGAGATGGGGCATCAGGGAAATCCTCATAAATCTATTCCTGAGAGAGATCTCCTTCTTGCCATCTTTATTCATGTCTTCAACCACCACCGGGGCTGTGCGAATTTGAGAGTCCACCTCTATAAGGTTTTTATAAATTTCATTTCTTAAATGGGGAAGATAAAGCCCACCGAAGACGCCATGCCAGTAAGCATCGTTACACTGGGCTTTATAGAGGTACCCCCTCAATTTTCCGGCCCTTTTCCTGGCTACTAATTTTGAAAGAAAGAGCATTTTCTTATGCATATTATTTGCTTCTTCGTATTTAACCAGGAAATTTCTCCAGATTCCCCCTCTTACAAACCTCCTGTATTTTTCGAAAACCCCGTCGTTTCTCAGTTTTTCAACGAACTCAATAAAATCCACGGCACCATCGGCGGGTAGAGACCACTCACCCATTTCAAAATAGGAAGCCGTAGGTAAGTAGATCCTGCCCAGGGGAGGGAAGTTTTTCAGTGCCTCCTCGTAGGTCATGGTTTCAATGTCGTTAGAAGAGAGTACTACTTCAATAAACTTTCTCAACCAGCCCTTTTCATAGACCCAATTATAGGTTCCTGGCCAGACTCCAAACTTTTCACCATCATCAAAAATTATTGCTAAACTACCTGGGATGTTCTTAATATAACTTATGCCTTGTTCTACATCTCTGAAGGGGATGAGGTACCTGAGGGTCTCGTCAATGGGAAAAATGGCCAGGACATCTCCTTCACATTCTGTTAAATAATAACCATGGAGCTCTTCTTTCCTCTTCCCGGCAGAAATAAAATGGTAATCATCCACTACCACATATTTAATTCCGGTTTCAATAAGGGCTGGAAGAATTTCCGACTCCCAGACCCTTTCGGTAAGCCAGAGCCCCGAGGGTCGGACCCCGAATCTACGCCTTACGTAATCCATTGCCTTATCAATCTGCCCCACTCGATCTTTGTGGGGAATTGAAGCAAGCACAGGTTCATAAAAACCACTTATTACCAGTTCCACCTGTCCCCTTTCCACCATCTTTGCCACCTTGTCTATGTATTCTGGATGTTTACTCTCAAAAAATTCCCAGAGAGGCCCCGTGGTGTGGAGTGCAAACTTGAATTCGGGATAGTCGGCTAAAACATCAAGAAAAGGTTTGTAACTCGCCTCATACGCATGCTCAAAAACATGTTCAAAATTCCCAACGGGCTGATGGTTATGAACCCCAAAAAGAAGTTTCTTTTTCATAAATCCCCCTACCAGACTATATTTAAATCTTCCTCTGTAAGTCTCTTAATTTTAAAGGAACCAAGACGTGGATACCTTTCCGAAAGCCCTTCACCCTCAACAATTATGTGAAATTTGATTTCTTCTGATTTTGTTATAAGTTCAAGAGGTATAGCCACTTCAAGAACCTTTTTCCAGCCAAAAGGAATGGGTGGGTTTGCCACCCCCTTTTTTAAGTCAATATCCACGCTGAATGCTTCAAGGGTTATACTAATTTTGTCAATTTTACCAGTTGAGGTCTTTAGCGCTAAGAACAGGGTTTTCTCATTAAAGCCAAAGTAAATCTTCTCGAGAAAATCAGACCTTATTTGCATTACTCCCGTGGAAATTACAGAAACATTAAATTCCCCGGCGCCGAGATATTCGAAGAAGCTTTCGATAACCCCATCAATTTTGGGATTTATGTAAGCTTTGGGTTCTACACTGGGCCTTACGCTCTGCATTTCTTTTTTAATGGGTTCGTCAAGAAAGTCGGGGATATCTTTACCTGCATATTTACAAGCTGCCTTGAGGTGATTCCTGAAAAGTTCATCAAACTCACGGAAGTAAATGGTGAAGTTGTCGTCTCCATACCACCAGAACCAGTCTGAACCCTCGGCACACATGAGTTCCTCCTCTGCAAGGGGTGTCAAGGAATCCCTCACAAAATTCTTCACCCTGGAGAGGTATATCCACCCCTTATCTTTCTCAGGATGCCCCGTCCAGGTGGTAAAATCAGCCCTGATCCAGGACCCAGGTTGAAGATGGTAAAGGGGCTCCGCCTTAACTTCTTCACAAACCTCGGAAAAAGTAGAGGTTTCGATGCGAGTACATTTGTTTAGAAGACCATAGAGGGTCTCAAGAAACTTTAACCCCCCGTTTGGATAACTGTCCCAGGGGTTTTCTCCGTCCAGAATAATGGAAATCACCCTATCTTCCTTTTTGGAGAGATTTCTTAATCTTTCAAACAAATCCAGGGCAGCCTCCACTTCCCCCATCTGAGAGTAAGTAAATCCAATGGCATCGGAGAGACCCCTATCCCTGAAGAAAATTTTTACACCCCCAATTTCGTAAGGTGTGTAAATTTTTTCGCGGTCCAGGTTCTTAAGTGATTTAAAAAGTATCTCTTCATCGGTGGCAATCCAGTGTATGCCTGCTTCTCTATAGATAGGGATTGTGTCCTCCGACACCGAACCTTCTGCAGGCCACATGCCTTTGATTTCATAATTAAACCTGTCTTTAAAAAACTTCACGCTTCTCTCAACGTGCTTTCGAGCATTTTCGGGTTCTGAGAAAGTGAATGAAGGTTTTCTCGTGTAAGGATTGGAAATTTCTGCATTTTTAGAGTTCACCAGGACAGGCAAAATGGGATGATAATAAGGAGTCCCTGAAATTTCTATATGACCCTCCCCGGCGAGTTCCAGGTAAAGATTAATGGTATCCTTTATAAGCCCGGGTATCACGCTCCAGAGGGCCTGCTTATCTTCTTCTTTGAATTTTTCCTTTTTTACGGAGAGTTCCCGAAGGATGGGATTATTATTAATGAGAATTGGGCTTATGGCGCTAAAAATCCAGTAAAATTGTAAATCTCTCAAATCTTGCACTGTAAAGTACTTCCACCGCTCTTCTATCTCGTGGACTTTCCCTCTTTTTCTCAAAAGATAGTAAAACCTGTGATAAGGCCTTATCCTGGTTTTATCACTTAAATTAAAGAAGTGGAAAAGCATGAATTTTATCTCTTCTTCGGTAAGGGAATCTGCGGGCTTTCTTGCAATTTCTGAAAACTTACAGTGAGCCCTTCCTTCAGCATAGTCCAGAAGCTGCTCCATGAGCACAGGAACAAGATTGAAGGTAACCTTTACAGACTCGAAACGGGAAAGTAAATAGGGCATCTCGTAATACTCTTTCAAAGCATGCTGCAAAACCCAGGGAAGGTGATAAACCCGCCTACCGTTTTCGTTTATAAAATAGGCGGGTTGATGCATGTGCCAGAGGAATAATACCCTCATTCCTCCTTAACCTTTTCAATAAGTTTTCTGAAATGCTCAACGCTATTTTTAAGGTCTTCCTGCTTCTCGAATTCTGCATAGATGGAAATTGCAGAGTAAAACTCTTCAGGCCTTATTAAAATCCATCCCGAATCTCTGTAAATCTTTATGCCATCCACAAAGGAAGCTTTCTCATTCTTAATGCTTTCGGCGATGGACCTCATAACCGCCCCTTTCTTTTCCAGAGGACAGGGGATAAATTCGTGGTATATGTTATATTCTGGAATACTCCGGGAGAATTGATCAACTTTGAGATCATAAGTTGCTATTATCTCAAGGATTTTTCCAAAGGCAAACATAGGATCTGAAACGGAGTGAAGATCAGGAAACACCAGATGGCCATCGCCGGTAGCACCAAAAACCACCCCATCCTTAGCCGACTCAATCTCGCAAATCCTCTGGGAAGATTGAATGGTCTTGACATTTAAACCACTCTCTTCACACATCTTAACCACCCTATCGGGTAAAAAGCTGGGCAATACCACATCGCCCTTTATACCGGATTCCTTAAGGAGATAGAGCACAAAGATCACAAGATCAAGACCCTGGTAAACTTTACCCCCGGAATCTATAATGGACAGGATTTCTTCTCCTGGATAAAAATACACGCCAAGGTCATACTTTAAATTGGTTACAAGGTGAGAAATACGCCCTATAGACGCCTTTATCTCCTCACGATTTTTGGGTTTTCTCGCGGTGTCTAAATGAGCGTTAAGACTAATATACTCGCTTAAGAAATTGTTAATGATGTAGGGGAAAAAGTCGGAAAGGACTCCATGGGCATAGTCTAAAACCACCTTAAAGGGCCTGCTTTTTATTTTATCAGTATCAAGAGCTTTTAGATAGGATTCCTTGTAAAAATCGAAAATTCTGTTTTCTATGACAATCTGCCCGGCCTCGAGGTAATGAGCCCTTCTAAAATCTTCACGATAAAAGCCCCTTTCTATGGACTTGGCAAAATCTGAAGATATGAGATTGCCGTTGGCATCAAAGAAGATTATCTCCGTTGATGGAGGATCATCAGGGGCCTGTCGGAAATATACCCCAGCGATCTCCCCAAAAGTACTGAGTTTGAACCTTAGAATGGGTAGCGGAACCATCTGCGCATCCTTAATATTAACGCCACTGGATCCAAGTCCCCCAATGAAGGCTCTCCTCAGATTCCTGGCCGATGGACTGGCATCTCGACCCAGTATTACCCAGGAGTTTCTGGGAAGGAGGGCACCAAAAGCGGACCCGAGCTTTGCACACATTTCCGGGGTTAATTCCACATTGGTAAGCCCAACAATTTTTGAGCCCTGAAATAAAGATTTTTTCCACTTCTCACCCCACACAAGATTGGAGGTAACCACCGCAGAATCTTCCACCACCTTCCTTGGCCAGATTTTAACACCTTCCCTTATAACCGCCTCTTTCCCGATGACACACTCATCAGCAATAACTGCACCCTTTTCAATTGTGGCGTTTTCCATAACCTGTACACTATTCATAATTACAGCGCCGTCAATTTTAACTCCACTTTTTATGTAGACATTATCCCAGATGATGCAGTCGGTAATTTCCACATTCCTCTCAATGACACAGTTATTACCAATGGAGGACCTTAAAATTTTAACTCCTGATCCTATAGCCGTGTTCTTACCAATGATCACTGTACCCCGAAATTCCACATCCTCACTTATTTTTACATCCTCACCCACCCGTACATCCCTACCCACAAGGTCAAGTTTAATTCCTTCTATGTAGATATTTACCTTCCCATCAAGGATATCATAATGGGCATAACGGTATGCATCCGGATCCCCGATGTCTCTCCAATAGCCCTTACCAATGTACCCAAAGAGAGGTTTGCCCATCTCAAGAAGTCTGGGAAAGAGATCCTTAGAGTAATCAAAGGGTACACCCTTAGGAATGTGGTCAAAAACCTCTCGTTCGAGTATATAAATTCCGGTGTTAATAGTGTCTGAAAAAACTTCTCCCCATGTGGGTTTTTCGAGGAACTTAACTATTCTTGCATTTTCGTCAGTGATGACTATACCAAACTGGAGAGGATCTTGAACCCTGGTTAGACCTATGGTTACTAGTGCTCCTTTTTCATCGTGAAACCTTTTCATCCGCGTTATATCAAAGTCTGTGAGCAGATCTCCACTTATAATGAGAACCTGCTCTTCGTCCTGTAGGTAATCCTCGGCAATTTTACAGGCACCTGCAGTGCCATAGTCTTCTGATGGAACCACATAAGAAATTCTTAAATTAAAATCAGAACCATCACCGAAATAGTTTTTAATTGCATCAGGCTGAAAATATAAGAGCATAATAACATCTTCAATGCCGTGCTTTTTAAGGTGCGTTATGATTCTTTCAAGAATAGGCTTATTAACAAGGGGAAGCATGGGCTTGGGAATATTCATGGTCAAAGGTCTTATTCTCGTTCCAAAACCACCCGCCATTACTATACATTTCATAGCCTAACTCCTGTAATAATTAAATATTAAGTGGTAAGGTTTTAAAAATCAAACCCCGCTTTTAACAAGGTGTACTTAAACGTACGGAGAAAAGCCCAAAAGACACTATCCAGATGATGGAGTTTTCATACCCGGGACCTGTGATTCCCTGTCACCAGTTCCTTAACTTTCCTCAACCAGCCAGCTTTAAAATGCAACATACTTTTATAAAATACCAGATAAATAACGATATTTGAAGCCAAAAGTATAAGGAGCAAAAAAGTACTGTACCGTAAAAAATAAGCCAGGACCGCATTTAATAAAAACCCGAGAAGCAGAATTCTTGTGGTGCATGGATTTTCCTTTACGTATCTTCTGAACAGAATAGAATGAAGGTGACGAAAATCGGCCTCCATAGCCCCTTGCCTTTTAACAAAAATCCGGCGATAAATGGAGAAAAGAGTCTCAAAGACCGGGTAAAAAATTAAAACCAGCGGAAACCAGGGCGAGATAGAAGGATTCCTGTATACGAGCAGCAAAGAATAGGTGGCCACTAAAAAACCCAGTAAGTATGCTCCGCTATCTCCCAGAAGAATTTTGCACCGGGGATAGTTATGAACTAAAAAACCGAGCAAAGCCATTAAGAAAAGTATTGCAAAAAAAACCAGTTCTGTGTCTTTAACTTCCAAAGCGGCAAACCCCAGGAACAGAAAACTTATAAAGGCTGTTCCACCTGCAAGTCCATTGAGTCCATCGATAATATTAAAGGCATTCACCACTCCTGCTATTGCAAAAATGGTAATGCTTAGAGCGATGAAGTTAAACTTAAGCAAACGATCGATTATGGGTATATTAACATACCTCATATAGTAACCAGTAAGACCTACAAAAAGGGCACTGGAAACGAAGGCAATGACAAGCCTTGTGGATGGTCTGACATTCTGAAAAAAATCTTCATAAAATGCAACGAGAAATATGGGAAGAACCGGCAGAAGGAAAAACCCGAAGAAATCATTATCAAATGTTAAGGATGCAATTATCAGGGCAAGATATATAGCAATCCCGCCCATTCTGGAAGCGCTCACGGGGTTGATCTTTTGAGGACCTGCTCCTGGATTGTCCCTGGCCAATCCCAACTTTGAAAAATGAAGGGATAAGAGGAAAGATACTAAAAATGCTAATAGCATTGAAAGACCAAGCACCCCATACCCCCCCTTTTTATTCAATAAAAATATTACTATAAAAGTTTGAAAATTACAAAACTAACCATAAACCTTTAATTTACTACCACGCACCACCCCCGCCGCCCCCTGCCCCTCCACCGCTAAATCCTCCACTGCCTCCACCTCCGGATGACCTCGGAGATGAAGATATACTGGTACCCATGTAGGATAACGCAGGCACCAGGCCCTGAACGTTTATGACGCCAAAATTTGTCTTTTCCCTAAGCTGATCATAAATTTCTTCGAAAACCCGCCCCCACTTTTCTTCTTCGCCGAAGGCTATGGCATAGGGAAGAAGGGTTTTAAACATCCCGGGTTTTTCCATCGCAAATCTTTTCAATCGGTCCCTTTCCACGGTCTTGATAAACTCCCTCAAACCCCTTACATACTTGAGAGCCTCTGCCCCCTTTAAAGTTTTTGCAACCATCTTATTACCAAAAAAGACCAATACTGAAACTGTCATAAAGGCTCCAAGGGGTAAAAGTAAAGGGAAGGGGAAAATTCGAGCAGAAATTATCGGAAATAAAATAAAGTAAAGCCAGAAAGATGCAAAGCCCAAGAACCTGTAAAATCCCCTAACCTTTTCTGGATCTGAAACAAAATATCCCTCATCTTTGAGAAGTTTGTAAATCATTTTTGTAAGATTTGCATAATCCACGTAAAACCTGTTCTTGAGGGTAGAAAGTCTTACGCTGCCATCTTCTTCCCTGTAATTCTCTTTGAATAATCTCTGCAAAATCTCGCATTGATGAAGTTTTAAATTATTATCACAGTCTTTTAATTTCCTAAGCAAAAAGTCATTATACCCGTACTTCTCAAAGGAAATGTACCCTTCCAGAATTAATCGCATTATTTCCGCTGTTATGTCCCTGGGATCTACTTTTTCATCGATTAAAACCCCACTTTCAGAAGGGGTTAAATCCGGGGGAGGTTCATACTGGACCACTACAGGGCCCACGTATGGGTCTCTACCTTTCTTTATCCAGATTACAAACAGGATTAAAGAAAGCAGGACCGGGATATATAGGGGCCAAAAACTAAGTAATAACAGTAAAAAATTCCTCGTTGGGGAGGGTTTTTTAAAGTAATTCCCGTCAAATTTTAACAGTATCGTAAACCCCTCATAGGGCATAAGGGTCGAGGTAGTTCTAAAATAAACAATCTTCCCCAGTGTATCAACAGTATACATATAATTTTGCCCCTTTTCCCCGTAAGATCCAGTAAAACCTTCTATATACGCTGGAAAAGGGGCATCTTCCATTCTAAGATTTACACTTACAGTTTCTATGGGGCAAGACCAACCGTTCCCTGTGGCATTCCAGATAAAATAATCTGAACCGATAGAATCAAAAACCGCATATTTAAATTCATAGGAAATTATGTATTTTTGAATACCGGTGACCAGCTCATCGGGATTACCTATTCGGATATTCACCTCATCAAATCCCCTTGAAACCTTAACCTGACTACCCTTCTTCAAAAGATTATCAGCTTGCAATAATTTAAACGGAAGATCCTGCTTTCTAAACCTTGTGGGAATTATCCGGTAAATTCCGTGTTTCTCTTCTGAGCCAAAATTAACAGTTATGACCTCTGTTACCACCACGCTGTTTTCCTGCTTCAACTTCATATCAACGTGATAATTCTGAATGTACCAGAGATTAAGAAATAAAATAAAAATCTGCATAAAGGGATTTTAATGCTCGACCTCAAAAATTAAAACAGAATTTTCGATGAGCTTAAAAGTAGATATCGATTTTACCCGGACCGAAATCAGAGACTGAAAACTTTACCTTAAATTAACTTTCAGGAAACCTGAAAATCTAATTAGCCAATTATCTCCCTGAATCTTTTTGCAGTTTTCTCCACATTTCCGGAAGTAAGTATGGCACTGGCCACCGCAACCCCATCAACACCGCACTCCACAACATTTTTCACATTGTCTAAAGTAATGCCTCCAATGGCAATTTTGGGTACACTGCCAGAAATTGCCACAAGCCTTCTAAGTCCGTCAAGTCCCAGAGGTTCACCAGCATCACTTTTGGTAGAAGTTGCGAAAACAGATCCGAAACTCAGGTAATCAAAATCAGTGTCCTTAATGTTCTTGTATTCCTCTTCACTTCCCACAGAGACACCGATAATCCTTCCGGGTAAAATCCTCCTAACATCGTCCACATTCAGGTCTTCCTGGCCCACATGAACTCCATCAGCTCCCAGCAGTAGGGCAAAGTCGGGCCTGTTGTTGACGAAAAAAGGGACGTTTAATTCGGCGCATATATCCCTGAGTCTCGTTCCTATCTCGAAGGCAACTTTGTCTTCAATGCCTTTAAACCTGAATTGTACCGCAGTTACTCCACCTCTTATCGCAAGTTTAACCTTATCGTAGAATTTATCGTCAAAATAAAGGTAATCTGCTATTAAATAAAGTTTAAGGTATTCTCTCATAGCTTCTCCAGAAGTATGTTTGCCAGTTTTTTACCCGATAACAGCATGCCTCCAAAAATAGGCCCCATCCTGGGTCCACCAAAACATGCACAGGCGGCCATACCAGCCACATAAAGACCTGGAAACACTTCTCCAGTCTTTTCCACGGTAATTTTTTCACCCTCTTCGGCGTCCATGGACCTTTCGCCTAAAATGTCACCTGTATCCGTAAAGATCTTCACATTATTTTTCCTTAGAAGAACCCTGACCACTTCCAGGTCATGTCCCGTAGCATCCACCACCGCCTTAGCCATAAGAGTAATTGGATCCACGTGGAGTTTCGCAATTTCGATAGGTGAGGAGTTTATCACCACCCCCTTCACCCGTCCCTCACTCACAACCAGGTCTTCAACAGAAAGGAGATTAAAAATCTCTGCTCCTCCCTTTATGGCACCAAAGATCAAACCACTGGCTAATTCAATGGAATCCACGGAATATAACCCATCTTTTTCTTTTTTGTATCTAATACCAAAGTCATCGAGGATTGGAAGGCAATTTTCCTCCACCACGGCAAATTTGAACCCCATCCCACCACCCCAGGTACCACCACCCAGGGAAAGTTTTCTTTCGAGCACAACAACTTTTTTTCCACTTTTTGCAAGATAAAAGGCAGCCGTCAGGGAGGATGGGCCTCCCCCTGCAATTATTACGTCGCTTTCCAGGCTGCTCAAAAGTCTTTCAAAGTGATTCTTAACTATAATTTCGGTGATTATTTTCTCTTTCATATTTACCCCCTTTTATATATCTTAAGCCTTTTTGAAACAAGCTCACTATCCGAATTACTTAGAACATCAAGAAAGTTCACCATAAAGGAACCCGGACCCCTGGAGGATTCCTGGGCCAGCTCGGCGCAGATGCCGTAGAAACCCAGGGCCAGGGCTGAAGCAACTGCATAATTATTGCTAACTGCACAAAAAGCACCAATTAAGGAACTGAGTGCACAACCACTACCCGTAACGCTACTAAGGAGAGGGGTACCGTTGTGACACTCAAAAATTTCCTCCTGATTTATAACATAATCCACTGCACCTGTTACCACAACAATACAATTATATCTTTGACTTAATTCTTTCCCCACTGATACGGCCTCACCCGAAGCAGCTTCAGAATCTACACCCTTTGTCTTTCCAGATTTCCCAAATATAGCCAGGATTTCACCCGCATTGCCCCTGAGTACGTCAATTTTTCCCTCACCCAGGATAGTCTCTATGATCTCGCCCCTGAATTTAGTGGCCCCTACTCCCACTGGATCGAGAATCACAGGCTTTCTGAGAGCATTAGCTCTCTTAATAGCCTTAACCATGCTATTTATCTGTGCTTTTGAAGGAGTTCCGGTGTTCACCACAAGGGCATTAGATAGCAAGACCATATCTTCAACTTCATCCTCCGCATGGGCCATGACTGGAGAAGCACCAACAGAAAGAAGCACGTTAGCCTGGAACTTGGCTGCAACATAATTGGTAATATTATGAACAAGGGGCTTTTTAGCTCTGATTTCATTAAGGGTTTTTAAAAGTTCCTGCCCGAAGTTCATAAAATTTCACCTGTTAATAAGAAAAACACAATACTCGCCACACATGGTACAGGCGCCCTCTCCTGAACGTTCCAATCTCAATTTTTTAGATGTTTCAGGATGTATGGAAAGCGCCATCATGGTATCCCAATCCAGCTCCTTGCGAGCTTTTGACATTTCATTGTCCCAGTTAATTGCACCTTTAATGCCCTTTGCAATATCTGCAGCATGACCCGCAATTCTTGATGCAATGACCCCCAATTTTACATCCTCCACCGTGGGTAAGCCGAGATGTTCAGCGGGTGTCACATAACAGAGAAATTCCACACCCGCCCAGGCTGCCAGGGCTCCACCGATGGCCCCGGTTATGTGATCAAAACCGGGTGCAATATCGGTTACCACAGGGCCCAGGAGATAAAGAGGGGCACCATGGTTTAATTCTTTCATTCTTTTCACAGCTTCCTGAACCATATGTAAGGGGACATGGCCAGGACCCTCTACTATGGTCATAACCCCCTCTTCCCTCGCTCTTAGCACCAGTTCTCCCAGAACCTTCTGCTCTCCCACCTCAAAATAATCCCCGGCATCCTTGATAGCTCCTGGCCTCATACCATCTCCCAGGGATAAAACCACATCATACTTTCTGGCAAGTTTTAAGAGCCTATCAAAGTGTTCATAGAAGGGATTTTCTTTGCCCGTTTGTCTTATGTAGGCTGTTAAAATTGAACCACCCCTGGAAACTATGCCTTCAAGTCTTGGCTGTTCCTTCAATTTCATCACCAGTTCCTTTGTTACCCCTGCGTGTATAGTCATGAAATCCACACCCTCTTCCATTTGTTGCTCCAGTACGTCAAAAATCTCTTCAGTGTCAAGTCTCACCACTGCACCTCTTTTAACTCTGGCTCTAACCGCAGCTTCATAAATAGGGACCGTTCCCACAGGAACCGTTGAATTTTCCAGAATATGCCTTCTTATTTCAGTTAAGTCGTCGGAAAGGGAAAGGTCCATAACCGCATCGGCACCCGCGTCAAGGGCAGCTTTCAATTTCTCCATTTCCTCGACAAGGTTAGATCTATTAGTGCTCGTTCCTATATTAGCGTTGACCTTTGTGCGAGTATATTTTGAAAGGATAAAGGGCTGACGTTTACTTCTGTACCCCACCACCACCGCATGTCCCTTTATAACCTCATCTTTTATAAGGTCCGGGGACACATTTTCCTTTTCACATATCTTCTTAAACTCCTCAGGGATAATCCCTGATTTAAGGGTACTTACAAGAGTCTCCCCCATGATTACCTCCTAACAATATTTCTTGGGGGAGGGGAACCTTAAGGGAAGATTCGTTTTGTGGCACCTTCCCTCCGCCGGCATTACCCGGATCAGGTTCGAGGGGTCGCCCTTAAGGCAGGCCTCTCAGCCGGGTTTACCCCAGCTCCCCCAGTGCCAGAGAAAATTATATTGCAATTCCTACAAAATGAAAAATCTAGCAATGCTATAATTTAAACATTCATAGAAAATAAATCCATCCTATATTGAAAAATCCTTCAGTCCCGGTAGTTTTGGGAACAATCGTGCATACTTTACATGTTTTAGACCACAGATGAATCTCGTGAGCCTCTCAATACCTATACCAAATCCACAGGAAGGGGGTAATCCGGACTCTATTAGAGTTAAATAAAAAGAACCAAGTTCAATTTCAGACCTTTCTGACAACTTTCTTAACACACTAGCTGGGTCATCTTCCCTTTCTCCTCCCGAAACAGCCTCACCGAAACCCTCAGGATATAAAAGATCAAAATCATACATATGGCGGGACTGAGAATCAGACTTGTAGTAAAATTCTCTATAACTCTCTGGAAAATCTGTGACCCATACAGGCTTTGTACTTTTACTGGATAATGCTTCCTCATAATCTTCACCATACCTGGAAACAGCTTCCCTGTAAGTAATTCGTCGGAAGGGCGGCTTCAGGTCCAGATCAAGGCGTCCAAAAAATTCCAGGTCTTCCCGTGCGGTATCTTTCAGTTTTACTAGGAGATAATCCAGCATCTCCTCTATCAAGTTCATAACCTCTTCCCTTTTCCCATTTTTGATTTCCACGTCAAGCTGCACAAACTCAAGAAGGTGCCTTCCCGTTGATACCCTTTCCGGGTCCTCCAGCCTTAAGTTAGGAGAAAATACAAAAATTCTGTCAAAGGCAAAAAGAGCGAGCTGTTTATGAAAGATCATGCTCTTCGTAAGTTTGAGTTTATGCCCGCTAATTTCTATTTCTGCAGATGTTTTTACTGTGGTTAAAGGGTCGGTAACCTTTGAGATTATTACAGGGAGCAATTCAACAAACCCGCCTTCCATGAAGTAATCCCTTAATATTGAAATTATCAGGGCCTCTACCCTGACGGCCCGCCTTACCCTTTCATCTTTAATATGTTCTATCTGTTTTTCCAATAACATAAAACACCTCCTTTCGAGATATAACTCAAAAGCAGTTTAACACGGGAAAATTAGCAAGCGTCCCCCTAATTGCGGGGGACGTTATTGATATTATTGAAGTAAATGCTGCAATTTAGATCAAGACTTGTAAAGGTGAAAGGTGTAATTAATAACGAGCAGAAAACAAAACTAATTAAACACATTTTGCTAATTTAAAGTATGCGCGTTGTAAATTCAAGGGACATGTAGGAATAATCCCACTATTACATTAATCCCAATGAGAAATTAGTTATTCAAAAAAATCGCCCCCTTCGTGTGAAGGGGGCGAGCAACGGTAATTTTTTCTCCCTTTATTCCGCCAGTACCACTTCCACGGGCGTTGTATTCGCCAGGTTATCTCCAATTGGGCAACGGGACTCTATTTCCCTCAAATACTCTTCCTTTTCCTCTTTTGAAATATCAGCATCTATGTTGACCTTGACCTTTATCCTATAAAAGCCTGCCCTTGGCTCTTTAGATTTGCCCATGAGCACATCATAATCGATTTCACCTTCCGCGGAAGCAGAGATTCCCTTAAGGTTAATTCTTTTCTGCTTTGCGATGATTAATCCTATAGTTATTATACACGATGTAAGAGCTCCCAGCTGATATTCAAGGGGAGTCATACCCTTATTGGTACCACCTCCTGCCTCGGGTTGATCCACATACTGGACCAGATCCCTTGCCTTAAGCTCAATGAGTACGTTTTCTACCCACCTTGCATCTACCTTGATATTCTTTATAGTGGCCATGTTCCCCTCCTTTTATATTTCACCTAAAAGGTGAATGAAGAGCCCACTTCTTAACTTGGGCTCAAACCAGGTGGATTTAGGTGGCATAATCATGCCATGATCTGCCACCCTAAAAAGTTGTTCCAGGGTGGTAGGAAAGAGCGCGAATGCGACTTTAAACTCGCCGCTGTCCACCAATTTTTCCAGTTCTTCTAAACCCCTTATACCACCCACGAAATCAATTCTTTTATCTCTCCTTGGGTCCTTTATTCCGAGAATTGGATCAAGGACCTCATTCTGAAGAATACTGACATCAAGACTCAAAATTGGATCATCTTCCTTTATTATGGTATCTTTGACCTTAAGCCTGTACCATTTCCCACCCAGATACATACTGAAGGTGTGAACTCTATCAGGTTTAGCTTCTTTACCACGTACGTTAAGTAGTTCAATATCGAACTTTTCTCTAATTTTCGCCAAAAATTCTTCTTCCGTTAATCCATTCAGGTCTTTCACCACTCTGTTATAATCCATTATGTGGAGAAACTTGTGGGGGAATACCACAGCAAGGAAGAAATTGTATTCTTCCTCACCGGTATGTTCTGGATTTCTCTCTGCTCTCCATTTCATAACTCTCCATCCAGCCTGAGATCTGTGATGTCCATCAGCAATATAAAGGTGAGGCAGCTCTGCAAAAAGTTTTCTAACCTCTTCAATGTAATCATCATCGTTAGCAAGATACAGGATATGTCTTACGCCTTCTGCTTCGAAATCGTATTCCTTCGGGAATTTCGTGCCTTCAAGGATTAGATTATCAAGTTTATCCCAGGATCTGTAAGCGAGAAAAACAGGTTCAGTCTGGGCATTCAGAATATCAATGTGCTTTGCCCTATCAATTTCCTTCTCTTCTCTCGTTAATTCATGTCTTTTGATCTTTCCTTCTTCGTACTCTTTACAGGAAAAGGTGGCCACAAGACCTACCTGCCTTATGGGCCCCATGATTTCTTCATAAATATAAAAAGAGGGTTTATTCTCTACAAAAAAGAGACCATCTTCAAAATACTTCTTCAGATTTTCCTTACCTTTGAGATATACCTCTTCGCTGTATGGGTTAAAATCATCGGGAAAGTGAATTTCAGGTCTTATAACCTTAACGAAATTGTGTTCACTTTTCTTGAAATACTCCCTCGCCTCCTTAACTGAAATTACATCATAGGGAGGGCAATTAACAAGTTCCACAAACTCTTTTTTGGGTCTTCCTGCTTTAAAAGGTCTCACCACCGACATAATTACCTCCTATATTCTTAAGATTATAGCCATAATCATTTGTTCAATCAAAGTAAACCCTTTAAAATAAAAACCAGCATGAAGAAAAGATGGTATATTTATTTTAGTCTTTTAATCCTTTTACTCCTTTTCTCCAGTTATCTTTACCTGACCAATTTTACCTTTCGTTTACCTCAGCAGGAAATTCTAACAATAAGGGCCATTAGATATATCGTTACCTTCACGGCTGGCTTTATCCTGGCTATTTCAGGCGCTTCTCTTCAAACCATGTTACAGAACCAGCTTGCGGACCCTTACATACTGGGGATATCCACAGGAGCACTTTTAGGTGTCGCAACTTCAAAGCTATTAAATTTATCTATTCCCCTCATTTTTTCACTACCTGCATTTATTTTTGCCACTATTGCAATCTTCTCGATATTTTATCTGTCAAAGGTAAGGGGTGTTCTTGTAAAAGAGCTTTTAATTTTGGGTGGCCTTTTTTTAAACTTTTTCTTTAGTGGTCTCGTCTTTTACATGCTTGTGCTCAAGAGAGAAGTGTTGTCTCAGATACTTTACACCCTCTGGGGCTATACAGGCGTCATAGTAACTTCAAACGAACTTATAATACTCCTCGTAATTCTCTTTATAGCACTTATCATCTCCTGCCTGCCTATTCTTAAGATAAGGGAACTGGATGCCATTACTCTTGGAGATCATGAAGCATTAAGTCTTGGCGTTGATGTTAATAAAGTAAGAAACTTTGTTTTCTTTACAACTTCAGCAAGTACTGCTCTCATAGTCTCAATTACGGGTGCTATAGGATTTATTGGGCTTATGGTTCCCAACATCGTGCGGAAGATTATTGGCGGGAAACACGCAGTATTTCTCCCTTCCAGTGGCCTTGGCGGGGCCCTCTTACTCATTATCGCTGATATTATTTCAAAAAATGTTTCTCCAGTGGAGTTACCCCTTTCTATAATTCTCGGAATATTTGCAGTGCCTTTCTTTTTCTGGATCATCTGGAGGTCAAGGTATGAAAGTAGTAGAGGTTGATAATCTAACTTTCACTTACGATCCCCGGAGCTTTACGCCGGTACTCAGAGATATTAACTTTAATATTGAACAGGGGGATTTTGTTGCGATCATTGGTCCCAACGGAAGCGGCAAAACTACTCTTTTTAAGTTGCTCACGGGTATAATTAAAATACCAGAGCCTGCCATAAAAATCTGGGGGCGCCCGATAAATACCTTCCCCAGGAAAGACCTCGTGCAATTCATTTCCGCTTTACCTTCTACGGAGATAATAGAAAACCAGGTGCTTAAAGTTCAGGACTACCTGGAGCTCGCGAGATATCCCTATTTGAAAAATTTCCAATCCCTTTCAAAGATCGACTATTCTATAATTGAAACTGCGAAAAAAGTGACCCAGATTCAAAGACTCTCTAATAAGTATCTGTGGGAAATTTCTCACGGTGAACTCACCAGAGTAAGGATTGCACGAGTCCTTGCACAAGACTCAAAGATCATTATTATGGATGAGCCCACTGCACATCTTGACGTGGATCACAAGCTCTGGCTTTTAGGTACCCTAAGAAGGTTAAAATCCAATGGGAAAACCGTGGTCACAATAATTCATGACGTAAATCTCGCTTACAAGTATGCGGATAAATTAATTATTTTAAATAGCGGAGCCATAGAATTCTATGGCTCAAAAGGTGATCTGGACTTAAAGCTCTTAGAAAACGTTTTTAACGTGAGGATAAAAAAGTATCATGATGAACTCATTTTCGAAGAATCTTTTTAAGGGGGTTTAAGATGAAAATAAAAGACCTTTATCAGAAGAATAGCTCAAAAATAATTCTTCTCGTGGCTGATGGCCTTGGTGGGGTTCCCCACCCGGATTTTAATAATCTCACGGAACTTGAATACGCAAAGACACCCAATCTGGATACCATAACTCCGAAGTCAGTTCTGGGTTTGACCATTCCCGTGGACTATGGAATAACTCCAGGAAGCGGTCCCGCCCACTTTTCGCTATTTGGCTATAATCCTGAGGAAATTGAAATTGGAAGGGGGGCTCTGGAGGCTTACGGTATAGGACACATAATGAACGATAAAGAACTGGCAATCCGGGCCAATTTCTGCACCATAAGGGAGGACAGGACGGTAACTGACCGAAGGGCTGGAAGAATTGAT
This sequence comes from Candidatus Hydrothermia bacterium, assembly GCA_049719805.1. Taxonomy (GTDB): domain Bacteria; phylum Hydrothermota; class Hydrothermia; order UBA1063; family UBA1063; genus UBA1063. The sequence continues at coordinate 504,836 of JBNARF010000002.1, read as the reverse complement.
ACAGAGGAAATGAAGCGCATTGTCGGCAAACTCAGCGAGAAGATAAAAGAAATACATGGCTATAGAATAAAATTTCTTCCAGGAAAAGAACACCGTTTTGTCATCATAATTGAGGGCGATAATCTCGACGACCATATAACAGATACGGACCCTCAAAAAGAGGGTCTTAGTCTACTTAAGGCCGAACCTTTAGAAGAAAGGGCTGAAACAACTGCCCAAATAGTAAATGCCCTTGTAGACCAGATTCTCGAAGCTCTTAAAGATGAACCCAAAGCCAATGGAGTTTTACTTAGGGGATACTCTTTAAAACCTAAGGTAGAGAGCTTCACCGAAAAATTTGGGTTAAGGGCTCTTTCTCTTGCAAACTATCCCATGTACAAGGGTATTACCAGGATTCTTGGCATGGATACCCCTGACTTAGGAGATAACTTTTCAGACCTTCTGAAATACCTTATGGAACAGTATAATGAGTATGACTTTATATACCTTCACTACAAATATACCGACAAGGCTGGAGAAGATGGTGATTTCCTGAAAAAAGTCCAGTATATAGAGGAACTTGATAAATACATTCCGGAAATACTTTCTTTAAATCCAGAGGTTCTCGTACTAACAGGGGATCATTCTACACCATCCCTTCTTAAATCCCACTCCTGGCATCCCAACCCAACCCTGTTACTCTCCAGGTATGCAGGGTTTGATAATATCGAAAAATTCACTGAAAGAAACTGTAGGAATGGATCTCTTGGAATCATTTACGCAAACAAGTTATTACCCATAGCAGCGGCCTGCGCTTTGAAGCTTAAAAAATGGGGAGCTTGAATTAGTCCTTCATTTTAAAGTGCCATAAAGAGCTGAAAATCACACCAGGTATAACATTCATTATAAACCTGAAAAAATGGACCACAAGAGCAACTGTAAATATATGACTTTTATCAAACCCTGTTAGCTGTCCTGCAAGAACAAATCCATATTCAAAAGTTCCCACATTGGATGGAGCAGAAGGTATTGAGACCGCAATGTTGATAAAAAAAAGAATCAGGGTCAGAAGGCCGAGGGAAGAATTAATACCAAATGCCTTCAAAAAATAATTAAAACTAAAAAGTTCAATGCCCCAGGAAACCAGAGTATAGCTCAAAATGAGCATGAACTTCTTAAAGGTATTCAAAGGTTTTAAGGCCAGCTTTAAATTCTTAAAAAACCATACAATTTTAGGATGAAGATTAAGTTTACTTTCGTATTTTTCCTCCAGATACCAAGCTACCAGAAAAGCTATAACAACCAGAAGAAAAAGGACCATTAAAGCCCATCTGAAAGTTGAAGGGATACGGGAGAGAAAAATTGCGATAATACCACTTATTAAGATGGCAATGGCATCAAATATTCTCTCCACTATAGTCGCACCCAGTACGAGGCTTTTGGGTGTGTCATTACGCTGATGGAGAATGATTATCCTCCACACATCTCCAAGTCTTGCAGGGAATATATTGTTCCCAAAATTACCTATAAAGAAAGAACCCACGGCGCTTTTTGTATCTACTGAAAAATCATCTTCGAAAAAATATTTCCACCTTAAGGCTCTTAAACCGTAGCTGAAAAGATAGATCAAACTCCCCATTAGGATATAAAACACGCTTACTTCTCTTAAAATGTGAGAGACCTTGTCTAAATCAAAATCTTTCAACACGAGAAAAAGAAAAACAAAACTCAGAAGAAATCCTATCCTTAGAATCCACCTATTCTTCATCCTCACTCTCCCTGGGGTGTGTCTTTTTGTATATATCAAGGAGGGCCTTAAAGGGTAGATTTGTGTAAACCGAGGTGGTGGATAAGGATTTATGTCCTAAAAGCTCCTGAATGGACCTTAAATCAGCACCACGATTTAAAAGATGCGTGGCAAAGCTGTGTCTTAGTGCATGGGGGTGTACACCATAGATCTTGGCCAAGGATTCAAATCTTCTGTTGACTATATCCCAGAGGGCACGTCTTGAAAGTTTTCCTCCTCTTAAATTTACAAACATATACTCACCCAGCTCTTTTTTTAACTTCAAAATCTCTTCTCTGAAAGATATAAGGGCATCCTGGGCTTTCTTACCTACGGGCACCACCCTTTCCTTTCTTCCCTTACCAAATACCCTGATTTCACTGCCTTTTTCGTTAAATTGAGACCATTTTAAATTTACAAGCTCCGATGCCCTTAATCCTGATGAATACATAAGTTCAATAATAGCCTTATCTCTTTTACCCTTAAAATCTTCAGGAATCCACCCCTCAAGAAACTCGATTATCTTCTTCTCAGGAATAATATCAGGTAGGTATTTATCTCTCTTGGGATTTCTGACTCCCACCATGGGATTTTTCTCCACATAACCCATCCTTTTGAGGTATTTATAAAAGCTACGAAGACAGGATAATTTCCTTTCCACGCTCCTCTTTGAAAAACCACTTTTGATTAACACCGATATAAATTCTCTTATGTGATCCCTCGACACAATGTCCAGTTCTTTAATCCCGAGGCCGTTTTTCATAAAATCGTAAAATTGCTTCAAATCATCCTCATAAGAAGAAACGGTGTTGTCTGAGAACCCCTTTTCACTTGAAAGATACTTTAAAAAATTGCTGATAAGTTGTTCTGCTTCCATATCTCAATATTCCTTATGGCTCTTTCTGCTTTTAAAATGCGCCTATCTGCCCCTCTGATTCTAAAATGAACGGGCCTCAGAATACCGAAATTTGCGTTCATGGGCTTAAAGTCATGATGTGGATATTGGGTTATGTATGTAAGGAGCGCTCCTGTCATAGTTGTATCATCAGGAAGAGGGGGTAGCTTGCCTGTTTTTATCAGACTTTTTATGAAAATAGAAACTACAAGGCCACCCCAGATCGCTTCCACATAGCCTTCGGTTCCTATAATCTGACCTGCGAAAAATATTCTTTGATCTTTTTTAAGCCGCAGGTACTCATCCAGCACTTTTGGGGAATTGATATAGGTGTTTCTGTGAATTTTACCATAAACCACAAACTCTGCATTTTCCATACCGGGTAACATCCTGAAAATCCGTTCCTGTTCCTTTATTTTCAATTGGGTTTGAAAGCCCACAAGGGAAAACAGGGTTCTATCCTTATTTTCGGCTCTTAGTTGCACCACAGCATAAGGCTCCTTATTGGAATTGGGCGGAGTAAGTCCATCAGGTCTCATGGGTCCAAACCTTAAGGTCTCCTCACCACGCTTAGCCATAACTTCAATGGGAAGGCAGGCCTCAAAAAAATCTTTATCTTCCCTTAGATGCGGTTCGTGGATCTCTGCATTTTTCAGTTCCTCTACAAATTTATAATATTCTTCTTTTGTTAAGGGTATGTTTAAGTACAGGTCATCGTCTTCCCCGTGTCTATCCTTGAAATACATCTGCGATAAATCCAGTGACTCCTTCGTGACCACTGGAGCTACTGCATCATAAAAGCTAAGAAACTCCTCTCCAATTACTTTTTTCAAAAATTGAGAAAAATTCTCAGATGTAAGAGGTCCGGTGGCAACCACTACAATGTCCGCCTCAGGAAATTCGTCAATCTCTTCCCTTACAATTTTAATATGGGGGTTCGATTCAATCATCTTCGTAACACTGGAAGAAAAGATCTCCCTATCCACAACCAGGGCCCTTGAAGAACTGAGATTTGCTTTCTTTGCTACTTCAAGTAAAACCGAACCAAGAATTTCCATTTCTTTTTTTAAGACTCCGTGAGCATTGTGAATTTCTGTAGACTTCAGTGAGTTACTACACACCAGTTCTGCAAAGTTGCCGGTCCTATGAGCCTTGGTCATCTTATAGGGGCGCATTTCGTATAGGTCAACAAAAATTCCGCTGCTAGCCAGATTTAAGGCACATTCCGAACCTGCCAGCCCTCCACCAATTATCGCGACCTTCATGGTTCAACGCCTAACTGCCAGAATAAGTATATTGCCCTCAGCGTGGCGCTTTCCAGTTCCTGTTTACGGGGTTTACCCGCCCCATGACCTGCCAATGGTTCTACATAAAGGAGCACAGGTCCTTTTGTTCTGAACTTACTTTGCATTTTAGCCGCCATCTTCATGGCATGAAATGGATGAACTCGCCCATCAAATTCCGCTGTGTGGAAAAACACCGAAGGAAACATTTTTTCTCTATTCTTGTCTATTCTGTGATAGGGAGAATATTCGTAAATATACTTGAAGTCATCAGGATTTTCGGGATTTCCGTATTCTGGAATCCAGATATGTGCAACACCAAACTTGTGATATCTCACCATATCAAGGAGAGGAACTCCACAATAAACAGCTTTAAATAAATCAGGTCTCTGCGCCATTACTGCACCCACCAATAGCCCCCCATTGCTCCCACCCGAAATAGCAAGCTTTTCTGGATTTGTATATCCTTCCGAAATCAGATATTCTGCCGCACTTATAAAATCGTCAAATACATTCTGTTTATTTTCTCTCATTCCCATTCTGTGCCACTCTTCCCCAAACTCACCGCCCCCTCTAAGGCACGCGATGGCCAGCACAAATCCCCTCTTAACAAACAGGTCTTCACCTGTAAAACGGGGCCTCATACTCACGTTGAAGCCCCCATACCCTGTAAGTAAAGCAGGATTCTGACCATCAAGACGAATCCCCCTCTTATGGATTATGTACATGGGGATTTTAACGCCATCTTTAGAACTGTAAAGAACAAACTTCTGCTCATAATCCTCAGGTTTAAACTTAACCTTCATCTGCCATACTTTTGTGAGCATCCTGTTTTCCAGGTCATATTGAAATATCGTAGGTGGATATAGAAAAGAGGAATAGCTTATATAAATCACAGGTGAGTTTTCGTCTTCAACGGTAAAATAAGCTGTACCCCTCTGGGGTAATGTTATTTCATGGTCAAATTTACCATCAAGATCCGTAACAATAAGCCGGGTAAAAGTGCTGTCAAGAATTCTTAAGACTATCTTCTTTCCTGCGATTTCGAAGTTTTCTATGACATATGAACCCTCGGGAATTATCTCTTCCGCCGTTTCTACGCCTGGTGCATTTACGGTAGTCCTCAAAATACGATATCTTGGAGCATTCCAATTGGTCAAAATATAAAGTTGATCGCCGTAGACCTTCGCTTCAAAGGTTCCCTTCAGGTTCCTGGCCACTGGAATAAATTCCCCGGCTTTTGTCAGGTCTTTTACATAAAGATCGTTCTCAGCCCATCCCTTTTCCACCGACAGGAAAAGAAATCTGCCGCTTTTATCAGTATAAACTGCAGGAGACCAGGTTTCTGGAAGTTCCTTTCCAAAAACATATTCGTCTTCTTCATAAGGAGTGCCAACTTTATGGAAATAAACAAAGGGCCTGAATTTATCCTTCTCTGTATTCCTCGTGTAGTAAAACCCGGAGTTGTCTCTTAGCCATGCTATACCGGTCCACTTCGTGTCAGGTATGGAATCCCTGAGAACCTTACCCTTTGAAACATCAAGGATATAAAGAGTACTATTTTCGCTGCCACCAAAAGACTTTCCAAAGGCAACGAACTCACCATCCAGAGATGGAACAGCAAAATCCAGGGCAATGTGTCCGTCTTTGCTAAATTTATTTGGATCTATCAGCTTCTTACCCTTCCGTGGATTCCACGCACACCCCATACTTACATATAAAACTGAATGATTGCTCTTTCCGTCGTCCTTGTAAAAGAAGAAGTAATTACCCCTCTTTGATGGAAGTGAAACATAGGGCCTTTTCCAGGACTTATCAATTTCCCTATAGAGTTTCTTATAACCCTTCAATCCTTTTAGAGTTGAGAGGGCAAGGTTATTCTGAGCCTTTATCCAGGCCTTTACGTCGGAATTTTCAATATCTTCCAGCCAGATATAAGGGTCACTGATAGATACATCGTGCATTTCATAAGTATAATTCACCTCTTTTGTCTCGGGGTATCGAAACCCATTAACTAAAGATAGAAAGAGGATCGTCAACATCTTTACCTCCGTTAGTTTAAAATATTAATGTTCGCATTAAGAACAAAAAACATAAACACCTTTAAAATTGCTGAGGGTAACATTAAATTCTTCTCATTTCAATGTGTACCTTCTCGACAAATAGAATTTTCAATATTTTTAAGGCCTTTGGGAGATTCACGAAAGCTTCAAGGGCTTTGTATTTTCGAATATAACTTTTTATTTACTCAATAAGTAAATCTTGCACAAGCTTTCTTTGAGATACTCCTTTTCCTTGACAATAACAAAGCCTACTCTTTGATTTTTCAGGGGTCTTTCCTTATAGTGTGATTATATATATGGCAACTTTTGATTTTTGCATCTTAGGATGTGGTAAACAGGGAAGAGTTATAGGAAACAGACTCGTGGAAAAGGGGTACAATGTTAGTGGCATTGACATAAACGAAGACAACCTTAACCATTTTAAAGGGAAAGGGTACAAACTGAGCATCGACGACCCAAAAGTTCTGGATATCCTGAGATCCTCTCACATTGTTATTAATGCCCTTCCTTCAAAGTTTGGAATAATAGGGCTTTCAAAAATTATCGAGGCAGGAAAAAACGCCGTAGATATTACCTTCGTAGAGGAGGATACTACAGTTTATAACTCTCACGCAAGGGATAAAAACATTGGCATCGTGATAGATGCAGGTATTGCTCCTGGATTTTCTAACATGTGTGTGGGGTATGCCAGATCTAAAATGGACCTTTTGAAAGATGTAAAAATCTATGTTGGAGGCATTCCAGCAAAACCCATGCCGCCCCTGAATCTTTGCGTACACTTTAACCCCGAGGATCTTCTTGCTGAGTACGAAAGACCAGCTCGAATTGTAAGAAATGGAAAGGTAGAATCCGTTCCTCCCTTGAGTGGAATAGAAGAGGTTGAATTTCAAGGCAAATTCTTCGAAGCCTTCTTTACCGATGGACTACGAAGTCTTGCTAAAAAAGGATGGGCAATGAACATGTTTGAGAAGACAATCCGTTATGAGGGACACGCGCAATGGATAAAGAGTATGGAAAAAGAAAAATTGCTGGAAATCCTTAAAGAGTATTCCCGGAAAGAGATTAAGGATATGATGCTCTTCAGGGTAATTGCAGAAAGTGTACAGGGGCAAAAACTTCATTTTGAAATCATAGATTACTACGACGATGAAAGAAAGGAAACAGCTATGCAAAGAACAACAGGATACACAGCCCTTTCCCTTGCCGAGATGATGCTCGAGGGGAAAATAAGTGCGAAAGGAATAATTACACCCGAAGAAATTGGGTATGATGAAAAACTATTTATTGATTTTCTTGAGAAGCTTAAAACATTCAATATTGACGTCAAACTAACTTATCTTGACTGAAGGCCTCTTTAATCCTGAGGTCCTTCAAACACTCATGAGCATTGAGAATTAAAAATACTCAAAACTTGTGATGTTCGGTGGAATCAAATACCCACAGTAGAGCGTAATACCCCGCTTTCTAACATCCATGATTAAAAGGCCTTTTAACTTCACGAGAAAAAGCTGAATGAGAGAGCTTGAGATAGTAAATCAAAAATAAATGTGGAAAGAGCCCTCAACTTTCCGCCATTCAAGATAAAGAATAATGTGGGAAAATAACAAAATTACACGGAAGTTACGAATATACAGTTCTAAGACTTTAACTTTCTGTTCTCGATTGTTCAGCATAATGAAGCGTTTTTATCTGCTTACTTGTTTAGTACCTGCTTTCTGTTTTTAAAAAGACACGCCACGATTCACGGTCGTTATAATTGTGTACTTATTTTTGAAAATAAATTAAAACATGTGTATTAAGCTTCTCTTTAAAGTTTCTGCTCCTCTTTGTTTTACCCATTGCTTGTGAAGTATTTACCTTTCCACTGGTGGTTTTCATCTTGTCTTCAACTTTCTGCTAATTTTATAAAATGCAATTACTTAATTTTGGAAAAAGTCAAGAACTCGAAGTACACGTTACTCTTGCAGCTCAGCATTGCCTGGAGAGCTAAAGATAATGTTTAGTCCTTACTTATAAAATATCTTTCATTGTAATTTCGTGTTTTTTCCTTTAAAATTGCTTAACTTTTAAAGGGAGGTTTAGATCATGCCAGCGCCGAAAAGGAAACATTCAAGGGCACGTTCAAGAAAAAGAAGGACACATTATAAAGTAAAACTCAACGAGGTAATTAATTGTCCAAACTGTGGCGAGCCAGTTCAGCCCCACACCGTATGCCCTCATTGTGGATATTACAAAGGTAAACCAGTAATGGTAGTTAAGACCAAGGCCGAATAAGTAAAGTGTTATATAAAAACAAAAGGGGCCCCCGAAGGGGGCCCCTTTTGTTTTTTCAGCTTTTTGCTCCCTTATTTAACGATCATTACCTTCTGCACCTTATCTACTTTATCGGCCTTCATCCTTACAAAGTATATGCCACCAGAAAGTTTAGAACCATCAAGCTTCACCCTGTGAGTACCCCTATCAAAGGCACCATCAGCGAGAACCTTCACCACTCTCCCCTGAACATCTATAAGTTCCATCCTGACCACCATCTTAGATGGCACCTGGAACGTGATATATCCCTCTCCCTTTAAAGGATTCCTGGATACACCAAGAAGAGCAACAGTAAAAGGCCTGTTCTCCTCTATGCCAGAAACAAGCCCCGTGGTATCCGTGGTAAACTTTATGGCCCTTCCGGCAACTATAGAATCGGCGTAGGGTGCATAGGTCCCGTCAAAGAAATACTGGATTCCATCGGTTCCTTGAGAGTTCTCAATACCACATGTAAAGTCCGTCTGAGCAGGAGTTATTAGATACTGGATTACAATATTTCCGTCACCCGTCGGAGTTGGATAGTACTGAGGATCGTAAAGTATTACCTCTGCCTTTGAAGGCGAAGTGGTGGCATAATGATAAACACTGTCATACTCTACAATGAATATGTGACTTGCCGCATCATAGTAATAGTAAATCTTCCCGCTTCCCGTTGCACTCGGATTAAGGTCATCCCACACTACGGCAATTATGTCATTGGGAGCATTTGTGTTGGGAATTCCAGCGTTTGTGAGGTAAGATGAAGTGTATGAGCCAAAGCCTACCCAACCATTGGAAGAAACCGTTATGGAAGTCTTATCCTCACCGAAGAACTTGAAGGTGAAGGGCAGGGCTACAGCCTCGTAAACGTCATCGCCGCTACTTGCTATTATGGTTCCCACATTCTTTATCTCAATCCAGTTAAACTCTGGACTTAAGCCAGGATAGGGTGATAAATCTGTGAAGGCCCTATAACCATAAGCGCATGGCCCCACATACCTTCCCACAGGTATGGAAATGTTAAAAGAGTCACTGTAACCTGTTCCTACCACTTTCAGCTTAAAGTTAAGGGACTGGATACTTGCAGAAGGATGGATTAGAACCTGAAAACCATCGCCCCTGGCCGTTCCGAATGCTGCTACATCTCCATAATTACTCACACTATCGTAAATGTCCACATTACCATCCAGGGATGTTAGATATCCCACCACATTATTCACACCCCTTAGACCGCCCACGAGGATAAAATAGAAGTTCACGGTCTCACCAGGATCCTGAGTACCATTTCCATTACCATAAACCTCCTCAACTTCATAACCAACATATCTTAAGGACGGTATGAATACCACAGGCCCAAGTTTTAAGGAATCTATGTACCAGCCATTGTAGGTTACGCTACCATCTGAAGTGGCTCTGAATCTTATCCTTATGGTATCGCCCGGATTGGCATCTATAACCCGCTCAACCCTCTGCCAGCTCTGAATCCTTCCGTTTCTTCTGTCACCAAGCTGGGTCCAGCTGCCTCCATTTATACTCACCTCAATGTATCCAAAATCATAACTGGCCTCAAGGTCCACCCAGTCGTAAAAGCTCAGAGTGCACTGACCCGTGGCAATAAAGGCAGGCATGTAAAGGGAAGCATTCATATCATTGGGATAGAGACCGGTACCCAGGGAATAAGTACCATCATATGCCCTGTCACTCCTCCTTTCCCACGGAGATTCGTAACTCCAGGAAAGATAATCAGAACCCTCAAAACTCGTAGTATAATAGCTAACTCCCACAAAAACATTGAAGTCATCAAGAAATACAAGATTTGACGTGGAAAGCCTCAACCCAAAAGCGATGATCTCGCCAATCCCTATATCACTTCCAAAGGTTACACTGAAGTCTGCATACCCGCTTCCGCCCTGCGCTATGTTGCCCATGGTAATATTGTTGGTGTTAATAGTAACCCTGGAATCGGTACAGGTGATCTTCGCCAGAACGCCTGGGGCATCCTCATGACCGGTGTTTTGAGCATAAACCCTCAATGTCACAGTTTCACCGGGGTCAACTATGCCATTATTGTTGCCCTGGTCGTCAATAACCTGAAGCCTCATGTAGGAAAGAACTGGTGCATAAACGGTATAGTTGAAGCTGGCAGACCAGCTGCCCTCAGTGGCCGTTATGGTGATGGTAAAGGGTATAACCTCCTGGTCCAATGCCTGGAAATTAACCTGGAACTCAAAATAATCAGAACCGTATGTGGAATCTCCAGGATTTATATTACCGTAGTAGGCACTGTTGTCGGTGATGGTAACATTAGTGTTTGACGTAGAGAGGGTAACCTGCACGTTGCTTGCACCGTCCTGACCATAGTTTTTAAGCATCACATAGAGCCTTATAGTCTCGCCAGGATTAATACGGCCATTGTTATTTCCACCAATTTCTTGAATATAAGATGTTTTGTATGTTACGTATGGTCCTGCAGATTGAACCATCGCATAAACTTGCTGAGGCCATAGATTGTAACCAGTAACGGTGAACCAGAGGGTATCGGGTGTAGTAGGGCTAATATTAAGGGTTGCAATTCCAGAAGCATCCGTATACTTTGCATCAAAAAGGGTATCAACACTGGTACCCTTCTGTAAAGCAGAAACAAGGGCACCTACCACTGGAGTACCACCAGATTGCAGAGTTACGGTAACCTGAACCTGACTGGGACCCATGGGAACTACAGCGGGATAATTAAGTGCCAGAGGTTTCGGCTCCTGAGTCCAGACATAAACCGAGGGATCCCCCATGAGATTATACATCTGATAGTATCTTTTTGTCCAGCCGCCTCCACTATAATACCTGTAAAGTTCCAGTTTTCCTTCATTAATAGCACCCTTTATCCACACATACCCTGTATCAAAAAGTTCATCAAAAACACGTCTCTGGAGAATATCATCCTCATTCCAGTAAGAAGTCACTGAAGAAGCCATGGATGCGACAGCGCCTTTTTCTGGAGCCCTGATCCAAGCCTCAGAGAAGCATTCACCTACGGTATAACTTCCAGTTAAGCATGCGTAGGTCTGCACGAATACGAACATATCATTGTTATTAAGATTATTATAGATATCTGTTACAGAATAATTCAGCCCGTTATAATCCGCCCAACCGGTCTGAGAACCATGACCCGAATATGTTACTAAACTTCTACCATTATTAATCGCGTTGGTTATTATAGTAGGTGATCCGGAGGTATAGTAGGCGTAGACTGAATCAGCCAACATACCATGGCTCCTTACGAGGGACATACAATAGTTATGGGTACCCTCAGCAACACCATGATAACTCGGATCTGCGGAAGCGATGAAAAAGGCCTTCTTTGCCCACGCAGTTCCCTGACTCCAAATAACTTTTTCGTACCTCACCGTCTTCCTAACAACCCTTCCAAGTTCGGTAATATTCGCTACAGATAGCCTTCCCACATAAACATCAGGGAAATATTCTGCTTCATTGGTATCCAGATCCTCATACTTTAAATCATTGGCCGGATTATCTGCTTCGCTGCTGGTGAAATAACCAATTCTGTCCACATCGCCCACAAGAACCACAAAGGTGGGTGGTGTTGACCAGTTTAAGTATGCATTTTGCAGATAGTTTCTTACGTTAATTGTGTCACCTGCGGGTATCTCGTTGGGGATTCTGGCAACTTTTACGATATAACCCTTTTGTCTATTCCAGTTAATAAGATCCCGGAGAGAGTCCACCCATTCCGCTGGAGTCACAATGAGATAAACTACCGGCAGGGAAGGATTCAATTTTGCGGGGGTGAAAATTCCGTAGTTGAGGATTTTCTTACTTAAGCTGTACTCAAAATAAGGTGAGTAAAGCCTTTCAAGGTTTCTGTAAGTCTTACGCAGGTCTCCGCCTTTGAAGGTCACCTCCAAAGTTATGCTGGTAACCACCTCAATCTCGTTCTTCACGGGATTATACCTGACGGGGAAAACCTCCAGGGTGTAGAGTCTGTGTCCCCTCATTTCACCAGCAAAGGTAACCTGTGCAGAACTCTTGGGGTAAAACTCATCGGTGTTATACTGCTTTGTATCCATTACAAATTCCTGCTTTGCGCCAGGGATTTTCGGAACTGGAGGAAGGGTGGGAATTACCTTTTCAGATATTCCTTTCTCTACAAGGGAGAGTCTTTCGGTTTTGATGTCCACTATTTTTATATTTACTTCGGCATCATAGGGCACTTCTATGAAATCTCTCCACGCGGGAAGTTCGGGTTTTCCAATGTCTTGCAGGACTCCAAGATCTTCTGTATTGAATTTAAGGAACCGCCTTCCATCGATATTCACAATTTCATATCCGAAATCAGCGAATGAGTAAGATACTATCACACCGCTTGTGCTACTGGAAAGGAGATGAGCCAGAGGTTTTGGGGTTGAAACCCCAGGGGATAGCAATGATGATATTAGGATTATTTGTAATAAAATCATAACACCTCCTATAGGCGAAAATTTTATACCACTGAACGGCAAAAGTCAACGAGCAAAAAATCTTGTAATTACAAGCTAAATGCCTTAAAATTTTATACCCAAAGGAGGAATTAACATGGCAAAAAGATGTGACATTTGCGGGAAAGGACCCCTTTCAGGGCATAATGTTTCACACGCAAACAAGAAATCCAATAGAAGATGGCTACCCAATCTCAGAAAAGTAGAACTTGAAATTGATGGTTATGTAGTAAAAGCAAAGATCTGCACAAAGTGCTACAAAAAATTAAGAAAGTCGGCATAGCCCTTTTAGCCCTTTTTCTGTTTATAGGGGCAAACTTATTTTTATTCAATATTTATTCGAAAGTTTTTATTACAAAAAAGATTAGTCAGCTTTTAGGGGAGAGGGCTCATCTCAAGGGCTTTTTTTTCAACATCTTTGGAGAACTGAGGTGCAGTGAAATTCAGGTGGATAGTGTCCTTAATCTCAAAAACTTGAGAATAAAGTACCGCCCGTCGGATATCCTTTTCAGAAAAAACATTAATCTAATCTATGCTGAAAGCGTTTACATCCAAGGAAAAAATATAAAATTAGTAACCAAGAGCAAAGGAGAAACAAGTCCAAAAAACTTTTTACCTCCAGTTACCATAAAGGAGCTGAAAATAAATGGAATAGACATAAAACTTGATGAAGGGAAGAGTGTTTCTGTTGATTATCTATTCGTTACCACTGAAGGTAACTCCTCCTTTTACAGAATCAGGGCCTACCTTAACCGAGCCCATGCCATGGGACTATCCCCCTATGTTTATGGGGACTTTCTTATAAGAAGAAACTTAATAAAAATCAACACCCTCGAAATCTCTGACGAGAGGGTTACCATTGCAGGACTAAGGGCCATTATACACCCCTTTGACTCCCTTAATATGATCTGCGATTTCCTAAAATTTGACTCACTGGAACTCAGAGGTCTTTCTGGAACTTTTTCCAAAAGCGACACCGCTGGAGAAATTCAGGCCTCTGGGCTCAGATTCAAAAAGTATGAAATAAATGAAATTAAAGCTCTTTATGCTCTATATTTCCCGGATTCAGTATCATTGAAGATAAAAAATGCAAGATTCAGAGAAAACACCGGGTTAGGAGAGCTTGTATTTGATCTAAAAAAGAAAAAATTAAAAATCAAAAAAATCGAACTAAGTGTGCAAGAGGAAGGACTAACCGGAACTGTTACAGCTACAGCAGAATTCCAGAACGGGAGCCTTGCAGGAACTTTCATATCAGACAACCTGGTTTTAAGGGAGAGCAAACCCTTCCAGATAGCTGGAGAATTTCAATTTCAAAAGGACAAAGTAATTGTAAGTATTTCTAAGATTAAGTCTGATGGCACCGACCTCAGGGGAACACTGGCTTATGATAACGGGAAAATAAATATCTATCTAAATGGCCTCACCTCCCTCGAAGATCTGGACAAAAGTTTGTCCGGCAAAGCAAAGCTTGATTTAAGTTACTATATCCATGATGGAGTGAGGAAGGGAAAGGCGTACATTTTAGGAACCCATTTGAAATCAAAGGTCTTAGACATTGATATTGAAAAGGCAGAACTCTCTCTCTTCTCACAGGAAAACGGAGATTCAGCAGAACTCTCCTTACAGGGAGTAAACTATAAAGATAATAGGATTGAAGAAGTTACCCTTTCGGCTCTTGCCAGGAATTTTCAGGATTTTGTAGCAAAACTCTCCGCCAAAACAAAAACCTTAAATGTTAATTGTGCCCTTAAGGGCTCTAAAAATAAAGATGTATTACAAGTAACTTTACTTAACCTTGATGGCAACTGGAACAGCGATTCATTCAAGACGGTAAGCCAGACAAATTTCATTTACGAATCTAAAAAGGGAGTAAGTATTGCCGACAGCTTAGCACTAACACTTAATGACTCCCCAATCATCATAAGAGGCGGAGTGAATCAAAAGGAAAAAACCATTAAACTGGAAGGCATTTTTAGTACCATTCCTGTTCACAATGTTTACAGAGCCTCTGGTATAATCTCAGGGAGCTTCGTCCTAGAAGGATACCTTAGCTCTCCACAATTTTTTGCCACCCTCAGAGTGGAAAACCTGGAATATCAAATGATACACAAAGGAAGTTTTTATACAATTTTTAGAATCGGAAACGAGAACTTCTTCATAGATTCCCTCTCTATTGCCGGCACTGATCTTGATCTAAATGTAAATGGCCACATCCCTGTAGAGTTCTCCCTTTCGCCCTTCCAGTTTAAATTAAAAGAGGATTTTCCCTTTTACTTCCAGGCTAAAATAAATCAACTACCTCTAAATGCCTTAGCAGATCTCACTAAAGGACAATTCATACTGTCACAGGGGAACTTGTACGGTGAAATATCAATAACTGGTTCGACTCTATCAAATCCCGAGATTAACGGATTTCTAAATGCATCAAACCTTTCAGGCGTCTATACTCCCATATCCCTGGAGTTCACAAAGGGTGAAATCTTCACAGAATTCCGGGGAGATGGCTTCGTAATAAAACAGGGAAAAGCCTATGCCGATAAGGGGAAGTTGAAAATCAACGGTTACGGCACGAGATTATTCTCGGACAGCCGGGAGATAAACATAGAGCTTGAAGCCCAGAATGTGTCTCTTTATCCCGTAAATAATATTTTTGCGAATGGTGATGGGAAAATAAATCTTGAATTCTTGAAAGGTCTTACAAACGTTAAGGGTGATTTCTTTGTAAAGGAAGCCACCATATTTCAGAGCTTAAGAGTAACACCATCTTCAAAATCCTCAGCACCACCTTCCAATCTAAACCTCTTAATTAATATTACATCCGATGGAAACACATTCTTAGTTAACGAGCTGGGAGAAGTGGAATTTAAGGGGAAAATCACGTTTCAGATGACTGAGGGAAAGTATTTCCTTGATGGAACTGCAGAGGCTATAAGGGGCTACTTCCTCTACATAGATCGGATTTTTGAAATCGAGCAGGGTTACGTCAATTTTACTTCCACAAGTCCTCTTGAACCCGATATTTACATTAAGGCGAAAACGACTGTTGACACCTTTGTAGTGTCCCTTATTGCAACGGGAAGCCTGCAGAATTTGAACATCAAACTTATTTCAGATCCTTCCTTAGACGAGTTAAATATCCTTTATCTCTTAACCACCGGTAAATCTTACGGAGACACTACGACACTAAGTTCCGGCGAACTACAAGAGTTAAAAACAAGGGCACTCAGCCTCGCCAGCACCATTCTTACACAATCCATAAGAAGAACATTAAGGCTCCATGAGTTAAAGTTCGAAAGCAGTCCCGACGCTACATCCTCATACGTTACTGTGGGAATGTTTGTAACATCCAGATTGTACTTCTGGTATTCCCATGATCTCTTTGATATCACCCGGGACCTTTTCAAAGTAAGATATAAAATTCAGAAAAACATTGGAATTTTTGCTGAACGAAATCAGGACCAAAATTTTCTATTAGGCGCCGATTTCATTTATGAGTTCTAAATATTACGCCAGAATAATAATACCTCGTTCTGGCCTGGATTACTTCACATATAGAATTCCAGATAACCTTGTCGATAAAGCCATACCAGGACGAGTAGCTATTGTACCTTTTCTCAGGGCAAAATCCAGAGGAGTAATCTACGAAATTACAGATTATGCCGAAATTGAAGAGTCTAAAATAAAGGAAATCGAAGCTATTATTGAGGATGATTTTTCCACCACCGAGAATCACTTGAAGTTAGCGAGCTGGATGGGTAAGTATTACATCTCTTCCCTTTCTGAAGTTATCCAGCTATTTTTCCCTCCCGGTATAATCGAAAGAGGCACTTATGTGTATAAAATCCAAAAAGTGCCAGATCTGCCAGACCATCATCCTGTGGTGAAATATCTACTGTCTAAGCCTTCAAAAAAAGCTTCTCTAAAACACCTTCAAAAAATCTTCGGCACGGGTGTGACTAAAATTCTAAAAGAACTGGAAGAAGAAGGAGTTGTAAAACTGGAAAGCGGTGCAAAAATAAAAAAATACAGAGAACTCACGTTCTATACCCCCTTTCCCATTGATATACCAAAGGTTCCCACCCCCCACCAACGAGAGGTTATAGAGAGATTTTTTTCCGAAGATAAAAGAGTTAATCTACTTTTGGGAGTTACAGGAAGTGGAAAAACAAGAGTATATACCTGGATCATAGAACGTTACTTAAAGGAGGGTAAGTCTGCAATTGTTCTTGTCCCCGAGATAGCATTAACCCCGCAAATTTTCAACTATTTTAGCCAGGTTTTTCATGATCAGGTGGTCTTCTACCACTCAAGACTCTCAGATTCTGAGAGACGGTGGGTTTTTAAAGCAGTAAGAAATGGAGAAAAAAAGATTCTCATAGGCCCAAGATCAGCACTTTTCTTACCAATAAAAGATCCGGGGATTATCATTATTGATGAAGAGCACGATTCATCTTATAAGGAGATAGAAGGCTCACCATCTTACCATGCCAGGGATGTGGCTATCAAACTCGCAGAGTTAAATAACATAAAGGTTCTTCTGGGAAGTGCCAGCCCATCGCTGGAATCCTATTATCGTGCAAAGAAAGGCGAATACCTTTTACTGAACCTTCCCGAGAGAGTCCCACAATATCGGTTGCCAAAGGTCGAGATAATTGACATGAGAAAAAGAAAAAGCCAAATTCTCTTTTCCCTGGAGCTTCTTGACGAAATAAAAAAGGCCCTGGAACAGAAAAAACAGGTAATACTTTTTTTAAACAGAAGGGGGTACTCCACGTTTATGATATGCACAGATTGCGGATACATCCTCAAATGCCCGAACTGCTCGGTAAACCTTGTATATCACAAAACCGAGGGTAAATTAAAATGCCACACCTGCGGATATGCTACAGATTTTCCAGACGTATGTCCCTCCTGTGGTTCACCAAACCTTAAACTTTCAGGAACAGGAACACAAAAAATTGAAGAGACAGTCAAAAGATACTTTCCAGAGACCCAGGTTAAACGCTTTGATTTAGATGCCTTTATCCGGGAAGGAGTAGATGAGATGACATTTAGAGAATTTTTAAGGGGAAGCTTGAATATTCTTGTGGGTACGAAAATGGTGGGTAAAGGTTTTGACTTTCCAAATCTTAAAGTTGTGGGTGTTGTCAATGCAGATATCGGGTTGGGCCTTCCTGACTTTAGAGCTGAAGAAAAAGTATTCCAGCTTTTACTTCAAATTATAGGAAGAATTAGAACCGGTGGTAAGGTAGTGATTCAAACCTTTAATCCCGAATCCAGGGCAATAAGATTTGCAGCTGAGATGAACTACGAAAAATTCGCAGAGATGGAGTTAAAAGAACGGGAAAAATTTGTATACCCACCATTTGTTTATATTACTTTAATAGAAATCGCAGGGCCGGAAATGGAAAATTTAAGGAACGTTGCCGAAGAGATCAAAGAGAAGATAAAGGCCCTTAGTGAGGAAAGCCTGGAGATCCTTGGCCCGGTTCCGGCACCAGTGAGCAGGAAGGCTGGAAATTACATTCTGAGAATTTTGCTAAAGTATAAGGATCCTGAATTTCCTTTAAAGCTCAACTTCCTCAGAGATAGTAAACCCCCTAAGAAGGTAAGTATCTCTATATACGTAGATCCCGTGGATATGGTTTGATGCCTCTTAAAAGGCTTTTATTAACTTCAATACCCGCTGACTCCTAATATCTTTGATGAAGTAAATTCCTGGCCTTACAGCAACGCCACTGTAGTCATTACCAGTCCAATGTCGCCCATCAGGGCTTTCAAATACCTTTCTACCATATACATCAAAAACCGAAAATCCCTGAAAACCCGTGTCAAAACTCGACCCGTTAAAAAGAAAAACTGACTCCACACTTTTACTATACGCTTCAGTAATACCCACGGCTTCATAATAACGTTTTTTGAATTCCTCCCAGAACAAAGAGGCAATGGAGGAATTTTTTATAATTATGGTGTTTTCATCATTACTTTGATTCCCATTATTGGACCAGTTCATCGAACCCGTGATAACCATCATTTTATCCAGAACCATGAACTTGTGATGAAGTAAACTGTAATTTGATGGCAGATTGTCTATGTAAACTGGCAATTGATTTTCTCTAAGATAATTAAAAACTGAATAGGGTGAGTTTGCATCACTGGCATCGTGGACACCTCCCACGAAAACCCCCCTGTGAAAGGCTGCTATCATAGCATCAGCCAGGTCCTGTCTCGTATAACTGTAAATCAAATACCCTATTGAATCCAAAGCATTGTTAACGAAATTTATCAAGTACTGTATAGGTCTGTTCTGAGGAGAAAAGTAAACCCAGATGGAATCTCCATTAACCACAAAAAGATGCTGGGGATAGGCGTCAATCTTACGCGTTCCCGTTCTGGAATTAAGCGTATCCGGTATATCTCCTGTATCTCCCCACATTTGATTAAATTCGTAGAAGTAGGCTGTTGCAACAGCGTGGCTCTTTATAACTACCGCGTTTTCTGCATTTAATCTTGTATAGTCCGAAGCATTATAGCTCCCCGTCCAGATGTAATCATTGGTGGTGTCAGAGTCTCTGTAGTCTCTCACAATAAACTTATTGTGCATGATGTGTTCTGTATTGCTACCTACTTGCTCATGTATCACGGGAATACCGTGACTCCGTAGACTATCCATATAAGGTCTGAAATAATAATCATAATCAGTAATAACCCTAACCTTAACCCCCCTCTCTTTAGCCCTTATGATGGCTTTTGCCACCGTATCACGGAAAATTTCATAAAAACAAATATCCAGTGAATATTGTGCACCACCTATAAAACGCGCCAGTTTAATATCCAGAGTGTCAGAATCAAAATAGACATTCCAGTAACTTCCTGACCCTCCCTTTGCAGGGCTTTCAAGGAAAATCAAGGTAATCAGAATCTTAAAAGCAAACATGCTCACTTGACTAATAATTTTGAGAAACTATTATTGGGAGATTTAGCAAAGTACAACCCTGGTTTCACTTCAGTAATTTCCTGACCATTAGCATTGTAAAATATGTAACCTGATCTCACCAGATTTAATGCGTCATTGTAAGCAACAATTACTAATCTCTGTGAAATGTGAGATTTTTCACTTAAAGACTGAGAACCGGAATTAAGAAGCCACAAAGTGGCATTTAAGATGAGAGCGGAGTCGCTATACATGGACCAATTATTGAAAAGATCGTCTGAAGGGTTCCCCGTACCATCATCACAGGGTGACGAATCACCTATTCCCACAAACCTACCACGTCCATAATATCCATAGAAAAACATTATACTGTCATTATCACGTTGTGCTCCTGGTACCCAGATTAGCCCAAAAACATTCGGGTTAATATTAGTTCTCAAAGTTATGCAAGTTCCGGACCAAAAACCTATTGAGTTAACACGCCCAAAGGGTCCATTAATTATTGGATCAAAATACGATATATTGTAAGAAACCCCTGAATACTGATTAGGCCTATCACCCGTCACATTAAAATGAACACCAAGGACGTTCTCGAAGGCATCATTAAAAATTCTTGGTGAATCCCATCCATCCCCATCCCTATCGGAGCTGTTATGGTCTGCAACCATGAAAAAACCACCACCATTGTAAATAAAGTTAAGTATTGCAGCTTTTTCTGAAGAAGTCAAGGGATTCTGGGGTTCTGGCATGATAAAAACGTCAAAATTTGAAAGATCCAGGGGATTGGATGAATTGCCATAAGTTATACCATAAGAAGGTGTTAGCGTAACTATTTCATGCCCGAGCCTGTAAAGGTAATAGCCCCAGGATGAGATTGCACCATCCCAATCCGTTGGAGAAGTAGGGGCTGCGGGCAATGGGTAAGGATAATTGTGATCCACTACCCAGTCAGCATTCCCTGCTGTCTCATTTTTGGTGTAATCAAATAATATCCTGCCCGCCTGCAAGAAATCAGCATTTGTAACTAAGAGATAGATTAAGACAGTAAGGAACTTTCGAACTTTCATTATACAGGTTCTCCCACCACATGATCTTCCATGGCTTCCAGTATCATTATCTTTACTACTTTGCCAATATCCATGTTAAAACTTTTCTTTACATAAACCTTTACGTAATTGTCAGCAGTCAGAGAATAATAATCTTTTTCTTCGGTTTCTGCAACTGCAGTGAGAATCCTCCCAATCTGTCGAGAAAGGTACTCCGCTTTTTTAACTTTCGCAAGTTCTAAAAGTCTGCGTTTCCTTTGTTTAACAACATCACTCTTCAAAGGTTTAAGGAGAGCTGCCTCTGTTCCCTTACGTGGTGAAAACTCGAAAACATGCATATAAGCGTAAGGAATAGCATTAATGAGCTTAAAGGATTCTTCAAAATCCTCGTCGGTTTCCGTGGGAAAACCTACAATTACGTCGGTTCCTATGGCGATATTGTCCACTTCATCTAAAAGTCTATGCACCACAGAAAGATAATACTCGAGTTTATAGGGACGCTTCATGTCCTTAAGAACTTTCCTTGAACCATGCTGAAGGGGGAGGTGAAGATGAGGCAATATGATACCTTCCCTGAGGAGAGCTATAATATCCTCTTTGATGTGTATAGGAGATATGGACGAAAGTCGTATTCTCAAATCCGGATTCTGGTCCTTAATTTTTCTAATGAGCTGCGATAGTTTTTTGCCCCATTCCCTGCCCCACTCTCCTGTTTGAATTCCTGTTAAAACGATTTCTACAGCACCATTTTCCACCACATTTTTAATCTCATGGAGTATCTCATCTTCACTCCTCGACCTTGATGGTCCTCTCACAAAAGGAACCACACAATAGGAGCACCTGAAATTACAGCCCTCCTGAATTCTAATGTTCACCCTTACCCTGAAAAGAGGCCTTATCAGAAATCCCGGATCGTGGAGTTTCAGCTTTTCAATGACCTCACCTACGGTACCAGAAGCATACACATCCTCTAAATTCTTATACTTTGGATAACAACCAAAAACTACAATTTTTGCCTGCGGATTTGTTCTTTTAATATGGGATATATAATGTCTTAGATCCCTCTCGGCCTTGTGTGTAACTACACAACTGGCTATTGCCACCACATCGGCTTCGCTTTCGTCTTTTGCTACATGAGCACCACTGCTTATTACTGCATTTATAAAATAGTCAGCGTAATACTGATTTAGACGACAACCGTAACTTTTAATAAAGTATCTCAAAACCGAAAAAGCTATAAACTACCTGTGATAAACTATTCTTCGGGTTCTTCCATTATGTTTTTCAATTCTTCCAGTTTCTGGAGCTCCTGTCTCAAAATCTCACCCAGGTTAATCCTCACAGGCTCTGACTTAATACCTGCCACCGCCTGCTGTTCTGCAGCTTGCTTCTGCTGAGCCTCCATTTTTTCCAGTGCTCTGTAGTACTCTTTTTCGGATAAGGTGATCCTCTTTTTAGCTGCTTCTACCCTGAATACCTTGAGATTTAATTCTTCACCCACTTTATACTGCTCAGCGGGATTTCCCTTCCTGTAAAGCTGATTGGCAGGCACAAACCCCTCAAGTGCACCCTGAATTTCAACGTAAATTCCCCTATCGGTGATCTCGGTGATGGGAGCCTTTATTTCTGTACCAGGCAGAAGGGTTCTCTCAATCTCCTCCCATGGATTGGGACGCATATGCTTCAGGGACAGAATCACCATTCTTCCTCTCTTATCCGTGGAAAGCACCTTAAAGCGCAGCTTCTGCCCTCTCTTCAATGCCTCCTCAGGTGACTTGTATTTCTTTGTCCAGGAAATGTCGCCCACGTGAAGATAACCCTGGATACCATCCTCGAGTTCCACGAAAGCGCCCTGACTGTCAAAGTCCTTTATTGTACCCCTGACCACCGTGCCCTCCGCATACTTCTCATCAATAAGGGACCATGGGTCAGGTGTTGCTTGCTTCATCCCCAGGGAAATCCTCTGTTTTTCAATGTCTACATTAAGTACCACTACATCAACCCTATCTCCTTCTTTTACCATCTCTGAGGGATGTACCGGCGGTTTTCCCCATCTCATTTCCGTAATATGAACAAGCCCCTCCACTCCAGGTTCTAATTCCACGATAACCCCGAAATCAAGAATTTTCTTCACCGTTCCCTTATGAAGAGAACCAATGGGATACTTTTTAGCTACTTGTTCAAAGGGATGAGGCTGTAGCTGTTTATAGCCAAGGGAGAGTCTGTTATTTTCCGGGTCTATGTCCAGAACTTTTACCTTTACCTGGTCACCGGGTTTCAAAATCGATGATGGATCGTCAACTTTAGTCCATGAAAGGTCCGAGATGTGAATCAACCCATCCACTCCACCAACATCAACAAAAACACCAAAATCGGTGACATTTTTTACTACGCCTTCCACCACATCGCCCACTTTCATGGACAAAAGCTTCATTCTTTGAGCCTCAAGCTCAGCTTCAATTACTTCTTTTCTTGAAACAACAATGTTCTTGCGCTGACGATTAAGCTTGATGATCTTTACCTTAATGGTCTTACCCACAAATGCACCGATGCTCTTTACCTTTTTAACATCAATCTGTGAACCCGGAAGGAAAGCATCCACCCCGAATACTTCCACCATCAAACCACCTTTGGTCTGTCTCACAACTTTAGCATCAATAATCTCTTCATTCTTGAAGGCTTCGTTGATTCTATCCCACACCATCAGAAAGTCAGCTTTATGTTTCGAAACCACAGTTCTGCCATCTTTCCCATCGATGGCGTCCACATAGACGTAAACCTCGTCACCGGGTTTAATGTCAGGGTCTTTAAACTCAACCCTGGGACATACTCCTTCAGACTTTGTACCTATGTCAATAAAAACTTCCTGTGGGGTTACCTTTACAATAACCCCCTTTACCACGTCTCCTTCCTTTGGCACGGATATACTTTTTTGGAGCAGTTCTTCAAATTCCGCATCCTTCATCAACCTTTCTTCTGCCATACACTCCTCCCATTAATCAGATTTTTTAAAATAAGACAAAATCACCTCGTATACTTTCTCAACCATTTCAGGGGGAGTCGATGCCCCTCCCGACACTCCTACAGTATTAACATTATAAAACCAATCAGGTGATAGTTCATCCGGAGATTCAACTAAGTAAGCCCTTTTGGAGTTTTTTGAGGCAATTTCAAACAGCCTTCGGGTATTGGAGCTCTCCTTCCCTCCAACTATCACCATAACGTCAACCTCTTTCGATAGCCTCTCCACCTGCTCCTGCCTCCTTTGAGTCGTGTTACACCTTGTATTAGCGTACCGAATCTCGCTGGCATCTTCAAGAATAGCATTAATTATATCCTGCACCATATCAAGCCTGGAGGTCGTTTGCGCTACTATCCCTACCTTTTTACCCCTGACAACGTTTATGTCCAGTTCCTCCTTCGAGGCAGCGACAAAGGCTTTATTATCAGTGTGACCAATAATTCCTTTCACTTCGGGGTGATCCTTTTTACCAACTACTATTACAATATAACCTTCTTCGTAAAACTTCCTCGCCCACTTCTGGGCATTTGCCACAAAAGGGCACGTACAATCTATAATATTTTTTCCCATTTCCTGAGCTTTCTTATAAATCTCGGGAGGCACCCCATGGGTCCTTATTAAGACGCTTTTCTTAATACTCTCCTCCAGGGAATTCACTACATTTACACCTTTCTCTTTCAATTCATTAACTACAAACTCATTGTGGATGATAGGGCCTAAACTGTCAAACTCCTCACCCTGCTCGAGCTTCTTTCTTGCTATCTCCAGTGCTCTTTTAACCCCAAAACAAAAACCATACTCTGGCGTCAGTTTAACCTCTGGCATAAAGTTCCCTCATGGAACATTCTATTTCCCTGGTAAGTCTTGTTACCGAATCTTTAAATTTTTCAAACTTTTCTGGAAAGATGGGTTTCCCAAAACGAATCTTCAATTGTCTTTTTCCAAAGATCCAGTCCCAGAAACTTCCCTTGCTTTCAAAAAGAAAGGCTGGTACTACAGGAACTTTGAGCTTTAAAGAGAGTAAAGAAGCACCTTCCTTGAGAGGCAAAAGAAGTTTATTCCCAGTCCTGTTTCTTGTCCCTTCCGGGAATATTACCACAGCCTTACCATCTTTTAGCAGCTTTATTGCCTTCTTCATTCCAGAAACGGAATTTTCCCTATCAATGGGCACAGCATTATAAAAAGATATCAACAATCCAAAAATTTTAACGTTCTCAAAAAGTTCTTTTTTAGCGAGAAAGTGAAGTTCCCTCGGTGAGGCCATCCCGACGAAAGGGGGATCCCAGAAAGAAGTGTGATTAACGCAGATAATGCAAGGACCTCTCTCTGGAACATATTTATTGTTAACTACCTTAAGCCTGAAGAGAACTCTAAAAGGAAAGAAAAGCAGAATCTTGGCTATTATCCACTTTAAACTCATTTACCCGCAGGCAAAACGCCTCCTTACCTCCCTGAGAATTAAATCCACTTGTTCTTCAAGAGATAAATTTGTGGTATCTAATATAAAGGCACCTTCTGGAATTTTCAAAGGAGAGTGACTTCTTCTGGAATCCATCTCATCCCTTTTTCTAATTTCTTCGAGAATTTCATAAAAATCTGCTTTAATACCCCTTGACTCAAGTTCTGCAAGCCGTCGTTTTGCTCTTTCCTCAGCCGAAGCCAGCATAAAAACCTTCAGATCCGCATCTGGCAAAACCACTGTTCCGATGTCCCTTCCTTCAATTACTACTCCACCCCTTTTTGCCATCTCCCTCTGGATTTCCACAAGTTTTTCACGGACAAAAGAGTAAGAAGAAATTGTTGAAACAATGCGATCCACCTCAGGTGTTCTGATTTGTTTCGACACATCCTCTCCATTCAAAAATGTCAAAACTTCGTCATCCTTGAATTCCTGCTTTATTTCAATTCCTGATAAGACAGATTTAACGTCTTCAGGATTATTAGGGTCCTTACCTTCCCTTAGAACTTTAAGGGCCACGGCTCTGTACATGGCCCCGGTATCCACAGGGACAAGTCCGAGAGCCTTAGCTACTAACTTTGCAGTGGTAGTTTTACCAGCACCAGCAGGACCATCAATGGCGATTTTCAAATTTGATCTCATAGGTAAAAGTATAAAAAAAACTCTTCGTGCATTCAAAAGGCTTTATCATTTATTGCCTGTCGGAGGTTCCATATGAGTGATAAAAAGATAGAATACATGAAGCTCGTTATCGAAATGGCCCGGAAAAACATAGAAAATGGTAAAGGAGGTCCTTTTGCTGCCATTGTGGTAAAAGACGGGAAAATCGTAGGAAAAGGGACAAACCTCGTTACTTCCACCAATGATCCAACGGCACACGCAGAAATAGTGGCTATTAGAGATGCCTGCAAAAATTTGGGCACTTTTCATCTTCATGGGTGCGAAATTTACACCTCCTGCGAACCGTGCCCCATGTGTCTTGGTGCCATTTACTGGGCAAGAATAGAAAAAATCTATTACGCTGGAACCCGTGAAGACGCAAAAGAAGCGGGCTTTGATGATTCGAAATTCTACGAAGAAGTATGTAAGCCTGTAACCCAAAGGGAAATACCCATGGAAAACATTCTGAGAGAAGGGGCAAAAGAAGTTTTTAGAGCCTGGATTAAAAAGGAAGACAAAATCCCATATTAGCTTAAATAAAAAGCCCATTACATAAAATTTCCCACATAGTGATGTTCGCCTGGTTAAACTCAATTTTCGAAAATATTTAAGTACTTTATTATGCTTTGAATCCTGAGTTAGTGGATATCATTTAAATAGCATTGAAAATTCACAGTAAAACCGATTCTTGACTTTTCACCTCCCATACACCATACTTTATACCGACCAGTCGGTATGGAGGAGAGATGGAGCAGAACACTAAAGAAAAAATCTTAAAAGCAGGAGAAAGGTTATTTTCAAACAAGGGGTATGATGCCACCAGTGTGGCAGAAATTTGCGAAGAGGCAGGCGTAAGTAAGGGCGCATTTTTCCACTATTTTGACTCAAAGGAATCTTTTTTCCTCGAACTTTTAAACCGCTGGCTGACTGAACTTAACGAGAGGATCCAGGAATATGTCAATCAGGAGTCCGATGTAGCGAATTCTGTTCTCAGGATGTCAGAACTTTTCAAAGACATCTTCAGGGAATCACGCCAGAAATTCCTACTTTTTATGGAATTTTTACGCATCGCCATAAGAGATGAAAGAGTTCTAAAAGAGCTGGCAAACTATTTTCAAAATTATACAAACTATTTCTCAGAGTTAATAGATGAGGGGATTAAAAATGGTACTTTTAAAGACATCGAACCTGAAATTGCAGCCCGGACTATAATCGCATATGCCATAGGCATTATTGAGCAGGAAATTTTTGAGCCCGAGAAAAATTGGGAATACATTGGTAGAAGAGGAATTGAACTCATTTTAAATGCCCTTAGAAGGAGGTGAGATAATGAAAGTACTTTTGACAGGCGCCTTTGGGAACATAGGGCAAAGTGCCATCGAGGCGCTAATTTCTCAGGGTGACATCGTACGTTGTTTTGACATGAGGACCAAAAAGAACTTTAAATTATTTAAAAAACTAAAAAAACGCTACGGTGAATATATCGAAGTTTTTTGGGGTAACATGGTAAACCCCGAAGATGTCTCAAAAGCTATAGAGGGCCAGGATGTGGTTGTGCACTTAGCCTTCATAATTCCCAAACTTTCCGCAACCGGGCTGGAATCTGAGAAGGTGCCAGAGA
Organism: Candidatus Hydrothermia bacterium; assembly: GCA_049719805.1. Lineage (GTDB taxonomy): Bacteria > Hydrothermota > Hydrothermia > UBA1063 > UBA1063 > UBA1063. The sequence continues at coordinate 477,303 of JBNARF010000002.1, read as the reverse complement.
TAGCCTATAGGGTAAATGTCCTCGGTACAAAAAACCTTGTAGAGGCAATGGAAAAGGTGGAAAAGCCCAGAAAGCTTATCTTTACCTCTTCTGTTCATGTATTTGGTATAACTCAAAATATGGCACCACCTCGCAAAGTGACGGACCCCGTAAACCCTCCTGAGCATTATTCCAGGCATAAAGTGGAATGCGAAGAGATTATCAAAAAGTCAAATCTCGAGTGGTCCATTTTCAGACTCGCCGCCTCTATGCCAATAAATTTGAAAATTGATGGGACACTCTTTGAAATATCTCTAAAAAATAGGATGGAATATGTACATACAAAAGATGTTGGACTTGCCATAGCTCACGGAGTTAGAAGCGATAAGATCTGGGGGAAAATCTTATTAATTGGTGGGGGCGAAAGATGCCGTTACTACTATGGCGAAATCGTTGAAAAAGTACTGGAAGGGATAGGCATCGGTATGCTTCCCAGAGAGGCTTTTTCAGATAATCCCTTCGCAACGGACTGGATGGATACGTCAGAAAGTCAAGAATTACTGAATTACCAGACAAGAACCATCGACGATTATGTTAAGGACATAAGAAGCGCTCTGGGCTTGAAAATCTTCTTTATAAAACTTTTCAGACCAACTATCAGGTTTTTATTGCTCAAAAAATCTCCTTACTACAGGAAAAGAAGAGTACCCGTCAGGGTCCTGTGGGAGAACTACTGGAAGGCATTACAAAAAATTTAGTATTGCCTTAAAACAACTAAATTAGAACAAAATTAGAAGCGCGTTTGAACGATTGAATAAAAAACGTTATATTTTGATAAAGCTCTTTGTGAATGGTTCAGGTGAGGGGAAGTCGGGTGAAAATCCCGCGCTGCCCCCGCAACCGTGAGTGGCTAAAAGGCCCTTTCAAAAACCCACTGAGGGACGGGGTGCAAGCTCCGCCCTTGGGAAGGGGAAAGGGTGCCACGAGCCGGGAGACCCGAACCTGAACAGGTAAACCCTGCCCCCGGGGTGCTGGGGCAAAGGAGGTAACGTGTTAAAAGCCTTAATATTTATCAACTTTCTACAATCATTACCCTTATTTATTCTGCAAGATACAATAGTGGTAACCGAATCCCACACTGCTGGAACCGTCTTTATCGCACCTTATTTTTACTCCGTCTCTACGCTTCAAAGTTCTAATGATTTTTTATTCTCAAACGCGCTAATTTTCAGAGGAATAAATTATTCCTCGATGTCCATTGGCGGAACAGCTCCGGAGCAAAACTCCATCCTTTTTGCAGGCATTTACCTGCCTAATGCAATGCTCGGATATACTGACCCATCTTTATTACCTCTTTCATCAGTAAAATACGTGGAAGTACTAAACAGTTCTTCACCCCTTCTTTCTTTTCCTGGTATTGGAGGAACCTTAAACCTTGTTCCTGATAACACACCTCTTAAACTAAAAATTTCTAATTACGAGAAGAATATCAATAGTACTTTTAAAATCAACCCAAAAATCCGAATAGGATTTTCATACGAAACCTTCGTTGACTCCTACAAGGTTAATATAGATAACTTGTCTTTTTTTGTTAACAATACTGGCTACAAAAAACTGGGATTCCTTATGGAGGATACCGAAGGTAAGAATTCCTTAATCCTGGTGCGGAGAGATGCGGGAGCACCCTCACCTCTTGGTGGGATTTACCATGGACATAGAAGCGAAATATTGGAAGGCACAAAAATTAGTTTTCCCCTCCCTCATGGAATTGGTGTAAGTCTCAATCAAAGTGCCTTTTACCAGGTATATACATCTCCTTCACAGATAGATACTCATTTTGTGGCGAATGTTCTGATGAACTTTAGATGGAAATTTTTTCAAGGAAGTTATTCGCTGGATTTTGCTAAATCAACAAAAATTGGGTCAAAAAGTAGGCAAAAACTTACTATTGGGGCTAAAAATTTAGAAATATATACCTCTTTACTTACAGTACACCCATCTTTCATTTTTATCCTGACTAAAAATCAAACTCAACTTATCCCCCTCTATAGCATCGCCCTATCAAAAAACATAAATAGGACTTTTTTTGTGTTTACGTCATACTCTAGAACTTACAGGGAGCCGACTTTTAACGAGCTTTACTGGCCTGAAGACCCTTTCGCCAGGGGTAACACGAAACTTTACCCGGAAAAGGGTACCAATGTAGACCTGGGCTTCAGAATAGCCACAGGAAATACACTTTTATCAGGAACAACTTTTTTTAAATATATTTCCAATGCGATAGTATGGATTCAAGAAGATAAGTACACTCCAGTAAACTACTCTGTGGTTCGCCACTATGGGGTAAACTTTAGCCTTTTTCATTCACGCGGTTCCATCTCCACAGATTTAAACATAAATGTTCAGAAATCTTACCTATCTGATATGCCATATCTTTACCGGCCGGAAATTTCCCTGAATGCTCTGATCAAAGTTTTCTTCACATCTTTCAGTTTTACTTACATTGGAAAAAGGCCAGAGAGGCCTAATAGTACCAAAATGATGCCACCTATATATCTCTTGAGTACTTCGGTAGTGAAAAAATTCGAGCTGAAGAACCTAGAAATTGAGATTTCTGGGGGAGCTGAAAACTTATTAGATGTCAATTACTCTTTAATACCCGGGTATCCCCAACCCGGGAGGAGTTTTTATTTAGAGATGGAAATAAGGAGGTAATTATATGAAACATAAGTCCTACAAAAAATATGCTATAATACTGGGATTGCTTCCCCTCTTGATATTCGGTAGCTGCAACAGGGAAGTGTTAGAAGAAATCACCCCTGAGAATTATTTACTTATTGTAAATACCCTCTCAGAAACCATCTCCATTTACGACCTTGAGCGCGACACTTTAAAAGAAGATGTGCTGCAAACAGGGAAAACTCCAAATGATTTACTCATTTTGGGGGATTTGGGACTTGTGGTAAATTCTGGTTTTCAAGGTGTAGCTGCCCTTGATGTTATTGACCTTAAAGAAATGAAACTCATCAAAAGAGCTCCACTTCCCCTGGGTTCGAACCCATATGCCATTACTACATCGGGGGATAAATTTTACATCACCCTTGCGGCTAAAGACCAGGTGCTGGTTCTGGATAAAAACTTTATTCCGCAGGACAGCTTCAGGGTCGGAAGATGGCCTGAAGGTATTGTCTATTACGATGGAACAATTTATGTAGCTTGCTCCGGTTTTAATACACAGGATTTTTCATACGGAGACGGGTATCTGTATACGATAGACACTCGAAGCCAACCCTATAGAATAGATTCTGTAAAAGTTGGGAAAAACCCACAGATGGTTAAAATATATAGTGGGAAAGTATACATAATGTGCACAGGTGATTACATTTCAGAGAATGGAAGCTTTTATGTCTACGATCCGGCAGAAAAACTTTTAGTGGACTCTGTTAGAATAAGCTTTAACCCCCAGGATTTTGTCTATTACCAGGGAAAGTATTTCTTCACAGATTTCTCAAGAGGTGTATTTGCTACATCTGATGGGAATTGTATGGATACGGTGATAGTTATTTTTGGCGCCAGCAGGATTATTCTGGATAATGGTAACATTTGGGCATCCATATTCAGTAGTAACGACCAAAACTATGTTATACAAATCCTACCAGATAGTAATGAAATCCTCTGGATCGAAGCTGGACAGGCAAAGGGAGTAGGTCCTATTGGAATTTACAGAAAATACAACTAATCCACTAAAAAAGTGGTACAATGAATTCAAGAAAAAGCGGGCAGAAGTAGTCAAAAATATAAAAGCTAAAAGCCCGAAAGAAATCCTGGAACACTTTACTTACTCAAATCTGAAAAAATCGAATCCTGACTTCTGCCCGCTTTTTAAAGAAAATGTAAAGTGTCATAAGCTAAAAGATGATGAATTAATTTGTTTTTTCTGTGGATGCCCTTATTTTGACTATGACCTATGGGATGAAGAAAACAAAATATACGGAAGATGTAAAAACCCCATGGGGCGGGGATATAGGAACCGCTATGGATACTGGGACTGCTCCGAATGCAACTTCCCACATCTTAAAGAAAACGCATTAAAGCTAATACATGAAAACTCAAACTCTTCTACCCCGCCAATCAATTGGGATATTAAAAACAGCGAAAATAATGGAAACAGTGAAAACTAAAATGAAAAAGACATAGTGTAATGGAAGTAACAATACATCCCACCATTTAAAAGAACCCAGTTCAGAAACAGCAAGGTAAAACGCCAAAAGATATATAATCCACATAAATGCATACAAAAGCCTGAGCTCCGTTTCAGAGGGGGGTAAAAATAAAGCCTTCAGTCCTCCGAAATAAAAGGCCACCAGAGAGACTACCTGTAATATGGTGAAAAAAGAAGATCTCCTGGCTCCCCGGGAAAAATTCTTGACCCATCCCTTTATGAGACTCAACAAACCTTCCGAATACATACGATACTTTATAAGACCATTATGGGGTAATGCTAAAACTTCAAAACCCATTTCACGGAGCTTTAACCCCAAATCCATGTCCTCTATCAAACTGTTTTTCACAAGCTCATGACCTCCAATTTCTGTGTAAATTTTCCTTGGGAAGAATATACATGGTCCAAAGAGCCCTCTTTTCACGTTATAGGATCTCTTCCCTGCGCCTACCTCTACGCCAATAAAAGATATCAGGTTTAAAAGCATGGAAAAATGCTCGTAAAAATGTAAAACCTCATGGTAAGGCTGGATCGTAAGAATTTTATCTCCTTCTATAAAATCTTTAAAATATCCTAAAAAATTTTTGTCCAGCCAGGTATCTGCATCAAGAAAGAGCAAAATATCACCCGTTGCTTCCTTTGCTCCACTGTACAGCGCAAAACACTTTCCAGTCCAACGGGAAGGGGGTTTAACCTTAATGAGTCTGAATCCATAGGAAGAAACGAGTTTTCCTGTCCCATCGCTGGAATCATCATCAACTACAATAACTTCATATGGTGAATAGGTCTGTTTCATCAGAGAATCTAATAATCTGCGGATCCTGTTTGCTTCGTTTCGAGCAGGAATTATAACCGAAATTCTCCAATATCTTTCATCAGCTTTTTCGGTAAGGTAGCCCTTAGACTTGTAGTACTTGACAACTTTCAAAAGAGCAAAAAGGGAAAGGATGAAGAAAAAGAGATCAAATAGTAAAACCAACATTAGAAAGTGAACTTTTCTATTTGTTTAGGATATATACCCCCGCATTTAACGCTGTAGCGAAGGTTACCCACAGAATATAAGGGATAAGGAGGATACCGGCGGCGTTACTAACCCTGAAGAAATAAACTATGTTTATGAGGATTAAAATCCATAACACTACAATATCAACAAGTCCAAGCAGGGGATTCTTAAGCCCAAAAAATAAAATTGACCACAACAAATTCGCAAGAAGTTGTAATGAAAAAATTGTAATAATCAATGATGCCTTGCCACCGAAATTCTTCATCCATACGATATAAAATGCAATTCCCATTAGAATGTAAAGCAAAGTCCAGGCAGGGCCGAAAAGCCAGTTAGGTGGTGTAAAAGATGGTTTTACAAGCCCCTTATACCACGTGCTCACCGAAGAAGACGTAGCAATCCCTCCGATAAAACCTATAATTAGGGGTAATGCAATGGATACAACAAATTTTAAATACCTGGGCATGAAAAACCTCCTTTTGTTTATTAAATTATAAACTAAACTTTAAATTTCACCGATTACATTTTAAAATTGAAACGTGGAAAGGAATCTAAAAGTTCTTGTGATTACCACTGCTTTTCCGAGGAGTGAAAACGACGTTATAACCCCCTGGCTTGTAAAAGAAATTAAACTCCTCAGCGAGCGAGGTTTCGAAGTCAAAGTATTCACTTCATCGTATGGAGGAATAAAACAAAAGGAATTTCAAGGGATTAAAATTTACAGATTCCGATATGCTCCGAAAAAAATTGAAAAACTGACCCACGATGCTGCAGTTCCCACGCTAATTAAAGTCAAACCAGTTTACATACTCCTTGTTCTTCCTTACTTACTTTCGGGCTTTTTTCATTCCATTATTCTCTCATTAAAAGAGAATTTCGATATAATCTATGTGCAATGGCCCATACCGCACATCATCTTTGCTCTGCCCCATAAAATTATTAGGGGCAGCAAGATAGTCACCTACTTTCATGGGTCTGATGCGGCTTTACTGAGGAGATTACCCAAGCTTTTGAAGCTTCTATTTTCCGGATTATGTTCATTATCGTCCGTTACTTTCACAAATTCCAGCTATATACGGAATCTATTATTAAATCTTGGAATCAAAACGAAATTCGAAATTATACCCCTCGGAAATCCTCACCTGGATTCCATGTTGCCATACAAGGAAAAGAGAAGAATCAATATTTTATTCGTTGGACGATTAATAGATTTGAAGGGTGTCGACGTCCTCATAAAAGCCTTTGAGGCGGTTCAAAAAAAGTACAGGGATACATACCTAACCATAGTGGGTGATGGGCCCCTTAAGGAAGATCTTTTACACCTTGTACAAGAATTAAATTTAGATAATGTCACCTTCACGGGATTCCTCACCGGGGAACCCCTTCGCACAGCTTTTGAAGAGGCATCGATCCTTGTCCTTCCCTCCATTGTTAACAAACAAGGGGAAACAGAAGGACTTGGCATGGTCCTCGTAGAAGCATTATCCTTTGGTATTCCCGTTATTGGCTCAGAGGTAGGTGGAATACCAGACATAATAATTGAGGGAAAGACTGGCCTCCTAGCTCGCCCGGGGGATCCCGATGACCTGGCAAATAAAATCATAAAACTTATTGAGAATCCAGAATTGAGAAAAACCCTGGTGGAAGGAGGCCAAAAACACATTAAGGAAAACTTTTCCTGGGAATCAATAATCGACAGAATTGAAAAATATTTTCGTAAAATTGTATAATTTTCTCAGGAGGATAATATGAGAATTAAAGACGTAAAAATCATGGGCACTGTGGGGGTAATATTAAATCTATTGGGTTTCTTACCAAGAGTAGGTTTTCTGATCAGGCTTGTGGGAATCATAACGATAATAATCGCTATCAATGGCTTGTCGAAAGCTATGAATGACGAAGGGATTTTCAATAAATACCTTATAGGATTTATTATCAGCATTGTAGGGAGCACAGGAGTAGTAATCCTGGCTTTTATCCTGGGAGCTGGTGCTTTTCTAACTTCAATTTTTAGCCTAAGTCCATATAATTTCTTACAAAACATTACCTCCACCATCATTTTTATAATTTTGCTTTTTTACGCAGTTCTCATAGCATCTGCTTACTTTTACAGGGGAAGCTTTAAATTGGCCGCTGGAAGTACAAAGGTGAAGCAGTTCTCCACGGCTGGAGACTTAATTTTTTACGGATCTATTTTAATTATATTAGTCGTGGGCGCCTTTTTAATATTCGCAGGATGGATTTTTCTCGCTGCTGCTTTCCTATCTCTACCCGATGAACTAGAATCTCACCCTTTTGACTCCTCAAGCTCTTCAATGTAGAGTAAATAATATTTACAGGTCTCTTCGTCAATATTACAAAGCCTTACCTCTTCTAGGGTAGTTTCCTTACTTTTCAGATATTCAACACATGTGTCAAAAATTACTCGAGTCCCGGGGCCCTTCGGATATCCGAAAATTCCAGTACTTATGGCGGGGATGGAGATGCTTTTTAGTTTTCTTTCCGTAGCCCTCTCCAGAGCGCTATACACTGCGCTCCTTAACTTCCTCTCTTCATCCCCCTCACCCCACCTTGGACCCACAGCGTGAATTACATATTTTGCCTTGAGATTACCCGCTGAAGTTACCACGGCATCACCCACTGGACAATATCCTATGGCGTCACTTTCCTTTTGAATTATCTCTCCGCCTTTTCTAACTATGGCTCCAGCAACGCCTCCACCGTGTTTTAAATGGGAATTGGCAGCATTAACTATGGCATCCACATTTTCTTCGGTTATATCACCCTGAACCACAACGATATATTTCCCCGGTTTTACTTCATATCTTTTAAGCTCCTTCATGAGCAACCTCCTGAAGGCTTTTAAGAAGCTTTTTTGAAGCGGTGATTATCATATTTTCAAAATAACCCTCTACTTTTGGTGCAACATGAGGAGTCATTACAACGTTGTTTAATTTTTGAAAATCAAAGTGCTGTCGAAAAAGTCCCCCTTTTCCCGGGTAAACCCACCAGGTGTCCAGGCACGCTATAAAATCGGGATTTTCCACAAGATGTTTATAAAGCGCCCCCTCGTCAATGAGCTTACCCCTTGCTACATTCACCAGAACTGTATCCTTTTTCATCAATGAAAGCTCATGTTCTCCAATAAAACTTATGGTTTCCTCAGTTAATGGCAAAGCTAAAACCAGATAGTCTGCCCAGGACCAGGCCTCAAATAGCTCGTCCTTAGAAGTATAAACTTTTTCAACAATTTTCTTAAAATCTTCAGGAATTTCAGGATTCTTCTTAAAAACCCTTATTTTCATATTAAAGGTCCTTGAGATCTTTGCCACCTCCTGACCAATGGTACCGAACCCCAAAATTAACATGTTCTTTCCCCAGAGGGTACGGTGCATCTCCTCCTGATGAAATTCTCCTTTCCGCATGGTTTCAGTATGGTAACATATCTTCTTAATAGCGCATAAAATCATGGCAAAGACATGCTCTGCTATAAAATGAGAATTCGCGCCGGGTGCTCCTTCTACCTTTATGCCTAATCTCTCGATCTCCTTTACAGGGATATGATCAATGCCAGCTGTGATGGACTGAATAATTTTCAAATTTTTCATTTTCTTGAGCAAATCGAGATTTATTACACCATCATAGTGGAAAATAATAAGTGCATCAACATCATTAAGAGCCACATCTTCAAGCCGGAAATATAAATCACAGTACTTACCAAGGTGCTCCTCAAATAAACTCTTATGTTTTTCTTCAAGTTCAGGAATTAATATTAGAACTTTGCTCTTCATCATATAAGGCAAGTTCCATGCTTTTATTCCATTTGTCCACCGAAATCACTTTCACCTTTATTCTATCTCCGAGTCTCAATATCTTGCCATTGTAAGAAAGTTCCATTTTCTCTTCATCAAAAGCTATTTTCTTTCCTTGCTTATTAATCATCACAAAACCTTCCGTAAGAAATTCTTCGATTTCCACAAAAATGCCCTGTGAAACCATGTGGGTTATTACGCCATCGAACACTTGCCCCACTTTATCCTTCATAAATTCATACTTTTTGAAATCCACAAGATCCCACTCAGCCTTCTCCGAAATCTCCTCTCTCTGTGTGGAGTGCCTTGCAATTTCATCAAGTTTTTGAATGTATTCATCGTCGAATTCCACCTTTCTCCTACCCATTGCCTTCTTCAAAATTCTGTGCACCACAAGATCTGGATATCTTCTTATGGGCGATGTAAAATGTAAATAACACTTTGAAGCAAGCCCGTAATGGCCAACGTTCTGAATAGAATATTTGGCTCTTTTCATTGACCTCAGGAGAAGATAAGAAATAATAGGTCCATGACCTTTTGACTCTGCAATCTCTATAATTTTCTGTAATGCATACCTGTCAAGACCTTGTACATCCAATTTCTCTCCTATGATCCCCTCCGCAACTTTTATAAAATTCCTTATTTTCGCTTCATCGGGGGGCTCGTGAACTCTGAAAATCGCAGGGAAACCGTTTTCTTCAAGATATTCTGCAACAGTTTCGTTAGCCCTTACCATGAATTCCTCAATAATTCTATGTGTATCGAGTCTTATGGAGGGTGTAATAGAAATTACCCTTCCCTGGGGGGTAAGTTCCACCACAGGTTCAGGAAGATCAAAATCAAGACTGCCCCTTTTTCTTCTTGCCTCCCTCAATATCCATGCAAGTTCTCTGGCAAGAAGCAAAAAATCTCTGATTTTTGAAAAACTATCTCCTACAAATACAGATACACTATTTTTCTCCAGAGGCTTACCCTCTATAATGTTCTGGGCGTCTTCGTAGGAAAGTCTTGCTTTGGAATTGATTAAAGAGTTATAAAACTCTCTCCTGATTACATTGCCCTCCTTATCTATCCACATGAATACGCTCATGGTATATCTATCTACGCCGGGTTTTAATGAACATAAATCCGAAGACAACTCGTGGGGCAGCATGGGTATAACCTTGTCTATAAGATAGGTACTGCATCCCCTCGCCATTGCTTCTTTATCCAGACGGGAATCTTCTCTAACATATGCCGAAACATCTGCTATATGTACCCCGAGGATATAAAGGTCACCCTCTCTTTTTATAGAAATTGCGTCGTCGAAATCCTTGGCGTCCCTCGGATCAATGGTTATAATAAACTCATCGCGTAAATCCAGCCTCTTTCCGGTAATCCTGACATTCTGAATTTCACTCAGTACCTTTTTGGGAAACTCCTCCTTAAGCTTATATTTTGAAATCACCAGCTTATAATCCACGGAAGGATCATCTTCAGGGCCTATAATTTCATCAATCTCTGCTCGATTCTCTCTCACCCTGAAAACAACCTTGAATCCTTCGAAAAGTTTTCCCTTAATATTCTTGCTTTTTTCAATGGCAATATATTCTGGCAGTGTCTTATCATCCGGAACGATTACCATGCGTTTACCTACTTTCTTCAAAGTACCTGAAAACCTTTTATCTGCTCGCTTAATAATCTTAATAATCCGCCCTTCTGGCTTTTTTCCCTCCCTTTCTCTCACGATGGCCACCATAACATAGTCACCATCCATGGCTCCCATGGTGGCATGTGGGGGAATAAAAACATCCTCTTTCCCTTCCCGCAAAAGGAAACCAAATCCACCAGCAAATTTCTGAAAGTATCCCTTCTCTGTACCTTCGGCAGCGAGCAGATACTTACTTCTGTCTCTGTAAATTAACCCGTCATTTTGAAGGACCTTCAATTCTTTCTCAAGAGCTTTAACGGCTCTTCCCCTTATTTTAAGCGCTTTCCTCAGTGCACTGAAGGAGAGCCCTTTGGGGTTCCTTTTTAGGAGTTTTATAATTAAATCTCGAATTTCTGCCATATAATCATTTTAAGGCTAAAAATGTGAAAGGAGGTTAGGATGTTATTTATACCAAAGAAGGGAGAAGCAAAAGAAACAAAAGAACTTGATATTGTAATTATTGGTTCTGGTCCTGCAGGGTTGACTGCTGGAATCTATGCCGCAAGGAGTGGACTTACAGGGATAATTCTTGAAAAGGGAGTGGGCGGAGGCCTTGCAGCCGAAGCGCCCTTTGTGGAAAACTATACTGGATTTTTTGGCCTTAAAGGCGAAGAGCTGGCAAGAAAAATGAAGGAACACGCGTCGCAGTACATGCCGATATTGGAAATGTCACCAGTTACCAAGGTGGAAAAATTGGAAGACAGAAAGTATTTCGTTGAATCTGACCAGGGAAATTTTATCGCCCAGGCAGTAATCTTCGCCACTGGAACTACTCACAAGCATTTAAATGTTAAGGGTGAGCAGGAGTTTTATGGAAAAGGCATTTCATATTGTGTTACCTGCGATGGCTACTTCTTCAAAGACAGAAGAGTAGTAGTAATTGGTGGTGGAAACTCTGGTGCGGCAGCAGCCCTTGTACTGGCCGACATTGTGAAAGAAGTCACAATTCTGGAATTCATGCCAAGATTTATGTGCGAAAACTTTTACGTCAAAAAACTCCAGGAAAGGGGCATAAAGTACATAACCAATGCTCAGGTTACCGAGATATTCGGTGACGAAGTAGCACGGGGTGTAAAGTACATCGACAGAGCAACAGGTGAGGAGAAAATTATTGAGACCGACGGGATTTTTATCTATGTGGGGCTCATTCCACAGAGTGAACTTGCAAAAAATCTCGGGTGCGAGCTGGATCAAAGGGGTTACATAAAAGTAGATAATAGAATGAGAACCAATATTCCACGAGTCTATGCTGCGGGCGATGTTACAGGTGGAGTTGCGCAGATAATTGTAGCTGCGGCACAGGGGGCTATTGCAGCCCTTTCTGCTTACGAAGACTTAAGGTTAAAATAGTAAAATGGAAATCTTACCAAAAATAAACACACCCGGGGATTTAAAGAAACTGAGCTTAAGAGAGCTTGAAATTCTGGCCAGCGAAATTCGAGAATATATAGTAGATGTGGTTTCTAAAAATGGTGGTCATCTTGCACCTAACCTTGGAGCAGTGGAACTTACTCTGGCCCTTCACTACGTCTTTGATTCTCCAAGAGACAAACTTATCTGGGACGTCGGTCATCAGGCTTATGTTCACAAAATAATAACAGGCAGACGCGAAGCCTTTAAAACTCTAAGACAGTTGAATGGAATTAGCGGCTTCCTCAAAAGAAACGAGAGCGAGCACGATATATTTGGCGCAGGACACGCATCAACGGCACTCTCCGCTGCTCTGGGATTCGCAGTGGCCAGGGACTTAAAGGGTGAAGACTATAAGGTGGTTGCCATAGTAGGAGATGGTGCTCTTACCGGTGGTATGGCACTGGAAGCCCTCAACAATATTGGGCACCTGAAGAAGGACCTCATCATAATCCTTAATGATAATGAGATGTCCATTGCCGAAAATGTTGGCGCCATATCGAATTACCTTTCAAAAATTGTTACATCTCCAAAATACTTCAAGGCTAAAGAAGAGCTCTGGGAGTTTTTAGATAAGATCCCCTCCCGTTTTCTATCCAGGAGAATGAAGGAAATAGCGAAGAAGATTAAGGAAAATATCAAAAGTTTAGCTGTACCCACTATCATCTTTGAAGAACTTGGAATTGAATATGTGGGGCCACTGAACGGACATGATTTAAAACAGCTCATTGAGACTTTTTCACGAGTAAAAAGGCTTAAATCGGGTCCTGTACTACTTCACGTTTTAACGCAGAAGGGCAAAGGATACAGACCTGCTGAGGAAAATCCGGAATTTTTCCACGGTCTCGGGCCTTTCGAAAAAGAGTCAGGCAAACCCATTAAAACTTCATCTTTACCCACGTATACCAGTATATTTAGAAAAACTATTGTAGACATTGCAGAAAAAGATGAAAGAGTAGTGGCCATAACGGCAGCCATGCCTTTGGGCACCGGTCTTGATTTATTCAGAGAGAAATTTCCAGATCGCTTCTTCGATGTTGGAATTGCGGAGCAACATGCTGTAACCTTCTCAGCAGGGCTGGCTCTTAACGGATTAAAACCCTTTACATGTATATATTCCACTTTCTTACAGAGAGCCTTGGACCAGCTTATACATGATGTTGGGATTCAGAACATACCTGTAAGGTTTGTAATGGACCGGGGTGGAATCGTTGGTGAAGACGGGGCCACACATCATGGAGTTTTCGACTATTCTTACCTGAGAATAATCCCGAATTTTGTGGTTATGGCACCTAAAGACGAAGATGAACTTGTGGATATGCTTTACACCATGTGGCAATACGATAGAGGTCCTATTACTTTAAGATATCCGAAAGGGGAAGTGGCGGGTGTACCAATAAAAGAAAATCCAGAGCTTATACCCATAGGAAAATGGGAGAAAGTCTTCGGGAAAGACTACAAAGATATTGTTATCTTTGCTGTTGGGAGTATGGTTTATCCAGCCTTAAACGCTGCAGAAAGACTACAAAAAAACGGAATAAGCGTTGCGGTAATTAACTCCAGGTTTATAAAACCCATGGACCATAGAATGATCTCAGATGTTGTGGAGTCATCCCCCAGGTTAATAGTTACCGTTGAGGAAAATAACCTGCCAGGAGGATTTGGCTCAGCGGTGCTGGAATACTTGCATCAGAATTTCAAAGGTAAAAACGTTAGAGTTTTCAACATTGGACTCCCCGACGCTTTCATAGAACAGGGCAAAAGAGAGGAAATTCTGAAGCTGGTTAACCTCGATCCTGACGGGATTTACAACACTATTAAAACCCTTCTCGAGGATATCTGATGCTCTGCGAAAACTGCGGGCAAAAAGAAGCAAAAGTCACCCTTGTGTTGTATGTCAACAAGAAAATCTCAAGGTTATATGTATGCGAAGATTGCGCGGAATCTTTAGCAAATGCCATCAGGGAAATTCCTGAAGAGGAGATGCAGCCAAGGGACGTTGAAATAAAATGCCCATCGTGTGGTTTATCTTTAAGGGAATTTCGAACGACCTTTACTCTGGGATGCCCGGGTTGCTATGACCACTTCTTGCCGTTTTTTACAGACCTCTTCGAAAGGGTTATCCATCGCTCTTCTTTCCAGGGCGAGAGAATTAACCCCGAAAACTTCAAAGGCTATTTAAACACAAAAATTGAAAAATTAAAAAAGGACCTTCAGGAATTAACCGAGAGAGAAGAATTCAGAGAGGCGATAAAAGTTAGAGATATGATCTATAAATTGGAAGAATTGCTCAAATGGATCTCTTAAATTTAATACAAAAAACCCCTGGGTACCTTGAAGACTCCGACGATGATGTAATTATCTTCTTCTCCATAAAATTTTATAGAAACTTAAGCGGGTTTAAATTCCCACTTAAAATGAACGAATCGGAAAGGAAAGAGGCAAAAGAAAAACTTGCGGCGGCCCTTGAAGCTCTACCTATATGGGGTAAAAAATTTGAACTCCAGGATATAGCAACTCTTCCAGGGCATTTACTCCAGATTTATTATGAAAGAGGCATTATAGGATATGAATCCTTTCAGAACAGCTACTCGTCCGTTGCGTTTGATACTGAAGAGCGTTTTATTGCAAGAATCAATGAAAGGGACCATCTGAAGTTCATAGTTCATGGTACCTTTAAAGAATATGATGATATTACACAGGAAACGGAGATATGCATGGGGGTTCTCGATAAAAAACTCAATTTCGTATTCAAAGAGGGCCTGGGATACCTCACAGCCTCTCCCCGATATCTTGGACACTCTTTGAATGTCTCGGCAGTAATCCACATACCCGCCATTTTTACTCTTGGCCAGATACAGAGTTTTTCCCAGATTTTACAAAGAAATATGATTATCCTCTCCGGGCTCATGGATACTAATATTCAGACGTATGGTGCCTTTGTCCAGATAAAATTGACCTCCTTTTTTGACAATACCCTTGAAGTAAAGACGAAAATGAAGCAAACTCTGGAAGAAATACACGACTTAGAAAATCAAATGCGAAATCTGATTCTTCTGGAACGACCCATTGAGGTTGAAGATAGAATTCTAAAATCATATGCAATCTTGAAAAATTCAAGACTATTATCTTTGCCGGAAGCCTACGAGCACATTTCCAACGTAAAACTGGGTGTGGAGCTTGGTTATATCAAGGATCTGCATCCTAAATTTTTCAAAGAGGCCTTCTTCCGCATCCTTCCAGCCCATATCAAAGTTTTTAACGCCATACCAGATGACGATTTTCTCAAAGAATCAGAAATGAGAGCTTTGCTCATTCAAGAACTTCTTGATAAATACTATGCAGGCTGATTTGATTGTCAGGAATATTGGCGAGCTTGTGTATTTTGAAGAAAATGAGCTCAAGATCTTCACAAATGCTGCTATTGCGGTAAAAGACGGAAAAATCCTGGATTTTGGCAAACAAAAGGAAATTCTTGATGAATTCCAGGGTGAAAATACCAAGGTCATTGATGCCGAGGGTAAATCCGTCATACCAGCATTTGTGGATCCCCACACTCATCTCATTTACGCAGGTTGCAGACATGAAGAATTCCTGGCAAAAATAAAAGGAAAGGCTTACGTCGACCTGCTCAAAGAAGGCAAAGGCATAAATTACACTGTATCCCTCACAAGGAAAGAGGGTAAGGAAAGCCTCTACAGTGCTGCTGTGCAGCGCCTTGCAGAAATGCAAAAGCACGGTACACTAACCCTTGAAATAAAATCCGGTTACGGACTTGACTACGAGACCGAAAAGAAAATACTGGAAGTTGCAAACTTGTTAGGTAAAGTAAGCGATTCTCTCGTTATCACTACCTTCCTCGGGGCTCACACCATTCCTCCAGAGTATGCCACAGATAGAAAAGCTTACGTAAAGTTAATAACGGAAAGGATGCTTCCTGATTTCAAAAATCTTGCGACCTTTTGCGATATTTTCATTGACGAAGGAGCTTTCAACATTGACGAGGCCTACGAAATCTTAGAAAATGCGCACAAACTTGGTTATAAAATTAAAATGCATGTAGACCAGCTTTCTTACACTGGTGCTTGCAAGCTTTCAAAAGAATTTAATGTAATTTCATGCGAACACATGGAATATACCTCGGAAGAGGACCTGGAAATTTTGAAGGAAAGGAAGGTGGTCGCGGTATTGCTACCTGGTGCATATCTATTTACTAAATCTAACAAAAAACCTCTGGTAAAAGTTATGAGGGAGTTAGGAATCCCCATGGCTCTTGGTACCGATCATAACCCCGGAACCTCTCCCTTTTACTCTCAACCCCTTATAATGGCTCTGGGAGTTCTCCTGTATGATATGACCGTCGAAGAGGCGTTAATGGGGGTTACTGTTAACGCTTCAAGGGCTTTAGCACTGGAGGACAAAAAAGGTAACGTTAAAAAAGGTGAAGACGCAGATTTCCTTATACTTAATGCACACTCTTTTGTTCACTTAGCTTATGAGGTTGGCCGAAACCTCGTAGATAAAATCGTTAGAGCTGGTAAAGTGATTAATATTCACTCAATTTAAAAGGCGGATTTGTATCAACTCTCCACCAGTTGATGAAAATTTGATGCTCCCTGGGTTTTATCTCCAGAGTTTCAAAAAAGCCCCTCTCTTCAAGAATATTCTGAAGGTGTTTCGTTAGGAGGCTTTTTCTTGAACAGAGAAGAAGCTCACCGTATTCATTCTCAAATATCACAAGTCCCCTGGTTTTCCCCACATGAAGAACCACCAGCTTATAACCATCCTCTGCCTCAGTAAGGAAAACAGCAGTATTGTTTCCTTCAATTCCAGAGAAAAGCTTTTCACAGGCGTCGGATAGATCTTTTTCTTCTTCAAGAAGGTACAAAAAATATTGAGTTAATACGTCGGAGTCAGTGAAATATTCGGAAATTCCCAACTTTTCGGCGATCTGAACATAATTTTTTAAAAACCCATTATGAACTCCAAAAACCCTGAATTTTGAACCAGAATGCACAAAGGGCTGTGCATGTAAGTCATCCAATTCCTCAGTGCTGGAAAACTCGTCGGAGGCCCTTCGGACATGCCCTATGAAAAATTTAAAAGAACCGGTATCTTTAAGTTCATCAAAATCGAAGAGCGATTCCACAGGAGAAATATCGGTCACCACTCCTATTTTATTATAGTAAGGCACAAGGCCATCACTGAGGAAGACGTAACCAGCTCCGTGTCCACCTAAAGGAGAATTATCACTTTCCTCCTTGAGAGATTCCATATCATACATTAAATCAAAAATTACTTTTTTCTCCAGTTCTTTACTACCTATATAAGCAAAAATTCCGCAACTCAAATCAGACCACCTTTAAGACCCTCTATATAACCTTTCAACTTACTAATTTTAAGCTCAAAAATGCGTTTTTTCTCTTTTTCTCTTTCCACTACCTCCGCAGGTGCCCTGGAAACAAAATCATGGTTAGAAAGCTTTAAATTGATACCATTTAATAGTTTTTCAAGTTCTGAAATCTCTTTTTCGAAATCGTCTATCATTTTCAAGGCCAGCTGTGGATCAGAAATCTCAAGAGCCAGGTGAAAATCTCTCACAATAACAGGTAAACCTCTTATATCCGGAGTAGCTGCCTTTATTTCTACAACTCCACCAAGAAACTTTAAAAGTTCAATGTTTTCCTTTAATAAAGGTACTATAGCCTCTTCTTTCTCGAATACGAGATTTAACTTTTCTTGAAGTGTAAGCTCCGTTTTGAGTTGTCTAATGTTCTGGATAACTTCTTTGATAAGTTCAAAATCCCTGTAATCCCTTTCAAAATTAAAGAGACCACTTTCAGGCCACTTTGAAATCATAATAGATTCTTCAAGCCCCTTTATGGGCAACTTCTGCCATATCTCCTCCGTAACAAAAGGAATCACAGGGTGAAGAAGTTGTAAAACGGTCTTTAAGACGTAAAAAGCATTTTTAATTGCTGAAAGATCCTTAATATTAAGCCTGGGTTTTATTGCTTCAAGATACCAGTCACAAAATTCCCCCCAGAAAAAGTTATACAACGTCCAGCTATATCTGTTAAAGTCCAGGTCATCTAAAGCTCTGGTGACTTCAGCAACAGTTTTATCGAGAAGATGCAAAATCCAGCGATCTTCAATTCTAGTGGGTTCTACGCCCGGATCAAAGGGCTCACCCTCGTAGTTCATCAAAAGGAGCCTTGAGGCATTCCAGAGCTTATTTACAAAATTCCTTCCAAGCTCCATTTTCTTTTCTGAGTAAATAATGTCCTGGCCCTCTGGAGTGATAAGCATTAGCCCAATTCTGACTCCGTCCGCACCATATTTGCTAAACAAATCCAAAGGATCAGGGGAATTGCCTAAGCTCTTTGAGAGTTTTCTTCTCTTTTCATCCCTAATAAGCCCATGGAGATAGACCCTGTCAAAGGGCTTTTCTTTCTTAAAGTAATAGCCCGCCATTATCATCCTTGCGACCCAGAAAAACAGAATATCCCACCCCGTTATGAGCAAATCGGTGGGATAATATTTCCTGAGGTACTCTGTCTCTTCAGGCCATCCCAGGGTAGATAAAGGCCATAACCAGGAAGAAAACCAGGTATCAAGAACATCTTCATCCTGAACGATGTTTGTTGAACCACAATTAGAACATTTTTCTGGTTTTTCCTCTTCAACCATTACGTGACCACAATCCTTACAAGTGTAAACAGGGATTCTATGACCCCACCAGATTTGCCTGGAGATACACCAATCCCTTACGTTCTCAAGCCAGTTATAGTAAATTTTTTCAAAATTCTCAGGAACGATTACCACTTCCCTATCCTTAACAGCCCTATAAGCCCTCTCCGCCAGGGGCTTCATTCTAACAAACCACTGAAGAGAGAGGTAAGGCTCAATGACAGTATTGCAACGATAACAGGTACCCACGTTGTGAGTATAGTCCTCGATTTTTTCTATGAACCCACCCTGCTCCAAAAGTTCTACAATCTTCTTCCTTGCCTCAAATCTGTCCAGTCCTTTGAATATCCCGGCATTATCATTCATAGTTCCTTCGGGAGAGATCACCTGGATTTTAGGTAAATTATTTTCTTCACCTATCTCGTAATCCACCGGATCATGAGCCGGCGTCACTTTCACAGCGCCTGTCCCAAACTCCCTATCAATCCTCGGTGAAGCAATTATGGGGATCTCGGCACTCACTTCCTTCCCATCTGTGGAGAATCTCACCCACTCCACCAGGGGAAGTTTCACTTTTTTACCAACTAAGGTTCTGAACCTTTCGTCTTCAGGATGAACAGCCACTGCAGTATCACCCAAATATGTTTCGGGTCTTGTAGTAGCAACAACCACATAACCACTTCCATCTACCAGGGGATATTTAACGTAGTAGAGTTTTCCTTTTTTCTCAGTGTATTCCACCTCGTCGTCAGCTAATGCTGTCCCGCATCTTGGACACCAGTTAATAATTCTGTTTCCCCTATAAATCAGACCGTCTTTATACAGGGTGACGAAAGCGCGAATTACGGCCCTGGATAAATCCTCATCCATTGTAAACTTCACCCTGGACCAATCACAGGAAACGCCAAGTTTCCTTAGCTGCAATAAAATGGTCTCCCCGTACTGTTTCTTCCACTCCCAGACCCTCTTTATAAACTCCTCTCTTCCGAGTTCGAACCTGGTCCTACCCTCTTTAGCCAGTGCCTTTTCTACAACGTTCTGGGTGGCAATTCCCGCGTGATCAATTCCCGGTTGCCAGAGGGTATCATACCCCTGCATTCTTTTGAACCTTATCATTATGTCCTGAAGGGTATTGTTGAGTACGTGTCCGAGGGTAAGAACACCTGTTATATTAGGAGGAGGGATCATTATTGAATATTTAGGCTTAGGGGAATGAGGATCAGCTTTAAAATAGTTTTTTTCTAACCAAAATTGATATATTCTATCCTCTACCTCTAATGGATTATACTTTGCCGGTATTTCCCTCATTTAATCCCTTTATTTAATTAAAACTCTTCCTCCTCTTCACCTTCCTCTTCTTCCCAGTACTCTTCGTATTCCTCGGGCTCCAGTTCCAGCTCAATTAACTCTTGCTCAAGCATTAATAGCCTATCGGCATAATCTCTGAAAAGTTCAGAAAGATCATCTATGGAAAGGGCGCCTTCAAGGGCTCTCTCCACAGAATCTTCTATCTCTCTTTGAAGGTCATCCAGTTCGTCAATTAAGTTTTCCAGGTCCACTTTAACGGTTTCGTAATCTTCTGCTCTCCTTAATTCGTCAATCCTTGCCTGGAGTTCCTGTATCTTTTCAGTCCAGGTTTCACCAAAATCAGTCACAGACACCCAGAGTTGAAGAATATCCTCTCTTTTTAGTTTAGACATAACACCCTCCTTACAGAATTAGTGCTTAAATATAAAAGAAATCAATCAGAAAGTCAAGAAAAGGGCTCGCTAAAAGTAATGAAACTTATCTAAAGATAAAAAGATTTGTGAAAATCGTTGAAATACAGTGGAAAGAAAATAACCGTGATTAAAAGCTTTCATAATTCCCTTTTTGCGAGAAAACTTCGTGAACCTGTACACTTTTCTTAACAACTCAACACAATGGTAACAACTGAAATATTTGAATCTAAAAGACCACTGCTTAAATCGATAGAACAGGACATACATAACTTCAAAACCCGCAATTTTTTAGCTTCCGGAATTCGGGCAGGTCAACCCGCAAAACTTTTTCAGATCTTTTAGGGTTTTTCATTTAAGCATACTCGAAAATACTTAAACAACTAAATCCATCCAGTAGTTTTTGAAACATCCCCATGAAAATTGCCTTAAATCTCAAAGGGATCTCTTACTCTATAGTAAAAACTGCAAACTAATCCGACCGTGCGAAATGTCAACGGTCTACTTTTCCACCTCTATCCATTAAGTCAAGCGCCCCTCAAAGCTACGTAACTTCTCACTATTTCTTCGAATTTTCCTTCTATTAAAATTGAACCAAAAGCAAACCGATTAGAAGCAAAGATTATAGAATCTTACTTTTTAACCAGCTCCCGCTTTCGGCAATCTTCGAAATTTAAAAATAGCCGAAAAGAGTCTCTTTTATCTTCAGTACTGTTTTTTTTCGTCTTTTTAGAGAAGTAAGATAAACTCATAAGGAAGTTGCCAATCAAAAATTTTAAGCTCATCTATTTTGAGGTTGTAGCTGTTAATTCATATTTCTGCAATTTGACGCTCTTATTAAAGTACACAGAAATGTCCAGTTTAGTCTCAACTTTTACCGCAGAAATCACAAGTTAAATTACTGCCCTTGACAATTCATATATATGCATTAATAATATATATACAATAGGGAGGTGAAAACATGTGGTGGAGGCCAGCATGGACTGGATGGGGCTTGTACGGTGCCATACCAGGGTTTGGAAGAGGCTGGGGATGTGGACTCTTTCCTGGCCTCGGAAGAGGCTTCGCAGGAAGATTCGCATTTCCCTACTGGTATGATAAAGATTATCTGAATTTTGTTAAAAAAGGCATTGAATTGCAACTTGAGTATATGAACAGCAAATTAGCAACAAACCCCGATAACGAGGTACTCAAATTAATGAAAGCCGCATTAGAAGCAAGAATAAGCTTCTTAAACAGTTTGATGGAAAAATTTGAAAAAGAGAAAGATAACAATCAATAAAATAACGGGAGGTGTAAAATGCCCTTTGGAGACGGTACAGGACCTTTCGGGATGGGTCCAGGAACAGGTAGAAGGATGGGGTTCTGCCATCGCTACAACTCTTCAGGATGTACAAAACCATGGCCACGTTTAGGGTCAGGTAAGATGTGTGGATTCAGCTTTGGATCAGCCTTTGGCTCGAGAAGATCTTTTCATCCCTTTTGCCGGGATTACCCGGATATCTCCCCATCCTCTGAAAAGGAAATACTCATGGAACAGGCTAAATTTCTGGAAAACCAGCTAAAGGCAATAAAAGAAAGAATCGAGAAGTTGGAAAATGAATGAATAAATAAAAACCCGGGGGCCTATTTGAGCCCCCGGGCATATTTTCAACCAGAATATCTATCTATAAAACAGAACTTCTCAAATGGTAATCTTTCAGGTCTTTCTTTTTCCGCTTTTACTTGCTTTTCCGAAAGTAAAGGCGATATTTCTTCAGAGTGCTTACCCACAATTACCAGAGCTGTAAGAACCATTTCTTGCGGTATGTTTAAAATTTCTTTAACTTTAATCGGATCATATCCTGCGATGGGATGTGCCACGAGACCAAGTTCCGTTGCCCTTAAAATTAGAAATGCAGTTGCCAGGCCTACATCAAACAGGTAGTATTCTCTATTATCCTCGAGCACACAATCCATTTCCTTTTTAGAGAAAACCGCTACCACAAAAGCTGCATTTGAAGCCCACTGATTCCCTTTGGGCATTACTTCAAGAACTTTGTTGAAAACCTCTTTATCAAGTACAAAAACAAACCTCCAGGGTTGATTATTCATACACGATGGTGCAAGGGAAGCATGATAGGCAAGATCCCTTACTAAGTCTTCAGCTACTTCAAAGGGTTTCAGGGATCTATAGGCTCTTCTTTTTTCAATAGCCTCCTTAACGTCCATGCTTACCCCTCCTTTATGGCTTTTAAAAAATCAAGAACCTCTTTTGCATGGCTATCAACCTTTACATTATACCAGACTTTTCTTATTTTCCCTTCAGGATCTATTATGAAGGTACTTCTTATTATCCCCTCGGTTTCTCTTCCATACATTTTTTTCTTACCCCACGCGCCATAGGCTTTAATAACGTTCCCGTTCCTGTCTGAAAGGAGAAGAAACTTGATCCCGTATTTCTCAGCAAATCTTCTGTGAGAATCAATGGAGTCCCTGCTTATTCCTATTACCACCGCTCCCATATTGGAAAACACGTCAATTAGAGCAGAAAAATCTGTAGCTTCTCTGGAACAACCGGGGGTATTATCTTTGGGGTAGAAGTATAACACCACCCACTTTCCTCTAAAATCATTAAGACAAACTTCCCGCTCAAGGCCGGGCAAACAGAATTCTGGCGCTGCATCACCTTCTTTTAACTCGAAGGCCATATTACACCTCCCATAATTCTAAACGTTTTTACAGATTACCTTCTTCTTTAAGAGGACCAAAAAAATCAACTATAAAATTTTTAATCTCATCCCTGACTTTTCTCACAAACTCCAGAATCTCTTCTTCTGTTCCTGTGGCCTCAGACGGGTCTGGAAAACTTCTGTGAACGTAACTTTTAGCACCAGGGAAAAACGGACATGATTCCTTTGCTTCATCACAAACAGTAACCACATAATCAAAACTCTCGCCTACGAAAGTTGTAACGTTCTTGGAATAATGGTCTTTCATACTAATCCCAATCTCTTCCATTACTCTAACTACATAAGGATTTAGTGCAGTGGGTTTTGAACCTGCACTATAGGCTTCGAAGTAATCTGAAAAAAAGTGCTTCAAAAAAGCCTCAGCCATCTGAGACCTCGCTGAATTATGAACACAAAGAAATAGCACTTTCTTTTTTTGCATGGATTTATAATCACCTGTTCTCTTAATTCAGTTCTTTATATCCATCTCCTTTCCTTTCTTTTTTTACTTTAAGCAATTTATAATCCACCATCTGGAACAGCTCATTAATCTCAATACTCGTGTTTTCGTTATACTCAGTCATAGCAAATGAAACGCTGGGTTTAAACTCTTCCCTGCCAAAATCTAATTTTTTTGCAGAAAATTTTTCAACTACTCTATTTACCACCTCTTTCGCCTTCTGTTCGCCGACCCCTTGAATTAGTAGAACAAACTCATCACCACCCCACCTTGCCTGAATATCGTACTCCCGGGTATTCTTCTTTAAGCACTCAGCAAACTTTAGAATGAGCTCATCACCACTTTTGTGACCAAAACGATCATTCACATACTTCAAACTATCAATATCGAAAAGTACGAGAGTAAATTTTCCACCATTCCTCCTTATGTTATCCACTTCAGCTTTTAACCTCTCTTCAAAATACCCCCTGGAATAAAGGCCCGTTAAACTATCGAAAATCGAAGCTTTATAAGAGACGATTTTAACGATACTAATTGAGAGAAGATCAAGAAGATTATTCAGAAAGATCCTTTCGCTCTCCGAAATTTTTGCGGGTACTTTGATGATTAGGGTGCCGATCTTTTTTTCACCTTTGATAACATCCTTTGTAATGCCTTTTTCTTTTTCAGCGAGCACCAGCTCACTTTGACTGCGAGAATAAATCTCCTGGTTTTTAAAACACAAGGAGTGTTCGAGGGTTTCTTTAAGTTCTTCATAAGGAATCACGCAAAGAATGGCATCACTAAATACGTTTGCAAGAGCCCGGGCACCAATTTTCAATACACTTATCAAATCCGATGTCCGACCCACTTCCCTGGAAACTAAGTTCAACTCCTTCTCCAGCCTAAGATTGAGTTTTAATCGTTGATTGATGACAGAATAAAGTCTACCTATAGCAGAAAGTAGGATAATCGTGATCAGTATAGGCAGAGTTGAAAAGAATCCGTATTTTTTATAAAGAAGCAATAACGTTATGGCGATGGGATAAATTAATAACTCCAGAAAATCGCTTAATAGTGCTTCTTCTTTTATATATTTTAGCAGGTTATGCCGGTCAATGGCCTCTTTCACGACAAAAATTAGTTCATTCAAGCCAATTATCACGACAATGGTTGCAATATAAGACCACCAGCCCTTTTCTGTAGAATAGAAAAACTTGCCACCAAGGTAAAAAATCCAGGCATATAACCCAGAGTTAAAGAGTCCACTTATGAAAACCTCTTTAAAAGGCTGCTCCTTCCTTATTTGAAAGTAAGAAGCTTTCAAAAACCATACCAGTAAAATTGTTAGCATAGCCGAAAATCCGCCCACTACTGGCCCGTACATCAACGTGAGAAATAAAAAAACCGCAATCTCAAAGGACAGAACCGTAGTCCCTACACTCAGGTAAAGAGTGGCGGCAACACCAGAAAGAAAAATGTAAGTTAAATACTCATAAAGAGGCGGGAATTTAACCGAAGCTGTTAAAAGCTTATAGAGAATGAATAAAATACCTGAAATACCAACTACTATTTTATAACCCCTCTCTAATAAACCCCTCCGCATTGAATTAAAAATAATGCTTTTTGTTAAAAAAATCAATAGCTGAATGTCAAAAAACCCGGGAAACTTCGGAAGAGCCTCAAATTCTCAAAAATATCACTAAACTTCTTGTAAGGCACTGCAAACTTTCAAAAATTTTGCGAATTTTTTTATAAAAATAAAAAATAACTTGACAATTCATTAAGCAATCTTTAATATTTTTAAAAATTAATCAAAAGTTTGGTAGGGGGTGCACAATGGAAGAATTCATAAAAGGGGTAATAAAGCTACTGGAAGATGGTAAAATAACTGCCGAGGAGGCAGAGAGGCTCATTAAGGCCCTTAAAGAATTGTCAGGAAAGGATGAAGAAAGTGAAGAAACATATGTGAAACCAAAAATGGATTTCCATGACCTCCCCAATCAGATTTTTAAAATGGTGGGAGATATCGTAAATGAAACAATAGAATCTTCTTCAGAACTTATTCGAAAAAAACCCGCCGAAATGGATATTGAAATAGAAAAGAAGGATAACATTTTCATAAATGTTCTCGGCGGAGACATTGACATCTCCTCGTGGGAGTCCCAATTAATCAATGGAAGTCTGAAGGGCTCGTATAATGTAGGCGAGGACTTCATTAAAATGACCGTTATTGATGACGCTACACTTCGACTTCCGGAAAATGTAAATCTAACCGTCTCCCTTTTGGGTGGAGACGGGGAGATTTCCGGGGTATTTAATGATGTTACCCTCTCAGCCAAAGGCGGTGATTTAGAACTCGACATTAATTTTAATAGACTTAAAATTGAGAGCTACGGGGGTGATGTCATGATTACATTGCCCAAAGAACCACTAAAAATCCTTGTCTCCTTATACGGTGGTGATATAGAACTACCTGAAGGCTTAAGAAAAATGGATAATTACTATGTTTATGGAGAAGGTAATTTCAAAGAGTTAATAATAAACTTGTTTGGCGGGGATTTAGCATTAGAATTTAAGGAGGAAAAAAAATGAAAGATGAAGTCAAAAGGATCCTTAAAATGATAGAGGAGGGTAAAATAACCTCGGAAGAGGGGTTTAAACTCCTTAACGCTCTGGAAGAAGTATCTTTTACCCAGCCCAGAGGAAAATTTCTAAAAATATATATAAGAGATGAGGAGGATGTAATTAACATAACGTTACCAGTGAACCTTTTGAAGTTTATAACGAACTTTTTGCCGGCTAAGGCAAAAATGACGCTACAAGAAAATGAGGTTGATTTAAGGGAAATTTTAAATGCCATTCAGGAGGGAGCCAATGGTACTATAGTGGAAATCCAGGGGGAAGATGGCGAAGTTATAAAAATTTCAGTGGAATAAAAAGGAGGATTACATGATAAGTGGTGGGGTTCTTTTAATTATAATAGGTCTCATAATATGGCTAAACAAAATGGGTATCTGGCAGTGGTCCTGGGGAAGGGACTGGCCAGTTATCCTAATAATAATAGGGATAATCAGCATAGTTGAAAACCTGGGATCAAAAGGTAGGTTTGTAATTCACTTCAAAAAATCTAAGAAGGAGGAGGAACAATGAATAATATCCTGGGCGTCTTTATTCTTCTTGCAATTTTCATAATTTTCATGGCAGCATTAACTTTAAAAAAGTTAGGGTCGAATATTCGAATAGGACTTTTGTTTCTGGGCATAGGCCTTCTTTTCTGGATGGGGAACCTCGGCTTACTTCCTTACATTAACTGGTCCAGAGACTGGCCATGGATACTAATAATTTTGGGACTATGGATGGTATTACGTTCCATTGCAGGAAAATTATATTCACCAGAACACAAATCGAGAAAGAAGATAGGCAAAATATTAAATGACCTTGAGTCCGGTAAAATTTCGCCAGAAGAAGCTATAAAAAAGATTAAAGAAGGGAAATGAAAATGCCCAGGTTACCTGGAAAATGTCCTGCATGTGAAACCAGGTTAAGGATAAAAGTGCTTGAGTGTCCAAAATGCAAAACGAAAGTTGAGGGAGATTTTGAAATTCCGCCCTTCTGTGATCTCGATGATAATGACCTGAAAATGCTCTACCTGTTTCTTAAAACTCGCGGAAATCTCTCCGAGGTCTCCAAATATTTGAATCTATCGTACCCCACAACCAGGCAAAGATTTGAGGAATTTTTGAAGAAAATAGGTATTGAACCTGCTTTTTCGAAAGACAGATTGCAGGAAATCCTTGATTTGTTAGAAAAGGGAGAAATAACACCGGAGGAAGCGGAAAGAAGAATAAAAGAGCTAAAATGAAATAACTTAATTCCTCTTTCGGGAATGTAAAGCCATTTCATAAAATTTCCATTATAATAATTCTATGAACCAGAAAAGAAAGAAGGCTCTTAACAAGAATGTTGTGGCCATGGGGCTTACCAGCCTCTTCACAGACATTTCCAGCGAGATGATCTATCCTCTACTCCCCCTTTTCCTCTCACAGGTTATAGGAGCAGGCGCCACAGCCCTGGGAGTGATTGAAGGAATTGCAGAAGCAACAGCCAGTCTTCTAAAGAGTGTTTCAGGTTATATTTCTGACAAAATTAAAAAGAGGAAGATTCTCGTAATTATCGGATATGGCCTTTCGGCTGTGGCTAAACCCACCATAGGATTTGCCACCCGATGGTTCCACGTCCTCTTCGCAAGATTTTTCGACAGGATTGGGAAAGGGATAAGAACCTCTCCCAGGGATGCCCTGATCGCAGATTCTGTGGAGCCTGATGAGAGAGGGAAAAGTTTCGGCTTCCACAGAAGCATGGACACCCTGGGCGCTATCCTGGGTCCTTTAACAGCCTTTGCTTTGCTTTCGTTTTTCACGAAAAACCTGACCTGGGATCAAGGGAAAAGTCTCAGAGTAATATTTTTGTTATCATTAATACCAGGAATTCTGGCCATACTAATCCTTGTTGCACTGGTCTCGGAAGTTAAAAGGGAAAAAGAGGGACATGCGTCTATATCTCTTTCTCTCAGTCTCAAAGGACTTTCTAAAGAATTCAAATTACTCCTTTTTATCATGTTCCTGTTCTCTTTAGGTAATTCTTCGGACACCTTTTTAATACTGCGGAGTTCAAATTTAAAATTTCCCCAGGCCCAAATTCCGCTACTTTACACCTTATTCAACGTTTTCTACGCTCTCCTCTCCACACCCCTGGGGGTACTATCTGACAAAATAGGAAGACCAAGAACTATAATGACAGGATTCATAATATATTCCTTAGTTTACCTTGGATTTGCTCTTTTAAGGCCAGAGCAAGCTCATTTACTCTGGCTTCTCTTCCCCTTATATGGTATATACTACGCCTTCACGGAGGGCGTACTAAGAGCTTTTGTAGCGGATATATCAAAAAAAGAGACCAGAGGATTTGCCTATGGCGTATATCATACCCTGGTGGGGCTAACCCTACTTCCTGCAAGTCTCCTGGCTGGTTTTCTATGGGATAAAATATCCCCCTCAGCACCCTTTTATTTTGGAAGCATAATGGCTTTCCTCTCTTTCATCTTCTTCGCCATATTCTTCGGAGGTCAAAATGCAAAAAAGAATTCTTTCGGGGAATAGACCCACCGGTAAGCTTCACATAGGACACCTGTTCGGAGTACTGCAAAACTGGAGAAGACTTCAGGACGAATATGAATGTTATTATGAAATAGCCGACTGGCACGTACTCACCACAAAGCCAGACACCAGTGACCTCATGGAAAACATCATTGACATGGCTATAGACTGGCTGGTAGTAGGTATTGACCCAAAAAAGTCTGTCATATTTGTCCAGTCATCGGTCAAAGAGCATGCAGAATTGCACTTACTTCTTTCCATGCTCATAACCACTTCAAGGCTTTTGAGAAATCCCACCCTCAAGGAATACTTACAGAACATTGAAGTATCCCAGATTACCGCAAAAAAGAGAGCCTTTGATAATTTTGCGGAGGCGGTAGTACAGAAATTCCTGGAAATCTCATCAGGGATAAAAGGAAAAGAGGGGGAAGAATACATAGCTATTTTAAAAAGCAAGCTCAAGGAAACTTTCCTTGAGGAATTGACACATCAGGGGATTGTTGACTCTGACGAGGAACTAACTTATGGCAATCTTATAAGTTATGGTCATCTGGGGTATCCTGTACTTCAAGCTGCAGATATCCTGGTTTACAGAGCCCACTTAGTTCCCATCGGACAGGATCAACTTCCGCACCTTGAAATTACAAGAGAAATTGCAAGGCGGTTTAACCAGACCTACGGTGATGTTTTCCCCATCCCGGAACCCCTCCTCGCCGAATTTCCGAAAATCCTGGGTACCGACGGAAGAAAGATGTCAAAATCCTACAACAACACCATTTTAATTTCTGAAGACCCTGAAACTCTCAAAAAGAAGGTCATGTCTTCATATACAGACCCGCAGAAAATAAGAAAAAATGACCCCGGCCACCCCGAAAATTGTCCCATCTTCTCTTATCATAAAATTTTCAACAGAGACGAGACAGCCGAAATCGAAGATAACTGCAGGAAAGGCTTACTGGGCTGCGTAGATTGTAAAAAGCGGGTCTATGAGAAAATTAATACATACCTGGAACCTCTCAGAGAGAAAAGGAAAGAATATGAAAAAGACAGGGACTTAGTTATAGAAATTTTACGGGAGGGCGAGAAAAAGGCAAGGGAAGAAGCGGCGAAAACCATGGAAATAGTCCGGGAGAAAATGAAGGTCTGGAGATAATGTTCACTGGTATTATTGAAGACATAGGGAAAATAAAAAGGATTCAAAGAATTTCAGGGGGTTCTCGAATTACCATTGTTTCGCAACTAAAAGTCAACGAAGGCGATTCCGTTTCCGTTGACGGAACTTGCCTCACCGTTGAAGAACACACCGATACAGAATTTACAGTATTTTTGAGTGAAGAAACCATAAGAAGAACACATTTTTCGAGGACACTGCGAGAAGGCCTGGCTGTAAATCTGGAAAGAAGCCTGACCCCTTCGTCACTTATGGGTGGTCACATTATTCTGGGCCACGTGGACTGCACTGGTGAAATCTACTCAAAAGAAAGGAAATCCGAAGGCGCTGAATTTATATTTAAAGTTCATGATCCCTACTATATGAAGTATCTTGTGGAAAAGGGTTCTATAGCTGTTAATGGAATCTCCCTTACGTGTTATGATATTAAGGAAAAGACCTTCAAGGTGACTATAATTCCCTTCACTTTAAATAAAACTAACCTCCAATTTTTAAAGGAGGGAGATCCTGTGAACCTGGAGTTTGACATAATAGCCAAGTATCTGGAAAAGCTCATGGGGCTCAAGAAATGAATCAAGATATCATTAAATCATACGCAAAAATTAACCTCGGGCTGTGGATAACGGAGAAAAGGCCCGACGGTTACCATAACATCGTTACAGTCTTTCATAAAATCGGTCTTCACGACATCATTACCGTTACTCCCCACCATGATTTCGAAGTAGTAACTATAGGAGAAGAAATAGAAACTAAAAATATCCTTTTCAGGGTTAAAGAGCTGGTGGAAAAGAACTTTGGAATTACCATAACGGGTAGGATCGAGATTTTGAAAAGAATCCCCGTGGGATCTGGTTTAGGTGGTGCTAGTTCTAACGCTGCATATTACCTCAAATATTTAAATAACAAAAGGAATCTAGGATTATCAACAAAAGAACTTGTAGATCTTGGTAAGGAAATTGGCTCCGATGTCCCGTTTTTCCTCTTAAACGAAAACGCAGCCATCGCCACAGGAAGAGGTGAAATTCTGGAGCCTGTAAGGTCCACTTTCAATTATCCCCTCATCCTCGGTTTTCCTGATTGCCGAATATTAACAAAATGGGCATACGAAAGATTTGACGAGCTCTCAAGCTTTACAAAATTCAGCGAAGCCTATAAAAAAGCCGTTAAAATTGCTGATGCTCTGGAAAACAACGATATTTCTCTTTTAGAGACGGAAATCTCTAATGACTTTGAAAAGATTGTAAATACCAGATGCCCGGAGATACTGGATATTAAAGACATTCTCGTATCCTTAGGTGCACAGGTTGCTGTAATGTCTGGTTCAGGAAGTGCCGTCTTTGGCATCTTCGAAAGGATGCCTTTCCTTGAAAATTTCGGAGAAAAATTACTCCCCTCAAGCTTTCTTGAGATGGACTAATATCTCCTTAAAGATCTTTTCAGAAATGCCCTGACGGGCTTTTACCTCATTTTTAGCCCTTTCACCAATATTTTTTAGTTCTTCTCTCATCTTCATAATTTCCAGTATCTTATCCCTTACCTTTTCTTTATCCTGGCACAGAATTACTGCATTACTTTCCGCTAAGAAACGAACTTCATTTTTTATACTACTGTGAAAAGGCCCAACAAGGGCAGGTGCACCCGAAATCGCCACCTCCAGAATGTTGTGTCCCCCGTAGGGTGCGAAGGTACCCCCTAATAGAACAAGATCTGCTATAGGGTAAAGTTTTCTCAGTTCCCCCAGGGTATTTAAAATCAAGACTTTGCTATCCCCCTGCCTTTTCATTGTCCACAAACTGAAGGGAATTCTTAAATTCTCAAGTTCCCTGGATAACGCCTCCACTCTATCGAGGTGCCTCGGGGCAAAGACAAACCTAAGCCCATCAACATTACTTAAATCCTGCACTATCCTTAGCGCAAAATCTTCTTCCTTCTCCCTTAGACTGGCAAATATTATAACAAATTCATCCTTTGATATTCCCAGTTCTTCCTTTGAGAAATGCTTTCCTTCTCCAGATGCAGAATCTATCTTTATATTTCCCACAACTTTTATCTTATTCTTCTGAGCGCCAAGGGCTTCAAATCTGTAGGCATCTTCCTCTGTCTGCGCAAAAATGGTCACGAAAGGTTTTAAAATCTCTTTATAAAGGGATTTAAATTTCCTTGATTTTTCAAAATTTTTCTCAGAGATCCTGGCATTTACGAGAAAGGCGGGGATTTTATTTTTCCCTATAAGATAAAGGGTATTCGGCCATAACTCCGTCTCAAGAACTATAAATGCTTCGGGTCTTAAAACCCTTAATATCCTCTTTACATGAAAATAGGAATCCCACGGGAATCTCAAAATCGTCGCCTTCTCCTTCCATAGTTCCAAAGCCTTGTTAAACCCTGTCTGAGTAAAACAGGTAACCAGAACTCTATACCCTTTTTCAAGGAAAAGCTCCACAAGTTTCTTTGCTGCAAGTACTTCCCCAAGGGATGCCATGTGAAACCACACATCCACTTTACCAGGTGCTAAATCCTTGAGCTTAAAAGGTGAAACTATTCTGAGGGGAATATACGATAGAATTCTGTAAAGAGCAAGGAGAATCATTCCTTAACCCTTTCCCTGGAATCGGGGATTCCAAGGGTGTGTCTGAATTTTGTAACGGTACGTCTCGAAATCTTAATACCGTAGGAGGTAAGGATTTTCGCAATTTCCTCATCTGATAGAGGATTTCTTTTATCTTCCTTCTCTATTATGGCCCTAATTCTCTCCCCGATATCTTCCTTTGAAATCCTCGACATGCCAGTAGCTTTTTTACCAAAAGGTTTCTGGAAGAAAAACTTCAAAGAGTATATCCCCCTCGGTGTATCAACATATTTGCTCTTTAAAATCCTGTTAAGGGTAGAAACGGGTATTCCCAGTTTTTTACTCGCCTCTGTTTGTGACAGTGGGACAAGCTTGTCCGTTTTAGACCTCAGAAAGTCGCCCTGATATTCAATTATCAATTCACCTGCCTTTAGAAGATAATCCTTTCTCTTTTTAAGATTTTCAACGAATTTTTGAACCCTCTTATACTTGTCTTCAAGATATTTAATGGTGGCACTGTCAACACTTTTATCCTCAAGATAGTTCATATATTCTCGGGAAACACGAAATGACGGATAAATCTTGTCGTTAAAACTGAGTATTAACTCACCATTTTCATCGATGCGTATGATAAGCTCGGGTGTCACATACCTTACATGTTCCTCCTCCACCTGGTAAAATGGATAAGGAATAACACGCTTTCCAAGCTTTTCATTAGCCTTTATTAGCTCCAGCGCCTCATCGGGAGAGACGTGGATACCTATCTCATTAAGTTGATATTGAAAGAATTCTTTAAAGTCCCTGGTGCCGCACCCAAAAGGCTCAAACTGAATGAAAATCCTGCGAATACGTTCAAACTCATCAAGTTCTACCCCTAAATCTTTCGCAATATCAGCGGGATCACCATCAAGGTAACCAAATTGGTCAAGATGTTCCAGAATGGCATAAGCTAATTTTTTATCCTTTTTCTTTTCAAACTGAGCTTCAATTTGAGCTTCCAATTTTTCCCAGGGACTCTGCACATAGGTTATGAAGTCCTCCTTCCTGTCCCCACCTTCCTCCTCTTCATAAAGATACCACAGCTCTCCACTGGCCTCCATCGATTCTCCAAGCTCTTCGAACTTTCTCGCCACCATTTGAAGATCACTGTACATATCTATATCCAGTATCGGATTAGAGGTCATTTCCTGAATAATGGCCTCTCTCAGATCCAGGGCATCGAGTTCAAGGAGAGTTGCCTCCTGAATGATGAGTGGGAGAGGGAGAAGTTCATGCCTTAGATTTAATTCAATCCTTGGCTTTCGAATCATAGTTTAAATCTCTCGCCAAGATATATTTTCCGCGCTTCTTCACTTTTAATTAGTTCTTGACTGTCTCCCTCAATTAAAATCTCCCCCCTGTAAATTATGTATACTCGATCAGTGATTTCGAGAGTTTCCCGAACATTGTGATCAGTAATCAATACCCCTATATTGAGCTTCTTAAGGCCAAGAATAATGTCCTGTATCTCCTGCCTAGTTTTTGGATCAACTCCCGTAAAAGGCTCATCAAGGAGCAAAATCTTTGGATTAAGGGAAAGCGCCCTTGCCACCTCTAACCTTCTTCTCTCACCACCTGATAAAGTATATGCCGGCTGATCTTTAATGTGATAAATCTCCATCAGCTTGAGATTTTTCTCGGCAATTTCCACAGCCTCTTCTTTCTTATAACCCCGGTACTCGAGGATAGCATATATATTATCAAAAACCGTCAATTTTTGAAAAATAGATGGTTCCTGGGGTAAGTAGGTAAGCCCGAGACGAGCTCTTTTATACATAGGGAAATTGGTAATATCGGTATCACCCATAAAAACCTTTCCTATATCAGGCCGCACCTCACCCATGATCATGTAAAAAGTTGTAGTTTTACCAGCACCGTTGGGGCCCAGAAGACCAACAATTTCTCCAGTACTAACCACTATATCCACTCCACACACCACTTCTCTTTTACCGTATCTTTTGCGTAAATTCTCCGTCCTCAATGTGATCATTATTCTTCCTCTTTATAATAGCCTTTTATTTTATAACCCTTAAACCACTTTAGACTGTCCGTTCCTTCTGAATAAAATTTTAAGGTATCACCCTCGATAAAAATTTCCTTCCCATTCTCTGCATTCTTTAAGCTACCCCCTGGAAAAGAAAGAGCTGAATCAATCTTATTTTCAGTATTCAGAAAAACAATAACCTGAGGACCTGTTACGGTGTTTTTCTGGTCCCGCACCAGGGCATTTCCATAAAGGCTAAAAAATCTTTCTCTCCGGTCATAATAAAGGCTGTCACCTGAGGCTTCAAAATCCTTTGAATTGACAATCACATTCCCGGAAGCCGAGAGAATAGAATCTCTGTATACATAGAAAAAAGACTTTAAGGCAAGGGAATCCGAGCTTGTAGATTTTAAAAGGGCATTCCCTCTAACTCTGAGGAACTTATCCCTGATTAATACTTCATTACCCTCTGCCTCAACAGAATCTTTCTCGCTTTTTAAGTAAACATCCCCAAAAGCGAGGAGACTATCTCCATGAAGAATGATACTATCACATCTTAATGTTTCCGCGGGGCCCTGGATATCACAACGCCTGTAACCTTTGAATATCCTCTCTTTTTCGTAAATTTTCGCATAATCACATTTTAGATTTCTTGTCTGGTAAAAACCAGAAACGGGTCCTGAAAGTTCCATTACCCCATCTTTAGAAAGATACGTGGCGCTGGGAGATGTTATAACCGCATTTGTATCAGTAATAACTACACCTCCGTAAAACAAAATAGTTTCTTTGTTTTTTTCCCGAATAATCTGCATTTCGCCACTTTCGATTTTATAGCCCAAAAACATTAGAAATATGAGCTGCATCTTCATAATTTTATTGGAACAATCTCAGAGTTCAAAGAAAAAAGAAGCAAGAAAAATTTGCCACCTGGCCTTCGCCTTATATCTAAACGTTAAAAACGCCTGTATCCATTGATAATTCAAGCAAAATTCATCATAATATTATAACTAACAGAAAAAGTTAGTCCCGCGGGGAGGGAAATTTATGAAGATTGTGGGGATTCTTGGTTCGCCTCATAAAACAGGCGGTTCTGCACAACTTTTACACGTGGCTCTCAAGGGGGCGGAAAGAGAAGGAGCACAAACAGAGTTTTACAGCGTTTATGACGGGGAAATAAAACCTTGCATAGGCTGTATTCACGATGAAGACCCTTACTGTAAATTCCCTTGCATTTTTGATGACTACGGGAAGTTCCTGCTTCAAAAAATGTACGAGGCTGACGGTATCATATTCGCTACACCCATATACTGGTATGCCCCATCGGGTGCGCTCAAAAATCTTATAGACCGGATGACGTCCATGGAAAACATGGTGGCTTACAAAGAGCCAAGCTATCTTGAAGGAAAGGTTTTTGGAGCCATTTCCGTTGGTGCCGATGCAGGAGGTGCCTGGTCAGGTGGGTATCTGGTCTCCGTTATGACGTCCATGGGATGTATAATACCGCCATGGGGCATTGCATATTCCCACAAGCGGGAGAATGCCATTTTTGATGACAAAGCGCTACTTGACGCCATGAACATAGGAATATTAACGGCAAGGCTCATAGCAAGAATAAACGGTACAAATGTGCCTTTAACCTTCGTGGAGGATAGAGATTTAGCTTACAAAATTAGAGATGAGGTCCTTGAAGAACTTAAGAAATACCAGGAGACCCAAAATATAATAAGATAAACTCCGAGTAAAAACGCGATTTGACGGATTTTAAGCGCTTTTGACGCTTTTCTTTCTACTCACTTAATCGAAGTTAAGAACTATATCTTCCAGCTTTCTCTTGGGGACATGATGCACATCGTTTTCATCCCGCCAGTACCTGATATCCCCATCGGGGCCCACCTCGTCAATTACCACTTTTTCTCTGGGCTTACCTAAAGCGATAGCGTAGATAATTTCGTATCTATCCGGTATGTTGAATAATCTTCGGGTATTCTCCCGATTCAAAGAACCCATAACGCAGCCACCTAGTCCCTTTTCAGTGGCTCCAAGGAGAATAGCCATGGAAGCCAATCCCGCATCTATTAGATAATTTTTGGATACCTCCTTTTCAGCAAGAACGATTATATAGGCAGACGGCCTCTCGCCTTTTTTAGGGCCTCCCCAATCCTTAAGATACGCTGCCCAGGTCACATTCTGAAATACCAGTTCACATTTTTCAGGGGTATTTACAATGATGTAACGCAGAGGTTGAAGATTCATACTGGAGGGGCAGAGTCTCGCAAGGTCTATAAGCTCAAGAAGAGTTTCTCTGCTTATATGGTGATCCTCGTAATACCTCCTGTAACTGCGATTTTTGATGATCAAGTCTCTCAGCATACCTCCTCCCTTTCGTTTATTTATAATGGAAAGACCTGGAACTTGAAAATCATTAGTTTATTTTTCTTGTTCCTGCAATACTCTTAAAAACCTTGAACCCACCAGAAGGTGCAAAATATTTGAGCTTTATCCGCTTATTAATTAGATCTTCTTACCCATTCTATAAAACGATAAAACACCTTTACCCTTTATCGGTATATAGAACTCCGCAACCTTTTCAAAGCCCAGTCTCTCGTAGAAGTTTATCGCGAGGGTATTCTCTTGTTCAACATCAAGGACAATTCTTTCGGCTTTTAGAAGCCTTGCTTCTTCTTCAGCTTTCATAATTAACACCGTTCCAACCCCTTTGCCTCGAAATTTCTCAAAAGCTGCTAAATTACTGATATAATATTCAAATTTACCTAATTTCCCGACAGTCGTGTTAAACTTTAAGAGCAAAGGTAATGTAGAAAGGAACTTGAACCCCGAATATTTCAACCATAATAAACCGGTTCGCAAATTTTCCCGGGCTTTAACATCATAAGGGTATCCAAGGAGCATACCCGCATTCTTACCATCAAGCTCTGCAAATATAACATGCTGGTAACTGAAGAGATTCCTTTCAGCCTTAAACATATTGTAAAGAGCCGTCCTAATCTTTTCACCAAATAATCTGAAAAAGTACGGTGATGAAATTAAAAAGAGAGCTACAAAATCTTCCACGTCCTCGGGAGTGGCTTTTCTTACTTCTAACCACTCATTTTTCTGATTCATAAATCAAAACAAGGGAACCCAGTCTCGCATTCAGTCCCATAACTGGTGATACCGATATTATTCTGCCTGTCTCGTCGCCCGTTATGGACACCTCGTTAACCTCAAGAATACTATCGGGATAGAATCTGGAAAACTCCGTCCCCTGCATCCCCTCGTCGGTGGAAACTACTATCTTACCTGTATTATCCACAAAGAAAATATACCTTATCCCTGGCTCCTGAACCAGCAAACTAAAATATTCCCTGACCTGTTCGTAATTCCCCTTCATCACCTCTCTTCTAACAACCCATGTCATGGGCAAGACAGAAAGCCTTAATAACTGCTGAGTTCTCGCACTTATAACCTGCTCCGCCTTTTGCTGAATAACTGCGCGTTCTTTTTCCACAGATTTTTTCGCCGCATTAATACCAAAATAACCCCAGAGAAACATTCCTGCCAGTGCAATGAGCAGGATAAGAATAACATACCAGTACCACCCCGCCTTCTTAGCCATAACAACCTCCTTAGATTGAGAACATTCTTCTAGAAAAATTATAATGCTGGGCTAAAGTAATTAATCAATTCTAAAATTACTCTTATCCTGGAAATTCGCACGCTTGAGTTACAGACATTTTCAACTTGTCGCATAATAACTTAGTATCATCGAACTCTGCATTGTCTTATGATTTTGCTGATTTTTTCTAACAGCCTTTAAAGAGAGCAACTTATTGAAAAAACACAATTTAGATTTGAGGCAAAAGTTAGTAATACTTAGGGCGAGTGGCATTAGGCAGGAACTCAAAACTTAAAATATTGGTCGTGTCCTGAGGGCTTTTAAAGCAAAATTGACTATACATTTTTCCTAACATATAATATTAGCATCACTCCCCGGTAGCTCAACCGGCAGAGCACCTGGCTGTTAACCAGGGGGTTGGGGGTTCGAGACCCTCCCGGGGAGTGTATTTTTATTAGGGCACTTTTGTGTTCAAGATCCAGAAAAAAATTACAACGAAAAGAAATCTCGATCAACAAAACTCCCAGGAATGCCTGCAAATACGCTGCTTTGACTCTTGTTTTTGCCTAAAAATGATTTGACAGGCAGTAACACAGTCTTTAGTTACGAAATGTTATGAATTTGCAAAAGCAGGCGCTTGTGAGACAGATTAAAATACATAAAAGAAGAAACAATAGGTATATAACCACACATTAAGGTAAAAGTCCTTCGTTTTTAACCGCTATTCTATAAATTATCACAATTTCCCCCAAAAATTCGTTAATCGCTCTCATGCGCCTTACGAACTCCTTCCGC
This sequence comes from Candidatus Hydrothermia bacterium, assembly GCA_049719805.1. Lineage (GTDB taxonomy): Bacteria > Hydrothermota > Hydrothermia > UBA1063 > UBA1063 > UBA1063. Next base: position 438,296 of record JBNARF010000002.1, on the reverse strand, counting down.
AAATAATATAGAGCCAAATTCATACATGAATATTTTGGCTTCCCAGATATGTGAGTTTCATTCTGCTTAAAAATAAACTTCCTGCCGCGACTTTGTTGTTAATTTTTCTTAATTACCATTACACCTTATACTTTAACAGGCGATTTTGTAAATAGGTTTTTAAAGTTTGAAGAAGAAATAAACGGAGTAGATTTATCAATTTTAGAGTTTGCCATGTGTTTTTTATGGATTTTAAAATTCCTTCAGTAAACAGGAGGAAAACATTATGAGGAAAATCGTGACCCTGGGGCTTATTCTCTTTCTTACAGTCTTTTATGGCTGTAAAAAAGAGGACGAAACGGGAGACGAGGAAGACAATCTGCCAAAGCTTGAGGCTACAATTACCGGCCCATCTCAAGGCTCTATTGGTATTGAATATCAGTTTCAAATTTCTTCTAATTTGGCATATATATATCCCTACATTATAGACTGGGGAGACGGGTCTGAATATACTACATACTACGTCGGGTATAACATTCCCCTTAAGCACAAATGGACAAAAACGGGTACCTTTGCTATCAGAGCTAAATCGCTAAACTATTCCTGGTCTGATCCGTTTTACATTAATATAACTAATAACCCTGTTTTTTACAAAGTCTTTCCTCAAGAACTTACATGGGGGAGCGTCAATAACGTTAAAGAATTGCCTGACGGTAGTTTTCTTGTGATCGGTTGTTATTCTGATTACGACACTATTAAATACTTTTTATCAAAAACCGACAACACTGGCAACATCCAATGGACAAAGTTTTACTACTTTTCTGAATATTGTATTACACGATTCACAGGTGAAAATGAGATTATGTTCATGACGAAAGATCTAACATCTTTCCTCAAAATTGATTTTAATGGTGACTCATTGATATCAGTTAATATCCCCGATGCTAATTATGATATTTTTGATTTTACGCCATCAAGAGATGGGAATATCCTTGTTTGCGGTCGAACCTACTATTATGGACATTATATTGGGATCATAGCTAAAATAAGCTTGCAGGGAAATACTATATGGGTAAAAGGTATAGGATTTGAGCCTATCTTTAGGTTACTGGAAGAGGATAACGGTGAAATCATTGCAGCTTCTGGCACAACTCTTTTTAAATTTAATGAGTCTGGAGACACTTTATGGGCCAGAACAATAAACGATATTTCGGGTAGTACCCCCAGCCCAATATTTAAACTCTCAAATCGCTACTTTTTAGGTGTTCGCGTACCCTCACGTAAGATTTTATTAATAAAGACTGACTTTGATGGTAATCTGGTTTCGAGTGACTCAGTTAAAAACGCTGAACTTGAAGAACTTATATCAGCAATACAAACTTCCGATAATAACTTTATATTTTATGGTTGGACTTCCAGGTATGGTATATTCGGCACTGTAATTAAAACTGATGTCCAGGGTAATTTAATCTGGAAGCAAATTTACGATTCAAACTCAGAACTCCAATCAATATCATCCTTAATTGAAACGGCTGATTATGGCCTTGCCATCACCGGATCCAAAGGCTATAATGTTACTCGTCCAGTTTTTGCCAAAACCGATGTAAATGGCTTTTTACCATGAAATCTTGTGTTCTTTTTTAGTGGAATCGGGCGAAAAACGAATAAAAATGCGGCAAATTTGCCTCCGCTAAAAATAAATCAGGCATAAAACACAGATTCTGGCAATAAGACAATTAAGCAGGGATTGTCCATAGGCTAATAACTATTGTGAACATATCCTGATTGTCCCTGGAAAGCTAAGAGCGCGATTGACTATCCACGCAATTAATTATAACGCCTTTTCACCCCAAAAGTTATTGATTTTTCTTAAACATGCGTAATTACAATAGCATAGAACTTTAGAAAGTACGAGAACCTTACGATATGACAAAGAAATATTCCTAAAAAACTTCCTTTTTATAGTGTTTTGGCATGACATCAAGTTCTCCCAGGACTACTAACCGCTCACTTTGCTCTCCAACCTATAAAACTTTTCTCAAAAAGATTTTAAATTAAGCCTTAACCGCAAAGTCAATCAAATTTTCCTGGCTTCGAACATTTCAAGAAGATGGTGCTTGAAATAATTTTCGGTTGTCATTATAATCAAGGTAATGCAAAATTCAATTTTGCATAGGTCTTTAAACAATCTCAAACTTTCCCAACAAGTAAAAAACCATGTACCCAGTAAACCACACTGATTTAACTTTTATCGTCAACGAGCCAGGGCAAACCCTATCAGCAATAAGAAATCCACTTTATAGTGTTTTTGTAAGCTATGGAGAATGAACAGAAAGACAATAAATATTAATCGTTTTGTGGAAGGTTTACACCAACAGTTCGCATATACCCAAAATTTGCTAGTATATCCGAAGATTTTTAATAAGCATAAGTTAAAATCCATGCGTACAAAAAAGGGGAATAATGCACTCAGAGATTATTGAGTGTATAAGTTTAGTAGGAGCAATAGTATTTTCTTGGTCTGTAGTTGGTTTTATTGCCATCATACTGTTTCGCAAACCATTGCTGCAAATACTTGAGCAATTCACTAGAAGAGATGTTCACAGGGCAAGGTTAGGACCTCTAGAAATTGAACGCAAGTTTAATAAACTTGCTCAACAGGGCCAAGAAGCTTTTAAGAAAATGAATCAACTAATTGAAGTAATGGCGGAGTCTCGCCTTTTAGAACTAGAAATCCCCGAAGAGATGTTCGGAGGAGTCTTTGATGATTAAAAAACGTGAAAGTATGCGTACCCATATTGATGAATCAAGCAAGCTTACCCAAAAGACTGAAAAGGAGAAAAGTAAACAGGGCGTAACACGGCATTAGAGATTGACGGCAAGCGCTGATGAACTTCGCTAACACTGGAACAACGAGGCGGAGGTGCGTTATAAGGAGAGACCGAATGAAAAATATAGAAATAAAAAATGTGAATGTTGAAAATGTGCGAGATCTTATAAATCTCTGCATCCCGCCTGAGAAAAAAGAGGACGAGTCTTTCATTAAGGGTGCGAACCTCAAAGAAAGCTGGGCGATGAAGGTGATGGAAAGGTATGGTAATTTTGCTAAATTGGCTTACTTGGAAGGGAAACCCGTAGGAATGATTCAGTATATGCCGGTTCTGGAAGAAAAATTAATAGAGATTACATGCATATCCGTTCTAGAAAAGGGTAACCTAAGAAAGGGTATTGGTAGAATGCTTTTGAATTCTCTCATGGAAGAGGTTAAGGAACCGAAGCCCCATTTTAACAATGAATCCCCGTGTGGACTCATCACATGGGCATTTCAGGTCCAGGCGAGATATCCTCAGCACGAATTCTCCGAGAAAGGGGAAGCGGAAGAATTTACGAAAAGTGGGAAAATCTCATTTTGTGTAGCTAACCGAAAGCCAATTGAATCCTTCTTAGATAGACAAAGAGAATTTCAAGAGGTGAGTAAAGGAGGCATTTGAGAAATGAAGAGAATAGCTCCTTGCCTGATCATCAGGTACCCGGCTCGGGCTTTAAGCCCTCATTCAATCTCTCGCAGTTATAGGTCTCAGATACACGCAAGCCTTTTAACACAACAATTAAAGATTAAGGGAGAAACATTATGAAGGAAGGATGCATAGTCAAAGGTCCTTTCTGGGAAGAACCTGTTAAAGTCGAAAAAGTTACAGAGTTTGACAATTACTTTCGTATTATAGGCTCAACTATTCGTTCAAAGAAACATATAGACTGCCTGCTCACTAAAGAAGATTTAAATAGCCTTAAGATTATAGAAAAAGTAATTGACTTATCGTCAAATCCACAGGAGACATTTTTGGTAATTGAAGCAACACGATTCAAATATGCATCTCTATTTGACCCCTTACTTGCAATGAATGTTTCAAAAATAGACCCACTTCCATTTCAGATTGAAGCAGTATATGGCTATGTTCTGAGACAACCGCGCATTAGATTTCTAATTGCCGACGACCCTGGCGCTGGAAAAACGATAATGGCGGGACTAATTTTGAAAGAGTTGAAACTTAGACGATTAGCGAACAGGGTTTTAATAGTCGTACCAGGACACTTAAAGGATCAGTGGAGAAGAGAGTTAAAAGAGAAATTCGATGAGAAGTTTGTGGTTCTGGATAGAAATACCTTCAACGCTCACTATGGGGAAAATCCATGGGAAAAAAACGATCAGATCATAACTTCCATTGACTTTGCAAAACAGGACGAGATACTTGCGAGCTTAAGCTCAGCTCACTTTGATCTTATAATCGTTGATGAAGCTCATAAAATGTCAGCATACAGGTACGGTGACAGGATAAATAGAACACAGCGTTACAAATTGGGAGAGGTGCTATCCAGAATATCAACCCACCTTGTCTTTTTAACGGCAACACCACACAAAGGCGACCCGGAAAATTTCAGGTTATTTTTGGATCTACTCATGCCAGGTTTTTTTGCCACCAGCAAAATGGTAGAAGAGTCCCTTAAAAATAACGATAACCCATTATTTATAAGAAGATTAAAAGAAGATCTTAAGGATTTTGATGGAAGACCAATTTTTACGAGAAGGTTCCCTATAACCATCAAGTTTCGCCTCTCAGAAGATGAAAAATCACTCTATAATGAAGTTTCTCGTTATGTGGTTGAACAATATAACAAAGCGCTGCAATTTGACAAAAAAAGAAACATTGCATTTGCCCTCGTGATACTCCAGCGGAGAATGGCATCCAGCACTTACGCACTTTTGAAATCTCTTGAAAGAAGGAAAGAGAGACTTGAAAAAATTCTGAGCGGAGAAGAAAAACCAAAGGAGGGCCTTTTCCCCTTCGACTATGAGGAAATGGACGATCTGGAAGAAAGTAAGAGATGGGAAAACGAAGAAGAATGGGAATCTATAACCATCGCCAGTGACCCTGAAGAGTTGAAGGAGGAAATTAGAACCATTGAGATGCTTATACAGAAGGCAAAAGACATCATAAATAAAGAAGAGGAAATAAAACTACATGAACTAAAAAAGGCAATTGGAGAAGGCTTTAGTAAAATTGAGGAGATGAAGGGGAACAAGAAAATTCTGATATTTACTGAATCCAGGGATACTCTTGAATATCTTCACAGTAAAATTAAATCATGGGGATACAAGGTTAACTGTATTCATGGCGGAATGAACATAGATGAGAGAATTAAGGCAGAGAAAATTTTCAGAGATGAAACAGAAATCATGGTTGCAACTGAGGCAGCAGGCGAAGGAATAAATCTCCAATTTTGCCATATAATGATTAACTACGACATCCCTTGGAATCCCAACAGGCTCGAGCAACGAATGGGAAGGATCCACAGATACGGGCAACAAAAAGATGTGTATATTTTCAATATCGTGGCGGAGGATACACGAGAGGGTAAGGTCCTTCTTAAACTCTTTGAGAAACTTGAGGAGATTAGAAGCAAACTTGGAAGTGATCGAGTTTTTGACGTTATAGGAGAGGTATTTGAAGGGAAAAACCTTTACCAGTTGATACTGGAAGCAGTAACCAATGCAAAGAGTATGGATGAAATCCTGAAAGAACTGGATATAGAGCCCAATGAGGAATACATAAAAAAGATAAAGGAAATTTTAGGAGAAAGCCTCGCCACAAGGATCATAGACTACACCAGAATAAAAGAGATGGCAGAAAAAGCAAAGGAATACCGCTTAATTCCTGAATATGTGGTAGAATTCTTTAAAAAATCCTTCCAGAAAGCAGGTGGGAGAATGAGGGAAATCAAAGAAGGATTCATTGCTATAGATTCTATTCCCTATGAGATAAGAAAAATTGCAGAGAGCGAAGAATTTAAAAACAGGTTCGGTGTGGTAATGTCGAGATATCCCAGAGCAACCTTTGATAAAGACATAGCCTTCAAAAACCCGGACACGGAATTTATATCTTTTGGACATCCGCTATTTGAAGCCCTTCTTGAATGGATATTAAGGAAATACTCAGAAGAAGTTACCAGGGGTTCTGTATTTAAGGATCCTTCGGGAATCCTCAATGGATACATCTGGTTTTACATAGGTGAAGTAAGAGATGGGAAGGGGGAGGTAGCAGGGAGAAAAATTATCGCTTTATACGATGATGGAAAAAATTTAAGAGAGATCAATCCGGCGATTTTATGGGACCTTTCCCCAGTTAATCAGGGGGAAAATGTCGTTATTCCTAATGAGGAAAAAACCTTAAATGAGGAAAAAACCTTATCAGCAGCCATTAGAACTGTTGAAAGTTACAAAAACGAAATATTAGAAGAAAGAAGAAGGCAGGCCGAGATTAAAAAGAAATACGGCCTTGAATCTTTAAATAATCTCATCAGAAAACTGGATGAGGAACTTGTAGAACTTCGCGAAAGAGAGGCAAAAGGTGAAAGGGTAGACCTGCCCATTAGAAATAAAGAGGAACAGAAGAAAAGGTACGAGGAAGCAAAAAAAGAACTTGAGAGAGAACTGGAACTGGGGCAGACACTTACCATACCTATGCCTGAATTTTTTACCGTAATCCGGGTAATTCCTGAAAAAGCAGATATGATTGAAAATGAAGAAATTGAGAGAATTGGCATGGAAATAGCAATGGAATACGAGAGACAGCAAGGAAGGGAGCCCGAGGATGTATCAAGTGAAAATCTGGGATTTGATATCAGATCGAGGGGAAAAGGCGAAATAAGATACATAGAAGTAAAAGCAAGAGCATATGAAGGTGATGTAGCTTTAACTCCAAACGAATGGTTTAAGGCGAAGAGATTTAAGGATCAGTACTATCTGTATATTGTGACAAATGTTACCTCTAATCCAGCGTTATATATCATACGAAACCCTGCAGAGAACCTGAAACCCGAAGAAAAGGTTGAGGTTGTGAGATTTGTTATCTCTGCAGAAGAGTGGAAAAACAAATGCGAGATGTGGGAAAATGAAGGAAAACCAGACTGCTGAATTTAAAGAATTCCGAGAAGACGAACTTCTGAAAATTCCTTTTGCTATTCTCGATATAGATGGTGTCATTTTCCATTCTTGCATACCAGACAGTGGTAATCCTGCTGGACTTAAAAACTTAAAACAATTGCTCAAGGGTTTAAGCAATAAACTAAGGGAGAATACTAAAGATAATGCTAACCTCAAAATAGTGGCCTTATATTTAGAATCTCCAGTCTCATACAGAGGAAGACCTTACACTGGAGCAAGTTCAACAAAGCCGAAATCGAGCAGTGTAAAGCCAATAGAAACAGAACTGAAAAAGCAAAGGCTTTTAAGTTATTCTTTTCTGTCCACCGCAATCATCGCAGAAACATGTGAGGCAACTTTTCTTAAACTTTGGGATGGCGCTAAAGAGAGATTGGCCATTTCCCGGAAAGACTTTCCTGAAATAATACCGGAAACTCTTAAATTGGCAAAAAATGGGAAACTTTGTAGTTATAAAGGGTTATTCTCTGGAAAGATTCCACAGAGATATTTTCAAAACTCTATTTTGAAAGCAGGTGGATTAAATACTCCAGTGGAGATTATATATAATAGTGAAGTAAGGAAAAATCTTCACACTCGGGATAAAGAGTTAATAAAACCTGCCAGCATGCATATTATCGGCGGGTTAGAAACAGATAGCATGAAGAAAAATGTTGTCTGCGATTATCTTGTTCCCGCAATCAGAGAGGCATGTATTACCGCACAATTTCGTGGGTATTACATCGATACCACAGAAACACAAATAAAAACTAACGAGAACCGTAGTCCGCTTCTGGACCGTGGGATCTTGCATGAATGCCTCACCTTCCATTTGTCAGAAGGTAATCATTTCTCGAAGGAAGAAGCATGTTAATTGCAATGGTACCCCATTATGCCGGAACAATTGAAAGATGGAGCACTGGCACCAAGAGGGGTTTTGCACATTCTAAAAAACACGGTCTTCCTGAGCCGAAATTCCAAGAATCCAGTAAAGGATTTTTATTTATATCGTTAAGGAGTATCTACAAAAAGACCCATTTTGGAAAACCGGGATTAAACGAAGATAAGGTAAGCTCGATTATGAATGTAAAAACAGAGGGGAAATAACTCGCGTGGAGTATCACACTCAATGGTAAGTTGGGTGAAAAAGCAAGATCTTGAGATACGGAAAAAGCTTAAATCATGAATTTTGCAAAAAGATGGAAGGACCTGAAGTCCACTATATACTTAAATAACAATTTAAAATTTGCAAATGAACTGATGTTAAACAGTACAAAAAAGATGAATATTTGTGAAATTACAAAGCTAGAGGGACTATAGGTAAAAACTTGTTTACTTAAGGGACTTTTTAATAGACACAAAAAGGTGAAAGCAATGAGATTAAAAAAACTTAGAAATCAATAAAAAAGGGGTGGATAAATGAACGATAAACGGTTCATTGAAGTGAGCTTTCCGATAAAGGAAGTAAGCGAAGAATCTGTAAGGGAGAAAAATATAAGGCACGGGCACATTTCAACACTACATATCTGGTGGGCACGCCGTCCTTTGGCCTCTTCAAGGGCAACAAATTTTGCTGCTTTGATTCCAGCCACAGATGACTCCGCAGAACGCGAAAAGATCAAAAATTTCATAATAGAACTCTCAAAATGGGAGAACAGTCTGAATAAAAGAATAATCACAGAAGCAAGAGAAAATGTTTTGAAGGTAAACAACGGGAAACCCCCGAGAATTCTCGATCCATTTGCTGGTGGAGGTTCAATCCCCCTCGAAGCTCTTCGCATTGGTTGTGAAGCACATGCAATCGAATACAATCCCGTTGCCACGCTAATTCTGAAATGCACACTTGAATATCCCCAAAAATATGGTAGACCAGTGGAAGTTAAAAACAAGCAGGGTATCCTTGGGACCCATACCATAAATCCCCTCCTTGAAGATGTAAAAAAATGGGGGAATTGGGTTCTTAAAGAGGCAAAAGAAAAAATCGGAAGATTTTATCCTGAAGATGAAGATGGTTCAATACCCGTGGGCTACATATGGGCAAGGACTATCCCCTGCCAGAACCCTACCTGCGGTGCTGAGATTCCCTTAATGCGACAATTCTGGCTTGCAAAGAAAAAAAACAAAAAGGTTTCACTCTATCCTTTTGTGGAGGGAAGAGAGGTCAAATTTAAGATAGTGGGCGATGGATACGAGAAAATGCCCGAAGGTTTTGACCCCACAAGGGGGACGGTTTCAAGGGCTATAGCGGTTTGTCCCGTCTGCGGTTCTGTGGTTGACGACAAAAGAACGAGGAAGCTCTTTCAGGAAGGAAAAGCAGGAGAAAGGATGGTTGCCGTGGTTCTACACAAGCCCGGAAGAGACGGAAAAAGGTACAGACTTGCACAGGAAAGGGACATCCAGATCTTCAAAGAAGCACAAAAGTATCTGAATGAAAAAAGGCAAAAACTTATGGAAGAATGGGGCATTGACCCTGTGCCAGATGAGGAATTACCTCCGAAAGAAACCCTTGGTTTTCGTGTTCAAAGGTATGGAATGCTCAAATGGGGCAACCTCTTCAATTCGCGCCAGAAACTGGCTTTGATTACCTTTACCGAGAAAGGAAGACTTGCCTACAAAAAAATGCTTGAAGAAGGATATGATAAAGAGTATGCAAAGGCAGTGGTGAGTTATTTGGTGTTTATACCTAGTAGGTTAGCAGACACAAATTCTACACTTTGTCATTGGGATGGAACATGGGAAAAAATATCTACAACCTTTGCTAGACAAGCTCTCCCTATGAATTGGGATTATATCGAAACAAACATTTTTTTCCGAGAAGGGATATTCGTATCAAAACATCCTCAAAAATAATATACTTAATGTTCTCTCTCACCTTTCCCAAATTGCCACAACCCCCAGTCCCTATTCCTTAGTCCCAACCATCACCCAAGCCTCTGCCACAGAGCTTCCCTATACTGATAACTATTTTGATGCGGTTTTTACAGACCCCCCTTATTATGACAATATAAACTATGCTGAACTTTCTGATTTCTTCTATGTCTGGCTAAAAAGAAGCATTGGAGATCTTTATCCCGAACTGTTTTTAACTCCCTTAGTCCCAAAGTCAAAAGAAACAGTTGCAAACCCAGTCAGACATGGAAATGAAAAGAAAGCTAAGGAATTCTTTGAAAGTATGCTTAAGAAAGCTTTCCAAGAAATTCACCGTGTCTTAAAACCCAATGGAATTGCAACCATTGTTTATACCCATAAATCAACATCAGGCTGGGAAACATTAATAAACTCGCTTTTAGAATCTAACTTAGTGGTAACTGCATCCTGGCCCATTGATACTGAAATGAAAACAAGACTTACAGCTAAAGAAACCGCAGCTCTTTCTTCTTCTATTTACCTTGTGTGTCGAAAAATAGAAAGAAAAGAAACAGGCTGGCTAAATGAAGTAAAGGAGGAGATGAAAAAACACATCACAGAAAAGCTCGAGATGCTCTGGGAAGAGGGAATAAGCGGTGCCGATTATTTCATCGCTGCCATTGGTTCAGCCATTGAGATATTTGGAAAATACAAAAAGATCATGGATTATGAGGGTAATGAGATTAGCGCAGGAGAATTGCTTAATTATGTCCGTGAGATTGTCACAGATTATGCTGTAAGGCAAATTCTCCACAACGGCATTGCGGGAGAGCTTTCACCACTTACAAGATTTTATATTTTGTGGAGATGGACTTACCAGGAGGCAAAGGTTCATTTTGATGATGCAAGAAAACTTGCCCAATCAACAGGTGTAAATGTTGAAGAGGAATGGAATAAAAGCTTTATAAAAAAAGATAAGGAATTCATAATTGTTCTTGGCCCTCAGGACAGAAAACTTGATGATCTAAAAAACCCCCGGGAGATGATTGACGTGCTTCACAAAGTTCTCATACTCTGGAAAGACGGGAAAAAGGAAAAAATGAAAGAAGTCCTGAAGGAAACTGGATATGGTTTAAGCAAAGCTTTTTACAGGGTTGCTCAGGCAATTTCAGAGACTTTACCTGATGATAGCAGAGAAAAGAGACTTTTAGATGGATTCCTGGGCGGGAAAGATAAGTTGGTAGATGAAATAAGGCATGAAGACTCTCAAAGGAGGTTATTTTAATGAAGGGGTTTACACGGATTGCAATCCCTCATGATGACATAGTCAAGGGCCAACTTACCATGGATGTTTTTGCCGCAGACCTCTGGCTAGTTGCCAGTGGGCAGGCACCCAATGATTATCAGAATCCCGATTTGTTTTTCCGAAAAACATATCAAACTGCCGGATTAAAAAACATACTGAATGTTGCAAAAAACAGACTTGAGGGGAAAAGCGGTGATTCAACAATCCAGCTCCAGACACCTTTCGGTGGTGGTAAAACCCACACACTGATAGCTCTATATCATAAAGCCAGGGAATGGAATACAAAGACCGTGGTACTGGATGGAACAGCACTTAAATCCACAGATAAACTGTGGGAAGAACTCGAAAAACAGTTAACAGGTAAAATTGAGGTTACAAAAGGAGACACCGCTCCAGGAAAAGAAGCACTAATAAAACTGCTTTCTGAGAATGCTCCTGTGCTTATACTCATGGACGAAGTCCTGCAGTATATGACCAAGGCAGCAGGAATAAAGGTGGGGGATTCTAACCTTGCTGCACAAACCCTCGCCTTTATTCAGGAACTTACGGGGGCTGTGGCCGCAGTGGGTAATTCACTTCTGGTTCTCACCCTTCCCTCAAGCATTCTGGAACACTACGACGAAAATGCTGAAAAGATGTTTCAACAACTCCAGAAAATAACCGGAAGGACGGAAAAAATTTACACTCCGGTCCAGGACGACGAGATAGAAAATGTGGTTCGCGCGAGGCTATTTAAACAGATTGACGAAAAAGAAGCCAAAAAAGTAGTGGATGGTTTTGTAGAATATGCAAAAAAAGCAGGAATTCTCTTGGAAGATGAGGTTTCAGCATATAGAGAGAGATTTATTAGAAGTTATCCGTTCAAACCTGAGGTTATTGATGTCCTTTACAAAAGATGGGGCTCTTTTCCCACTTTCCAGAGAACAAGAGGAGTCCTCAGGATCCTCTCCATGGTTGTTCACGATTTAATTAACAATGAAAACATACCTTTCATACGCCTTTCTGACTTCAACCTTGAAAACGAAGACCTGAGGAGAGAACTCATACAACTTATTGGACAGGAGTGGGATAGTATAATAGCCCAGGACATCACTTCAAGAGATTCAGGTGCCAAGAAAGTTAATCAAATGATGGGAAGTTCGTATTTGCCTCACAAACTAGGAACCTCCGTGAGTACAGCCATATTTATGCTTTCATTTTCTGGGAAAGGTGAAACCGGTGCCAGTATAAGAGAAATAAAATTAACTACCGCCCAACCTGCTTTCGAAATCAATGTTATAGACACTGTTTTAAACAACCTTAAAGAACAACTATTTTATCTTTCTGACGACGGATTTTTCTTTACAAATCGACCAAATCTTAATAGAATAATTATCTCAAGGGAGGAGAATGTAACAACAAACGAGATTTACGAGGAAGAAAAAAAAGTAATTGGAGATCATACATCACGAGGAAGAAAATTCAGGATATATATCCATCCAAAATTCTCCAGAGATGTAGCAGACAACGAAGAGTTAAAACTTATAATTCTAAATTCAGACAAGCCAGATATGGACTTTCTGGAGAAACACGGCGAAACGCCACGGGTATTTAGAAACACACTAATATTTTTATGCATTGATGAAGGACAGAGAGAATCATTTTACTCTTACCTGAGGAAGCTAATAGCACTGCGGCAAATAGAGCAGGACGATAAACTAAACTTATCAGAAACCCAGAAAAATGAATTAAGAAATAAACTCAAAAGCTATAAAGAAAGAGAATATGAAGAACTCCGAAAGTTATACAGAAAGTTGTTCATTCCATCAAGAGAAGGATTTAAAGAAATAGATCTGGGATTACCAACTTACGGAGAAACGGAAATTGATCAGGAAATTTACAATTATTTGAAGATTTCTGGGGAAATTCTGGAGAAAATAGCACCCAACGTGATCAAAGACAAGTACCTTGCCGGAAAAGACTTCATTGAGATCTCTAGACTTTTTGAATCTTTGTTTAAAACACCCGGTGAGTTAAGAATAACTTCGAAAGAAGGTTTCATCACCGGCCTTAAAGAGGGAGTAGAAAGAGGATTGTTTGGGTTCGGATACATTGAGAACGGAAAACCTGTTTGTAATAACATAAAGGAAACTCCACACATAACCCTCAGTGAAGGAGAAATTATAATAAGGCCGGATTTATGTGAGGGAAAAACTGGAGAAAAGGAAAAGATAGAGCCAGGGGTTATGGAGTTAGAGGAAGAAGTTTCAACGCACGGATCTGAAGTAAGGGAAGAGAAAACAGAAGTGTCGCGGATCGAAGAAACTCGACGCGAAATAAGTTTAGAACTTAAACTTCCCTCAAATTTAGAGGGCAAAATGTCTACAATAACGAGGATTATAAACTATTTGAAAAGTAAGTTTAAACAGTGTAACATAAAAATATACATAGAGGCAAAAGATGGATGGCTCAGTAAATCAGATTATGAGGATAAAATATTAGAAGCTGCAAGACAGGAAGATATTGAAATTAAGGAATATAACCAGTAGTTTTGTGGCTTCGCCTTATTAGAAGGTGTTTGGTTATGGCATTTACCTTTTTCCAGATACTCAGGTTACCTGCTGGTATTTTCCTCAAGAGAACCTTCAGGAACTGTTAATCCGGCGCTATTTGAAAAACTCACCCTTTTGTAGAAAAAACGTTCGGGTAAGGGGATGTTTTCAGGGAAGTAGATCCTTTTTTGAACCGGGTAGTTAAAACTCACTTAATTCATAAATATAAAATTAGAGTTCCGGAGAAAAGGGTAAACGCTCAATAAAGTTGTGGCACATGGACAGCCCTGCAAGAATTAAGTTACTGGAAACTGGACAGAAAAAACTTTAAAAACGGTATCTGGAGGTCATGGATTCTTGCTAATAACCAATCGGTAATCTGGTGGGATCGAAAGTACCTATTAACTCCAAAAAATAAAGGAAGGATCAGGAAATAAGCTCTATAAAAACACCACCGATCCTGACTTCAACAAATAGGAAGTAGAGAAGGATGTAATGGCAGATGAGTAGATCATCAAGGGGGCACAAATCTTTGTTAAAAGATTCCCTATTGAGAGAGCATTGAAAAAACATAAATGAATCTGCATAAAATGGGGAAGATGAGTTCAAGTGTACCGGGAACTTAAACAGTCTAACAGTCTGACAATATGAAAAACAGGCCTTAAGTCGTCAGAGAACTAAAGAGACAATGTAGTCATTTTATTACACTGCTATAACAATGAGCAAACATTTTTATAAGTGCTAATGAATTAGTTTCTGTGGGAAATATTTTAATTGATCAATATTCCTTTTTTTGAACTAAAAAGCACTGATCTAGGACATTTCCTATTGCGCGTGACCGCTAAGTTAAAGTCCCGAGGAAATACAAAACCCTCACAGCGTCTTCGGGTCTACAAACATATCTATCCAGGGCAGGAAGTAGGTAAACCTGATGTAGAGGAAGGCAGAGATTATTAGTAAGGAAATAATGGCAATTCTTAGTGTCATGTCGAATTTGTACTTTTCTGCAGTTTTCTCAACTAAAATTGCTGAAATCCCACCCAGGAGGGAACTGATAACTGCCCAGAGTATATCCAGCACAAGGGAGTGTATCTTTCCAAAAATAGCAGGGACGAGGTACCAGATAAGAAACGTAAACCACGGAACTATGACTGTTGCCAGAATCCGGGAATACCAGAAACTCGCTTTTTCCTTCAACTTCTTCTTCACCCCGGCGTACTCCATGGCACTGGCTATAAGATAAGCCCAGAAAGCCATTTTAAGATGCTGGAAAACCGATTCATTTACCCCGCAGAAGGGTTTTAGAATAGAAAGGTGCGTTAAATCATAGCCAAAATGTAAAATGGAAAATACAAGAAGATAAAGCACTAACTTTACAGATATTTTCATAATACCTCCCCTCTTTTATAAACCGGGTTTACTTATCAAGATTTTAACGGCAATATGAAGATTTCTCAACTGGAAAATTCAGCCGTAACAGATATTTTGTAAACAAAAAATCAACTAAAGGTATATCCTCTCTTTTACAACTCTACTTTTCGCTGTGGAATATGTGCAGTATCCTGTGGGCCACGGGTGAAAGAATTATGCCAATGAGGGCAATGAATACAAGCCCGCTAAACAGTGCATAGAAGGATGCGAAAATCTTTGCAGCGCTGGATTCCAGCTTACTATACGGTCCCATTCCACTCAAAATCATTGAAGCTTCATACAAAGAATCAATCCAGCTGAGCTTACCAAGAAAATGATAACCAAGAATACCAATTCCAAGGGCAAAGGCCACGAGCAAAATGGCAATGAGAATGTGATTCGCTAACCGCCTTATAAATACTCTGGGTGGAGCAACTTTTTCGTGTCGCCTCTCATACATGCGTTAAAACCTTTTACTCCACTATAAGACCCAAGGCCCTTTTTAACTCTCTCTCGATCTCTTTCTCAATCTCAGGATTTTCCTTGAGATAAATTCTCGCCTTTTCCCTCCCCTGCCCCAGCTGGATGTCTTTATAACTGAACCACGTTCCACTCCTCTTTATTATACCGTGCTCCAGACCCCAGTCTATAAGTTCACCCTCGTAGGATATTCCCTCACCATAAATAATATCAAATTCCGCACTCTTGAAAGGCGGAGAAAGTTTGTTTTTAACTACTCGCACTTTTACTCTGTTTCCGATCACATCCTCACCCTGCTTGATGGACGCAATTTTCCTGATTTCAATGCGCATGGAAGCATGGAATTTCAAGGCAAGACCACCCGGAGTAGTTTCCGGGTTTCCAAACCCAAAACCCGTTTGAATCTGCTGCCTTATCTGGTTGATGAATATGGCACAGGTCTTTGATCTATTTAAAACCGCTATGAGCTTCCTCATAGCCTTGGACATAAGCCTTGCCTGAAGACCTACCTGGGCATCTCCCATTTCACCCTCAATCTCGGCTTTGGGAACCAGAGCAGCCACAGAGTCCACCACAATGAGGTCTATGGCATTGCTCCTTACAAGCATTTCAACAATCTCAAGTGCCTGTTCGCCGTAATCAGGCTGAGAGATTATAAGATCATCAACATTTACACCAAGGGCTTTTGCATAAGTGGGGTCCAGGGCATGCTCAGCGTCAATAAAAGCTGCCTTGCCACCCATCTTGTGAGTTTCAGCAATAGCGTGAAGAGCTAAGGTGGTTTTACCTGATGCCTCAGGTCCATAAATTTCAATTACCCTACCCCTTGGATATCCACCAACCCCGCTAATTACATCGAGTCCAAAGGAACCTGATGGTATAACATCTACACGAACCTGAGTGGCCTCACCGAGCCTCATTATGGCTCCGGTACCATATTGCTTTTCAATCTGCTTTAACGTAGCTTCCAGTATGCGTTCCTTCTCTGAATCTTTATTTATTTCTGGCATATTTTCACCTCTTCTCTAAAAACTTCATATTTTTGGGGGCGTAACACCTTTTTGCCCCTGATACTTTCCTTTTCTGTCCTTATATGATACAGTACAAAGCTCGTCCGATTCAATGAAAATAACCTGCGCAACTCCCTCACCAGCGTAAATCTTTGCGGGAAGTGGTGTAGTGTTAGATATTTCAATGGTAAGATGCCCCTCCCACTCAGGCTCAAGGGGGGTTATGTTAACCACAATCCCACAACGGGCGTACGTACTTTTACCAAGACATATCCCGATTACATTCCTTGGAATTCTAAAATACTCCACACTTCTTGCAAGGCAAAAAGAATTGGGGGGTATTATGCAATAATTTCCTTTTATTTCGACAAAGGACCTGGGGTCAAAATTTTTAGGATCCACAAGGGTCTGAAATACCTCGGTAAATACTCGAAACTCGTCAGCTACCCGAATGTCGTAACCATAGGAAGAAAGACCGTAGGAGATGACGTTTTGAGTTACAAGCCCTTCCTCAAAAGGTTCTATTATTTTGTGTTTTAGTGCCATCTCTTTAATCCATTTATCAGACTTTACGGGCATGGCTCCTCCTTATTCACATTTTGAATATCCACAATCTACACAGAGATAACAACCTTCCTGATAAATTAATCTTCCACCGCATTCAGGACAAATATCATACTGTTTCTCCTCGGATTCCGATTTTTTGGCCTTTCGGTGAAAATCAATGATGGGCTTCAAGGCAGGCGATGTGGGTATAAGCTCCAGCTGAACCCCTTTCTCCAGGTATTTTTCTATGGCTTTTGCAATGGCATCAGGAACGGAGTGCACAATCTCGCCATTTTCCTGTCTCACAGGAGTTGAACTCTTTATACCCTTGAGCTGTTTGATTATTTCACTCACCGGAACACCAGATCGAACAGCAAGAGAGATGAGCCTCCCTATGGCTTCGGTGAAGGCCATGGTCTGGGAGCCGGACTTCCCGAGGTATATAAACACTTCGAAAATACCATACTCATCTTCGTTTATCGTGATATAACAATTTCCTAAATCTGTGACCATCTTAATGGTCCTTCCCTTCGTGACCTCTGGCCTCGGGCGTGGAGTTGTGTAAGGAGGCCTTTTAACCTCAGGTGTGATTTCCTTTGCAACCTTTATCACCTGTTCTTCTCTGGATCCGTCTCTATAAACCGTTAATCCCTTAAGGCCCATATAATATGCTTCTCTATAAACCGTTGCCACATCTTCAACAGTTGCACTATTAGGTAAATTTATGGTCTTTGAAACGGCGTTATCCACATACTTCTGAAATGCTGCCTGGATTTTTAAGTGCTGCATAGGTTCTATATCAAAGGTGGTATCGAATATGGTTCTAACCGCCTCGGGAATTTCTCTGAAATCCTTGATACTCCTTGCACCTGCCACTTTTTCCATAAGTTCCCTCGAGTAGAATCCCAATTCCCTAGCAGCTCTCTCAAAATGGGGATTAATGTAGAGTAAATCTTCTCCTCCCAGCACCGTTTTTGTATAAGCCAGAGAGAAAATAGGTTCAATACCAGAAGAACAGTCAGCAATCATGGAAATACTACCTGTGGGCGCAATTGTGGTTAAGGTTGCGTTCCTCATAGGATGTCTATAAATGCTCTTTTCTATATTGGGGAATGAGCCCTTTATTTCTGCAAGTTCCACAGACTTTTTGACTGCCTCATCCTGAATAAACTTCATAACTTCCTCAGCGACCTTTATTGCTGTCTCTGAAGAATATGGGACGCCCAGTTGAACCAGCATGTCTGCGAACCCCATCACTCCAAGACCAATTTTCCTGTTTGCAAGGGTCTTTTCTTTAATTTCCTCGAAGGGGAAATAGTTGGCATCAATTACATTGTCCAGAAAGTGGACGCTCACATGAACAATTTCTCTTAATTTTTCCCAATCAATTTTCTCAAGTGCTTCATCCAGCGAGAGAATTCTTCCCTCAACATAAGCGGGTTCACCTTTAATAAATTTTGCAAGATTAATGGAACCCAGATTGCAGGATTCATAGGGGAGTAAAGGCTGCTCACCACAGGGGTTTGTGCTTTCAATCTCTCCTGCACCCGGAACCGGATGTTTCTTATTAATTGAATCAATAAAGATCACTCCTGGCTCGCCATTTTTCCAGGCATGATAAACCATCTTATCAAATACTTCTTTTGCTCTAAGTTTACCCCAGACTTCTTTACTACGCGGATTTATAAGGTCGTACTCATCGTCCTTTTCCAGGGCTTCCATAAATTTGTCGGTCACTGCAACAGAAATGTTGAAGTTAGCTAGGTCTCCTTCCTTAGCCTTACACTCTATAAATTCCATAATGTCAGGATGATCAACTCTTAAAATGCCCATATTAGCACCCCGACGCCTTCCACCCTGCTTCACCGCTTCCGTGGCCTCATTAAACACCCTCATGAAAGAAACGGGGCCGCTGGCAACACCTCCGGTACTCTTCACAATGTCATTCTTAGGCCTAAGTCTTGAGAAGGAAAAACCGGTGCCTCCACCTGTTTTGTGAATAATTGCTGTTTTCTTAATTGCTTCAAAAATCTCATCCATCGAGTCTCCAACGGGGAGCACAAAACATGCCGATAACTGCCCCAGGGGTGTGCCGGCATTCATAAGGGTCGGAGAATTTGGCATAAAATAAAACTCGGTCATTATTTCGAAAAATTTTTCCTCAAGTTGCTCAACACTATAAGGGCTTTCAGGATACCTTTTCTCCACTTCTGCTATTGTTTTTGCTACTCTCCTGAACATTTCTTCAGGAGTTTCAATAATATTACCACACTCATCTTTTTTGAGATACCTTTTTTCGAGCACTTTTAACGCATTTTCACTCAAACGAAGTGACCCCATAAACCCCCCTTAATTCGAAGAAAAGTTAATAAGATAAAATTTAAAAGTGTCACCATCCTGGACCTTCTGCAAAAAGACGGGCCCAGTGTCAGCTGCCAGTTCATAAAAGGTTTCTAACTTGGTAATTTTGTGAAATTCTCCCCTATAGATGTCGGTTAAAATTTTGTACTTAAGTGAAATTCTCCCGCTTTCCAGTTTCTCAACTTCAGCATAGAAATTTCTTCTGTAATTGAAAGTATCACCATATACCACAAAAGTTCTGAATACAGAATCAGCCATATTTTCCTCCCCCAATAGGGGCTGATAGAGAATGGGCAACGCCTCTTCTTCAAGGTCCACAAGCTCGTTGTTAATGATTTCAGTGTAGCGATGTTCCAGAAAAACAGCATCAGCACCCTTCATAAAATAGTTTAAATCTCCCATAAGTTCTACCACATATCTTTTAACCTGCGGAGTAACGGAGGAATCAGCCACCACCTCCATTGCCACAACATTTCCTTCGGACGTTCTATAAACCCATCTCATCCCTGTCTTGAGAGGGAAATAATCTTTATAAAACTCGTCAAAATACTTATTTACTGAATTACATGATAAGCTCACAAATGAAATAAAAAATAAAACAAATGCACCATTTTTCATAGGAAAATTTTATCACAATACTACAAGAATGCAAAACAATCCATGAATAAAAGCAACATAATTTGTAACTCACTCCACTTACGACACTTTGAATGCACGCTGGTATCCATCTATAATTCTGCAATGCTAGTAAGTGGTTTCACATATATACGTAATGCCGTTAAGTATGACTTTCCTATAGTGGAAGCAATAAATTCCATTTTACCCATCGTGGACGAGTTTATTGTCAACGTAATAGAGTCTGAAGATGAGACTTTAGAATTTATTAGAAGTATTAAAGACCCAAAGGTTAAGATCATCACCACCCCCTGGTTCGAAGAGCTAAGGGGTGGGGGAAAACCCCAGGTACTCTTTGCCAACAGAGCTTTAATGGAATGTAAAGCACCGTGGTGCTTTTATTTACAAGGTGATGAGGTAGTACACGAAAAGTATCTCGACTATATTAAGTCTGCTCTTATTACCTATCTCGATGACCATCGAGTGGAGGGTTTTGCTCTTAAATACAAGCACTTTTACGGGAATTATTCCCTTTACCATGAAGGAGAGGGGTGGGTTAGGAGAGAGATCAGGATTATAAGAAACGAACCTTCTATATCAGCTTATAAAGACTCTCATAGCTTTAGAAAGAATGGAAAAAAATTGAATGTTATTCTCCTTGATGCATACATTTATCATTACGGATGGGCAAGGAGCAAAAAAGTTCTAAAGAATAAACTGGTGGAACAGGCAAGGTGGCACTGGAAAGACGATGAGGTGGTTAAAAAGAGATTTGAAGAGAAAAGCCTTGAAGAATTAATGACCCATAAGGAGGGCCTCCACTTTTTTAAGGGGACCCACCCCCAGGTGATGCTTGAAAGGATTAACCGGCAGGTTGCCGAAAATGACTGTATTCTTGAGGTAAAAGATGAGTACTTAAAACGCAGTTTAAAATGGAAATTGCGGGATTTTATTGCAAATACTTCCGAGAAATTTTTCAAAAGGAGAATAGGAGAATATGAAAATTTCCACCTCATTGGATACTACCTCCCCTTTAGCGGAGAACATTAAAAAAGTTTTTACTTTTCTCGCCTTTCTTTTCCCTTTCATGCCCAATGCTTACAGGACGGCCCTTCTGGCTTCAGGACTTATATTGGCAATCTTATTTTCCCCAAGGATTTTTACCATTAAAGACACTGTTCCAATTTACATTTTCTGGGCTATAGCTATCATAACTTCCCTTTTTTCAGCAAACCCCCTGAAGGCATTACTCAATACAAAGGGGATCTTCTTTGATATTCTCGTTCCCTTTGCCGTTTTTAACTTTTTCTCACTATTTGACCGGGAACTTTTTATGAAATACTTCCCATACGTTCTCTTAACAATTACTACCCTTACTCTAATCATTTATTTAACATACCCGCAGGGTTTTAGCTTTTTCAACAAACAACACTGGCTCGTTGGCTTTTTGGGAGGAAAACTAACATACGCAGGGGCTATCTCTTTTCTCATGCCAATACTTTATTTTGAAGAAGGTAAAAAAAAGAATACCCTGGTTTTTCTCAGCTTTTTTACCCTGCTTTTAAGCCTCACCTTCAATTTGAGCCGCAGCTATTATATAGGAGCTTTTATCTTCTTATTCCTTTGTTTGTTGATGTTCAGTAAAACTCTGAAAATATATTATTCGGCCTTGATATTGCTCTTTATGCTAATGAACTTTTTCAATCAGAGAAGTTTAAATTATCTTAAATCTAGTACGCCCACCGAGGAAAATGCCAGCGTGTATGCCAGAATCGAGATGTGGAAGCTGGGTTTTAAAATTCTCAAAGAGAAACCCCTCACGGGAATTGGATACGAACTATGGGGGCAACATGCTGTAAGCGATTATTACATCGAAAAATATAAAACCGATAACCTTCAGAAAGTATTACAGAAATCTAATATCCTGAAGGCCATAAAGGGCCACCTCCACAGTAATTACGTCATGGAGGCTGTAAATGGCGGGTTACCCCTTTTAATTTCCTTTTTGTTCCTTCTCTTTTACTACTTATACTCCTTTGCAAAATCTCCAATGCCTTACAAAGCCCTGGGGATCGGCTTAATACTAATTCTTGCATCAGCGGGCGCTTTTGAATATAACTTTTCAGACGCCGAAGTTGTTCAAAATTTCAGTATGGCACTGGGTATTCTTTTAGGAAAAGCCAAAGAAAAATGAAGATAGCCGTCAGGACTCCCAACTGGCTGGGCGATATTGCCTTCAACCTTCCCATGATCAACGCTCTTTTGAAAAAGCACGAAGTTACTATAATCACAAAGACCAGCTTTGCTGAAATATTTGATGGGTTTGACGTAGTTACCTTCTCGAAAAAGAAAGAACAATACACTAAACACTGGAATTTGAGGGGGCTATTTGATTATTACATAATAACGCCCATATCCTTTTCTTCAGCTTTAGCAGCCTTTATATCAGGGGCAAAAAACAGGGTCGGATTCTCCTTTGATCTAAGGGACTTACTACTCACCAGGAAAATCAAAATACCCCCCGATTGGAAACAGAAACATACCACCGAAACCTATTTTTTGCTTTACGAGGAGCTCGTGGACAAAAACGAGGTAAAATTTGAAATACAGATTCCCGAAAAGTACCGGGTAAGGGGTACAGAACTGCTCAATACTTGTGGGCTTTCGCCTCACAAATACGTTAGTTGTGCTCCTTTCGCCCAGTTTGGAACTGCCAAAGAATGGTACACCCCCTATTTCCTTGAATTGTCAAAACTCCTGATAAAACTGGGGCTTAAACTGGTAATTCTCGGAAGTAAAAATGATGAAAATCGCGCCAGAGAGTTGGAAGATGAAAATACCATAAACCTCTCTGGTAAAACCAGCATCTGGGAGGCAGTATATATTGCCAGAAACTCCATTGCTTTCATCGGCAACGATTCAGGACTCACTCACCTTTCTGCACTTGCCGGATCTAACGTTGTTGCGATATTTGGGCCAACTCCTGTAAACTGGACCAGACCCATAGGACCCAGGGTTCGTGTGCTAAAAAAAGACCTTCCATGTAGCCCCTGTGAAAAAAGAGAATGCCCTTTTAAAACTAAGGAATGCATGAAGCTTGTAAAACCTGAAGATGTATTTGAAATAATCAAGTCATTACTTTAAAATTAGCTATAAATGGAGGGTAAATACAGAAACTTTGTGTTTCCAAGGAAATCAATCTACAAACTCTTCTAATTGGGAGGAAAAATGAGAAAAAGTATTAAAACAGGATTTTCTATTATACTTTTAACATTTTCATTTGTAAGTACCCTTAAGGCAGATTCCTTTGACGCTGGTGTTCCTTTCCTCATGATATTACCCTCTCCCAGAGCTACTGCTATGGCAGGTGCTTTTTCCAGCCTCGCCGATGATGCATCTGCAACTTATTACAATCCTGCCGGACTTGGCTTTATAAGGGAAGGAGTAGTCACAGTAGTGCACACACCATGGTTAAGAGGTCTTGCACCCGATATGTACCATGAGTTTACCACCTTTACATATCCCCTTGCAAAAGGGACCATAGGCGGGAATATAATCTTTCTTTACTACGGTAAAATTGAAGGCTTTACCGATGAAGAATATCTGGGAACCTGGACTCCCTATGACCTCCAGATTCAATTTTCTTATGGTTACCCTATAAACGAGAAACTGTCCATGGGAACTAACGTAAAATTTGTTCACAGTTTCCTTGCGCCTGAGGATGTTCTTCTCAAAGCCACGGGTATTGAAGGTGGTGGAAGCGGTACTACCTTTGCTGTGGGCTTGTCCATGCTGTATAAATATCCTTTAAAAGTTGGTGAGTTACGCTACGCTCTGGTACTTGATAACTTTGGCCCAGGTCTTCAGATAACCTCTACAGGTGAAAAGGATCCCCTTCCTTATTACCTAAAAACGGGAATTGGCTACATTCCCCTGCATATAAAAAATCTCAAACTATCCATTAGCCTTGAAGTGACCAAAATTCTGGTTAATATCACAAACGATTATAAAGAAAAGGGCATCAAATATATTCTGGACGATACCTGGAAACACGCGGGATTGGAATATACATTCCTTGACATGGTTTCCATACGTGGAGGCTATTTTGTAGACATACTGGGTTCCAGAAGAGGCCCGACCTTTGGTTTCGGTTTTAGATGGAAAGGCCTTCAAATTGATGTTTCCGATGACCACTATATTTATTCCTTCAAGCAGGGCCTCAATGTGAGATACGGGCTCAGTTATACTTTCAAGACAAAATAGACTATCCATGCGGAAAAATCTAATAATATTGTCCCTCCTCGGACTCTTTACATCCTGTGCATCACAAAAAACCGAGACCACCACTTTCTGGCACGCTATGGGCGGTCCCCTGGGGGACGCCCTCAAAAAAATCGTTAACGACTACAACTCTCAAAGCTCCCAACCTATTACCTTAGTAAATCTTGGGAACTATTACACCCTGTCCCAGAAGATTATGGGCGCTGTTGCTTCCAACACTCCTCCCACAGGGGCACAGATGTACGAGTCCTGGGCATCGGAGCTTTTAGCAGCACACAAAATAGAACCTATTGAGAATTACCTGAGTCTTGTAGACAGTGCAAAACTGGCTCATGTGTTTCCCGTTCTCACAGAAGGTAACAAATGGGGTGATACCCTGGTGACATTTCCATTCAATAAAAGTGTGCCCGTTTTTTACTATAACATAGACCTCTTTGAAAAATATGGTATTAAAAAATTCCCAGAGACCTGGGACGAGTTTCGAGATGTGGCAAAAAAACTGACCATCGATGAAAATGGTGATGGAATTCCCGAAATTTACGGAACGGCTTTCACCATTGATGTATGGATATTCGCAACCATCCTCTATCAGAAAGGCGGGAAGCTTCTTGACGGCGATTCCGTTTGTTTCTACTCAAAGGAAGGTATTGAAACTCTAACTTTTCTGCAAGACTTGATTTTCAAGGATAGGTGCGCATACCTTGGGACAGGGTATTCCCATCAGGATGATTTCGCCAATGGAAGAGTGGCCATGATCTGGGGAACCATCGTTTCATATGCATTCATGAAGGACAAAATCAATTTCAGGCTAGGAATTGCACCTGTACCCCATGATAAGTACAGGACCGTTATAATATCGGGTACTAATGTAGGAATCTTTAAAGGTATACCCTCAAACTTCAAAGAAAATTTCGTTAAATTCTTGAATTATTTTATAGAAGATAGTGTCCAGGCATACTGGGCCTCACATACGGGATACGTTCCCTTAACCAGGACTGCTTTTGATCATCCAGCTCTTGCAAACTTTGTTAATAAGGTCCCGGGACTTAAAGAAGCCATGCTTCAGGTGGAATACGGCGATTACGAGCCCAGGGACCCGGTCTGGTTCACAGGAAGAAGAATTCTCTCTGAGGAAGGTATCGAACCGGCACTTAGAGGTTACGCAAAACCTGAACAGAGTCTTAAAAGAGCCAGAGATTTAATACAATTGGAAATGGAAAGAAGAAAAGCGTACAGAACACATAAAAAATAATTTCCCTTTATTTTCCGGGCACATACACCTATAATTTTCATATGTCATTAGACGAGGCGAGGGTTGATCAGGTTTTAGTGGTAAAGCAGATTAATGCAGGGCATCGAGCTGTAAAAAGGCTGCTTTCCATGGGTATTAATATTGGTGATAGAATCAGGGTTTTACATTTTGGCCCTTTTGGAGGAGCTATTCTTGTAGAAGACCTGGATACTGGTGTGAAACTCGCGATGGGAAGAGGACTCGCGAGGAAAATTATAGTTGAAAATGCCCCGTACAATTAAAGTCGCCCTTATTGGCCAGCCTAATTGCGGAAAGAGTACTTTTTTTAATCAACTTGTTGGTTACCGGGCTCATACCTCGAATTTCCCTGGAACCACTGTAGAGTTTTTGAAGGCAAAGGTAACTTATGCCAATATTACCTACGAAATCATTGACCTGCCGGGTATTTATTCCCTTTTAGGTGAGGAACCTGCAGAAAAAGTTACTTTAAATTATTTACTTTCTGAAAAAATTGACGTGATTGTGAACATCATTGATAGCTCGGTTCTTTCCCGTAGTCTAGAGCTCACTTTGGAACTCACCACCCTGGGAATTCCTATGATTATAGTCCTGAATATGCTAGATGAAGCGGAAAAGAAGGGACTAAAAATCGAGACATCCCTTTTATCTAACATTTTGGGGATTGAAGTCTTAGAGACTGTGGCTGTTCAGGGCAAAGGTATTGATAAAGTAGTGAAAAGCATACCAGATGCAAGAATCCCTGAGAACCTCCTGGGTAAAATATTGGAAAAATTGGAGACCCCTGCTTTTAGAGAAATAAAAGAAAGCCTTAGCAATAAGTTCCCTCATCTCTCCTCTGCCCCTGTATTTCCGATATTGATCCTTGCAGACTTGCAGGGACAGTATGGAATTCTGGAGGAAAGGGAGCGTGAAAATTTAAAAAAACAGTTTGAGGATAAGCTAAATCTGAGTAATGTATGGCTTTACTTTCACCAGGAAAAACACAAGACTGCCATGGAAATTTTTGAACAGGTTTCCAGGGTAGTTCATAAAAATCGAAAAAAATCACTGGACTACACCCTGGATTCCATTATTCTTAACCCTATTTTTGGTCCAATCCTCGCGTTTTTACTCTTAGCCTTAATCTTTTTCCTTACCCAGAAAATAGGTGGATTTTTATCAGAAATTTTCGCAAAACCCTTCGACTTTTTAGCGGAAAAGATACCCACTGGCCATATCTGGTATCTAAACATTTCAAAATCCATTATAGATGGACTTAATAGCGGGATCGGAATCGTCTTCCCGTACTTCATTCCCTTCGTGCTTCTTCTCTCTTTTCTTGAAGATTTAGGTTACCTTTCGAGGTTTGCATTTGTACTGGATCACTTTTTACATAGAATCGGCCTTCACGGAAAAAGTGCTGTCCCCCTTATTCTTGGTTACGGTTGCAATGTGCCCGCAGTATTTTCAACAAGAATAATAGAAAGCGAGAGGGAAAGGTTTAACACCGCCTTCCTTGTTCCCTTTATTCCATGCTCCGCCAGATTATCAATCATATTTGCCCTCTCCACTCTATTTCTCGGTTCTAAATTTGCAATGTTTTTATTTATTGTAAACATAATTGTGGTGGCTTTCATTGGCAAAATACTCAGCGGCTTTTACAAATCAGAGATTACGGATTTCATCCTGGAAATACCCCCTTATAGAGTCCCTACCCTTAAAAGCCTCTTTTCAAAAGTCTGGTTTAAAATGAAGGATTTCATTCTTTTTGCATGGCCCGTCATAATAGGCGGTAGCATCTTGCTGTCCATAATTCAAATGCTAAAACTCGATCAAATCATTAACACCGTATTATCCCCTATGGTAAATGGGATTCTAAAATTACCTACAAATCTTGGATTAGTACTGATCTTTGGTATTTTAAGGAAGGAACTGGCTCTTATCATGGCTGCAGAGGCATTGAGTGTTCCCATTAAGATGCTTAACAACTCAATGAGCAACAGTCAAATAGCCGCTTTTGTGGTTTTTGTTACCTTTTATACACCATGCCTTTCAACAATATTAGCACTCTGGAAAGAGACAAATATAAAATGGACCCTTCTACAAATGGTGGTGAGTCTTCTGGTAGCGACAATTTTTGCAGTTTTAACTAGGGTTCTTTTTACTTTTTAACTCTTCTCCCTATTATCTCCATTATTGTTGTAGCTGCTTCCTCGATAGATCGCGAAGTAACATCAAGGATAGTGTAGTTGTGTTCCCTGAAGAGAGATAAAGCATAGTTGACCTCTTTTTTGATCTCCTGAAGGTTTATATAAGGATCATCAAGGTTCATTTTAAGCTTCTGGGCCCGAACCAGCCTGATATCCCTGAGCCTCTCAGGATCCACCGTTAAACCGATAATCTTCGAATTGGGCAATTTAAGAACTTCTTCAGGTAAAGGTCTACCGTACACCACGGGGACGTTGGCAGTTTTTATGCCACGGTATGCAAGATAGATAGAAATGGGGGTTTTGGAGGCTCTTGAAACACCAAGAAGAACCAGATCCGCCTGATCGATGTCCTTTAGGCTCCGACCGTCATCATGCTTCACCGCAAAATTTATACACTCAATCCTGTCGTAATAGTCCTGATTAAGATGCCTGAAAAGACCGGGTATAGAAAGGGGCGATAATTCCAGAAGGTCCTGTAGCCTTGAGAGAACGGGTCCCAGAATATCAATAACAGGCACACCAAGCTGAAGGGAAAGGGCAATTATCTCTTTTCTCAACTCAGGAATAACAAAGGTATAAGCAACCACCCCGGTTACCGAAGCAGCCTCTTCCATTATTATTCTAAGCTCCTCAATAGTTCTTACCTGCGAGTATTTTCTGATATGAACATTTGCAGTATTAAATTGGGTTAAGGCTGCTTTTACTACGGTTTCGCATGTTAAGCCCGAAGAATCTGAGATTATAAATATATACCTTTCTCTTGGAATACTCATCGGGAAATTTTAAGCCTGAATCAGGACAAATTCAAACATTCAAAAAGAATTAAAAATAAATGGGCGGTGGAGGACTCGAACCTCCGGCCTCTGCCTTGTAAGGGCAGCGCTCTCACCAGACTGAGCTAACCGCCCGGGAGATTTTAATTTGAAGATGATTTCTGGATGGCTTCGTTTAACAAGCTGGCCAATTTACTCTTCTTTCTGGCCACATTATTTATATGGAATATACCCTTGTCAGCAGCCCTATCAAGATACTTATATAGGCTATTGAGAAGCTCTTTTTTCTTCTCAATATCCTGCTCAGCAAGGAATTTCTTTGTAAGGGTCTTCAAAAAACTTTTATACGCTTTGTTGCGAAGCCTTCTTTTTTCACTCTGTCTCTGTCTTTTTAATGCGGATTTATTAACCCTAACACCCATTTCTCTAATTCCTCCTGTAGTCGTTAATTATAAAATCACAGCACTGAATAGTCAAAATAAAAACACATGCTTTTTATACCTGCTGGGAAAATGCATTTGGAAGATACTCCACATAAAATTTGAACTCGGCCATACCGAGAAAATTGGGACTATTAATATTTGTATTATACTAAAACTCGCTTTTAAATTGCAAATCACTCATAAGATTGAAATTTACAAATAAATGAAATTTTTCTTAAACATCAGCGCGTAACTTTTTTGGCCTTTTTACTTTCTTTTAACTCCAATCCCAATTCTTTCCTCAAATACTTCCCTGTGTAGGAGTTTTCGTTCATTGCTACTTCCTCGGGGGTGCCTTCGGCAATAATGTATCCGCCCCTCTCCCCCGCCTCTGGACCTAAATCTATAACCCAGTCAGCACTCTTTATAACATCCAGGTTATGTTCGATGACCAGCACAGTATTCCCTAAATCGACAAGTTTCTGTAAAATATTTATTAGCTTCTTAACATCATCAAAGTGAAGACCGGTGGTGGGCTCGTCGAGAATATAAAGGGTTTTTCCTGTGGTGACTTTGGAAAGCTCCTTTGCGAGCTTTATTCGCTGGGCTTCCCCTCCTGAAAGAGTTGTTGCAGGCTGACCCAATTTTATGTAACCAAGGCCAACGTCCTTAAGAAGTTTCAATTTTCTTTCAATTGTCGGTATATCTTTGAAAAGTTCATATGCTTCATCCACGGACATATCAAGAACATCCGCGATGCTTTTATCTTTGTATTTTACTTCAAGGGTCTCCTTATTGTATCTCTTCCCTTTACACACTTCACAAGGAACATAGACATCAGGTAGAAACTGCATTTCCACTCTTATGAAACCCTCACCGCCACATGCCTCGCATCTTCCGCCCTTAAGATTGAAGGAGAATCTCGCAGGCGAATATCCCCTTGCCCTGGCCTCTCTCAAAGTTGCAAAGAATTCCCTTATTAGAGTAAAGGCAGATGTATAAGTGGCTGGGTTCGAACGGGGTGTTCTTCCTATGGGACTCTGATCAATATTTATAACCTTATCAATGTGTTCTAAACCTTCGATTTTGCCAAATTCACCGGGAGTTTCTCTGGAACCATAAAAATGACGCATCAAAGCCACATACAGGGTATCTTGAATTAATGATGACTTTCCAGAACCCGAAACACCTGTTACACATACGAAAAGTCCCAGAGGGATTTTAAGATCTACATTTTTGAGATTATTATGCTTTGCACCCCTTAAAATAAGAAATTTTCCTATGGGTTTTCTCCTCTTTTTGGGGAGAGGGATAGATTTTACACCCGCAAGATACTGACCTGTAAGGGATTTCTTTGATTTTAAGAGTTCCTGGTAAGTTCCACTAAAAACCACCCTACCACCTTTATCCCCGGCACCGGGGCCAAGATCAATTACCCAGTCTGCTTCTTCTATAGTTTCCTTATCATGCTCTACTACAATTACTGTATTTCCTAAATCTCTCAGTCTCTTAACGGTATCAATAAGACGGTCTATATCCCTGGAGTGAAGGCCGATAGAAGGCTCGTCTAAAACGTATAATACCCCCGTTAGCCCGGATCCTATTTGTGTCGCGAGCCTGACTCTTTGATTTTCCCCCGAAGACAATGTATCAATAGATCTATCAAGGGTTAGGTATTCAAGACCCACGTCCTTCAAAAATTTGAGCCTATTTCTAATTTCTTTAACGATCTGATGCCCAATAACTTCTTCTTTTCCTTCGAGTTTTAAGTTCTCAAACCATGATAGGGCAGTTTCAATGTCCATTCGTACTATATCCCAGATGGACTTACCATGAACTCTTACTTTAAGAGCTTCCTTTCTAAGCCTTGAACCTCCGCAGTTCTGACATGTCTTTTTTACCATGTATTTCTCTATTTCTTCTTTGACCCAATCTGATTCCGTTTCGTGATATCGTCTCCATAGATAAGGAATTACACCTTCAAAGAAATAGTAGTCTTGCTCTAACTGGTCTTGTCTTCGATAAACTTTGTCAGGATCTTCCGTTCCATAAAGTATTAAATTTTTAAAATTTTGTGGGAGTTCTATCCAGGGAGTATCCAGGTCCACTTTCTTTTCTCTTGCAAGCCTTTCCAATTTTTCTTCCAGGAAAGGATTGGGTTCACCCCACGGTTTAATTGCTCCCTCAAGAATGGAAAGTTCTTCAGAATTGATGATCCTGTAAGGATCAATTTCTAATTTAACACCAAGCCCGTTGCACTCCGGACAGGCACCATAGGGCGAATTAAATGAGAAAAGTCTTGGTTCCAGCTCCCCCACGGTATATTCACATAAAGGACACATCAACTTTTCCGAGTAAATGGTTTCACCGTTCCCGTCTTTAATCTTCACAATGCCATCGGCTTCTCTAAGGGAAGTCTCTACTGATTCCACTATTCTTATGCGGTTATCCTGGGAAACTTCGACGGTGTCTACTATAATGTCTATGGTATGGTTCTTGTACTTTTCCAGTTTTGGGGGATCCTCAAGTTCCACAAGTTCACCATCAACCACGGCCTTTAAAAAGCCCCTTTTAAGATACTTTTCAAAAAGCTCTTTATACTCTCCCTTTCGCCCCCTGACAACTGGGGCAAGTATCTGTATGGTCCTGCCCGGCTGTTTTAATATCTCTTCAACAATCTCATCCAGGCTTTTTTTAACCAAGGGAATGTCGTGATAAATACAATAAGGTACTCCAACTCTTGCGAACAACAGTCTTAAATAATCATAAATCTCTGTTACGGTTCCTACCGTGGAACGGGGATTCCAGCCCCCTTTCCTCTGTTCAATTGAGATGGCCGGTGATAATCCTTCTATGAAATCAACGTCGGGTTTCTCCATCAACCCTAAAAATTGTCTGGCGTAAGAAGAAAGAGATTCTACATATCTTCTCTGCCCCTCAGCGTAAATAGTATCAAAAGCCAGGGAGGACTTTCCAGAACCAGAAACGCCCGTAATAACAACAAATTTATACTTTGGAATTTCAACATCGATGTTCTTCAGATTGTGAACCCGCGCGCCCTTAACAACAATTTTATCATCCCTCATAGTGCTTCTATTATAACGCTAAAATTGAGAATTTTCTACACTTATAAAAAGTAGTATATCCTCTTAAGCAACATCCTCTTGACTATTCGAGGAGAAAAATTAATAATTTACTAAACAGAAGGAGGGATTTATGGGGGCTGAAGCAAAAAAAGAACCTAAGTCCAAAATAGGATATATATTAATCCCTATATTGGTTGTGGTTATTGCTTTTATAGTGTACACCCTGATTCAGTATCTTCAGTGGTCTTCAGAATCTTCTAAGGACATTGAGTGGTCAGAAAAAGATATAAATATAGGCTAATTTCAATTCGTTAAATCAATAAATTCCGTTTTAACCAAAAAATTTAAAGGTAGACTTTGCTTATTTATTCGAATATTTGACAAAACAGAAAAGCCGGTTGAGAATTATGCGGCAGTCGTGCTAGCGTTTTAAATTATTTCTGGATGACTACGCAAAATAAAAATGCCGGGGCCCAGAATCGAACTGGGGACACCAGGATTTTCAGTCCTGTGCTCTACCTACTGAGCTACCCCGGCAGGTTGATCTAAATTCTAAGTTAAAGATCCTGTATAGTCAAGCGAACGCTATTTTACAATAATAATTGCACCAAGAGTTGGTATTTATAACCCAAAAATAGAAAATGCAGAAAATAAAAAATGTATTATAGTATCAAAACAATGATGTAACCTACTGAGCAATGCTTAATTTACGAAAAGATGGATCTGCACTATTCCCTGAAATTTCCGGGCGAACAGTTTAATTTTTAGAAACGTTACTCACTTAAAAAATTATTTCTATTATAGCCCGAACTGTGATTTGATTTCACTTGCTATGACTCTGTTTCCACTAGAAAGTTTTTAATATCTAAATGTGATCTTCCACCGAAAACTTAAAAAGCAAACCTCTCCACCGATATTCCTTTTCACTTTTAGTTATTCCACAGGTAATCAGCTCGCGGGATGGGAAATATTGCTAAAGTTTAGTTCCAATTACCCTTGATTTATAAGAAGCTAACCTATTGGGAACGATTCTTTTGGATGTATTCATTATCATCGTCGTATTCTTTATTTTTGTTACCTGCAGTTTAGTCCTTATATATAGACGAGGAGGAAATTGGCAAAGACCAGCTATTAAAAAGTGTAATATACTCCTATCCCCATCCCTAAGCCACCATAGTCATAAGACCTAAAAAAGTCAGGAATAGGCCTTTCTCCAAAAAATCTGCGATAATATAGATTTATAAGTTCGATCTGAACCATGAAACCATCTTCAATCCTGGCGGACCTGCGGGCAGCCTTTTCCCCGGTTTCAAGGAGGCCAAGTATAAACGGAAACGGATATACATAAAGTCCCGTTCCAGCTATAGCACCTACAGATTTGTAGTTATACTCTTTCCAGGTTCTGGTACCTTCGTTAAAAATCCATTCCCTATCTGATGTAGTTCCTAATCCAGCATGAAAATATAGTTTCACACCTTTCCTCTCAAAGTAAGGGCGCTCTGCTCTGACTTCCAGCTTAAACCAATGAAAAGCACCAATAGTATCTATTAAGGAATCCATACCACCATCATATAACCAGTATTCATACCTTTTTTCGCCAATTCTACCAGAGGTCACAATTGAATAAACTATCCCACTTTTTGTCCCTATTTTTACAGATGCCCCTTGAGCTAAGGGGTCAGCGAAAAATCCTATTGAGAAGCTTGATAAAACTAATAAACTTATTAAATTAAACATAAAACCCCCTTTTCACGTTTCGTATGATTATAACGTTAAAAAAAGGCTATGCAAAACTATAAATTCGCAAATAATGCAAGAAAATATTAAAATGCACGAAGAGCTCATAAGGTTTCGAAATAAACTGCTTGCCAAGATAAAAAAAACAGACACATTCCTCAATGTTCTCGGGACAGATAACGTTTTTGTTGCAGGCCTTTCGGGTGGCATAGACAGTTTAACGATGTTAGACCTTCTTTTTCACTATAAAGCAAAAAACAATTTGAGTTTTAATCTCCACGCTGTTTTCATTGATAACTCGTTGAAAAATCTAAAGAATGCCGACGTTATTCAAAAGTTCGTGGAAGAGAGGAGATTTATTTTTGCAATAATCCAAGATACATCGAGTAAAATTATCATTGAAAAAAGGTTAAAACCTTTTAGGCCGTGCTTTGTTTGCTCCAGAGAAAGAAGGAGATTGCTTTTAGAATATGCATCAAAGATAGGGGCGCGCAAGATTCTCCTTGCTCACACCCTCGATGATGTTCTGGAGACATTGTTTCTAAACATGTTCTATTCCAGGGGTATAAGTACCTTAATGCCCCTACAACCGCTTTTTAATGGAGAATATTACATTTCAAGACCCATAATTCTTTTAGAAAAAAAGGAAATAATAAAGTACGCATACCTTGCAAGAATCCCCATGGATTTGGAAGGTAAATGTATTTCTGAGGATGAAAACAAGAGAAAAATTGTGAGAGAATTCCTTGGAGAAATATACAAAAAGGATCCAAAAATCAAGAACAATTTAAAACACGCTTTATTTGGGTATAATCAGGACTTTATGTGGACAAAATTCCGGGAAATAAAAACTAAACTTATCGGACGTTAATTGATTGTACAAACTTCAAAATTTAAAATTGAGAGATGAAAAGGTATTACAGCATAATAATTACTTCAAATTCAGGTGATTTTATAAAGAGATTTAACATCTCCCACAAAAGATGGAAAATTATAAGGGCTCTTCTTGTTATATTCTTCATTGCAGTTTTTATTTCTGCCGGGTTCTATAGCAGGCTTTACTTGCTTGCATTGAAAGCAAGGGCCCTTGAGGTGGAAAATCAAGCGCTAAAAGAGGAAAACGCCAAAGTAAAAGAACTTGAGAAAAAACTGTATGCTCTTGAAGAACTGAGAGTGAAGATTTTGAGCATGCTCGGGGTTGACCAGGCTCCTAAGAAAGAGATGATCTTTTCCGGCCAGCAGCAATACCCCTCAGAACATGATACATTGAGCGATTCCGCAAGAAAAGCATTAGGGAAAGTTTCATCAGAATTCAGAAAATACGCTACCATCCTTTATGATGATGAAAGATTTTTGCCAAGGGGAAAACCTGTTGAGGGATATATCTCGCAGTCCTATACAACAGCTCATAGTGGTATAGATATTGTAACTCCCATCGGAACGCCGGTAAAGGCACCGGCCGATGGAATCGTTTTAAAAATAGGCGAGGATAGGCTTCTTGGCTTAACCTTGACCCTCGCTCACGGCTCAAAATATGAAACTTATTACGGTCATCTTAAAGAAATCCTCGTAAAAGAGGGGCAGGTTGTAAAAAAGGGGGATATAATTGCGCTTTCTGGAAATAGCGGTATTAGTACTGGCCCTCATCTACATTACGAGATCAGATATCTGGGCAAAAATGTGAACCCGGAAAACTACCTCTATTAGATCATGAAAATTATTAAAACCAGGAAAATCTTCGTAAATGGAAAGTTTGAAGAGGGGAAAATTGCCATAGTGGTTAATGATAAAATTGAAGATATAGTACCTGTAAGCGATGCAGAACTTTTCAAAAACTTCGCAGAATACTTCGAGTTTGAAGACGGGATACTATTACCCGGATTTATCGATACACATACGCATATGATGGGTTACGGTATTAATAGTGTGAACAGTTTAGAAGATACAACTTCATGGGAAGAAGCAGCGGAAAGAATAAGAAATACTCTAAACAATCAAGACCTGGAAGTCTACATATTCACTGAATTCGACGAGTCAAGATGGAAAGAAGGAAAGTTGCCCACTCGTGAAGACCTTGACAAAATTTCAAAGAAAAAACCTATTTTTCTTCGCAGGGTTTGTGGTCATATCGGGGTAGGAAACACTCCTTTTCTAAATCTTATTTTATCCAGATCACAATTTGATTTTTCTAAGATTTCAGAAGTTGATGGAATTTTCTTAGAAGATGTACCACTACACATTAATAATCTGTTTCCACCTTCTATGGAGCTTCTGAATAAAGCATTTGATCTTGCTCAGGAAAGATTTATAAAAGAAGGTATAACAACAATAAGCGAAATCGGTGGGTTAAGGAATTTCAAATTCTTACAAAAAAAGTGGAAAGACGGCGAGTTAAAAATAAGGGTTAGATATTATGTTGAGGGCGTTGAACCGGATATCCTTATCTTAGCAGGTGTAGAAAGTGGCCTGGGAGACGACTTTTTTAAATTCATGGGTGTGAAGTATTTTGCTGATGGTTCAGTGGGTGGTGAGTCTGCCTATTTTTCTTTCCCATACGGTGAAAGGAAAAAACAGGGATTATTTTTGCTTCCTGATAACTTCGAGAGTATATTGAAAAAATATTTTGAAAACAACATACAGGTAGCAGTACACGCCATTGGGAACTTAGCCATAAAAAAATTAATTGAGATAGCTGAAAGAATAAAAACACCTGAACTTTTAAGAATAGAACACTGCGAGTTTCCCGATAGAGATGATATACCTCGCATTGCCAGGCGAAAGATAAAAGTTTCCATGCAACCAAATTTCGCAGGTAATTGGGGTATGGAAATGGGGCTTTACCACAAAAAGCTGGGGGATTTTTACAGATTTAATAACCCTATTAACACATTTATTAAGGAAGGCGTGTGGTACGCTTTTGGTTCCGATGCAATGCCACCTTCTCCCCTTTTTGGCATCAAGTCGGCTATTAATCACCCAATTCAGGAAGAGAGAATAGATATTGAGGAAGCTATTTCAAGATATACTGAGTACGGTGCTTATTTAACTTTCGATGAGGGGGATATCGGAAAAATAGCGCATGGCTACAAAGCAGATTTTGTTGTAATGGACGAAAAATTAGAAAAAGTTAAAGCCGTTTTCATAAACGGAAGAAAGGTTTACAATGGATGAGGGAATAATTAAAGAAATTGAAAAATTCGGTAGCATTATAGAAATTGAAGGAAACAAAATCAAATTGATTTTTCATGAAGATCCTGACCTTTCTATCCAGAAAATTAAACAAGCACTAAAAGAACAAGATCTGATAATTAAAATCTCTCGAGATAGCGATTATTATTACATAGAACTTTTCAAATTTAAGGTACCACCAAACAATTACGTAATGCCCCTTATTCTCTTCTTATTAACACTTTTTACTACCCTAGTGGCTGGGGCCCTACAACAGGGCTATGTTCCATGGCAAAACTGGAGATACCTTTTCAAGGGATTACCATTTTCAATCTCACTCCTTCTTATTTTGGGACTTCATGAGTTAGGCCACTACATTGTTTCAAGAAAAAGTGGCGTCGCATCAACACTGCCCCATTTTATTCCGGCTCCAAATCCATTACTTGGCACATTAGGGGCATTCATAAGGATAAAATCTCCAATCACCGACAGAAAGGCTCTTATTAGAATAGGAGCTGCTGGACCTATAATGAGTTTCCTCACCTCAATTCCTGTTACTATAATTGGGCTTTCCCTTAGTAAAGTTATGGAATATAAAGAGGGACTAATTGCCCTCGGAAATCCTCTGATCTTCCAACTTCTCTCTTACGCCACGGTGGGGAAAGTGCCCCAGAACCAGGCACTGGTTTTGCATCCTATGGCCTTTGCAGGTTGGATAGGCTTTTTTGTAACTGCACTGAATCTTTTACCCGTAGGTCAATTAGATGGTGGGCATATACTTTTTGGTATCCTTGGGAAAAAAGCCCATAATATAATATCGAGAGTAATAACTTTAATATTAATACCCCTCGGCTTTTTATGGAGTGGGTGGTGGGTATGGGGTATCTTGCTTATAATTCTTGGCACAAGGCATCCTGAACCCCTTTACTCCGAGGAAAAATTACCCCTTTCCTGTAATGTACTTTCAGCATTGTCTTTAATTATTTTTATACTTTGTTTTACTCCAACACCTATAAAGGTGGTACCATGAGAATTGCCTGGTGCATAACAGGTGCAGAAATGTTTCTCTATGAGGTTGTAAATATAATAAAAAACCTCGGGTCAGATAAAGTTGACATTTTTCTAAGCAGATCTGCAAAGGAAATCCTCTCAAGATATAAATTACTGGAACAATTAATGGACTTTAAAGTCTACGAGGATACTGAGACCAACGTGTTTCAGGTTATAAAACTTTTCACAGGAAGGTATGACTTTATTGTCATCGCACCCTGTACCACAAATACTATAGCGAAAATGGTACATGGAATAAGTGATAATCTTGTGACGAACATCTTTAGTCAAGGTGGTAAACTTAGAATGCCAATATATATTTTGCCCAGCGACATTAAAGAAATAATGGAATTTACAACAAAGTCCGGTAAAAATCACATACTATATATGCGTGCCATAGATATGGAAAATCTGAAAAAACTTCAAAACTTTGAAGGCGTAAGGATTTTGCACTCAATCCAGGAATTAAAAAATATTTTGAGAGAGAACCTGCCATGAAGATACCCATGGTTTCCATCGTAGGAAGAGTAAACACTGGCAAATCCACTTTATTTAATAAATTAATTAAAAAGCCCTTAGCAATTACCGACGCTAAACCTGGCCTCACCAGGGATCGAATAAAAAAATTGGTTGATTATGTAGATATTCCTTTTTATCTCACGGATACAGGAGGTCTTTATCCTCCAGAAGAGGACCAAATTTGGGAAAAAGTAAAGGAAAAAATTGATCAGACTGTAACAGAGTCAGATATCATTATTTTTGTAATTGATGCCTCGGAAGGAGTTTTACCCTACGACCAGGAGATCTCAGAGTGGCTTAGAAAAAAAGGAAAAGAGGTAATCCTTGTGGCAAACAAAATTGACATAAAAAAACACGACCTATTTTCAGCTTATTCTCTGGGCTTTGGTGATCCACTTTCTATTTCAGCTGCGCACGGTAAAGGCCTTCAGGAACTACTGGATATCATTACAGAAAAACTCAAAACATTAGGATATTCTGAGAAAAAAACCGAGAAATCTTCAAAGCCGAGAATTGCTATCCTAGGAAAGCCCAATGTTGGGAAAAGTTCCCTTTTTAATAGACTCTGCGGTTTAGATGAAGCCATAGTCTCACCAATCCCGGGTACTACAAGGGACTCCATCGATATTGAAACAGAAGATTTTATAATCGTTGATACAGCGGGAATCAGAAAAAAATACAGCGACCCGGTAGAACTCTATGGTGCTTTGAGAAGCGAGCAATCTATAAGATTTGCGGAGGTGGGGATTCTCGTACTCGATGCCTCACAGGAAATTTCGAATCTTGATAAGAAAATTGCCAACCTGATAGTAGAAAATGGGCGCGCAATAGTTGTGACCATAAATAAATTAGATCTAATAAAAAAAGAAGACCGTGCAAAAATATTACAATATTTCAAATCAGAACTACAATTTATTAATTACGCCCCTTTTTTATACACCTCAACGATTACAGGTGAAGGCGTAAACATCCTGAAAGAAGTGGTGAAAAACGCTCGTGAAAACTGGCAAAGGAAACTAACAAAGGCTGAAATAAATTCATTTATAAGTTTTCTTGAGAAAAATTATCCTTTCTCAACCCAAATTTTCAAATTCCGACAAGTAGATATAATGCCCCCTAAATTCATCATAACAACTGATAGAAAGATGAAAAGCAACGAAATAAAGTTTATTGAAAACAAACTCCGGGAATTTTTTGGCTTTATGGGAACTCCTGTTTTAATAGAAAATTCCTTTGAAAATCCCAGTAAGACTAAATAAACAAGCCATAAATAACAAAACTAATTGACTTAATTAAGACTTAAAATTAAAATTAATAAACTATGGGAATTGATCTTGAAAGGCTTCTTCTAGATGCAAAAGAAAGAGAAGCATCAGACGTACATATAAAAGTAGGCCATCCTCCTATTTTCAGAATCTACGGGAAACTCTACATGAGAGACAATTATCCTGTCGTGACAAGAGAAGATACCGAGGAGCTAATAAGGGTTTACCTCTCACCGTCAAAACAGAAGGAACTAAGAGAACGTTTGAGCGTTGACGTTGCTTTTAGTTTCCCTAACATCGGAAGATTCAGAGTAAATATTTTTAGTCAGAGAGGTACATGGTCCTTTGCAATAAGAGCAATTCCCCCCTTGATAAAGACCATACAGGAACTGAATTTGCCTGCATGCCTTGAAAGAATCGCGATGGAGGACAGGGGTCTTGTTCTCGTCACAGGAGTTGCTGGCTCTGGAAAATCCACTACCCTCGCCGCAATGATAAACTATATAAATATTAATAAATCTGTTCACATAGTTACCATCGAAGATCCTATAGAGTACTTGTTGAGGGATGTGAAAAGTATAATAAGCCAAAGAGAAGTGGGTCTTGATGTCTTAAGTTTTGCCGACGGGCTCAGGGAAGCCCTGAGACAGGATCCTAATGTAATTATGGTGGGTGAAATAAGGGATCAAGAAACAGCAGAAATAGCTTTGCTTGCAGCAGAAACAGGGCACCTCGTTCTTTCTACTCTTCACACCTTAGACGCAAGAGAAACTATAAACAGGATTGTAAGCATCTTCCCAGCGCATCAGCAGGAACAAGTTAGACATCAGCTTGCCTCAGTATTGAAAGCAGTAGTATCCCAAAGACTAATTCCAAGAGATGACATGCCCGGTAGAATCCCCGCCTGTGAAGTAATGATAAATACGCAAAGAATAAAAGAAATGATTCTTGATCCAAAGAGAACTCATGAAATCTTCGATGCCGTTGCTGATGGATACATTCCTTACGGAATGCAAACCTTTGATCAATCCTTATATTATTGGTATAAACTTGGGTATATTTCGGAGGATACCGCCCTCTCCTATGCATCCAAAAGAGAAGTTCTTGAATTAAGGATGAAAGGGATTGCCTCGGGAGGAGAGGGTGGAAGAAATTGGGAAATTTTTGAAAGGATGGCCATGAGAAAAGCAAAAGAGAAAGGAGGAATTTAAAATGGCAAAAATTGATGATGTGATGCAAGAGTTTCTAAGTAGCGTAGATGAAGTCCTCATGTCCATGATTGTAAACCTTGATGATGCAATACCCATTACTGGACACACCACTGACGAATCTATCGACGTTTCAATACCTCTTGCATATCTTACAGAAGTTGCGAGAAAAGCCATGAGCGCCACAGAAAATGCAAATTTAGGCGTTTGCGAGGATGTACTTCTCACAACGAATGAACATTTTATCATAATCAGGATAATCCCGGATTCCAATTACGTACATATTGTAGTTCTAACCAGGAAAGGTAATTGGGGTGTTACAAAGATTACTATGGGCAAGTTTGCTACCAAATTTAGAGAAGCACTTCCATGATTTGTATTTAATAATTTAACTTAAATTTGCCCAACTTTCCCAATATTTAGGTTTTTAGGATTTTTAAAAGTTTAAACAGAAAAGGAGTTTTACTACTTCTTTTGTTGCTGTAATAAAAATTGAAGTTGTTGTTGCTTAAGCGAGTTTTTAATTACCTCGTTAATCATAATTTGCAAAGTCTGAAAGACACCTTTGCCTTCTGTTGCTATAGCAAGGACGTACGGATATTTGTATTTGTTGACTTTTTCTTCTAATAATGATACAGGAAGAGCATTTGGATCGTCCCTTTTATTATACTGGACAATTATGGGGACCTTTCTTGTAGAACTCCACATCCCGTATTCAATTAGGGTGTTGTGCATTTCTTCATAAATTTTGATATTCTCCTCAAGCCTCTCTGGATTAGAATCCGCGACGAAGATAACCCCATCTGCATTTCTTAAAACTAATTTTCTTGCCTGCTTATAAAATACCTGACCAGGGACAGTATAAAGACTAAAAATAGTGTTATAACCTTTTATAATGGAAAGCTGCAAGGGAAGAAGGTCAAAAAATAACGTTCTCTCGCCCTTAGTGTCGATAGAGAGAAGCTGTCCTTTTTTACCCGTGAAACGTTCATAAATTCTCTTTATATTAGTAGTTTTACCGCTCAAACCGGGGCCATAATAAACTATTTTAAACTTTATCTCGTGTTTTCTGAAATCAATAAGCACCTTATAACTCCCCCAAGAGAAAGTATAAAGCTATTATAGCGAAATTTTAAACGACTTTCGCAATTTCTGTTATTAGCTCCTTAATCTTAATTTTAACAAGGGCAATTTTCATACTTTTGACCGGTATCACTGCAACTATCAGCATTGAGCCATTTTTAGCATCGGTAATTAAAAGGTGATACTTATCGGATGTTAAAGTTATATCTTTAATAGATCCAATAGAGGTCTTACCGGCACTCTGCACTATGTTCTTTAAAGCGGGAGCCCATATCTTTATAACCTGTGGAACACCTGTTGAAACCCTTTCTGAAGAACTTACTATATTACCATCTGAATCAACCACAAGAAGCGCAAGAATATCAGATATTTCTTTTACCACACCAGTAAACTTTTCTTTAAGCTCTTGACTCAATTTTACATGAGATGGAGCAGGTGCAGCTGGTTTTATTTCTTCAACAGCTTTCAATTCTTTTTCAGAGGGCTTAACCTCTCTAATTATTACCTCCTCTTCGGCAGGCTTCTCAATTACTTCCTCTGCTTTAAATTCTGGTTCAGGCGCAGCAGGAGCTTCCTCAACTCTTTCACTAATCCCCTCTAAAAGTTTCTCAACTTCTTCCAGGGTGACGGATGGCTGTTCCTTTTCCTCTTCGATCTTCTCTTCAATCTTCTCTTCAACACTTTCTTCTAAGGGGACTTCAATTTCCTCCTCAACAGGGGCAGTATATGGCTCTAAAGTAGACTCCTCTTCAGCGGGTACAGCCTCTACTTCTTCTTGTACACCCTCATCTTTGAAGAGCTCGGATAGACTTTCGAGATCAAAGCCACCCAGTTCCTCCTTAAACGCAACTTCTTCGTCCTTTTGAACAGCTGCACTTAATAGCAATGCATGAAATGGTTT
This sequence comes from Candidatus Hydrothermia bacterium, assembly GCA_049719805.1. Classification (GTDB taxonomy): domain Bacteria; phylum Hydrothermota; class Hydrothermia; order UBA1063; family UBA1063; genus UBA1063. The sequence continues at coordinate 395,277 of JBNARF010000002.1, read as the reverse complement.
TTCAATTTCCCTCTTAACTTTTGGACTTCCCCACTTAACCTTAAAGGAACTTTCAGGTTCTTTCAGAATCCTTGAAAAAGCTTCTTCACCCCTTAGTTTCCCGATGGATGCATTTATAACCTCTCCCTCCTCGAAGAAGATCTTTCCTTCTCCTTCGGATGTGTTAACCACGATCTCACAAGACTTTCCCTCCATGGAAACCAGCTGTAAAAATTGCTGTAGCGTAAGATTACGAAGAGTCTCTTCTTCCCCGGCTACCTGTTTCTCCATTATTACATTGAGAATCTGATCAAAATCAAAGGGCTTTTCAAGATAACTTATAGCTCCCTTGGTGAGCACATCCTGCTTTACTTCGTCGGAACCATATGCAGTCATCACAATAACCTTAATATCCGGCTGAATTTTCTTTGTCTCTATAAGAAGCTCAGAACCACTGAGGCCTGGCATTCTAATATCAGTCACAAGAAAGTCGTATTGTTTTTTCTTAATTTTTTCAAGGGCCTCAAGTCCATTAGTAGCAGTATCAACTTCAATCTTATTTCTACTGAGCTCTTCAGATAGCCCCCAAAGAATATCTTCCTCGTCGTCTACTAAAAGTACCCTAATGGGCATAATCACACCTCCTTAATTACTTTTTTACACACCCCATAGCCTCGGGGGTAACAGGATGTAAGTATAAAACAAAACTTGTCCCCTTTCCAACCTCAGAAAAAACCCTTATAAAACCTTTGTTTTCTTTAACCATTTTATGGACCAGAAATAAACCAAGGCCCACCCCTTCGGCCTTTGTTGTAAAGAAGGGATAGAAAATCCTTTCCAGGTCCTCTTTTTTTATACCAGGGCCGGTATCTTTAACCTCGATTTCCACAAGTTTTTGACCACAATCCGGGCACTTTGTGTCACTTTGCCTCACCTGCACTTCTATTTTTCTAAGCCCCTTTTGACTTTTTAATGCGTCTACGGCGTTCTGAATAAGATTAAGAAGTATAGTATACAAGTGATTTCGATCTGCATAAACCGACCCGGGCGAATTCTCTAAATACTCAAAGATAATGCCATTTTGAATTAAATCGCTGTTTAAAAAGCTCTTAATTTCCTCGACTGTCTCCTTAATATTGCACTTTTTAAAATCCACAGCTTTGGTTTTCACCTGACTGAAAAAGGTTTTCACTAAAGCATTAATTCTGTCTATCTGCTTTATCAACCTTTCAATCATTTCTATGTGTGGCGGAGAATTTAACTCTCTTTTTAAACTAAGGGCAATAAATTTCATTCCTGCAAGGGGATTTTTAATTTCGTGGGCGAGACCGGATGCCAGTTGACCCAGCGAAAAATAACTATCAAGCTCAGACATTGATTTTTGAATCATTTTTTGACTTGTAATATCTTTCAATTTTATTAGATAACCTGAAACATCAGTGAGTTCCAGGGGTTCTATCTGTATTCCCAGGTGGCGCCCAGGTATATACTCTATTTCAACATTTTTGGTTCCAAGCCTTAAATACTCGATTAGCTTTTGACCCAATCCATAAGGAAGTTGTTCCAGATGGGAAAAAGATGCCCTTTCAAAATAATTAGATAAAAAAGCATTGTGGTACAAAATTTTAAATTCTGTATCAGTAAAAATAATTCCAAAATCCAGCGAATCTATTACAATTTCCGAGAGATTAATTCCCTTTTCCTTTTGGAGAGCAAGGTATATTTTTTCGTTGTCTACAAGGTAATTAAGGGAATAGGGCATATAGACATTTTCCTTGCTCTTCAGTATTAATCTTAATCCGTACATTGGCTTTGATGGAGACTCATTAAAACGTTTCTCCAAAATTGGCTTTACGTGCCCTGCAACCAAATTCAGGAAATTTACGTTCAGGACTTCATTTACAGAATATCCTAATTCACTCACATTGGGACTTGCGTATGTAATCACCTTTTTCCTTCTATCAAGTATAATAAAAATCTCTCCTGATAAGGAGAGCAGTTTCTTAAACTCGGTCTCTCCTACTAAATCCATCCAGCAAAATCACTCCGTAAGAATTTGAATCGTAAAGGAAGAATTATGGAACCATTTATATTCGGGCTGTGGTCGCAAAAACTCCCCAAAGGTTGTAAAACCTATAAGAGGTAAGGCAATCTTTCTCTGAAAAGCACTAACTTCACTGTAAAACTCGCTTCCCAAAGAAGCAAACCTGTGTAAGCTTTCTAATACAATGGAACCAAGGGGTTTCCTTTGGTCTGTTTTTGAAAAAGCGTCATCAATACCCTGACTAACAGCTTCCATCATTCTTTCTTTACGGGCTTCCATAAACCACACTGTTGAATTCTCAGGTACATCTCCCGCCAGTTTAATTCCACCTTCCCTGGTTATACCCACTGCTATCCTTACCTTAGGGTACTTTGGATTATTAGGATCAGGGACGCCGAACTGATACATCCCCAGGTACTGAGCAGGATTCTTAATTATATCAGCCTCGGGTATGCCTTTCTTAACAAGGAACTCCTTCCAGACCTCAAATGCGGGTCTATTATCAAAATGATAGATTACATTACCCCCAACTTTGGTAGCCCTTTTGGGAACCAATGGATGAAGCCCGTGGCCATACCCTAAAGCAGGTGGAACTTTGGAGTAAAATCCAACACAAAGAATTCCACCATTTAAAGTCTCGGTGCCAGTATTTAGTGCACATTCTTTTGATATTTCTTCAAAATCTAAAATTCCACCGTAAAAGGATATACCCGGGTCATACCCATCTACTATACGAGAAACTTCAGAGACAAGAATATCTCCATTAACATATGAGTCTAAAATCAGGAATAGATTCAAATATTCATATCCCTCTCCTTTTCTTGCTCTCAACTGCTCCAAAACAGGAATACAGGCGGATTCGAGAGCAGAGTGCAAACCCTGATGAACGTTCTTGCCAAAGGAATGCACAATTTTGTATGTATCGCTTTTGATGACGCCAACGAGCACACCTGAATTAATAACCTGCTTTTCGTTAAAAAGAACACCCAGGGTCTTAACCCCCACCACGGGAACATCTTTACCTATAGACTGCAAAACACCCTTAACCACCAGGTCTAACTCGTAATTCCCAGTGACAAAAACAAGAGCGAAATCCGGCTTTAATTTCCCGAGTTTATCGAGAGCTCCTTTCCCGGCCTGGACACCTGCCTTCCATGGGGAGGGGTCCTGAGAAATACCTGTTGCCATGCCCGTTACGATAATAGGCCTTTCTGTACCAGCTCCTTCAGGCCCTACCCTACCCACACCAATCCTTGGTGTGGTTGGTTCCCTCTGCATCTTTTTCCACCAATCATCATTCAGGAAAATTTTCTAACCCTCCTTTTGCAATAATAATATTATTAAGGTAAAACTCACCCAAAGTCAAGTCCACTTTGAAAATTTTATTTATTTGAAGCCTGAAGCCAGCTTTCACCCGTCCCAATTGAGACCTTTAAAGGAACTTTTAGTGAAATCACATTCTCCATCACATCTTTAACGAGGGTAATTACTTCTTCTTCCTCTTCATTTTTAACTTCAAAAAGTATTTCGTCGTGAATTTGTAACAGCATTCTCGATTGAAAATCCCTACTCTTTAGCTCTTCATATATCTTAATCATCGCAATTTTCATCAAATCAGCGGCAGTACCTTGAATAGGTGTATTGATGGCAATTCTCTTGGATTGCTCGTAGATGATAGAATCAGACGATAAAAGACCCGGTATATGTCTTACCCTACCCAGTAAAGTCCTCACATACCCACGTTCTTTTGCAAATTTCAAGGTTTCCTGAATCCATTCCATAACGCCCGGATAGGTTGCAAAAAACATGGATATCAGTTTTTCAGCCTCCGCTACTTCCATATTTAACTCCTTGGATAAACCATAGGGTGAGATACCGTAAATAATTCCAAAATTTACGGTCTTAGCTTTTCTGCGCTCTAACTCCGTCACCTCATTTACCGGCTTATTGAAGATATACGAGGCAGTGATGGCATGGACATCTTGATCGTTTCTAAAAATTTCTATCAATCTCCTGTCTCCAGAAAAGTGAGCGAGGATTCTCAGTTCTATTTGCGAATAATCCACAGTAAGGATTTTAAAGCCCTCATCAGCGACCACCAGATCTCTTACATCTCGACCGATACTTGATTTTATGGGTAAAGTTTGAAAATTGGGATTTAAACAGGATATTCTTCCGGTAGCTGCACCAACCTGATTGAAGGTTGGATAAATTCTTAAAGTTGCCGGATCTAAAAGTTCCAGAAAGGAATCCAGGTAAGTGGACTTAATTTTGAAAAGCTCCCTGTAATCAAGAATTAAACGAGGTAAAGGATGCTCTTCTGCCAGTTTCCTTAGGGTTTCTTCGTCCGTAGAATATCCTGTTTTCGTTTTCTTCACGGGTCTTAACTTTAACCTGTTAAACAAAACCTCTGAGAGTTGTTTAGGAGAGTTAATGTTAAATGGGGACCCGGCTAACTCATAAATCTTGGCCTCTATTAGTTTTAACTCTCGTTGAAACTTATTACTCAAATCATGCAATTTATTCACATCTATCTTAATTCCGGTTTTCTCCATTTGAGCCAGAACTTTCTGGAAGGGTATCTCAATCTTATAAAGTAAAGAATCAAGTTCCATTTTTGATAATTCATTTTGGAGAACCTGGTAGCAGATAAAATTCAACGCGCACAAACGAGCAAGTTTTTGTTCCTGAGATATGCCAAGGGAACATCCTGTGTACTCAGCGATTATGGATTCTGGGTCAAATTTAGGCCTGTCACTGTTTACCAAAAATGTGGCCAGCAATACATCAAAACCAATGTTAATGTTTTCTAACAGTTTAAAAAGTTTTTTGGATTCGAAAGTTATAAGGCGCCCGTTAAACCCTCGTAGAAATGAAAGAGCAATTTCCCTATTTAACTTATAGACTCGATCTTTATCCTTTGCTAAATAAAAGTAATTATCACCCACCTCCACAGATAAAGTATCCGAGTTTAAAAAATCAAGAGGGATCGCTTTACAATCTATAACCTCAACATCGGGCTTTTCTGCAAGATCCATCATGAGAGAATAAAACTCTAATTCGCCAAAAATCCTCAAAAGTCTTCGCCTGTCGAACTCCTTTAGCTTAAACTCGTCGTAATCTATCTCAAAACTAACATCATCCCTCAATTTTACGAGCTCCAGAGTACTGAGAATTTGATCCCTATAGTGTTTAACTCTTCTCAGTAAATCACTCTCTTCCCGGGATTCCAGTATGTTAAAAACACTCCCGTATTTTCTTATAAGTTCCACACCGGTTTTTTCACCAATCCCGGGGACGTTAGGTATATTATCAATTTTATCGCCAATTAGAGAGAGAAGATCAGGAATTTGATCTGGAGCGACACCAAACTTTTCTATAACTTCCTGAACTCCGACTATCTTTAAATCTCCGCCTCTGGTATCGATAATCTTTACTTTTTCGCTAACCAGCTGGTACATATCTTTGTCAAGAGTGGCAAGAAAAACTTCAAAACCGTCTTTTTCTGCCTTTTTACTTAATGTTGCAATTACGTCATCGGCTTCTACTCCGGGTATCTCAAGCCTCTTAACATTGAAGGCGTCGAGAATATCCTTAATGTACGAAAGCTGTATCAAGAAATCAGGCGGTGCTTTAGGACGTTGGGCTTTGTACTCCGTGTAAATTTCGTGACGAAAAGTCTTACCTTTAGCATCAAATACCACAGCCACATGAGTTGGTTTCAATTCCCGCAAAAGTTTGAGAAAAGAATTGGTAAAGGCATAGGGCGCGCTGGTTTTTATTCCCTTACTATTTATAAGAGGTTTATCTGCAAAGGCATAATAGCTACGAAAAGCAAGAGAAGCACCGTCAACAATCAAAAATCTCATAAGGGTATAAAAGCGAATATAACTTGCAAAGCTATTGACAAAACACTTATTAATCCGAGTACCTTATGTACTTTCCTCTTCACCAGCCGTTTTCTAAACAAGAAACCCACGGTAACCGACACAAACATAGTAAACCAAACGATAATCCCGAAAAAGCAGTGCAAATTAATAAGTCCACCAGAGTAAATTAGCATCATCACAACACTGGCAGACAATAAAGAACTTGCTGAAAAAACAAGTACATGATGAACACTTAACCTGTGTCTTTTGGCAAAATAAATGCCTAAACTTAAAAATAAAAAAGCTAATATATTTAAAACAGCGTGAACGACGCCCATCTTTGTTACTCCAATGTTATCTCTTTCATACCTTTCAAAAGATCATGCTTTTTCCTTATATCAGAAGATTTTGCTGCAGCAAAAATAACTTTTACCTTCCGCCCGGGTATAAGAACGCGGTCATATTTATCGCCGGTACTGAGCTTTCGGACAAACTCCACTACCTTATAGTGATTGAAAACCTCAACTTTAAAATTCTCTATGTCATTCTTACCCCCAATCTTTTCATCCTCCATATGCGGCCCGTAAATTCCCCTGGAATATTCATCCTTCAATATCCAGTTCCCGTCCTTTTCCTGATACAATACAATCATATCGGCATTTTTCATTCCCTTTTCAGGATCAAATCCTATAGCAAGCCACCCGGGAACACTGGATTTTAAAGCTATGTAAATTCTTAGAGAATCCACGTTATAGTACATGGTCAGAGTGTCAGGAACAAGACTTACCATCGAATTGTATTCCAGAGAGTCCACAACGCCATCGATCCTCACCTCAGAGGTGCGATTACTTTGTCCGAATATCAAGGCAGAAGATAAAAAGAACGCACAAATAACCTTGTTCATACCTTTTCTCCTCCGATTAATTATAAGTTACCTCTGGCGAACTTTACTTTTAGCGGCACAAAGATTATACTATAACCATGAACAGAACTATAATTATCTTAGCAATCTTTATGTTTATATGTCCGGTTTTTGCCCGAACAAAGGGCACAAAATTCCGTTTCGGTGCCAACTCCTCTTTGATATTTGAAAATGGCAATGCTTACCCAGTTATAGGCTTTACAGCTGGATATTATCCTGTAAAATTTTTGTCATTAGAAGGGTCCGGAGAATATGTGTTTCGAAACGACTATAAGGAGATTAATGCTCCCCTAACCGTAAATTTCATATACCCAACAAAATATTTCTCTCCTTACGCAGGCCTGGGAGTTGTGTATCATACCCATCTCTATTCTGATCACAATGATTACTCATTTGGAGGAAGATTGAAGTTTGGTAGTAACGTTTTTAATGCCAGAGGCTCAGCTGGATCCCTTGAAATTAGTTATGACTTGCCTGATTTCAGGGGATCAAGAGGGAGATGGTATATTACAGGACGTTTTGACCAGAATTTTGAAATAGGCTTCTAAGGGGAAAATATGAAAAGAACAATTAAGGTTGGAATCGCACAAATATCATCACGGCTAGGATATATAGAGTATAATGAGAAAAAGATTGTGGAAGCACTGGAGAGAGGAAAAAACAGTGGTGCCCATATCGTAGTATTTCCAGAACTCACCACCATGGGTTACGGTTCCGGCGACATTTACCTTGATAAAGTTGACGAAAATTTAGAATCTTTAAAGCGGATTCTGAAGAGGACAGAAGAACTTAAAATCTGGGCAATTATAGGCTTTGTAGACAAGGACGAAAGAGGATTCTTTTATAACTCTGCCGCACTAATTAATTCCGGAAGGATAATCGGAAAATATGCAAAAACACAGCTTGTAAACTACCGTCTTTTCGACGAGTTAAAATACTTTAAAGCGGGCTCTACTTTGCCTGTTTTTGAGACTCCCTTTGGAAAAATCGGAATTCTCATAAGTGAGGACCTGTGGTTCCCCGAACCAGCCAGGGCTTTGACCTTCCGCGGTGCAGAAGTCATATTTGCTCTTTCTGCATCACCTTTTGACAGAGGAAAAATCGACACCTGGGATGACTTTCTGAAGGTGAGGGTTTTAGACAACATACTGCCCGTGGTGTTTGCTAATATGTGTGGAGTACAGGAGGGAATAACCTACTGGGGTGGCAGTGCTGTCTACTCTGCCAGTGCTAAAATTATTAAAAGGCTTAAACTTTTAGAAGAGGACTTTGAGGTAATAGAAGTTGACCTTGAAGAGGCCAAAAGACTCCGAAGAAGGGACATCAGGGTAAGAGAAGTCAGGAGAGAGATTCTTGAAGAAGTTTTGAGGGCGTACGAGGAGATGAGTAAATGGATATAGATATTCTATTGAAAAATGAAGAACTTGAACTCTACAAGAAAATTATTGTTAACTCCATAAGGGACCGATATGAAAAACTCGGCGTAAAAGTGGGTATAGTGGCATTATCCGGCGGTGTGGATTCATCCCTTGTGGCCGTTTTAAGTAAAGAAGCTTTAGGTGATAACCTACTATGTCTCATAATGCCTGAAGAAGGTGTGTCTCCTCAGGAAGACATTGAACATGCATTGGACCTCGTCAAAAAGTTCAACATAAACTACAGAATTATTCCAATAAACGCTGCCATCGAGTGGTTTAAAGAGCGATACGAAGAAATAGAGGCTGCTAACAAAAACCAAAAACTTGCCCTGGCAAATGTAAAACCCAGAATTAGAATGATTCTGAACTACCTCTATGCAAACACTCTCGGGGGATTCGTAATAGGAACCTCGAATAAAACGGAACTTCTCCTTGGATACGGGACAAAATATGGTGACATAGCAGTAGATTTTTATCCCATTGGCGACCTTTACAAAACTCAGGTATGGCAAATGTCCGACTACGTTGGAATCCCAACGGAAATAATCAGGAAAAAACCTTCAGCCGGGCTTTGGGTGGGGCAAACAGATGAGGAAGAATTGGGACACACGTATTATGAAATTGATCGTGTTCTCTATTGCTTGGTAGAATTAGAACTTTCAGTTAGAGAGACTTCCGAAGTATTAAATCTGAAAGAAGAAGCAATACTAGATATTTACCAACGCGTGGTGTCTTCGGAGCACAAGCGAAAAATTCCCACCATAACCAGATTATCCCGAATGTGCCTCGATAAAGACTGGAAATACCCAAGTGACAGACACTAAAAAGCACACTTAGATAGAACAAAAAATCAATTTTGTGACGTTTTAACAGTACCTTTTAAGAATTTAATTTCCTCATCATAATCAACGATTATATCGTCACCGGGTTTAAATTCACCGGCGAGTATCCTATCAGCTATAGGATTTTCAATATATGTCTGTATTGCTCGCCTTAAAGGACGTGCGCCAAGTTCAGGATTATACCCGATTTCTGCCAGGTAATCCACGGCCCTTGATGTCCAGGTAAAGTTAATACCATTTTCAGAAAGACTCTCTTTGACTTCTTGAAGCTGAAGCTCAACAATTTGCTTAACCTCATCTTTACCCAGGGGATTAAAGAAAACGAACTCGTCAATCCTGTTCAAAAATTCAATTTTAAAAAACTTTAAGAGTTCAGGCATTATGGAATTAACCCTGGACTGGTGAATCTTTGTAACCTCAGAATCATCTTTTAAAAATCCTATCTTTGGAGAGTCGTTAAACTGATACTGAATATTTGAAGTCATAATAATCAGTGTATTCCTGAAATCCACAACGTGACCCTGGGAATCTGTAAGTCTCCCAGCATCAAAAATTTGTAGCATTATGTTAAAAACATCCGGGTGCGCCTTTTCTATTTCATCAAAGAGAATTACCTGATAGGGTCTTCTTCTTACTGCCTCGGTAAGCTGTCCTCCTCTTTCAAATCCAATATATCCCGGTGGTGCCCCAATAAGCCTCGAAACAGCATGTTTTTCCATGTATTCAGACATGTCAATTCTTAGGAGAGCATCCTCATCATTAAAGAGTATATAAGCCAGTTGTCTCGCGAGGTGGGTTTTACCCACACCTGTCGGGCCTAAAAACATAAAAACACCAATGGGCCTATTTTTAGGACCAAGACCGGCTCTGGAACGTCTTATAGCTTCCGCTACAACCTTTATAGCGTAATCCTGCCCTTTCACTCTCTTCTTGAGTTCCTCTTCGAGGTAAAGAAGCCTTTTAGCTTCATCCTCCAGAAGTCTCATCGTTGGAATTCCTGTCCATTTTGATACAACGTAGGCTATATCATTCTCATCCACTACATCATCCATACTTTTCTCTTTTAACCATTGATCCTTCTTTTCTATAAAATCCCTCTCAAATTTCTCGAGTTCCTCTTTCAACCTCTGATTATCGCCCTCCCCCGCAAACTGGCTCATAAGGGAAATTTGATCCCTTAAACTTCCAATCTTGTTCTGTAAATTCTTTAACTCCTCCGGCATCTCAGAAAGTTTTATTCTGAGCATAGCACAGGCCTCATCTAATAAGTCAATTGCTTTATCAGGAAGCTTTCTGCCCTGCACATATCTGTCCGCGAGCTTTGCCGCTGCCACAAGAGCAGAGTCCGCTATCTTAACCCTATGGTGTGCTTCAAATCTTTCTCTGAGACCCCTTAAAATATCAATAGTTTCCTCAACACTGGGTTCCTTTACATAAACAGGTTGGAATCTTCTCTCCAGTGCACCATCTTTTTCAATCCTTTGCCTGTATTCATCCAGTGTAGTGGCACCAATAACTCGCAACTCCCCTGATGCAAGTCCGGGCTTTAGAAGATTGGCAGCATCGATGGCCCCCTCCGCAGCACCCGCACCAACGATGGTATGAAGTTCATCGATAAAAAGAATAATCCTGTCTTTTTGTCTTTTTACCTCGTCCAGAACAGCTTTCAGACGTTCCTCAAACTCTCCTCTGAATTTCGATCCTGCCAGCAGCGCCCCCATGTCTAACATAAGAATACGTTTATCTTTCAAAAAATCCGGAACTTTTTTCTCATGAATCCTTAAAGCAAGTCCATAAACGATGGCTGTCTTTCCCACACCTGGCTCACCAATCAAAACAGGATTGTTCTTTGTTTTCCTCAAAATAATCTGGATTACCCTATCAATTTCATTATCCCTTCCAATTACAGGGTCGAGCTTGCCCTGTTCTGCTAGCCTGGTGATATCAACTGTATATTTAGCTAAAGCATTATATTTACTTTCAGCTGTGGGCTCAGTAACCCGCTGCCCTCCTCGGATTTCATAAAGAGCTTTATAAATTTTCTCCTTGTCAATCCCGAATTCTTTTAAAATCCTCGCAGATGCTCCTCCACCCACATTTTCAATGGCAAGAAGTAGATGTTCCTGAGCAACAAATTCGTCTTTTAACTTTTCAGCCTCAAAGAAGGCCTGCTGGATTACCTCCTGGGCTCTGGGCGTGATGTATATTTGTATGGGTCTTGAACCATGAATTTCAGTCTGTGGTACTTTTAATAGAGCCTCTTTTATCTTCTCTTTTACAAGAACTGGATGAACACCAAGCTTTTCGAAAATTTGAGAAACAACACCATCTTCCTCCTCCAGGAGTCCATAAAAAATATGTTCCACGTCCAGCTGATTGTGTTTAAATTTGGCAAGGAGCTCTTGAGCCCTTATAAGTGCTTCCTGTGCACCCTCCGTAAATCTGTCAAACCTCATCACTACCTCCGAAAGTCTCTGTTTATAAAATTAATAGAATTGCTATACCGAATTGTAAACAGCAATATTTTGTTCGAGTGAAGTGGAGTAAAATAATTTGGCTCACTTCATGAAAAAAGTTCTAAATTTTCTTTTGATTTTATTTCTGATAGTCGGCTTAGGTTATATTTTTGTCCCACCCTTTCTCTATGATGTAAATTCCCTGAAAAACCACACTCCCGAACTAACCGCTCTGATGAGACACCGCATTGAATCTGCCAAAAAGAATAAAAAAAGTTACAAAATTTACAAAACATATGTGCCACTGTCACGAATATCCCCTTACCTCGTTAAAGCCGTACTCATCGCAGAGGACGACAAATTTTACAGGCACGAAGGTTTTGACCTCGAAGGAATAAAAATCGCATTAGAAAAGAACATCAAAAAGAAAAAGCTTCAATATGGGGGGAGCACCATAAGTCAGCAATTGGCCAAAAACCTTTTTCTGGGCCCCCGCAAAACCCTTATCAGAAAAATTCAGGAAGCAGTACTCACAATAAGAATCGAAAAGAAATTGACAAAGAAAAGAATACTCGAATTATATTTAAATATTGCAGAATGGGGACCTGGAATCTTTGGAGCTGAAGGTGCTTCCAGATTTTACTTCCAAAAACCAGCTCTTAATCTTACTCCTGAAGAGGCTGCACTTTTAGCCTCTGTTCTCCCAAATCCCCTTAAGTATAACCCTTCAAATCCTTCTCGTTATGTAAAGAGAAGAGCAGAAAAAATCCTCTATATTATGAAACTAAGGAATATCATCCCAGAAGAGTATGAGAAAACTGAGGAGAGTCAAAAAGAGGTAGTTACACTGCCAGATTCGGACAGTATACTAAGAGAATTGCCTCATGATTCTTTAGAACCTTCTGATAGACTCAGAGAATAGACGGGATTTAATCTCAGTTATTTCCGATTCAGGCTATTGACTTTTTAGGTGTCTGGTTCTATAATATTTAGCATGGAACTACTAAGTTTAATTGAGCGCATAGAAGATTTAAAGGAAAAGTATAGCTCGGTTACCCGAGCCCTTTCAAAATTAAATGAATTTTACGAAAAAGGGGAAATTACAGAGAAACAATTCAAAATTCTGAAAAATGATTATGAAAAAGAGATTAACTTTCTCTCACGAGAACTGGAAACCCTCCTCCATGGCGTTCAAGAAGAGGTAGAAAGACTTTCCAATGAACTAAAAGAACTTGATATTGAATATAACAAAACAAAAATAGGCATATTACTTGGGGACATTCCATCTGACCAAGGAAAATCCAAGTTAACGTCAATTGCAAAACAAATGGCCATGGTTCAGCACAACTACAACCAATTCAAGGCACTTCTTGAAGCTGATACTGAAGAAGACTTCCAGAAAGTAAAGGGTATGACACCACCAACAACAATAAAGGTAGAGAACGTAACGCCTATTAGTACTCTTTTACAGCAGGAAGAAGAACTTCGTGCGCGAAGGCTCCAGGGTAAAGGGCAAACATACTTAAAACAACTGGAAGAACTTTACAATCGACTCGAGAAAATAAAAGATTTTATTACCGATAGTATGAAAGAAGTTGAAACCCAGAAAAACCTTTACGAAGAAGAGGCGGGAAAACTTGTTATCAAAATTAGAATGGGTGGGCCCGAAGAGCCTGAAGCAAGAAACAGACTAATGGAAGTAATCAAGAAAGTGAAAGAATACGACGAGCTTCTTGCGAAAATGAGCAAAGCAGTGGAGGAGATCAATTCCAAGCTCGGACTAAAAGAGAGTGTTCTCATAGGATTAAAAGAAGAACCAAGTAATATAGGGCATATAGAAGAAATTAATCTCGAAGAAGCGGCTAAAATTTTAGAAAATCTTGAAAAACAGGGTCTGGAAGTTATTTCAACTGAAACACCAATTGAAGTTGCTGAAGAAGAGGTTGAAGAAGAAAAGGAAAAGTTAATTCCGACAACTCCTGAAATTAGAGTGGTTAAAAAGAAGAAAAAATCTCCTGTTCCAGTCATTGTTGTCTCATTAATTGTGCTGCTCGGTGCTCTTTTTGCGGTCTATAGAAAGTTTTTCTTTACAGCAACCACTAAATCCGAAGTCGTTTACCCATCTTATATGGGTAATGAATCCCACAACTTCAATGCCCCCTGCGCTTTGAGCAAAACACCCCCACGAATAGCATGGTCAAGGAACCTGGATGGTACACCTGCTCAACCTGCGATAGATAGCGGAATTCTTTACATTGGAACATCTTCCGGAAAATTATACGCCCTGGACACAGGTGGAAATATCCTGTGGACCACGCAACTTGAAGGTGCTATTTTACATTCACCAGCCATCTATGAAAATAATATAATAGTAGGAACTCAGGAGGGATATGTATACATCCTCAACAAAGCAGGTCAAATTATTAGAAATAAGAAAATAGACGGCGCTATAGTATCCCCACCAGTGGCTTTTGGTGAATTTATTTACATACCCACCTTCCAGGATGGTCTTTATGCGTACAACATAAACAAGGATCAGATTGAGTGGAAATTCGTCACCACGGGAATGCTGAAAAATACACCTGGGATATATGAAGACCATGTATATATTGCTGACCTTACAGGTAAAATTTATGTAATTGATGCGAAAAGTGGTGTTGAAATCGGAGGAACAAAGACATCAGCCCCTATAGAAGCATTTCTCACCTACTGGAATGGTAAGATATATTATGGTAATAATGGAGGTGAAATTGGCGCATTTGATATTAATAAAAATTTCCTAAGCTGGTCTTTTAACCTACAAGAACCAATAGTTGGCGCTCTTTCCATAAAAGACACCTTTACCGTCGTCGCAACAGCCTTTGGAAAGATCTTCACACATAACTCTCACTCAGGTCTTAGAATATGGAATTTTGACACAGGGAACCTTATATTCTCAGTGCCTGTAATTGTTGACTCATTCGTTTTAGTATCCTCCACTACTCCCGCCGGTGATTTTGGAGAACTTTACTGTTTGAACCTCACTAATGGAAATCTCTTATGGGTTTTGCCAGTTCCCAGGGTCCTTGAAAATTCGCCGGTTTTCTGGAACAATTATATCTTCCTTGCAGGAAGGGATGGTACTATCTTTTCCATGAGTTTTTGAATCGCCATCCAAAATCCTTTATACTAAAAATCGTCTAAGGGCCGTTAGCTCAGGAGGTAGAGCACCGGATTTTTAATCCGGTGGCCGCAGGTTCGAGTCCTGCACGGCCCACTATAAATATATATATAGGATTTCTTATTAAACAGAGGAGGTATCATGCCCCAGGTCCTCGTATTAATGGGATCAAAGAGTGATCTCCCTTTTTCAGAGGAAATAAAAAAAGACCTCCAAAAATTTGGTATCGACGTCATATTAAGAATTGCTTCTGCTCATAAGGTGCCTTTAAAGGTTCTAGATATTTTAAAAGAGTATCAAAACGTTGATGTAATTATAACCGTGGCAGGAAGAAGTAATGCACTTAGTGGTTTTGTAGATGCCCATACCACAAAGCCGGTTATTGCATGTCCGCCCTACTCCGATAAATTTTGTGGTGCGGATATATACTCTTCCTTAAGGATGCCGAAAGGTGTTGCTCCCCTTGTGGTTCTTGAACCTGAGCAAGCAGCACTGGCTGCAGCCAAAATAATAGCTCTCAAATATCCAGAGGTTACTAATCTCATTGAAAAATATCAAAATTCACTTAAAGAAGAAATTGAAAAAGCGGATCAGGAGGTTTTAGATGGGCAGCGTTAAGGACCTAAAAGTGATCAGGGAGCCAGAACCACAAAAACCTGGTATTGGACGATTCATCTTCTCGGACAGGTATTCAGTTTTCGACTGGGGGGAGATGCCAGATCATATCGAAGACAAGGGAAAAGCCATCTGCATTGCAGCGGCCTACTTTTTTGAGACCTTAAATAAATTTGGAATAAGTCATCACTATATTGGAATCGTTGAAGATGGAGTACCCAAGGTACTGGCTGAAGTCTCAAGCCCTTCAAACGAAATGGAATTTCGCATGGTCCGAGTAATAAGACCCGAGTTGAAAAACAGTAATTATGATTACTCGGCTTTTAGAGATTTAAATGGAAACTTTTTGATACCCCTTGAAGTTATTTACCGTAACACCATCCCCGAAGGCTCCTCACTATTAAAGCGTTTACGTTCAGGAGATGCCAAACCAGAGGATTACGGCCTTTCATCCATTCCCGAACCCAATACAAAGCTTTCTCAACCATTATTAGATTTTTCAACAAGACTTGAAACCACCGATCGATACATAACGGAAAGCGAAGCCCGTAAAATAAGTGGCTTATATGATGGCGAGTTTAACTTGCTGAAGGAGATAGCATTTAAGCTCAACAATATATTAACCGATATCGTCAGCAAGCTTGGTTTTGTGAATGAGGATGGTAAATTTGAATTTGCTCTTGACGAAAACCGAAATATCATGATTGTAGACGTTCTTGGAACCCTAGATGAATGTAGATTTACCTACGATGGAATACCTATGAGCAAGGAAATTCTAAGGATCTACTATCGAGAAACGTCATGGTACAAAGAAGTGGAAAAAGTAAAAAAGGAAGATAAAATTCACTGGAAGGAAAAAGTATCCATCTATCCACCCAGTTTGCCCGAAGATTGGAAAAGGACCGTAAGCAACCTATACAAAAGTTATGCCAACGAGGTAACAGGTAGAAGATTTTTTGATTGTCCTCCTCTCAAAGAAGTCGTAGAGGATATTAAAAAGTTACTGAAATAGATAAAACCACGTTGAATTTTAATTTAAAAAAGCTTCAGATTCTCTTTCAAGAATTTTTATAACGATGTCCACAAGCTGAGGATCAAATTGCCGACCTTTTTCTTTAATTAATTCGAAGATTACTTCTTATCTGGTCAATGCCTTTCTATAAGGCCTATCTGAAAGCATAGTGACTACTGCATCGGCAATACAAAGAATCCTCCCTCCAAGAGGAATTTCTTCTGCTTTTAGGCCAAAAGGGTAACCACTCCCGTCGAACTTCTCATGATGAGTCTCCACATAATTAGCCACAGCGCTGAGCCCGGGAATATTTTCGAGAATCTCCCGCCCCCAATGGGGATGCGACTTAATCTCCTTCCATTCATCTTCATTTAAAGCAGACTTTTTCAGTAGCACTGCCTTTTCCACCACAACTTTACCCAGGTCATGTAAAAGACCCGCAACATATATGTTTTTCATTTCTTCCTCGGGCAACATTAACTCCTTTGAAATCTTCAGAGCAAACTCAGCAACCTCCTTAGAATGGTTAGCAGTGAAGTAATCTTTTTTACTTTCCAACTGGGAGAGCATTTCTATAACCTTATCCAGCGTTTCTAAACTTTTTTGATAAAGTGAAAGATTTTTTAATGCAACTCCTATGGAATTTATAACGACTCTAAGAAAATCCGAATCCCCCTTTTCTAAAGTACCCCTTATTTTAGACCCAAGAATTAAAACAAAGGAGAACTGACTGTCAATTTTTATAGGTGCAGCCAACAGAGATTTATAACCCATCTTTTCCATCACCTCTTGTTCTAAACACTCAAAGGTAATCTCTTCGTCCTCATTGTTCGCCTTATTTAAAACTTTACTTATACAACCAGCCCCATCTATCAATGCTTCCAATTGCGAAGAATGAAAATTGTGAGAATAAATAACTTTATACTCATCACCTTCAATACTAATAAATGCAAATTCTTCAAATTTTAGAAGCTCCAATATATAGTCCCTTGCAATGTCTAATATTTTGTAAATATTCGTCTCGGAAAGAATATCTTCAGAAATTGTCTTAACGAAAAGTAATGCTTTGAGCTTCCTTATTGAATCCTCCTGGTATTTTAGGAGTCTTACCACTGAAGTAAGATAGGGGAGGAGCATTCTTAGGATTTTAATTTCTTCCTGCTGGTATTCAGGATAGCCTAAAAATCTACCCAGATAAATAACGCCAAACAGTTCTGATTCAACAAAAAGTGGTGCAACTATTACTCTATCCACTTTATAGTATTCGACGAACTTTTTTAATATCCTTTCCTCTAAGGAAGTATTGTTAATAACTATCAAATCTCTCATCTCCAATGCTTTACTTGCAGCGGTTTCAGGAGTGAGATGAAAAACAAATGTGTGTTCTACGTCAACATCACCATGCAATTCACGATTAACATATCCTGAACCTTTACCAAATAACATATTCAAATTTTTGTCATAAACAGTAAGAGCTCCAATCGTTGAAGAAGTAAGATGACAAATTTTCTCCACAATTAGGCCATAAACTTGATAGTAATCCCTGATATCAGAGAGAAGTCTTATGAAGTCTGTCATACTATCGAGACTGTAACGCCCGGTCATTAAATCCAGTAGAAAATTTAAAAACGAAGTATGAGCCTCCGCCCACTCCTTAACCCTTTCAGGCTCACCGCACTCTTCAAAAACGATGATGTTTGGCCATCGAACAAAATATACTGAATTATTTCTTTGTAATATTATGTGGCTTTTAGATCCGGCTTTTAGTATTTCTTCTGTAAACTCAGAAAGCTGAATTTTATGGATAAAGTAAACTTTAGCAACTTTTAAACCCCAGCTTTTAAGGAGACTATAAATATTTCCTTCAAAATCTAGCATTTAAAAAATTATAAACCCTATAGAAGTCAAAAACAAACACTTTGTTTCAAGGCGTTTCAACTTGTATTTCCGGCAAAAAGCCTATAATATATATCTACTTTAAAAAGTGGCGCCATCGTCTAGTCCGGCTCAGGACACCTGGTTCTCAGCCAGGAGACCCGGGTTCAAATCCCGGTGGCGCTACCACTGGGGGATCGTCTAACTGGCAGGACAGCGGACTCTGGATCCGCCGGTCGGGGTTCGAATCCCTGTCCCCCAGTTTAAATAAATATGAATTTTAAAGAAGCCTTAACCTTTGATGATGTCCTCTTAGTTCCTCAGGAAAGTTCCATATTGCCTTCAGAAACTGAAGTTAAAAGTTACTTTACAAAAAACATCACTCTCAACATTCCGCTGGTTTCTGCGGCAATGGACACCGTTACGGAATCCGACATGGCCATAGCTCTCGCAAGGCTTGGAGGGATTGGCGTGATCCATCGAAATCTTACCCCGGAAAGACAAGCAGAAGAAATAAGAAAAGTTAAGAGATCACAAAGCTGGTTTATTGAAGATCCATTTACCCTCGGACCTGACAATACCGTTGAGGATGCGGTAAACTTAATGAAAGAGAAGGGAATCTCGGGTATCCCCATTGTCGACGGCGAAGGGAAGCTTTTGGGCATTGTTACTCGAAGGGATTTGCTATTCGAAGATGATTTAGGTAAAACTCTGAAAGAAGTTATGACTACTGATCTTGTAACGGCAAAGTCAGGAGTTGACATGGAATCCGCCAGGGCTATCATGAAAAAACATCGTGTTGAGAAGTTACCCGTCGTGGACGAGGAGGGAAAACTTAAATACCTTGTCACTTTCAAGGATATTTTAAGGAAACTAGAGTACCCTGATGCAAACGTAGATTCCCACGGAAGACTAAGGGTTGCTGCGGCCTGTGGTACCGGTGAAGATTCAAAGAAGAGAGTAAAACTCCTCGTTGAAGCTGGTTGTGACGTGATCGTGGTGGACACAGCCCATGGCCATCACAAAAAAGTTATAGAAATGGTTAAATGGATAAAAAATAATTTCAATATACCTGTTGTAGCTGGTAACGTGGCAACTAAAGAAGCATGTAAAGCCCTAATTGAAGCTGGTGCTGACGGTGTAAAAGTTGGTGTTGGTCCAGGATCAATTTGCACTACAAGAGTTGTAGCAGGTGTAGGAGTTCCCCAGCTTACTGCAATTCTTGATTGTTATGAAATTGCCAGAGAATATGGCATACCAATAATAGCTGACGGTGGTATTAGATATTCTGGCGATATAGTCAAGGCTTTAGCCGCTGGTGCATCATCCTGCATGATTGGGAGTCTTTTCGCCGGCACCGATGAGAGCCCAGGGGAAACCATTCTATATGAGGGTAGGAAATTCAAGTTATATCGCGGAATGGGTTCTCTGGGGGCTATGTCACAGGGGAGCAAAGACAGATATTTTCAGGAAGGGCAATCCAAATTTGTACCTGAAGGCGTGGAAGGAATGGTACCCTACAGAGGTAAGGTACAGGATGTGGTATTTCAACTTATTGGCGGTCTGCGATCAGGAATGGGTTATGTTGGTGCCAAAAACCTCGAAGAATTAAAGAGAAAAGCGAAGTTTGTAAAGATTACAAATTCTGCTCTCAGAGAATCTCATCCCCATGACATTATTATCACAAAAGAATCACCAAACTATAGCCCACCGGAGCATCAATAAAAAATAGCCAAGGTATCAATACCGGGAAAATATTTTTGATAATCTGTTCCAATTACTAAAGCACAGTCGGAAATCTTATCGTAGTCCCACTCCAAAGTAATTTCCGAAACCCTAAGCCATTTAGCAAGGTGCTTTGCATGGGAGAAAGAAGAGTCCGAACGTTCTACTACCACCGTTTTGTTCAGTGTTTCAGCTACATGAGAGAAATAAACCACATCAAAACCTTCTTCCCTCAAAAGAAAAGTAACCTTTTTAGCAAGCCCGGGGACGCCTGAGGCATTTATTACCTCAACCTTTATTTTGGGATTTACGTTCTTGATGTAAAACTCACGTCTTCGAAGTTTGTAAGCCCTTACCCCAGATAGAATGAAAACCACAAGTAGCGTCAGAGAACACACTCCGAGTAAAATTGAAAGTATTAACCGCTTTTTCATACTAAAATTTTAAGGAAAATTCGATGAATATTTTAAGAGATTTTTGAAAAATTAGTTACTAAGATTACAATTTAAAAATATGGAACACAAAATATGTACTCCCTTAAAGGAAAAGGACCTGGAAATACTTAGAGCAGGTGATTCTGTTCTGCTTACAGGCGAAATATACACAGCCAGAGACGCAGCCCACAAAAAACTTAAAGAATTACTGGAGAGTAAAATCTTTGATCTTTTTCCCCTGGAAGGCTCAATTATTTACTACTGTGGACCAACTCCAGCACCTCCTGGAAGAGTAATTGGTTCGGCAGGACCTACTACCTCAACAAGAATGGACCCATATGTGCCCCTTCTACTTTCCAACGGGGTTAAAGGCTTTATAGGGAAGGGGAAAAGAAGTAATGACGTTAAGGAAGCATTAATTAAGTATAAGGGCGTATATTTCATAGCCACGGGAGGCGCAGGTGCCCTCCTTTCCACGAAGATAAAATCATCGGAGCTTGTTGCATTCCCTGAACTTGGACCCGAAGCTATTTACAGGCTGATTGTAGAAGATTTTCCATTAATCGTTGGGATTGATATATACGGTAACGATATTTATGAAATTGGGCCAGAAGAAGCAAGGAAATTTCTTAAGGAACTAAATATTTAGAAAATCCCTCTGAATAAAACGTGGTGTCATCGGTTATTATCATGTATTCAAGACCCTTCACTTTTTCTCTTAACTCCGGAGCCTTGTCCGGACCCATCACAAAAAGGGCCGTAGCAAAAGCATCAGCGTATGTGGCATCTTTATAAATCACCGTTACGCTTCTCACACCATTGGAAACAGGATATCCATCAAAGGGGGAGAATATGTGACTGTATCTCTTCCCATTTTGTTCCACATATCTCTCATAATCACCGGATGTACAGCAAGAAACGTCTGAAAGAGCAAGAATTCTATTTATCCCTTTAGTAAAGGGATCCCTAACCCCTACTTTCCAGCTTTCACCCCATTTTTTTCCAATAAGATATAAATCACCGCCGGCATCAATTATTCCGGAAGAAACCCCTTTATTCTTGAGAAAATCGGCTGCCCTCTCTATGGCATACCCTTTTGCAATTCCTGCCACAGTAATTTGCTGATTTTTCGCCAATTTTATTTTCCCATTTCTAAGGGTTATCTCACGCCAGTTCACAAATCTTCGATACTTTTCAATGGAATCTTCATCCGGAAACACATACTTACCATACTCATCGAAGTGCCAAAGATGAACCAGCACACCCACAGTGATATCAAAAGCTCCTTCGGTGACCCTGGCGACTTCTAAGGATTTTTCAATACACTCATACGTAAAGGGGTGGACCTCAACAAATGTATCAGAATGGTTAATTTTAAAAATGTCCGAACCTTCTTTGATAGGATTCATTAAGGAGTCAATAAGCTTAAATATGTAAAAAACCGAGTCAGCGTAGAAGATATCTTTCTCGGGAAGGGTAACGTTCAATACGGTACCCATCACAGTATAAGTTTTCGTTACATAACTCGTCTTTTTTCCACAACCAAAACAGAGAAGAATGAACAGAACAATAAAGGATATAAGTCGCTTCATTTTGATGGCAAAACTTTAACTTTTCTAAACTTACAAGGCGGACTTCCATGACCAACCCTCATGGACTGACCCGGTTCCCCTTTCCCGCAATTTGTCAAACCATAAAGTTCAAATTCCTTATCACCCCCCACCATCTCAAGGTTATTCCAGAAAATTGGGGTAATACCGGTATAAGATGGATTTTTAACCACGCTAACAATCTTCCCATTTTCAATGAGATAACCTATCTCTGTTCCAAATTGGAAATTTAGCCTTTTATCATCAATGGACCATGACTTGTTGGTCTTAAGAAGAAGCCCCTTTTTTGTGCTCTGTATCATCTCCTCCAGGGTGTTTTCCCCTGGCACAAGATTTATATTGGTCATTCTAACTATTGGAATCCTGGACCAATCCTGAGCTCTGGCAGCTCCTGAGCTTTTCCTGCCTATGTAGTGAGCAGTCTCTCGAGAAGAAAGGTATCCGGTAAGAATACCATTTTTTATCAGATAAACTTTTTGAGCCTTTACACCTTCATCGTCGTACCCGAAAGTTCCAAGGCCATGGGGAATAGTTGAATCCTGTACTACATTCAAAAGTTCAGAACCGTATTTAAATGTATTTAGCTTATCAAGTGCTGCAAAGCTCGTGCCAGCGTAAGAAGCCTCAAAGCCGAGAACTCTATCCAGCTCGAGAGCATGTCCTATGGATTCATGAATCTGAAGTGCCATTTGATCGGGCATAAGTATTAGGTCCATCTCTCCCTCGGGGCAAAGAGGAGCCTTTAGTAGAGCTACTGCTTCTTCGGATAATTTTTGAGAAATTTCAGGCAAATTTAGCTCTTCAATAAATTCGTATCCTTTCCTCATTACATTTGTAAAAGACCTCTCCTGTACTTCATCATCTTTGATGGCAACTACCTTGATGAATGCGCCAGAATCAACAAATCTTTGATCGATTACACTTCCATCTGTGGAAGCAAAAATTTGCCTGAAATCTCTGAACTCAAGACTGGAGTACCTCTTCTTTACAAGTCGCTTCTTCAAAGACTCATCAACCTTCAATAACAAGTTTATTTTGTCGTCAAGATTGATCTTAAAAGGGTCCTTTTGAAATGAACTTACATAGCTGTCGACATACACATCTTCTTTCGTAAGCTCTACTGTTCTCGCAAGCCTGTTTATTGAAGTTGCTATTTTCACAGCCTTTTCCACCGCCTCCTGTGCAGCCTTGATAGAAAGGTCGCTAACGGAGGAAAAACCCCAGACCCCCTCAATTAAAACCCGGACTCCTATACCTTCATTATGGGTTCTAACAATATTTTCAACAAGGCCATTTCTAACGTTAATAAACTCCTCTTCTATCCGGACTACCCTAACATCTCCGTAATCAACCCTTTTCAACTTTAGAAGATCTACAATACTTTCAGCAAGAGATTTCATCCTTTTATCCCCCTATAATAATATTTCTTCCTATATTTTTTACCATTTCAAGGCACGAAAGAGCAGCGAGGAAGCTGGTTCGGGGATTATGAGGGAAAGGTCTGTTTCTTAGAATTACTTTCAACTCTCCAGCTTCTGATTCCACCTCGATATGATGCTCGTTAACAGTAACTCCCGGGTCACTCAATATCTTGACCGTCAATTTCTCAAGCATATCTCCTGCAAGACCAAGCGCAATAGCAACATTGATATTTTGTGGAAATTTCTTTGCAGCTTCCTTCGCTGGGCCTTCAAAAAGGACAACCGGTACATCCCCTCCAGCACCAATACCGGACGGGGGTTTTCGTGTAACAAGGCTCGCTTTATATATTTTCACATTGGAAAAAGCCTTTAGACCATCAAGCCCTGCTACAGCACCAGAAGGAACGTATAATTTTCTTGAAGTCCTTCTAACAAATGCGAAGAGCTTCTCCCGGAAATCATCGTCAGCCAGTGCTCCCGCGCTCATAACAATCAGATCTCTACCTGATTCAATTATTTTAAAAGCATGGGACTTAACAGCTTCCTGGGAAGCAGCCTCGAGAACTAAATCAATGGGTGTATTCAAAAAATCTTCGAAGTCTTTGCAGATTCTGACTTCCTTTTTTAAATTACTGGCAAGCTCCTTAGCTTTAGCCAAATCTATATCAAAGAGAGCCACAAGCTCCACATTTTCCACTTGCCCTTCATCTATTTCCCGGGCTATGAAACTCCCAATAGCCCCACAACCAATAATTCCCATTCTCATGTTTCGAACTCCATGGAAATATCTACCCATTTTGCACCATAAATCAGAAAACCTGAGGAAATAATATCTACACCTGTTTCCACATAATCTTCTATATTGTCAAAAGTAATTCCACCTGAGGCCTCTAATAACACCTTACCTGAGTATCCCTTTTCCTTGTAAAGTTCTACAACTTTTTTGACTTCTTCAGGCAACATATTATCCAGCATTACTATATCAGCTCCAAATTCCGCGGCTTTTATTGCATCCTCAATATTTTCCACTTCAACTTCAATTTTATGGGCAAAACTGGACAAACGTTTTGCCTCTCTTATAGCATTCTCAATGCCACCAAGAACCTTAAGATGATTATCCTTTATCATAACACAATCTGATAATGAAAAACGATGAGTATCTCCACCGCCTGCCTTCACAGCCATTTTTTCGAAATATCTCAAACCTGGAGTGGTTTTCCTTGTGCAAGCAATGATAACATCTTTATTAATATTTTTGGCTTTTATTACGAAATAAGCCACCTGCGTGGTGATTCCTGACAATCTACTGATAAGATTTAAAACGGTTCTTTCGAGCATCAATATTTTTCTTGCATTTCCCTCAACCTCGATTAGAACATCGCCTCTTTTAACCCATTCTTCGTCGGATTTTGAAAGTCTAACTTTCAAATCGAAATATTCCATTAACAACCTCGCATATTTAAGCCCAAAGACCTTAAAATTTTCACGTGCTTCAATTCGCGCCTTTGCTACTTTGTCCTCGGGAATAAGATCACCAGTAATATCCCCAAAAGGTATATCCTCTTCAAGATATTCTAATAGCTTCTTTAAAATTCTATGCTCCATCGTTATAATTATCAAATATGACGTAGGGATAAGCAAGGAGGAAATATGGCAATACTTATAAATAAGGATTCAAGAGTTGTGGTTCAGGGCATCACTGGAAGAGACGGTTCCTTTCATGCAAAATTAATGAAAGAATATGGAACAAAAGTGGTGGCAGGAGTTACGCCGGGAAAAGGTGGTCAGTTAGTTGAGGGAATACCCGTGTTCAATACAGTAAGAGAAGCAGTTGAAAAGGAAGGTGTAGATGTTTCCTGTATTTTTGTGCCCGCCCCCTTTGCTGCTGATGCCATTTTAGAGGCAGCAGATGCAGGTGTTAAATTGATCGTGGCCATTACTGAGGGAATCCCTGTACAAGACATGGTTAAAGTAGTCCATTATGTTCAGGAAAAAGGGGCAAGATTAATTGGCCCGAACTGTCCAGGACTTATTACACCTGGAGAGGCAAAGGTTGGAATTTTACCAGGTCATATATTTAAAAGAGGCAATGTCGGTGTAATATCAAGAAGTGGAACCTTAACTTATGAGATAGTAAGCCATTTAACCGCCAACGGCATTGGTCAATCAACAGCCGTCGGGATAGGGGGTGATCCAATTATTGGAACAAAATTCATAGATCTACTCAAGCTGTTCAAAGATGATCCTGAAACTAAAGCCGTGGTTCTCGTTGGAGAAATTGGAGGTACTGACGAGCAAGAGGCAGCGAGATACATAAAGAACGAATTTGGAAAACCCGTTGTTGCTTTCATTGCAGGAAGAACTGCTCCCAAGGAAAAAAGAATGGGACACGCAGGTGCAATAATTTCTGGAAGCGAAGGAACTGCAGAAGAAAAGATAAAAGCTTTTAATGAAGCTGGAGTTCAGGTGGCAAAGGAACCCCAAGAAGTTGCAATTTTATTGAAAGAGATATTATAGAAAATGCTTAGCTTTCTTTTCCTACTTGGATTAAGTATAGACTCTTTAAAATCATTTTCATACAAAAATTTTGCATGTGATTTCCAGGAAATTGTAGTCTATAAAGATATCGCCTCTCAGGATACATTTATCGGTACACTTACAAAAAAAAATAATACTGTTACCTTTGAAATCAAGAAACCCTCTCGTGAGGTTTATAAAATTATCAAAGACACTCTATTTGTGGAAACAAATGGAAAAGTAAGCAAAGAACCCTTATCAGATCAAGCAATGAAATTCTTAAATTTTAGTTTCTTTGAAGATACTATAAGCTACAACATTGTCATTAATGACTCAATTCTATTTTTGTACCCCAAAGACAGCGAAAACTTCAATTACTTAAAGCTAATAACAAAGGACTATTTTCCCCAAAGACTTGAGCTGGACGATGACCAGAAAAAGTTAATATTTAAATTTTCACGCTGGCGGTTCCTTAAAGATAAATGATATTGGAAGACGACAAATACTGTTTCGCTTGCGGTCAGGAAAATCCAAGAGGATTAAAGCTCAAAATTGAGAGGGGTGATAAAAAAGCCGTCATAAAATATACCCCGGATAAAACCCTCCAGGGTTATAAGGATATTGTGCATGGTGGTATCCTGGCAACCCTCATGGATGAGGCCATGGCGCATGCCGTTGCCTCTATGGGTCTTATGGGCGTTACTGCAAAGCTCGAAATAAAATTTAAAAAACCGGTGGAAATCGGAAAAACCATCACAATAGAAGGCGCTGTCGATGATGTGAGAAATGGTTGGGCTTTTACAAATTCTAAAATTGTAAGCGATAACCATGAAATACTAGCTGAAGCAAAAGGTCTTTTCAAAATATTGCAAGCTAAGTAGTTTTCAACTCTTATTTTACCAGATTCTGATTATCCTTCCAGAGTTTAATTCAATCTGTAAAAAGCTCTTGTGCTCGGGCGTATCATATTCATATTTTCTACCAGAAACATTACCTATACGAGCCCCATTGGCATAAAAGTCACCGGAAATGTCTCTGTATCTGGGTGCATTTGTGGCTGCACTTGCGGCTGAAACATTTGCTCTAATATCAAAAACAATTCCTAACCTCACAAATCTGACGGATACTCTCCTGGTATCGTCTGATTTAACGGTATCTACAATTAAAGTGGATTTCCCGTTTCTTCCCACCACTACACCGTTTATAACCCCATTAAATGGTGTAAACTTTGCAGAACGCACAGCACTTACATTGGCGGTAAGTACATCCAGTATACTGTAGACAAGGTTAAGAGTAGAAGTTTCGGTATTTAAATCAAAAGTTGAAGAATACAAAGTATCAGTGGAGTTTTTTACGAAATCGATCCCACCTTTTATTACATGCAAATATTGAGAGACCTCCTGATACCTTTCAACCTTGAAAATGAGTTTATAAGAATCCGATGAATTTGTCCAGTTAAGTATTACACCTTGAAAATCTGGAGAAGTCATCGCCCATGTTCGATACAAAGTGTCATAGTAATATTCACCAAAGCTGGAAGAGCTTCTTAAATAAAGGTTGGTGTAAAGGTTAACCATGTGTAATAATGGAGTTGGATCTGTGGGGTCTTTAATCCAGAATGACTTGTCAATACCAACCAGAATGGGAATACCTTCAGGTTCAGGCAATTTAGCCAGTTGAACTTGAGCCTCACTGGAATCAGCATCAGAATTAACGTCCGAAATTTCACCCACCGCAGTTACAGCTTCGTCCTCATAACTTTGTGGCCTTTTACATGAAAAGGATAGGACAAATATAAAAAACATCATCAACATTATTAACCTTTTCATCACGTCACCTCCCTTAGGAAATTATATATTAACCTTGAGCTATAGTCAAATTGTAAAAGTTACTAAGTCAAACGGTTTATAGCAAGGATTAACTTTTTCAGCAAAACGGCGTTCCATGAATCGAGGAGTTTAAGAAATCCAGATAAATCCTGCGCTTCCTCAAAAAACGGAAAATTCTGAGAGACATGAAGGTCTTTTAATTGCTCTCTGGTAAATAAATCTCCTAATTCTGATATACCTTTATTTTTCGTGAATTTCAGAAGAACGGTCCAGGAAAGTTTGATGTCCATGGCATGATAGCGAACTTCTTCTCTAAATGCTTCAATATCCACAAATTCAGGAAATTCTATCTTTCTTCGGCATAAAAACTGGACTAATCCGTTCACAATCAATGAGTCAACAACGCGCGGAATCTTTACATCTGCCTCAGTCAGGAAATTTAGAGCATCCAGTACATAACTTATTGCAGAACCTTCGTCGCCCCTGAGGTATGCTATAGCTCCAAGATAAGTTTTTACCTGAAATATCCTGTCCTTACTACTTAAACTTTCGTATATACTTTGCGCTTTCTCAAAATAAGACAAAGCCTGATCATATAGCCCACTCCTGAAGAAAAGTAAGGCACCCAGTATATAGAAAAGCCCACGCCTATACTGATTAAGTTCATGTGCATTCTTTGAAATATTATCTAGTATTTCTTGTGCCTTATCATATTCGCCCTGCTCTATTAAAAATCCGGCCAGATTAAATCCAGTGTCAATACAATAATCTTGCAAATTTAGACTTCGAAAGATATTATAGGCTTCATGATAATATTCTCTTGCCTTCTCAACATGTTTCCTCGAGTTGTAGTAAACCCTGCCTAAATTATTTAAAACAACAGCCATTAGAAATCTACTACCAGATTTTTTGACCACCTCAAAAGATTCTTGAAGGTAACTTTCAGCTTCCGTATATTTTTGTAAAGCCAGAAGAATTTGACTAATATTAATAAGAATTTTGGCCTGTGAAATTACCTCGCCTATTTCTTCAAAGAGAATCCTTGCTTTCTCATAATATTCAAGAGCATCCATCAGATTTTTCTCATCTCCCTTTGACTGATTTATTATTCCAAGCAATGTGAAACAAGCCCCCAATGTTTTGATGGCATCCCGTGAACTTAACCCAAAATCTTCTATGATTTTCATACTTGCATGAGCAAATTCCATTGCCTTCTCGTAATCTCCCATGCGGAAGTAGACCCATGCTTTTTTATAAATAGCATAAGCTCTTAAATCAGGATCCTCTGAATTTGATGCCCTCTCAAGGAAATTAAAAGCTTCCTGAAACTTATGTTCTTTTTCCAGGATGCCCGACAAAAGAATTTCGAATTTTGTTCTCAACAAAGAGTTTTCCTCAAGCCTCTCTAAATTGCACAGGATTATTTCTTTGGACTTCTCAAATTCACCGAGCCCTTCCAGACACTGTGCTATTTTATAGAAAATTTCCTCATTTGGTTCTATGGCTTCATAAGCCTTTAGAGCATATGAATAGTATCCTTTTAAAAACGCCTTATCCCCGGCTAATTCATAATAATAATGAGCTTTTTCTCGGTTGGCAGCCTTGTCGAAATTGCATGCAGTAAGATAAAGCAAGTGCTCATCTTTTTCGGTAATCCTTTCCAATTCTTCAGCAACTATTTTGTGGAGATTCTCTTTTTCCTTTTTCGTTAGAAGCGAATAAACACTTTCTCTCAAAAGGTCGTTCCTGAAGGTATATTCTTCATCATCCTTCAGGTAGGACTGAATCTGAGGAACAATTAAACCCTCTTTTACAAGAATTGAAAGTTCATACTCAATACTCCGTCTCAATATTCTTTCGAGAAAATTCTTCCAGAAATTCTTTCCGACCACCGATGCAGTTTTTATCACCTCTCTAACATCTTCTTGCAACTCATCTACTAAACTCAGAAGCACCCCGGAAACGGATTCTGGCACGCTAACATCCTCAGATTTTAAACGAAGAGGGTTTAAGTCCAGAAGGTCTTTAGTTTTAAGATAATACACAAGTTCCTCAACAAAATAAGGATTGCCTCTGGTTTTGGCCTCTATCCAGGATATAAAATCCCTGGATATATTCTCTTTCTCAACTCCCAGGATCGTAACACATACCTCTCTAATGAAATCCTCACCAAGACCTGAAAGCTGGATCTCTTTGTCAAAATCAAGAAACATTAATTTCTCCCTTGAAGAGAAAAATAAGAGAATAAGGGTATCGAACTCTTCCTTTTTGAGTCTACTAAAGAATTCAAGAGTTTCAGAATCAGCATATTGTGAATCGTCTATAAAAATTACAACTCCTCTTCTATTCCTGGCAAAATTTTCTAAAATAACTTTGATCTGGGATATAAATTCCAATAAAATATCAGACTGTGTTAAAGTTAATTCTCCCTTCAAAAAGAGTTCTATTCTCCTCGCGAGAATTTCCGCTTCCACCTCTAAAATCCCAAAGTCATTTACAAAAACGTCTATAACCTTCGGTAGTGCATATTCTTTGCCAAACATCTCTTCCAGCAAAAACCCCATTAGAGCTTTAAGCACGTAAAATGGCCTTTGCTTCACAGGATCACACTTCACTAAAAATGTTTTTAAATCTTTAAAATTGTCGTTAATAACATTATTGAACTCAGAGGAAAAACGCGTCTTTCCAATACCGGCTTCCCCCCACAAAATTAAAGAGTATATCTTTGGATTCTCCATTATGAATTTAAACCAACTTAATAGATCTTCCATCTCTAAGACCCTACCAGTAAATGGTGTAACAAATCTTCCCCTTATGGAAAACTCATTGACATGTATTTTCTCGCTCAATACTTCAAAGACCTTAACCGGTTCATCCCGCCCTCTTAGCTTAAAAAGACCAACTTCAACAAAATAAAAATTTCTGTACTCCAGTTGGTAAATTGACTCTGTAACGAAAACTCTACCTGGTTCCACTAACTCCTCCACCCTTTGCGCTACATTTACGGTATCTCCAATCACAGTAGGTTTTTCACCAGCAATGGAAGACCATAGAACTTCACCATAATTAATTCCTATTCTAAGTTTAATATCAATCTTCTTCTCCTCATTTATTCTTCGGAGAGTGTCCTGCATCTGTAAAGCGGTCAAAACAGCTCTCCTGGTATCGTCCCCCTTGGAGGATGGTACTCCAAACACCGCCATTATTGCGTCTCCAATAATCTTATCTAAATATCCCCCATTACTTTCAATAATATATCTGAAATCTCTAAATATCGTATCTACTAACTCTTGCAAATCTTCGGGATCCAAAAACTCCGAAAGGGTCGTAAAACCCTTTATATCAGCGAAAAGTACTGCGACTTTTCTCCTTTCCGGTTTTATCATTTTAAATTACAATCCCAAAACTTTATTATAAGGCCATTGATATGATGATTCTTTATGGAATCTTGATTGGAATTATTGCAGGTATCATAAGTGGATTTTTTGGAGTGGGCGGTGCCACGGTCATAACTCCTATATTAATTTACTTCTTCAAAATGCCCCAGCACAAGGCCCAGGGTACATCGCTTGCTGCTCTACTTTTACCTGTTGGAATTTTAGCATTTATCCAATACTATAAAGCAGGAAACTGCGATCTAAAATTGGGCCTCACTATAGCTTTTGGCCTACTTTTAGGGGGGCTTTTGGGTGGAACATTAGCACAACGTATCGATCCTAATACTCTTAGAAAGGCCTTTGCTATATTTTTAATCCTAATAGGGATTCAGCTTTTTTTTAAAAAATAGAAACTTTGCTAAACCAGTCTTTATGACGGTAAAAAAACTTCGCAGTTCCCCATCCTATTATTGCTCCGGCTATCACATCCGAAGGCCAATGCCTTTTCAGATATACCCGAGAGAGGGCAACACCACAGGCCCAGGTGTAGAGAGGAATTCTGTACTTAGGGTAAATACCGCTAAAATACCCTGCAACGTAAAAAGCTACTGCGGAATGACCGGATGGAAAAGAAGAATTCGTCCGGGAATTTTCACCATCGGGTCTTGTCCTGCCCACGACAAATTTCAACGACTGAGTTATAATCGAAGAGGATATAAGTCCCGCAGTATAGGATTTCATTAAATTTAAATCCCTTCTTTCAGAGAATGACCAGTAAATTAGGGAACCGGTGAGTATGACTTCCGTGTTTGCAGAATAAGATAAGCCTTTGAAAGTGAAGTCAGAAAAAGGCGATAAAGTCGCGCTTCTAAACCTATAGAGGACGACAGAATCAACTACTTGAATAGAGAAAACTAAAAAAATATTAATGAGGAAAGTCATCCAAGAAGCCTCCTTTTGATCTCGGAAAAATCCAGCTCTTCCAGAATTTCCAGAATTTTGCGGGGCTCTCTGAAGCCTTTAATAATCTTTACTTTCTCCTTTGGTAAACCCAGCCTACGTGAAAACATTTCCACCAAAGCTCTGTTTGCAAGATTATCCGTCGCAGGTTCTTTTACCGAAACAATAAAAAAATCTTTTTTTTCATCAAATTCAATACCGTATTTCTTTGCGCCGGGCGTTACTCTTATCTTAATTTTAATTGACACACTGTAATTATAAACCATATTGACAAGAATTGACTTTCCCCAAAAATGACAATAGAATAATTCTAATAAGTTGTTATGGCTGAGATTTATCTGCACGATCCATTAACAGGTCTTTATCACAGGAACTACTTCTTTTTCAGGCTAAACGAAGAAATCTCAAGAGCGAAGCGAAAAGGTTTACCACTCTGTCTTGTCTTCGTGGACATGGATTTCTTCAAAATGATAAACGACAATTTTGGACACCAGGTGGGCGATGAGGTTCTTAGACAATTTGCAGAAAATATGAGGAACTTTCTTAGAGAATCTGACCTGATATTCAGATATGGAGGAGACGAGTTCGTAATAATCTTACCTGATGTACCTCTGGATGACGCGGTAAAAATTGCACAAAGAGTAAAAGAACAGCTTGAGTCTCAGAACTACGGACCGACAAAAAATCTAAAGATATCCATCAGCATGGGGATATCTCAATTCCCCATAGATGGTTTGACAGCAGATGAACTATTAAAAACAGCCGACGAACGAGCCTTAAACAGCAAAAAAATGGGAAGAGGTAAAATTGTTACCAAATCAGAACCTAAAGAAGAAATACTTGATCTTTCACTCTCAAACCTCCGTATTATTGGAAGAGAAACAGAGATTAACGCTTTCACCAAACTATTAAACGATTTTAGAAATTCGAACAGAAGATTTATTGCGATATTAAGGGGCATGAAGGGTATCGGAATTACCAGAATAATTGAAGAAATAGGAAAAATCTCAAAATTACTGGACATCGAATTCATCAAAGTCACTATTGAAGAGAAAGATCTATTATCACCATTTCCGCTTATTAAAGCACTCCTTAGAGAAATTTTGACACCTGAATTTGTTAAAGAACTGGACGAGAACCAGAAAAGAGTAGTAGGCGCTATTCTCCCGGAGCTTGTACAAGATGAAGTCACTTTGACAATAAGTGAATTAAAATTGCTCTCTATAACCCTGGAGATTTTGAAAAAACTCGAACCTAAACACACTGTAATTGCAATTGACAATGGGCATTTAATGACTCAAAAATGTACTAAAACACTAGTAAACATACTTAAAGATGAATTAACAAGAAATATCTCTTTTATCATTTCAAAGAGATCGAAAAATTTCCTCGAAGAAGCCCTAAAAGGAGTATACGGGGAGCTACATTTCTTTGACATAACACCCTTAAAAAGAGAAGAAGTCAAAACTATATTATGGCAGCTTTTGCGAGTTGACCCACCTGATGAATTCATTGACTGGGTTATGGTTAAAACAGGGGGAAGACCTTTTTACATTAATAAACTGTTAAATACACTCTTGATTTCTAGAAAAATCATCCCCCATGAAGACCACTTCCTTATTACAGATTCTTATTACGTTGATACAGAAAACTTCCTCCTTCCTCTGGTCGAAGAATTGGCAGGCCTTACGCCACAAGAAAAGGAAGTTATAGATTATTGCGCCCTATATAATATGGACTTTACAACATCTATAATTTCGGCAATAACTAATTACCCTCCTAATCAGCTACTTGAAATTTTTGAGAATCTCACCAGAAATGGTTACATAGAGGAAATTATCCCTTATAACCTCTACAGGTTCACAAGCCCCTTTATCAGGGAAATAATTATTTCACAGATTCCTAAAGAAAAAAGAATCAGCATGCATTACAAAATAGTTAGAGCCCTGGAAGAGAATCCTGAGGAAACATACAGACTCAGCCCAAATGTTTTGTACGAACATTATATCGAAAGCGGGATGGAAAACAAAGCTATTCCCTATCTCGAACTTCTCGTTAAAAATGAAATTAAGCAAAGAAATTTCAAAAAGGCTATAATTCACATTCAGAGAATTTTTAACATTGCTGAACATAGATTAACCATTGCTGAGAAAATTTCTTTACTAAGAAATTGGGCACTATGTCTCAGATATGAAGGCGAGTACCACGAAAGTATGCAGAAACTCAATCAGGCCCTCGAACTTGCACAAAAATACGCTGAAAAATATCAAGAAGCATTAATTCGCTTAGATATTGCATGGATTCAGCATGAAAAACAATATCAGACGGATCTTTTACTAAATGTTCAAGAGATCGAAAAACTTGCAAATGAACTGGGCGATAAAGATATTCTCTCGAACGCTTTAATATTCAAAGCTCTCTACTACCTGGATTTTCAAAAAAATCTAACAGAAGCAATTCTTATTCTGGAGGAAATCCCGGAGCTTCAAAAAGAAGAAGAAAATCACGAAATATTAGCAAAAGCTTACGCAAATCTGGGTAAATGCTACAGACAACTTAGAAAATATGATAAAGCACTTTCATATTTAGAATCAGCAATTTACCATGCAAGACTTACAGATAAACCGGACTATCTTGCTGCCATTATGCATAATTATGCGACCCTTCAGTACGCAGTACAGGATCTGGAACGTGCGAGAATCACACATGAAAAAGCCTTAGAGATTATACGAAGAGAAAATTTAAAACACCTACTACATCATTCATATTACAACCTGGCAATGATTTATGTTAACTACGGTGAGTATACCCTGGCTATCAATTATCTTGAGAGAGCGATCGAAAACTGTGAAGAATTGGGACTTACAAAAGACATTTTAGCCTTCAAAGCTATATTTCATGGTGTTAAAGCGTACCTTGGAGACTACAGGTATCATGCTGAAAAATTAGAGGAAATTCTCGATACTTCACAAAAAGAAAATTATCCATTTGCTTTCGAGAGAGCAGCAAGTTACCTAATACCAGTTTATACAATGCTGGGTGATATAACCAGTTTAAAAAGGATTGCAAAACATATTTCTACGTGCAAAGACCCTCGCACAAAGAAGATCGCTATAGCATCAATAAGTGAGGCACTTGTTGTATTTTCTCAAAATCCCGAAGAGTACATCGGGATTCTCTTACCTCTTCTAAAAGAATCCGTTGCCCTACAAGACCTTCTAAGCGAACTGGCGATTTCCACATCGATGTATGCGTTGTCCCTGTTGTCGAAAAGTCAAGTAGAAATAGATCTTGAATCCATCTTGCAACGCGCAAAAAGCAGTCATCTTATGAAACAATATTTCGACATTCTGCTTTTCGAACTGATTTTTGGAAAGTTCCATCAAAAACAACTGGTAGAGCTTAAGAATAATGAATCAAGGCTGAACTTAAAACAAAAACTTCTCCTCAGAATAGCTGAGATAAGGGGATTATTAATATCACATGAGTTGGAAAAAGCAGAAAAAACCATAAGTGAAACTGCTGATCTCATTCAAAAAACAGAAAATAAATACTGTGAGGTCGTAATGTACAGAATGCTTGCTGAGGAGCTAAAAAACAAAAAAGTAGATGTTTCCCAATTCTACACAGACAAGCTATCCCAACTCCTTTATAGTGACCTTAAAGAACTCGCTTTATCTTAAAACTGAAAAGTATTTCTTTGAGTTTCCTGTCAAGAAAATGAAGAATTAACATATAAACACTGAGAAGGAAAAAGCCACATACCGTTCTTAGCGGTTCTGACAAGCCTATGCATTTCCCGACGTAATATCCAACTATAAAAAAAATAATAGGCACAATAAAAATGAGAAAACTAGCAATCATAATCCCTGAAGTTCTTTCCTCAATACTTACCAGGTCACCTACCTTTAGATTCTCGCCGGTCACTTCAATTAAGTTTTCAGAATCCTCTGATTTACCAAGGCTACAGAACTTAGATAGTGTACATGAAGCACAACCACCTTCTTTCAGTATCTTAACCAGATATGTCTTTTCACTTTTCTTCGAAACTATAATTCCTTTTATTTTTTCACTCATGATTTCACAGTTGCAAACTTTTCATCAAGAGTTATAGCACCAGTGGGACAGGGTTTTATTATATCCTCAGCTTTTTCATCAACCCTTTCTGGATCTATGATTATTGCAAGATTATTTTCAAGCTTCATACTTCCTTCAGGTGCAGCTTTTACACAGAGTCCACAACCGATGCAGGCTACTTTGCAATAACTTTTAGCCACCGGTCCCCTATCTAAACTTTTGCAGAAAACGAAAACTTTCCGGGTTACTGGAACCAATTCTAGAAGTCCCCTGGGACATGCTTCAACACATTTACCACAAGCAGTGCACTTTTCCTCTATGATGTGAGGAAGACCATCTTCTCCCATGTACATCGCACCAAATTTACAAGCTGCTACACAATCCCCCAAACCGAGACAACCATATACACATCCTTTATCCCCTTTAAGGGTAAAATCAGCAACTCTACATGAAGATATCCCATTATAGTTTGCCCTTCTTACGGCATTTTCCACGGAACCACGGCACATCAATTTGGCTACTTTTTTCTCAACGCTCACAGCATCGAGCCCAAGAATATGGGCCACTTGATTGGCAACATCCTGACCACCTGGAGCACATTTTGCAACGTTAGTCTCTTTCCCCGAAGCAAGAGCTTCCGCATAGCCCGCACAGCCAGGGTATCCACAGGCACCACAGTTCGCACCCGGAAGCCTCTCAAGAATAAGCTCAACCCTGGGATCTTCATGCACAGCAAGCTTCTTATAAGATATCACAAGAAATATTGCAAAAAAGAGTCCCAGCCCTAAAGACAAAACAATACTTGCGATAAGAGTAGACATATCATTCCTCCTATTGCAAAGAGATAATACCAGAAAATCCCATAAAAGCAAAAGCCATAAGACCTGCAATTATAAGGGTAATCGGAGCACCCCTAAGTGCCTTAGGTACATCCCTCACTTCAAGTTCTTCCCTTATTCCCGCTATAAGGAGGAGTGCTATAGTAAAGCCAACACCGGCACCAAATCCGAAAAAGGTATTCTCAATTAAGTTGTAATTTCTCATAGAGCCAAGAAGTGCAAGACCTAACACGATACAATTGGTAGTAATAAGGGGAAGAAATATACCCAGTGCCTTGTATAAAGCTGGTGAAGTTTTCTTAATAACCATCTCCACAAACTGAACAAGAACGGCGATGACAAAGATAAATACGATAATTTGCAAGAAGTCCAGGTGTAAAGGCCTCAAGACGAGATGATCCAGGAGATTAGTAATAATTGCTGTCATAGTCATAACAAAGGTGGCTGCGAAACCCATCCCAATGGCTGATGAAACCCTTGCAGAAACTCCAAGGAAAGGACATAAGCCTAAAAAGTAAGTCAAAATAAAGTTATTCGTTATTGATGCGGCAAAGAATATTATTAAAGGCCTTAACATAAATTCCTCCTATTCCTTTTTAGTAATAAAATTCATCATTCCAATTAACATAGCCAGGGTTAAGAAGGCACCAGGGGGCAAAATCATTACAAGGATGGGCTTGTACCAGGAACCCAATATTTTGAAACCCAGTAAAGTACCGAAGCCCAGTATTTCTCGTATTATGCCCATGAGCAAAATTGCTATTATGTAGCCGATGCTCATTCCCAGGGCATCCATAATAGAAGGAATAAGCTTATTCTTCCTTGTAAAAGCTTCCTGCCTTCCAAGGATTATACAATTAACAACTATTAGAGGTATATATGGACCAAGGGCTTTAGATATATCTGGAAACTTTGCCTTAAGGAATAGATCTGCTATGGTAACGAAGGTCGCAATTACCACGATAAATGATGGTATCCTGACCTCATTGGGTATAAAATCCTTTATTAGCCCAATTACAAAGGATGAGAAAAAGAGAACAAAAAGTACCGAGAGTCCCATGGATATACTATTTACCACCGCATTTGATACAGCAAGTACCGAGCAGAGCCCCAAAAGCTGAACTAATACAGGGTTTTCTCTGAAAAACCCTTTAAAAAATTCGCTACTTAAACTTTTATTATTTGATGCCATTTAAATTAACTCCTTTTTTCAAATTTTCAAAAGCACTATTTACAGCTGAAACGATAGCGTCTTGGGTAATTGTCGCACCTGTCACAGTTTGAATCTCCTTCAAAGTAATGGGTGGTTTACTTACTTTTATCTTGTCAAGAAGCGGGGAAATCTTCTTTTCATTGGTAAAGTATTCTGCCCCCTTAATTACCTTTACATCAATAACCTTAGAAATAAGGCTATCCGATAATACAAGCACTGTTATGGTATCCTCATATCCCAGAGCTTTAGAAATGCAAGCATAGCCTAAAATTTCCCCCGATTTGTCTCTGATTATGAAAATTTCACCCTTTTTCTCGACCTTTGCTTCTTCCCCAAAAATTTTGCTGGAAGATTCAAGGACAGCTTTCTCATATTCTGAAGTTTGCTCACCACCTTTCAGGAAACTTCTTAACACTTCTTGAGCCCTGTTAACGATGTTGGTAACCGATTTAGAAGATATTGTCGCACCTGTTATAGCTTGAATCTCCCTTTCATTTTCAGGAGCTCTCCCTTTCACAGCACTAAGCGGTGGTATCTTACCCTTAAATTGCTCCTTGAACCAGTTCTCAACTATTCTATTTCCAAGACCTGGAGTCTCTGAATTCTCAAGTATCTCAATTCCGAGCACTTTTTTCACGTCCTTATCAAAACCCACCATAATTTTTATGGGTCCCTGGAATCCACCA
Source organism: Candidatus Hydrothermia bacterium (assembly GCA_049719805.1). Classification (GTDB taxonomy): domain Bacteria; phylum Hydrothermota; class Hydrothermia; order UBA1063; family UBA1063; genus UBA1063. The sequence continues at coordinate 356,397 of JBNARF010000002.1, read as the reverse complement.
CCAGATAACATCACCCCATAACCCACAACGTTACCAGCAGAATCTTTTGCAGTTAAAATAAAAGTGTTATCATCTATCTTAGATTCATCATAAGTGGAGACACCCTGGACAACGCTTACAAGGGCCTTTCTCTTTGCCTCATTAGTATTTTTCTCGATATCTTTACTTGTTGCCACGTAAGTATAAGCCAGAATACCACCTGCAAACCCAATTATGGCCGTAAGCACAATTATCATCTGATACTCTTTTTTCATTTCCTGACCTCCCCCAAAATTCTGGGTTTTGCCATTCTATCAATCCAGGGCCTTATAGTATTGGAAATCAAAATACTAAACATTACTCCCTCAGGATACCCCGAGAAAAGCCTTATAAGTACCACGAGAAAGCCAGCGATAATTCCATAGATCACTCTACCCCGTGGAGTAATTGGTGAAGTTACCATATCAGTAATCATATAAAAAGCTCCCAGCATAAGCCCACCAGCCAAGATGTGGAAGAGGGGATCAGGAAATTTACTTGGATTAATTAGCCAGAGAATTCCACCAAAGAAAGCAGTGGAGACAATATAAGATAAAGGTAATCGCCAGTCTACGTAACCTTTGAGGATTAGAATGAGACCACCAATCAAAATCAAAAGGGCTGAAGTTTCACCCATACTCCCGGAAACATTTCCAAAGAATAGATCCTTATAAGGTGTCATAATCTTGCTAAACTTAAAGGTTGCTAAAGGTGTAGCACCTGTAAAGGTATCAGGATTCATAAATCTCGTGGGAACCCAGGTGGTGGTGTCAGTAGGGAATGAAGCCATGAGGAAAGCCCTCCCAATAAGTGCGGGGTTAAAAATATTCTGCCCTATCCCACCAAAAAATTGCTTGGCAAAGACTATGGCAAAAGCAGAACCAAGAGCAGCTTCCCAGAGGGGATATTTGGGCGGCAAGGTGAGAGCTAAAAGAATACCGGTAATTACAGCACTTCCATCAAGGCATTGAGAAACGTCTCTACCCCTTAGTTTTAATGTAACTGCTTCTGCTAATACCGCCGTCAGAGCGCTAACAAGCATAACCAGAAGGGGGTAAAAACCGAAGAAATATACGGCTCCTGCAGCAGGGAATACCAGCGTAAAAACTGTAAACCACATTACCTTTTTTACGCTCTCATTTGTTCTTAAATGGGGAGATACTGACAGAATAAAGCTGTTCGTCATGATAGCCTCCTGAGTTCCTGCTTGCCAAACTTTATCCACTGCACATGATTAATTTTAGAGGGACAAACAAAAGCACATGAACCACATTCAATACAATCCAGAAGCCCGTAATTTTCCTTAGCTTCAACAAATTTTTTAGCTTTTACATAATCTACAAGCATAAGGGGCAAAAGTCCCATAGGACACACGTCCACACATTTTGAACATCTAATGCAACTATACTCTTTAAACTCCTTCGCTACCCTGGGCGTGAAAAGTAGAATTCCGGACGTACCCTTTATCACAGGAACTTCCAGGGTATACTGAGCAATTCCCATCATTGGCCCACCATTTATTACTTTTACTACATTCTCAGCCATACCGCCGGTCATTTCTACTACATCGGCAAATCTCGTCCCTATCCTTACCAGATAGTTACCTGGACCCTTGGCACCGTCTCCAGATAATGTTACCACTCGTTCGATAAGGGGTTTTCCAAACCTCACAGCCTCATAAATAGCAAGTGAAGTCTGTACATTCTGTACAAGACAACCAACATCCATGGGAAGCCCACCACGGGGCACTTCCCGGCCCGTTAAAGCCTTAATAAGCTGTTTTTCAGCACCTTCAGGATATTTTGTTTTTACCACTTTTAGCTCGAAGTCAACGAATTCACCAATAACTTCTTTAACCTTCTCAATGGCTTTGGGTTTGTTATCCTCGACAGCTATATAAACCTTTTTTGCATTTACTGCCTTTCTAATGAGATAGGCTCCCCAGAGTACCTCATACGCTTTTTCCTGCAAAATTCTATCGTCAGCCGTCAAATAAGGCTCGCACTCTGCACCATTAATTATCACCGTATCGATGGGTTTCTCCTTAGGTGGAGAAAGCTTAACGTGTGTGGGAAAGGCGGCTCCACCAAGTCCTACAATACCAGCATTTCTTACGATTGAAACTATATCTTCTGCAGAGAGGTCCCTCCAATTCTCCCTTTCTTTAGGTTCTTCAAGCCATTCGTCTTTTCCATCGGCCTCAATGATAATGGCATTACTACTCGAGAGGAGCACAGGATGAGGATGGTCAATAATAGTGCGTATTTTACCGGAAGTGGGAGCATGGATATTAGCGGATATAAAGCCATCTGCCTCTGCAATCAATTGTCCCTTCTTAACTTCATCACCCCTTTTAACTACGGGTTTTGCGGGCTTGCCAGTATGTTGGCTTAAAGGAATGTAAAGAACAGGAGGCACCGAAAGCCTCTCAATGGGTTTTGATGTAGTAACTTTATTATAAGGTGGGTGAATTCCCCCCTTAAAAGTATATTTAGCCATCAAAAAACTCCTTTTTAAATTTGCAGGTGTTTTCTACCGAGATGAAAAGCTCTCAAATTCACTTCAACGGTATCTTTCTTGACATTTTCTGAAATAACCTTTTCCCAGAGAGCAACTTCAAAAGGTAGAAAACGGGAAAGAGCCCCCAAAAGAACAGTATTGGCAGTCCTGGCATCACCGGCTTGTTTAGCAAGCTCTGTCGCTGGTACTAAATAAACCTCTGCATTTGCTTTTTCTCTGATGATTTTTTCCACATCCTTAGGATAGCTATCAAGTTTCAAAGAGACAGTGGTAGGTATTATTTCAAGATCGTTTATAATTACCTTTGCATTAGGCTTTAAATAGTGAATCCACCTTAAAGCCTCTGCTTTCTCAAAGGAAAGTATTACATCACATGCTCCCTTTTCAATAAGGGGAGAATAAACTTTAGGCCCTAATCTCACGTGACTTACCACGCTCCCGCCCCTTTGAGACATACCGTGAACTTCGCTCTTTTTTGCATCTAAGCCTGCTTCCATGGCAACTTTAGCAAGAAGTTCCGAAGCCGTCAAAATTCCCTGACCACCAACACCCGCTATAATAACATTTAAAACGCCATTCATACCATCCTCCTACGAAATAGCCCCGAAGGGGCACACCTGGATACACAGATCACATCCAACACATAGAAGATCTGAGATAAAGGCCTTCCCATCTTTCATACTTATAGCCGGGCATCCCAGCTTTATGCAACCCATACATTTTTCGCCCCTGCATACCTCAGTATTTACTTTTCGCTTTGGCCTCTGGGCCTGCTTTCTTCTTTCTTCAGGGAGCAAGGCACATGGTCTTTTAGAAATGATTACTGCAGGTTCATCAAACTCGAGTACCTCTTTCATAATCTCCCTGGTACCCCGCAGGTCGTGAGGATCAACTTCATAAACCTTTTGAATACCAGAAGCTTTTACAATTTCTTTAAGATCTACAGACTTAGTTGGTTCTCCCTTAGCAGTCCTACCCGTTCCCGGATGGTCCTGATGGCCTGTCATTGCCGTTATCCTGTTGTCCAGAATGATTATTTTTGTAATACCTTTATTGTAAACAATGTCTATAAGCCCAGGTATACCAGTGTGAAGGAAAGTAGAATCACCTATCACCCCGAAGAGTTTCTTTGCAAACTCTTTCCCGCGTGCTAACTCAAATCCAAAAGCATTAGTAATGCCTGCTCCCATACAGATTGTAGTATCTATGGATTCATAAGGTGGTAGGGCACTCAAGGTATAGCATCCAATATCCCCAGTAACAGTTACCTTAAGCCTCCACAAATTGTAAAATATACCCGTATGTGGACATCCTGCACAGAAAACGGGGGGCCGCATAACAGCCTTTACTGGTTCGGGGTGAGGAAGTTCTTCTCCAAGAACACCCTTTCTCACAACGTCGGGTGACAGTTCATCACAAAGGGGAATGTACTTTTTACCTTCAACGCCTCTATATCCAAGAATTTTTATTTCCTCTTCCAGGAAAGGCTCATTTTCTTCGATAACGATGATTCTATCAACCATAGCTGCGAATTTTTTGAAAAGTTCATCGGGGAAAGGAAAAGACATTCCAAGCTTAAGAAAAGTGGCATCAGGGAAAACTTCTCTCGCATACTGATATGAAATGCCACTGGTTACAATCCCCAGGGATTTATTTCCCTCTTCAATTCGATTTAGCCAGGTACTGTTTGCGAATTCTCTGAGTTTTTTAAGCCTTTCTTCTACAATATAATGCCTTACTTTTGCATTGGCTGGAAGTATCACATATTTCTTGAAATCCTTGACATAATCTCTAAGGGGAACCTCCTCTCTATCACCAAGTTCCACCACGGTCTTAGAATGGGAGAGCCTTGTAGTCATTCTAAAAAGCACAGGAGTATCAAACATCTCCGAAATTTTAAAGGCCTCCTTTAAAAAATCCTTTGCTTCCTGAGAATCCGATGGCTCTATGAGGGGCAATTTTGCAAACTTCGCATATCTTCTGTTATCCTGTTCATTCTGAGAGGAATGCATTCCAGGATCGTCACAGGTTACAATCACAAAACCGGCATTTATTCCTGTATACGAAGAGGTAAAAAGGGGATCAGCGGCGACATTTAATCCCACGTGTTTCATTGAGGTAATACTTCGCGCCCCGGCGATGGCAGCTCCAAGGGCTACCTCAAAAGCAACTTTCTCATTAGTTGACCATTCAGCATATATTTCATCATACTTTGCAATATTTTCAAGTATTTCTGTAGACGGAGTACCCGGGTAAGCCGTGGCAACCCGAACACCCGCTTCCCAGGCTCCTCTGGCAATAGCTTCATTGCCAGATAATAATTGTTTTATTTTCATGAAGACCTCCAGGGATAAAAGGGATTAAAAGAAGTAATCTTGTAAAAGAATATAAAAGTGAAAAAAAGCGAAAGGCTGATATTATCAGCCTTTCGCTTTGGTCTCAAAAGGTTTAGAAGGCTTTTCCACGAGCTCCAAAATAGCCATTCTTGCATTGTCTCCCTTCCTGGGTGGGAGCCTCAGTATCCTTGTATAACCTCCTTCTTTACCCTCAAAAATGGGAGCAATTTCTTTAAATAATCTTTCTAAAATTTTTCTATCATTAATGTAAGTTGCAGCAAGTCTTACCGCTGATAAATCTTTCTTTTTTGCAATAGTAATTAATTTCTCTGCAAGCCTTCTGGTTTCCTTAGCCTTGGGCAAAGTCGTGACAATCCTGCCATGTATAAAGAGTGACATTACCTGATTTCTCAAAACGGCTCTTCTATGCTCCTTAACCATTCCTAATTTTTTGACTTTCTTTAAGTGTCTCATTGACCTTCCTCCTAATCTTCAAATTCCCTGATATTCATGTCAAAGGTCAAACCGAATTCCCGTAGCTTTTCCTCGATCTCCTTAACGGATTTCTCTCCCATGTTCCTCATTTTCAAAAGATGATCCTTGGAAAGTGTCACCAATTCCTTGATCTTGTGTATACCTTCATCTTTCAGGATATTCAGTAATCTCCTGGAAAGCTCAAGTTCATCAATGTCCTTCTCAAGAAGCTCTTTGACTCTCATCTTATACTCATAGTCTATAACTGGCTTAACTTCTTTAAACAGTTCTGTTTCTTTATAAAATCTAGAAAAGACGTCTATAAGAAGATCTACGGAGTATTTCAGAACTTCATCAGGAGTGACCGAACCGTCAGTCCATACTTCTAAAATAAGCTTTTCAAAATCTGTCCTGGCCTTTATTCTAACATTCTCTACAGTGAAATTAACTTTGGTAACCGGAGAAAAAATGCCATCAATCTTAATATATCCCACCGGAAGTTCCTGTAGATCTATTTCCTCAGCAGGAACATATCCCCTTCCCCTCACAGCGTATAGCTCCATGTTAACAACTGTATCCTCACCGGTAATAGTAAAAAGATGCTGCTCAGGATTGAGAATCTTTACATATGAAGGAGCTTTTATATCCCCTGCTTTATATTCCCTTTTATCCGTCGCAGTTATTCTTAAAAAGGCTGAGTCTTCAACATCGGATTCAAACTTGAGCCTAACTTTTTTAAGATTGAGAACTATCTGCGTAACATCCTCGTAAACTCCATTTATTGTTGAGAATTCATGTGAAACCCCATCTATCTTTACACCCACTATACTATAACCGGGAATTGAGGAAAGCATAACCCTTCTCAGGGCATTCCCAATGGTGTGTCCGAAACCCCTTTCCAGAGGAGTAAACTGGAATCTTCCGTAATCTTGTACTAATTCTTCCTTATAAACGCCAAGGGGAAAAACGTACTTTATTTCCTTTATAAAGCTGAAATCTATCTGATCCTGCGGATTGTACTTGAGCATAGTGCCTCCTTACTTGGAGTAAAGCTCAACAATTAGTGTTTCATTAATGGCAAAGGTAATGTCACTTCTCTCTGGCAAGCGGACAACCCTTCCCCTGAAATGTTCTTTGTCAAGTTCAAGCCACGTTGGAACATCGAAAGGACTTCTTGCTTCTAAATTTTCCACCACAAAAGGAATATCACGAGAAGACTCTCTTACTTCGATGACATCATTTACATTAACAAGGTAAGAAGGTATATCAACCTTTTTCCCGTTTACCAATACATGACCGTGTCTCACCAGCTGCCTGGCTTGATTACGAGAACTAGCGAATCCAAGCAAAAAGCAAACATTGTCAAGTCTTCTTTCAAGAAGGGAAAGCAGATTTTCTCCAGTATTACCGGGCATTTTCCTTGCCATCTCAAAGTATCTCTTAAATTGAGCCTCCAGAACTCCGTAAATCCTCTTTACTTTTTGCTTTTCTCTAAGCTGAATCCCGTAAATAGACAACTTTTTTCTAGCTGCAGTTGGTGGGGCGCCCGGGACAGACTTTCTCCTCTCCAGGGCACATTTACTGGTTTTGCAACGTTCTCCCCTCAAAAATAATTTAATTCCCTCTCTTCTACATAACCTACATTTGGGACCCGTATAACGTGCCATGTTTTCCTAGACCCTCCTTCTTTTTGGTGGCCTACAACCATTGTGTGGTATAGGTGTAACGTCTTTTATTCCAATAACTTCAAGTCCGGCAGACTGAATAGCTCTTATAGCCGTTTCCCTGCCAGGGCCAGGACCTTTAACCCAAACTTCAACCTTTTGAAGTCCTAAGTCCTTAGCCTCTTTAGCCGCCTTCTGTGCGGCAGCGCCAGCAGCAAAGGGAGTACCTTTTCTGGTGCCTGAAAATCCGACGGTTCCTCCACTAGCCCAGGTAATTACATTGCCCTTTAAATCAGTAATAGTAACTATGGTATTGTTGAAAGTAGACTGAATATGAGCGATACCTATAGGTTCAATTGCTTTAGCTTTTCTCTTCCTTTTTTGTGCCTGAGATTCTCTTGAACCTTTCTGCGTTGCCATCTAAAAGCCTCCCTTATTTGCCCGTGGTTTTCTTCTTCTTAAACATATTACCCCTGGGACCTTTTCTCGTTCTTGCATTGCACCTTGTTCTTTGACCTCGAACGGGAAGTCCTGCCTGATGTCTTAGACCTCTGTAACAGCCTATATCAATAAGCCTTTTGATATTTCTTTGAATCTCCGCTCTTAAAGCACCCTCAACTTTATACTTTGCCACTTCATCCCTCAACTTTGCCACTTCTTCGGGAGTAAGATCCTTGGTCCTTTTGTCAGGTGATATCTGAGTAGCCTCCAGTATTTTCTTTGCCGTAGAAAGTCCAATTCCATAAATATATGTAAGTGCTATTAATATCTTCTTATCTCTTGGCAAATCAACGCCTGCAATTCTTGCCATTTTTCCCCCTATCCTTGTCTTTGCTTATGCTTCGGATTTTCACAGATCACCATAACTCTGCCTTTTCTCTTAATAATCTTGCATTTGTTGCAAATTTTTTTAACTGATGATCTTACTTTCATAAAATATACCCCCGTTAGAAAGTTAAATTATTTTATAGCAATGGATAAGTAAAGTCAAAACAAAAACCTACTTATACCTGTAAACAATTCGACCCCTTGTGAGGTCGTAGGGTGAGAGTTCTACGATCACTCTATCCCCTGGAAGGATTTTGATAAAGTTCATTCTCATTTTACCTGAAATGTGAGCAAGTACTGTAACTCCGTTGTCCAGCGTGACTCTAAACATAGCATTAGGTAAAACTTCCTTCACGGTCCCTTCCATCTTTATTACATTCTTTTTATTATCCATAAACCACCTTTGTTAAATTTTCATAACCATATTTTGTAACAAGAACCGTTTCTTCAAAATGCGCTGCCAGTGAACCATCACGAGTTACGTAAGTCCACCCATCACCCTTTTCTTTCACTTCCCCTGTTCCAAGAGAAAACATGGGCTCAATGGCAAGAACATAGCCTTCCTTCAAAACAGGTCCAACTTCTGGTTCGCCAAAATTAGGGACGAAAGGATCTTCGTGGAGGAAAATACCAACACCATGCCCGCCTAAAAGTTTAATAACACCCAGGTTAAACATCTTTGCCGTCTTTTCAATGGCATTAGAAACATTACCTAGCTTAATTCCTTCCCTTATAGCTTCCATACCATTTAAAAGTGCAAGTTTTGTCCCATTCAGAAGTCTATTGACGTCAAGGTTATTATTATCATTAAGATAATAAGTTTTTGCTGCATCACTAAAATATCCTTTATATCTTACCCCTATATCCACTTTGATTACATCTCCCCTCTCAAAACGCCTTTCATCGGGTATTCCATGTACCACCTCTTCATTGAACGAAATACAGCTGGATGCTGGATACCCCCTGTATCCCAAAAAGGCAGGCTCCGCACCCATACGCCGGATCTCATCGTGAATTATTTCATCAAGTTCTTTTGCTTTTAGTCCTACCCTTATCTCTGAATCCACTTTTTCGAAGACCTTCCGGAGGATTTCCGAAGATTTTCTTATCCAGTCTATTTCCTTACTCTTTTTTATGTATATCATCGCTTTAAAACCCTTAAGAGGTTTTGATATACCTCATCGGGCGATCCACTTCCATCAATTTTAACCAGAACACCCTTCTCACCATAATAAGTTAAAAGAGGTTTTGTTAGTTCGTAATAAACTTTTAACCTGTTCTCTATTGTCTCCTCATTATCATCAGACCTTCTTTCCAGTTTTACTTTGCAATCATTGCATAACTCATCTTCTTTCGGTGGATCGGTTATCAAATTATAGACCTTTTTGCACTTCGGGCATATCCTCCTGGCAAGGAGCCTCCTTTTAACTTCTTCGTCAGGAACTTCAAAATATACTGCCGCTGTTATCTTTTTATCAATTACACCCAATAGTCTATCAAGGCCCTCAGCTTGATTTACGTTTCTAGGGAAACCGTCTAATACAAATTCATCAAGGTCTACGATTTTTTCCCTCACAAGTCCTATGATAATATCGTCCGGTACAAGTTCACCTCTTTCCATGTAGACACGAGCAATTTCTCCCAATGTAGTTCCTAGTGAGACGGCTTCCCTCAAAATATCACCTGTTGAAATTTTAACGATACCGAATTCCCTTTCAAGTCTATCAGCCTGGGTACCCTTGCCAGCCCCTGGGGGTCCGAGAAATACGAGTCTCAGCCTCTCCATCCTCTTATTTTACCTTTCTTAAGAAGACCTTCATACTGATTCATTATTAAATAGGAATTGATTTGTTGCATCAGCTCCAGCGCTACACCCACAATAATTAAAATTCTGGTTCCACCAAAATAAAGAGGAGCGTTCGTCCATTTCATAAGATGATAAGGTACTATAGCAATTATCGCGAAAGCTAGAGCACCAGGTAACAGAATTCTGCTCATAACTCTGTCGATGTACTCAGCGGTCTTTTGACCGGGCCTTACACCTGGAATGAAACCTGAATACCTCTGCAAGTTATCTGCAAGATCCTTAGGGTTCAGTACGATGGACGTATAGTAGTATGCGAAGAAAACAATCAATAAAGCATATATGAGGTCATATAGTAGATTTCCTGGCCTGAATTTTGCCACCAGGTTCTGGAGGGATTCAACTTTCATAAACATAAAAATATTACTGGGAATCATCAAGATCGTTTGAGCAAAGATTATCGGAATTACTCCTGCAGTATTAAGGGTAAGGGGTAAATATGTAGACTGACCACCGTAGACCCTTCGTCCTACTACCCTTTTGGCGTATTGAATGGGTATTCTTCTCTGAGCTTCTGTTATAAGAACCACGCCAGCAACTGTTAAAACAATGATTACAATCAGGAATAGAAAAGCTAAGGGCGAAATAGATCCTGTTTTCAGAAGTTGTATAGTCTGTGAAAATTCATATGGTATAGAGTCCAGTGAACCTGCAAATATTAGAACGGATATTCCGTTACCAATTCCATTATCTGTTATTTGCTCGCCAAGCCACATTAAGAACAAGGTACCTGCCACAAGAGAAACAATGGTCTGAAACATAAAACCAGGGCCAGGATTTGGGACCACCCTTGCACCTGAAGGTGCAACAACGCTCTGGAGAAAAAGTGCGATACCGAAAGCCTGTATTCCAGCTACAACCACCGTAAAATAACGAGTGTACCTGTTTATCAAACGCCTACCATGTTCTCCTTCTTTGTAAAGCCTCTCTAAATAGGGCCATGTAGTGGTAAGGAGCTGAATGATAATGGAAGCGGAAATGTAAGGCATTATTCCCGCTCCAAAGATGGCTGCCCTTTGTAGCGCACCGCCAACAAATATGTCGTAAAGACCAAAGATTGTGCCAGTGAACTGAGCTTTGAAAAACTCTGCAAGAGCAGCGCCATTAATTCCCGGAAGTGGGATATGAGTTCCAACTCTGTATATTATGATTATTAACAATGTAAATAGGATACGCTTTCTTAATTCTACTACTTTTGGGATAGCATCAAGATTCTTTAACATTTACCTTACCACCCGCTTTTTCAATTTTTTCCTTTGCACTTTCCGAGACTTTATCCACATCAAAAATTAAAGCTTTTGTAATTTCGCCTCTCCCAAGTATCTTAACAGGAAAACTCAGGTCTTTGATCAAACCCTTTTTTATAAGCATGTCCTTATTTACTGTTTCTCCACTTTCGAAATACTTATCAATAGTGTCGAGGTTTATAACCTGGAACTCAACCCGGAAGGGATTATAGAACCCTCTTTTTGGTAGTCTCCTGTAGAGCGGCATCTGACCACCCTCAAACCAAACGGGCTTTGCTCCCCCACTTCGGGCTTTTTGACCTTTATGACCTCTACAGGAGGTCTTACCATGACCAGAACCGGGGCCTCTACCAACACGCTTTCCTCTCTTCACTGCACCTTTTTTAGGACTAAGAGAACTTAAATCTGTCATTTTTTCTCCTCCTCTATTTCCTCAACCTGAAGTAAATACCTTACCTTTTCAATCATACCTCTAATTTGCGGCGTGTCTCTGTGAATTCTTTCTTTTCCTATCCTTCCAAGTCCTAAGGCTTCGAGTATTAGCTTGTGTTTTTTATTAACATCTATAGAACTTTTAATCTGTTTCACCTTCAACAACTTGTCTGACACGGCCAAACCTCCTTAAAACTTTTTCATGATTTAATCCCCTCTCTTTGACCACTTTCTCTGGATCGACTAAAGACGTTATAGCTTTGAACGTTGCCTTCATCAAATTAATGGGATTATTAGATCCGAGGGACTTGGTTAGAACATTCTGATAGCCTGCTGCTTCAAGCACAGACCTTACGGCTTGAGTGGCAATAATACCAGTTCCTGGTGCAGCTGGTTTTAACAGAATTTTGGACGCACCCTCTTTTACAATAACTTCATAGGGCATCGTACCGTTCTTAAGTACACAGGTCTTCATACTTTTTCTCGCGCGTCTCAATGCCTTCTGAATAGCCTCTGGAGTCTCAGCAGCCTTTCCGTGACCTATCCCTACTCTTCCGTTTCCGTCACCCACAACCACCCAGACGGACATCTTAAGATTTTTACCACCCTTTGTTACCTTCGTTACTCTATTGATATAAACTATATTCTCAATTAACTCCGTATATTCTCTTTCAAATTCTTCTAAAAGTGCCATATCTACTTACCCCCTAAAATTCAAGCCCTGCTTCACGGGCTCCTTCAGCCAAGGCCTTAACTCTACCGTGGTATTTGAAACCACCTCTATCGAATACAATCTTTTTAAATCCTTTTTCCAGAACTCTCTGTGCCACAAGCTTCCCAACCAATCTGGCTTTTTCAACCTTACCCTTTACGGTCTTTAACTGGTCCTTTATTTCAGGAGAAAGGGTCGAAGCACCCGTAATCACCTTACAGGGTCCCACAGGTGGATCAATTACTAACTGAGCGTAGATATGTTTGTTAGATTTAAAAACCACGAGTCGAGGCCTTTCAGGTGTACCTTTTACCTTTTTTCTGACCCTAAGGTGTCTCTTTTTCCTTTTCAAAACCTTCGTTTCCCTATCCATTATTTCCCTCCTGCCTTCACACCTGCTTTACCTGCTTTTCTTCTTATGATCTCGCCACGGTATCTTATTCCCTTTCCTTTGTAGGGTTCAGGTGGTCTTATATCTCTTATCGCTGCTGCTACATTACCAACTAACTGTTTATCTATCCCCTTCACCTTAATGATATTCTGCCCTTCAACCTCAAATTGAATCCCTTGAGGTGGATCAATTTCAACTGGGTGGGAAAATCCAATATTTATAACAAGTTTACTTCCGTCCATACGCGCACGATATCCTGTGCCTACTATCTCGAGCTCCTTTGAAAACCCTTTTGTGACGCCCTCGATCATATTATTGATAAGTTGCCTCATAGTCCCATGAAGCGCACGGTGAAACTTCTTATCGGAAGGCCTTTCTACCTTGATTTGATTCCCCTCTATTTTGACGGTAATTTCAGGGTGAATTTCCGTCTCAAGGGTCCCTTTTGGACCCGTCACTTTCACACGGTTACCCTCAATTTTAACTTCAACTCCTTTTGGAATCTCTATAGGTTTTTTTCCGATCCTCGACATCTAATTACCTCCTTACCAAACGTAAAGTAAATACTCACCACCAATTTTTCTCTTTCTTGCTTCTCTGTCAGTCATTACCCCCTGGGAGGTGGAAATAATAGCGATGCCCATCCCGCTCTTAATCCAGGGAACTTCATCTTTCGTAATGTAAATTCTTCTGCCCGGCTTGGAAACGCGTTGAATATCGTTAATAGCAGGTACACCACCAGTAAGATAATTTAGAGTCACCTCAATTTCTCCACCCTTATCCATGGTCAAGATTTTGTAGTCTTTTATATAACCTTCTCTCTTCAATATGTCGAGAATTGCGAGCTTCAATTTAGAAACTGTCTTTATCGTAGTTTTCTCTTTCCGTGCTCTAACGGAATTTCTTATCCTTGTGATCATATCAGCAATTGGGTCCGTCAACATGTCTTACCTCCTTACCAGCTCGCCTTTTTAACACCCGGGATTTCGCCCTTAAGCGCTAATTCTCTGAAACATATTCTGCAAATTCCGAATTTTCGAATGTATCCACGAGGTCTTCCGCATATTTTACAGCGATTCTTCTTCCTTACCTTAAATTTCGGCTCAATGCTAAATGCCCTGGTAAATTTTGCTTTTGTTGCCATTTTTTACTACCCCCTTTCAAAAGGAAAGCCAAAAGCCTCAAGGAGCTTCATGGCTTCTTCGTCAGTTTTTGCTGTAGTTACTATTGCAATATCCATTCCAAAGATTTTCTTAACTTTATCAATATCAATTTCAGGGAAGACAGTTTGCTCATCTAGGCCAAAATTATAATTACCCCTTCCATCGAAAGAATCTTTTGGTAAGCCTCGAAAATCTCTAACCCTGGGGAGTGCAAAGTTAATAAGCCTATCCAAAAAGTCATAAGCTCTGTATTTCCTTAAAGTGACCCTGAGTCCGATTGGCATGCCTTTCCTTAAATGATATGCAGCTACAGACTTTTTTGCCCTTCTGAGCTGAGGTTTTTGCCCCGTAATCATTGCAAGATCTTCAGATACCACATCAATAATCTTTGGATCCTGAACCGCTTCGCCTAGTCCCACATTCACCACAATTTTTTCAATCCGTGGGACCTCCATAATATTTTTATAACCGAGTTCTTTCAGTAAGAAAGGCCTTATTCTTTCTTTGTATTCAACAAGCAACCTTGACATTAGTCAATCTCCTTTCCACATTTTTTGCAAACTCTAACTTTCCTATTTTCATTTATTATTAAACCAACGCGCGTAGCTTCTCCACACATGGGACATATCAACTTCACATTGGAGATATGAATTGGGGCTTCCATCTGAATTATCCCGGAAGGCTGATCCACACTCCTTGCCCTCATGTGTCTTTTAACAATATTTACACCCTCGACGACTATCCTTGCCTTTTCTGGAATTACTTTTTTAACTTTCCCAATTTTGCCTTTATCTTTTCCGGCGATGACAAGGACAGTATCGTCCCTTTTAATCTTTCTTGCCATTTCTAAACAACCTCCGCCGCAAGAGAAATTATTTTCATAAATTTCTTATCCCTCAGCTCCCTGGCTACAGGACCAAAAACCCTTGTGCCTCGGGGCTCGTTGTTGTTATCAATAAGTACAGCTGCATTGTCATCAAATTTAATGTAAGTACCATCAGGTCTTCTTAACTCTTTCTTAGTCCTTACAATCACAGCTCTTGCTTTATCACCCTTTTTTACCGGAGCACCGGGAATTGCATCCTTAATGGTAACCACAACAATATCACCCACGTAAGCGTATTTCCTTCTACTACCACCAAGAACTTTAATAATCAAAGCCTCCTGAGCGCCTGTATTATCAACAATCTTAACTCTTGAAATATCTTGAATCATTCTCCTTCCCTCCTTTCGGCTCTCCTTATTATTTCGACTAATCTCCAGCGTTTTAACTTAGAAAGTGGCCTGGTTTCCTCAATCCGAACTAAATCTCCAACTCTAGACTCATTGTTTTCATCGTGAACATAAAACTTTTTCCTCCTGCGGATATATTTCTTGTAAAGGGGATGTTGTTTCAAAAATTCGTAAACCACAACGCGGGTTTTATTCATCTTATCACTGACAACTATTCCGATTCTCTGCTTTCTGTTAGGCATTATTACCTCCCTTCTTTTCATTTATAACGGTGAGAACCCGGGCAATTTCTCTCTTTATTTCTTTGAATCTATGAGGTTGATTAAGCCTGTGAAGGGCTTTATCCATTCGTAACGTGAAAAGCTCTTCCTTCAGTTCCCTTAACTTTTTGTTTAACTCATCGAGTGTAAGTTCCCTCAAATCTTTTGCCTTCATACTCCACCCTCCTTTAGAGACACAAACCGCGTTTTTACTGGTAACTTGTGAGATGCTATTCTAAAGGCCTCCCTTGCGTCTTCCTCGGATACACCACTTAGTTCGAACAAGATCCTTCCCGGTTTCACGACGGCCACCCAAAATTCTACGTTGCCTTTTCCCTTACCCATCCTCGTTTCAGCAGGTTTCTTGGTCACTGGCTTATCGGGAAAAACTCTGACCCATAGTTTTCCACCCTTCTTCAGGTACCTTGAGATGGCCATCCTGGCGGCTTCTATCTGATTAGCCGTCAACCAGTGGGCCTCAAGGGTTTTAAGCCCATACTCACCAAAAGCCAAATAATTCCCCGCAAGGGCAACGCCCTTTAATCTTCCCCTTTGCTGTTTTCTATATTTTGTTCTGGATGGCATTAACATACTTTATTCTCCTGTCTCTTTTTTGAGGATATCACCCTTATAGATCCATACTTTTATTCCGATGGTACCATACTTTGTGAAGGCAGTAGCCTGAGCGTAGTCTATATCAGCTCTTAAAGTCTGCAAGGGTACACGTCCTTTCAAGTACCATTCCTTTCTTGCAATCTCAGCTCCAGCGAGTCTTCCTTTGGAGTAAACCTTAATTCCCTGTGCACCAGCTTTCATAGCCTGCTCTACCGCTCTCTTCATAGCGCGTCTGTGCGACACTCTCTGTTCAATTCTATATGCAATCTGCTGTGCTACTAATTCAGCGTCTATTTCGGGTATCTTAACTTCACGAACATCGATGCGCAGGTCGGCACCAGGAACAATTTCAAGTAATTTCTTTTTAAGCTTTGTAATATCCTCACCACCCCTCCCAATAATAACGCCCGGACGCGCTGCATGAATTATCACAGAGACCTTATCAGGTGGTACTCTCTCAATTTCGACTTTTGAAATACCGGCCTGTTTAAACTTTTCCTTCATCTCAAGGTCTTCTTTAGTAAGTCCCTGCTGATGCACCCTGTAGTCCTTAAGATATCTCCTTATTTCGTAATCTTCTTTGACAAACTTGGAAAAATCTTTATCTGTGGCATACCACCGAGATTGCCATCCTTTATTAACACCTATTCTGAAACCGTAAGGATGAACTTTCTGACCCATTATTTCTCCTCCTTTGGACCGACCTCTATAGTTAAATGAGATGTTCTTTTCAATATCAACGTTGCCATGCCTCTGAACATAGGTCTCACCCTCTTCCACATAGGTCCTTTATCCACTTTTGCTGTAAGAATGTACAACTGACTTTCAGGTAAGTCACCGCCTTTGTCTCTATAAGAGGCTAAAGCGGCCTTCAAAGCCTTAAGAGTAAACCTGGCAGATTTCTTGTTCAGAACCGTGAGAATTTGTCTTGCCTCTTCCACACTTTTCCCGCGGATTTCATCGAGTAATGGAACCATCTTCTTAGGCGAAATTCTTCTATATTTTAAAACGCATCTCCCTACCATCATTCCAACCTCGCTTTTTCTGCTTTTTTGTCCTTGTGTCCTCTAAAAGTCCTCGTAGGTGCGAATTCTCCCAACCTGTGCCCCACCATTTCTTGAGTAATATAAACGGGAATGAACTTCCTGCCATTATGAACTGCAATGGTATGTCCCACGAAATCGGGGGTTATAGTAGAGGCTCTGGAGTATGTCTTTATAACTTTCTTTTCACCCTTTTCGTTCATTTCTAAAATCTTCTTGAGTAACTTTTCGTTTACAAAAGGTCCCTTTTTAGAAGATCTGCCCATTATTTCCGCCTCCTTACAATAAATCTACTACCCGGTTTCCTCTTCTTCCTGGTCTTCTTGCCATCAACAACACCTGTAGGACTACATGGATGCCTTCCTGACTTCGATCTTCCCTCGCCACCCCCAAGAGGATGATCCACTGGATTCATAACCATGCCCCTGACGTGGGGTCTTCTACCAAGCCATCTCGTTCTACCAGCTTTTCCGATTATAACATTTTCATGATCAATGTTAGAAACCTGACCAATTGTGGCGTAGCACTTCAGATTTATCATCCTTACTTCACCCGAAGGAAGCTGAACATAAGCATAATTCCCTTCTTTGGACAAGATAACTGCGCTGGATCCGGCAGCCCTAACAAGCTGACCACCCTTGCCAGGAACAAGTTCAATATTGTGGATGGGAATCCCCTCAGGAATATTAGCCAGGGGAAGGGCATTTCCGACCTTAACTTCTGCATTCGGACCAGACATAATGGTATCACCAACTTTCAGTTCGTGGGGTGCAATAATGTACCTCTTCTCACCATCGGCATATTGAATCAGGGCGATTCTGGCAGTTCTGTTGGGGTCATATTCAATGGATATCACCTTTCCCGGTACGCCATGTTTATCCCTTTTAAAATCGATAATTCTATAGTGACGCTTGTGACCACCGCCTCTGAACCTTACAGTAATCCTTCCAGTATTATTCCTGCCTCCAGACTTTTTCAGAGGAACAATTAAAGATTTTTCTGGTTCTTCTTTTGTAATCTCCGAAAAATCGGAGACTGTCATAAATCGTCTGGAGGGGGTATAAGGTTTATATTTCTTAACGCCCATCTTTATACTCCTTCAAAGAATGGTATAGATTCGCCCTTTCTCAATGTTACAATGGCTTTTTTCCAGCCCCTTGTATAACCTGGCGCGAGTCTAACCCTTTTAGGTTTCGGTTTCACGTTTATAACCCTTACCTTCTCCACATGAACCTTAAACAACTCCTCGACAGCTTTTTTAATTTCGATTTTGTTGGAATTCGGAGCAACCTCAAATACAAACTGTCCATATTCCCTGAGCAAGGCAGTTTTTTCAGTGATAATTGGCCTTATAACAACATCTCTTGGATCTTTCATGATTGCAGCCTCTCCTCTATTTTAGAAAGCCCATCTTTTTCAATTACAACGTATTTAGAATTTAAAACATGAAGCGCATTCACATCCTTTGCAGGAATTACATCACAAGTTGGAATGTTTCTACCAGAAAGATAAACATATTTGCTATAGTCGGAAGTGAGTATTAATGTCTTAGAACCTCGGAGACCCATTTTACTCAAAAGCTCCGCCATCTTCCTGGTCTTTGGCTCTGAAAAATCAAATTTTTCTATGACAAGAACCTTGTTATCCCTCGCTTTATCTGATAATGTATGAATTAGGGCCATTCTTCTGATTTTCACAGGAATATCATGGTAATAGTCCCTGGGCCTGGGTCCATGGGATTTACCACCGCCTACAAAAATTGGTGCTTTAATGTCACCGTGGCGTGAACGTCCTAGCCCCTTTTGAGGCCATAGCTTCCTACCAGACGCATTTACTTCAGCACGAGTTTTAGCCTTATGAGTTCCTTGCCTCTGGTTATCGAGATACATCTTTGAAATCTCCCAGAGTAAATGCTTCTCTGGCTTCACGCCGAAGATTTCGGCATTAAGTTCAATTTCGCCAATTAATTCACCAGTTGCGCTATATAAAGGTGCTTTCATTTCTGCCTCTCCTTAGCTTTCTCTATAAGGACTATTCCACCCGTTGGTCCAGGTATTGCTCCCCTTACCAGGATCACATTCTTCTCCGGCATTATTTTAATTATCTCTATATTCTTTACCGTAATTCTCTTAAGCCCATCATGACCCGCAAGCTTCTTGCCCTTATAAACTCTCGCTGGTTCTGTGTGCTGTCCGATGGATCCAGGCCTATCATGGAATTTTGAACCGTGACTCTTAGGACCACCCGAAAATCCCCATCTCTTAACAACACCTTGAAATCCTTTACCCTTAGAAATGCCGGTGACGTCGATCTTCTCGCCCTCTGTGAAGAGCTCAGTAACAGTGATCTCTTTTCCGACCATGAACTTTGATGGATCTTCAACTCGAAATTCCTTTATCACCAGTGCTGGATATTTATCCCTTTCTCCCAGAACTTTCTTAAGTTCTCCAAGCTGAGGTTTTGACAGCTTCTTTGCTGCAACCTCGCCAAATCCAAGTTTTATGGCTGTGTACCCGTCCCTCTCAATAGTCTTCCCCTGTAATATTGTACAGGGGCCGGCTTCAATGACCGTAACAGCGGTCATCGAGCCGTCTTTGGTAGGGATCTGGGTCATACCCAGCTTTCTACCGATAAGTCCTGTCATAATTCACCTCACATCATTTTTATTTCCACATCCACTCCCGGGGGAAGATCCAGCCTTGAGAGTTTTTCTATCGTTTCGGGAGTTGGCTTTCTTATCTCTATAAGTCTTTTATGAATTTTTAACTCAAACTGCTCCTGAGACCCTTTATCTATATGGGGTGACCTTATTACCGAATACAGTGTTCTCTTAGAAGGAAGAGGTATAGGACCTGCAACCTCTGCACCACTGGATCGGGCTGTATGTGCAATGCTTTGAGCTGAACGGTCCAGGAGCGCGGGATCAAAAGACCTGAGTTTTATTCTAATCTTCGCTTCGATAACCATGATTATTACTCTGCGATATCAGTTACCACACCAGCGCCTACAGTTCTTCCACCCTCACGAATAGCAAATCTCAATTCCTTTTCAATAGCAACTGGATACATTAGTTCCACTTCAAGGTTCACATGGTCACCAGGCATTACCATTTCGCGACCCTCTGGAAGTTTTATGGATCCGGTAACGTCTGTAGTTCTAAAATAGAATTGCGGTCTATAACCCGTCATGAACGGAGTATGCCTTCCACCCTCTTCTTTTGTAAGGACGTAAACTTGTGCTCTAAACTTTTTGTGAGGCTTAATTGAACCGGGCTTTGCCACCACCATACCCCTTTCTACATCCTCTTTTTTCACACCACGAAGGAGAAGTCCGACATTATCACCAGGTAATCCTTCGTCAAGTTCCTTCCTGAACATTTCAATGGATGTTACCGTAGTCTTTAGAGGCTCATCTCTAAAGCCAACAATCTCCACTTCCTCACCAGGAGTTATCCTACCACGCTCTATTCTCCCGGTAACCACCGTTCCACGACCTGTAATGGAGAAAATATCCTCAATGGCCATCAAGAATGGCTTATCTACTGCTCTCACTGGTTCAGGAATGTAGTTATCAAGAGCGTCAAGAAGCTCCTGAATTGATTTATACCAATTACAATTAACGTCTTCGCCACATTCTTCAATTACTTTAAGGGCAGAACCCTTTATTACCGGGACCTCATCACCAGGGAATTCGTACTTATTAAGAAGGTCTCTAACTTCAAGTTCCACCAATTCCTGAAGCTCTGGGTCGTCAAGCATATCAATTTTGTTCATAAATACCACAATATAAGGAACGTTCACCTGTCTTGCAAGAAGCACGTGCTCTCTAGTCTGTGGCTGAACACCATCAGCAGCAGAAACTACGAGAATAGCACCATCCATTTGGGCAGCTCCCGTAATCATGTTCTTAACGTAGTCTGCATGTCCTGGGCAGTCAATGTGTGCATAATGTCTCTTTTCAGTTTCGTACTCAATATGAGCCAGCTGAATAGTAATTCCACGAGCCCTTTCTTCAGGAGCCTTATCGATCTGATCATAAGGAACATACTGAGCAAATCCCTTAAGAGATAGATATTTAGTAATAGCAGCTGTCAATGTGCTCTTTCCGTGGTCTACATGACCAATGGTACCAACGTTTACGTGTGGCTTAGTTCTCACAAATTTTTCCTTAGCCATTTGCACTTACCTCCATTTATATTATTACAGTTTTTTCATTTTTTATTGGTGCATAATGATTCAATTTCATCCAAAAGCTTGCTTTTCCCTGGGTTAGAGACCTTAAATCAGTCACATAGCCCAGGAGCTTTGTCAAAGGGGCAAAAGCCCTAATTTTTTGAATTTTTTCACTTATACTCTCAATTTTATCCAGCTCCCCTCCCCTATGGCCAAGGTCACTTACTACATTACCTACATACTCTGTGGGACAAATTACCTCGAGTACAACCACTGGTTCAAGGAGCACTGGCTTTGCCATTTGAAGCCCCTTTTGAATGGCTCTTCTCAAAGCAAGTTCGTTCCCCAGATGGGTATAGATGCTCTCATCGCCTAGGGCGGTTAGGATCACCTCTACGTCAGTTACCGGGTAACCAAGGATCGGCCCGAAGGAAAGAGACTCTGAAATGACATTAATATACTGCTCTCTTAATTGATGACTAATCTCAATCCCTATGGTTATCCGGTTACCTTCACCCTGATCACGGGGCACGAGACGGACTTTAGCAAATCCTTTCTCTTTAATATTTCCCACTTCCTTCTCAAATAGCTCTTCTACTTCTCTCTCTTCCGTAATGGTTTCTCTATAAGCTACTTGTGGTTTTCCGGTCCTAACAGGGACTCTAAACTCCCTAACGATACGATCCACTATTATCTCAAGATGTAGTTCACCCATACCGCTAATTAAAAGTTGCCCGGTTTCTCGATCTTTACCCACCCTGAAAGTGGGATCTTCAATCTGAAGAATGTTAAGAACTTCCTTTAGCTTGTCTTCGTCCTTTGAGGACCTGGGCTCTATAGCAATAGAAATAAGGGGATCAGGAAAATGCATCCCTTCGAAGAAAATTGGATCTCCGGGGTCACAAAGGGTATCCCCTGTTTTGACTTCTCTAACGCCCACTAGTCCAACAATCTCCCCAGCCTTTGCCTCCTTGATTTGCTCTTTCTTATCTGCGTGTAGCAAGTATATTCTCAAAACTCTCTCAATCTTTCCCGTTGCAGAGTTCAAAACTTTCTGATTAACTGATATACTACCCGAGTAAACTCTGGTATATAAAATATTTCCTGCATGGGGATCATTTTGAATTTTAAAAACTACAGAAGAGAAAGGTTCATCATAAAGTGGCTTTCTAATCCTTTTTTCTCCGGTTTGGGGTTCAATTCCCAAGACTTCTCCCTTGTCAAGAGGGGATGGAAGATACTTAATGATTCCATCAAGAAGAGGCTGAATTCCCTTATTTTTTAACGCAGAACCTAAAAATACCGGGACTGCTTTCATGGAAATTGTGGCTCTTCGAATCGCCCGATCTAAAATTTCTCCTGTAATATCCTTTCCATCCAGAACGTATTGAATGACCTCCTCATCCACTTCCGCCAGCCTGTCAACAAGTTTTTCACGTTCCTTTATAACTTCTTCAACTGGGACATCTTCCATTCTATACTGTTCTCCAGTCTCGTCAATATCCCATATATATCTTTTTAACCCGACAAGATCTATAACTCCCACAAACTTATCCTCAAGCCCTACAGGAAGCTGAATAGGAAGAACGACTTTGTTGAATTTCTCCTCTATCTCCTTAATAACCCGCTCCGGGTCCGCACCTATTCTGTCAAGCTTATTGATAAACACAATCCTTGGAACTTTATACCTATCTGCTTGGAGCCATACCGTCTCAGACTGAGGTTGAACTCCGGCTACTCCACAGAAAATCACTATCAAACCATCCAAAACCCTGAGAGACCTCTCTACTTCTACGGTAAAATCCACATGACCTGGCGTATCTATGATGTTAATCCTGTGATCTTTCCAGTAACAACTTACAGCAGCACTGGTTATGGTAATACCTCTCTCTTTTTCTTGTATTAAATAATCTGTTGTGGCAGTCCCCTCATCAACATCGCCAAGCCTGTGAATTTTCTTGGTATAGTATAAAATCCTTTCAGTAGTAGTAGTTTTACCAGCGTCTATGTGAGCTGCAAAACCTATATTCCTCAGGTTGGCGATGTTATTATACACGTTATCCATAGTTTACCATTTGTAATGAGCAAATACCTTGTTAGCTTCTGCCATCTTGTGGGTATTTTCTCTTATTTTAATTGCCCCACCCTGATTCTGAGAGGCTTCAATTAGTTCATTGGCAAGCCTTTCAAACATTCTTCTCTCGGGCCTCTGCCTGGCAGCTTTTATTATCCACTTGATGGCAAGGGACAATTGTCTCTTAGGCCTCACCTCTACGGGGACTTGATAGGTAGCACCCCCTACACGTCTTGGCCTTACTTCAAGTTTTGGCTTTACATTTTCAATAGCTTTCTCAAATACTTCCATGCCATCTTGTTTTGTTTTTTGTTCAATAAGTTCAATAGCCTGGTAAAAGATTTTCTGCGCAACAGATTTATTACCGTCCCACATTATATTGTTAATGAATTTTGCGGCAATAACGGACCCATACTTAGGATCAGGTGTAACTTCTCTTTCAGGTGCTCTTCTCCTTCTCATACTTTGCTACCTCCATTATTTCTTTGGCTTTTTAGTACCGTAAAGAGACCTAGAGTTCTTCCTTCCCTCAACACCGGCAGCATCATATTTTCCTCTAATAATGTGATATTTAACACCAGGAAGGTCCTTAACTCTTCCACCTCTCACGAGTACTATGGAGTGTTCCTGCAGATTATGTCCTTCGCCAGGAATATATGCAATAACCTCTTTTCCATTAGATAAACGAACTTTAGCCACCTTTCTTAAAGCCGAGTTAGGTTTTTTGGGCGTAGTTGTGTACACCCTGATACAAACACCTCTTTTTTGAGGGCAACTATCCAAAGCCGGCGCTTTGGACTTTTTTCTTTTCGGCTTTCTCTCATTTTTAACAAGTTGATTAATTGTTGGCATAATACTTCCCCCTTTAAAAAATCAGTAGGAAATTTTACAGCAAACTTATTAAACGTTCAATATTTATTGAATTCTTATTATAAAAATTTATGCTTCTGAAGATTCTTCCTCCTCTTCGCTTTCAACTGTCTCAATTTCACCCTCAACTACAATGTTTCTATACTTTTTGAAGCCTGTACCTGTAGGGATAAGGTTACCAATGATAACATTCTCTTTTAGACCTTCAAGCCTATCTTCACGACCAGCAATAGCGGCTTCTGTTAGCACTTTAGTAGTTTCCTGGAACGATGCGGCGGACAGGAAGCTTTCAGCAGCAAGGGCAGCCCTGGTAATGCCGAGAAGCTGGAATTCGTAAGTAGCCGGTCTTCCACCTTTTTCTCTTACCGCTTGATTCTCTTCTTCTACAACACTGATATCAACTATATCACCCTCAACAAGATTTCTTGTGTCACCTGCATCTTTAATCTTAACCTTTCTCAACATCTGCCTGACGATAATTTCAACATGTTTGTCGTCTATTTTTACACCCGATAATCTGTATACCTCAAGAATTTTATCTAAGAGGAATTCTTGTACTGCGTCTATACCTTTAATTCTTAAAATGTCATGAGGATCGATAGGGCCTTCAGTAATAGGTTCGCCGGCTTCAATTCTATCTCCATCTCCAACATGGAGATACTTTCCGTATGGCACCATATATTCTCTCTTATCACCCGAATCAGCGTGAATTATGATCCTTATACCTTTTTCTCTGCCTTCCATCACGAATTTTACCTCGACAGTCCCGCTGATTTCAGCAAGTAATGCTTTGTCCTTTGGAACTCTTGCTTCAAAATAGTCTTCTACCTGAGGAAGACCACCGGTAATATCTCTCGTCTTGACAGAGCTTTTTGGAACCTTAGCCAAAACCGTACCAGGCTCAACTTGATCACCGTCATATACAATCAGGGTAGATTCTTTTACAAGCATTATTTCTTCAATAACTTCACCACTTTCGGGATCTACAACCCTCAGCCTTGGGAATAATTTCCTATCTCTGTCCAGCTCAACTACTCTTTCAATCTTACCCGTTGCGAGAATTACTTCTTTCAAAGTAATATCAGGCACAAGATCAATGAATTGTACTTTTCCTCTTGAAGTTGACAATATCGGCAAGCTGTAAGGTTCCCACTCGCAGAAACGATACCCTCTCCTAACCTCAATTCCATTTGTTGTAGCCCCAATGACATTCCCAGCGGTATCCTTAACCACCAATTTAGCACCATATGGTACCGAGTATTTTCTCTCATAGTTTCCATCGACAGTTCTAAGGATCAAATTAGCCTTCCTACTTACATTTATCAGGCCTTCATGTGGATTTTCAACAGTTTTCACATTATCGTAAATTATGATGCCATCAAAAGGTGCTTCATAGTAAGATGCTTCAGTAATCCTTTCCGCAGTGCCACCTGTATGGAAAGTTCTTAAGGTCAGCTGAGTACCTGGTTCTCCAATAGATTGCGCTGCCATAACTCCTACGGCCTCTCCTACTTCCACAAGTTTACCCGTTGCAAGATTGCGACCATAACATTTAGCACATACGCCTTTCTTTGATCTACATCTTAACACTGAACGAACTTCTACCTCAGCAATTCCGCTCTCTTCGATTCTCTTAGCCATCTCTTCGGTTATTTCCTTTCCTTCTTCAACTAAAAGTTCACCTGTAAGAGGATGATATATATCATTTACGGCTATTCTGCCAACAATTCTTTCAGAGAGGGGCTTTATGACCTTTTCACCATCCGTTAGAGCCGTTAATTTTCTACCCGTTAAAGTACCACAATCCTCTTCTTTAATCACGATATTGTGAGCCACATCCACCAATCTTCTCGTGAGGTAACCAGCATCGGCAGTCTTCAAAGCAGTATCTGAAAGCCCTTTTCTAGAGCCGTGGGTTGATATAAAGTATTCTAATACTCTCAAACCTTCCTTAAAATTAGAAATAATAGGATTTTCGATCAACTCACCAGCCTCTTTTCCCTTACCCGGCCTAGCCATCAGTCCTCTCATTCCCGCAAGCTGTTTCACCTGGTCTTCATTTCCCCTTGCACCAGAAGTAAGCATCAAATAAATGGGATTAAATCCGTCTTTGTCCTTTGACATTAAATCCAGCATTTCTCTCTTAACTCTTTCTGTAGCCCAGGTCCAGATATCAAGTACATTCTGATACTTCTCTCTTGCTGACATTATTCCTCTCTCAAAGGCTTTCTCAAACCTTTCAGCGTCTTTTTTCGCTCTTTCCACAATTTCTTTTTTCTTCTCCGGAATAACCATGTCATCTAAACCAAAAGTTATACCGGAAATCGTAGAGTAACGGAAACCGAGTTCTTTAAGAGCATCCAGAAGCTCCGCAGTTTTAGCCGGTCCATATTTGTAATGTACCTGCAAAACAATGTCCGAAAGCTCGTTCTTTTTCATTTCTTTGTTAATAAATCTAAGCTCCTCAGGAAGCACTTCGTTAAATATAATCCTTCCTACAGATGTATCTACTAATTCATTGTTAAGAAGTACTTTGATCTTAGCCCTTAATCCAACGATTCCGTTCTCGAAGGCCAAAACGGCTTCAGAAGTAGAGCTAAAAATTTTACCCTCACCTTTTTCACCTGGCAAAAATTTGGTTAGGTAATTAATGCCAAGAACTATATCTCTAGTTGGAGCAGCAAGAGGTCCACCATGAGCTGGGGAGAGGATGTTGTTAATTGAAATCAACAGTGCGTAGCTTTCAAGCTGTGCCTCGTAAGAAATAGGAACATAAACACTCATGGTATCTCCATCAAAGTCAGCATTGTACGCCGAACAAACGAGGGGATGTAACCCTATGGCCTTGTTATCCCAAAGGACAGGTTCAAAAGCTTGAATAGATACCCTGTGTAAGGTGGGTGCACGGTTTAAAAGTACAGGATGATCCTTGATAATCCTCTCCAACATGTCCCATATAGCTGGATCCCTTTGTCTCAATTTAGCCTCGGCTTCTTTCAGGGTACTTGCAATTCCGGACTCTTTAAGTTCATGTTCCACCATGGGCCTGAAGAGTTCAAGAGCCATCTCTTTAGGCAAAGCAACTTGATTGAGTTTAAGTTCGGGAGCCACTACAATAACAGAGCGGCCTGAATAGTCAACTCTTTTTCCCAGAAGATTCCTTCTCAGAAGGCCTTTTTTGCCTCTCAAAACATCGGATATAGACTTAAGCTTCCTACCTCCTTTCTGTGAGGTTACCGGACGTCTCCTCTTAGAGTTGTCCAGAAGTGCCTCAACAGCTTCCTGTAACATCCTTTTTTCGTTATTTATAAGGATTTCAGGAGCACCTTGCTCTTTAAGGAGTTTTAACCTGTTGTTCCTCATTATTACTCTTCGGTAAAGCTGATTTATTTCGGTAGTAGCAATCTGCCCATTTTCAAGGAAAACTATGGGACGTAGATCCGGGGGAATAACAGGAAGAACCTCTAATATCATCCACTCTGGCCTTGTTTTTGAATTTAAGAGAGCCTCAACAATTTTATATTTCTTGAGGAATTTAGCTCTCTTAATAGGTGATTGTTCAGCCTTAATTTTGACCCTTAACTCGTTTCTCAGGTCTTCAAGATTTAAGCTCGCAAGAATCTTCTTAAGGCCAGGGGCACCCATTTCAGCTTCAAACTGATTCCCGTAAATTTCCTTGAAGTGAATGTATTCTGAAACGCTCAGTACTTTGCCTACGCGAAGGTCTTTTTCCTTCTTAGCAACATCCTCAGAGACCTTAGTAACAATATAAGCATCATAATAGACAACTCTTTCAAGATCCTTTACGCTCAGATCTAAAAGAATTCCAATAGGGGATGGAGTAGCCTTGTAAAACCAGATGTGACCTACAGGTACAGCAAGCTCAATATGGCCCATGCGTTCCCTTCTAACCTTCTTGGGTAGTACTTCCACACCACAATGAGGGCACTTCGTTCCTTTGAACTTCCTGCCAGAATATCTTCCACATGCACACTTGTAGTCCTGTATCGGTCCGAAAATTCTCTCGCAGAAGAGTCCGCCTGGTTCAGGTCTTTGAGTCCTGTAATTAATGGTCTCAGGACTTTTTACTTCACCATGAGACCAGCTTCTTATGGCCTCAGGTGAAGCTATTCTTATTTTTATGGAATATAAATCTTTTGGTGAAAGTCTTGCCATATTCTCCCTCTTACTGTTTTTCTGTTAAAATTTGTTTTGGTTTTCCCTCATATGTTTTAAGCTCCACATCAAGGCAAAGTCCCCTTAGGTGATTCACCAGCACATCGAAGGAAGCTGGCAAACCCGGTTCTTTGGGCCTGCGTCCGTATTGTAAATCTTTATAAAGCACGTTTCTTCCCTCTATATCGTCTGACTTAATAGTTAGAATTTCCTGCAGAGTATACGCTGCGCCATGAGCTTCAAGAGCCCAGACCTCCATTTCGCCAAATCTTTGACCACCAAAATGAGATTTTCCACCAACAGGTTGTTGAGTAATCGATGAGTATGGTCCTATTGATCTTGCATGGACCTTGTCGTCTACCATGTGAATGAGTTTAATTATGTACATATAGCCAACAGTTACCGGATAATCGAAGTATTCGCCTGTATGACCGTCTCTTAGTTTAACCTTTCCTGGAAATGTAAGTCCTGCAGACCTCATTTCTTCTTCAATTTCTTCAATAGTCATACCTTCGAACACAGGACAGGCATAATATTCGCCTTTGACCTTACCTGCCCATCCCAGAATAGTCTCAAGAATTTGACCAACATTCATACGAGAGGGGACACCAAGTGGACTCAAAACAATGTCAATAGGTGTTCCATCCTCGAGGAAAGGCATATCTTCTACGGGAGCAATCTTAGCCACCACACCTTTATTTCCATGCCTTCCAGTAATCTTATCACCCACCTGAAGTTTCCTTTTCTGAGCAAGATACACTTTAATTAGCTGATTCACTCCTGGAGGTAATTCGTCGCCCCTCTCGATTTCTTCAAATTTTTGCATAAGCCTTTCATTTATTTCCTTCTCCCTTCTTTGAGCATCAGCTATGAGATTATTAATCTTTTCTTGAATTTCAGCCTCTACAACCGGTTTTTCGTAGTCAAGCCTGGATATATCAATACCTTTATTAACCACCAAATCCCTTAGAATTTCCTCAGTAATTACCGTTCCTTTTTCAAGTACAATCTTTCCATCCTTTGTCCTCAGGTCATCAAGGAGTGTGTGGCCTATTAACGCTTCTGCAATAAACTCTCTAAGCCTATTTCTCACCATCCTCTTTTCCTCTTCAGCTCTTCTTTCGGCTTTTTCCTTTCTTTCTTTTATAACACTAAGAGAAAGAGGATCATTCTTCGTTCTTGTCAAAATCACCACGTCAACAACGTAACCAGAAACCCCGGGTGGAACTCGCTTTGATGTGTCCCTTACATCCCATTTCCTTCCAGTAATGGCCATTAAAAGCTTCTTCTCCGGGGATGCTTCTTCTTCTTCACCCTTAGGAGTCACTTTTCCAACGAGGATATCTTTGGGTTTTACCTCAGAACCAATCCTGATAATCCCGAAGTGGTCGAGATTTTTAATATCCTCGTCTCTTACACCAGGAATATCCACCGTAACTTCCTCAGGCCCCAAAGCTGTTTCCCTAACTTCCACTTCATATTCGAGAATATGGATAGATGTAAAAGTATCGTCCTTCAAGATGTTCTCTGAAACCACAATGGCATCTTCGTAGTTATAACCATACCAGGGAACAAACGCCACAAGTACATTTTTCCCCAACGCAAGCTCGCCATTTTTGGTGGCAGAGGCGTCTGCAATAACATCGCCGGCTTTCACTTTATCGCCTACCTTAACTATCGGCCTCATATTAATAAGAGTATTCTGATTAGACCTTCTAAACTTCACAAGATCGTACTCATCAAGCTCTTCCTCAAACTTGGAAATTTTCTTGCCCCGCTTCGCAACCCTTATGACTATTCTGTTTGCATCTACATAAACAACAGTACCGTTACTTCTTGCAAGGAGCAGAGCTCCAGAATCTCTTGCTATCTTTCCTTCCATACCAGTACCTACAATAGGAGGTTCTGGATCAATAAGGGGTACAGCCTGTCTCTGCATGTTACAACCCATTAAAGCTCTAAGAGCGTCGTCGTGTTCTAAGAAAGGAATTAAGGAAGCAGACGGGGAAACCACCTGTCTTGGGGACACGTCAATATAGTTTACTTCTTCCCTTCTGACCAAAGGATAGCCATTCTTAGCTCTAACCCAGACCTTTTCATCTTTAATTAAGCCTGTTTCAGGATCATATTCGGTGTCAGCAGATGCAATATAAGCATTCTCCTCCTCAATAGGACTAACTTCCACAATCTCTGGAGTCACATAACCATCTCTAACCACTCTTAAAGGAGTTCTTATAAAGCCAAGGCTGTCAACCATAGCATAAGTCGTAAGGGAATTAATGAGACCTACATTCTGACCCTCTGGGGTTTCGATAGGGCAAAGTCTGCCATAATGCGATGGATGTACGTCACGAACTTCAAAGCCTGCCGTCTCTCTAGTGAGTCCACCCTTTCCAAGTGCTGATATCCTTCTCTTATGGGTGAGTTCTGAAAGGGGGTTGGTCTGATCAAGAAACTGAGAGAGTCTCTCACGGGTGAAATAATTAACAAGAGTACTCGTTACAACCTTTGGATCAATTAAATTCTTAGGAATGATTCTTGATTCATCTGTGATAGAAAGCATCTTTTCCGAAATATTCCTCTGAAGCCTCTGGAAAGCCAACCTGATTTGCTCATATAGAAGTTCACCCACACTCCTTACTCTTCTATTGGCAAGATCATCAACATCATCTTCCTTTTCTTCACCCTTGTAAAGATTTATCAGTCTCCTGACTATCATTAAAATATCATCTATTGTTAAGCTTAGCTCGGACCTCTTTCCAGGATCTTCATAGAGCCTCAAATTCAGTTTAAATCTACCAACCTCGCCAAGATAAAAGCTGGCTTCACTCATAAAAAAGTTACGAACGAAGATTTTAGCCTCCTCAAGACTGGGCGGAGTGGTATACTTCAGATTCCTGTAAACATTTTCAATGGCCATGTTCTCATTCTTAAGACGATCCTGCCTGTACGTGGTATATAGAATGCTAACCTCCGGAATATTCAAGTCAAAAACTTTAACCCGACTCACATTAAACTCTTTCAGTTTCTTAATTGTCGAAGAATCCAGCTCGTCGAGAGCCTCAGCAATCACTTCCCCTGTTTTAGAATCTACCACATCTTTTGCAAGAATATACCTGTCTTTTTCATTAATCTCACTCAGAGAAATTTCCGCATGTGGCAGAAGATGTCTAAAAACTTCAACGATAGACCATCCCGTAAGTACACGTAGAAGCCTGGTTACTGGTATTTTTCTCCTCTTTGAAACGGTAACCGTTAGATTTTTGTTTCCATCAATGTTAAACTCCACCCAGGGCCCCCGATAAGGAACAAGAAGAGCCCTGTAAGTCAGAGTACCCTTTTCCTCGGTTTCATAGTAAACTCCCGGCGACCTGTGGATCTGGCTAACAAGAACCCTTTCTACACCATTTATTACGAAAGTCCCTCTATCTGTCATGAACGGGATTTCGCCTAAATATACCTCCTGGACGATACTCTCTTCAAACTTTTTTGTGACCGGATCCTTTTTTGAAAGTCTCAAAGTAGCCTTAAGGGAAGCAGAATACGTCAAACTTTTTTCTTTACATTCTTCGGGGTTTAACCTCGGCTTAACTATGGAGTAATCAATGTATTCCAGAAGATATTTCTCATTTTTGTCCTTTACCGGGAAAAATTCTTTGAATATATATTCCAGGCTTCCGAGAGGCCTCTCCTCTTTAGGGACCCCTTCGGACAGAAGTCTCTTGAAGGAGTCCAGCTGAATATAGAGGAGATTGGGCATCTCGTATCTTTCAGGCTTATAGCCTTTTCTAACTATTTTGTCCATAATAGACAAAACCCACCTCCTTAAAATTTCTCATAAAATGGCTAAACGGGGCAAATGCCCCAATTTTAGCCTTTATTTTTTGAGCCGAGAACAATCTCTGACTATCTTAGGTTATTTTATTTCCACTTTTGCACCGAGCTTTTCAAATTGCTGTTTGATCTTTTCTGCTTCCTCTTTTGAAACTCCTTCCTTCAGGGGTTTAGGTAAATTATCGACGAAATCTTTCGCCTCTTTTAGCCCAAGACCAGTTAAAGCTCTTACTTCTTTCAAAACATTGATTCTATCCTGACCAGCATCAACAAGTATAACGTCAAATTCTGTCTTTTCTTCCACAGCAGCGGCAGCAGGAGCTGCACCAGGCGCAGCAATACCAGCAGCCATAACGGGCATAGCAGCAGACACACCGAACTTATTCTCAAGTTCCTTCACCAGTTCAGCCAATTCGAGAACGGATAGAGATTCGATCATCTCAACAATTTCAGCAACACTTTTCTTCTCTGCCATTTTACATAACCTCCTCTTTTTGTTTTCTAATTTGCTCAAGGGTTAAAACAAGGGCTTGTATAGGCCAGTTCAAAGCATATACAAGCTTATAAATAGGGGCATTCAATGTCCCTACCAATTTTG
Source organism: Candidatus Hydrothermia bacterium (assembly GCA_049719805.1). Taxonomy (GTDB): domain Bacteria; phylum Hydrothermota; class Hydrothermia; order UBA1063; family UBA1063; genus UBA1063. The sequence continues at coordinate 323,873 of JBNARF010000002.1, read as the reverse complement.
CCTGAAGTTCTTTCTTGCCCGGCATCGTGGCAAGAAGGGCAAGTTCCTTATTGTCATAAACCTTTCCTTCAAGCCATCCAGCTTTGAATGATAGTTTTGATATCTCTTTTGAATATTCATAAGCGACCTTAAAGGGTTCTATTTCATCCTGATGGGCATACAGGACTGCTGTGGGTCCTGCAAGGTAATTTTCCATACCGTTGTAATTCATCTCTTTAAGAGCAAAGTAAAGCGCCGTATTCTTTACAACTTTTAGCTTTGCACCTTTTTCTCTGAGCTTTCTCCTGAGTTCGGTAATCTCGGCCACTGTAAGTTTACTAAAGTCACACAAATAGAAGGCCCTGGCCTTGGACAAATCTTCCTTGATTTCTTTTACTAACTGAATTTTCTCTGGTTTAACCATGGCTATACCCTCTCCACCTGCGATAGAATGTCATTTACATTCAATTTTATACTTGGCCCCATGGTAGTGGTCATATAGGCCTGTTTAATATAAGTACCCTTCATGGTCTTAGGTTTAGCGTTTATCAGTTCACGGAAGAAGGAAAGAATATTTTCTTTCAGTGCTTCTCCCGAGAAAGAAACTTTACCCACCGGGACGTGTACATTTCCAGTCTTATCAACTTTAAATTCAACTCTTCCCATCTTTAATTCTTTCACCACCTTTCCTACTTCCTTTGTGACAGTCCCGGTCTTGGGAGAAGGCATCAATCCTCTGGGACCCAGAATCTTACCGAGCTTTGCCAGCTCCGGCATTACATCAGGAGTCGCAACTAAAGCATCAAACTCGAGCCATCCATTCTTTATCTTCTCAATTAAATCCTGATAACCTACATAATCGGCGCCGGCTTCTAATGCCTCCTTCTCCTCGTCACCCCTAGTGATAACTGCTACTCTAACAGTCTTTCCAAGGCCTGCAGGCAATACAGCAGAACCGCGCACCATTTGATCTGCCTTTCTCGGATCCACGCCAAGTTTTACAGCAATTTCAACAGTTTCATCAAATTTAGCTGAAGCAAGCTCTTTTATCTTGTTAATCGCCTCATCAAGATTGTATTCCTTATTTTTGTCCACTTTCTCCAGTAACATCAAATATCTTTTACCATGTTTTGCCATTTTATCCCTCCACTATTTCGATGCCCATGCTCCTGGCAGTGCCCTCTATTATTCTCATAGCAGCCTCAATGTCATTGGCATTCAGATCCTGCATCTTCATTTCAGCAATCTTTCGAATGTCAGACCTCTTTACCTTACCCACCTTTACTTTATTGGGTTCCCCTGAACCTTTCACGATGCCGGCTGCACGTTTTAGGAGTTCCGACGCAAGAGGGGTTTTTACCTCAAAAGTGAAAGACCTATCTTTATAAACTGTCACAATAACAGGAACAACCAATCCCTGTTTATCCCTTGTCTTATCATTAAACTCTTTTACAAACTGCATCAAATTTACGCCATGTTGACCAAGAGCTGGACCTACAGGGGGAGCGGGCGTCGCCTGGCCAGCAGGTAACTGCAATCTAACTTGAGCTACTATTTCTTTCTTTTTCGGGGGCATCTTGTCCTCCTTTTAATCCGCCTTCTCCACTCCATCAAAGTCAATAACAATTGGAGTGGTTCTGTTCATTAAATTAACTAAAACCTTTAATTTTCTCTTTTGCGGATAAACTTCCTCTACGGTACCTATAACACCCTCAAAATTGCCCATTAAAATTTTAACCCTTTCGCCCTCCAGGAATGGGACTTTTTGCTCTTTCTTCTGCTGCTCTATTTCCATCTTCTGCTTTAACTCGTTAACCTCTTCCTGGCTAAGGAAAACATAGATAGGTTCTCCCGTCTTCTCGTCTTTCTTGGTAAGGGCTCTCATGAGCCTCGTCTCAGTGAGCAAATTAACCACTTTGTCCAGGACTTCCCGGCCACCGGACACACCCACAAAGAGATATCCTCGGTAGATAGGCTTTTCAATATTAACCCTGACCCTTTCCCTGTTGGGACCCCTCCCACGGGTAACTACCTTAGAAACAAACTCCGTAGGAAGAATGGGCTCCACAAGATCCTCAAGACCATGTTCTTTAATAACTTTTTGTGCGGCACTTAATGCTTTCTTTTCCTTCCCGGAAAAAGTTTGAAATATAAGCCACTTCTTTTCCTGCGTTGTTTCAATCATCCTATCACCCCAAAATGAGCTGAATAAGCTTAGAAACGATAAAATCAATTAAAAACATAAAGAGAATGAAGAAAAGCGAAATTAATATAACTCCCAGTGTTCCTCCCCACAAGCTTTCCTTAGTAGGCCAGGTCATCTTCATAAATTCTTGATAAGACTCCTTAAGAAAGTCCACAATTTTTCTCATACCTTGGACTCCTTATGCACCGTGTGCTTATTGCAAAACTTACAATATTTTTTGATCTCTAACTTGTCTTTTTTGTCTTTGTTTTTAGTAGTGTAATAATTTTTCCTTTTACACTCTGAACATACAAGGGCAATTTTTATCCTCATAACTTCCCTCCTTATACAGGCCTGGAGGGACTTGAACCCCCAACCACTGGATTTGGAATCCAGCGCTCTAGCCGAATTGAGCTACAGGCCTGTGAAAGTTTGTAAATTATAAATCTAAAAAATAAAACAGTCAAACAATGCCCCCGAGAGGATTCGAACCTCTGGCCTGCGGTTTAGGAAACCGCCGCTCTATCCTACTGAGCTACGGGGGCAGGCAAAGTTAATGATAAAGTCTGGCCGATGTAAATTCAAATTTCGTTATCACATACTGAACTTAATCAGCAAATAAACTCAAAATTAAAGTACCAGGCAGAATAATTTGTCTAAAATTTCCCATTTCATCTTGATGTTTGTATAATTTTTTCATGCCAGTTTTCGATCCACCCATTACAGAGGAAATACTTGGAGGAGGAAGGGTTTTACTCGAGGAAATGTTGGGCGATGATCTCACTCCAGCTCGCGTTGCAAGAATCTCTTATCTATCAGAAGGCGATGAAGAAGCCAATAAGAGACTTCTCGTTAAGCTATTAGAGATGGGACATTTTTCACCCTTCGAACAGCAGGTATTCAGATTCAAAATTGAAGGTATTCCCATGTATATTGGAGAACAGCTCTTAAGGCACAGAATTGCAAGCCCATTAAAACGTTCTTTTAGATACACAAGCCCGGATAAAGGTACATCCATTGAATATTCACCCGAGGGTCTAAATAAGATTGTTCATATCCCGCCGGAATTTTTCAACCTCAGAGAATCCCATATTGAGCAGAAAGAGGAACTCTTGAAAGAGATTATTTCTCACGTAAAAAAATCCATTGAGCTTTATCAAAAACTAGTGGAGGCAGGCCTTAGGAAAGAAGCGGCAAGGACAGTCCTTCCCGCCGGACTTAGAACTTCCCTCTACTGGACCATAAATATGAGAAGCCTCATGAATTTCCTGGAACAGCGCTTGAGTCCCAAAGCTCAATGGGAGATGCGGGAATTAGCAAAAGGGGTTGTTAGAATTCTATACCGGGTGGTTCCCTTAACTATAGATAATTACCTGAGAATCTCCGGCTTATGGAAATACTATAATGAATAACAAACTCATTCTTGCATCCACATCCCCCAGAAGAAGATTTATACTTCAAAAATTCGGCTACGATTTTGATGTAATTCCCCCGAAAGGAATTAACGAAGAGCCAAAAGAAATTCAGGATGCATTAAAATTAGCAGAAGAGAAAGCCAGAAGCCTGGATATCGCGAATAGAGTAATACTGGCCTGCGACACAATAGTAGTTATAAAGGATAAAATTTTGGGAAAACCCAAAAATTATCACGAGGCAAAAACCTTTTTAAAAATGTTATCGGGTAGATGGCACGAGGTATACACGGGGTATGCCATTTTAGCAGGCTCTTTAGAAAAGAAAAAATTGGTAAAAACGCGAGTAAAGTTCAAAAGATTAGATGACGAAGAAATGGAAATACTTATACAATACGGAAACGCTTTCGATAAAGCAGGGGCCTATGGAATTCAGGGCATTGCCGGCCTTTTCATCGAGAAAATCGAAGGTTCTTATTATAACGTTGTTGGAATCCCCATTGAATACATTTACGAGGACCTGAAAATACTCGGTATAACTCCAAAATGGGAAAATATCGGGAAAATTGAGGAATTTTTTTAACGAGAAAATAGGTCTATAATAAGATACAATGCAAGATGATAATATTTTGAAGAAAAAAGCTGAAGAACCTCTTAAAATTTCAGAAGAGCTTCACCCCAAGTATAGAGGGAAAATCGAGATAATACCCAGGGTACCTACTTCGAGACTCGAGTATTTCGCTATCTGGTACACTCCAGGTGTTGCCGCTGCCTGCAAAAAAATATTAGAAAATCCTGAACTTTCCTTCTCCTTCACATCACGCTGGAACACAGTGGCTGTAGTCTCTGACGGGACAAGGGTGTTAGGACTCGGAAACATCGGACCAGAGGCAGGCCTTCCTGTCATGGAAGGTAAAGCGCTTCTATTCAAGTATTTGGGCGGTGTAGATGCTTTTCCTTTATGCCTGAAAGAAAAAGACCCCGACAGAATCGTTGAAATTGTCAAAGCAATGGAACCATCCTTTGGGGGGATTAACCTGGAAGATATTGAAAAACCTAAGTGTTTTTACATTCTTGAGAAGCTTAGAAACGAAATGAGTATTCCTGTATGGCATGATGACCAGCAAGGGACAGCAACAGTGATACTGGCAGGGCTTATAAATGCATTGAAAATTGTAAACAAAAATATGGGCGAGATAAAAATATTTATATTAGGCGCGGGAGCGGCTGGAGTTGCCACCCTGAAATTACTTCTCATAGCCGGTGCAAAACCAGAATTAATTATCCTGGCAGATAGAAAGGGCACCATTCACCCTGACCGTGAAGATCTCGAAGAAAAGTTTGGAATAAATGCTGAGTTATTGAAAAAAACCAACGGAGAAAAAATTAAAGGGGATTACAGAAAGGCAATAAGAGGAGCCGATGTCCTAATTGCCCTCTCAACCCCTGGCCCCGGTGTAATATCTAAAGATGACGTTAAAACCATGGCAAACGACCCTATAGTCTTTGCCTGTGCCAATCCAGTGCCAGAAATCTGGCCATGGGAAGCCAGGGAGGCAGGGGCTAAGGTCGTAGCAACCGGACGTTCAGATTTTCCCAATCAGGTTAATAATTCCTTAGTATTCCCAGGAATCTTTAGAGGGGTACTTGATGTTTCCGCAAAAACCATAACGGATAGCATGTGTGTGGGGGTCGCCGAAGAAATTGCCAAATTTGCAGAAGAAAAAGGGATAAACGAGGAATATATAATTCCCAGGATGGATGAATGGGAACTTTACCCTAAAATTGCCGCAAGGGCTGCCCATGAAGCTTCAAAAGAAGGTGTTGCACGTAAACCTTTAAGCTACGAGGAAGAACTTAAAACTGCAACAGAGATTATTCTGAGAACGCGAAAACTCCAGGATTTTTTGGAACAAAAAGGGATCATAAAAAACTATTTCCATGAAAGTCATTAATACCGCAGAAATTAAAGAAAAAGTTAAAGAAATCCTGAGCAGAATTAACTTTGAATTTGATGAAGAATATTACGGACTGCTGAAAGAGGCTTACAATTCTGAATTATTCCCTCCTGGAAGGCAAGTCCTGAAAGACCTTATTGATAATGCAGAAATTGCAAAAAAGGAAAGAATTCCTATCTGTCAGGACACCGGAATGGTAAATTTTTACATTGAAATTGGACAAAATGTAATACTTGAAGGAGCTAATTTAAAAGAGGTTCTCAACGAGGCTGTAAAAGAAGCATACAGAGAAAATTATCTGAGAGCCTCGGTGGTCAAAGACCCTATAAATAGAATCAACACCCAGGACAACACACCGGCAGTCTTTCACTTCGAGCTTGTGGAAGGTGAAAATCTTACCATTTATATTGTCCCGAAAGGTGGAGGAAGTGAACAGATGTGCCAATTGAAAATGCTGGCTCCTCATGAGGGTTTAGATGGAATCAAAAGATTTGTTATCGATACAGTCAAAGCAGCGGGTCCAAACCCCTGTCCACCAGTAACCATTGGAGTTGGAATTGGTGGAAACTTCGATTATGTTACTTTTCTGGCCAAAAAGGCCCTATTAAGGCCCTGGGGAGTAAGACACCCTGACCTATTTTATTCAAATCTGGAAAAGGAATTACTCAAAGAAATTAACAGCCTGGGAGTTGGACCCGGGGGGCTTGGGGGAAGGTTTTATGCCCTCGACGTCAGGGTGGAAGTTTACCCTACCCATATAGCCCAGCTCCCCGTTGCAGTAGCCTTCAACTGTTCTGCAAATAGAATCGCCAAAATTGTATTTTAAAGGAGGGCATTATGGCTGGAATCAACGAAGCTAATTATATATGGATGTCTGGAAAATTGGTCCCATGGAAGGATGCAAAAGTCCATGTTCTAACCCATGCTTTGCACTACGGTTCCGCAGTCTTTGAAGGTATACGCGCTTATAAGACAAAAAGAGGAACAGCGGTTTTCCGCCTGAAAGAGCATTTGAAAAGGCTCATAGATTCAGCAAAGATTTACAGGATGGAATCTCCGTTTTCTCTCGAAGAACTTATCAACGCCACCGTGGAACTTATAAAAGCCAATGAACTTGACGAATGCTATATAAGACCCCTGATTTATAGAGGCTACTATAACCTCGGCGTAAACCCTATGGAATGTCCGGTAGAGGTATCCATTGCCGCATGGAAATGGGGTAAATATCTGGGACCTGAAGCCCTGGAAAAAGGGGTTGATGTTATGATTTCAAGCTGGAATAGGATGGCACCCAACACATTCCCAGCCATGGCAAAGGCTACAGCAAATTATGCAAATGCTCAGCTCATAAAAATGGAGGCAGTGCTATACGGTTTTGCTGAGGGGATTGCATTAAACCCCGATGGCACAGTTTCCGAGGGTTCAGGGGAAAACATTTTCGTCGTAAAAGATGGTAAAATCTTCACCCCAAGCCTTGACTCCATGATACTTCCGGGTATCACAAGATTAACGGTGATGGAGATTGCAAGAAACATGGGATTTGAAGTTATTGAGACAAGAATTCCTCGAGAAATGCTTTACATTGCCGACGAAATCTTCTTCACAGGGACTGCAGCTGAGATTACCCCGATAAGGTCCGTGGACAAAATTCAGATAGGAGAAGGAAAAATAGGTCCTATAACCAAGAAACTTCAGCAGGAATTCTTCAGGATCATAGAGGATGCCGACGAAAAATACGAACATTATTTCACATGGGTAAAGTAAAATGAAGCTGGCCATCGGTTCAGATCACAGGGGATTTAAACTCAAAGAGTTCTTAAAAGAAAAACTTTCCATCGCCCATGAAGTTGTAGATTTCGGCGTTTACTCTGATGAGCAGGCAGACTATCCAGATGTTGCCATACCCCTTGCCGAGGGAGTAGCTCGGGGAGAGTTCAACTTCGGAATCCTCATCTGTTATACAGGAATAGGGATGTCAATAGCTGCTAACAAAGTTAAAGGCATAAGAGCTGCGCATGTGGTAGATGAAAGATATGCCATTATGTCAAGAAAGCACAATAACGCCAACATCATCTGCCTACCTGGCGGATTTATAAAAGAAGACGAGGCACTAAGTGCAGTTATAGCTTTTCTTGAAACTCAATTTGAGGGAGGAAGACATCAGCGTAGATTAACCAAGATCGAGAACTACGAACAGAAAAACAGATGAATTTTGTTTTTCCCCTCCTTTCTTTTAAGAAACACGGAGGAGTAAGAGTTCTTGCAATTTTAATGAACGGTCTTGCTGAAAAAGGATTCAAAGTAACCCTAATTGTGCCTAAAAACCGCTTTGAGGATTTTTACAGTTTAAACGATAAGGTCAATATTAAATTCGTAGAGAGCAAAAGGCAGGGTAAAGATCCTTTAAGCCTGCTATCCATCCTCTTTCAACTTTACAGAAATATACCACCACATTCTTACGTAGTTGTTAGTTTTTTTCCCACCTTTTATCCGGCTTTTTTTGCCAAACTTTTTAAAAGCGCCAGGATTACCTACCTGAGGCAGGATGCAGAACAATATTTTTATCCATTCCCTTTTTCCCTTCTGGCATATCTTTCATATTTTCTTCCTCAAGATTACAGGCCAGCAGTCTCAAGATGGGTAATGAGGGGGACTCTCTCAAAAGGTCCCATAATACATCCCCCTCTGTCCCGTGATTTCCTGAGTCAGCCTTTGAACACCCATGGAAAAGAAAACGCCATCGTTATCTTTGTGAGACTAAAAAAGAGAAAGGGCGCGGGTATATCCATGGAACTTTTAAAGCACAATGGTCTTAAAGACTTCACATTCTACATAATAGGAGACTCGCCAGGAGCTTTAGATTCCCGAAAATTTTATCTTGGATACTTAAAAACAAAGGAGCTTATTGAAATCCTTGATAGAGCCAGATTTTTTATCCTACCGTCGCTAAGAGAAGGCTTTGGTCTTCCTCCCCTTGAAGCCATGTCCCGGGGGGTGGTTCCCATTGTCTTTACAAAAACAGGTCCAGCGGAATATATAATAAACGAGTATAACGGATTCTTGGCCAAAAGCGTTGATGATGCAGTGCGCATTATCAAATCCCTCTCCCACGATACCCAGAAATGGAATATAATTTCACAAAACGCAGCTAAAACCGCACATTTATTCACTGAAGAGAAGTTTATAGGCAATTTTATTGAAATGCTAAAGTAAATTTTGATAAACCTTACCCAATCTTTAAGATATATTACCATGCAGAACTTTCTGGATTTCTTAGAGGAGGCTTACAGGCTCAAGAGGACCCCCAGGGCTGGCTTCTGGTATTATGGAGTGGAAAACCCGGAAAGTGTAGCAGAGCATATTTTTGGTGTCTCGCTGATAACCTATATCACCGCAAAACTGCTTTTAAAACAGGGCGAAAAATTGGATGTAGAAAAGGCGATAAAAATGGCTGTTATACATGAACTCGGAGAAGCTCTGATTGGTGACATACACCTTGAGGCAAGGAGATATATAGGAAAAAGCATTGAATCAGTGGAACACAGAGCCTTCCATGATCTTGTCTCAAAACTACCGGAAGAAGTCAAAAATGAGCTTTTAGACCTTTACAAAGAATTTGAGAATGGCGAAACAGTAGAAGCAAAAATCGTTAGAGCCGCCGATAAGGTGGACCTTTTGATTCAAGCCTATTTATACGAAAAAACCGGGCACAGGAATCTTGAAAGCTTCTTTAACGAAGACAAAAACTATGAGTTTATAAAACAGGTACCATTTTTTTCTGAGCTTATCGAAACCCTTAAGAAAAGGAGAGAAAAATGAAGGTTTCTCCATCCATCCTCGCCTGTGATTGGGCGCACCTTGAAGAAGAGCTTAAAAGCGTTGAAAATGCCGACTTCCTTCACCTCGACATCATGGACGGAGTGTTTGTTCCTAACATTACTTTTGGACCTTTCCTCGTGGAGACCATTAATAGACTCACAGAGATCCCTTTGGAATCCCACCTAATGATCATTGATCCATACAAGTATATTGATGCATTTGCCGATGCAGGTTCGGACGTCATAATCTTTCACATAGAATCTAAAGCGGATCCCCTCAAGACCATAAAAAAAATTAAAAGTAAAGGCATTAAAGCGGGAATTTCGCTGAATCCCGAAACTCCAATAAGAAACCTCTTACCTTATTTCGAATACTTAGATCTAATTCTGGTGATGTCTGTTAATCCAGGGTTTTACGGTCAAAAATTTATGCCCCAGGTTCTACCAAAACTCGAGAAGCTCAAAGAATTAAAGGATACCAAAAACTTTCCATACCTTATAGAAGTGGATGGTGGAATAAATGAGGAAACCGCAAAACTGGTGGCCCCTTATGTGGATATCATAGTTTCTGCACAATACATCTTTTCTTCGAAAAATAGAAAAGATACCATTGAGAAGTTGAAAGAACTCCGACTTTGATATATAATTAACCGAAACTGAAATAGGAGGTTACTGTGGTAAAAATCAGGTTACAGCGAATGGGGAAAACCGGAAGACCTCTTTATAGAATTGTTGTTCAGGACTCAAGGGTTCATAGAGATGGAAAAGTTATTGACATAATTGGATATTACGATCCCATTAAGGACATAACGGAAATAAACACCGAACTCCTTGAGAAGTGGATTTCTCAGGGGGCACAAATGACCCCCAGGGTGGTCAAACTCTACAAATTTTACAAAAAAACAAAACAGGTAAGTATGCAATAAGGAGGTACAAAGATGGCTGAACTGAAAGAACTACTCGAATACGTGGTAAAACAGCTGGTAGATGATGAAAGTTCGGTATCTGTAAAAGAGATACCCGGCGAAAAGACGGTAATCTTCGAACTGAGAGTAGGTCCAGGCGACCTCGGAAAGGTAATTGGCAGGGAAGGAAGGACTGCAAAGGCAATTAGGCAGATTATCCAGGCTGCCGCTATGAGGAGGGGCAAGAGGGCCCATATAGAGATCCTTGAATAAGGATAATCTTGTAGAAGTAGGTAAAATAGTCAAAGCATTCGGACTTCGGGGTGAACTGAAGGTTCACCCCGAAGTTTTTTTAGAGGACTTTCTTCTCTTCAATAAATTCCTCGTTATAAGTCAGAAAGGTGGGAAGAAACACCTTACTGTGGAGTCCATCCGAAGAGGTGCTGGAGATAGCTTGATCGTTAAATTTAAAGAAATAGACTCCAGGGAAATGGCCGAAAAATTAAAAGGGTTTAAGTTATTAGTATACGAAGAAGAATTACCCGAAACCCAGGAAGAAGAGTTTTATATCAAAGATTTAATCGGTTGTTCCATATTTGAAGATGATAAAAATCTTGGGCAGGTTGTAGACTATTTAAACCAGGGGCTTTCAGGGAGTCTCGTGGTAATCTCCCAGGATGAGAGGGAGGTATTCATCCCCTTCGTTAAAAGGTACGTAAAAGCTGTGGACATTTCGAAGAAAACAATAAAAATAACCGGATTCGACGAACTAAAAAACCTCAATCCATGAAGTTTTACATCATCACCCTTTTCCCCGAAGTGTTTAAACCATATCTCAATATAGGACCTTTGAAAAAAGCCATTGAACTTGGGCACATCGAAGTTAATATATACAATCCAAGAGACTACGCTGACTCTCCCAAAGAGGTGGACGATTACCCCTTCGGCGGTTTTGCGGGGATGGTCCTCAAGATTGAGCCCATTCATAAAATATTGGAGAGTATACAGGATAAAGGCAAAGTCATTTTACCTACACCCCAGGGGAAGATTTTAAATCAGAAAATAGTAGAAGAACTCTCAAAAGAGCAGAGCCTTACCATCCTATGCGGAAGATACAAGGGAATAGATAATAGAATTAATAAATTTGTGGATTTGGAGCTTTCCTGTGGCGATTATATTCTTTCAGGCGGTGAAATTATGGCACTCATACTCCTTGATGCTATATCAAGACTAAAGGACGGGGCACTTGGAGATAAGGACTCTTGTTTGACTGATTCTATAATTTCCAGTATACTTGATGCACCTTATTATACGCGCCCCAGGGAATACCTGGGTGAAACGGTTCCTGATGTATTAGTATCAGGAGACCATTCAAAGGTATTGAAGTGGGCGCGAAAGGAAAGTATTAGAAACACGATTTTAAGGCGGCCAGATCTTTTATATAAGGCGAATCTTACAGCAGAAGATCTGGAGTTAATTAAAGAAATAGAGAAGGAGGCTAAAAATGGTTGACATAAGAGAAATCGAAAAAGAATTTATGAGAAATGATATTCCCGACTTTGGCCCAGGCGATACCATAAGGGTGCACGTTAAAATAAAAGAATTAAAAGAAGACCCAAAGACAAAACAGCTTGTGGAAAAAGTTAGAGTACAACCATTTGAAGGTGTGGTTATAAGAAGAAGAGGTAGTGGTCTTTCCGAAACTTTTACCGTAAGAAAAGTTACTCAGGGGATCGGGATCGAAAAGATATTTCCCGTTCACTCTCCTGTAATAGAAAAAATAGAGGTGCTCAGAAGGGGTAGAGTAAGAAGAGCCAGGATCTACTACATCAGAGAGCGTAAGGGTAAAGCTGCCAGAATACGTGAAAAAATATAGCCTTGTACTCCTCGCTTTCTTAGCTTGTGGTAAAGAAAAAATAAAATCCACAGGTTTTTTAAAAGAGATCAAGGTTAAGGATAAGACACTTTATGTGAGATTGGCTACGAGTCCCCAGGAATGGGAAAGGGGGCTCATGTATACAAGTTATTTGCCCGATTCCGAGGGTATGCTCTTTGTTTTCCCGGAATCGCAAATTCTTTCCTTCTGGATGAAAAATACCCCAATAGAACTCTCCATAGCATACATAAGTGAAGATGGCGTTATCAGGGAAATCTACGACATGAAAGCCTTTGATGAATCTACAATTACATCAAAAACCCCCTGTAAATACGCCCTTGAGGTAAACAGTGGCTGGTTTAAGCGGAACAATATTGATATCGGAGATACCGCAATATTTCCGTGGATAAGTAAATAAAAATTGTGCGCGCCCCGAAGGGGCGCGCACATCCTTTGATTCATCCCTATTCAGAACTTAACCTGGGGTGCTTCTCTTTCTGTCTCTTCTCCGATCTCGAAAAATGACTCCGGTCTGAAACCAAACATACTGGCAACAATATTGGACGGAAAAACCATAATTCGTGTATTGTAATCCCGGACTACGGCGTTGTAGTACCTGCGTGCATTCTGAATAGACTCTTCTATTTTGGAAAGCTCCTGTTGCAGCGCCATAAAATTCTCATTAGCCTTTAGATTGGGATAATTTTCAACGACTGCAAAGAGCTGTCTCAAAGCTTGTGTGAGCATATTTTCGGATTTCATTTTGTCATCGGGAGTTGAAGCTGAAACTGCCATCTGCCTTGCTTTAATTACGTTTTCCAGTGTGGTTCTCTCGTGGGCAGCGTAGCCTTTTACGGTCTCCACAAGATTAGGCACAAGATCATGTCTTTTCTTAAGCTGCACGTCAATATCAGCAAAAGCATTTTTAACAAGGACCCTCAATCTTACAAGGCTATTGTAGATGGAAATGAAAACCACAATCAAAATTACAAGAATGATGAGAAGAATTAGAAGCCCCTTCATTTAAAAAGTCCCTTTTTGTAATAAACAGCATCATCCAGGTTATTAGAGCAGAATACTCCGATTTTATCCTTCCCACGTTCTTCCAATCGTATAAAGACATCCTCGCCAACAGCAGGCAAATTCTTGAAATTGAATGTTCTCTTATCGATTTTTATGTATTTTTCGTTCACGAAAATGTAGTTTGAATCATCAGAAACCCCCATAAAAACTCCGCCTATGGTATTTTGAAGGGCCCTCATCTCTTCATCAGTTAGATATTCTTTTTGCAGGACCCTGGGGGTACTAATCACCCCCTGGGTCACCTGAATCCCTGATTGAGTCAAGATGGAAATTAAAATTATAAAGGCAAACATGCTCTACCCCCTTTTAAAAGTTTGCGGGTCTCCAGACCCTTGCACCGCTCTTCGGACTCCAGGGAAGTTCCACGGGCATGGAAATAATCTCGCCAGTTGAGGTCTGAACCACCGCCCTTGCCTCATCCCTTGATCCTATGTGAACTGCAGGAGAAGCAGGCATACCCTGTACTTCAACCTTGGTGGCAGCGTAATTGTTCTGTAGTAAACCCAGGGGCGCATTTTTAGATGCTGTTCCAGTCTTGTAATAGAGTACATAGAGCCATCCCTGACCACCAAAAGCACAAGGGTCATCAATAACCTTATAGGTGGTGAAAAATACAGCACCGCCAAGAACTAATGGGAAATTAAGGGACTTTTCACCACTCTGGAGCTCCACATACCACCCCTTATATCTTCTATTAACAGAATCCACAAAGGCTTCGAAAGATAAATTATTTGGAAGGCCTTGTACGTTTTCAACAGTGGCACTGCCAGTGGAAGTGTCAACTCTTACATTAATATTAGTTGCATTGAGAAGATCTGAAAGGGCATAGCTTGGAGAGGTAGCACTTGTCCAACCACCATTCCAGTACTGATCCTTAAATCCTAGAAGATAATTGGTCCTTGAATCAATCTCATCCTGGTCTGTAAAGTACTTCCCGCTCCCAAAGAATACCCATAAATTACCATATTCGTCCATGGAAGCGGCAGTCCCTGAGGTTACTGGCCTATCTAGTCTTATCGCCATGGAGAGGGACCAGGCTTGCGGATTTGTACTATTGCCAGTTACTATCCTGTAAAGAGCACCCTTTTCTATATTTGTATTACCTGATCTTTCAATATATGTAACAGGTAAATAGATTATATCACAACTGTAATCCAGCTTAACGTCCACGGAGATGGGATTACCACAAAACGCACCTTGCGTCTGATTTGAAGGATATGGTATCTGTATCTTTCTTAAAAGGGCTCCCGTCTTAAGATCAAGGATATAGAAATAAGCATTTTGATTGGAAGTGTGTCCTGTGGGGGTAGTTGTGGTTCCAGAACCAAAAACAACGAACCACTTTTCACCGTTCTGATCCACAACTTTCAAAACAGAGGGATAGGAAATAGTATAACCAAGATTGGGATCTGTAAACTCCCACAACACCCGGGGATTATCTGGGTTAGAAATGTCAAGAGCAAAGAAAGCAGACCTATACGTGCCACTGGATATGGATATTGGAGTTCCTCCAAATCTCATTCCTACGATGGCGACAGTACCCCAGCCTTCAGGATGATCCTCATCATCACTAAATATCTTTACGTCTGTAACTTTTGGTTTAAGGTCAACATAGTAAACATGGCAATATTGCTGATCCTTCAGCCATTTCAAATGGGGAAGGAGGTTCATAGGAATAACTGCCCACAATTCTTCACCCAAACTCCTACCCATTCCATCTACCCTTCTTTCAAGTGTATCAAAAATACCGGCATTAAACGCATGGAGCATTCCATCGTTGGCGCCAACAAGGACTATGTTTCGCCTGTTCTTCTTCCGGTTGTAAAATTCCCTGTAAGATACATCATCATATATGAGATCATACCTTTCCGTCGGTCTTCCAACAAAAGTCGGCGTAGAGTAGACTATATCACCAAGTTTCCAGACCTTATTCGGCTCAAATGTCCTGGATCGCCAGCTGGGATTATTATAATCAACACCTCTAATGTAATTTATTAAAGAGTCCTTGAAGGCATCAGAACCTTCCATGTAAGAGCTGAGAAGGCTCCTGTTATTGGTTTTGAAATCTATGAGAGCAAATGTGTTATTCTGTTTAATTATTGCTTTTATAATCCGCTCGTCAGCGCTTCTTTCCAGTAATCTTTTGCCAGCATCCCAGAGGAAATTAACATCCCAGAGGTCTACTTCATCAACCTTGTAAAGGGGATTATCATCAGAAGTGGCAGCCCATCTCTCAACTCTGGTTTCAATTCCTTCAGTCTTAAATTTCAAAATACGGTCATCACTAGTGAGTCTTAAATCATTATTGCTATCTTCTCTAATATTTCCATTTTTATCAACAAAGTAGCCCACCAATTGTCCAAGCCATTTTATCTCGCCCAGAGGCGTAGTGTAAGTGGGCTGGAAAAAGGCCTGATATATAGTTCCTTCACCTCTCTGGGTCTGAGTGACCACAGATGCAGCCGTAGCTGAACTTACCCTCGCTAAAATAGAGAGTATCGCATCCATAATAGCCTTTTCGATCTGCTCTCCCTCCTGTGCCTCGAAATATGTATCGGGAACTCCGTCTTCATTATGATCCCACTCTCTCGTAAGGTCAGGTCTATTGTTACCATTGTAATCGATGAATCCGCCATCTTTACAGGCTTCTTTTAAAAGATCGTGCCCATATCCAAAAACAAAGACACCATAAAGGGTGAGGTTCTGGGTCCCCGGGATATCAGGTCTCAGATCGTTGGTATGCATCCAAAAGGCTACATCATCAAGGTAATGGCTGCTGAACTGTGGATCATCTACACCCTGATAAAACGATGGTTCCATTCCGTCACCATCGTAATCACCTATATGCTGATGCAAAACGGGATCTCTATCTCTCGTTGCCTGGCCGTCGGTCAAAAAGAGCACAAAAGACTTTCGGCACCATACACTCTTAGGCTCCATAGGATCCCATTGCCGGTCCGTCCCGTAGTCATTAGGGAAGAAAAGAGGTGTGGGAACTTGTCTAAAATACCAGCATGTCTCAAGTAAACATTCAGCGAGGGGGGTCCAGGTCTCTGCTTTGGCATTCTGAATGGCATTAACAAAATCACTCATTGAATTGTTATCCTGATAATAAGACTCCACACGACCGCCATCGTGTTCCCCGCTGACATTTACTGGGGTTGTACTACCTGACCCCATTTCACTGTTATTCCCTCTGCTATTAAACATTATTAGCCAGAATCTCGGAGTGTCATCATCCCATCTGCCATCTATATCCTTATCACCAAGCTTCTGAATAACACCTCGGGAGAAGGTTGAGTCGATTGCAACTTTATTAGTTGCAGAAAGCAGTTGCACCCAATTCCTTCCTGTCCATCTCCTTATTACTATACTACTCGCAGATCCAGCACTTCCACCGGAAACGGTAAAACGGTATTTACTTCCGCCATATGTGTAATATTTATCCCAGGAATTGCGTGACTCACAAATCAGGGTGTGGGCAAATCCCCTGGGGCTTCGTGCCGTTGCCTTTCCACCCACAAGAACTTTCTTTAAAACACTGAAACGTGACATAATTGCCCAGTTCAAGAGGTTTCCAGGCCAGGTGGTATTAAAGTTTGCACTTTGATCTACAGGAACCCATTCATTGTTGTCATAACGATAAACTGCATCGGGATTAAAATAGCCATAGTATTTTTTGTTAGGGTTATAAGGCTCATTATATGCCATTTCACCCATAGAACCAGAATTGTCCATAATAACTAAGATATTCGGCGGAATTTTCTCCGCCAAAAACGGCGGAACGTTGCAGGGCATCTCAGTGGTTTGAGCCATGAGTGCCCCCACTATAATCATTAATGTACCAAATAACCACCTTTTTTTAAACATAATTATCACCCCTTTTCCTTTTATTGTGCTATTATACCTACAACTTTCCTATATAAAACTTCAAGTTCCACCCTATCTTCAGGTCCACCGCGGGATAAAGATAAGATTCTATAAAATATTGCAGCACCACCCCCTCCTACTCCCCTTCCAACACCTTCGTATGCCGCAGCAAACTCTAATGAGCCACCCCTTTCCGTCATCACAAAAAGACGAGATGGTGTTACAGTTACTGACCTTTGTCCTACGTTCCTCGTTATCGTTCCCAGTGATCTTCCTTCTTCTGAAGCAGACCATATCTCATTCACACCTATCTCAATACCACCTTCCGCAGCCTCAAAGGTGGATAGAGCCCTTCTGAAGGTCCCGGTAATTCTCAAACTTCTCTGGACCATGTAGGCTGTTATTCCACCTAAAACCACAAGAAACGCAACTACGAGAATCACCGTTATTAAAGCAACTCCTTTTTTCATCTTATATTCCTCGCTTTTACTTCTATGGTATAAAACCTGCGCCTTCTATTCCTCGCAGACCCGGTAATTGTATAGGTATGATCTTCCACAGTAATTTGATTATCAGGGAATGTATAATCTCTATCCACAGGACCTAAAAGCACAAGACTAACCCTTGTAGACCTTAAGAAACCCGTAAAATTACTTACACCAGAAGGATTCATAACCCTCTCCCCCACATCCTCTATCCCATTGCCATTTAAGTCCACCCAGTGAGATACCTGAAAATCTTCAACTCCCGTTAAAAAGGGCTCATTCCCCCGAAACAGCGTGTCATTTCTAACCCAATAAACTACAGTTTGAAATTGACCTCCAGGAACCACAAAGACAAAGTTACCCTGAGCCGTTTGAACATTCCCACTTAAGGTCAGCCTGTACGCATCCTGATTGTTATAAGTCATCGCCTCGCGAGCTGTGACAGAAACAGGTGGAGCTATCTGACCCTTTCTATCAGTCATTATTACAATCACGTCACCAACATGAATATCTTCCCTTTCGTCATTCCAGCGCCCAACGATAAGTTCAGTCCCCGTCATTGCATCCATAACGTAACTCCAGCGGGTGGTACCACCAATAAGAAAACCCGTGCTCCGTAATATTAAAGAATCAGGGGCATTTGTCTTATTTATGCTCCATATGGGAGCAACATTTGCACTAACACCATACCCGCTCATCAGCATATCCCACTTTTGAATGTTAAAAGCCTGCTGAATATCAGTCTGGAGAACGGAAATACTTTGCTGAGTGGTGGCTGTCCTCATTTGATTTCTATATACTATAAAAACACTAGTAAGAAGCACAGATAATATGCCCAAAGCCACAATAAGTTCCAAGAGTGTTATAGCTCTTCTAAATTTCATAGCTACTCCTTACGAGGGTAATATTATAGTTTTTTGTTTCTCCAGTTCGTGGCGTAACCCACTGAACTATTATATTAATAGTTCTAGTCCCGGCAGAATCATCCACAATGTTCCACATCACATTATATGTGATCCCTTCAATGGTTGTAGCAAGAATGTGGTCAGGGTTTGCGGTATCGTATAGGTCATTGTTGTCGTTATCATTTGCGAGTTCAGGTGCAGTAAACGTAATACTTCTTAAAAATTCCGCCTGCCTCTCTGCTAAATACTTAGCATTAAGCATTTGATTCTGATAGGTATTGAGGCGTATAGTGGTGATAGCAAGGGGAATTATACCGAGGAGTCCAATAGCCAGTATAGAAAGAGCCACGAGAAGCTCAATAAGAGAAAAACCTTTTTTATTTAACTTCATTCCAGCTTCCCCCTGTCCATCTATATATTCTAACTTGTCCAAATCCGTTAACAGCGATACACATTAGATTTCGTCCATCATTTATATATAGCTCTCCGGGATTCTCAACAAGTCCAAAGGCTGTGAAGACCAACCTGTTATTATTCTGAGAACTCCCAAACATTACACCATCGGAGTCAATGGAACCTCCCCTTAGAGCCGTCGCACCCGGAAGCCCGCCGAAATTTATTTTAGAGCTAAAGTAATTGGGGTAAGTGGCAACAATAGAATCCAGATTAGGCAAAGGGCGCGATAGATCTTCCACGTAAATTGTTACATCCCACCCATTGAACTCTATGGCACGTCTTGTGGTCATGGCCATAGCATTGGTTCTCTCGTTTTCGGTAAAGGATTTAATCTTAACCGCTTCACTTCTTAGCCTGTTGCGGGCTATATATTGAGTCCCCCCCCAGAAAGGTATTGCTACTAAGATACTGATAATAAAAATCACAAGAAGGACCTCAACTAATGTGAGGCCCTTCTTGTGATTGAAAAATCTTATTTTCATTCTCTCACCACAGTGGGTGTTAAGAATATCAAAATCTCAGCCTTACTTTTTTCTACAGAATGACGACCAAAAATCTGGCCTAAAATGGGGATTCTCAAAAGCAAAGGAAGGCCTGAATTAGCTTTCTTATCCTTGTCAATGATAACACCACCAATTAATACAGTTTCTCCATCAGGTACTGTAACCTTCGTCTCTGCTCCTCTCTTGGAGGTTATTGGTTGACCAGCAGCAGAATATCCGGTGAGGTCCCCAGTCTCTGTTTTAATGTGTAGAACCACTTTGCCATCTGGAATAATATGAGGTGTTACTTCAAGGCTTATACCGGTTTCTTCAAACTGAACGACAGTATTTCCGGCCATATCCCTTGAAATAACCGGCACCCTTATCTTCGAATATATAGATGCCTTTTCATTGTCAAGGACCATGATTTTAGGCTCAGAAATGGTATTGGCTTTTGATTTGCCCTCAAGAGCATCAATAGCTGCCTCAATTCTTGCAGCATTAGGTCCGAGATAATTCACCGTTAAATAAGTTGCGTTTTCAGGTTCAAGTCCTCCAGCAGTATAGGGTGAGGCTTCGAAACCGGGATTTCCAAACCTAATTGCTTTAAGCTCTGACCCAAGCCTTCTTGACTCATTGTAGTCCACTTCCACTATTCTTCCTTTTATCATAACCTGGGGGTAAGGCTTATCTACCTGGGTGAGGAGATCCTCCACTCTGTACAGGTTTACTCTGAGATCCGTGACAATAAGGGCGTTAGAGCTTTCATCCAACTTAATATCTCCTCTTGGAGATAACTGCGACTTTAAGACCTCTGCAACTTTTCGGGCATCGGCATAACGTACTTTAAGTACTTTAATATCCAGGTCCGCTGCTGTTTTTAAGTTTGCAAACTCCTGTTGAGTCATAATGGTGATGAGTCCCTCACTTTCAATCATTGCAAGCCCATAGGCATCAAGCAAGGATTTTAGAGCCAGTCTCCAGGGTACATCTTTTATGTTAAAAGTAACTTTCTGAGTTACGGACGGTGTTGTAATTATATTAACTCTCCCAACTTCTGCAAAGGCTCTCAATACGGTTTTTATATCTGCCTGTTCTACACTCATGGTGATTCGGGCTTCTTGAGCAGATATTACACTCACCGTAAGCAGGATAAGAAGCGCTTTTCTAAAAATCCCCATTACTAAACCTCCTTTTATTTATTTTCTTCCTCCAATTTTAATTCAACCCTTCTTGTAAAACCAAAATCTACAATAGCGAAAACTACACGGTCGGATTCAATCTTTACTACCCGACCGTTTCTGACCCTGTCTCCTTCTTTCAAAACGTAGCCTACTCCCCTTCTATCCTGAAGAAGGGCTACATTTCCTTCATCGCTTTTTATAATCCCAAGGAGTTTTGCCTCGCTAACATTTAAAAGTTCTTCCTCTTCACCAAATGCTTCTGGCTTAAAGGGGTCTTTTTTACCCCTTGAAGAATAGAAGTACTTCTCCCCAACTTCCAATTTGTATTGTTTTTCTTCAGTTTTTACTGTAGTGGTTTTCTCGGTAGGTGCTGGAGCAGCTTCGCCTGGCGCAGAAGAGGAATAGGGTACGCTGGATATACCACCTACTTTTATTATAAGGGATTTCTCCGATGTTACTATGGAGTAGCTTCTAAACTCATCTACATCAAGAACAATTCTTGCAACAAGTTCCGGCTCTCTCTGGTACTGAGCTCCTCTTATTCGCTCCACTCCACCTTTTCCCACTACGAAAAGCTTTCCCCCTAAGGAATACCCCACGTTAATCAAATCTACCACTATCCTGGGAGGATTTGCAAGGGTAAAATCTCTATACTGAGGTACCCCTTCAGAGAACTCGAGAATAATGCTAACTCCTTCATCGGATTCTTGAACAGAATAAGAAGTTATCATATTCTGGGCTCGCAAAGTGCTAAGCAATAATGTAATAAATAAAAAATTAAAAAATACAATTTTTCTCATCGTGAACCTCCCGATGGTTTTCCGGCCCCCTGCACTGGACTATAAACATAACATATAACCGTCAATTCAGCATCAACCGTTTGTCCACTCTCTATTTCTTGTCCTGATACACGTTGTAGTTGAAGATTCTCCACACTCATTATCCTCTCTGAGTTGGCTATAAAGCTTATAAATGTACCAAGCTCATGGAAGCCACCCCTTACCTTCATCACAATGGGATACTCTCGATATAATTCCTGCTGTCTGGGTGACTGTGGCTTAAAACTGTATATTTGAACCCCTGAACTAATGGCCATACCAGTAATCTGAGAAAGCCATGTGTCCATATTTTCTTCCTGAGGCAAAAACCTCTGAGTCTCCTCCCACAGGGCAAGCAAAGAGTCCTTTTCTCTTATTATTCTATCATAATCCTTTACAAATTCACGAAGATTCTGAACTCTAGAGTATTGCTCCTTATATTTTGCTTCTACTGTCTTGAGTTCCCTGGATTTGGAGGCATACATGGAATTCCAGAGGAACATAAAGGTCAATACGTATATAATTACTCCTAAAAGCCATATTACTGCCGGAGATTTTAATTTTTCCATTTTTCACTCCTACTGAGTTTGCCGCTTAAGATATATTATTGGAAGTGTGGCGTCTTTCCCGGGCGTAAAGTGATATCCGCTAAGTTCTCCATAGGCTGGGCCAATTATATTATCAAAGTAGAACACCTGAATCTTAATCCCAAAATTGTTAGTAGGGATAAAAGAGGTACTGGGCTCAGTCACAGCATTTACGACAAACTGATAAGTTCCGGTGGAATCAGTAGTGGTTTCAAGTACCGGACCTGTATAAGGATTAGGTGAAGCATCATCACCCATTAAATAAACCCTTGCACCCGCTGCATTTTGAAAAACAAAGGTGGTTTCCTGATGAACCGTATCGATATACGCAATGGCATACCCTACCCGACCTGTCAGTGTAGCGTCTTTATCCACCTTTTCACAGGATGAAAGCACAAGACCAAGGACTACTGCAATTATAAGGTAAAAATACCTCTTCATAATTAAACCTCCTTTATTTCAGTTTAACATTAATTTCAAACCTTGCATATCTTTCTTGTTGACTACCCCCAGAGACTTCAATGGACTGGAGGTATACAGAATCAACTACATCTGACTTTTTGAGATTAGACATAAATTGAGATATTCTAATATTTGAAAGGGCTCCTCCAGAAACATTAAGATAACTACCACTTTTTCTTACAGACTCGAGCCAGCACCCGGAGGGAAGAACCCTGTTTATTTCATCGAGAAGTCTTACATAAACCGTTCTACCCATTTGAAGCTGCTGAATAAGATCCAATTTTCGCCTGGCGTCTTCAATTTCTTGTTTAAATCCCCTGATTTCGTCAGCTTTTCTCTGAAGTTCCACCTCTTCAGCCTGTAACCTGGCTATTTGATTCTTAAGCCCTGAAATCCTCCTTGAGGTTCCGATGGACAGCACAGCAATTACAATGACAATTACAAGCCATATTGAGAGTGCCCCCACCACATGAGGTAATAAAGAAACCTCACCCTCAACCGCTACTGCTTCCATCCCTGCTTCTTGAGGCATTAAGTTTATCTTGTGCCCTTTCCTGAAATAATGAAGTGCATCACCAATTACTATAGTTAGTAAGTTTAAATAATCTTTGATACCCTTTACAGGTTCTTCAACTGCAAACAAGGTTGAGACATCTATGAATTTAAGATCGACACCATACTTATTCTTAACAAAAGCACTTACACCGTATAATTTACTTCCACCACCAGAGATGTATAAATTAAATTTAACACCTGGCTCACCAAGTAAAGGTATATATTTTTCAGGCGAAAGAAACCTCTCATGGAGCGAATCAACAGTCTCATCAAAAGAAACTTTATCAATACCGGAAGTAGGGCCATTTATAACAATTTCTTCGGCCTCTTCTACTCTTAGGTCAAAGAATCTGGATAAGTTATCCACATATGATTTTAAACCCGCTGGGACTTCGATCATCTGTTGGATCTTGCCATCTTTAACATGAATTAGGAGTCCCACTTCGTAACCCAGATGGAAAAATACGTTATCTCCAGGAAGGTCTTTTAAATCGAGGGCCTCAATAACTCTCCAAAGGGCCAGGAGATCGGTTGTAACCATTATAGGCTCAAGTCTTGCAGCCCTCACAATATCCATGATATCATAAACCACACTCAACTTGGCAGTACCCACAAGCATATCCAGAGACTCACTCACTTCGCTTTTTCCAAGAAGTTCGTAATCCCTGACTATCTCGGTAGGATCCACGTGCAACTCATCCTTTATCTTCCAGTCCACTGCCTCCGCTATCTTTTCTTTTTTCTTTAGGTCAGGTATAACGAAGGCCTTAGTTTTCACCTCACCACCGGCTACGTTCACCACCACATCTCTAACTTCAGTGCCAAGCTTGGAGTAAGCATCCCTTATCTTATCTACCAGAACCTGCCGGTCGATTATATCTTTACCCAGGATCACATCGGGTGGGACCTTTTCCACAGCTAGTCCCCTAAACACTAACTCGTTCTTCCTTCTCTCAAATAACGCAGCTTTTACATATTTTGAACCTATATCAAGGGCTACTATGCTCCCTTTCGTTTTGCCCTTAGCTCCCAAACCCAGTTGACCTAACAAAGCCATTTTAAAACCCCCTTTTAACTTTCAATAATCCCTGAAACCACCTTATTTAAAAGATTTTCATCAATTTTCTCTCCTATCCTCTTGTAAGTGAGCAATGTGCGAACAATAGATTCAATCTTTTTAACTGTTAAACCAGGCTTCTTTACAAGAAACTCAACTACACCAGAGGGAAGTGATTCTTCCTGCAAAAATCTTTTTACAATGTCCCTTTTAAGCTCCACGGAGGGCTCATCCATTCCAACTACAAGGAATTCAGAAATTAAAGATTTTACTTTTACGCTCAAAGTAGGCATATCCTTCATCGGATATGATGAGGATATTACCACTTGTTTATCGGTCATTCTTAATTCAGAAAGCACTGAAAATAAAGCCTCTTGAGCATAATCCTTACCTATTAGAAAGTCTAAGTCATCAAAGAGAAGTAAATCAAGATCTGTAAGAATTTTTAAATACCGATCCACCTCGCGCTCTGACTTAAAACCCTTCAGGGTTGTAACAAACTTTATAGCATCAATGTATATGAATCTCCTTAGAGCTTCATTCTCTAAAAGGTAGTTCGCAATAGCTTGAAGAAGATGAGTTTTCCCCGTACCTTCTGGCCCCCATATGAAAAGCCGCTTCTCTCCAACTCCTCGAGTTTTTGCAATATCTGCGCAAAGCAAATAGGCATGCTTATTAGTTTCCCCGACCACGAAATTTTCAAAGGTTTTATCCTTTGCTATCAGGACTCCAATCTCTTTCTTAACTTTATCTGCAGTGAAAGGTTCTGGAATTTCCTCTGCTTCTCCAATCTCTCCGTAATACTTAGCAATGGCTTCCTTTATCTCCGAAATCTTTGAAACAAATGGTCTAATTTTCAAATCTGTAACGTTTTTCAGTTCGATGAGCATTTCTTTATTTAAGGGATTTGCCATGGTCACAGCTAAGGATTTCCCCTTCTTTCTAACCGGGATCAGTAAGTACTTCTTAGCAATTCTGGCTGGGATATGTTCAACAGCTTCAGTATCAATATCTATATCTTTCAAGCTCACATAATGTAGCATAGGAAATTTATCAAGTATAAATTTAACAAATTGTTCCTCGTTTAAGTATCCCTTTTCAACGAGAATCTCTTCTAAAGTTCCCCCTCTCTCCCATTGCTCAGCAAGGGCAGCTTTAATGGCCTCTTTGGAAATGATGCCGCTCTTTTCAAGAAGCTCCACGAAGGTAACCTTACCTTGAGGTTT
Source organism: Candidatus Hydrothermia bacterium (assembly GCA_049719805.1). Classification (GTDB taxonomy): domain Bacteria; phylum Hydrothermota; class Hydrothermia; order UBA1063; family UBA1063; genus UBA1063. Next base: position 298,570 of record JBNARF010000002.1, on the reverse strand, counting down.
TTCTTCAACTTTTAAATCCTTCTTCATCATAGTGCTTTACTCCTTAATGTCATTACTTTTGCAGCAACATCCCTAAAACTTGAATCGAATATATACACCCTCAAATATAATTCTTTTGCTTCCATAAAACGCTTAAGCGCCTCAAGGGTTAGGGCAAGATAATAGTAAGCCTCAATGGATTCCTTCTCCATATATCCAGCTTCTTCGATAGCCTTCCTGAGTATTGCCTCGGCAAAATCTAACTCACCCCTTTCATAGAATATCTTTCCTAAATAAGTCATTGATTGAAGCCTGTATCTGGGGTCTCCTAGAAGCTTCTGGAATTCTTCGACTGCTGGCTGATAGAGCTTCATTTCGTAATATTCTTTTGCAACTTCAAAGGGAGAATCGGAAGAGTAAGGCCACGTCTCTAAACCAACAAGATCTTCTTTGAAATCTCTTATAATCTTTAGTAAATCTGACATAGCTTCACTAAATTCTCTAGGTTTCTGCACTACAGCGGGTGCTGCTTCTTTTTCCTGAAAAACGGAAGACTTAAACTCCTTGGAGAATTTCTCAGTTGTTGACTCTTTTACAACTTTTTCGAGAACTCCCCCCTCAGTCGGTTTTTGCTCCAGTTTCGGTTCTTCCTTTGATTCACTCTTAAATTTCTCGCTTACAACCTCATCAAAAGTGACTTTTTTCTCCTCTTCTTTCAGTTTCACATACTCGTCAAAAGCCACCCTGAGTTTTTCAGGTTCCTCCTCTTCAGCTGAAGATTCTTTACTGCTTGTTACTTCAGGAACCGGCTTCTGTTCGGTGATTTTTTTTGATGTCAATGATTCCCATACCTTTTGTTCTGCCTCGATTTCCTCTGGAAGCTCTTCCTCTAAAACTGTTTTAAACTGCTCAGATGGCGGCCTCTTATCCGAGACGCTCTTGGATTCAGGGGGTAACAAATCCAATTTTTCTTCAGTTTCTTCTACAAACTCAGTTTTCTCAGAAATCTCGAATTTCACACTTTCTTCTGACTTATGAGAAGATGTAGGTTTCTCTTCCAGAACGGTTTTTTCAATATTATCAGATTTCTCCACTTCAAGAAAATTGGAAAATCCAGAAGCAGTTATAAAACTTTTCTCTTCCTCTTCTTGTTCAAAAAATTCTATCTTTTCAACAGGTTCTTGCTCTTCCTTCTTTCTGGTGGTTTTCTTAATCTTCGCTTCTTCAGCTGGGTGACCCGCATCAAAAAATCCACCGTATTCTTCAAAATCTCCTTTATCAAAAAATTCCTTTGCATCCGCAATTTCAATTCCTGACTCAAGGGTAGCTAAAGAGAGCTGCTCCGCAAGCTCTTGCAATTTAATGAAGAGTCTCTCGAATTTTGTCGCCTGTTCTGTATTCTCCTGAATTTCATTAGCTATATCATTTAATAATCTAAAAAGCTTACCCACATAGCTAGGATCAGGGTTAGGTAGCTTTACAAACTCCAATGCCCAATCAAGGGCTTTATCCACATTACCGTTCTCCATTTCCATTTCAACCAAATCAATGTAAATATCATGCCTATCCTTTTCGATACGAAGAATTTTCTTAGCCACAGAAATAGCTATCTCTCTGAAATCCTGCTCTCTGTAGATTTTGTATGCTTTTTCGAGATATTGAAGGGCTTGCTCATTATTCTGGAACCTGATATAGAGGTCGCCAATAGAATTGTAAACTTCTGGGTCGCTGATCTGCTTGCTTAGTTCTATTAACTTATTTAACGCTTCCTGATATTTACCCTGCCCAATGAGCTTTTGGGCTTCGAGCTTAATTTTTTTGAAATCTGGTCCACTTGTCTTAAACATTTTTTATCACCTTACACCTATCAAACAATTGGTATATTATAATCAATATTATCCTTAGTGTCAAGAAAAGCATTTTTTAAAATCAGAAATAATTCATTTAACTCTTTACATCGCAAAGCTTTGTGAGCTAGGACATCAATGAGAAGTTGCACGCCTCGGAAGAAAAACTTTTCAAAAAATGTTTTACCCTTCACCCTGGAAAGATATCCGTATGCACCCAGAGCTTGAAGGAGTCTTTGGACCCTGATATAAGGGAGTTCCTTATCAATTTCTTCTCTAGTTAGTTTGTTACCACTTAGCTCTTTATATCGCTCTATATAATAACTGATTAAGCTCTCTCTTAGTTCTTCTCCTATGTCTCTGTAGGGATCAAACAGGAAAGAAACAAGGTCATAAGTTTTAGGACCCCAACGCATTCCTACAAAGTCAATTACTCTTAAACCCCCCATCCTGTCCACCATTAAATTCTGACTCTGAAAATCCCTGTGCAGAACAACTCGTGGAAAGGACGCGGAAATCTCCGCAATTTTGCTCAAACATTCCTTTAAACTATTTCCTGCCTTAACTCCCAACACTCTTTCCAAAAAATTGTTGAAAAAATGGTTTTGCTCCCAAAGAAAATACTCGTAATCAAATTGCCACCTTCTAAAGTATTCCGATTCTTTCTCTTTAACCCCCAAGGCATGTAATCTTGCTAAATAATCAATACCTTTAAAATAGAATTCTTTCTCAAAAACTTTGTTGGGCGGATACTTCAAAAAAGAATAAAGGGTTACATCTCCGAGATCTTCCATCTGAATAACATTACGTTTATGATCCACATTGTAAATTCGTGCCACTGGGATGCCGCATTTTAAAAGTAAATTATAAGCCATTAAATGTTTTTCTAAACTTTCTCTATCATTACCAAAATGGCATTCCACTAATCTTTCCCCTGAGCCCTTGAAAAACCTTATAAACTTCCTGTCAGATCCTCCAAATCCTGTTTCATACCCATTACCCACCCCACCAAAAACCTCTATCTCACTAAAGGTAGTCTTACCCGAAGGTGAAATCAGACAGTTTTCATAAATTCCGAACTCTACCTCAGGATCTCCGATAATAATGACATTCCTGAATTTGCTCCCTTTAATAAGGCGAGGTTCCCCTTCTATCACGAAAAAGCCGTCAAATTCCACCACTGGCAAATCCAAAGATGTTGTATTTATAAAAACATTTTCGCCATATTTTTGCAATATATTTCGTATCAATCTGGCGTAACTTTGTGGAGTACCCACATCCACCCAGAAGGAATCTCCAATGTCAAATACTCCAATACGTCCACCTCTTCTTATGCAATATTCCCATACTTCCTTAGCATCAAAAGTATACAGACTCATGTTCCGAAGTAATTCCATGTTATAAATAGCAACGCCGGCAAATCCTGTATGCCCTTCCTCCTTTATACCCTGAAATAATGTGCCTTTTACCAGCAGATTTTTTTTAGAAACTTTTTGGCTAATAGCCAGCGTAATGTCAAAATTATTCTTTTTATGGTATTCATAAAACCCTCTTAAATCAAAATATGTTAGAATATCTCCATTTTGCACCAGGATATTATCTCCACGGGAGATTTTTGAAACATTAACAATTCCTCCACCTGTTCCTAATATCTGAGGCTCGTAAACGGTAATAACTTCAGGGTAAAATTCCTTTAAACTTCTGCTTACTTTTTCAGCAAGATGGTGCAAGTTTACGTAAACTTCTGAGCGCGGGAAAAACTTTTTTAAATTATCAAGGACCCTGATAAGGAGGGGTTTGCCAAGTACAGGTAAAAGAACCTTGGGAATAGAGTAAGTAATAGGTCTGAGGCGTTCACCGAATCCAGCGGATAAAACAAGGATATATAGCTCACTCATAAAGAAGATACTTTTTTCTTACCCGCTCATCAAATTCCTTTGATTCTTGATTCCACCACTCTTCCAGTTTTTTCAGAGGCTCTCCCCTTTCCAGTGCTTCCCTTAAACGACTTGTCCCCGCAAGAATGTCTATCGGTTTCTTTTCAAACTCATATTCATATGGACCGGAAGACCAACTGAAACCTTCAGGATACATACTCATAACGGTCATAAGTACTGCAACTCCGACCTTAAAGGGTTTTATTTTTCTCTTATCCAGAATATGAATCTGTATGCCACCACATCTCTCGCCTTTAAATTTGTCAAAACTCGGGATGAAGTAAAGGGGTCTAAAGAAAACTCCATCTAATTTAAGGGAATTCAATTTTTCGCTAAGTTTAAAGGGGTCTATAAAAGGTGCACCAAAAATTTCGAAGGGTCTTGTAGTGCCCCTTCCTTCACTTAAATTAGTGCCCTCAAGAAGGCACATACCGGGATATAGAAGAGCAGTTTTCTCGGAAGGCATATTGGGTGAAGGATTTACCCATTCCAATCCTGTATCTGACCAGAAAAAGCCACGCTTCCATCCCGTCATTCTTATAACATGAAGTTCAAGATCTTTAAGAAAAGTCTCTTTAAAGTATAATGCTATTTCTCCTATGGTCATTCCGTGCCTTATAGGAAGGGGTTTTAGACCCACAAAGGAAGAATATTCCTCCTTTAAGACAGGCCCCTCAACGGAAATGCCACTAATTGGATTGGGTCTATCAAGAACCACAACAAACTTCTTATTCTCAAGGCAAGCTTCCATAACCAAGTACATGGTCCATATGTAGGTATAGTAGCGAGAACCCACATCTTGAAGATCAATAACTATGCCATCAATTCCTTCAAGCATTTCCTTTGTCGGCTTTCTGTTTTTTCCGTAAAGACTGTAAATGTACAAGCCTGTAACAGGATCCTTATAACCTTCCCACTCCACCATATTGGCCTGGGTCTCACCAAAAAGTCCATGTTGTGGTCCAAAAATTGCCACCAGTTCTGCCAGGTTTTCATCCCTCAATACATCCCATGAATACTTCAAGTTACTGCTAACCGAAGCGGAATGAGCCAGAAGGCCAATCCTAGCTCTTTTCAGCGCTTTTGGCCAAAATCTATTAATGTTATCAATTCCCGTTCGAACCACTAAATTCCCTCCCATATTTACAATAACTTTTGACAGGGCAGAGGTTACATAACGGATTTCTCTTTAAACAATACTTTTTCCCGAGGGCCACAAATAACGCGTGAAACTCGTTAAAAAGTTTCTCATCATTAGGAAGGTTTTCGTGAAATAGTTTTTGAATTTCGTCGTAGCTCATATTTTCGTCATCTATTATACCAATTCTCTTTAAGATCCTGCGGGTATAAGCATCCACTACAAAAATAGGCTTACCCAAAGCGTAAAGTATTATAGAATCCGCTGTTTCTTTTCCCACTCCCGGAATTTTAAGGAGCTCACTTCGTAATTCGTGTTTTTCTTTCCCTGAAATCACCTCAATCCCGCGATTATTTTTTACAAACTTAAGCACCGATTTCAACCTTTTCGCCTTAAGATTATAGAACCCACTGGGTTTTATAATTTCAGCAAGGTAAGAATCCTCAATCCCCAGTATTTTTTCAACATCTAAAAGACCCTTTTCTTTCAAGTTTGTTATCGCTTTTTCAACATTTTTCCAAGCAGTATTCTGCATGAGAACTGCTCCCACAATTATTTCAAGGGGTGAATCACCGGGCCACCAGTTTTGAGGCCCAAAATGCTCGAAAAGAACATCAAATAACTTCTCTATCGTTCCCTTTTGCATAAAAAATTGTTAAATAACCAAACCACAAAAAACAGAAAAAAATCCGAAATTACAAGAGCAATTCTTGTAATTATCGAAAAGGCCGATGCCACATGATCTGGATAATATCCCTTAAGCAAAGTCATTAGAATACTTTCTCTTACACCGAGTCCCGCTGGTGCAATTAAAAATAAATAACCTAAAATCCAGGAAATAGGGTATGTGGTTACAGCATCCACGAGGCTGACCTTTATTTCCGAGCCCTGTACCATGACCCAAAAGGAGAATCCGGTAAGAATCCAGAGAACAAAATAAACACCAAAAAGTATCATGTTATTTTTCAGAGACAATGAATAGTTGGCAAAATTTTCATCCTGTTTTCTTATTTTATATAGGAGCCGTAAACAAAACTGAATTATTTTCGGGTGCTGAATTCCAATTAGTAACAAAAACAGCGTTGTAGCGTACAAAAGCCAGAGTACGGGAAGGTTTTTTACTATTAAAAATCTGAGAAAAAAAACCATAATCGCGGCAGAAAAGGAAATAGCTACTTCGAGGAAAACAGTAAACAAGGTAATTTCTGGTCTCACCTCTTTTGTTAGAGCGGACCTTCCCACAAACTGCCATATTTTTCCCGGAATGTACTTACCTATGTTTGAGTAAATCCATGATGTCAATGAAGTTCTTGAATCAATTTCAAAACCAAGACTTTTAAGGATGCTTCGCCAGATAAAAGGATAACATAAAATAACAAGACATAGAATAATAACTCCAAAGAAAAAAGGGACGGGTTTAAGGGTTAAAAGCGTATTTTTAAACGCACCTGCATTTCTAAAAAGAGGAAGAAGGACGTAGATAAGAAGGGCTAAGACGAGAACTATCTGTAAAGCCTTAAAAAATACTGACAGGGTCTTTTTCATTCTTTCTTGAAAACAAAGGCCAGGGCTGTAGCCGAAACTAGAAAGCCTAAAAAGCAGAGAATAAATCCCATCTTATGATAAACGGAATCAAACTTCATCTTTACAACATGAGACCCTTCCGGTAAATAACATGCCCTGAAAGCATAATTGGCAACGAGAACCTCTGTCATTTTGCCATCTACATAGCATTTCCAGGCAGGATGATAATTCTCTGAAAATACAAGAAAACCAGGGCCTGGCAGGTTTACGTGTAAAATAATTTCATTAGCATCATATTTCTCAACTTCTATATTTACATTGTTTTCCAGGGAGTCATATTTTAAAGAATCAAGAACACCTGGATCTTTTTCCAAAATCACCATCTTTCTCAGGGAATCAACGGGGAGTGAAATAACATGATCCAGAGCCTCTTTCGGGTCTTTCACCACTTTGTAATGATTTACAAAGAAGACACGACCAAAGTTATTGTTGTTTTTATACAATGCAAACTGCCCGAGAGGTTTCCACAGCTCAAAATAAGATAAATACTCTTTCCATTTTCTTACAACAGCTCTCGTATTTTCGTCAAACCTGGTGGTGTCAATGGCATCAAAATTGTAAGCAATAACGTATTTTACATCAAGAAGGTTAAGTAAAGAGGGTTTCTCTAAAAGATTCTGGGGATTAAACATCACACTTTCTCCAGCACCTATAAATTCCTGATATCTTCTGGGAGGTGAACTGGTATATCCGCCTATGGACTGAATTCTGTGGATCATTAAAGTCCCATCATTCGCCCTTGGATACATGAGAGGAAAAACTCTAAATAAACCACTATCTTTTTTGATTTCATTAATGATTTCATCAGAGCCGTACATTTCATCCACCGATTTTCCTGCATCCACAACGAAATTTTTATCTACGAGGTAGAGATCTAAAAATGATACGAGAGCCAGGGAAATCAATGTCAAACGGGCTTCTTTTTTAGTAAGTATAAAATAAGTAAGGAGAACTCCAACACTACCAAAGATTAAAGAGACAAAGAACATAGAAATGAAACTGTTGTAATTATCCTCAAGAAGGTACATTCTACCCTGGGGGTTTGTTACCTCTTTTGCACGTTTCAAAAGACCCGAGAAAAGATTTATGAATCCACTTTTAAAAATCACAAAAATGAGGAAAAGCCCCACTAAAGACCCAAGAACGTAAAGGACGCTTCTTTTAAATCGCTTTAAATCAAGGTCGCCTTTTATTGCATCCCTTAAAAGGGAGACGGCAAGGAGCACGTTTATAAAGTTAAACACAAAAAACATTAAATTAGGAGCCCTGAACTTTTTGACCATGGGAAGAATGTAATAGTACACTTTGAAAAAGGGGGTGTATCCTCCAAAAACGTAAAGAAGCACAAAAATACTATATATGGTCAAAAACCTTACCAGCCTGTCATTTTTAAACTTATAGACAATACTTAAAAGTGCAAGCACAAGAGTTATAATCCCCATGTATTCTGAATGTAACTTAAAATAACTCCTGCCCCAGTATTCATCTAGTATTCCAGAAAACCTGGGTGTTAGAAGATTTAAAATCTCTTCAGGAGGCATAGACCAGCTAACAGCATATTCATAACCCCTTTCTGCCCCCCTTGCTGTATATGGTAAATTTTCAAAAACAGGGAGAAGATAAAAGCTATAAATCAAAACCGCTACCACAGCACCAATTATTGAAAATGCGAGATATTTATAAAATTTTTGAGATTTGAGATTATTACCCACGTTGAGGTTATAAAATATGAAAAACGCAACTAAAAACAGGACGCCGTAATAGGACATCTGTGGATGACCGTTGAGAAAGGAGATGCCTACCGAGGCTCCCATTAAAATGAACCATTTGAGTTTTCCTGAATCTATGCCCTTCTTTAAAAGCCCCACGTAGAGGGGGAATAGAGCCATGCTGGTAAGCCTCCCCAGGTGCCCGGCATAGGCAGTAGAGACAAGAACTGCAGAAAAACCATAAAAAAGGCCACCAAGAAAAGCACTTAAATTTTCACCGTAGAGCTCAACAAGGAGAAAATACATGGAAAGACTCGCAACCAGTAAGAGAAGAATAAACCCGAGAGCGTGTGCCGCGTGAATGGGAATCAAAAAGGTGCTCAAAAATCTGAGAGTCAAAATTTCGGGGAAAAATGCCCCGATGGTAGGCATACCCGAAAAAATATAAATGTTCCAGAGTGCAAGCCTGCCATTTTCCTTGATGTAGTCGCGCATAAAGGCCCAATTAGCATATCCTCCATTAAACCAATCTGTACCCATAAGGTTCTTAGAGGGGGACAGAAAGGGCCCAAGAACAAACAGAGTTAGCACCAGATAAACTAAAAAAACAATATATGGCTTCAACATTAACGTTTTGATGCTTGCTTCTTTTTGGGGTTTTTTCACAACTTTTTTATCATTTCCCATATTTCCTCCTGGCTTAATATAATAAAGATTTAGCTTTGACTATTCAAACTTGCTGATTTATAATCACTTAAGAAAAAAGGAGGATTTAGGATGTTAAAACCGGAAATTAGAACGTCCCTTCCAGGTCCAAAAGCAAAAGAATTTTTAAAACGAGATGAAGAATACATTTCTCCATCTTATACCAGGACATACCCTGCAGTGATTGAACGTGGAGAAGGAGTCTGGGTTTACGACGTCGATGGGAACAAATTTCTTGATATGGCTGCAGGAATTGCAGTTCTTACCACAGGGCACTGCCATCCAGAGATCGTAAAAGTGGTTCAGGAACAGGTTACAAAACTCATTCATATGTCGGGGACAGATTTTTACTATCCGTATCAGATAGAACTGGCAGAAAAGCTAGCTGAAATCGCACCAGGTTCCAAAAACAAAAGAGTATTTTTCTCAAACTCCGGTGCAGAAGCCAACGAAGCCGCTTTAAAACTCGCCAGATTCAAAACAAAAAGGCCAATCTTCATAGCATTCTTAGGGGCCTTTCATGGCAGAACCTTTGGTACTATGAGCGTTTCGGCCTCAAAGGCCATTCATAGAAGATACTTTAGTCCCTTAGTTCCTCATGTTGTTCATGTACCTTATCCTAATCCATACAGACCCTTCATGGGGGTCGAGCCCGATAAACTTAGTGATGCAATAATTAGTTATATTGAAAATTACATTTTTACTACAATAGCACCTCCTGAAGAGGTGGCAGCCTTCATTTTTGAACCTGTACAGGGTGAAGGTGGTTACGTTGTCCCACCTATGGATTTCTTCCCGAAACTTAAAAAGCTTGCGGAGAAATATGATATCCTTCTCATTGATGACGAAGTACAGGCAGGAATGGGGAGGACTGGGAAAATGTTTGCTATTGAGCATTTTGACGTTATACCCGATATTGTAACGGTAGCGAAAGGAATAGCCTCAGGATTTCCTCTGGGTGCTACCATTGCAAGGAAATCACTTATGGATTGGGAGTCAGGAACCCATGCTAGCACCTTTGGTGGGAACCCGGTTTCCTGCGTTGCGGCACTAAAAACCATTGAACTCCTCGAAAAAGAACTCATTGAAAATGCAAGAAATATGGGAAGCTACTTGAAGGGAGAACTAATGAAACTAAAAGACGAGTTTGAATTCATTGGTGATGTTCGAGGTTTAGGACTTATGATAGGTGTTGAAATTGTTAAAGACAAAACTTCAAAAACGCCAGATCCAAAGTTGAGAAACAAAATTGTTGATGAATGTTTTTACAGGGGGCTACTACTTTTGGGTGCAGGACCAAATACCGTCAGGTGGTGTCCGGCACTTACCATCAAGAAAGAGGAAATTGACACAGCTCTGGAAATCTTCAGGGAAGTCCTGAAGAAAATCTAAAAAGGAGGTATTTAAATGAGGAAAAAAGTTTTGATAATGGGGGCTGCCGGAAGAGATTTTCATAATTTCAACGTATTTTTTAGGGATAACGAAGAATATGAAGTCGTTGCCTTCACCGCGACACAGATACCGGACATAGCTGGCCGTAAATATCCTGCTGAGCTTGCAGGAAAGCTATATCCTGACGGAATACCCATATATCATGAGGATGAGCTCGAAGAGCTCATAAAAAAGCATAAAATTGATTTTGTAGTTTTTGCATATTCAGATGTTTCCCATGAGTATGTAATGAATAGGGCATCAAGAGCCATGGCAGCTGGAGCCAGCTTCATGCTCCTGGGTCCCGATCACACTATGCTCAAATCCTCAAAACCTGTAATATCTGTCTGCGCTGTCAGAACTGGCTCTGGTAAAAGTCAAACTACCAGAAAGGTAGCAGAGATCCTGAAAAAACTTGGTAAAAAGACCGTGGTAATCAGGCATCCTATGCCTTATGGCGACCTTACAAAGCAAGTGGTTCAGAGGTTTGCTTCCCATGAAGACCTGGACAAACACAACTGCACCATTGAAGAAAGAGAAGAGTACGAACCCCACATTGACCGTGGCAACGTGGTCTACGCAGGGGTTGATTACGAGAAAATATTAAGACAGGCAGAGCAGGAAGCTGATGTAATTTTGTGGGACGGTGGAAACAATGACTTCCCGTTCTTTAAACCCGATCTACATATTGTAGTAGCAGACCCTCATAGGCCAGGACATGAGGTGACATATCATCCAGGTGAAACAAACCTAAGAATGGCCAACGTTATTATTATCAATAAGGTAGAAACAGCATATCCTGAAGACATCCAGGTAGTCAGAGAGAATGCCAGATCCGCTAACAAACACGCCACCATAATAGAAGCGGCATCTCCTATATTTGTGGAAGACCACGAAAAAATAAAAGGCAAAAGAGTCCTGGTAATCGAAGATGGACCCACATTGACCCACGGTGAAATGGCTTATGGTGCTGGTTATGTGGCTGCAGAGAAGTACGGCGCATCCGAAATAGTGGATCCAAGGCCTTACGCAGTGGGTTCCATCAAGGAAACCTACGAAAAATACACCCAACTTGAAGTAATTCTGCCGGCCATGGGATATTCACCTAAGCAGCTTAAAGAACTGGAAGATACCATAAATGCAGTACCTGCAGACCTCGTAATCGTTGCAACGCCAATAAATCTCGGAAAAATACTAAAAATCAACAAACCATATGTAAGAGTGAAATATGAATTGCAGGAAATTGGAAAGCCAGACTTAGAGGACATTATTTCAGAGTTTTTCAGGAAGATGGAGAAATAAAAAATGGAAATTAACTGGGAAGAACTAAAGCAAAAAATAGCAAAGGAACTGGAAGAGGCTTTATCAAGCCTCTTCCAGAAAGCCTTCGAAGAGACAGAAGGCATCCTAAATCAAGCTAAGTCCAGGGCCGAAGAAGCTGTTAAAAGTTACTCCGACAAATTAACAGAGGATTACATTAAGAACCTCGTTGACGAATCTATAAGAAACGCTATTGAAGAACAAAGAAAGCAAGTTGATCGGATAATCAGTGAAAAAACCGATGAAATTTCAAAGGAAATCGAAAAGTTAAAAAACGATCTTATATCGTCTTTTGAATCCCGCATCAAGGAATTCGAAAGTCAACTGGACCAGCATGTGAAAGAAGCATTAGATCCTGAAAAAATCAAAGAAAGCCTCGATGAGAGAATAAAAAGATTCATTGAAGAAGAAACCCATATCTTTGAAGAAGAGCTAAAAAAGTTATCCCAGGAAGTCCTCGACAAAAACCAGAAAGATATAAAGAAAAACATAGAAAAAACGTTAAAGGCTCTTTACGAATCTGAAGAAGGAATCAAAAAGATAATACTCGAACTTCTTAAAAACCAGAGTGAATATATTACGGATCAACTGAAGGACAAAATTTCAGAAATAGTAGCAACCAGTTCAAAAGAGCTCCTGTTACAATCCCCTCTTTCAGAGAGAATAGCCGAAATGGTGGGGTTTGAAATGAAAAAATACTTCAAAGAAATCGAAGAACTTAAGTCTGCCCTGGAGGTACTGGAAGTAAAACTCAAAATTCTCGCGGAATCACCAAGCGCTGTAATGGAGAAAGAAGAGAAAATACCAGAAACACCAGAACCTGAGATACCCACCATCGATCTTTTCCCGAGAGACGAGGGGGTTGTTGAAGAAATAGAAGTAAAGGAGCCAGCAGTTGAAACAACGCCCTCACAAAATGTAGAAAGTATTCCCTCTACAATTCCACACAAAGAAACTGAGGAAGCTGTTGAAGTAATTGAAAAACCAGAGAGAAAAACCTTAAAACTAGAAACTCCCATATCAATTACCTATCTTGGGCACGCCGCATTTGTCATCGAATCTAGGGGAGTTAAAATCCTTACTGACCCTTACAAACATCTGGCCCTTAATAATTCCATAAAATATAAACCTATTGATATTGAAGCAGATTTCGTTACTGTTAGCCATGCCCATATGGACCAGGGTGCCTGGAAAGAAATTCCAGGGAATCCTAAATTGGTAGAAGTCGAAGGGGAAAAGGTCTTCTCAGAGTTTCCATTCCTCAGATTTAAGGGAATTCATACTTTCCACGACAACGCTGAAGGCAATGTAAGAGGTTCTAACATGGTGTTCAATATCGAAATTTCCGGTGTGAGGATTACACATCTTGGTGCATTAGGTCATATACTAACCAAGGAACAGATTCGAGAGATAGGAAGACCTGTGGATATTTTGATGATTCCAGTGGGTGGATATGACACTCTCCCCATAAAAGATGCATGGGAGGTAGTTTATCAGCTGGATCCTCTGGTGGTTATTCCCATGAGATTCAAAACCGATGCCTGTGACCTCCCCCTTGCAGAAGTCGATGCCTTTACAAGCCTCGCAAAATGTCCAGTAAAGTTACTGGAATCCCGTATAACCATAGAGGAACTACCAACATCTATGGAGGTGTGGGTGTTAAAACCCGATAAACTTCCTGAATGACGAACAATTTAATTGCCCTCAAGCCTTCAGAAATTGAGAAGATCTTAAAGGAACATAACATTCCTCTATACAGGAGAAATCAGATTTTACGTTGGATATGGGAAAAAGGGTCCAATAACATTGAAGAATTTTCAGACCTACCCAAATCCCTTAGAGATTTCCTTACACAAAATTTCATAATATTAAGAAGCAAGCCCCTGTCTATTCTCCATTCCATAGATGGTTCTATAAAATTTTTGATAGAACTTGAAAACGGTGACAGAGTCGAATCTGTCTTTATACCTGACGCAGACAGGGCTACTATCTGCGTATCCTCCCAGGTAGGGTGCCCGCTAAAATGTGAATTTTGCGCAACCGGAAAACTGGGATATACCAGAAACTTAAAATTCCACGAAATTCTCGAACAGGTCCGAATTGTTAGAGATTACGTAAAACAAAGAATCACCAATGTAGTTTACATGGGAATGGGTGAGCCGCTCCTTAATTACGAGGAAGTCATGGAAAGTGCCAGAATACTGAATAACAACCACGCTTTCAGCATTGGAGCAAGGAAAATCACTATTTCCACCGCAGGAATTGTCCCCGGAATAATAAAATTAGCCGACGAGCCCGAACAGTTCAAACTTGCTGTTTCTCTTAACTCAGCTATACAAGAAAAACGGGAAAAAATTATGCCCATAGCAAAAAAATACAACCTTGCTGAACTAAAAGACGCACTTCTTTATTTTTACCAAAAGAAACATAGGTGGATCACCTTTGAATACATATTAATTCCAGGAGTAAACAACAGCAAAGAGGATATTGATGCTCTGGCAGATTACGCAAGCGAAATACCATCAAAGATAAATTTAATTCCTTATAATCCTCACCCCTACAGCCCCTATAGAAGCCCATCTGACGAAGAAGTAAATCATTTCCTTACAAAGCTTAGAAAAAAAGTGAAAAGAGCGGTAACCCTCAGAAAATCCCGCGGGCAGGATATCAAAGGAGCCTGCGGACAACTGGCTTATTTTTTAAAATCAAAGGAATAGGGCAAAAGGTCACTTAGTTTAACACAAACCAGCTTTCCCCGATCCTTAATAACAATCAATAAGTTCTTGTTGAACTCTGCCATTACCTGCCTACAGGCTCCGCAGGGATAAGGGGGGAATTCCTCGTTTTCAGCCACAATGGCGATCATTTTAAAATCGCGACACCCCTCAGAGACGGCTTTAAAAATAGCAACTCTCTCCGCACAAACAGTCAAACCATAAGATGCATTCTCAACATTAACACCTGTATAAATCTTCCCATCTTCGCACAAAAGGGCAGCAGCCACTTTATAACCAGAATAGGGAGCGTAGGAATTCGCCAGGGCTTTTTCGGCTTCTTTTACAAGCTTCTCAGCCTCTCCACCACACATTCGCCCCTCTCCCTTTCGAATTCTATCCTGTAACATGAGCCATCTTCCAGATAAACTTTATGAACTTCTCTTTCCTTTCCCAGGAAATTCCTTACTATCCCCACCGGAATCCATTTTTTAACTTCAAGGGTTTCTCCATTTATTACTAAAGCTCTGGGTCTTTCCGAAGGTTTATTTCCGTCATACCATATTACCTTTATACCGTTCATGGCTTTTCCTCCATGGACTTGCTGAAAAACTCTTTGAGCTCTCCAAAATAACTCAAAGCATATCTCTCATAATACGAAGCAATTTTATGTGAAAACTTGCTCCTGTCCAGGAAGGGCTTTATCACATCAAACCTCCCGGCGAAGTAAAGAATCGTACCACACACAATGAAGCCTTCAAAAAAGCCCATAGCAAACCCCAGCAGCTTATCTATTACTCCCACAAAGGTCGGCTTCAAAGCCTTCCGTATCAAAAAAATCACCAGTTGTGTCAAGAATATGACAAGGACGAAAAGGATTAAAATACTTGCAACCTTAAGGAGTAAGGGGTCCTTAATACCTTTCAGGTAAAATGTCATAAGGTCGCTGAATTTAAGGGAGACAAAAATAGCTATTATCAAACCTACAAGAGAAAGAATTTCTTTAACAAAACCTACCAGTAATCCCCTCAAACTAAAAATAGCGAGTAATACGATACTAAAAATGTCAACGCCGTTCATAGGAAACCTCCAGCACTTTTGAGTCCCTGGTATCAGTTTCTACTATTACAAAAGTTGCTTTTCCTGTTAGGTAACCACAGGCTTCACCAGGATTAATAATGAGCGTATTACCAATCTTCTCAATGTGTAATTTGTGGGTGTGTCCATAAGCCACTATATCAAAATCCCCACTTTTTGCGAGCTGCTCCACCATAAAGGGCTCGTGCATAACCACTAACTTTATCCCACTTATTTCAAGAAGCTGCGGATATCTAAGAAGAGTCACTCCATATTCCTTTGCCTGCTCTTTGAGATATAACTTCTCTCCATCATTGTTTCCAAAAATTACATATAGATTTCCGGAATAAACTTCTCTTATAAACTTAAAATTGAAAGGGGAAATTAGATCACCAAGATGGACCACATTCCTTATTCCTTCCTTCTCGAGAGCCTCGAAAATTTTTTGTATGTTTTCTTTGTGATCGTGAGTATCGGATACGAATGCGATTTTCATGAAACACCCCCAATTAAGAAACCCGCAATAATTAATATCATAAAGGCTTTAAAAACTTTGCTCAATCTGGATAGGGATTTCTCCACAAAAAGTAATAAAATAAGGAAAATCCACATTAAAGACATATATGCAAAGAACAACCACCCGCCAAACCCCATTTTAAAGGCGATCATAGTAAGAATAAAAAGGGCAAAAAACAAAGACGCTGCATAAATTTTCGTCCCCCTAAGGCCAAAAAAAAGAGGAATAGTTTTATACCCAAATTCTCTGTCATGTTCAAAATCCTCAGCGTCTTTAACAGCCTCGCGAGCGAGGTTGTAAAAAATAGCGCAAATAACGGGATACCACAACCTGCTAAATTTGTCAAAGGCAACAGCAACAATTAAAAATGGAAAGGAAGTCAGTAAGCTAACTGCAAAATTTCCCAGGAAGGGAAGCCTTTTAAGAAACAGGTCGTAAAGAAACGCCAGAAAAATACCCAGAACCATAAAGAACCTTGCACGAATTGAAGGGAGGAAAAAAATGCTCACTACATAAAGCGCCAAAATTAAAAGAAGAAAAATAAAAGCTTCAACCTGGTTTACTTCACCCCGTGGCAAAGGCCTTTGCGGATGAGCCTTTTTATCAAGTTCATAATCCATGATATCATTCAAAACGTTAGAAAATGCAGCAAGCAATACTATGGGGATGGCAAACACCAGTAAAACAGAGCAATCTTTCAAAATACCAGCAACATAAAAAGATACTAGAACTGACAAAAACACAATTACAAGATTTATCGGCCGCGTTAGTTTAACAAATGAAAAAATCTTCAATGCATTACACCTTCTTTTTTCAAAATTTTCATTAGTTCACTTCTGAGTTCCTCGAGAGATCCGTTATTTTTTATAAGATACCCTTTACCTTCAGGGGTTTCATCTTCTTGTTTTTTCAGAATAGACTCGATTTTTTGTTCAGGCCATCCCTTTTCTCTAAGTCTTTTTACAATAATATCTCTGTCTACATCGAGAAAAATAACAAAATCTGCAAGTTCGTAAAGCTTAAGTTTTTTAGGAATCGCAACGTCTATGACCACGTTTCCCTGAGATCTCAATACCTCTTCCACCACCCTGTTCCTTAAAGGGGGGTGCACTATTCCCTCAAGCTCTTCCATCTTCACTGGGTCATTGAAAACTAATTCCCCGAGTACAGATCTGTCTATTCTACCATCTGAAGAAAGAACCTTCTTCCCAAAAAGCCTCACTATTAACTCCTTAAACTCATCCAGCAAATCATGGGCAATTTTATCAACATTTATTACCTTAATCCCCAGTTCTTCCAAAAACTTACAGGCAGTGGACTTACCAGAACCTGCCTTTCCTGTAACAATAATTACTTTTCGTGCCATTTTTTATTGAAAATTTGTTCCCAATGGGATCTTATCTCCTCTTCTTTTTCGCCTCCCAGCTCCACGGCTTTTTTAATGTAATACTGCGCCTCTTCAAGCCTTTCAAGCTTATATAAAATCCACGCTTTTGTATCAAGAAAATAATAATTATCAGGCTCCCGATCTAAGGCTCTATCTACGAGGCCTAAAGCGCGATGGAGGTCAGCACCACTTTCACAGATAGCAAAGGCCAGATTATTGAGAACAGCAGGGGAAACAGTATCCTGATTCACATAATTTTCTAAAATCTTGATAGCGAAAGGGTATCTCTTTATTTCCATAGCTAAATAAGAAATATAGATGGAGTCTTCTTGATTCTTTGCCTGTCGCAAGGCCTTATCTAAATAGTAATCAAAGTCTACCCCGATACCCCTTGAGTAAGCATGGTACAAAAAATCGTAATACCTTTTTAGGTCTAAACTGTCTATTTCAAGGGCAGTTCTAAAACTCTCAGAGGCCAGTTTATATTCATTCATCCTCTCAAAACAATTCCCCTTCAGGTAGTATAGGTACCCACTCTTTACACCCTGGAGCTCCAACAAGTAAATTTCCCTTAGAGCTGCTGAAAGACTATCAAGATTAAGAAGGATGTAAATCTTATAATATTTGTAATCCACAGAATAAGGGGCAATGGATAGTGCCATTTCTATTTCGCTTAAAGCATCCCGGAAGGAGTTGAACCCAGCAAGTACCCTTGCCAGATAGTAGTGAATATCGCCATCTCCCTCTACGAGGGCGTTGGCGACCAATAGTTCTTTAAAGGAATTTTCCAATTTTCCAGCCCTGTAATAATGTATACCTGCAACTTTATGTGACTCTCCATAAAAAGGGTACAATTGGGTCAAAAGCTCTATTACGGAGTCAGCTTTTTCATAATCCCCTGATTCGTCAAGAACTTCCACATAAATCTTTAAAAAGCCAAAATCCTTATAATTCCAATCACCAAGGAGCTTGCTAAAAACTTCTCTGGCCATATTGTAATCACCTAAAAGCCGGTAATAAAGACCCTTAAGATAAACTATCTCTTTGGATATATCTTGAACTTCCAGCAGAAAATCCTTTAATTCATCAGTCTTATTTAAACGCCACAGGACATCTGCGTATGCAGAAATCAATAGTCCCTTATCTGTCAGATATTTACTGCTCTTCGAAAAAAATCCATAAGCCCTTCTAAAATCATTCAAAAGGTAAAACAAGTAACCTTTGTAGGCCTGGATTGAGTCCTCGTCACCCCACTTCAGGGTGATGGGAACCATTTCCTGTAGTTTTCCCTGTTCCCTGAGCATAAATACCACACTCGTGAAAACCTCGGAATCGAATTGTTTTGAAAGAAGGTCCAATCCTCTTTTTACCGCATCCCCTTTTTGCCCCAACATCAATTCCAGAGTGAAAATCTTTTTTAAATAGTAAAGATCCCCCGTCTCCTCGTAAAGCTGCGTAGCAATCTGCAAAGCTTCTTTATATTTACCACCTGCCTCAAGGTAATTAAGCTCCATTTCCCTGGACAGGTCCAGAGTCGATTGGGCAAAAATTAAGAGAATACTAATTGTTGCCAGCATTGACCTTAAAATTCAGAGCCATCTCGTACAAAATAAGATTTTTGTCCACGGTTACGCTTTTCACAAGGCTATCAAATTTTACTGAGAGTAAGAGCATTCTAAGTACATCAGAGTAAGAAAACTGTTTACCAATAAAATAACCCATAGAACCGTAAAAACTACTGGATGTTTTTAGTTTGTTCTTATCCACTCCCGTTTTTAAATTGTTCTTGAAAATATTCACAAAAGTAGTTGTGACATAGACTGGAGACTGCAACTCTTTAATAACTTTCGAATACTTCCTGAAATAAGTCTTACTTTGAGAAAGAAGATCACTGATAATCTCATATAGACTACTCTTTTCGTATTCGCTGAGAACTCTAAGGTGCTCGAGATTTAAAACATTCTGCCCTAAACTGAAAAGTTCGATCTTTTTAAGTTCATTGGAAGCAGATCTAAGATCCCCTGGCATCTGAAAAGTGATTATATCGAGAAAATCCCCCTGGGGTATCGTTTTTTTCATTTTGTTTAATTTATCGTATATCCAGTGTTTTAAAGATTCATAATCAAGGGGTGGAAATTTTATTTTTTCAATACCTTGAGGAACTTCAGTGGGTTCCAGTTCTCCGTAAACCAGAACAAAATACTCTCCAGACTTTAAAAGCAGAGGCAAAATCTCACTAATTTTTTTTGGCTTTTCAATGAATTTCACAACTATAAGTTTCTTCTTTTGAAATAACCCTCCCTGTATGTTCAGTCCCACGTTATCGACAAAATCCCTGGAAGAACCATCAATAACAACCCTTTCAGCATCGATGGTACTGCATATGGTGTTAACTGCTTGATCCATCAGAAAATCTTCTTTCCCCCAGAAAACGTACCCCTTTTTTATCTGCGAAGGATCCTTCAGGGTCTTAAAGAGCTTTACATAATAGTCAAGGATTCTTTTCATACTCCTTTAGAATTTTAATGTGGCGAGGGTAGTTTTCAAAATTCAAAAGTCGAACAATATAATTACAGGTATAAGGAGGTATTTATGGATCTGAAAGAGCAAATTGTTCAGAAACTTAAGGAAATCTACGACCCGGAGATTCCGGTGGACATTTATAATCTGGGTCTTATATACGGAATCGAGATTAACGGTAAAGATGTTAACATACTAATGACCCTCACAGCTCCAGGATGCCCACTGGCTCAAACTCTTTCTGAAGAGGTAAGAGAAAAATTAAAAGAGATTGAAGGAATCGGTAATGTAAATGTTGAACTCACATGGGAACCCCAATGGACACCCGAAATGATTACTGAAGAAGGCAGAGAAAAACTTAGAAATTTAGGGTACAATGTCTGAAAAAATCCTTATAAAAGCGCGCTTTTTGATTAAAAATCATAAAGAATGTCTGGAAAACGCTTATGTTGTTATTCGTGACGGGATAATAGAAGATGTTGGGACAATTGACAAACTAAATTACCCGGAAGTTCGCACTCAATACGATTTCGGTGATTCCATCGTCGCTCCTGGCTTCATTAACACCCATACCCACGCGGCCATGGTTGGGATGAGGGGCATGGCAGACGATTTACCGTTAAAGGAATGGCTTGAGAAATATATCTGGCCCACGGAGCTCAAACTGGTTAATCGATACTTCATCAAAAAAACCCTTCCTTTAGCCATGGCCGAAATGATATCCTCGGGTATTACTACCTTCGTAGACATGTATTTCTTCGAAGATACTGCTGCAGAGCTCGTTAAAGAAACAGGGATGAGGGCAGTTCTCGGGGAAGGAATTATAGATGGACCCACGCCAGCTTTCAAAAATCCCGGTGAGACTCTAAAATTTGTGGAGAGTTTTTATAAAAATTATGAAAATGATAGCTATATCTTTCCGGCCGTCGCTCCCCATGCGCCTTACTCCACGGGAAAGGACACCCTTCTAAAATCCCGGGAGCTTTCAGATAAATATGGAATCCCCATATTAATCCACGTCGCTGAAACCCAATGGGAATTTGAAGAGTTAAGAAAACGCACCGGACTTACCCCCTTTGCATACCTCGAATCCATCGGATTTTTGAATAATAGAGTCATCGCAGCTCATTCTGTATGGGTAACCGAGGAGGAATTTGATATTATCAGAAATCGGGATGTTAACATCTCCCACAACCCGGAAAGCAACGCAAAATTGGCTTCAGGTATTGCACCCGTCTCTTCTTATTTGAAGCACCAGATCAACGTAACCCTGGGGACTGATGGTGCATGTTCTAATAATAACCTTGATATTATCGAAGAAATGAGAACAGCTGCGTTGCTTCAAAAGGTAAAGGATTTAAACCCCGAAAGTCTCTCGAGCAGAGAAGTTTTCAAAATGGCCACTGAAAATGGCGCCAGGGCTTTAGGACTTCAGGACAAATTAGGAACCATTGAAGCTTCTAAGTGGGCTGATCTTGTGGTTATTTCATTGGATTCCCCCCACATGAAACCGGTTTTTGACCCCTACTCCCACATTGTATACACTGCGAAGTCCAGTGATGTGAAGGCTGTAATGGTAGGGGGCAAGTTTTTGTACTTAAATGGTGAGTTTTTAACTCTGGACATAGAAAAGGCCTTTCACGAAATCAAAGAGATTGAAGACATCATAAAAAGGGAAATATTCTGATGAATTTAAAATTCCTTGGGGCCTGTGGAACTGTCACAGGTTCCATGTACTTAATGTCTCACCGGGACAAAAATATTCTTATAGACTGCGGAATATTTCAGGGCGAATTTGAGGAAGAAAATTATAAACCATTGCCCATTAACCCCGGCGAAATTGATTACATTATCCTTACCCATGCACACCTTGATCATGTAGGCAGGCTCCCAAAATTAGTAAAAGATGGTTTTCAGGGCAAGGTTTTAGGTACTGGTGCTACTCTGGACCTGGCAAGAATCATTTTGATGGATGCAGCTAAACTCCAGTCAGAAGAGTATGAATCTCAACTTAAGAGAAATATGAGAAAAGGCCTTGAAACCCCGGAACCCCTTTACACTCTTGACGATGCTGTTTCAGCAATGGCCCTCTTTGCACCTCCTTTAAAGTATGATACTGAATACGAGATCTTCGAAGGTTTCAGGGTAACCTTTCGGGATGCAGGTCATATTCTCGGCTCTTCTTTTCTAGAAATTGTCGTTGATGGTAAAAAAATTGTCTTCTCCGGTGATCTCGGGAATCGGAACAAGCCCATAATCCGGGACCCTGAGAGTATCAAAATGAAAGATGCTGACTATTTAGTTATTGAATCCACTTACGGTTCCCGGAATCACAAAAGTGTAGAAGAATCTGTTGAAGAGCTTAAAGCAGCAATAAATAATACCATCCAACATGGAAATGTCATTATTCCCACCTTTGCCATAGAAAGAGCTCAGGATCTCTTATATTATATCAGGGAGTTTAAAGAAAAAGGAGAAATTCCTGAAGATACAAAAGTTTTTCTTGACAGTCCTCTTGCGATATCGGCAACCAATATCTTCAGAGCTCACAGGGAAGTTTTTGATGATGAAACCCGGGAACTCGTGAAAGAACACAAAGATCCTTTTTCATTCTCCAACCTATTTTTTACGAGAAGCAAAGAAGCTTCCATGGCTATAAACAATATTAAGAAAGGAGCTATCATTATCGCGGGATCGGGTATGTGTACAGGTGGGCGTATTAAGCATCATCTAAAGCATAATTTATGGCGACCAGAATGTTCTGTGGTGTTTGTAGGTTTTCAAGCCAAAGGTACACTGGGCAGAGAAATTGTTGACGGCGCCAGAGAGGTGGAAATTTACGGGGAAACCGTTGCAGTAAAGGCTTCAATATACACTATTAACGGGTTCTCTGCCCATGCTGACCAGAAAATTTTATTAGATTGGTCAAAAAACTTAGAAAGAGATAGCACCGTGGTGATAACCCATGGTGAAGATAATGAAAGAGATACACTAGCACAACAACTCAAGGCGCTGGGCTTCAATAACATTATGAAACCGCAGCTCTATGAAGAAATGAATTTTTAAGGAGGATATAAATATGCCGAGTTTCAAGGAAATATATGCCAGACTGGCTGAAATCAAGGATCCCTTAACGGGTGAAACCTTATTTAAATTGGGCCTTCTAAAGGATGTTTCCCTCGTAGGAGATGAATTATCACTCACTCTTGTAGCTTCAAACGAAGACGAAATGAGAGACTTCGAAAGCAAAATTCAAGAAGCGGTGAAAGATTTCGGACTCAAAAGCATTAAAATAAATAAAACACTAAAAAAGATTGAGCGCCCCAATCTCGAGCGTAGAGAAAAGGCAAAAACCAGGAAAATTGAAGGAGTTAAAAAAGTTATAGCTGTTGGGAGTGGAAAAGGTGGAGTTGGAAAATCCACAGTGGCAGCGAACCTCGCCGGTGCCCTGGCCCTCAAGGGACTTCAGGTAGGGCTTTTCGACGGTGATATTTACGGCCCTTCAATCTCAAGAATGTTTGGTATAGATGGGCTTGCTCCCATGGTGGAAGGAAACAAAATGATCCCCGCAAGGAGATTTGGCTTGAAAGTAATGTCCATGGGACAATTAATAGAAGAAGAAAGACCGGTGCTTTGGCGAGGTCCTCTTGTTCACAAGGCATACGAACAGTTCTTCTACGACACTAACTGGGCCCCCCTTGATGTGCTTGTAATTGATCTACCACCTGGTACGGGTGATGCTCAACTCAGTGCCATACAGCTTGTGGACCTCAACGGAGCGATAATAGTAACAACTCCACAAGATGTTTCTCTAATAGAAGTAAAAAAAGCCATCAACATGTTTAGAAGCCAGGACGTTGAGGTGCTTGGAGTTATAGAGAATATGAGCTACTTTAAATGCGATCAATGTGGAAAAGTGCATCACATTTTTGGAACAGGCGGCGCAAAAAAACTACAGGATATAATGAAAGTAGAAATACTGGGAGTCCTTCCTGTACATCCTTCACTCAGTACCAGTGGAGATGAAGGCTTACCTATAATCTTCAGAGAAGAGGACTCAGAACCCAAAGAAATTTTCCTTAAAATTGCGGAGAAGATAATAGAAAAAATAGGCCTATGAAGGCCATCTTTCTTGTAAAGGAAAAGGGGAGCCTTGAGCTCAGGGATATTCCTTCAATATACCCTGAGGATGACGAAATTCTTGTTAAAACAAAATATGTGATTCTCTTAAGAGACAATCTCACAAGCTTTTTCCCGTTCGTCCAAGAAATAGTACCCGGCAGGTATTTTGTTGGAGAAGTGGTGGGGACAGGACCCGGGGTAAAAAAAATAAGAACAGGTGAGGTCGTTACTTCTCTACCATACTTCCCCTGCGACGAATGCTGCGAATGCCAGAACGATAACGCACAATATTGTTTTAAACCAATAATACCAGGGTACAACACACCCGGTGTATGTCAGGAGTATGTTAAGGTTAGAGAAAAGTATGCTGTTCCACTACCCGTGGAGGTCCCTCTTGAAATTGGAGCTTTTGTCCCATTAGTGACTGAACTACTGTCTTTTCTTCCAAACCAGGTGGAGTACGGTGCCTCAGCAGTAATTTCCTGTAAAGGTATTGAACATGTCTTGTTTACCTATATTTTATTGAACACAGGAATCTGGAACGTGTTAGTATTATCCTCACACCCAAGGCTTAGAACCTTTATAAAGGAACATTCCGGAATCTTTTATACCGAGGACATCTCTACCCTGTATGGTTTAGCCAGAGAACTCCCGGAAAAGCCAGAAATACTTTTTGAATTCTCAGAAAGTATTGAAAATCTTAGGGCGCTTCTTAAAATTGCACCCCAGGACGCGGAAGTGAAAATACCATGGAAGGAAGCTGAGAAGGATTTGATGGAAATCGGTATTATAAAAGAGGCTATCACGAGAAACGTTAAGTTAAATTGGATTAAACGATTCCCTACACTCCTTCACAGCCGAAAGTCTTTAAATTTCCTACTTACCGGAAAAATCAATTTCCTGGACTTTGTAACTCACCAGTTCAACTTTAATGACCTTAACGGTTTTAATCTATCCAGCGTTAAAGAACCCGTGATATTTCTCATTAAGATGCAATGAATGGATCATTGTCACTGGGAGACGGTCCCTGGGTTGTGATTAAAAAGAGGCGAGTCCTCAATCTCGCCGGTGGTGATATTCTAGGTTTAAGATATGATAAAGACTTCATGAACTTTTTGTATCAAAACCTTAAAGGAGAAAACATTTCCTTTAAGGTACCCTTTCAATTAGTTGATCCGGATCAGCTATGGCTCCCTCCAGAGTTCCCGAATTCTATGGGATTTGAAGCAGGAATAGCGGGAAGAAGCACAGAAGGTCTTATGACATCAGTTTTAGAAATACTCCAGAACGATTCGCCTGTCCTCGCCGATGAGCATTTGGATCCTGCTCTAAGGGGCATACTTCTTCTTTCACCCCGTACTTTACTATTTCCCCACAATTCACCTGCAAAGCTAGAGGAAATAATTACAAAAAAAGAACTAAAAAAACCTGTGATTATAACCCAGACCCTATTCCCTTACTCTTCAGAATTCTCCCCCTTAAAGGACCTTTCTGAAATTTGTAAAAGGCATGAAGGTACTCTCATAATATACGAATCCTGGGCAGATGGCGTTATAGATTTCAAACAAATAGCCTCTCTGAACCCAAAGTCAATATCACATAAAATACTTGTAATTGGAGATTTTTCGCATATTCTTCCCTTCTCGTGTTCTTATCTGTTGTCCGAAAGATCCTTTTTAGAAAACTTTGTACAGAACTCTTCCTGCCTCAGGAGCCTTCCACAGCCTTCCAGTTTTCACCTGAAAACACTCTTGTGGTTCCTTGAGAAAATGAGAAAAGGAGAAAAAGGACTTTTACAGAGGTTAAACGACAATGCAAACTACCTCAGATACGAGTTACTTAGTAGAGGCTTAAAGGTATCAGGAGACTTCACCCCTTACATTCCCGTAATTGTGGGTAACAAGAGAATCGCACAGAATTTCAAAGCAAGTTTAATAGAAAATGGAGTTTTAGCAAGTGAAGTATCTTACCCTCTCGTTCCTATTGACAAATCCAGAATTTTGCTTATCCCTTCCGTTTTACACACCAAGGATGACCTGGATTTTGCCATTCAAAAAATTATAGAAGTCGCAAAATTCCTGAATTTGATCTAACTATTGACAGTGCACGTAATAATTACTATAATTTATCACTGCCAAAGGCAGGTGTTTTATGGAAGGTGAAAGTAATAGTAAATGGAAGGGGTTATTATACATTGATAATTGGTGAAGGGGTTTTAACAAAAAAGGAGGCAAGAAGAATTGAAAAAATCCCTGGGTGTGCATATCATACTTGAATTCTTTGGATGTGATCCCAATACTCTCACCAGGCGTGAATATGTGGAAAGGGTTCTCATGGAGGCGGCGCTCAAAGCAAATACACATACCATAGGAACCTTTTTCCATCAGTTTAAACCCCACGGTGTCTCAGGCGTTATTGTGATTGAAGAATCACACATATCAATACATACCTGGCCCGAACACGGGTTCGCAGCTATAGACTTCTTCTACTGTTCGGACGAAGTAAATCCCGAAAAAGCCATCGAAGTACTCAAAGAAGCATTCAAGCCCACAAAAATATCACGGATAGAATTCTTGAGGGGTAGTCACAAAGAACTGGGCGAACCCAAGGATACCCCCGAGCAAATTTTAACAATAGCCTGAGATGTGTGATGAAGGAAGAGAAAAAAGTAATTTCAGAGGAATTGCTACCCGGGGTAACGGTTCATTACAACCTCGATAACATTTTATGTGAAAAAAATTCGGAATATCAAAATATTCTCGTTGCAGAAATTAAAGGGTTAGGTAAGGCACTTTTCCTAAACAAAATTCTACAATCTGTAAAACTCGATGAAAGAGTTTATCATGAAACTCTTGTTCATCCACCATTTTTTTTCCATCCTAACCCTCAAAAGATACTGATCCTCGGAGGCGGTGAAGGAGCCACATTAAGGGAGGTACTAAAACACCCTGTAACGCGTGTGGTAATGGTGGATATTGATAAAGATGTTGTTGAAATTTCAAAGAAATTTTTGCCCGAATGGTCTGATGGCGCGTACAAGGACCCACGAGTAGAGGTGGTCATTGCAGATGCTTTACAATACGTCTCTGAAACTAATGAAAAGTTTGACATCATAATCTCTGATTTAACTGACCCTTTCACTGATCCTCTTTCACTACATTCATTTACCAAAAACTTCTTCAATTTATGCAAAAATGTCTTGAGGGAAGACGGCATCATATGTGTTCAATCGGGGGCTATGGACCCATATTTCTACAAAAACTTTATAACCGTGGAAAACAATCTAAAGGCAGTGTTTAAACATGTGGTACCCTATGCAAGGCACATCTATTCATTTTTTAGTATGTGGGGATTTCATTTGGCATCAGATACAGATTACTTTTCTAAGCTAAATTTTAAAAAACCTGAAAGTAAATTGAAATTTGAGTTTATTTCACCTGAATCGCTCATTCTTTTTATTCAAAAGGCAAAATTTTATCAAAAAGAGGTTGAAAAATATGGAAAAAGCATCATACGGTAAACTGGAACACTTCACCCTTGTGGGTGGTGTAGGTGAAGGGCCTACCTTTCTCAACGCTTTCGATGCAGCGCTTATATCAGCAAAAGTGGGACATTACAATCTGGTAAAAGTATCGAGTATCCTGCCCCCCAATGCTGAAAGGACAGAAGAAGTGCTACTTCCCCCTGGCTCAATCTTGCCCATTGCTTATGGGTACATTTATTCGGCGGAACATGGTCAGAGAATTACTGCGGCGGTATCAGTGGGGGTCCCTGCAGACCCGAATTCCATCGGGGTAATTATGGAGTATTCTGGAGACCTTGATGAAGAGGATGCCAGAGAATTTGTAATTAACATGGCCAGAGAAGGTATGAAAATGAGGGATATTGAAGTGAAAGAGATTCTTCACAAGGTAGTAAGCGTTAAAGTAAAAAATTCAAAAACCTGCGTATTTGCAGGGGTAGCTCTCTGGTAAACCATGGAGCTATGGTTTAAGGAATTACACGATTCCCACTCGGGAATCACTTTTAAAGTCAAAAATTACATATACTCGGGTAAATCCCCCTTTCAGAAAATAGACATATTCGAATGCGAAACTTACGGGAAGGTTTTGACCCTTGACGGAATGGTAATGGTAACAGAACGGGACGAGTATATATACCATGAGATGATCGCCCATCCTGCCTTAAGGGTTCATCCGAATCCGGAAAAAGTCCTTATAATAGGTGGAGGTGACGGAGGGACTGCCCGGGAAGTTCTGAAGTATGACGAAATCAAAAGGGTTGTTATGGTGGAGATCGACAAAGAGGTGGTGGAACTCTCCAAAAAATTCCTGCCTTCCATTTCCTGCGCCTTGGACGATCCAAAACTTCAAATTCTTTATGAAGATGGTGTTGATTTTGTAAGAAAGTGCAATGAAAAATTTGATGTTATACTCTTAGACACTTCAGACCCCGTGGGGCCAGCAGAAGTCCTTTACCGGAGAGAATTTTACGAGAACTGCAAAAAATGCCTTGCAGAGGGCGGAATTCTTGTCACCCAGGCAGAATCACCCTGGGCCCAACTCGAAACCATTAAAAAGCTTTTAATAGAAATTAGGGGTGTTTTTGAGAAAACTGAAATCTATCTCGCCCACATACCCACCTATCCGGGTGGACTATGGGCATTCCTGATGATGGGTCAGGATTTCGACATAAAAAGAATAAAAAGGCCCATCAAAGGGTCCACCAGGTACTACAACGACGAAATTCACATGGGCATGCTGGCTCTCCCTCAATACCTAAAGGAGGCCCTTAGTGAAATCCGTTAAAGTCCTTGGTATACCCTACGAAGGTTATGAAAACTTCCAGCCCGGTGTTCAACTGGCTCCCGCTCACATAAGATGGGCCTACGATTCCATTGAATGGTACAGTATATATCAAGGGAAAAAAGTTCCCGAATTCGAGGACCTAGGTGACTTTTATTTTTACTCAAAGGAGAACCCGGATTCCTTCCTCAAAAAAGCTATAGACTTGTTGAATAAAGTTAATCTGCTACCCCCTTTTGTGGTGTTGGGGGGAGACCACTTCATCACATATCCCGTGGTAAAATACCTTTACGAAAAGGGCCTAAATTTTAAGGTCATCCATTTAGATGCCCACTTAGACCGCAGAGATGCGATGGGTGGTAATCCCTTTTCCCATGCCAGTGTGATAAAGCGAATGGAAGAGCTTATGGGGGTGGATAATGTATTTACATTTGGTTACAGATCATACTTCCCAGAGGAAACTCCAAACCATGCAATACCCTTTAAAGTACTGGAACCCCTTAAAGAATTCCTACAAAAAGAAGAAGGCCCCTTTTACCTAACACTGGACTTAGACGTTCTGGATCCCTCTATCCTCCCAGCGGTATCAAACCCTGAACCTGGTGGCATAACTTTCCAGGAGCTCATGGAGTGTTTTAAGATATTAAAAGATAAAATAATTGCTATGGATATTGTTGAACTCGATCCATTACTTGATAACTCCAGAAGTTCATCCATTATCGCTGCTGAAATTTTCCGGGAAGCTCTGATTCTTCTCGGCTAGTCATGAAGTTTCTCTGCGATTCCATGTTGGGTAAACTCTCCAAGCTTCTCAGAATGTGCGGTTTTGATGCAGAGTATTGTAAAAAAGGTCTAACATTAGAAGACCTCAAGAAAATTCAAGAAGAGGGTTTTGTTATTCTAACCAGAAATCGTAAACTTCTCAAATTTAACCAGAACCTTTTGCTTTTTAACCCTGATAATGATATTCCCCTCCTTCAACTCAAGATGGTCCTGGACTATTTTAATTTAAAAAGCCATATAAAATTCCTTTCCAGATGCATGGAATGTAATGTAGAAATTGTTAGCATACCTAAGGCTGAAGTTAAGGGAAAGGTGCCCTTTTACGTATACGACAACCATGAAGATTTTTTCCAGTGCCCCTCCTGCGGAAGAATCTACTGGGAAGGTAGCCACGTGGAAAAAATGAGAGAAAAACTGAAAAGGATACTGAAATGAGCATAAAGATCTTGACCCCGGAAGAAATGCGGCTTGCAGATAAACTAACAGTGGAAAAAATTGGCATCTCTTCTACCACCCTAATGGAGAATGCAGGAAAGTGCCTGGCAGAGGAAGTTATAAAAAGATTAGGAAACAAAATCTTTAAATCAAAAATTGCTGTTCTATGTGGAAAAGGAAACAACGGTGGAGATGGATTTGTTGCAGCAAGGTACCTTGCCGAAAAGGTCCAGGAAATTAAAGTCTTTATTTTCCCCAGAGAAGAGGAGTATACCGGGGATGCCCTGCTGGCTTTAAGAAAACTTAAGGAGAAGGGAGTAGCCCCATTACCCATAGAGACCTTTTTAAGCGGCTCATCATGGAATTTTGACGTATATATCGATGCAATTTTTGGCACAGGTTTTAAAGGTTCGTTACAGGGTCCATTTTTAGATGCCATTAATTTTGTAAACTCACAAAAGGGACTTAAGGTGGCTTGCGATATTCCCAGCGGGGTTAATGGCGAAAGCGGTGAAGTGGAAAATAGCGCCTTTAAAGCAGATTTAACATGCACTTTTGCCTTCCCTAAAACAGGACTTTTACTTTATCCAGGAAAATTTTATGCCGGGGAAATAGTGATCTGTGATATTGGCATACCCGATGATGTTGTGGATACGAATTTATATCTGCTCACAAAAAATGATGTAAAAGAAGCTTTACCTCCTTACATTGGGAACGAACATAAGGGTTCTTGCGGAAAAATCCTCATTATTGCCGGCACAAAAAATTACACAGGGGCGGCCTATTTAGCTGCAGAAGCATCGGTAAATTCAGGAGCCGGCCTTACTTATCTTTTGGTACCCGAAGAGATTAGGCCCATAATGCAGAGTAAACTAAATGAGGTAATAGTTCTGTCCTATTCGAATCTACAGGAATTTCAAGATGCTTTAAGAGGAGATTTTGATGCTTTAGTATTCGGTCCTGGCCTTGGAAGAACCAATTTTACCATAGAGGCCCTCAAACTTGTTCTTGAAGTCCAGATCCCAAAGGTAATTGACGCCGATGGTATTTGGGCTTTATCACAATTGGGTGTGATAAAACTTGCGAACACCATATTAACCCCCCATCCGGGTGAAGCGGCTTTCCTTTTAAAAGACGTGAACGCAAAAATGATCGACAAAAATCGCATAAAATATGCAGAAGTGCTCGCAAACCAATTTAGTTCCACCATAGTTCTTAAAGGTGCACCCACAATCATCTCAGACGGTACCATTACGTATGTTAACCCCACTGGTAATCCGGGAATGGCTGTAGGGGGGATGGGAGACGTACTTTCGGGCATAATAGGTGCTTTACTGCCGAGAACAAAACCTGCCTTAAAAGCTGCTTTCACGGGAGTTTTCATTCACGGACTTTCAGCAGACCTGCTCCTTGACGAAGAAACCTTTGAAACTATAACCCCCACAAAGGTAATAAAAAACCTGGGAAAAGCCTTCAAATCCCTCCGCTAATGCAGTTTTTTCTTTATATCACGATTTTTAATTATATCTACCTCACTGATTTTTTAAACGTTAAATCTGTATCCCTCACAAACAATTACATCACAATAACGTCAGACCAGGGTATACTCATATATGACGTGCTGGAGAGAAAAATAAAAGCATCTTTTCCAGCAAACAATCCCAGGCTAGCCGTCCTTTCGCCAGACCTGACAAAAGTATTTTTCATTGAGGACTCCAGTACTTTTACTATTTACAGTATTCTGGCTGAGACAAATATTATCAGAAAAACCCTGGATTTCTCTCCAAAAATTCTGGGAGTTGGCCTAAGGAGCGTATTTCTTAAAAACCAGGAAAAAATCCTCTATGTTGATTACTCAGGTTTTAACATCCCTGAGATGGAAAAAGAAGACATTTACATACAATCCTCAGAATTACTGACAGCCCCTTCCATACCTTCTATACTTAATGAAAAAGGCGAAAGAATTACACCAAGTTGCATCTTTTTCGACTCCCTGAGAAATCTAATTTTCGTGGGAACAAGAGGTTTTGGGGTACTTATTTTCGAAAAAAATAAACTATCATACACCGATACTATTGCACTGGGTTTTAGTATTTCAGCTCCAATGGATAGCATACGGGATTTTGCAATCTGGAAAGACACATTATTTATCCTCACCTCTGAGGCTATCTTTAAAATAGATGACAATTTACACACCAGAAGAATACCCAGGCCCCTTAGCGCAAAATATTTCACCGATATGTGCTTAGACACATCAATTTACATCCTCGATTCATCCGGAAAAGTTTATGAATACACCGGCGACAACTTCATCACTTTATTTTCACTGGAAAGCCAACATCCCTTTAAAAAGATAGTGGCTTCTCATGGATTATTTCTCTCTTTTTCAACGAATGAGTTATTTTTAATAACCAATACCGGCAGCTCAAATAATGTTCGAAAAATTACAATAGAGCCTGAAATTGACGATGCTGTTATTCTCGATAGCGCAATTGCAGTATTATCCCAGGGAAAGATTTTCCTTATAACACCATCTGGAATTTCACAACTTTCCGATTCCACAACTCTTTTCGAAAACATAATTTCCATGACAAAAATCCAGGGCATGTTATGGGCTGTTACCCCTTCTTACTTGTTCAACATCAACCCTTCTTACACCTTGTATAAAAAACTGATGGTCTCAAACCCTGTAAAAGTCACAAACTTAAGGGATTTACCAGCTGTTCTATATCAAGACTTTCTTGTACTTTATGAAGACTCCACATTTATTTTAAGGAGCATCCCTTCCAGAATAATAAAAGTCAGAGACGTGGCCAGGTGGAATAATATGACCCTCTTTATCGGGCCCAGGGCTCTCGTTCTTGAGGATCGCTGGTAATACAGCGTAAAATCCAGAGTGAT
This sequence comes from Candidatus Hydrothermia bacterium, assembly GCA_049719805.1. GTDB lineage: Bacteria > Hydrothermota > Hydrothermia > UBA1063 > UBA1063 > UBA1063. Next base: position 265,659 of record JBNARF010000002.1, on the reverse strand, counting down.
GAACATGTAAGAGTTAGTTTTAAATTTGTACCTAAAGAGATATAATAATAAAAAGGGGGGACTATGGATTTAGGAGAAAAAGTAAATAATATCAGGTTGAAAGACCAGCATAGCGAACTCCTCGATATCTCCACATTAAGGGGCAAAAAGGTACTTCTTTCCTTTCATCCCCTGGCATTTACAAAAATATGCAGCCAGCAGATGAAAGCTCTTGAAGAAAATTATCAAGAATTTGAAAATTTAAACGTCATTCCTTTAGGTATAAGCGTGGACCCTGTACCTGCAAAACACGCATGGGCGCGAGAGCTGGGCCTTAAGAGACTAAGAATACTTTCAGACTTCTGGCCCCATGGGGGAGTTGCCCAAATGTTAGGGATTTTCAGAAACGATGACGGCTTCTCCGAAAGAGCAAACATAATACTTGACGAAGAGGGTAAAATCATTTTCAAAAAAGTATACGAAATAAAGACTCTACCTGATCTTAGCGAGATACTGGACTTTATCAAAAATTATAAGTAATGTTAAAGCCCATCTGGCTAATGCAACCCATTCCCTATATGGGGGAGGAACTACAGGGGAGCTGGATATGGGAACCTAAAATTGATGGCTGGAGATTGCAAATAATAAAAATTGGCAAAAAAGCCGAATTTTGGGGACGAAGGCTGGAGAAAAACCCCAATTGGACATCCAAACTTCGCTTTTTAGAGAAATTCTTAGAGGATATACCTTCAGATACTCTTCTTGATTGTGAACTTTACTCAGAAAAGGGGAGGAGATTCATTCCCTCCCTCTTTAAGACCAGACCCGATGTAAAACCCATCATTTACGTTTTTGATGTCGTTTATATAGGAGGTGAAGAAGTGGCGAAAAAGCCCCTTAAAGAGAGAAAGAAAATTTTAAATAGCTTACATATTGTGGATCCTTTCGTAATAATGCCTTATCAGTTAGTTAATGAGGAGGTAAAAAGGATTCTATTAACAGCAAAAAAACAAGGGCACGAGGGGATAGTGCTCAAGGACCTGGACTCTCCTTATGAGGTTGGAAAAGACGGTCCGATGGCAACAATTTACTGGAGGAAAGTAAAATGAAGATAGGAAGATTTCAGGTAATGGCAACCCTACAGGCAGCCAGGGCTTATGTCCTTGGTCTGCCCCTGGAATCAGCAAAATCCTTTGGCCTCAACAGGGCCATATTCTATGCTGCAGCGAAGAGAGGATTCAAGACCGACAAAGGGGAAGAAATAAAAATCAAACCAACCTTCGAACGTTTAAAGGGAATACCCAGGGAGAAGATCAAAGAAATACAGGAAAAATTCAAGATATTTTCCATTGGAGATGAACAGGCTTATTCGGTGGAAATAGACGGGAAACCTTTTTTTATAATCGGGGACGAAATCCAGACACCGGAAGCCTTTAAAAGGCAGGTAGAATCAAGATTTGGTGGAAAGTTTGACCAAGCTTTTAAAGAAGCCGTCGAAATTTGCAAAAGCTACGATCGTGGAGTTCTCCTTTCTCAAAGGTACTTCTTTGAAACGGTTTATAAACCCCGTAGAGATCTTCTGGCTCAGAAATGGACCGACATGTTCTCTAAAGAGACTTGAATTTTTCGTATAAAGCCTTCGCAATGGATAGGGCTCTTATGGCCTCCTCTTCCGTTGGTAATCCCAGCCATTTTTCAATCACATAGGGGGTCACCACATCTTCATAAAGGATAAATCTCGAAAGGAAAGAAACATCGTCTTCTAATTCACGAAATCCGTTATTTAGCTCTTTCAGTTTTTCAAAAAGAATTTCTAGGTTGTCCACATATTTAAAATTCTCTTCCTGTGAAAGGAGAGAATAAATGGACTTTGTAGCTGAAATCCTTGAGAGAATGCAAACATTCTTATAGTCCCCTATTTCAAGTTTTTTTTCAGCCTTTTTTATGTCCTCCAGGGCACTTTCAAGCCAGATATCTTTCATTCCATCTCCTCCGGCTCTCCAAGATATACAGAGCGCTTCAGTGCATTTAGATATTCTGACCACTTTTTATTGGTTTCACTTCTTAAATCGTAAGCCTTCTTGTACATATAAGCTTTCGCGTCGAGATCATCAAGAAAATGTAAAATCTGAGCCTCGAGAAATGAAGGTCTTACTGGTGAGCCATAGACCAGCTCTCCGTGATGGGACAATATCATATGCAAAATCTTCATTTTTAACTCTTCGGGAAATTGCCGCATAAACTCCATTTCTTTGATCTTAGTGTTAACTATCTCAAATCCAATAGCAATATGCCCCAAAAGTCGGCCTATATCACTGAAATCTATATCGGGTGTAAACTCGTACTCATATACTTTTCCAATGTCATGGAGAAGGGCGCCAGAAATGAGAAGGTCCCTGTCTATGTAATTATACATCTCCGACAGGAGATCCGCAGCTTTTACTACATTCAATGTATGCTCTAAAAGTCCACCCACATAATCATGATGGTTCTGTTTAGCAGCAGGAGCGATAAGGAATTTCTCTCTAAATTCGATATCCTTTTCAGTTTTTTCACTTAAAAAAATCCTTTTCAGGAGTTCATTGAGATACGGATTTTTTACACTATTAATAAATTTCTTAAGCTCATTGAACATCTCCTGGGGATTCCGCTGACTTGATGGGATGAAATCCCGAATATCATAAGTCATCACCCTTTCCGCATCAAGGATCTTTATCCCAAGCTGATTGCCATAGTACTGGTAAATAGAAAGTCTGAGCTTATAAATCTTTCCTTTTTCAATTTTGACTCTCACGTCTTCAATGTTATCAAAAATCCTTGCCGTCTGAGACCCTGAGAGGTCAACTATTATAAGCTCTAAATACTCTTGCCCATCTCTGGTGCTTTTATCCAGAATATCCCTCACCAGAAACACATCTTCAATTTCCATTCCCACAAATTGTTCAAGATCTTTGACAAAATGTTTTTTAGGCATATTTATGCACCTTTTAAATGAAAAATCCAGGAAAGAGCTATAGCCACACTGGAGGCTACATTCAAAGAATTTATTTTACCCACCATGGAAATCGTCACAATTTCGTCCGATTCCTTCAAAATACTCTTTGAAACTCCTTCATCCTCTGCCCCTGCTATCAAGGCAAGGGGAAAGTTAAAGGTGGCCTTATATAGGTCTTTTCCACCCCTTTCAAGAGAATAAACCCAGATTCCAGATTCTTTTAAATACCTTACATAATTCAATACATTTTTCACCACTGCAACTCTTACATTAAAAATGGCTCCCGCCGAAGCACGAACCACAGTCTCGGTAAACCCAGATGCTTTAAAAGCTGGAATTACCACACCGGAAGCACCAAAGGCCTCAGCACTTCTTACAATGTTCCCGAGATTCTGTGGATCCTTTACGTGATCGAGAATGAGCAACAGACCCTTATTAACTATTACATCGCGAGCAATATCCTCTGGCGAGGAAAAATCGAGGTCCCTCACAAAAGCCAGAATGCCCTGGTGATTTTCAGTGCCTGCGAGTCTGGTTAACTTATCCCTCTCCACATGAATTACAGGTGCATACAATGATTCAAGGAGTCTTAGTAATTCAGCCGGCAGGTGGGTTTTCTGGGCAATCAACACCTTTTCTACCTTCTGTGGGGAACTCCTCAAGAGTTCCAAAACCTGATTTTTACCATAAACGTACATAACTAAAGTATATGGTAATTCACAAGTTTTCGAAATACGAACCTTCAAACTTAAAATATTGTCCAAAAAATGTCTAAAGAAAAGGTTCAGAAGGCCCTTAAAATTAGCATCAAGGAAGGCGTCGCCTATTCCATAATGGAGGGGATGGGACTACGCTACATCACCCCTTATGCCCTGCTCCTCGGTGCAAGTAATAAGATAATAGGTTTTTTAACCTCTATCCCACAAATAGCATCAGCTTTTATTCAATATCTCAGCTTGAAAATCCTCGGTGAAAAAATCTCAAGGAAAAGTCTTTCCTTTTGGGGAGCATTTACGCAGGCAGTAACCTGGTTCTTTATAATCCTGCTCGCCATCCTTTATTTTCCTCTTAACATTAAATCACCCATAATCCCTCTTTGCCTTATTGCTATTTATACTTTGCTCGTTGCGTCGGGAAGTATCTTTGCACCTGCCTGGAGTTCCTGGATGAAAGACCTGGTGGACGAAAAAAGCCTGGGAAGCTATTTCGGGAAGAGAAACCGAATCGTGGGATTTGCAAGCCTTTCTTCAATGCTTATTGCAGGTTTCATCCTCGATTTAGCGAAAAAACTTGGTGAAGAATTCCTTGGATTTTTGATTATTTTTTTCGTTGCCCTTCTGGCACGCTTAACCTCCGCCCTACTCCTTAGAAAACAATACGAACCGCCCTTTAAATCCCATAAAGGCTATTACTTTTCCCTCATTGATTTCATAAAATTAATGCCCCATAGCAACTTTGGTCGTTTCACTGCTTTTGTAAACCTTTTTATGTTTTCTGTAGCCATAGCAGGTCCATTTTTTGCAGTTTACATGTTAAAGCATTTGCAATTGTCCTATTCACAATTTACTCTGGTAAGCCTTGCATCTTCCACCACAAGCCTTCTCTCTATGCCTTTTTGGGGCAGGCTTGGAGACCGCTACGGAAACCTGAAGATATTAAAGATTAATGCTTTTCTTATCCCAATTATACCTTTAATCTGGGCATCCACCACCTTTATGAATAAACACTTTGCCTTTTATTTTCTCTTTCTAATTGAAGCATATTCAGGATTTCTATGGGCCGGATTTAACATCGCCTCGTCTAATTTTATCTATGATGCCGTTACCAGACAAAAACTCGCTATATGTGTTACTTATTACAACATACTCAATTCTACCATGGTTTTTATTGCCGCAAGCCTTGGTGGATATCTGGCATCCTACAATATACTGAAGGGAATTCCCGCCGGGAATATAATACAGGTCTTCTTACTTTCGGGAATATTAAGATTCATTGTAAGTCTAATTATATTGCCCCACATTAAAGAAGTTAAAAAAGTAGAGCCCTTAGAATTTAAGCACGTTCGAAAAGTGCTGATGAAACCCCTTGACAACCTCCTTTTCCAGATATCATACAAAATAAGGAATCCCCGAACCTAAAGCTCATCGCCCTTCCTGTAACCCATTGAGAGAAAGATTTGAATTTTGTTTCTTCACTTTCCCTAGTCTATAATTCAATGAAGCAAGGGAGGTGCTTTATGTATATGCTTTTTATATTTTTGGCCCTTAACCCTGTATTGGCCAGGGGGGATTCCCTCTTTGCCGAGCTTAAATATGAGGAAGCATTAAAAGTGTATCAGTCTGCCTACGAGAAAAACCCTAACGACTATGAAGCTCTTTGGAGACTTTCCATGTGTTATTTAAATATAGGCGAGGATCAGGCGGATAACGCTAAAGCGGAAAATTTCTATAACAAAGCCCTCGAATTTGCCAAAAAAGCCACAGAAGTAAACCCAGGTGGAGATTGGGGATGGACCTATCTTGCAGCATGTTATGGTCGCATAGCTCTGTCCAAAGGAGGAAAGGAAAAGGTAAAATACGCAATGCTAATAAAGGAATCGGTTCTGAAGGCTCTGCAACTCAACCCCGAAAACGACCTGGCAAATTTCATATGGGGGTCCTACAATTTTGAGGCCGCGACTCTAAATCCAGTTTTAAAAAGCTTCGCTAAAACCCTTTTCGGTGAAGTACCTCAGGGTACTATTGAAGATGCTGAAAAGCACATTTCAAAAGCTATAAGCATAAATCCCGGAAGAATTCAATATTATTATGACCTTGCCAGGGTTTATGAACACCAGAAAAAAGTGGAGCAGGCAAAATCTACTCTCAGAAAAGCAGTCACCTTAAAACCCCAAACAAGACAAGACATAAAGTATTTAGATCTTTCAAGGAAAATGCTGGAAAAGTAATATAAAACAAGTTTTCGGTTTTTCGCCGCCTCTAAGAAATTTTAATAAATAATGAATTTAGCGAACTCTTTTTCTCGCACCCCTGTAAGTTCTAAAAAATAAACGCCTTTATTTCCCGGTATTGCAATAACAGTTTCATTTGATGCACCCAGAAAAAACTCCTTTACCTTCCTCCCCTGGGAGTCATACACACGTGCATATTGAAAATCCATATGCGAATCCCAAGAAATTTTTATTCTATTTTTACCAGAGTACTTTAGCATAATACCACTCTTCTCACCCCGATCTTCAACGGAATTTAGAACACCTCGTTGTAATAAATTGAATACAAAACTGGAATCAATTATATGCAGAACTAACGGAGCTAATTGCCCATTTTGCCTAGGGCCTGAACTGGATGATCTCATGGTCCACGAACTCCTGGAGCGATACTGATTACTATAAGCATCTATTATTATCACCGGTGCACCATTACCGCCGTAATGCACATCAACAATTCCGTTGGGAGTAATTTTTATCCACGTCTCATCGTTGGAATACTCATAGCTCGCACCATCAAGTAAAATACCCAAACTTCCCGGGTAATATGTCATAACCCAGAATAGACCCTCTACTCTAGATTCGATAAACCTATAAGATGGAGAGGAAGATTCAGGAACAAAAGCTGCGGGAGATATGAATAGGCCACGCACCAGATTAATACCAGGAGAAACAGCAAGTTTCCCATAATATGCATTATAATCGCCGGACTCTGTATTATAAATGACTTGCTCGTTCACAAGCCAGCCGTCAAGTCCAATAAATACCTGTGGTGTCCCAGAGTTCACCTTTTGCCAGTAGGCTTGAGCCAGTAGATTGTTGGAGTTTAATAATGTTCCAGCTATCTGCAGATTATTCTTGAGAAATACAAAACCATTGGATATGGACAAATACTGAGCATAAGTAGGATTGTTAACCTGGGATTCCGATAATTCTACTAAATTCACCTGGCTAGCCCCAAGAGAAACAAGCAGGTTACGATAATTGGCCACGGTATCCATGGAAATGTTGCTTGTTATTATCGTAATCACCGGGTTCTGCCCGCACACACTCAAAAAACTTACCAGAGCCGCACTTTGATCCTGTCTCTGATCAGGCTTTCCACCAACAACAAACGTTACCGAGGGCGGCGGTGTTACAAGAGGAGGAGTTGTGCTTATCGTTTCAGCAGATGGAGGTATAGTCAAGATCTGAAGGGTATTCAAATCCAGAGTGTATCTGTCACCAGCCTTTATAAAATTAAGATCCGTTAAAACCAGTTTTTTGCCAGATTGCACCACACGCCTTGTAGAGGGTGTAGCTCTTAACAAACTCACCGATCCACTTCCAACAACCAGGGCCTCTAAATTTGAATCAACGCAAAGAGCCGTGCAATCATCAATCCCTAAAACCGTTATATCCTCGTTATAGTCACTCTTTATTCTACCAAGGTGTGCCAGCATTCGCCCTAGTCTTCCCCTTTCGGCAATATGTGTATCCACAAGATAATTGTCTAAAAGAGGCAATACATTCACATCGTATGTGAGGTATGAGTTGTAGGGATTTCTTATAGCTTCATTGGGCCATGCACTTCCGGTAGATACATACTCACCCAAAATCATAGAACCAGCACTGGTTCCCCCGACACAAATATTGTCTCTATAAAATCTTACCTTGATTGTATCGCCCAACTTTGTATTTTTCAGGATTGGTATGTAATTACTCTGATCTCCACCTGGGAACCATATGATTCCAGTATTAGTATTGTAAACATCCGTCCATTTACTGGGATTATTAGCATCATTTCTATTGCGTACCGTTACCACTTTTACGCTCCCGGTATGGCCAAGCCCTCGAAGATAACTTGCCCACCAGGAACCGTTACTATAGTTGTCATAATAAACAATAACAAAGTTTTTAGAAGGCCCAACCTTATTAAGTGCCCATTTAAAAGCTGAATCTGACCATGTTCCGGGATATAAGGAAGAACTGCCTATACCCTCCGTACCTCCCCCAAGGATCACCAGGTAGCCCCTGGAATTGGCAACAGAAACTAGCAATAAAAACAAAATAACTTTATAAAATCTCATAAATTAACCCCGAGTTCCCTCGGTTTTATTTCACCACTACAAATTTCTGTACAAAACTTTGATCTCCGCTCTTTACAATCAAAAAATAAACACCTTCCTGTAATCCCCTTCCAAGGTTAATATTATTAGAACCTTTACCACGAATCTGGCCAAATTGCACCACCCTTCCCGAAGCGTCCATTACCACAACCTCTGCACTATCAAAATCGGAATTCAATGAAATAACATTGTTCCTCATTAGTGATCCTGAGATCTTAACCTTCTTGTTTCCCTCTGAAATACCTATATATTGCTCATAATAACTTAAGCACTCCTCAGCCACCGTTTGAATCTCATCTTTATTTGCACCAAATAGCAAACCCACTGCAAAATACATCGTACCTGCGTTCGGAACAGTACTATAAAGTCCAGCGTTCAATACACCGTAAACGCCATCCTGATCCCCCGGTATAAGCGCATCCACCTGAGTCGATGTCATCATAATCCAGTAATAATTGTCATCGTATAGATGATTACCCCACGGGTCCGCTCTATAAGAATACATAGAAGAAGGGTAAAGCATAATGGCACCCACTGCAGAATTGGCACTACCATCATACATCGAAACCAACCTATTTGAAAGGACCTCTGAGGTATCGTTTTCGTAGGTTCCACCCACCTGTGATATAAGCTCTAAGGAGACGTAAAAGTCATGGGTTTCACCTGTTTCATTTTTCACAAAAAACTGACAAATGGCAAACTTTTTACCCATCCAGGTATATATGTGAACACTTTCCAGCCACAGCAGGCGCCGCACCCGTGTAAGAATTATCAAAAACACCGAAGATTTCAAGGCTCTGAGGGAGGGTTGAACCTGTGGAATCCGTAGCTCTCCTCGTTCCTGCATCAGCATAGTAATCAAAAACTGCAGAAGAACTTATACCTGCAAGAAGACTTATCCTGTCCATATTCCTGGTTCCGTCACCCCTGAAAATTCGAATTCTTCCGTAATCATTCAGTTGAACCCGGAAGGCCCCGGTGTTTATAGTTACAGTTCTTGCCAGCAAGAAAGCTGGCAAGAGAAGCGTTGTAAGAAATAATAATTTTTTCATCTCACTTCACCTCCTCTTAAATTTATACTTAAGAAAAGTTGCGGAGTAAGCGGATTCCTACTCACGTAGGCGAAATCAATTGAAGTGAGTGCCCAAGGAGTAGGAACATTCACGCCAAAACCTGCAGAGTATTTTTGCGTATCATGTCCTAAAATATACCCTGCCCGGATGGCCAGGGTATTGAAAATCTGGGTTTCAAGTCCAAAAGAGTAACGTTCCCTATTATCATTAGGATGCTCAGTTTGGAAAACTATAAGCCCCTTGCCCTTTTCACCAAGTCTGAAAGGATAGCTTAAACCAACTCTTATAACGAGGGGTAACTGGTAAATAGTGGTTTCATAGTAAGGGGTACCCAGCAAATCTGGATTATAGCCAAGGGAAAGGTCTCTACCCTTAAATTGCATGTCAGTACCGAAATTAGAGATCACAAGACCCAGGGCGAGTCCATCTTTATAGAGCTCAAATAAAGACCCGATATCAACGCAAAAACCATCAGCGCTACAGTTATAAATTTGTTCTCTGACAATTTTAGCCCCAAAACCTACACTTAACCTATCGGTAAGTATCAGGGAAGTAGCTCCTCCAATGGCAACAGCTGAGGCAGTATAGTACATCCCGGTGCCCTCAGGCTCTTCAACTGTTGTTATCTCTATGGGGTTCATCTTCATGGAGATAAGCTGAACTCCGTAGGAAGCTGTACCCTTTCTCATGGCAAAGGACGATTGGGTGAAGGTAATTCCCTCAATCCAGCGAGAATATCCGGCAAAAAAGTCGAAACCCGTTACCTTCGAAATACCAGAGGGGTTCCAGTAAATGGATGTTGCATCACCACCAACAGCACAATAAGAACCTGCGAGTGCTTGAGCACGGGCTCCCATACCAATCTGCAAAAACTGGGCACCCGACATGCCTAACTTATCATAAGAAACAAGACAGAGTAAAAACACTAATTTAATCATCTTATCACCCCCAGTCTTCCAGTCTTTTCGCCCCAGGGACTTTTAATGTAATAAATGTAAACACCTGGGGCTATATATGAGCCATACTCATTTGTTAGATCCCAATCTTCATACCCGGTTTCCGAATCGTGATAAAGTGTTCTCACCAGGTCACCATCCAGCGTGTAAATTCTTATTTCACACCTTGGAGGAAGGTTTATGAATTGTACCTTGTGTTTAATAAGACCCTGAGGTGTAGGGGTATCCCAGCTTGCCCGAGCAACAAAGGGGTTAGGGACAACTTTTATCTTCTGGAGCATATCTGATGTTGGACTTACGTCCTTAGGAAGAATCTCAACGCTGTAAACATCATTAAGTGCTACGTAATTCGACTCTTTGGCCTGTACTGAAAATCTTATAGAAGTTCCTTTAAAGACAGGGCTATAAGAACCTACAAAAAATGGATACTCAATTAACGTGTCGCCACTGGATAATCTAACATAAAACATAACATTAAAGGATTTTCCTTTAAGCTGATCCAGATCATTGAACACCAGCGCATAACCGTTAAATGTCAAAGTATCTCCATCTCTCAACCTCAATCTACGATATACCAGTGAATCCAGGTCAACACATTTTAAATCAACATAGCCCAATCTATCGATGGACACTCTATAGACGTTTGACCGAACTGCGTTGCTATCTCTCACAATAAGAGTTACTGCATCAGAAGAAAAGGAAAATTCACTATAAATACCTGGCTTAAAAGATACCACGATGGTATCAGCACTTGTAAAATTCCAGTCCACCATCTCCGCTTCCAGTTTGAGGTTAGAATTCCCCTGAAGATGCGATACTTTAGCTACCTTTGCGGGTTTAAATCCCAAAGGAAGGCTCCCTGGAATCACAGAAACGACATTGGGACTGGCTGGACCGCCGGTTTTGGGAGATTCGAGAGATTCAATGGGAATAAGGGGATCACCCAAATCGTAGGAGGTTACTGCATACCAGTATTCAAAACCATTAATCACTTGAGTGTCGATGTAATAGTGCCTTAACCCCGTATTTTTGCCAGCATCTAATTTGACAGTTTTTACTTCATAAACATCACCGGGAGATGGGCTACTGCTGTATGTGGTTATCTTCACAAAAGTTCCGGGAAGGTAAATAATATTTCCCGAAGTATAAAGGCTATCTACTACAGTATTCCCGGATGGGTCAAGAACAGCATAACCGTCCCCTAACTCTGGTGAAAACCTTAACCTTTCCCCGGTCTCAACATTATAAACAGAGAACAACGTACTTGTGTGGAATACGATATGATAAGTTGCATTCTTGAAAAACTGCTCGTAACCAGCAGGGAAGCCAACAAAACTAATATCAGTGCCGCCAAGATCCGGAGTCAGATGTTTTGCAATAACAAAGTTGTGTACATCGAAATTGTCCACTATATCATAGTCGGCCAGAAGTTCCCACGTTAGACCTTTATCCCTGCTTTTCCATACTCTATAACCCTCAAAATCCACTTTTCCGCTAAATGGGTCTACAAAATGTTCTGCACTGTTATCCCACATCAAGGTAACGGAGCCTGATGAAGCCAGCGCAGTGAGTAAAGGTCTTGGAGGTGGAACTGCAGTCAAAAAGTCGTTATTATAGATGTTCTCGGCAGTTTTCATGTTTTTAATTATCGCAGCTTCATCCTCTCCAGCAACCACAGCAATGGCTACTCGTTGTGGAATACCGGGAACTAAAGTAAATGGGCCCATTGATATAATAGCTACAAGATCCATACCACGATTAGGAATGATAGTATAGTCATCGTAGTGAATATCCTGACCGTGGAACAATCTGCTACCCCAGAAGGGATCGTTTTTCAAAGAGGAATCACTACACATTATCATGTATTGGACGGTATCTTTACCTGTTATCTGGAATGGATCATCATCATATAGGAAATAGTGAAAATCAGTTATACCAAGTTCTTGACCATTAACCAAAGGGGTTCTTAAAACTTTAACGCCGAAGTAGCCGGTAGGTGAGTTCCAATCCCGCGAAAATCCATCGGTGTCGTAAAAATATAGAAAATTATCTTCTTTTCTGAATACAAGTTTGTCATCCCCATACTCCGGAGCTCCTCCAGGGATATTACCAACATCGATATCACAATACAAAGCAAAATAAACATTCTTTAAAGTATCTCTGCTGGTATTCACAATATCCCACTCAAAAAATACGAAATCCTGTGCATAACTAAAACCAAAAGCGTGACCAGTCTGATACAAAACCAGATTAAGCAGAGAAATTAGATTATTAGAATCTGAGAAAGCACAATAAGAGTCCTCTGGAGACTTTATAATAGGATTACCAAGGGAGTCCTTCTTGGGCCATCCGTAAGATGGCCAGGTAGTAGAATCATTAGACATGGCGATGAGGCCAAGACCGGAGTTAAGCCCACCTATAGCCTCAAACTCCTCGGATGTTCTTGTAATGGAATGAACAACATTGTAAGGGACTCCGATTACTGGCGCCATGCGATATATATACTCATGATTCGATCCAGCGGGCCATTCTCCACCGTGCATGTTAAAATTGGGTGGATACAACTTTCCAAAATTGTTGAAATACATCCATAACCTGCCTTCCTTGTGAACATTGGAAGCTCTGTCGAGGGGTCCTTTAGGAACATCATATCTTTGTGCAGGTTTATCACTTATTAAAAAACATATTATAAATAAAAACTTGTTCATAATGCCCCCCTGATGCCAATCCAAATTCTTCTTGGTGCTCCATAGTTTGCTGGGTCCATATCATAGGATCTGCTACGACCAAGACCAGAATAATCAGGACTACCTGTAGTGGGATAAACATAAACAACATTCTTCGTATTTAATAAGTTCTGGACCTCCACTTCAAAGCCAACTTTTGCAAAACCAACCTTAAAATCCTTCCATAGCCTGAGATTTACATTATAACGTGACGGCATTCTAGAAGAGTTTTTGGGGCCACGGTAACCTTCACGATCCACGGGGGTGTAGGGAAACCCACTGGCATAATCGAAGGTCCCTGACACGTAAAGGTCAATAGGTGCAATTCTATATTTGAGAAATACCGTAAGTTTATGAGGCTGGTCGAAATCCAGAGGATAAAACTGGTCTAACTCACTGACATTTGCAATCACATTCATGTACCCTTCCCATTCGTCAGAAGCATTTCCAAGGGCTTTAGAGTAAGCGTACTGCACTGAGTATGTTAACTCATTGCCAAATTGACCGTAAAGCTCCATTTCAATTCCTTTAATGTTAGCATAGTCACTATTCTTGTAGACGGTATAAGCCAATGGCACTCCAGGACCTTCAGGTACCAATTTGGTACCCACAAGATTTCGCACATCCTTATAATATGCAACAAGGTTAAATCTGGTTCTATCATTGATGAGATGCTGGAATCCAGCTTCAAAAGCAGTAGTTCTTTCCGGTTCAAGATCCGGGTTGCCCATAATCGGATATCTCACCAGAAGGTCTCTCTGTAAATTCTCATATAAATAATAGAAGTCTGGAATCTGGAAGAATCTCCCATATGAAAAATAAAACAGAGATTTTTCTGACCATGGATAGGATATTCCGATCCTGGGTGAAATCTGATATTTAGGCCTGGCGGTTTTTACAAGGCTGCTATCATAAGGATCGGGTCTATAACTAACATTTGGATCAAAATAATCAAAACGTAAGCCAATATTAGTTACAAAAATGTCTCCTTCGTGCTTATATTGAACATAAGCACCCCCCTCACGAGGGAATTGCCTATAAAAGTCATAATAGGGATGAGCACGCCATGGCATCTCAATGTTGTAGAAATAAAGGTGGTGAATCTTAATATCAAGGCCTGTCTTAATATTGTCGCTCTTATTCAACTGTATACTTAAATCACCTTTCGCATTATAAGTTAAAGTGCTATCTTCGTGCCAGTAGTCGTCATCCCCGGATATATAAAATTCTCCCTTCTGGTCCGTCATTCTATTTACATATTCCTCGGGATTTTTATACCTTCCTAAGGAATCCACCCAAACTTTTCTTATATACTTTCTTGAAAAACCACCCAGATAGAGGGTGTAGAAGATCTTTTCGTTTACGAGGTGGTTAAGATTTAGAACCAGCTGACGACCGAGTCTCTCCCTCCTTGCATAATTTTGATTTATCAAAAGATACCTGTGAGCATAAGGCTTCCAATCCTCATTATTAACAAAGCCCGAGACATTAAGTTTTAGGTTTTTGCTTAAAAGGAATGTAAGTTTCCCCTGAAAGGAAAGCTCTTTTGAGTAATCAAACCCGTACTTACTGTTATAACCTTCTGGAGGCTCAGGAATCAAGTAATAGCTGTTTCTGTTCATTTCATAAAAAGAAAAGTAATAACGAGCAAATTTGGTAAGTGGTCCACCAAGTGAAAGCTCATATTCATCATGCTTATAGCCATCATAATCCACAACATCAAGTTCGAATGGATCAAGGCCAAAATGTAGCCTTTTCCACGTATTTGTGGTTCTATAACTTGCAGTAGCTCTGATTTTATCCGAACCTTCTTGGGTAATAATATTGACTACCCCTGACAGTGCATTCCCGTATTCCGCACTGTAAGTTCCCGCAAGAACCACAATTTCCTTTACCGCATTCCTGTTTATATTAGCACCAATGTTACCGTAGAAGGGATTCTTAACATAAATTCCGTCAACATAATAGGCTATTTCGTTTTCACGTCCACCCCTTAAGTGTATATCGCCACCGGCTGTGGCTACCCCTGCAGCCATTGCAAGAATATCTGCGGCGTCTCTTATAGGCAAAGCACCCACATCCTCTCCGGAAAAGGATCTTACCGTTTGCGGTGCATCTTTTTGCAGCTCGATCCTGGTAGCTTCTACGAAAATAGCCTGTGTTTCGTACACTTGAGGTTCGAGGTAAAATGTTAACTCCACAGTGCGGTCAGGGTAGACCACTACATTTTTTATTGTCACAGGGGCATATCCTACCATGGATGCTGTAACATTGTACTTTCCTGCAGGCACGTGAGATATATAAAAGGTTCCATCGTCGAAGGCGGTGGTACCCCTTTTCAATTCTTCAATAAGTACATTAGCATAAGGGAGTGGCGATCCTGATTCTCGATCCACCACCCTCCCCTTAATGAGTCCTGTCGTCCCTGCAATTAGAAATCCAGGGACTATCAACAACCATACCCATCGGTGCATAAAAATGATACCTCCTTTAGTTTTGTCTTTTTATAAAATTCAATTGTATTTTATTTTCACCAACCCGCTCAAAAAACCATACATACCCTGAACCCAGAACCTTTATCAGAGACCCTTCGGGGATAAAAACAGCTGCAGTATCTTCATCTACCCCAACCCCTTTTAATTTATTCTCATTTACAACATGAATCAGCCTTCCAAAACGTTTCCTTTCTTTAAAATGTTGATCTACCACGTATCCCTTAAGAAAACCAAGACCTTGCGTTACTTTGACAGAATAAAAACGAGAAGGAGAACCAGAGAGAATACATAAATCCCCAAGAGCAGCGGCGCCTGCGCTTGTCCCACCCACTGCAAAGTCTTCTTTAGAACTCCTTTCTAAAAGAATCCTGTGAAAATCATGCCCTCTTATCAGGTTAATTATCCTTTTCTGGTCCCCTCCGGAGAAGAATACGAAGTCGTGTTTATTTACAGCATTACGCAACTCCTCTTCCGTTAAATTGACATTTACTTTCTTATGAAGAGGCAATATTTCAACGTTTTTAAAAATGTCAGCCCAGAATTTTCTAATCTCTTCAAAATTTTTGGGATCACTGGTTGCAGTGGGAACAATCAACATCGACGGGTATCGAGAAAAACCTTCCTTTAAGAATTCAAAGATTTCTAAAGCAGTTCTGCTTGATAAATTCCCACCAGCAGCTATTACCAGCATATTTCAACACCCCAAAACTCTTGGAACCTGAGAAATCTCCCCAAGAAAAATTTCTAAAACTCTTGAAAATTCATTTGAAAAATCGAACATAAAAAAAATTATACGTTAAGCTTGCAATTGTGTCAACACCAAAAAATTAAAGTCTTAGCAAAGTATTTTATTGGACACTTTTCTAGGAACTTTCAACAGAGGGTATAAAAAGCTTATATGAAAGTCTATTAAATCCCTAAATTCAAGCTTACTTTTAACCCCTTAAATGGGTTTACATATCGGCAAATTCCTCCGGAGCAGACGAGGCCACCTTTCTGGGCCCCAACACCCAGCAAGAAGTAGCCATACTCAAAATTACGCCTTATTTCCAGATATGGCCAAAAATTTTCATTTTCAAATCTCGCAAGCTTAACAGAGTTATAATCCACAGTGAAAACGGGTACAATGTCAGATGGAAGTTTAAATCCCACCTCGAAAGAAAGACTCCAGTAATTAACATCATCTTCTCTATTAAAAGCAGGCTTTATCTCCAGGTCCAGTTCCTTAAGGGAAGGAATGTTTGCCCCTAAACTCAAATAGTACGTGTAAAGTTTTTCGTATTCCGGCTCAACACCCATAAGAAAATCCCGGCCCGCCTTAAAATCCATCCTCATGCCCCTCCACAAATTAAAATTACCCTTAAAGAATAGTTCCTCCAGGGCCTTCCCGGATTGAGGTCTAAAAAAGTTTCTTTCTCCAGGGTCTATAACGCTGGAAGCTTTAAATTCAAAATAGTAGGAGCCAGGACTATATGAGAACCCCATGGAAAGCGCCTTGTCGGAGTTCCCATTTCCGGGGAGCAATTCCCTCTCCGTCAGGACGGGTGGAGTGTTGTATCCTAAAAATCGAAGAGAATCGTAATAGTGACTACCAAGTGAAAAACTCAAATTTCCAGAGGTAAATTGTGAAGTAAAGTAAAAGCCGTAACCCCTTCTTATTTCGTAAAGTACAGGGTCAACACCTCTCCTTAGAGCACCCTGAAGCTGGAAAAGAACAAAGGGCAAATTCAAATTAATTTTTCCTCCATATATCTCGTCAAAGGAATAGGAAGCAGGCATATTTCTCGTGTTGAGCCTCACATAACTGCCTTCAAGGGAAAAACTGGAAAGGTCAAGTTCTAAATCCAAAGCCCTCAAATTATCCAGGGTATCATTTTCGACAAAATAACTATTCTGGTCAAAACCGTAAAATATCATTTGACCGGTGAAAAGGCCTGCTTTAAATGGGCCAGAGTAGAACTCTACACCACCACCTTTAATGTACCTCTTTAGCTTTAATGGAACATTATGCTCTGCATTCAAAAGCATCCCACCTAAAAGGGATTTTTGAAAATGAAGAAGAGAAAGCTGGAAAAAGCCAAATTTTCCTCCTAAATAAGGAATCAAATTAATTCTACCGGTTGTAACACTGGAGTTTATCTGCATTATGTAATCAAAACCAAAACTCAGCTTTCCAAACCTCTCATCAACGCTTCCCGTGGCAAAAAAGTAGTCTGCAAGACTTCCCCTCTCCAGGCGATATTCACCCTCAAGACTTAAATTAAGGCTAAGTAGAAAAAAGGTTAATATTCTCATTCTCCATCGTCCTTTAATTCTCTCAGGTATTTTACATCACTCTCAGCAAAACCTGTGAATCTCTTCACCAGCTTCTTCTGGGTATCATAGAGAAAAGAGGTAGGAAGGGCAGTGACTCCGTAACTCTTTAAAAGTTTCTGCCCCTCATCCATCACTATGGGAAAATCCCATTTTCTGGATTTTGCAAAACTTAAAACATTCCCCTTCTTTCTCTCTCCATCCTCATTTACTGCAATAATGAAAATTCCAAGAGAATCCTTAAGCTTATTCATCCTGTCCAGTTCTTTTACACAATTGGTACACCAGATAGCCCAGAAGCTTATATAAACGGGCTTTTTCCCCCAAACCGTATCCATATCCACAATACCATAATTAATTGTACCTATCTTTTGAGAGCCCAATAGACTTAGAGCCAAAAGCAGAATTGCTTTAACCATTGCCTTACTCCAGCTTCAGAACCTTTAAAAATAGATCTTCTTGCTTTTGCTTCACTAAAATTAAGTATAATCCCCCTCTTAACTCTAAAGGTACATTGTTAACTCCATCGAATTCCTTTTCAAATACCTTTTTTCCGGTCACATCGAAGACCTCAACTTTTTCAATTTGGTCACCTTTGAGAACTCCACTTGAATAAACTACTCCACCAATATTTTTATTTCCTTCTTTCACAGGGACTACACCGGAAAATATTACAGAATCCCTCTGAGAGGGATCAGATAGATCAAAAACAAGCAAATATGCAAGAACAGAGCCTGGTTCATTTCCCGCAAACATCTCTACCGCTATGTCAACCACTTCGTATGGTTGTATGTTTCTTATGGTCAAAGTATCAAAGGGGTGACAAATTCCCCTGGCACAAACTTGACCCATTAATCCCGATGGGGCTTGAACCCAGACAATTTTTGCGAAAACATTTCTCAAAATAGCGTCATTAACAAGCTGGAGATTAAAAGTCTGATATCCATTGACATCCATGTAAACACCTGTGCTACTTATGGGATTTAAGTAAAAAGATGCTGCTAGTATTAAGTTTAGTAAAATTACCATAGTTAAAACCTCCTTTGGTAAACGCCCACTATATTTCTGGTTACGGTATCCTGAACCAGGATAACAAAATTACCCCCGCTTCTTACCCAAATTGGAACTTTAACAAGAATTGGAAACCGGGGGACATAAGAAGCGTAGTATCTCACAACATTATTAAATAATGAATCCGGTGCGCCTGGTTGTGCAAAATAAATACTGTCTCGCGTTGAAAAAATGTAAAGTTTGGAAGAACCGTAAAATTGTGTTGTGTCACATGTAATCTGGAATATCACAGAATCCATCCCTATGGATATCTCCTCGACTCTGAGATTCAGTGAATCAGCCCTTCCTCTCCTTATGGCTACGTAGTAATCATTGAACCGTTCAAAGGTAACATCCTGAGAACCCATTATTATCTCTTGACCGTGTACTACTGAGATGGGAGCTTGCATTGGCAATCCATATAGATTTCGCCTTTCATCTATGTTCACCGGAGAGAGGGTATCACCCAGAAGGCGAAGGTGATATTCCAATACCACAACGGAATCCCCGTAGATTTTTTTCAGAGAATCTACTACGTCCTCCACTACAGGACAATTAGGGCATCTTGCATAACCAAAGACCTCAAAAACGGGAATGGCAGATTTTGAAACCTGAGGCCTTTCAGGTGCTCTGGAACAGCTTAAATTGAAAAAAAGAAGCAAGAACAAAAACCCGACTAAAAACCTGAACTTTTTAAAAAGCATCTTTATATACCTTTTTAAAGAAAGGACTTATTTTACGATTACCACTTTTTCCCTGTAACTACCCTTTTCACCCTCTATCAAGAGGAAGTAAATACCCGTTTCGAGATTCAACCTCACCCTGGTACTTGTGGGTTTTTCCATCCTTATCAATTTTCCATCTGCGCTATATATTCTCAGGGATATGGTCTTTTCAGGAATTCTGACAATATCACCACTCTTTAATACTCTGGAAGAAAAGGCTGAAACCCCACCACGTTCATTTATACCAGTCAAACCAATGAATAGCCTTTCCATAAAAACCCTCTTGGATAAATAGGTTCCGGTGGTCCCAATTCCTTCTATTCCAAAGGACAAATGTAAAATCTTTGAGCCCGAGCTGTGCACCCTGTAAATACCCGCAACGGAATCAACATCACTTCCCGACAAGGCTCTATAATAGAGTACAGGTTGTGCAGAACCAGAAATTACCTCTATAACATCCTTGGACGTCTGATTGGCTACCGCACCAGTTCCACCGAAAATAGCAGAATCCTGAGGCTCAAAAATAAAGCCCGCACCTATTAACTTTCTATCGCCGGTATTTGGGGTAAGGAATCTAACCCCCAGATAACTGGAAAGGAATCCCGGATCTAACGTATTGGCCGCTTCTGCAATATTCTGACTGGATATGATCAAGTTTTTACCTGAATTAATGATAGTCTTAAGGTAATTAATTACTGAGGTATCTGGAATTACCTGGCCAGAAATGTATAAAATGGTTCTATAATCATCGTAAAGATAAGGTTTTCCGCTATCAGCCTCTGAATGCCACTCATAGTGGAACGGAAGAGAGTCCATATAGGTTTTGATATTTGAAGCCACTGTGATGTTTCCCGAACCATCCCATACCAGAACGGTATCCACCCCAACTTTGAAACTAAATGTATCGCTCCTTGAAAGGATTCCATCCCAGTTATAGTTTGCTACAATCCTTGCAAAATGAGGCTCAGGAAAATCCAGGGCCTCCACATTAACGCTCACGGTAACAGAATCTCCAGCAGCAAGAGTAGAAATCTGGTGAACAGGATTCAGAATATTAAGATACGGGTCCAGGGAAACAAAACTGATATTAATATTGTGTGCTACATTAAAAGGCGGATTATTTTTAAAAATAATGCGCAAAGTTCCGCTTTCGTTTCTCTCCAGCCTTCTATTATTATTAGAATCATCTACACCGGCAAACCTCGAAGTCACATATCCATAATTCACCGTAAGCCTTGCTTTAGCAGCCTGAATAACATTTCCTGCATTTAGTGTATAACTCCCACTATAATCCATAATTTGATAAATTGAGTCATTCTGAACAAAAGTAGCCACATAATAATAAGGTGCCCTCAAAACGCTGCTCACCGAAAAAGTGTACTCGTATGTGGCAGAATCGCCCCTGGCCAGGGAAAGGGATATACCATTACCATCCGGGAACATTCTTCGAACCACATATCGCAAAATGTTCATATTCTGCCAGGTATAAGGAATAGAGTCCTCAAGAAGCGCTATCCTTAACCTCAAATTTGAGGGAATGGGTATGGAGGGGTTCCCGGTCATAAAAACCTTAACTCTCACCTGCGCCTGTAGGGTGTTAGGATCAAAATTGAATATCGAGACGCTTAGAGAGCATGGGGATTCCCCAGGATAACTTGCTATAACATAATTATTAAGGGGTGTGTAAACACCTGTCCAACCGCCAACAACAGCCTTATTACCTTGAATAACAGAGGTGGGATACCCTGGAACATTATAGTAATAGAGCCTTGTAACACTATGGGGATGGTAAAAAGGATCCGAACTGGAAGGGTGGTATTTTATAACTACCAGGGATTCACCATATACCTGTTCCAGCTGGGCAATAGCCTGAGCCTGATATGGGCAGTATGTGCACCACGTGGCGGTGAAATTCTCAATCAGCACATTTTTTCTGTAGGCTTGTAATACCCCTACACTGAGTATGATAAGCACCAACATAACTTTTCTCATCGATCACCTCCTATAGTAAAAGGTTATTATAACAGGATATTCAAGAATCAGAAAAATCTTTTAAGAAGAGAAATTAGGGAAACACCTTTCAATCCGATGTGCTTCCACGGATTAATAACTTCTAAATCCATATCTTTAAATTCCCTCTCAAGCCTCGAAGCGTTCCCCACAAGGAGAATAAAGGGAGAATCAAAATTGAAATAGCTGAAAGCCGCTTGATTAACTTCTTCAAGTTTCAAATTTTCAACATCTTTGACCTCCTCTTCCCAGTGGAAGAAAGGTAGTCCAAAAACGATTTCCTCAGTCAACATGGAAAGGACCTGTGCATAGCTTTCTACTCTCAAAGGAAGACTACCTTTATAAAAAGATTTGGCATCCGCCAGTTCCTCTTCAGAAAAACCGTTCTTTCTTATTTCATTAAGTTCTTCACGGATTAATTCCAGGGCTTTGCGAGACCTCCTCATCTCAGTCTCACACTGGATAGAGATATTGGCACCCACAATCTGGCCATCCACCGGTATACCAGGATTATAAAGGGAACTTACTCCATAGGTGAGACCTTCCCTGACCCTGAGCCTTTTCATAAGCCTTGAAGAAAGATCCGAACCTCCTATTATAAAGTTTGCTATTCTCAGAGCCTGATAATCTTGATGCCTTCGATCAATGGTGGGAACCATGAGTCTCAGGTGAGCCTGCTCAATTTTCATATCCACTATGTAAACCTTTTTAAACTTTCCTATGTTACCCTTCACTTCATTTCTCTTTTCACCGGAGGGTATTTCTCTTAAAACCTCTAACTCTTTAATCTTATCGGAAAGGTCGATATTTGAAACCACCACAAGTTTCAGAGGCGCCATATTAAAAACACTGCTGTAATAATTCTTTAGCTCATCAAAGGAAAGTTTAAAAACATCGGGAATAAGCCCAAAATCAGGCAAAGTTCTCAGAGCTTCAAGGTCCCTGTAGAAAAGATAAGTAGAAAAATAGGTGGTAACAAATTCAGGATCCTGAAATCCTAATAAAACTGATGCTCTATACTGTTCAAGAAGTCTCTGAAAATCTTCTTCCCGGAAAGCAGGATTAGTAATAATCTCCTTTAATTCCTTGATGCTATCGAAAAAGTAATCCGACAGGCCATCAATCTCAAAGCTGGAAATCGAATAACCCGCACGGGTTTTTATTCTGAGACCCCTTTGTTCTAACTCCCGGGAGAATTCTGAAGGTGACTTTCCTTTTGGCCCCTCAAGTAGAATCCTTAACACAAAACTATGAATACCCCTCTTAAATCCTAGCT
The DNA here is from genome assembly GCA_049719805.1 of Candidatus Hydrothermia bacterium. Taxonomy (GTDB): domain Bacteria; phylum Hydrothermota; class Hydrothermia; order UBA1063; family UBA1063; genus UBA1063. The sequence continues at coordinate 242,967 of JBNARF010000002.1, read as the reverse complement.
CGTCTATGGTACCCCTGTAGTGAAGAAGATTCGCATAAAATATTGGAAGTTTATCCCGAATCAAATAATAAACCTCAATATGATCGGCTATTTTAAAGTAACTCACTCTTTTATCCATATAACACACCCACCGTCAGGAGCTCCTCTCTTATATAGGATTCCATGGCCTTTTTAACATCTTCCATACTCACCCTTTTTATGACGTCGGGATACTCATTAATTAGACCTGCGCCTCCGCCCATTTCAAACTCCGCGAGGTCAAAAACCACATCCCTTACCGATTCAATATTAAAATAGAAATCAGCCAGTATCTTGTTCCTCGCCGTTACAAGAAGTTCTTCATTAAACTTATTAGAAGCTCCAAACAATTTTTCCTCAAGAATTTTGTAAGAGTCAATAACATCACGACCAGGCGAGGGGACTCCTACGATACTAAAGATCCCCGCTTCCATAAGGTGAGAAGAATCACATTGAATTGATGCAAATATCCTTTTATCATAAACAAGGTCACTAACAAGAACTCCCCATTTACCACCACACAACATTTCACCAAGAACTTCAAAAACAGGGGTTAATTCGCTACCCAGGGGCACAGTTTTAAATCCAAGAACTACTAAAGGTGTAACCCTTTTCTTCTTAATTTTGAAAAAACGTTTCTCTTTCTGTGGGGGTTCAAATCTAAGGGTAGAACTGCCCATTCCATTTTTATTTATACCTGAAAAGTACTTCTTTATAAGTTCAAGGGTTTTCCCTTCATTCACATTACCTGAAATGGACAATATCGCATTGGAAGGAACGTAATACTCATTATAATACTCAAGGACCTTTTCTACAGTCATTTTTTCCAGGTCTTCCATAAACCCTATGACCGGGAATCTATAAGGATGTTTTTCAAAGAGCCTGAGCCAGAATTCTTCCATAAAGGCCTCAACGGGATTATCCTGGGTGGTATATCGCCTTTCATCCTTAATTACTTCCATTTCCTCCTCAAAATTTCGAATTTTCAGGTTCACCATTCTATCTGCTTCAAGCTCAAGGAAGGTTTCAAGACCTTCCACGGGCAAGTAAGCATAAAAAGCTGTGTAATCCTTTGAAGTATAGGCATTATCATAACCACCGATTTTCTGAATTCTTTTAGAGTAATCTTCAGGCGAAATTCTGTCAGTGCCTTTGTACATCAAATGTTCCAGAACATGGGAAATTCCGGTGATGCCCTCTCTTTCCGTTCGACTACCCACCAGGTAAACGATACAGCTCGCCACCATAGTGCTATAGGGGTCCTCATTTATAATCACTTTAAGACCGTTCTCCAGGATATATGTAGAAACTTTAAGCTTCATCTTAATAATCTATATCCTTTTTCATTGCGCGCTGAATTTCCCTTTCAATCATCCTTTTTTTGATCTCTTCGCGTTTTTCGTAAAGCTTCTTACCTCTCCCAAGACCAAGGACAATCTTGATCAGATTGCGCTTTTCAACAACCATTAGGGGGATTAACGTCAAGCCTTTTTCCTTAACCTTTCCTATCAGCCTTTTAATCTCGTATTTGTGAAGGAGAAGTTTCCTGGGACGCGTAGGATTCAACTTAGAAACCTTGTCTTTCTCGTAAGGCGTGACGTGCATATTCAACAAATAGACTTCACCATCCTTTATATCTGCATAAGCTTCCTTCAGTGACACTCTTCCCTCCTTGATGGACTTTACTTCGCTACCCTTAAGAACAATTCCTGCTTCATAGGTTTCCAGTATTTCATAGTCATGGTAAGCCTTCTGATTCTTAACTATTATCCTCTCCCTTTTCTCCCTCATCCTCTACCTCAATGATATCTGGATTCCCACCAAATCTGAAAGTGAAGGCTCATAACGATAATAATAGTCTAAAGAGAATTTTTTCGAAGGATACACTGAGAGAGCAAAAACGGGCTTAAAACTTTTTGATCCGAAGTAGTTATCAAAGTGGAATCCAATCTTACCTTCAAAGGATTTATGCAAGTAATTAAATAACATAGTAAAAGAGTAATCGCTTCTATCTCTTGCAGATGCAAAAACCTTAAAGAACTTACTCTGGACACCTATTCCCGGTTCAAAGAAAGTCCCCATTTTTAAGGATAAAACTAAACGCGCATCATAAGGCAGGGGAAAAGAAAGATACCAGCTACTCCAAAACTCCCTCAAGTTAAGTTCCCTGAAGAAAGTTCTGAGGTGTGAAAAAGAGAAAAAGAAATAATAGTTATCGAAAGTTATAGATGTACCAAGGAAGCCGCGGAATATACCAGGTCTTGATTCTCCTACAATTTCACCAAATTCGTTGGTTTCCTTCAATGATCCCAGATCCAGATATCCAGCCCCCAGGACAAAGGACCTATACCGTGAAGACACTTCATACCCTCTTATTCCCCCTGGCATAAAGGTTACAGATGAGGTAAGATTAAACCCTCCCCTACCTCCCATTAAATAAGGGTAGGGAAGTCTCATAAAATCAGCTGGCGTGAAAATTATTCTATCAAAATTGTAACTTGCAAAAAAAACAAGTAAAATCAATGTCATCACACTTCTTCAGTGGAAATACCGATAAAATTGAAACCCTCACATCGTAAATAAGGGAGTCTAAAACTACCCGGGATTTCAAAACCGTAGAAATCAGTAAAACTGACATCCTCTACTTCCATGGAAATTCCAGTAATGTTATTAAAAAGCTCGAGAAAATTCACTTGAAACCTTAAATTCGGGAGTCTGGACCATCTTTTCCCCGACTTTATTCTGAAGGTGCCGTCCCTGGTCATTCCTGTGAGGGTAAAACTTGTAGGATCCAGGACGTTCACGTAATGAAATCTATTTACTAGGATTACATCTTCAGTTTCAGTAATTAATTCATTAAGGCTTTTATCACCAGGTGGCATCTCAAGATGTGCCGCAAAGGGATATTCTGAAGCAAAATCCATGGCGTGCCCTGTACTTTTCCTTCGGAAAATCTTTGCCATTTTCTTGGTGTAAATAAAATGCTTGAATACACCGTTTTCTATAATCCCAAGGGGCTTTTTTTCTACACCCTCAAAATCAAAAGGCATTGCAAAGCCCGCCTTGCGATTAGGGTTGTCCACTAATGTGAAATTTTCACCAAAAACTTTTTTGTTTTTAAAGTCTTTCAGGAAGGAAATGCCGTCATAAAGCGCCTTGCCTGAAAAGCCAATATATTGCATAAAAGACAATACTTCTGCCACAGCATAAGGGGAGAGAATAACTCTATATTTGCCCGGCTTAAGACCCGAATCAGGATACTCCATTTTCAAGAAATTCTGGATTCTTTCACTTAATACGCTGTACTTAAAGGAATCCAGGCTGGGTGAAGAAAATTGAAGCCAGAAGGTATCCCTGTCATCTCGATCCTCCAGCAACAAATTAAGATGAAGAGCGGTATAAGATTGTCGGGCTCTAAGCCCTAAGTTATTGAAAATCAGCACGTTGTTAATAGACGTTCTAAAGGAACCGTAAAAATAAAAATTCTCAAATTCCGAAAATAGCCTGTTAAGTAGCCTCGCTTTTTCTTCACTGCTATGTTCCGCCACTGCAATATCCACCAAATCCGAATGGATTGATTTTTCACCTTCTGGATCAGGAATATATGGATCCTCTTTCGCGTTAAGAGCTATCTCTTCTGCTTTCTTGACGGCATCTATTATACCATCCTTCCTTACATTGTTGGTGGTTATAATACCGGCCTTCTTTCCAAATCTTACCCTTATGACAAGTACAAGATTATCAAGATGGTTATATTGATGGACTTTACCCTCCATGAAACGAGCATTGTCACTTTCGGAGTAAAAAATAGCACCTTCCACCACTTCAGCCACAGAAGCCTTTATAACGTCCTCTGCGATCTTTAAAAATTTATTAGAAGCTGAAAATTTGTCCATCTTTCACCGTAAACTCTATTTTCCCCCTTAATTTTGTGCCGTAAAGGGGAGTATTGTAAGCCCTAGATTTTATAAATTCCCTGTTTATTTCAACTTCCTTTTCTGGATTAAAAGCAAAGAAGGAAGCTCTATACCCTGTTTTTAACCCACCAAGGCCTTTTAATCCCAGTATTTTCGCTGGATTAGTGCTCATGTACTTGGCCAGCTCCATTAACTCCATTTTGCCCTTTAACACAAATTCATTATATAAAGCAAGAAAAGCAAAATCAAGCCATATCATCCCGAAGGGCGCCGCATTAAACTCGTCAAGCTTTTCGAAATCTGCATGAGGTGCATGGTCCGTTGCAATTACGTCAATAATACCCTCTTTTAAGGCATCCAGAAGTGCTTCCCTGTCTTCTTTTGTCCTCAGGGGTGGATTAACTTTGAAGTTGGAGTCGTAATTCACAAGGTAAGATTCGTCAAAGATAAGGTGATGCGGTGTTACCTCTGCTGTAACTTTAAGGCCAGATTCTTTTGCTATTTTTATAAGTTTTACACTTTCTTTGGCGCTAACATGGGCAACATGAAGTTTCCCACCAGTCAATTTGGCAAGTTCAATATCTCTAAAAATCGCAATGGCTTCTGCCTCCCTCGGCATTCCCCTTAGCCCAAGTTTAGTATTCTGAGCACTTTCATTGGCCAGACCCCTCATGGTAAGGTTATGATCCTCAGCATGAGAAACAATTAAGCCTCCAAAGAATTTTGAATACTCAAGGGCTCTCCTCATGACAGCGCTGTTCTGAACCCACTTCCCATCATCGGAAAAGGCAATAGCCCCACCTTCTGCCATATCCGCCAACTCTGCTAATTCTTCTCCTTTTCTTCCTTTTGTTATGGCACCACATGGTAAAACATCTGCCTTGTTTTCCTCTCTCGACCGTCTTAAGATATATTCAACAACGCTTCTGTTATCGCATGCAGGATTTGTATTGGGCATGGATACAATGGCCACAAAGCCACCATGAAGAGCTGCCAGAGTGCCAGTAGAAATGTCTTCTTTATATTCCTCGCCGGGCTCCCTTAGATGTGCATGCATATCAATAAGCCCAGGGACAAGGTACAAACCACTGCAATCAACAATCTGCACATCCCGTACTTCAATATTTTCCTTGACATCCAGAATGCGACCCTCTTCTACTAAAACGTCCATAGTTTTTACTTTATTATTCTCCGGATCTACTATAAAACCGTTCTTAAACAAGATTTTACTCATGGCTCTTCTCCCCCTTGATGAAAAGATAAAGAACCGCCATTCTTACAGCTACACCATTGGTTACCTGATCCAGAATAAGGGATTCCCGTTCCTGTATAAGATCAAAATCTAATTCCACTCCCCAGTTCACAGGACCAGGGTGCATAATCACGGCATGCTTATTAGCTTTCTTGAGTCTCTCCCTGGTGATTCCAAAATATTTCCTGTACTCTCGAATAGAAGGAAAGTAGGCTTCCTCCAACCTTTCTCTCTGGATGCGAAGTGCCATGATAACATCTTTCTCCTTTACGGCTTCGTCAATGTCGTAAGATATTTCAACACCCATCTCTTTGAAATACTCCGGTAAAAGGGTAGGAGGACCTGCCAAGGTCACCCGAGCACCGAGCTTTGTAAGGCCGAAAATGTTGGACCTTGCCACCCTGGAGTGTAATATGTCCCCAACAATGAGAACATTAAGCCCCTCAATATTGCCAAATCTATCCATCATGGTAAGCATATCCAGTAACGCCTGGGTTGGATGCTCATGAGTTCCATCTCCAGCATTTATTACCGCGGCCTCGGTATGCCTCGCGAGAAAGTGGGGTGCACCTGAAGCCCAATGCCTTATGATAAAGGCATCCGCTTTCATAGCATCTATATTAAGAAGTGTGTCAAGAAGGGATTCCCCTTTTTGAACAGCCGACCCCTTGGTGGAAACGCTAACGGTGTCAGCAGAAAGTCTTTTAGCAGCAAGATCAAAGGATGATTGGGTTCTGGTAGAGGGTTCAAAAAACATGTTCACAACGGTCTTACCTTTTAAGGTAGGCACCTTTTTAATTGGTCTATATAGAATTTCTCTTAAGGACCTGGCGGTTTCGAGAATTGTTTCTATTTCTATCCTGTCCAGGTCCTCAAGACCCAAAAGGTCCTTTCTTTTTATAATGCTTTGTTCCATTTACTACTCCTTGATTAAAAATAATCTACAAATTCCTGTGGATGGGGCAGCAAATTAACCTTTTCATATTCTTTCATCTTCAAATCCACCCATTTTTCTATAAATTCTTCAGAAAAAACATTCCCGGCCAGGAGGAATTTATAATCTTCCTTAAGGGCCACCAAGGCCTCTTTCAGATTTTCCGGTAATAGCCTTACCTTTCCACTTTTTACTGCCTCGGCATCCACCTTTCCCTCAAAGGGTTCTCCAGGATCTATTTTGTTAATAACACCATCCAATCCCGCCATAATAAGTGCAGCAACACCAAGGTAAGTATTCATGGTTGCATCCGGAGAACGATACTCAATATCCACATCTTTACCCTTAGCATATCCCGGAATTCTTATAGCAGCAGTCCTGTTCGCCAGGGCGTATGTAATTGCCACAGGAGCTTCAAAACCAGAATAGAGCCTCTTATATGAGTTCGTAGATGGGTTGACAAGGGCACTCAAGGCTCTTGCATGTTTTAATATACCGCCAATGAAATGTATCGCCGTTTTACTCAGCCCTAAACCCCTTTCTTCGCCGTAAAAAACAGACTCACCTCCTTTCTTAAGAATTATGTGGAAATGAAGACCGTTCCCTGGCTCATTAAAAATGGGCTTGGGCATAAAGGTAACAACAAAACCGTTATCCTGGACAACCCTTCTTATTATGTACTTAGCAGTTTCAAGGGCATCTGCCATACGGAGTGCATCTCCGAAGGTAAGTTCCACTTCATTCTGCCCATAACCGCCTACTTCGTGATGATGATATTTGACCCTGATCCCGGCTTGTTTAAGTTTCTCAAGCACCTCAGTTCTCAAATCAAAGAATGAGTCATAAGGCTCTGCAATGTGATAGCTGGATTTCACCCTTTTCTCTTCCACAAAATCAAAATAATAACCCGTTTCACTAATTTCAGCATCCTGGAATATGTAAAATTCCAGTTCAGGTAAAATTTCAACACACTCAGCAATTCCAGAATTTTTTACAAATTCGACGGCTTTCCTTAATACATTACGGGGATAAACAGGATATAGTTCTTTGGTGTCAGAGTAATATAAATCTCCATAAATAACAAGTACCCCTTCCCTCGTGGGATCTATAAAAGCAGAATCGAGATCAGGGAAAAGCCTCATATCACTATTGTGAACTTCAGCATATCCGGGAACACTGGAACCATCTATTCCTATACCCTTATCAAGGCCTTTCAAAAAGTATTCAGGATCAATACTTACATGCCTCAGAGTTCCCAAAAGGCAAGAAAACCTGAGGTCAACAATCTTAATTTCCCCCTTCTCGATAAGATGCTTGATCTCATCAATCCTCATCACTACCTCCTTAAAAATTTAAAGTTCCACTTTTTTTACTGAATTTACCTTTTCGCCTAAAAACCTTTCTATAAGTTCTATATAGTGAGGCGGTATATCTGTAAGGTAGATATCCAAACCTCCACCGCTTTCGTTTAAAAGATTTTCTCTTTCAAGGAAATGAGCCACTTCCCTCGCCACCTCTTCAGCAGGATCTACCAAAAGAATACCATCACCAAGGACTTTCTTTATAACCCCTTTAAGGAGGGGATAGTGGGTACATCCAATAATCAATGTGTCAACCTTTCCACGAAATTCCGAAAGGTACATCTCAGAAACTTCTTCTGCTATGGTGCCGCAAACAATTCCTTCTTCCGCCAAAGGCACGAATAAAGGACAGGGTTTACCATACACTACGAAATCTGAACTGAATTTTCTCTTGTGGGCTTCACTTTTAATAGTCGCTATGGTTCCAATAATCCCAACCTTTTTACTAACAGATTTCTCCATTGCAACTCTAACCCCGGGCTCCACAACTCCAAAAATAGGAATCTCAGGAATTTTTTCTCTTAAATAATCGAGGGCTACACTGGAAACCGTGTTGCATGCTACAATGATCAGTTTTACATTGTGACTTAACAGAAATTGAGCATCCTGTAAACCAAATTTCTTTATGGTTTCCTCAGACTTATTACCGTACGGAACCCTGGCAGTATCTCCGAGGTAAACTATATTTTCACGTGGAAGCAATTTTCTTACTTCTCTGACCACGGTTAGTCCGCCAATACCAGAATCAAAGATACCGATAGGCTGTAGTTTACTGTCTCTCATAATTAATTTTAAATTTAATAATTCCATCCACGATGGCATCTGCTAATTTTTCCTGATACCTTGAATCCGTTAACCGCCTTGCCTCATCTCGATTGGTCAGGAAACCCAATTCTACAAGGATAGATGGGGCGTAGACACCCTGGAGTACGTAGAAGCCCGCCTGTTTTACCCCTCTATCCACTGAAAAAGATGAATTTACAAGAGACTCCTGGATAAAATATGCCAGGTCCTGGGATTCCTTCAAAAATTCATACTGAGCCATGTCTCCAAGAATCATCGTTAATATATTATTATTGTTTACATTTTTTTCAACCTCATATTTAATCACGGAGTTCTCAAAAGCCGCCACAGATCTTTCCCATTCTGTACGAGCCTCTGAAAGAAAGTAAGTTTCAATACCCCGAGCTGCCCTGCTACTGGGGGCATAATTACAGTGTATTGATACAAAAATGTCAGCGTTATACTTCTTTGCAATTCTCGCCCTTTCACCGAGAGTAACAAAGTAGTCACCGGTTCTTGTGAGAATGACTTTTAAGCCCATTTTTTCCAGCCTCTGTGCAACAAGTTTAGCCACCTTCAAAACCACATCCTTTTCCCTGACACCATTGGCAACGGCACCGGGGTCCTGTCCACCGTGACCAGGGTCAATAACAATAACTTTAATCTTTCTTTCGTAGGCCTTCTCAGGTGCCTGAACAATCTGAGGAACTTCCGGGGGCAAAGATTCCGAAGGAGATTCGTACCCTTTCTTATAGGCCTCCTTCTTGAAGCGAAGCACTAAAGACATAACTCGTGTTGAGGATTCGTACTTAACGCCATTTTCTAAAGTTATCAGGAAAGTTACACCTTCAGAGGTATGCCTTGTCCTTACAGCCTTTATAAATTCACCGTAAACTTTTTTAGATGCAAGACCGTTATAAAAGCCCCTTTTAATAAAGACATAGATTGTGTCTCCACTCTGAAATACCAGAGGAGAAAGATCCCTGTTATACTCTATTACTACGGAATCTGCATATAAAGAAAAGCTTTTTACACTTGGTGGGTATCTGGATATTATGTATCTCTTGTTTTGATAATCCCAGTAATATTTTTGTGCTTCCACAAGCCAGGAAAGGATATAGCCCCATGTTTCCCCATCGAGGTAAAGGGTATTATCATCGATGTATATATTATCCAAGGGAACACTCTCCTGACTCAACATTGCGACCTTACTCTGGAAGTTAATACGAACCTTTTTTGTAGCAGAGTATAGTTCCAGTGAGGAATCTGAAACAAAGGTCCTGGCCCCCAAAAACTGTGCTATGTCTACGTAGGATATATAATCAACTCCACCGACGTTTATGGGATTAAATTTTACCGTCTCAAAGGATAGAAGAAGTTGCAAAAAAAAACCTAATAACATCATAATATTTTAATGAAAATTGCAGGTAATTACAACATGGGCCAGGGCGATAAGCCCTGGCCCACAGCAGGTCTCACTCAGAAAACCTCATCACAAATTGGCTTTTAAAATTTCCACTGCTTCAGAAAGCCCCGGAACTCTCCCAGCAACCACAACCTTTCCATTTATTACTGCCGCAGGAGTAATCATAACGCCGTACTTTGCGAACTCCCTGGGGTCATAAATGTGAGTCACTTCGTGGGTTCCATCAATTTGAGCCAATGCATCTTTGAACACCTTTTCCAGAGCCTTACATTTAGGGCATCCACTACCAAGTATAAGTATCTGAGCCATACTTTCTACCTCCTTTTACAAAATAAAAGAACCAAAAAATGCACCTAATAATGTCCCTAAAATTAAAATAAGGGGAACATATACCAAAGCTTTCTTAAAGCCAAAAACCCTGGCGATGGCTATCCAGTTAGGTAGGGAGAGTCCGGGACCTGTGAGAAGAAGTGCCAGCGCAGGGCCCTTTGCCATTCCAAGCTGCATCAATTTATGAACAAATGGGGCTTCGGTCATGGTGGCAAAATAAGAGATTGCTCCGAATAAGGTGGCAAAGAAAGAAGAGGGGATATCGTTTTTCCCCACGATGGTATGAACGAAACTTTCAGGAATCAAAACCCCGATAACACCTACCACAAAAACACCAACAAGCATTAATGGAAATATTATTTTTACAAACCACCAGGTTTCATGGACCCAGGTTTTAACTTCCTCAGAGCTAAGAGTAAAAATGGAATACAATACAACGATAAGAGAGAACCCAAGAAAGACCAGAACCTTATAAATATAAGCTCCCGTCCTGACAAGGTAATTGGGCATAAGAAGAGTTAGAAGAACCAAAATGAGGAGAATAAGGTGTTTAGTAGTTAATAATGGCTCGTTTATAGTATGCTTAGGAGCCTCCGGAATTGCCCTCGTCTCTTTACCAAATAACATATCCATTACAAATCCCACGATAACAGCAACAAGTACCGCAGCGATAACTCTGAACCCGGCCATCTTAGCACCCAGAATAGAGCCCGTGTATGCCAGAGCCAGTATATTAGCAGCAGGCGCAACCCATAAAATTATAAAAGACACACCAATTGTGGAACCGGCAAAGTAGAGCCCGCTGGCTACAGGAATCACCGTGCAAGAGCATGCGGCAATAAGGAAGCTTCCAACAATTGCAAGGAGATAAGCCAGGATCCTATTGGCCTTAGAACCCAGGTATTGTAGCACTTTATTCCTGTTTACGAAGGAAACCATAGCTCCTGCCAAAAAGAAGGCCGGCACGAGGCAAGTAATAGTATGTTTTCCTATATAATCAATTAAGGCATTAAATCCGCCTACAAGAAGCTTAACTAAAAGTTCCATAAAGCCCCCCTTTAAAGGAATTATTCGTTACTTGTATAACCGACTTTCCTGGCTATCTCGTCAGCGACTCTTTTTGCCTCATCCTCATCAATGTCAAGGGTAGGGATCTTCTTTACGCCCATATCTTGAATCACAAATTCATAGTCAATTTTTATTCCAAGTCGCTCAACAATTTTTGAAACGCACCTTGAAGCACAGCCATTTATTATTATGTTTTTTTTAGCACGTCTTGCAATACTTATATGGGTTTCGGATCCGGCTCCCAGTGCGGAAGTGCAACACATCCTCACGCCAATATTTCTATTAGTTAGTTCGATAGCCACATAATTGGCTATCTGACCAACACTGGCAGCACCATCACAGGCGAAAATGATATCAAGATTTTCAGCCTCTTTATGACACCCTGGTAATAAACTCCAACTTTTCTCCGCGTTTTCCATTATTAACTCCTCCTTTTTAAGAATAGTGCTAGACTATTCATTATCCTGTAGCCCTTCGCCCTTCCACTCTTCCTTTAATTTAAAAATACAGAAATTAGATTTATCCCTAAAAGTCGCCCTTTTTAGAAGTAAATCTCTTTCCCTGGAAATAAGCTCATCAGGAACACTCAGGGCAAAATTTAAAAAACTCCGAATAACGGGATCGTTCCTCTGGTTTACGAAGTACATAACACCTTTTCCCATTTTTTGTTCCTCAACCAGGCCTGCCTTCTTAAGCTCATTTAAGCTCCTAGACACACTGTAGTGTGGTTCTTCAAGGGCATCAGCCAGTTCGCACACATAATAGTTACCCCCGCTTTTAGCGAGGAGTACATATAATTTTAGCCTTTTTAGTTCGCCCAGCACTTTTAATTTATCTGCATATATGCGCATATGTAAATATTATCATAAATTATCCGGATAGTCAAATACCAGTGGTTCACACCCTCACTATATTAAAAAGTTCGCAACTCGAACATTATAATATGCGCATGTCGTCTAGATTCGATAAAATAAGAGCAGAAATTCAAACTCAGGATCCGGTTACTTTAATGCTTAAGCTGGGTGCTCCCCTTGTGCTTCTCAATCTGGTGCATCTATTGTACAATCTGACAGATACTTTCTGGCTTGGAAAACTGGGAAAAACCGCAGTATCCTCTCCTACACTTTCCTGGCCCGTCTTTGGGACCATAATGAGCCTTGGCATGGGATTTGGTGTCGCAGGATTCGCATTTATTTCACAGTATCAGGGTAGTGGGGATTTCAAAAAAGCAGAAAAAGCCATGGGGAACCTGTTCACGCTGTTTTTGCTATTCTCCCTTTTTACAGGCCTTTTAGGATTTATTTTTACTCCTCAAATTCTAACTGCCATGAAAATACCCCATGATACATATTCCAACACTGTAAAATATTTAAGGGTCATGTTCATTAGTATCCCGTTTTCCTTCTTCGGCTTTGCATTTTCTTTCGCCTTAAGAGCTCTGGGAGACACCAGAACTCCAACAGTTACAAATATTTTTGGTTTAATTGTAAATGTTATCCTGGATCCGCTATTGATTTATGGACTTTTGTTTCTCCCCAAAATGGGGGTCGTAGGTGCCGCTATTGCTACTGCTTTTTCAAATTTTTTGACTTCTATATTAAGCATATTTTTATTCTTCTCGGGAAAACTGGGCCTAAAACTGCATCTTGAAGATTTCAAGCCCGATTTTAAGCTTTCCATGAGCATTATTACGAAAGGAATACCTGCCAGCATAGGGCAATCACTGAACTCCCTGGGTTTTGTATTCCTGGTTAGCATTATATCGCGATTTGGTTCTGTTGCTGTAGCAGCGTATAGTATAGGTGATAGAGCGATTCAAATAATCTTTACTTTCTCCGACGCTATAAACCAGGCCCTGGGCACTATTCTGGGCCAGAACCTGGGAAGCAGGAACTTCGAACGGGTAAAAGAGACGGTGAAAAAAGGCGTTCTGCTCAACGCAATTTTAATCTCCACCGCTGCCCTTTTCATTTACGCCTTTAGAGGCCAGATTATCTATCTTTTTATAAAAGATCCCGAGGTAATAAAAGAGGGAACGAATTTCATTGAAAAATTCATCATTGCTATGCCTTTTTTCGGTATATTCGGTGTCTTTTCTTCCCTGGCCATGGTCTCAGGGAGAACCACCGAGGGAATGATACTTGGACTTATAAGACTCTGGGCCTTGAGAATCCCGATGTCCTTTTATTTTGGAAAAATCTGGGGTACCTCCGGAGTATGGATTGGTATGAACCTCAGCAATATTATCGCCTGCCTATTTGCCTACCTCTGGTACCTTCGGGGCACCTGGAAGAGAATCCTTGTGGATTAAAGAATTGTAAGGAATATAAGAAAATCTTAACACCTTGATTTCGTGCATCTTTTCCCTTCGGGGTTTAGCTGGCCACCACAAATATATTTCCACATTTACTGGCTTATTAGGAATTAGGGACTTTTCTTTTAAGGACCATCGTTTAATAAGTTTTTCAGCGCCTTTTTCTATAAGATAGGTTTCAAAGATTAACGAATCGGGATACCACCTTATGTAATGCCTCGTTATTTCGGAGCTTTTAAGAGAAGGCAAGTTAAATTTCTCGCCGGCTCTTTTCACACTATCGGGACTCTTCCATTTACCAAATTGTCTTATTACGCAGTAATTACCCACCGGATTTCCCGGATTCCCCCACCGCGAAAATTCAATGTCCACCTCAAATTCTCCTCTGGAAAAATCGTAAAGGAAGGGTGCAAAACACGCGCTTATCAAATTACTCAGATCACCTCTCACATCAAAAATGAAGGTACCGTAAGAATATGTGTTAAGGGAGATTACACCTGCAGAGCGCAGAATAAAGGTCGTATCTTTAGGCTCAGCAAGACACTTTAAAACTAAAGTATCCCCCCTCAAAATAATCAGCTCGCCGGAAAAATAGTTCTTACTAATGTCATCATAATTATCAAAAGTTCTCCACTTAAAGCCTGAAAAATCCAGAATTTTCGATAAGATAACCAGGTTTAAAATTAAACCCATCATTGTCTCACCTTAACAGAAATAATAGGCAAAAGAAATAAAAATAGTCAAAGCCACGGGAAGCACGATATTCCCGAATTTAACTCTTAATCCCTTCTCCGATAACCAATGATAAAACTCATACCCTGCCATCGGCGCAAAAAATCCAGTGTGGTATGCAAAAAACCAGGAGCTTTTGAGATCCTTTCCAGCCAAAAGGTAAAGGGAATAAAGAAGTATTGCATAAAAGATCAAAGCAGTAAGGTAAAAGACAAATTTTACAAAGAACGCCTTATGACCCTGTAAAACGAGAATTTTTATAGAAATCTTCTCAAATGAATACTTAATTGTCGCGTAAATGAAAAATCCCAGCCATAAAGAAGTTACGAGAATCCACCTGGGTCCGGGAATAAACTTTGAAATCACAGAACCACTCAAGGCTATCCCGATACAAAGAGGACATACAGCATGGGTAAATCCAGGAAAAAGTATTATTAGTGGAGCCACATATTTTACAATTCTCTTCATGGCTTTTTAGTGAACTTCGAAATATATTCTAAAACCCTTTCTTCTCCAATAATAAGCTTCCCTTTCCGGGCATCAAAAAGGGCAGGGACTGAGATGAGTTTTACACCAAGCTTTTTTGCCACTTGCTCAAACTCCTCATAATTTTTCTCATCGTAGTAAACTTCTTTCAGGATAACCGGCCTTAAAACACCTGAAGAATTGATAAATTTGATAACCTCCATACAATGCGGGCACTCTGCAGAATAGTAAAGTACCAGATTTTTAGTCTCCCTGTGGAAAGAGTAAAGAGAAAGCACAAAAAATAGAATGGTCGCGGTAAATCCTACTAGTAAATTCAAGGCTGTTGAATTTGCTGAGTTAAACTTTAAGGAAAACACGAAGATATTATAACCTCAAATCCCCTTAAAAACAAGGGAATTTCGTAAAATTGTTAGAAAGGGATACAAAAACTTTACTGGGGCGCGTGGATTCGAACCACGATTGCAGGATCCAAAATCCTGTGTCCTGCCCATTGGACGACGCCCCAGTGACTTTATTATTTTACAGTAAATCGTATGAAAACTCCATATTCATGACTCTTTCGCGCAGGTCATTTCAGACTCGCTCCAGAATTAATATTTTGAACCTCCATACTCAGTTGCAGAATTAACCTTCCAAAACCTTTACTATCCCTCATTTTTAATTTCCTTTAACATCCTCTCAATTTCATCCAGGTACATCTTAAGCGCTTTAGACCCTTCTTCGGTGATTCTGAAAAGAGTTTTAGGCCTTTTCCCTTCAAAGAACTTCACTATTTCGATATATCCAGCCTCTTCAAGTTTCTGCGCGTGCCTGGATAGGTTCCCCTCCGTGGTTCCCACATAGTCTAAAAGTTCTTTGAAGGAAAGTTCCCCGTGCTTAATAAGCATTATCAGAATTTTAAGCCTTACTGGTTCATGAATTAGAGGATCCATAGTTCAATTGTCTAGTCTGGATGCTAAGATAAATGAAATATATTACGTAAACCAAACCGTAAGAGGATACTGTGAAAATCCTGTAATGAGCAGGGAGTAGAGCAAAGGCAAGGATACCGACGAGATTGCCACAGAGTGAAAAAATGAAAAGGGATCTCTCAGAAAAGATTCCCCACATTCCCAGAGTGTAAAGAATAAAACCAGACCACATGATATATTGAAGTTCATGAGCACCCGTTATGAAAATACCCATAAGAAATATTCCGCAGAATATGAAAAGGTAAACAAAAACTAATGCGACGTTAGAGGACCTTTTCTTTACTACTTCAACAATTTTTGTACCTTTTCTTGCTTTGATGAACATCATGAAAAGGAAACTAAGAACAATAATTCCTACAGCCATACCTAAAGTAATATAGAGCTCTTTAAACCAGAGGGAAAGGAGTAAGACAATTGATCCTGTAATCCAGTAGAATACCCCCGGCCATCCAACAATTCTTCCCTGATCAATAGCATAACATATAGCAGCTATTAGCAGAAAGTAGAAGTAGTTCTGCGTAAGGTATACTATGATCGGAGTTATAAGCTGGTATAATCCCCATATAAGTATTTCCCACCTGAACCATCGGAACAAGAATAAAGTTTCCCTTTTAAAAAGTTGTCTTATTTCTTCTAAAGTGTTAAGGGCTTCTTCAATTTTTCTTTCCATAAACTATGCCTCCGAAAATTAAAGAGGCATTTACTGTAAAGAAACCATACGGAGATGAAGGGGAATCAGCTAATTTCACACCATCCCCCACTTCCCAGGAACCAGTAAAAATTGTGTTATAGCTTCCCTTTATCATCAAGCCAACGAAAGAATTGCGGGGGAATATCATGATACCCGCTGAAGGTGCAACGGAAAAGCTGCCTCGACTTATTTTCACTTCCCTGTAGGGATTAATCCAGACACTATCCCACGAAACATCATCCATGGTAGCACTGATTAAAACCTCCTCTCCAAAACCTCCGATGCCCAGCATGGCAAAAGGAAATATCCCTTTTAAAATTTCCTTCGCATAACCCACCTCGAAATATCCACCTCCGATGCCATACTTGATCTTCAGAGAATCTTTTGACACTTCCTTTGATCCACCGAGACCATAGCCTCCAATCATGAAATTATTTACCAATGAGTAACCGGATCCACCCTGTACGAAAACTGTCTTTACAAGGGGGGCTGCCATGGCCTCCAGCTTTTTATTTACTGCTGAGGTGTTTACTCTGTAGATCCCGGCGGAATATCCGCCAAATCCGCCAGCCTGACCTATTATGAGGGCTATGATGACACCTACCATTTTAGACCTCCTTTTTGTAAATTAGTTTACGACGTAAAGTATATTACATTGGAAAAGAATTGTCAAGGGGGCAATAGTAAAAAGTTATTGAGACAATTTATTTCTAGATTAAATTTTAAGAAAAATTAAAACGTGTAAAATGCCGGGAGAAATAAAATAAAAACACGGGGCAGACGAGATTTGAACTCGCACCTTCCCCCGTAACGGGGGACGTTCTCACCAGGCTGAACTATAACCCAAGCTCCCTTAAAACCTCTTCACGCCTCATCCTTTTTAACTTCCGCTCGTAACCAAAAGCTTCTGATCGTGTTTCAAATACCTTGTACCCCAAAATTACCCATGGACCTTTACCTCTGGTGTATACGGATCTACCTTGATTATGACGATTTAAACGTTCCTCAAGATTTTGAGTGTGTCCAATATAGTACCTTCCAGTGGATAAACTCTTAAGAAGATAAACATAAAAAGGCAGGATAACAAAAAACACGGGGCCGACGAGATTTGAACTCGCGACCTCCGGCGTGACAGGCCGGCGTTCTCACCAGGCTGAACTACGGCCCCGTGTAAGTTTTAAAATTATATACCACATCCCCCGCTTTTTCAAGTCTTCTTAAAGGACTTTGAGAAATAACATCATGCTTGAGCGCTCTTTAGAATTTTCGCAAAAAATCAAATCTTTACAATTCATACCATTTTACTATAATTTTACAAAACACTTTTCCAGGAGGTTGTGATGGCAGAGAAAAAAATAATTAATCAAATTTTAGATTCAGCGCAGAGTATAGCCAAAGCTGGCAAGGAGTACGTTGTGGATACAGACCACCTGCTCCTTGCTCTGTTTAAAGTAAAAGACGGTAATCCTTTTCGCAGATGGCTTGAGGAACACGGAGTAAATCCCGATTCCGCTGAAAGAGAGATCGAAAAGATTGTCTCCAATCTCTCCTCTCAGCTATCCCGATTAGCAGATTCTTTCAGAGATGTCCTGAAATCTAAGTACGATGAATTTTCGTATAAATATGGTGAGAGACTGGCCCGAAGCGTGCTGGCAACTTTTCTAACCCACCTTGCCGAGCAGATTCAGAAAGAAGCTCAGGGTGAAAGGGAAAGGGATTTTGCGACGGTAAGAGTAAAGCGGTGGGTTCCTTCCAGACCCAGAACTTTCTCATTATTTGACGAATTCTTCAGTGAATTTTTTGAAGACTTCTTCCCCACGGAAACCTCTTCTAACTGGGTCATGAGGGAAGAAACCCTCCGGGTACCCCGTTCCTTTGTAAACAGGGTGAGGGAAACTTGCAAAGAATTTGCCCTCGACGAGGAATCAGTAAATACCATTATCTATGAGTTTTCAGACCTTGAGGATAAAATGCGTACTACCCTACTGGAGCTATACCACAACGGCGTTGACCCGAGGAGAATTCTATACAGACTGAAAAGGGATTTTACTCAGGAGGAAATTCCCCTCTCGAACTCTGTTTACCTTGACAAAATTCTCAACAATGCTAAAAAAGATGGGGAGATCACCGTTTCAGGAATCATAGAGTCCCTTAAAAATAATCCTTCCACAGTGGGAGGATTCTATTTATCGCAACTTTTACAAACCCTTCAAAGTACCAGGAGGGAAAATATGAAGGATATGAAAAATGAACTGGCTGAACTCGAAAAGCCAGATTTAGAGAAATACACCGTTGATTTAACTCAACTGGCAAAAGAGGGAAAACTTGACCCAGTTATCGGGCGTGATAAAGAAATAGAACAGATGATGGAAATTCTCACCAGGAGGCAGAAAAATAACCCTGTTCTCGTGGGAAAGGCAGGAGTTGGAAAAACTGCTATCGTTGAAGGTCTTGCTCAGAAGATTGCCAAAGGAGAAGTACCCGAGTTACTTAAAAACAAGAAAATCCTGCAGCTTGATATGGCAGGGCTTCTGGCAGGAACCAGATACAGAGGAGACTTTGAAGAAAGGCTTAAAAACGTAATAAACGGCGTGAAAGAAAGAGGCGATGTAATTCTCTTTATAGACGAAATTCACAACATAGTAGGTGCTGGGAGAGCCGAAGGGGCCATGGATGCAGGAAATATTTTAAAACCTGCCCTGGCTCGCGGCGAGTTCCAGGTTATAGGTGCTACGACTCCTGATGAATACAGGAAATACATTGAAAAAGACCCTGCGCTGGAGAGAAGATTTCAGCCCATATGGGTTGATGAACCGGATATCGAAGCTACCATAGAAATCCTTAGGGGTCTTAAACCAAAATATGAAGAACACCATAAGGTGGAAATTACCGACGATGCCATAGAAGCCGCAGTAAAGCTCACTCATAGATACGTCCAGGATAGACATTTACCCGATAAAGCCATTGATGCTCTAGATCAGGCATGTGCAAGGAAAGCCCTTAAGTTCTCTACCCAGGAGGAATCAGCCGAAGATATAAAGAAGTTAGAGGAAAAAATCCGCGAACTTGAGGAAAAGGCCAAAAAGTTGGACGAAGAAGGAAAAATTGAAGAGTGGGAAAAGACCATCGACGAACTTAAAAAGCTAAAAAAGGAACTGCAAAGACTGAAATCCAGAAAAGTTGAGGGACAAAAAGTGTTGGTTACTTCGGAAGATATTGCTGAAGTGGTCTCCCGGTGGACCGGTATTCCGGTATCCAGGATGATGGAAGAGGAAAAGGAAAAACTACTTAATATGGAGGATTATCTTCACAAGAGGGTTGTGGCACAACATGAAGCCGTGCAGGCTGTATCCGAATCCATAAGAAGGGCAAGAGCGGGAATTTCCGATCCGCGGAGGCCGATGGGATCCTTCCTCTTCCTCGGTCCTACAGGCGTTGGTAAAACGGAACTGGCAAAGACTCTCGCAGAATTTCTCTTCGGAAATGAAGATGCCCTCATAAGACTGGACATGTCAGAATTCAAGGAAGAGCATTCAATTGCTAAACTCATTGGTGCCCCTCCAGGCTATGTTGGCTATGAGGAAGGTGGAAAGCTTACAGAGGCAGTGAGGCGTAAGCCATATTCAGTAATCTTACTTGATGAAATTGAGAAGGCACACCCCAGGGTCTTCGACCTCTTCTTACAGGTTCTGGATGATGGAAGACTCACAGATTCGCAGGGTAGAACGGTTTCCTTCCGTAACACCGTAATTATTATGACATCTAACTTGGGAAGTGAGTACTTAAGAGAACTTACCGCTAAATTTAATCCAAGATTCCAGCAAATCAACGATATGTTAACGCAGCTCGAGATCAAAAAAGAAAGAGGTGAAATTGACGAGAAATATTACAGAGAAGAAAGGGAAAGATTACAGAAAGAAAGGGCACAGCTGGAAAAAGAATTTAGCGAGGAATTTCAGAAGGCAAAAGAACTGGTGCTGGAAACTGCAAGGAGGGCCTTCAGGCCTGAATTTCTGAACAGGATAGATGAGATTGTAGTATTCCATCCGCTGAAATGGGATGAAATACTCAATATTGTTGATATCCTGATTGACAACCTAAGAAAAAGACTTAGGGAACGGGGTATCACACTAAACCTAAGTGAAAAAGCCAGGGAATTACTCGCGAGAAAGGGATTTGACACCACCATGGGTGCAAGACCCCTTAAGAGATTGATCCAGAAGGAGATTGAGAATAGACTCTCCTCCATGATCCTCAAGGGAGAGGTAAAGGAAAATGACACGGTTACTATCGATACCGAAGGCGATAACTTTGTAATTAGAAAGGATTAAAGAAAAGATTGTAAAATGATTGGGGGCGCCGCCTCTGGCGGCGCCCCCAACTCTTTTCACCTATAGACTAAATACACAAACCCACTACTCACAAGAAGTGCAGCTAACGTAAAGGGAAGTCCAATCTTTATAAAGGTCCAGAAATCGTGCTTATAGTGATTCTTCCTTAAAACCCCCATAATGGTCACGTTGGAAAGAGACCCGATAGGTGTTATATTACCACCAATAGTAGTACCCAGAAGAAGTCCGAATACAAATAAATATGGACTCACTCCCAGGGAAAGTGCCATATCCCTTGCTACAGGGAGCATTGCCATGGTGTAAGGTATATTGTCCACAAAGGCAGAGACCACCATGGAAATAAAAACAATCAGAACGTAACCAGCTAATACAGGATTTTTACCAAACTTTTTTGCAGTACCTGTAAACCAGCCCGCCAGTTTTTCAATAAATCCGCTGTAACTCAAAGAGCCTACGAGGATAAAAATCGCAATCAAGAAGAAAAAGGTTTGAAAGTCAATGTGCTTCAAAAAATCCACCTTTTTCTCCCTGCTTCTGTTAAAGGACAGAAATGTCCATAAGAGGGACATTAAACTAAAGAATCCCCCCAAATATACAATGTAATTATCTGGCTTTCCCGGGACAAAAGAACTAGCCACAAGGCAGAGCACATAAAAACCGAAGATCAAAAGGGGAATATGACTTTCAATTCTTTTTTCCAAAATAAATTTCTCAGAATCAAACTTCACGCGTTTTCTTTTAACAGTTCCTTTAAAAATAAAAAAGAGGACCAAAAGCCCCAAAACGAGGCCCATTTGAACGGCAAAAAACAGGGAAGGTTTCCCATGTTCCGCCTTCAAGAAGAAAAAATCGAGAAAATCCATTTTCATAAACATAGCAGTAATCATGGAAGGAGAGTCACCTATGAGAAGGGCCGACCCCTCAAGGTTCGTGACAACGGACATCCCTATAAGAAGGGAAGGTGGATCAATATCAAGCTTTCTTGCCACCTCTAATCCCACAGGATAAAGAAGCATTATAGTGGCCACATTTTCCATAAATGAGGATATCAAGCCCGCCAGGGTAACGAGGGTGAGCATCACAATGAGCCTCAACTTCTTCTCATCCTTTACCCTCCTTGCAATAAGATTTACGGTATGAGTCGCCACATAGTCAATAAATCCCACCTCATAAAGCAAGGCTGTGATTATGCTTGTAGTTATAAAAATGGCAAGGACATTGAAGTTTATAAACCCGGGAAGTTTTTGAAGGGGCACAAGCCTCAAAGCCGCTATAATTATTACAGCGGCATAAGCCACGAGAAGCTGATATCTCCTGAAAAGGATTATAAGGAAGTAGGCCAGTAAAAAAATAATTACCACAAGATTCATATACTCATTATAAAAACTAATTTATGCACAAAAAAATTTGGGGGACCCCTTCGGGGTCCCCCGAGATATCCATTGTCGCTTTTCTTACTTCACCAGAATCTTTCTGGTGGTGGACTTGCCGTCCACAGTTACTGTCACGAAGTAAATGCCCTTACCGAAGTTGGCGTCAAAGCACATTCTGTGACTACCAGCATTAAGATTACCGTTAAAGAGATCCTTCACCTTCCTTCCGGCAGCGTTGTAAAGGGTAACATTGACGTTTGAGGTTTTAGGTAGTGCAAATTCAAGATTCATGTTGCCAGTCACTACGGTAGGCTTTACGTTGAAAGAGAAGACTGGTCTTGTTTCATTGACAGAAGGAATCACAACCTGAGAACTTGCATAATAAATATTCACATAACTAATACTTCCACTGGAGCAGACGAAGTTGAGATTCAGATTATTTCCGTCATCATATACTGTGGGGCAGAAGTCGCCTCTACCCTCGTCAAAGGTGTCAGCTACGGCAAAGACAGGTGCTGCTGGAGACCAGTTAGTTCCATCAAACACCTTAAAGTAAGGATCTTTGTTGCCTGTCAATGAATCATTCACTATTTCATAATCCATGAACATTGCCACAAGTTTGGAACCATCCTGAGTCACACCAACACTGGGGGTCCTCGCCTGAGGAACACCCACGGTATAATTGCCAGCGGTGTCTTGTGCTACAGTGCCGTGCACAAACACTTCACTAATAGAATTATCAGCAGGGTCAAAGATGTAATCGTAAAGAATACCATTCTCAATCCCTGATGGGCTTAAAACAGCAAGCACATGTACCTTCCCCTGATACGCTACACCAACGTAGGAATACCACCAGGATGCAAACGCATATTGTACAGCCGAAGACTCTAATTTGTAGGGACCAGCCCATGTGGCACCCCAGTCAGTGGACTTCCAGAAAATTATAGTGTCTACTATGTCGACGTCAAAGGAGTAGAAAACAAGAGTATTGGGTTCAACTAAGATCAGGTTAGGATTATCCAGTATCTGGTTTGCGTCAATAATCACTTCATTCCCCCAGGTAGTACCACCATCAAAGGAAGTCTTCACGGCGCCAACACCCAGGTCATATTTCATATAAGAAACCACAACAGTATCACCCTTGGCTACAACGGTGGGAATCCATTCACCATAAGTCCCTTCACCATTAGTTACCTCATATTCTGTGAAAAGACCAGGAGCACCAATAGCCAAGCCTTCATCCTTCGCAACGTAGATTTTAGATGCAGCGCCAGGGACTCTTATCTGATATGCGAACCAGGGGGTTCCTGTGGTCCTGTCATAATATGCATCAGGATATGATCTGTTAGTTACCGTGGGGTTTATATTATACTTTGTCCAAGTTGCACCATTGTCCGTGGAGTACCAAACGGATGCACCTTCCCAGTTTGTTCCAGAAATATCCGCGCCCAGGAAGGCCAGGGTATCGGGTCCGATCCATATCAGGTTATTGTGGGCCTCTCCGGACATAATGGGAATTCTCCAGCCATTAGCCGAAGGCTGATTACAGATAATCACTGAGGGGGGCTGACCAGGTTCAATCTTGCCCGGGTCCACATTCATATCCATGTGGGGTCTTGGCAGGACAGGTATACCTGCCAGAAGCACTGACAGTATTATATTTAACATCTAACACCTCCTGTTAAGGTATGAAAATTATAACTTTACCCTGCTGGTTTGTCAAGTTTTTTGTAAAACTCTGGAAACAAAAGATTTATTTACTGCCTCAGTACAATATGTATCTCCTGCCATTTTTTATGTATACCCCTGAACTTTTTCTCCCCCTTACCCTTCCAAGAATATCTCTTGCACCCGAAATGGTATCCACAAGGCTTACATAGTAAACGGTCTCCCCTTCTTTTATTGTAAGGGTGTCCGGGTACATCGGGATATGGCAAAGAGAAAAATTATAAGGATATTTGACAAGAAAAAGCTCAAATTTATAAAACCCGGGGGGTAATTTTAACTCAAAATAGGGCACTGCTGAATATACAGAAAAAGTTTTTCCGGAATTTCCCATCACATCCAGTCTGTAACTCCAGAGTGTAGGTTTTATTATCCTGCTTCTTAAATTAACTTTTAAAAATTTTAAATCTTTTGGATATTCTGCTAAAACCGTATCATACAAGATAGAATCCGTGGTGATGACCGTGTTGAGAATTAAACTTATAAAATCGGTCTCCCTTTGAAATTTTAGCTGGGAATACTTCGGGTAATAAGATCTGACTGTTTCATAGGACAACGGAAAGAAAATAGATAGTCCGCAAGTATTCGCATAAATCCCGGTTCCTCTGGAATACTTAATGATGTTAGCCCTCTCTTTCACATAAAGCTCTGAAAAATCGCCAAAATCTACAAGAATTGACATAGTATCCCACATCTCTGGGTTTATGAAACTATAAGCCATACTCTTGAGTCTGTACTTTAGAAGCTCATCCTGGGTAGAAGTATAGCTTCTTGAAACCATATCCTTTAAAGTGGCTCTTGCTTTATCAATTTCATTTAAATCATAGACTGCCATGATAACACTTCTTCCAAGGCTATCATAGTATGCGCAATAGTCATCACAGGTCCTGGTAAGGAAATTTAGTGGATCAACAGGAAAGTTGCTTAAATTCTTCAGAAAACTACTATATTCAAGACCTGTCACCGGCACCAGCGCAGGGGAAGCAAGGACATAACGAGTTTTATTTTCAAGTTCCCAAAGAACTTCTATACTACCCATGAGACAAGCATCAAAAATGACGAAGGTGAAAATATTATCTGGAATTACTGATCTCAAAGAGCCGTCAAATACCTGAAGACTATGGCCCGATGTGGCGTCAAAGGCAATACTTCGAAATAACGGATCTTCACCCTTAGTCCAGGAAGTACCGTGGCCCCAGAAGACGAGGCCATATCCTTGAGATGGGTAATTACTTAACACATAGTTTATAAAGAATGCAAGAGTGGCGCCCTGTCCAGTGTCAAGGTTTCCAAGGTTCAATACTTCTACAAGAAATGTATCCCTTTTTACATAAATATAAGTCTCGGGATGCTCAGAGAACCATCCTCTATCTGCAAGAATCACAACATTTATATCCCTTTCTATTTTTGCAAGCCGAATCTCTTCTAAATCCTCATCCAGCATAGGGGCGAGGTCGTTATCTCCCGCCATATAAAATGCAATGGTCCACTTAAAGGGCGCAGAAGATAGAAAGCTTACAAATAAAAAAATAAGGGGCAGGATATAGAATCCTGCCCCTTTGTATTTTCTCAACACTTTGTTAGAAGGAGTAGGTTACAGTGAAGAAGTGGTTAAGACCGAGTCTTCCGTTGTCCATCACCGCATAGTCCACACCGATCCTGGAGAGACCAAAGCCCAGCTTCAGTCCAATACCACCGGCAAGTCCGAAGGTGTAGTTCTTCTCATCCCATTCGTCATATGCTCTGTCCGGGTCAAGCTTGTAACCACCACGGAGGAAAAGGATGTTATTAAAACCGTACTCAATACCTGTCATAACCTTTTCATTTCCGTCGTTGGGGTGAGTGACATCAAAGGCAAATGTTAATTTGTGCATGGGTAAATCCACAATATCTGTAGCAAGCCCTATCCTGAACACTAGGGGCAACTTATAAGGAGCAGTCTTCAAGGTTGTGGGAAGAGGTGTTCCACCATAGTTGTAATATTCAGTCCAATCCTCAGGAATACCGGAGATATCAAGGTCTGGGCCTTTAAAAGACATATCAGCACCGTAGTTCTGCATGGACATAGCAATTCTTAAATTCTTAAAGCCGGTATTGTAGTGAGTACCAATGTCGAAGGCAAATCCCGATGCTGACTCTCTGGCAATGGCTTCCCTTATAACCTTGAGGGTAATCCCTATACCAAGCTTATCCGTTAACGCTCTGGCGTATGAGAAGCCTACAAAGCTACTGGAAGCGGATAGGGTATTTCCCGTTCCATCAGGCTGATCAAGGGTGGTTTCCTCAAAAGAGCCATAGTTCATAAATCCCACCTGGACACCGAAAGCACCGTAGGGAACTGGCATGGCGTATGCGAGATACGTGTAGGTAAAATCACCGATCCAGTCCGTGTAATTGGCAAGTACAGAAGTGCCTCTCAAATTCTTGAGTCCGGCAGGATTTATGGACAATGCGTTAATATCGTCAGAAATGGCAATGAAGGCTCCACCCAGAGCCTGCACCCTCGCACTGGTGTTCACCTTCAAAAATGAAGCACCAGTGAAGCCCACCTTGGCAAAGGTGGGCTTCTCAAGGATACCTGCACTTACAAAACCTGCAAGTAAAAGGGTTAGAAATATTTTCTTCATATTCCCCTCCTTAGAATATCACAGCAAGCTTGCCAATTTTCTCATATCCCTCTGGAGTCGTAATGTGATAGAGGTAAATACCACTGGCAGGTCTGATTCCGTATTCAGAAAGGAGATCCCAGGTTACCTCGCCATCATTTTCTGGTGTAACTTCGATTACCTTAATGATGTCTCCTGCAGGGTTGTAGATCCTGATGGTAGCGCGTCTGGGGAGGTTAGTAAATCTTAAGCCACCCACTCTGAAGTCCTTGGACCTATCAAGGGGTGTAAGCACATAGTAGGGGTTGGGTACGACTTTCACATTATCAAGGCTGTAAGTAGTGGTGTACTGGATTCCCTGAACATCCACTTCGTAGTAGTCAGTATCATATGGAATTCTACTTACATTTGAAGGAGCAAGAGTGGAAATATACCATACGGTTCCATCCTGGGGGATACCACCAGCTGTTGTGAAGTCGGCAAATCTCATTAAATCTGAACCAGGAAGTCTTATACCTATCACGTAGCGTGCAAGGCCGGTGGTTGCATTAACAGGAATGTATTGTACTGCCTTAAGCCTCAATGCAGCCGGTGCACCTGCACCACATACAAAGGACCAACCTGTAGCAATACTGTCCCTACCGGCAACGGGATCAAAGGGAATAACTGCACCAGTTGTGGTATCGACAACTTCGAGGGTAACAGAATCAGGTGTATTGTCTCCATTAAAGTCAACCCATCTCCAGGTTAATTTATATACTGC
Source organism: Candidatus Hydrothermia bacterium (assembly GCA_049719805.1). Taxonomy (GTDB): domain Bacteria; phylum Hydrothermota; class Hydrothermia; order UBA1063; family UBA1063; genus UBA1063. The sequence goes on along the minus strand of JBNARF010000002.1, from coordinate 215,862 downwards.
ACCCGCAAAGTATGCACCCCTCGATTTTGCTAGTTGCTTGCGGAGATTTAACGTGCTGTCATAAGCCCAGGCGGAAACGAGGAATTTCCATGTAGTAGTAGGTGTACCCACCAGACTTGTATCAACGGTGAAGTATGATTCATTGAGATTGGTTTTGATCTCAAATCTCGGATTTGATATAACTGCACCCTTAAAAGTAATATCTGAGGGGAACATATAAGTGTAAGTAGCTTCAAGGCTCTGAGCATCTGTGATTCTAAAAATTTTGGAGGACGGGGCACTCCATATTGTGTCACCGTTTTCTGAAATGAAATAAACACTGTACAGCGGATATACCATGCTAGTCGGCAGGTCGACTTTTCTGGTTGTCATTCCTTCATACTTGAAGCGCAGGTAATACTTTCCGGATTTGAGTATACTGGTGTCTTTTGTCACTATAAGAGCATTATCATACTTAAAGGAGCTTTCTATTCCATGTTTTGTTATTGTAACTGAATTGGCAGGTATCACCTCGTCCACTGGATTCATATGAGGCACAACCAGCGCTCTACCTGCCGGTCCCTGTAATGAGAACCAGGATCCGGTAGAATAGTTGATATCATAAGGTATAACTTCATAAATGTATCTCACGCCGTTTCTCAATCTGGTATCTCTGTCTATATATGAGTGGACAAGCCCGGTATTAGTGCCAAGGAAAATGGAATCTGTATAAATTATGTTTCCGAAGAAGTCTCTGACACTATCAGTGTACACCACTGTAAACTCATTGGGAAGGTCCCATTTTCCTAAAGTGTCCCATTTTATTCCATCAATGCTTCTTCTTAAAATATAGCCCTCAAAGTCATATTCCCTGTATAACGGATTTGACCCATGTTCGATGTCATAGAATCTGTCTCTCGTAACTTCAGCTTTGTTATCCCAGAAGAGGACGACTTCCCTGTCTCTGCCCCAGGCATACAGAGTTGGCTTTGCAGGGGGTTGAGGTGCAATAAAATTAGCACTATAAACATCCCATGCCTTCTTTGCAACATATTTAATATCAGTAGAATCTTTAGCAATAACAGCAGCAACAACTAACTTTGCAGAATCTCCAGGCGCCATGGTGAATGGTCCAGAAATTTGGCCAAATCTTTTATCACCTGGGCCATATACATCGTCCATGTATGGATTGTACCTACCACCTGCTGCTTCTGGATCCCATCCAGATATAACAGTATACCTTTCTAGATCATTTCTCGGATCAATCTGGAGTGTGAAAATCTTGAAGGCCGTCATTCCAAGTGGCTGCCCGGGTAACACTGTATCTGGACCCACAGGCGTTCCGATGGTATCAATAATCACAACTGTCTCCGTTGCCAGAGGGCTCTCGAGGAATACACTTCCAATAACTCCTGGAAGTCCAGCCCCATCAACACCAATCCAGCCTCCTTCTGGAACAAGCTGATACTGATATGCCAGGTTCAGAGTAATTGGGCCACCTCCAAAATCGTAACTTCTGACAAATCCTACAAGGTCATTAGCATTCGCACCTGATTCATTTCCTATGTCATCGTCATAAATTGCTCCAATATACACTTTCCTAAGAGTATCTCCTGAAATGTTCTTAATCTTGAAAACTAGGAAAGTAATGTCCTTAAGCCCCGGAACATCAAACTGATAAGTCCATTGATCCACCAAAATACCAAGGGGTCGAGAACCTGATTCCTGCCTTGAAGGGTTGAGATCGGTGTATCTGGTATATGTATCAAGGGTAGAAAGGACAAAATCTACAGTATCACCAGATGAAGAAACTTCCTTGATGGGCCAGCCATAACCAGCATTGTCGGAATTTGAGAGGTAAACCCTGGCCTGTTCGCTCCCTAAAGCACCAGCGAAGTCTCTATAGTCAGGCTCATTTATGGCTATGTATGCTCCACTGGGATCTCTTAAGAGAGTCGGCACATAAGCTGGTGTACCTTCAGACTGACCACTATTGGGATTATAAAAGTATGTAACCACTGTGTCCCATTTTGCAGGATTAGTCTCATTCCTCTTGAGGGCACCTACCCATACTCCAGCACCGTAGATGTATGTCTCGTTTCTTCTGTTCCTTGGCCACCATCCTCCCGAACCGCCTGAAACGGTGTTATGTCCAAACATACCATAGTTAGTTATGTACATACACAATTCCGAGCCATCAGCGACAACGGAACTATATATCTTTGACGCCCCTATTTTCTCTACCTGGGGCCTTGCTGATGAAAACCCCACTAATGTTAGAAGAAGAATCCCAAGAAATTTAAAATACTTCATCATACCCCTCCTTTAAAACCTGAAAACCAGAGCAAATCTCAACTGAATAGGGCTTCCATAGTTGGCAGGAGTGGCAAGGAAATCTTTGAGTGCCAAGATGTAAGTCTGGTATTGTTCCTCAGGAGTTAGGACACCATCACCATCAATATCCCTAAGAGGGTTATAACCAGTCTGACCAAGCCTGAAAGTCTGACCTCCAGAAACATTCTGGACTGTTAGGGTTCTTGCTACGCCATTATCATCTGGAAGGCCTGTGGTCGAATACACACCCACGACATTCTTAATGTTAAATATGTTGAAGCCTTCAACCCTCAATTCTATACTCTTTCCGGCTACATTAAAGCTCTTAGAAATGGTTCCATCTGTGGTATGGGTCCATGGGGTTCTCTCGGAGTTGATATCACCCACTATATTACCCCTCAAATCCCTTGGAGTATATGGTGTTCCACTCTGGGATCTGTGAATAAGGGATATATTAACGTCACCAAAAATACCGTATGGACCAAATCCTTTGGGAGTACTGTAATTTAATGAAGCATTAATGGTGTGCCTCTGATCATAGGAGAGTGCCGTGATGCTGGTAGGAACTGCAAGAGGCTCACCGGTGATCGGGTCAATTCCATAGGTCTGATAATAAAGGTTTTCGTAAGCTTCAAAGGCATCAGACTCTGTTCCTTCAGCAAACTGCAACGTGTAGGCAAGACGGAAGGAAAGATTCTTCATCATAAGTTGATATGTAGTCTCAATCCCTTTGGAGTTTCCATATGCAGCATTGGTATAAATGTAGAAGGACATGGGGATTGCCTTAACTTTTCTGGAGCCCACCCACTGATAAATATCCCTGTAAAATGCAGTAATATCAAGAGCCGAGAAATCATTGAGCTGGTTGGCCACACCAACTTCAAAGGCAATCTGTTTCTCAGCGTTAAGGTTAGGGTTACCAACAAGCTGGTTACCTCTGGACATTATTTCATCAATATTCATATGAGTTGAGGAATAGAAATAAGTCAATGGTGGTGTCTGGAAGAAATATCCGTAGGCAAAATGCAACACCTGTCTCTCCGTCACAGGATGAGAAATACCAAGCCTTGGAGAAAGTTGATATTTTGGAGTAGCTTTTTTAGGTATTGTATCTTCAGCAAGATTAATCATATAGACATCATTGGGGCCAATCTTGCTCACATCAATATAATAGTGGAATTTCGGATCAATGTAGTCAAATCTGAGTCCAGCGTTGACTACAAGACCTTCAAATTCCATCTTGTCCTGGATGTATGCTGCGAGCTGATAAGGTCTTGTATTGTAAACATCAAGGAATGGGTTGGCATCCCAGGGTAGTGAATTGTGATAGTAGTCTATCATATGTCCTCTGTATTCAAAACCAGTTTTAAACTCGTGATATTTGTTCGCCTGCCAGGTCAAATCCCACTTTGCACTTCTTGTCTGTTCAATTCTCCTGTTGATCACACGATAATCACCTGTGGAAATGAAGTTTACATTACTCTGATCACCCACACCCCATGGGTTACCTGGGCCAAAGTTGTACATGATGTAACCTGGAATAATAACTTTTCTCGTTGGCGGGTCAGGAATGTAGCCGATGAATCTGAAGTCTGAGAATAGTTCATCGATTCTGCGGGAGTAAAGGTATTTCTTTACACTAGGCAGGTATTTATCAAACCAGTAAGGCTGGTAACCAGGCTGTCTGATACCAATCCTTACTTTATTGTAGAAATATCCAAGGTTTAATGTGTAGAAGAGATTGTTGCGAAGAATGTGATTTATTGTCAAAGTTGCCTGATACCTTCTATTAAGATCTACGCGGTTTCTATCTTGACGATATTTGAATCTCTGGTCATTCGAGTAGAAATACCTTTCTGTTTGTTCTTTAGCCAGGTTTCCAGAGAGTAAAATTTTTATATTTTCTGCCGGTAAGAAAGAAATTTTTCCCTGAAGGTAGTAACTCTGGTTGGCAGTATGAGGAAGCATGTAAGGGTGCTTTTCGTACCAGTCTTGCCAGTATTTTGCCATCTCATAGTAATCCTTCCAGAGAGGTTTTACCATATAATTAGGGGTGGTATCCGCACTGGGGCTGTACCACCAAACTTTTCCGGTATCCACGTAAGCTCTAAATTCGTCTGTACCATTCTCGTACGCATCTATGATAGGATATTTAGGCTGATAGTTAAAGCCCGGGGTACCGTCTCTCCAGTATGTCTCCGCTGAGAAGAAATACCTTACCTTTTTATTAGTAAAGGGAACAGGACCACCCAGCGTTAAGGTTGTTCTTGTGGAACCGTAGGAGAGTTTCTCAGGTAGAATCTGATCCGTTCTAACTGACAAATCTCCGGAAGTTTTTGTTCCACCTTCCCTCGTAACCACATTAATAACACCTGATAGAGCCTGTCCATATTCGGCATTAAAACCACCTGTAATGAGAGACATTTCCTGGACTGCAGAAGTGTTGATGTAGCCATAGAATGTTCCGAAAACTGGAGAATTAATCATCATACCGTCAACGTAATAAGCAACTTCGTCGTCCCTACCACCTCTTACAACGTTGACACCGGTAACGCCCGCCTGCATCTGAATGGCACTCTGGAAGTTTGTATAAGGAAGTTGAGCAATTTCTTGCTGGGTAACAATTCTACGGGTCTCTGTAGCCGTCTTTTCAATAAGCTCTCTCTGCGCGGTTACAACAATTTCTTCTGTTTTTATAGCCTCAGAAGATAGATAAAAGTTTACAGTAGTAGTTAGGTCTACCTTTACCACTACATTTGCTATTTCCTGAGGATTGTAACCAATCATTGATGCACGCAGGGTATATACTCCAGGGGGCACGTTTATGAGATAGTAGTAACCATCAAGGTCTGTGGCAGTACCAATCTTGGTACCTACTATGATTACGTTGGCACCAGGTAGGGGTTCACCAGTTTCCTTGTCGAACACCCTACCAGTGATTTTTCCGGTAGTGCCGGCATATACATATCCCGCGAGAATCGCGAGGGCCAGCACTGCCCGCACAGCCCTCTTTAGTGACATAGGGGCAACCTCCTTTTGGTTTATACATACCTAAAAGCTATTAGCATAATATTTTAATGAAGCTGAAACACTATGGGTACCATTACTTTACATGCCACGGGCTTATCCTGCTGATAAGCAGGGGAAAACTCAAACTGCATTACAGCCTCAATGGCCGCATCATTAAATATAGGGTTATCACTCCTTGCCACCGAAGCGCTTCTCACCTTTCCATCAGGTCCTACGATGGCAAGAACAAATACCCTGCCCTCAATTCCCGCTTTTCTCGCAAGATCAGGATATTTTGGTTTAACAGCCTTCTTCACTTGCGGCTTAACCTCTACAACATGATATTCATAAACTGTAGTGTCAGTGGTTGGTGGTGGAGGAGCTTCAAGCTCGCTGAACACAGTAGTAGGTGTTATTTCCACATTCTCTGCCTCCTCTCCGCTGGCTCCTGTTTCAGTTACCTGGATGCTCACCTGGGGCTTTGGAGGAGGTGGTGCCTCTACTTCCTTTGCCACCTCAAGGCCAGCAGACTCCACATACGTGCTTTCTACTTGCTTGGGTTGATAGGGTGCAACGGTAATGCCTCTAACAGATAGGAACATAATAATCAAAATTATCTGTGCAAAAATCATGCTCCTCGCCAGGTTATCGGGATACTCCTCCATTAAATCTGAACTTTTAACATAACCCTTCTTTCTGACTTCATCCGCCATATTAACACCCCCTAACCACGTTTAAACTCGGTTGCGAAAATGACCCTGAGTGCTTTGGCGTCCCTGAGAGATTCCAGGACCTGATCCACATAATCGTATTTAACCCTCTTATCCGCTTTAATATAAGCCACAACACCTGGATTTTCAAGAACCTTAAGCTTGAAACGCGCCGAAACACCTTCGGGTAAAACGAGAAAATCATCTACAGAAATTTGCCCCTTTTGATTTATATAAATTCTTGCAAGATTCTCGGTTTTAATTATCCTCTCAGTAGCCCTTGCTTCCGGTAAAAGCACCTTAAAACCTATTTCCTTTCTGAACTTTGTGGTAACCAGGAAGAACAAAAGAAGAAGGAACGCTATATCAGACATAGAGGCAGTAGGGATGTTTGTTCTGGTTGAAACTCTCTGTTTTATTCTCATGAGCTCAGCCTCCTGCCTTAATACTGGCTAAGGAAACAGCTTTTGCTTCGGGAATCTGTTTTATGACATCGAACACTTCAATCATTTTTTCATACGGAGCCTCAACATTTGTTCGGATCACGATTACAGGGTCCTTTCCTTCGTGTTTTTCTTTATAATCAAGAATCCTCTTAGCCAGTTTTTCCTTCAAATCCAGAACCGTAACTTGCTCTTCTTCTAAAAATATTTCTCCAACGTCGTTTATGGAAACTCGAATTAATCTCTCTCCTCCTATTTTAACAACCTGATCAGTTTTCTCAGGAAGAACCAGTTTTAGACCCTTATCCCGCATGAAAACCGTTGAAGTCATAAAAAATATTATAAGGAGGAAAGCAATATCGGCCATGGAGGCCGTTGGGATTTCAGCCTCCTGAGTTATTTTGGGTTTTGGTAGAATTGGCAAAGTAAATCCCCCCTTAAATTATCTTTCAAGAACACCCGTTTCTACAAGATAATCAATAAAAGCATTGGAAGCTTCTTCCATTCCCCTGGTGAAGTTATTTACTCTGTCTGCAAAGATAGCATAAAAGAGAGCAACAGGGGCCGCAATTAGAAGACCTGTTGCAGTAGTAATTAAAGCTTCGGAAATACCCGATGCCACAATAGTAGGTTCCACTTCACCCGCAGCAGCAATAGCAGTGAAAGCCTTAATCATACCAGTAACCGTTCCAAGGAATCCAATAATCGGCGCAAGGGTTGCAACAGCCTGCAAATAAATCATTCCTCTATCCAGGAATGCAAATTCTGCAGTAGCCTTCATAGCCATTGCTTCCTCTACCACTATTCTCCCCTTGTCAACCTTTTCGAGCCCGGCTTCCAGAACTTTAGCTACAGGACTCTTCTCCTTCCTTAAATAGGCCAGGGCCGCATCAATACCCTGAGCCTCGATTTTCTTAATAACCTCTTCTAACATCTGTTTGGGGTTGCCTTTTAGCATAATGAATAGGGATATTATTCTTTCTATAATGAATGCGAGTCCTATGATCGCCAGGATCAGAAGGAGCCACATCATGGATCCACCTTTATTAAAGTAATCAACCAACGTTGCCATTGTATTTTACCTCCTTGTGTTTTGTTTAAGTAAAATTTTAATAGAAGACCTATCCACTGTCAAGAAGCAAAAAAGTAATTGACTTTTCGTGGGTTATTTACCATAATAATACAAGGGGTGATATAATGATTGTAAAACACGGGGCTTTAAGGAAGGTTTCTTTAGCTGCTTTTCTGCTCTTTATATCCTGCGGAGCAGTTAAACTGACTTACGAATACAATTCAAGGGCATACACATGGCCGAGAACATACAATATGAAACTATTTGTGGGAGAATTTAAAGAATCCAGTGATTCCATTTTTGGAGAAATGGAACTTATTGGCACGGAACATGATATGAAAAATGTATTTGTAATAGAACCGAGGGATTTTCTTCGGAGGGCATTTGTCAAAGAACTCGAGACATCAAATTTATTTCCTATAGTTAAAGATGAAAAAAATGCAGACATTGTGCTTATGGGAACTCTTGATAGATTCTACGTAAATATTAAGGTTCATAAGATCCCTCAACAACCCAATGGAATTGAATACCAGTTTAGAACAAAGGGATACATTAAAGCGTCTTTATACCTCTACGAGAATGAAAAACTCGTTTATAAAGTCAGTGCGGGTAGCGAAATAGAAGATAAGGGAGAGATGTTTCTGTTCGGGCACTGGGAGGATATTGTGAGAAGGGAACTGGATCGGATGCTGCAGCCGATGATATTTGCAGTACTTGATTCCGTTGAATCTTTTCTGGCAACGAGGAGATAAATTTAAGGAAGTTTTGTTATTAGTGCGATAAAGAACCCCTCAAAATTATCATTTAATAATGGTTCTATCCTTTTGCATTTTAAAATCTCTTCTGAGAACTCGAATCTTTCCCAGTTTTTAACCCCGTTCCTCAACACCACTCCTTTTATTTCGAAATCTAAAAGTTTCGCCTTCGGCCGTTTCTCTAAAAGATAATTCACCACATACTCATTTTCTTCAGGAGTTAGAGTACATGTGGAATATACCATGAGTCCCCCCGGCTTTAAAGCATCAAATCCGCTTAAAATAAGAGCCTTCTGTGTATTCATTAAACGACCTATTTTTTCCCTACCCCACCATTTAAAAACCTCGGAATTTTTACTCAAAGTCCCCAGCGCAGAGCATGGCGCGTCCACCAGCACTTTTTCAAAATAATCAGGGAGAAGGTTCCCAAATCTATTCCCTTCAAGAATAGTTATTACCACGTTCAATACTCCCATTCTATCAACATTATTAGAGAGTGCCTTGATTCTGTCAATGTCAACATCGTTGGCCACAATTACACCTTGATTGTTCATCATCTGTGCCATCTGGGTAGTTTTGGAACCAGGTGCGCTGGCTATATCTAAGACACTTTCACCGGGCTGAGGATTTAGAAGAAGAGGGGGTATCATCGAGGAGAGACTCTGGACGTAATAATAACCCATAAAATGCTCCACCGTGTTTCCAATTTCCACTGGTGTTTCTTCCACGAGAAAACCATCAGAATAAAAAGGTATCGGGCTTAGTTTAAAGCCTTTTGAAACCATTCTCGAGATCAACTCCTCCCTTTCTATCTTTAGGGTATTAACACGTATTGCAGGCCTACGAGGCTTGAAAACACTCTCCACGAAAAGGTCGAAATCATCTTGATAAAATTGCAACAAAAAATTTATAAGCTCCCGGTTTTTCTCCATAAGCTCTCTTTTGTAATTCATATCCCCTCTAACTCCTTCAACTGATCCAGAAGGAGTTTGTAACCTAAATCAAGAATCCTTTGCCTGGCTTTCAATTTGATTGAATTATCACCCGAATTATATGCTATAACAAGTAAATTTCTCATAAACTTTTCGTAATTAATCCTTATTACTGGCGTTTCCTCAAAGGTTTGCAAAAATTTTTCCTGATCAAACTTCAAAAAGAACTCAAGGTCAGGTGAAATTAGCTCCTTTATTGCCGGGTTTATAACTTCAAGGGACCGTTTTTTACGATTGAAAGGACATACATTTTGACACACATCACATCCAAACACACGATTTCCTATTTTTTCGGCAAGTTCTCTGGGAATTATACCTTTGTACTCTATTGTGAGATAACTTATACATTTTCTGGCATCTATAATATGAGGAGACACAATAGCGCCAGTGGGACAGGCTTTAACACATAAATTACACTTAGCACAAAAATCATTACTAAGTGGGGTATAACTCTCCCCCAGATCCAGACTCAAAAATGCTCCTCCCAGGTTGAAGTAAGAACCATAATTAGGATCAATCAAAAGGGAACTTAACCCCCAAAAACCAAATCCTGAGAAGTATCCCATGGGTTTTTCAGGAAAAGGAGAGGAATCAACAAATATCTTAAATTGAAGGGACTTCCACCTGGTTTCTAAATTGTTTACAACCCTGCTTACCATTTCTTTAAGGGTTAGATGATAGTCTTTCCTCACAGCATACTTTGCAAAAATAATCCGCTCCTTTGAACTTTCTATAAAATCAATATCATCGTAGAAAAGGCGTGCCATAAGTACAGATTTTGTAAATTCGGGTAAACTGAACCTCCGCTTTGCTGTTCTCTCAAGGTAACCCATTTCACCGTGAAACCCCTTCTGAATCCATTCTATGTAAATCTGATGAAAAAATGAAAGATCTGGAGGTTTTATGATTCTGTATTCAAACAATTTCTTTCCTCAAAGATACTCCCTTATCGCCTCTATCTTTGCGCACTTTCCGGAACTTTCATCAATTACAGCAACAACGCCTTCAAGCCCCAGTATCCTATCTTCTGCCTCAAAGGCCACAGGCATCTGGGTCAAAAATCTTTTTATGAAAAGTTCTTTCTTAACACCAATAACACCACCGAGTCCCCCGGTCATTCCCGCATCCGTTATATAGCCTGTCCCTTTAGGTAAAATACGAGCATCTGATGTTTGAACATGGGTATGAGTACCAACCACAAGGGAGACCCTACCATCAAGATAGTGTGCAATGCTGAGCTTTTCAGAAGTTGCTTCCGCGTGAAAATCTAAAATAATTACAGGGGCTTTGTGTGTCTTGAGAAACTCGTCTGCAACCCTGAAAGGACAATCGTAACCATTCATAAAGACTCTTCCCAATAAGTTAAATACAATTACCTCAACTCCTTTAACTTCTAGCACAGTGAAACCCTTACCAGGAGTACCCGGTGGGTAATTAAGTGGCCTTATCAACCACTCCACATTTTCCACGAACTCTAAGACTTCCCTCTTATCCCAGATATGATTTCCACTGGTAAAAAGATTCACACCAGATGCCAGAAGTTCCTCAGCCGCCTTTTTTGTAATTCCCAATCCACCAGCGAGATTCTCACCATTTGCTATAACAAGGTCTAAACTGTATTTTTCAATAAGTCCGGGGAGGAGTTTCTTTACCACTTCCCTACCCGGAGCTCCCACTACATCTCCAATAAAGAGTACATTAATCACCTGGCAAACTCCACAGCCCTTGTTTCTCTGATTACCACTACCTTAATTTGCCCAGGAAATTCAATCTCCCCCTCAATTTTCTGTGCCACCTGTCTTGCAATATCAAAGGCCTCGGTATCAGAAACCTTTTGTGCCTCCACAATTATTCTGATCTCCCTTCCCGCCTGAAGAGCATAAGCCTTCTCAACGCCAGTAAAACTAAGGGCTATCTGCTCTAATTTCTCAATTCTTTTAATGTACGCCTCTATACTTTCCCTGCGGGCTCCGGGTCGTGCTCCAGAAATAGCATCTGCAGCCTGGACCAGAATTGCGTAGGGAGACTTAAAGGGTTCCTCACCATGATGACTGGCGATACTGTTCACTACATAGTCTGGCTCCCCCAGTTTCCGAGCAATTTGTGCACCCACCAGGGCATGAGGTCCCTCGTAAGTTTCATCAGCGGTCTTACCAATGTCATGAAGCAGGCCTGCTCGCCTGGCATATGAAACATTTAGCCCTAGTTCACCTGCCATAATTCCAGCAATGTATGCGACTTCTATGGAGTGTTGAAGAAGATTTTGCCCATAACTGGTTCTGAACTTCATTTTGCCAATCTGTTTGAACATCTCCGGATGAAAGCCCGTAAGTCCCAGCTCAATAGTAACATCTTCACCTATTTTTCTTAAATGATCCTCGAATTCTTTTTCGACCTGTTGATAAACCTCTTCAATCCGCGCGGGGTGAATTCTGCCGTCCTGAATTAATCTTTCCAGGGTAAGCCTTGCCTTTTCACGTCTTATGGGATCAAAAGAAGACAGAATAACAGCTTCCGGTGTATCATCTATTATAACCTCAACTCCTGTGACAGACTCAAAAGTTTTAATGTTTCTACCCTCTTTTCCAATTATCCTGCCCTTTAGATCATCCGAAGGAATAGGTACGATGCTGGTGGTATTTTCCTGAGATACTACCGTAGCAACCCTTTGTACTGCCTGTAAAACCAGCTCTTTCGCCTCTTTCTCCGCCTTTTCCTTGGCCTCTTCCCTTATCTTATATATTAGTTGAGCAGCCTCGTACCTCACCTGCTGTTCAAGGCTTTTAAGAAGCTCTTGCTTAGCCTCTTCCCTGGTCATCCTTGCTATCTCCTCAAGCTTCCTCGCTGCCTCTTCGGTAAGTTTTTCCAGCCTTTCTTCCTTTGCTTGAATGCCTCTTTCTTTTTCTTTTAACTCACTCTCAATCTGCTTTAAAGAAATCTCCTTTCTATTAAGCTGCTCTGCCCTTTTGTCAAGCATCTGCTCTTTTTCAATAAGTCTCTTTGATGTTTTTTCAAGCTCTTTTCTCGCTTCAAAAGCCTCTTTTTCAAACTTCTTTCTTTCCTTCATCCAGTATTCTTTTGCCTGTGCTTCCGCTTCCTGCTTTATTTGCTCGGCTTCTTGCATTGCCTGATCAATTATATCTTCGGCGGTTTTTTTTGCCCTTTTAAGATTTTTTTCGTAAGAAATCTTGAAAACAAATACTCCAGCGCCAAAACCTAAAAGAATCCCAATGAAGAGTAATATCACCTGGAACATGTTATTCATCCTCCTTTTCAAAAATTTTGTAACCCCTTATCTCATCGGGAAGATATTCCTGCTTAACCCCTTTGTTCTTACCGTAAGGATAAATATATCCCACACCCCGTCCGATCTTTTTCGCCCCTTTGTAACTGGCGTCCCTCAAATGCATCGGGACAGGGATATTGCCGGTCTTACTTATAATTTCCCTTGCGTTCGCAAGGGTTCTTACCACTGCATTAGACTTTTTAGATAGTGCAAGATAAAGTACTGCAAAAGTTAGTATAATGTCTCCTTCGGGCCTGCCAACCATTTCGAACCCCTCTTTGCAAGCCGCTACCACCCTTACAGCATTGGGGTTGGCAAGACCAATGTCTTCACAAGCATGGACAAAAAGCCTTCGTATTATATAAAGGGGGTCTTCCCCTTGCTCCAATAGTCTCACCAGCCAGTATGATGCTGCATCAGGGTCAGAACCCCTTATGGATTTTATAAGTGCTGATATCATATCATAGTGTTCATCCCGGGTAAGAGAAAAAACTCTCTGAGGCATTATTTCTTTAACTAAATTTGCATCAATTTTTGAAATTTTTGCCTCAGTGGCAACGAGAACAGCCATCTCAAGCACATTAAGAGCCCTTCTCGCATCACCCTCACTCATTGATGTTACTATTTCTATCACCTCATCTTCTACCTGAAGGGAGTACTCAGCTTTAACAAAATCCTTTGCTCGCCGAAGGATAGATTTTATATCTTCATCTTCTAAAGGTTTAAATTCAAAAAGCATAGACCTTGAAAGCAGAGCATTGGAGATTGCGAAAAATGGATTGTGAGTAGTGGAGGCGATGAGAATCAGGCTTCCTTCCTCGGTAAAGGGGAGGAAATATTCCTGGTGCAGTTTATTAAGTCTGTGGATCTCATCAAGATAAAGTACAGCGGGTTTTCCTGTGTTTTTATAGATACTAACAAGATATTCCACAAGATTTTTCAAATCACTAGGTTTTATTTTTGCTGCATTTACCTCTTCAAACCTGGTGCTTACAAAGTTTGCAATAATACGAGCAAGGGCTGTTTTACCACATCCTGGAGGCCCGAAAAAGACTGAACTTTTTAATCGACCACTCTCAATAAGAATTCGGAGCGGTTTTCCTTCGCCGATAAGATGCTTCTGTCCGACAAATTCCTCCAGCTTCTGTGGTGCAAGCCTGACTGAAAGAGGAATAAAACCCTCATTATTGCCATCAAAAAATCTAAATTGCAATTATATTCACCTCCTTTATACAACAACACCATCATTTATTCCCCAGAAAGTTGTCTATACGGTGCAAGTTGAACTTAACCGCCTCCTTAAGCCTATCAGCCTCTCCCTTTAGTACCGCATATCGGTAGGCAATATCTATCGCTACGTTTACCAGAACTGTAGCCCAATCTACATCGGGATCAATCCGCGCAATTCTTTCTTCTTCCTCTTTGAACTTATTTTCCAACATATCCAGGACTTCATCGAGAAGAGCCTCGTCCTCTTTATCCACATAAACTTCAAAGGACAGGTTTTTGAAAGTTATCAGTCTTCTTTTCTTTCCAATATTTTTAAAAAGGTCTAAGTTTTTCACCTCAAAACCTCAATCTTATTTTTTAAATTATCTAACTTTTTTTCAATTTTTTCCAACCGGAGAGAAATTCCCCTTATGGTTTCGTCTTTATCCTTTAATAATTCCTCAAGGTCTCTGATCTTTTTGAGAAGTTGTTCGATTTTTTCATTCAGTTCTTCAGGAAGGTCAGGCATTTAGACCTCTTATTTTGTAGCCCCTTTCCCTCAGCTCGGCAATAAAAGCTGAAAACATCATATCAACTTCTTCTTGCATAAGAGTCCTTTCAGAAGACCTGAACGTAAATTTAAGCGTAATGCTCTTATGCCCCTCAGGAATGGGTTTGCCAGTGTAAATGTCAATGACCTTATAATCCTCAAGGATGTTAGCGAAAGACTGCCTCGCTAGGTCTATAATTGGTCTAATACTGTCTTTTTCACTCATTATAACGGAAACATCCCTTGATGTGGCAGGGTATTGCGGGATCCCTGAAAATTTAGGACGCCTGAGAACTAGAGGATCAAGCTTTAACTCCAGTGCAAAAACCTGGGATTTTATATCATAATATTTCTTAACTTTTGGAATAACTTCTCCAATTAACCCAATAAACTTCCCGTTATAAACAATGCGAGCGCCACCAGAAAGTCCATACACCGTCAAATCCTCAGGAACAAACTCCAGAGAACCTTCAATCTGATGTTTCAATACTCCAAAAACCGTTAACAAATCATAAACATCTACTTTTCTTTCCGCTACATCCCAGCTTTTTGAAATTTCTCCAGCGCAAACTACACCGAGCATAATTTCCTCAAGGGGTAATTCCTTTTCACCCCTCCATCTAAAGACTTTACCTATCTCAAAGATTCTCACGTTATCCACTCCCATCCTGAGATTGTGAGATGCTATTCTCAAAAGCCCGGGAAGAAGAGATGTTCTCAAAACAGAAAGCTCCACATTTATGGGGTTGCGTATTTTAACAAACTCTTCTTCATGCTGCCCGAAAAGTTTCAATTCCGAAGGTGCAACGAACTCAATGGACTTTACTTCATAAAAACCAGCCTTTTCAATACAATGTTTTAAAATCCTGTCCTTGGTATTCAATTTCTTCCCCGTTAGATAGCCGCAACTTTTAATTTCCCCCTTTACAGAATCGTACCCCATCACTTTCAATATCTCTTCAGCCAGGTCCTCCCATACCTCTATGTCCCTTCTCCTTGTGGGAACAACTACTTCGAAACCTCCCGCCTGAGGATGTACTACAAATCCGTATCGTTCCAGAATCTTTTTAACTTCTTTTGCCTCTACTGCTTGTGCGAACATCCTTTCAAAGTTGTTAATACTTAAGTAGATTCTTCTGGGCTCGAAGTTTTTAGCGCGAACGGTGGTAATCCTGCCAATTTCGCCCCCTGCCAATTCTTTAATGAGAAAGGCAACCCTTTTAGAAGCCATCTCAACAATGTTTGGATCTCCACCGCGTTCAAACCTTCGAGAGGACTCGGTGCTAATATTTAAAGTTGTTACTGCCTTTCTGATACTTACTCTATCGAAATAAGCGCTTTCAATAATCAAATCAGTGGTACTTTCCGAAACGCTACTTTCCTCGCCCCCAATGATACCTGCGATGGCCAGGGGCTTCACTTCATCAGCAATTACCAGAATCTCTTCTTTAAGTTCCCTTAATTCACCATCAAGGCAAAGAATTTTTTCGCCACTCCTGGCCCTGCGCACAATTATAGAACCTTCCACCTTAGCTTTATCAAAAGCGTGGATGGGCTGACCCAGTTCAAACATAACATAATTTGTTACATCAACGACGTTATTGATGGGCCTCTGACCTAATTTTAGAAGCTTAATTTTAAGCTCGTACGGAGATTCCTTAACTTTGACACCCTTTATAACGCGTGCGCTATAAACAGGGCAACCTTCCCCATCCTCAACTTTTACTAAAGGTATTTCATCAAGGGTTTCCTCAATTCCAACTTTAGGTAAAATTACTTCTGACTTTGTGTGAACTGATATTTCATGGGCCAGGCCGATAATACCCAAAAGGTCAGGCCTATGGGGGAAAATATAAAGGTCATATAACCAATCATCGATCCCAAGATACGAAAGGGGGGATGTCCCGATCTCAAAATCATCAGGGAGCTCAACCACTCCTGGAGAATCCAGCATTATTCCCAGTTCTTCGTAGGACAGAATATTTCCTTGAGATTTAAAACCCTTTATTTCTCTCTCGCTTATTATGTTCCCCTTTACCTTCGCACCAGGAAGAGCCACTGCTACTTTCATTCCCTCCCTGATATTAGGGGCAGTGGACACTACGGTAAGCTCAACATCTCCAAGGTGAAGTCTCGTCAATTTGTAGTGGGCGATTTCATCCAGAGGTTTAACCTCTTTTACTAAAGCACATCTGACGTAACCTCTTAATCCTTCAGCTAGATCCGCAAAATTTTCCACTTCTATCCCCAGCTTTGGGAAGAGCTCGGCAAGTTCAACAGGAGAAAGGGGTAACTCAGACAAATATTCCTTTAATATATTATATGTAACTTTCATAGCTGGCTTAAAAACCTGATATCATTTTCACTGAAGAGTCTAATATCATTGATACCGTATTTTATCATTGCAATCCTCTCAACCCCGAATCCGAAGGCAAATCCCGACCATTCATCAGGGGAGAGGCCGACATTTTTAAGAACATTGGGATGCACCATCCCGCACCCAAAAATCTCTAACCATTTTCCGTTCAGTTTTACGTGGCCCTCAGCAGAGGGTTCGGTAAAAGGGAAGTAAGAAGGTAAAAGTCTAAATTCGGCTTCAGGACCAAAAATTTCCCTAACGAAGACTTCAAGAGTTCCCCTTAGCTCAGCAAAACTTACATTTTTATTGATATAAAGCCCTTCCATTTGATGGAAACAGGGGGCATGAGTAGCATCAAAAGCATCATATCTATAAACTCTTCCCACATGAACCACCTTAAGGGGAGGTTTCCGTGTTAACATAGTTCTAATCTGAACGGGAGAAGTTTGGGTTCGAAGGATCATTTTGTCAGTAATGAAAAAGGTTGCCTGCATATCCCTGGCTGGATGATGTTCAGGAATATTTAGACACTCAAAATTGTAGTAATCCCATTCTACCTCAGGTGCAAGATCAAGCCCAACTTCTTCAAAACCAAGTCCCACAGCAATATCAAGGAGTTCATCAATAATTTTTGTCAGGGGGTGAAGGTTCCCAATTAAAAGACTTCTTGAAGAAATGTCATAATCATATGATTTTGATATTCTTACC
This sequence comes from Candidatus Hydrothermia bacterium, assembly GCA_049719805.1. Taxonomy (GTDB): domain Bacteria; phylum Hydrothermota; class Hydrothermia; order UBA1063; family UBA1063; genus UBA1063. Next base: position 198,456 of record JBNARF010000002.1, on the reverse strand, counting down.
GTTAGAAATTCTTCTTTTCTGCTTTCAATGAGATTTTCGTAGTTTTCCTTGATTTCGTTGACAAATTTACCGATTGTCTTGCGGTCTTCTGGAGTAAGGGAGGCAAGGGCTTTAATAAAATCTTGAAGTTTGCCCTTTTTGCCAAAATACTTAACTCTGAAATTTTCTAAACTCTCTGGAGAGTTTACCTGGGCCCAGTCCCGCTCGATTTCAATTTTTAACGCGTTCAGCTCATCAATTATTGACATGGGCTCTGGCTACTTTAGCCAATTCGCTGAAAGCCGCAGGGTTATTAACAGCAAGTTCTGCCAGCACTTTTCTATTTAAATTAATGTTCGCCTTCCTCAAACCCGCGATAAAGGTAGAGTAATTAAGTCCTTCTTCTCTCGCAGCAGCGTTAATTCTTATTATCCATAACTTTCGCATGTCATGCTTCTTCAGTCTACGATGAGCAAAGGAATACTGTAAGGATCTCAAAACTGCTTCATTTGCCTTTTTAAATGTAGAGTGCTTTTGCCCGTAATAACCTTTGGCGAATTCTCTAATTTTTTTATGTCTTCTCCTGCGTGTAAAACCTGTTTTAACTCTCATTCTGGTCCTCCCGTGATGTAAAGTTTGGTAATTATATTGCCATATCCTCGTTAAGTCAAAAATGTAAAGTATCTAAAAATCGAAAAAATCTAATTGTTCAAAAAATGTTGGATTTAAAGCTCGGAGGAGCTTATTTTCAGTGTTCTGAAAATCTTTCTACAAAATTGATCATACAAATCTAATGAAGATATTCGATGATTTCTGAAAAGTAATAAGGTATTACAACTCAATTTTTTCGTTGATACTCTCTCAAAACTCTTGATTAAAACATATAACTCGATTATAATTGATGTCGGGAGGTAATATTATGAAAAACTTTACAAAAATACTTGCAGGTGTAATATTAGCTGGTCTTGTGGTCTCGTTTTCCTGCAAAAAGCAGGAAATCTCTAAAGACGAGACCGTGTCTTTTCTCACGGGCATCAACCAAACGGGCACAGATCTAATTAATACGACAACCTTCAATACACTATCAGATTTCCTGAGCAAAAATCCCCCTATAGAAATAGCAAAGAAAAAGGTCACTTTCAAGGGACATAGTATAGAATTGCCTTATAAACTTCAATCGAAGGAAGTAAAGGGTGGAATAGAAGACCTCTACGGAACATGGGAGTGGCAGGATACGGGATGGGTGCACATAAATCCTAATAATCCTCAAGATGGAATACTTTTCCGCTGGAGATATATAGACGATTCAGGATTTCATACGGCGGAACTACTAATGGACTCAATACAAACTGATGTCGTAAACACCGATACATTACCTTCAAGACTTCACATAACGCTATATCTCGACGGTAATAAAATCGCAGAATTTTCATACACTGCTTCGTTCACAAGTAATGGTAACTATAATTACCTAAAAGTCGTTGTATCACTAACAGGGTATGGACAGGTCGGCTTTGAGTTCAAAAATCCTGTATGGCGGGAAAACGGGTATGGAGATTATGAACTCGCAGCTTTTACAGCACGTATATGGATCATCAATTATACCAATCACAATTACAGAGTGGACCTGACTATCACAAAAAATGAGGATGATTCAGGCACCATTACCTTTACCGATTCAGATGGCTGGAAACTTGTAGTAAATGTGTCCGAGCCACAAAGGGTTGTTGAAAACGGTATAGAATATAAAAAGTATAATATTTCAGGCGAGATTACAAAAGATGGAAGACACGCTGCAGATATTCAGGGAACAGTTTGGGACCCTTCAGATGATACACATATCTCGACAATCTATGTAATATTTACCGATGGCTCAAGAGAACCACTCCAGAACTACATTACTATCTTTAGAAGTAAATAAATTCATCTTGAATTAACACTGAAAAGGCGGGGGCCCTGCCCCGCCTTTTTATTTTTTCCTTAAAATAACGGACAAAGATTCGAAAGATAAAACTATAGCTAAAATAAGAAGTAGAAAAGCAATTACAGTAACAATGGTAAAACTCTTAATAACCAGATCCTTAGCAATAAGCCATATAAGAGCACTGACGGTCATCACAAGCATAAATACCATAGGGAGCACAAAAATAACCTGACCTTTAGAAAGCTTCTTCCTTGCCCAAACAAAAATCACTGTGAGAACTAAAGCCGCAAGAAGCTGATTGGTGGTCCCGAATATAGGCCAAATTATCTTCCAGGAAGGTATCAAATTTCCAGAGGGATCTCTAAATCTTGCTTTCAAAAGAATAACCGGCAAAATGAGGGATAAAAGGGTTGAATACACCCTGACCCTAAAAGATTTATCACCGGCCTTTCCTATAAGCTCCTGAAATACGTATCTCGAAATTCTGGTTGCAGTATCCAGCGTTGTTAGAATGAAGGCCGAGAGAATTAGTAACCCCAATGCCTTCCCCGCATCATTTTTAACTCCGAAAATGGAGATATATTTAGCAAAGCCCTCAGCATAAATCGCAGCGGGAGTCAAACCCTTGGACATATTTTGGGAAGATAATATCATCAATGTGGACAACGCTACAGCTGCCACAAGCCCTTCAAGTAACATTCCTCCGTAGGCTACAAACCTGGAATTTTTAAAATTATCCAGCTGCTTAGATGTGGTTCCTGAGGCAACCAAAGAATGAAAGCCAGATATAGCGCCACACGCTATAGTTATGAACAAGAAAGGTACCATGGGGCCCAATGAAGGGGAAGTGAAAGTTTTAACTGGCTCAAAACTTATCTTGCTTCCACTTAAAAAGAACCCGACAACTCCCACAATTACTGAAATATATAGCAAATAGCTGGATAGATAGTCCCTTGGTTGAAGTAGAAGCCAGACTGGTAAAATCGAGGCAACAAGCGCGTATAAAAGTAGAACCCAAACCCATACATCTTTGGAAACAACCAAAAACTGAAATTTAAAACTTAAAGGAAATGCAAAACCAACTATAATAAGAGCAACTAAAGTTAGTAACCATAACGGTAACTTCTTATAATAGTTAATTGGGCCAAAGAGCAAAGCAACAAGGATATAGAAAAGGCTTATCTGAGCTACAACAGGTTCACTGTTAAAACTATCAGCAGCAAGGTCTGTGAAAACAGCTATAACATACATTAATGCCAGCCATATAAATGTTAAAAGTAAGTAATAGGCTCTTTTACTGATATACCTTGAGGCTATCTCTGCTACTGAACGTCCCTCGTGCCTTAGAGAAATAACAAGGGATGCAAAGTCATGAACACCCCCAATAAAAATCGAGCCTATAAGAATCCAGAAAATGGCAGGAACCCAACCAAAGGCAAGGCCTGCCAATATAGGTCCCACAATGGGACCTGCACCTGCAATGGAGGAAAAATGATGACCAAGAAGCACCCACTTATTGGTGGGGACGTAGTCTACATTGTCAAACTTATCCTTTGATGGCACGGGGTCTTCATTTTTCACTTCAAAAATGTTTTCTAGAAATTTCCCATAAAGAAAATATCCTGAAAGCAAAATCCCAATAACAGAAAGTCCGTAAGTCCACATAAATCCTCCTTTCTACACACAATTATATTTTCCGAGGGACAGTCCCTCAACCTAATCCAGTAAGCCATCTTTATGATTTTAGTAAAAGAGGAGTTTTGAGTACTTTTGTAGCAATAATTATAGTTGCTGTAGCTATTGTTTTTGTTTCTGTGTCATTTAAAGTCCTTTACCCCCATCAGGGAGGGGTGGTTGTGAGATTGGGTAAATACTCCAGAACTATTGGGCCTGGCTTTAACACCATAATCCCGTTTATTGAGACCATACACAGAGTGGATATCTGGGAAAAGGTTGTGGATATCGTACCCCAGGAGGTCATTACGAGGGATAATGTTATTGTTACAATGGACGCTGTGGTATATTACGAAGTGACAGACCCATTTAAACTCCTATTTAGCATTCAATATTTCACAGAAGCTGTAACAAAGTTATCCCAGACCACCCTTCGTAATCTCATAGATAAATTGACCTTGACCAAACATTAGTCTCAAGGGAGATAATCAATAGAAAGCTCAGAGAAGTTCTAGATGACGCAACGGATAAGTGGGGAGTCAGGGTAACAAGAGTAGAATTAAAACGAATAGATCCTCCAGAAGATGTTATGACAGCTATGCATAAGCAAATGAAGGCGGAAAGAGAGAAAAGAGCAATGATCCTCGAAGCCGAGGGTGCAAAGCAGTCAGCAATTCTTAAAGCCGAAGGAGAAAAAGAAGCCGCAATAAAGAAAGCAGAGGGTGAAGCAGAAGCTATTGCTAGAGTGGCTGAAGCCAAAAAATACGAAAAGATTATCCTCGCTGAAGGAGTTAAATAAGCATTCCTCAAGGTATTCAACGTCATCCATGAAGGTAAACCAAAAAAGAAATCATCGCCATTAAATACCTTGAGGCATTAGCAGAGATTTCCAGAGGACAACCCAGCAAAATATTTATACCCTACGAGTCTTCTTCTTTACTAGGGAGCCTTGGATTAATTAAGGAAATTTTTACGGAGAATAAGTAGATGCCCTTGTATGTCTGGTTTATTTTAGGTCTAATTCTTATGACCTTTGAGATCTTCACCCCTGGATTTGTCGTCTTCTGGCTTGAGATTTAAGTATATGCGTAATGTTTCTGGCTATTTTAAAAGTACCCATCTGGCTTCAACTGTTGTCTTATGCTATATTTTCTTTAGTTTTTACAATTCTTTCAAGAAAATTCTTCAAGAGTTTAGTAAAAACTCCAGAGAAAGTTACTGGACCCGAGAGACTTATTGAAAAGACCGTACTAATAATAGCTCCTTTGAAAGAAAGACCGAACTACTATATTGTGAAAGCAGAGGATGACGAATGGCTGGCCTACTCAACCAAGCCCCTTAAAGAAGGAGATTTGGCTCAAGTAAAAGGAGTCAGGGGAAACTACCTGGTAATAGAATAGATACAATCAGTAATTTCTGAAAGTGTCTCTGTAGCTGCGACCTACGATGGGACTTATCATAATGTAGGGAATAACTTCTTCGTCAATATTTGACCTCGCTAATTGATAAAGACGCCTGTAAAGTTGTGCCATTTCCTCAAGGTAATCCTCTCTCAAAGACGCAGAAAACTTTACAATGTCTTCTTCCAGGTCAAAATTGATCAAAAACTCAGTAAGTCCATTTTTTGCATAGGAAGCATCCCTAACAAGACTTCCATAAAAATCAACGAAATCATCAAGATTCCCACCTTCTGTTAAAAACTCTTTGAAAACTTCCTGCAAAAGTTCAGCGTTTTTGGTAATTAGACCTTCCAAAACCTTCTTCCTCTTCTCTATAAAATTTGTCTTCAAAATTCGCTTTGCTCGCCCGATGGATCCATAACTTATCTTATAGAGAAGTGTTAGAGGAACAGGAACTCTCACTCCTTCAAAGTATAGCTTGAAGTCGCCAAATTTCAAGGTTTCAAATCTGATTTTTTTTGCTCTGGAATGAATGGTAGATAAAATTCTCTCAGGTCTTGATACTATAAAAATTATAACAGTTCTTGGGAATGGCTCTTCAAGTTGATTAAAACATATAACTCGATTATAATTGATGTCGGGAGGTAATATTATGAAAAACTTTACAAAAATACTTGCAGGTGTAATATTAGCTGGTCTTGTGGTCTCGTTTTCCTGCAAAAAGCAGGAAATCTCTAAAGACGAGACCGTGTCTTTTCTCACGGGCATCAACCAAACGGGCACAGATCTAATTAATACGACAACCTTCAATACACTATCAGATTTCCTGAGCAAAAATCCCCCTATAGAAATAGCAAAGAAAAAGGTCACTTTCAAGGGACATAGTATAGAATTGCCTTATAAACTTCAATCGAAGGAAGTAAAGGGTGGAATAGAAGACCTCTACGGAACATGGGAGTGGCAGGATACGGGATGGGTGCACATAAATCCTAATAATCCTCAAGATGGAATACTTTTCCGCTGGAGATATATAGACGATTCAGGATTTCATACGGCGGAACTACTAATGGACTCAATACAAACTGATGTCGTAAACACCGATACATTACCTTCAAGACTTCACATAACGCTATATCTCGACGGTAATAAAATCGCAGAATTTTCATACACTGCTTCGTTCACAAGTAATGGTAACTATAATTACCTAAAAGTCGTTGTATCACTAACAGGGTATGGACAGGTCGGCTTTGAGTTCAAAAATCCTGTATGGCGGGAAAACGGGTATGGAGATTATGAACTCGCAGCTTTTACAGCACGTATATGGATCATCAATTATACCAATCACAATTACAGAGTGGACCTGACTATCACAAAAAATGAGGATGATTCAGGCACCATTACCTTTACCGATTCAGATGGCTGGAAACTTGTAGTAAATGTGTCCGAGCCACAAAGGGTTGTTGAAAACGGTATAGAATATAAAAAGTATAATATTTCAGGCGAGATTACAAAAGATGGAAGACACGCTGCAGATATTCAGGGAACAGTTTGGGACCCTTCAGATGATACACATATCTCGACAATCTATGTAATATTTACCGATGGCTCAAGAGAACCACTCCAGAACTACATTACTATCTTTAGAAGTAAATAAATTCATCTTGAATTAACACTGAAAAGGCGGGGGCCCTGCCCCGCCTTTTTATTTTTTCCTTAAAATAACGGACAAAGATTCGAAAGATAAAACTATAGCTAAAATAAGAAGTAGAAAAGCAATTACAGTAACAATGGTAAAACTCTTAATAACCAGATCCTTAGCAATAAGCCATATAAGAGCACTGACGGTCATCACAAGCATAAATACCATAGGGAGCACAAAAATAACCTGACCTTTAGAAAGCTTCTTCCTTGCCCAAACAAAAATCACTGTGAGAACTAAAGCCGCAAGAAGCTGATTGGTGGTCCCGAATATAGGCCAAATTATCTTCCAGGAAGGTATCAAATTTCCAGAGGGATCTCTAAATCTTGCTTTCAAAAGAATAACCGGCAAAATGAGGGATAAAAGGGTTGAATACACCCTGACCCTAAAAGATTTATCACCGGCCTTTCCTATAAGCTCCTGAAATACGTATCTCGAAATTCTGGTTGCAGTATCCAGCGTTGTTAGAATGAAGGCCGAGAGAATTAGTAACCCCAATGCCTTCCCCGCATCATTTTTAACTCCGAAAATGGAGATATATTTAGCAAAGCCCTCAGCATAAATCGCAGCGGGAGTCAAACCCTTGGACATATTTTGGGAAGATAATATCATCAATGTGGACAACGCTACAGCTGCCACAAGCCCTTCAAGTAACATTCCTCCGTAGGCTACAAACCTGGAATTTTTAAAATTATCCAGCTGCTTAGATGTGGTTCCTGAGGCAACCAAAGAATGAAAGCCAGATATAGCGCCACACGCTATAGTTATGAACAAGAAAGGTACCATGGGGCCCAATGAAGGGGAAGTGAAAGTTTTAACTGGCTCAAAACTTATCTTGCTTCCACTTAAAAAGAACCCGACAACTCCCACAATTACTGAAATATATAGCAAATAGCTGGATAGATAGTCCCTTGGTTGAAGTAGAAGCCAGACTGGTAAAATCGAGGCAACAAGCGCGTATAAAAGTAGAACCCAAACCCATACATCTTTGGAAACAACCAAAAACTGAAATTTAAAACTTAAAGGAAATGCAAAACCAACTATAATAAGAGCAACTAAAGTTAGTAACCATAACGGTAACTTCTTATAATAGTTAATTGGGCCAAAGAGCAAAGCAACAAGGATATAGAAAAGGCTTATCTGAGCTACAACAGGTTCACTGTTAAAACTATCAGCAGCAAGGTCTGTGAAAACAGCTATAACATACATTAATGCCAGCCATATAAATGTTAAAAGTAAGTAATAGGCTCTTTTACTGATATACCTTGAGGCTATCTCTGCTACTGAACGTCCCTCGTGCCTTAGAGAAATAACAAGGGATGCAAAGTCATGAACACCCCCAATAAAAATCGAGCCTATAAGAATCCAGAAAATGGCAGGAACCCAACCAAAGGCAAGGCCTGCCAATATAGGTCCCACAATGGGACCTGCACCTGCAATGGAGGAAAAATGATGACCAAGAAGCACCCACTTATTGGTGGGGACGTAGTCTACATTGTCAAACTTATCCTTTGATGGCACGGGGTCTTCATTTTTCACTTCAAAAATGTTTTCTAGAAATTTCCCATAAAGAAAATATCCTGAAAGCAAAATCCCAATAACAGAAAGTCCGTAAGTCCACATAAATCCTCCTTTCTACACACAATTATATTTTCCGAGGGACAGTCCCTCAACCTAATCCAGTAAGCCATCTTTATGATTTTAGTAAAAGAGGAGTTTTGAGTACTTTTGTAGCAATAATTATAGTTGCTGTAGCTATTGTTTTTGTTTCTGTGTCATTTAAAGTCCTTTACCCCCATCAGGGAGGGGTGGTTGTGAGATTGGGTAAATACTCCAGAACTATTGGGCCTGGCTTTAACACCATAATCCCGTTTATTGAGACCATACACAGAGTGGATATCTGGGAAAAGGTTGTGGATATCGTACCCCAGGAGGTCATTACGAGGGATAATGTTATTGTTACAATGGACGCTGTGGTATATTACGAAGTGACAGACCCATTTAAACTCCTATTTAGCATTCAATATTTCACAGAAGCTGTAACAAAGTTATCCCAGACCACCCTTCGTAATCTCATAGATAAATTGACCTTGACCAAACATTAGTCTCAAGGGAGATAATCAATAGAAAGCTCAGAGAAGTTCTAGATGACGCAACGGATAAGTGGGGAGTCAGGGTAACAAGAGTAGAATTAAAACGAATAGATCCTCCAGAAGATGTTATGACAGCTATGCATAAGCAAATGAAGGCGGAAAGAGAGAAAAGAGCAATGATCCTCGAAGCCGAGGGTGCAAAGCAGTCAGCAATTCTTAAAGCCGAAGGAGAAAAAGAAGCCGCAATAAAGAAAGCAGAGGGTGAAGCAGAAGCTATTGCTAGAGTGGCTGAAGCCAAAAAATACGAAAAGATTATCCTCGCTGAAGGAGTTAAATAAGCATTCCTCAAGGTATTCAACGTCATCCATGAAGGTAAACCAAAAAAGAAATCATCGCCATTAAATACCTTGAGGCATTAGCAGAGATTTCCAGAGGACAACCCAGCAAAATATTTATACCCTACGAGTCTTCTTCTTTACTAGGGAGCCTTGGATTAATTAAGGAAATTTTTACGGAGAATAAGTAGATGCCCTTGTATGTCTGGTTTATTTTAGGTCTAATTCTTATGACCTTTGAGATCTTCACCCCTGGATTTGTCGTCTTCTGGCTTGAGATTTAAGTATATGCGTAATGTTTCTGGCTATTTTAAAAGTACCCATCTGGCTTCAACTGTTGTCTTATGCTATATTTTCTTTAGTTTTTACAATTCTTTCAAGAAAATTCTTCAAGAGTTTAGTAAAAACTCCAGAGAAAGTTACTGGACCCGAGAGACTTATTGAAAAGACCGTACTAATAATAGCTCCTTTGAAAGAAAGACCGAACTACTATATTGTGAAAGCAGAGGATGACGAATGGCTGGCCTACTCAACCAAGCCCCTTAAAGAAGGAGATTTGGCTCAAGTAAAAGGAGTCAGGGGAAACTACCTGGTAATAGAATAGATACAATCAGTAATTTCTGAAAGTGTCTCTGTAGCTGCGACCTACGATGGGACTTATCATAATGTAGGGAATAACTTCTTCGTCAATATTTGACCTCGCTAATTGATAAAGACGCCTGTAAAGTTGTGCCATTTCCTCAAGGTAATCCTCTCTCAAAGACGCAGAAAACTTTACAATGTCTTCTTCCAGGTCAAAATTGATCAAAAACTCAGTAAGTCCATTTTTTGCATAGGAAGCATCCCTAACAAGACTTCCATAAAAATCAACGAAATCATCAAGATTCCCACCTTCTGTTAAAAACTCTTTGAAAACTTCCTGCAAAAGTTCAGCGTTTTTGGTAATTAGACCTTCCAAAACCTTCTTCCTCTTCTCTATAAAATTTGTCTTCAAAATTCGCTTTGCTCGCCCGATGGATCCATAACTTATCTTATAGAGAAGTGTTAGAGGAACAGGAACTCTCACTCCTTCAAAGTATAGCTTGAAGTCGCCAAATTTCAAGGTTTCAAATCTGATTTTTTTTGCTCTGGAATGAATGGTAGATAAAATTCTCTCAGGTCTTGATACTATAAAAATTATAACAGTTCTTGGGAATGGCTCTTCAAGGGTCTTCAAAAAAGCATTCTGCGAATACTGATTTAAATTTTCACCGTTGGCAATTATAACAAACCTGTACCTTGAATTATAAGGCGTTTCGCGCCAGAGTTCCTTTTCCACTGTCCTTATTTCATCAATTTTAATCTGCTTCAAGGGATCATAAAATCCTCTAAGTTCTTGTGTATTTCTGACTCTTTCCCACTTTTCTTGAGTCATATCGGGCAAGATCAAAAATAAATCTGGATGTTGGTAATGTGAAATTTGAAGACAATTATCACATACACGACATGGTACTAAATCAGTTCCTGTGCAGTTAACCGCCAGTGCAGTTTCTATAGCTGCGGTAAGCTTCCCTACACCGTCAGGCCCCACAAACTCCAGAAACAGAGAGTCGACTTTTTCTTCCCGTAATAATTTAACTAAAGGGCCAAGCTGCTTCTTCGCCTTTTCCTGCCCTAGTAATTTGTCAAAAAGAATCTTCATTTTACCTCTACATATCTAGAAATGATTTCAATTTTTTTGGGGCCAATCCCTTTTATTTTCATAAGATCTTCAACCTTAGTAAATCTATTCTTCTCCCTCATCCTGATTATTTCCGAAGCAAATTTGGGTCCAATTCCCGGAATAAGAAGGAGTTCATCGTAACTCGCGTTATTAATATTGATTTTTTGCCTTTCATTAACTTCAAAGGCTTTAATATTATCTATAGTCCTGCTTTCCTCTTCCTGAAATTTAATGCTATGTAACGATTTCCCCTCTCTTCTATTCATCATAATAGCACCCAAAGCCATGGATATTGCTATCAAAAATATTCCCATCCTCTCCTCTTTAGTAAAAAGCATCAGAAGTTAAAGTTTACGCTTATTCCAAATGAAGTAGTGGAATTATACCTTTTGCTTAAATTGTCTACGTACCTTCTGTAGCCAAATCCAATGTTTGCAGTAATATCCCTGGTAACTGAATAGTTTCCACCCAGATCAAAGGTATAATTAGTATTATCTCGCACTTTCACTTCCCTATTTCCAGTCAAAGTAGACTGTATACTTCTTGACCATTGAAGGTTTGAAGTTAGCTGTAGAGAACTCTTAAGCTTCAAAACCTTATCTACACCGGGTAGTTTAATCTGCCCCCCGGGAGAAATAGTATAAGAGGGATTAAAAGATAATCTCTGGTCTCTATTCTTCTGTATCCTATCGCCAAATCTCGTATCCTTAGCATCCGCAGCGGAATAATAGTAATCTATTCTCCCATTTATACCTTTCTTTAAAATAAAGTTGAGGGACGGATTTATGATCTTTGTGGTAGAAATGTTATCTGGCTGATTACCGAAATTCCCCGAGCTCTGGGTTGTTATAGAATAGGAAAAACCTGCCGTGATTGTGCTAAACACCTTCAAAGTGTACTTGTTCTGAATCCTTAAATTGTTTATGCTTATATCGGGCCACCTTAAATTTTTAGTGTATCTCTTGCTCACATAAGCTTTATTTACTGTGTTGCCAATGCTTCCCCTTATGCTAACGCTCGCATTCAGAATACTAAAACCGGTGGAAAAGGAATATTGCCTTGAAAAACTATTCGAGAATCTCTCAGCCATTCCAGAATCGGGAAGGTAATCTCTATTTAAACCGTACCTGAACTCCCACGGAGGTCTCGTGGTAAGACGATATAAAGCATAATTATCACCTACAGTATAAGTGAAATTCAACGGTTGAAAACTCCGTATAAAGCTGTTTAATCTATCTTTAACCTTGTTATTAAAGGTCTTACCCGTTGTGTCCTTTACTGATTTGATGGGGATAAAACTCACGAGCTTTAACAAGGTATTTGATAGATTGAAACTCGCATTTATCGAACCATTGGTACTGGAAGAAATGTTTCTATTTGCCGTAGAATCGACAGATAGCATGGTGACATCCTTAGTTTCCCTGTAAGAAGTTGATAAATTAATACTTACCGGGTCCAGTAATTTTAAGAGTGAAAATCTAAGCCCGCTGCTTATTGCTTCACTGTAGGAAGTTTCCGTATTTCTCCAGTAATCAAAAGTCCTTCCTTTGGAGAAATTACTATTAAAGTTGCTTACAGGGTTAAAGCTGATAGAATGGTTCTGGTCAAAGGTTTTCACTGAATCTTTAACAACGATGTTGCTCATTATATCTCTATTGAAATTACGTGCTTCATTATAGCTTCCGGTGAATCTGTAATCAGGAAGAGGGGTTATATTTAATTTTTTAAACTTGATGCTCCAAGGGATTTTTACGCCATGACTAAAACTTAAATTACGGCTAAAATAACTTCTCACACTTCTCGGACTTTCAGAATAATCGCGACTTTGATATCCGGTGATGGAAAACGGTTCCAGAAGATATTTCACAAAGAAATTTTTTGAGCCAGGGGATTTGGAAAAGCTAATGGAGGTCCTTCTTGTATAGGCCACACTTCTTTGCGAAAGCTGCTGTTCAGGCTTTAAGAGGAGATCGGAATAGGAACCATAGAGGGGTAAAGATTGCATGTCGTTCCTTACATAGTTTCCTGCCAGGCGGATACCCCAGCTTTTGGGGAGAAGCGATCCGATATCACCTCCAAGGTTCAAAACCAGAGTTTTATCATCGCTTTTTCTACCCTCACCCTGAAGGGCACGGAAATTACTCTGCATTCTGGAAAAAGATGCGTTTAATGTGAGGAAAGTAGCCCACCTGAAATCCAGGTTAAATGTATAGGCTGTGGCCCTGTCTCTTCTTGGACTTCCCAGCCTCAATTCGTCAATCCAGATTTCTCCATTCATAGGAACTGATTCTTCGTTCAAAAGACCAAAAGTTATGGTTCTGATCTGGGTAAAAGAAGGATTACCCTTTATGGCTACATTGCCCAGAAGGTGGGGCCCTGGGGTTGCTACAGAATCTCTCAATACCTTCTTTACCTGAGTCAATGAATCAATGGGTATTATTACTTCTTGCCATTCTGCATCTTTTAGTTTATACCTGTATTCATAGTAATTCAGAGTATCACCAAGTCTTATAAAAACAGTAGGATATGGGGGCGTGGTGCCAGGTCTAAGCCTTACAAAAAATCTTATGTCCCTGTAATTCATAAAGTCCATGGATTGTAATCTGGTCTGTGTAACATGGGCATAATGGGCAGGACGAAGATTTTCATACTTAATGGCAAGAGCATTCTCCTGTTCCAGTCTTCCTGTTATAAGGTCTCTCTCCAGTTGAATGCCAGGGGGTGAAGTATAATCAGGATCATCCATATTACCCACCGATCTCACTCCAATCTTTTCGTCCTCCAAAACAGGATAAAGACTGTCCGACGTCATAACAGGAGATTTTACGTACCTATTACCTTGAAATTTAATCTGACCAACTATAACAGTTTCTGGCTCCACAACGTCATCAAACCATACCCTTACGAAACGGATATATCCCCAGTTGGGATTTCCGAATTTTTTCGCAAATGACGTGTCTTTAAGTGGTATAAGGAAAGTTCTAAACCCATAAGAGTTTTCTCCAATTAAAATTGAAGAATCAGGGTTTTCAAGATCTATCACAATTTCGTAATAATTGTTATCAAGGCTCAACTTTCCATCTACAATCAATTCCTCAGTATCCAGCTTACCATTACCTTCTGTCCCGTTGACTCTGGAATAATTTCTTTCACCTGTTTTCGGGTAGTAGTAGTCATCATTACCTTCATCCAGACTATTTACGCCCCATAAGGAGTCTGCACCAGAAACGCCATCAAGTCCTGTATCTTCGCCTTCATCAAGAACCCCATTTCCATTCTTATCTTCTGTTGAAATCGCATAAGGGTCATAACTCTTTATCCTTAAAGCCCTATCACGCCACACAGCATTTTCGGAGATATCAGGACCAACGTCTATATGCAACTTCCCTTTTCTTCCCTTTATGATAACGTTAAGGTACTCATAGTTACTAAAATCCTGACCCAGTGTACTCAGAACCGACGAAATACCAAGGAAAGAAGGAACACCATTCTCTTTAGGATACAGCTCGATATAGAAAACGAGCTGAGGGAGGCCCTTTTCCTCGTCAGGCAAGTTGGAAAATATTTGACCCTTTCTGTAGAGATCGTATACACCTGCCCACACTATTTTGCTTCCGAGGTAAAAGGTATCTTTGGTCGTATTTTGTCCATAAAGGGGTATTGAACTTCTCTTCCAATCGTAAATTGAAAATGAAAGGTACATTTCGTCCTTAGAGTTCTCCATATCATCAATATATGCAAATCCCTTAGTGTTAGGGTCTGGAAAAGACCTGGCTATTTCCCCCTGAAGTCTAATGGAAGAGGGTGTAGTGGTTTTATTGAATGAGATGATATTAAAAAGATCCGTCATGAAGGGTAATTTTTCATCCATTTGGAGATCCAATTCTCCTACAAGGTTCATAGTGGGCTCTGAGCCCAGGGAAGGCCTTTTTTGAGGAGAAGATTCACTCCTTCCCATCAGACTTCCACCGAACCTTAAAGAGGCGATTACTGGACTATCAAACCTTACTCCCCACAAGGTCTTGTCTTTGAGGCTAAAAAGCGGGGCGTAGTCGAAGGAAACATCGATTCTGGCATCAGGATCCTTTAAAATAGACTCATTTTTAATAGTGATTAATCCAGTTAAATAATCTATCTCATAATCCGTTCCACGACTTAAAACTCTACCATTGTACTTCACCACTTCGCTACCTTCAATTATATTTGGCTGGTTAAGGTAAATATTCTGCGAGACCTGCCTTTTAATAACCTTTATAAAATACGTGGTCCCTTCCGAAGAGAATAATCTTGTCTTCTTGTAAATAAGCGAGTCTTTAACACCTAAAGAATCGTAAATAAAGGGCTTAGAAATGGGGAATATCAAAAGGCTCTTATTAAGGTCAAGTACATCAACGGGGATTCCGTTAACGTACCTGACAAGGTCCACCTTTCCATCGTTGTTGGAGTCAATACCCAGAATATTGAGAAAACTTCTCCCCCTTTCCCCCCAGATCACAACACCGGAGGAGTCTCTTCCGATCTGGATATCTAAATTCTCTATGGAAGAAACCGGCCCTATGTTATATATGTTCATGAGCATGTTGTTCCATAAGCTTGCTTTCAGGGAATCCCTCCTTGTGTAAAGAGAATCAAGGTAAAGGGGAAAGGAAGACGGTTTTAAAAGTCTCAAACTATCAAAATATGGTACAGTATCATTAATAAGCCTTCCCACTTCCCTTCCAGATATAGTACGGTAGGAGACCGCTACGACGTAATTTTCGCCTGGCTTTTGAAATAGTTCCAGTATGTTGTTTCTTGAATAGAAATAATAATCTGTCCCCTCTGTTAAAGCTTTAAAATTCCCGAACTCCACCAGGGTTGTATCCGCTATAAATGTGCCAGAACCACTGTCAAAACCATAATAATATGCAAATCCCCTTATGGTTGTTCCGGGCTGGATTCCTCTTTGTTCGTCAATAAAAACGTTTATAGAAATTATGGATTCCGCTTCCGGTATGTAAATAAACCTGAATTTTTCGAAATCTCTAGCATAAATTATCGTGCTATCAATAACAGCACCCCTTGAAATAGTTGTGGATTGACTTTCACCCTTTTCCCTTGTTGCTATAGCCTGGATACTTAATGGCCCAATCTGAAATTGTGAGTTAAATCCAAATAACCCTTCTTTGGATTGACCTGGAAAACTGGCAAACCTTGTAGAGGGTAATGAAACCCGGGTATCCCCAAATTCAATTAATCTCACCACATCATCCTCTTCTCCCTGGAATCGTACAACTACACGATTCTTTGTCTCATCCTGCCTTTCAGAATCGTGGTCAATATTTACGCTGAGTTTGGTACCTATGGTCCCATTAAGATTAAGCCTGAGCCGCTGTTCCAGTTGCGGATTAAAATAGCTGGACTTTGCCCCTATGTAACTCAAAGGGTCATAGTTAACGTTTCTTTCGAATCTTAAGCTCACCGATTGTGAACCATTTAAATCTATTCTGGCTTCACCCGGACCCAAAAAGGAAAAGCTTGGGGGAATATAAACCGGTATCTGGATGGTGGGTATTAGACCCGAACCTCCTGGACTGGACCTTGAAATAGACGTGGAATCTTTGAAAGAGGTATAGAATCCCGCGAATAGTGCATTTTTGACGGCACGCTGCTTATAGTAATCATAACTAAATAGTGAATCAATCCAGAGCTCCTCATCACCTTTGAAGGTCTTGTAAGCCACCAAATCACCACCCACTATATCAATACTGTCCCTTAATCCATAGGAATTTTCTACGTAGCTAATGAAAGGGTCACGTTCTTCGAAAATAGCAAAAAGGAGAAAAGAAAAAATCAAAAACATGGCTCAATAATAAGCAAAAAGTTAAGAATTTTCAAAGAAAAATCAATTAGGAACATATTTTCGCATTACATATTTTAGAGCGTCGTCTTTCGTTTTAATCTTGCCTTCTGCCAAAAGATCATCAATCTCTTGTAAAATTTCTTTAAAAATAGGGCCTGGCTTTAGGCCAAGAGCAATGAGGTCGTATCCCGTAACAATCCTTTCCTTGCCCACCTTTGCCTTTTCGTCTATAACCTTGAAAATCTTCTCTTCAAATTTATGGTAAGGCAAAATTCCATCGCCCCTGGGAGGTGAAGCCATGGCGTCAGCAATGGCCATATCTAAAAGGGGGAAGGCAAGTTCTTCCATCTTCCTCAGATATCTGTTAACGGCTCTTTCCGTTAACTCTCTTTGAGCCGCAAGTAAATGTGGATACATGTGAAACCTTACAAATTTTCTTAAGATATTTTTTTCCTTCCTTGAAAGTTTTAATCTCTCAGCAATTTCTTCTGCCATCTCAGAACCTAACTTATCATGACCGTAAAAATGGGTATTGCCCTCCTCATCGTAGGATATAGTTTTAGGTTTACCAACGTCATGTAGAAGCATGGCTAATTTTGCAACAACCTTAATGTCTTCTTCATAATCCTTCTCCATTAAAATTTTCTCCAGATTTTTAACAGCCTGCAAGGTGTGGAAAAGCAGGTTTTGATCATTATAGTACCTCTGAGAAGTTGTCTTCAAATCCGTAAGCTCGGGAAAAATAGAAAACAAGACGCCACTCTTTACCATTTCAGAGAATACTTCGCCAGCTCTGTTACTCTCCAAAATTAAAAACAATTCAAACTTTATCCTCTCCGCAGCCACATATCGAGTGCTTATAAGAGGAGAAAGCTCCCTTATAAAAAATTCCGTATCCTGTTCAATTTTAAAACCCAGAATAGCCATGAACCTGTAGGCCCGCAATATTCTCAATGGATCATCAATGAGATTACGGGAACTTATCATTCTGATGGTTTTTTCCGCCAAATCACGTTGGCCGTTAAAGGGATCGATAAGCTCACCGGTTCTCAAGTCCAAAGCCATAGCATTAAAGGTAAAATCTCTAAGCTCCAGATCTTCTTCGATACCTCTTCCCTTTAGCTCCGAGACATCAATCCAGAGATCTTCTCCAAGAACGCATCTATACTCTTTATCTTCTTCTGAAAGAGGGAATAGAGTAATTCCAGGGTTTTTCCGTCTTAAATCTTTCAGGAAGAGTTCTACTTTGCAAACCGCTATGTCATAATCCGTTAAAGGTTTTTTCAGAAAAAAATCTCTAATAGTTCCACCAACCAGATATACATTGTA
Source organism: Candidatus Hydrothermia bacterium (assembly GCA_049719805.1). Lineage (GTDB taxonomy): Bacteria > Hydrothermota > Hydrothermia > UBA1063 > UBA1063 > UBA1063. The sequence goes on along the minus strand of JBNARF010000002.1, from coordinate 180,479 downwards.
TTTTTCTATTAAATCAAAATCCAATAGTGGCACTTGAATATCAAATTTTCTCATTTCCAGAACTCTTTTATTGTATCTTGCACGATTTTTACAGCATCGGCTCTCCCAGCAATTATATTCCCTGTACTCAAAAAATTACGGGAACCGTCAAAATCAATAACAACTCCTCCAGCCTCTTCCACGATCAGGCTGCCGGCTGCGATATCCCATACAGAAAGACCATATTCGTAAAAAACGGAAAAAACTCCCTCCGCGGTAAGACACAGATCGTAAGCGGCGGAACCTATCCTCCTCACGTCAGAAAAAGCAAAATAGAGCTTTTGGAAAATAAGCTGCATCAAGTGAAATTTAGACTTATCTCTAAAAGGGAATGCTGTGGCAAAGAGAGTTTGCTCCACCCTGGACTTATCGTCTATTCTTATAACATCACCGTTCTTCCAGGCACCTTTGCCTCTGATTGCACTATACGTAATTCCCTTGGCCGGTAAGTGAACAACTCCCACTTCTACTTCACTGTTCACAAGAAGAGCACAGGATATGGCAAAGGCATCGATTCCATGTAAAAAATTTTTTGTACCATCAAGGGGGTCAACAACCCAGATAAATTCCTTTCCTTCCTTTGGACCTCCTTCCTCTTCGCCAAGGAAATCATGATCAGGAAAAACTTCGAGTACATATTCCTTTATAATTCGCTCCGCTTCCCTGTCCACGAAGCTCACAAAATCGTTGGCTTTTTTCTCTTCCGCCTCTTTAAGGGTAACTTTACCAAAGTTTTTAAGGAGGAATTCACCAGCTTTAAGCGTTGCTCTTAAAGCAACTTTGAGATATTCTTCCATAATTCACCTATATTGTCAAACACAAAGTCTGGCGATATCCTTAATATATCTTCCTTTGACTTTCTCACTCCAGTCATAACCAGTATGGTGATCATACCCATTTTTTTACCCAGCATTATATCGGTATCGAGCCTATCCCCCACTATGGCAGTTTTCCTTAAATCTACCCCTAATCGTTTAACTGCATAATTTATAATATAATCATTGGGCTTTCCAAGCACTAAAGGCTCTATTCCCACAACCGTCTTTATGGCATTAACTATAGCTCCCGCGCCAGGAAGTAGCCCCTCTGGTGTGGGAAAACTTGAATCAGCATTGCAGGCAATAAACCTGGCACCTTTTTGAATTGCAAGCACAGCTTCAGCAAGTTTGTCATAAGTCAATTTTCTATCCAGTCCTACCAGAACAAAATCAGCCTCACGGTGAGAATCTACAATCAACCAGCCTGAATTCCTGACCTCCTCTGATATGCCATCTTCTCCTATTGCATAGGCTTTATAAGGTCCTGGATAATGTTCACGGATATAATCCCCAAGGGCATTAGCAGAGGTGTAAATCCTGGAACTCTGAACTTCAATACCCATGGTTCTGAGTCTCTCAGACACCTGCCGCGGAGTCCTTGTTGAATTATTGGTTAATAAAAGATAAGGTATATTACGTATTTCAAGTTCCTCAATAAACTCTTTTGCACCCGGAACAGGTTCTCTTTCGAGATAAAGGGTTCCGTCCAGGTCTATTAAAAAAGCCTCTACTCTCACCATTTCAAGAGAAGTGCCCCATAAATAAATCCCGCACCAAAGGAGACAAGCAAAATTTTCTGTCCCCTTTTTAATAAGCCTTTTTCATCCATTTCAGCAAGAGCAATTGGTATAGAGGCAGCGCTGGTGTTTCCGGTCCTCTCAATATTTATAAAGACCTTAGAGGTTTCTATTCCCAGCCGTTCTCTGGTTGCTTCAATTATTCTTATATTGGCCTGATGAGGCACCAACCAATCTATTTCCTGTGGTGTTAAGCCAGCACTCTCCAGTACCTTTAATGCAGCCTCCTGCATCCCCGTCACAGCATATTTGAAAACTTCCTTCCCCTGCATCTTTATGAAATGTTCTTGATTATTAAGAGTATCATAGGAAGCAGGCTTTCTTGCTGCGCCTCCTGGCAATATCAATAAATGATGAAGTTCTCCATTCCCCCTCATGTAGGATGAGATAATTTCACTGTCAGAATCATCTTTGGTAACTATTGCGGCTCCCGCACCGTCACCAAAAAGAACACATGTATTCCGATCTGCCCAGTCCACAAGCCTGGAAAGGGTCTCAGCGCCAATTACCAAAATATATTTGTAATTTGGAAGAGACAAAAGACCCCTGGCGATTTCTAAAGCATATATAAATCCTGGACATGCTGCTTCTACGTCAAAACACATGGCATTGGTTGCCCCGAGTTTTGACTGAACTATACATGAAGTGGCCGGAAATAGATAATCAGGAGATGCAGTGGCCACAATAATAGCATCTAATTCTTCAGGCTTAATGTGAGACTTCGCAAGGGCTTTTGATGCAGCGTTATAAGCAAGATCAGAGGTGGATTCCCCCGGTGAGGCAATTCTCCGTTCTTTTATTCCTGTCCTCTCTACTATCCACTCGTCAGACGTTTCCACCATTTTTTCAAGATCGGCATTAGTTAAAACCTTTTCAGGTAAATAAGACGCTATGTTTAAAATCCTTACACCCACAATACACCTCCTGAAGCTCTTCTAAAGTATTACGTTTAATGAACTTCCAAAAACGAGGTTCAGATATAATTTTACAGTAGCGTTTATGTATATTCCCAGAACAGGATAAAAAACAGCTGAAAAACTTACAAGAATGAGAAGTAGGTAATAACCGTACCTCCTTATAAAACTTTTTAATTCCCCAGGAGGCAAGAAATATTCAAGGACATGCCATCCATCAAGGGGAGGTATGGGAATAAGGTTAAAAAAAGCAAGAGCACCACTAATAACAACAAAATTTACCAGCATAGCCCCAAAAACAGTATTCATAAAATGCCCTGGAGCCAAAAACCTGAGGACTAATCCGACTAAGGCACCAGAGATGAGGTTGGAAAAGGGACCAGCCAATGAGACAAATACAATATCTCTTTTGGGACTTTTTAAATTATATGGATTAACCGGAACAGGCTTTGCCCACCCAAAATGAAGAAAAAGGAGAGTTACAAAGCCCACAGGGTCTATATGAGCCAGGGGATTTAGAGTTAATCTTTTCATTATTTTGGGTGTGGGGTCACCAAGCCTGTAAGCGACGAATCCATGAAAAAACTCATGAATAGTAATAGCAAGTAATATTCCCGGTAAAACCAGCAGAAAAGACATTAAAGTCATATTAACCCCCATAAATGAGCTAAAATACCCACCATAACTCCAATCAAAGCTCCCACAAGGACTTCGAGGGGAGAGTGACCAAGAAACTCCTTGAGTTTCTGAGTGCCTAACTCTTTGTTTTCAGAAAGATGAGAAATTATGATATTAAGCCTTTCTGCGTGTTCACCCGCCTCTCGTCTTATGCCAGCCGCGTCATACATTACGAGTAGACTAAGATAAAGCACAATGCCAAAAATCGGGGAATCAAAGCCGTAACGATACCCCGTAATTACCGAAAGGCAGGAAACTCCAGCAGAGTGAGCACTGGGCATTCCCCCTGTACTGAAAAGCCATGAATAGGCAAGTTTTCTCTCCTTTAAGCTGTAAATGACGAATTTTAATAACTGGGCAAAAAAACCTGATAAAAGGGGGATAATCCAGAATCCATTGGAAAAGATTAGTTTAAAACTTCTCATTTCCTTCTCCTGTAAAAGAATTCGGCCAAATCTTTTAAAATCTCCACCCCTCCTAACTCTTTATCAATATACTCTTTTACATCTTTCACCAGCATTTCTGCATACTTGATTGACTCTTCAAGGCCCAAAACCCCGGGATAAGTACATTTTCCTTTTTTTCTATCCTTTTGAGCCTTCTTACCAAGTTCACCCTCCACTGCCACTTCGTCCAATATGTCATCCACTATTTGAAAAAGAAGCCCCAATCTCCTTCCAACATACCTCAACTTTTGCACAAATTCAGCAGAACCACCAGCACCAATTCCACCTATAACCATGGAGGCTTCTATAAATTTTGCAGTTTTACGAAGATGAATATTCTCCACAAGCCTCCTAGAATGTTTTTTCCCTTCAGCTTTTATGTCCAACACCTGACCCCCTATAACTCCATCTACGCCCAGGGCTTTCACAAGCTCCTTGAGCATTTCCATCTTTAAATCAGCATTTATGTTTCCCTTTAAGAAAAGTCCAATTGCCTCTATAAACAAAGCATCACCAGCAAGAATTGCCATAGCCTCACCATAAACCCTGTGGTTAGTGGGCATTCCCCTTCGTAAATCGTCATTATCCATTGCAGGGAGGTCATCATGAATCAGAGTAAAGGTATGTATCATTTCAAGGGCACAGGCTGGGGGTAGAATATCATCAATTTGTTTGCCTCCAGAGAGTTCATATCCCAAAATACACAATACAGGTCTCAGTCTTTTACCACCTGCCATAAGAGAATATCGCATAGCTTCTCGCAAAATGGGAATCCCTTCTCCTCTTAGCGGCAAAAACTCATTTAGCTTCGAGTTTACAAGGCTACTTTTTTCTTCAAGATACTCACCAAACAGCACCTTTACACTCCTCAAAGTATATTATCCAGCAATGTCATAATAAGGAATCCAATTATAAACGAAAACGTTCCTATTTTCTCTTCTCCCAACTTATGGGACTCAGGGATCATCTCATCACTTACCACATATACCATAGCACCCGCTGCGAAGGACATTAGGTATGGCAACGCTTTTGTGAAAATAGAACCGAGCAATACCCCCAGGAATCCTCCAATAGGCTCTACCATACCTGTTAAAAAGGTTACAAAAAGTGCTTTCCAGGGAGAGTAACCCATGACCACAAGAGGCAACGCTACAGAAGCACCCTCAGGTATATTCTGGAGACCTATTGCAAAAGCCAGCGAAATAGCCTGAGGGGAAAAACCTTCAACAAAACCAATTCCCACAGCCATACCCTCTGGAAAATTGTGAATGAGCATGGCTACCAGAATAAGGCCCACCATCTTTATTTTAGAGGGTGGTCCCTCAAGCCCTCTCAAAAGATGCTCATGTGGCAACACATCGTCAAAGATATCAACGAAAATTGCTCCCAGTAAAAAGGTTGCTAACACTATATAAATATTGCCCCTTTCTAAAGCTGGAATAAAAAGACTAAATATCGATGCAGCGAACATTATCCCGGCAGAAAAGCCAATGAAAATGGGATTAAGGTTATCTACTTTTTTCTTACCTGCTAATAGAAAAATTCCACCGGCACTGGTTAATAACCCTGTAAAAAGGGAAGCAAGAGTACCTAAGACTAATGGACTCACTTTTAACTACTCTTGGTCTTTTGTCTCTTGATCAGACTCTGTTTCTAACCCTGAAAGCTTACGAATATGTTCGAGGCTCTCCGCGTCATCAGGTTTTAAATCCAGCACTTTTAGAAAGTATTCCCTCGCCTCATCTTCTCTATTCGTCATTTCACACAAAAAACCCATGCCTTTCCAGTACAAAATCTTTTCTTCATCCGAGGATATCCCGCCGGCATCGATTCTTTTAAGGAGTTCCCTGATGCTATTCTCTGCCGCATCAAAATCCCCAACAAAAATGGCCTCCTTAAAGTATTCAAACAGCTCTTCATTTGAATAATTTGAAAAATCTGCCTTAACTTTTTTCTTCGACATAACGTTTAAATTCTTCTATATTATTGACCTCACCAATAACCGTTAACCTGTCACTTCTTAAAAGGATGAATTTACCGTCGGGCAAAATTTCAGTCCTCACCCTGCTATCAATTCCCAAAGAAGTCCTTTGCCCCGTCGATTCCTTCAATTCGGGCTCATTCCTGTCCACTGCAACCACAAAGATTCCAAATCTCTTCCTTAACTCTAACTCGGAGAGGGTCTTACCTTCAAATTCCGGAGGAACCTCAACCCTAGCCACAAGAAAATTCTTTCTCCTCAGGAGTTCCACAAACTCCTCAGTGCCAAGCATTACATTATATGCAATACTCTCTGCAGACTGTTTTTCGGGTTGAATAATCTTATGAACCCCTAATCTTGCAAGAATTTTTGCATGAACATCACCTGAAGCTTTCGCATAGATTCGTCTTACTCTAGAGTCCAGTAAAATCTGTGCCGTCAATATTGAAGATGATATGTCAGATATGCAGAGAAAAACATAATCGAAATCCTGAAGAGCTAGTTGGGTTAAAGAGTCCTCATCGGAGCTATCCAGAATAACAGCCTGAGCCACTTCGTCCTCAATGCCTCTTATTTTGTTCTCATCCCTGTCCACAATAACTACAGAGTGCCCCCTACTAGTAAAAGCCCTTGCAAGCGCCTTACCAAACCGACCCGCCCCTATTATCAAAATATTCATAATAATTAACCCACTATATAACGGTCTTCAGTATAGCCAATTTCTACTTTTGTTTTCTCAACCATATAAGTAGCAAAAGTGAGTACACCAACTTTACCTGTCAGCATTGTCAAAATTATAATACTTTTAGAGAGTACATTAAAATCTGCAGATAAGGAAACATTGGCAAATAATTTTGATCCGGTGGAAAGCCCCACAGTCCCGAAGGCTGATATAACCTCAAAAACGACTTCCAATGGAGTATGAAGAGATAAAACCCCAGAATCCATTGTAAGGATAAGTAAAACTGCTAAATAATTAAATGCTACTGCAAGGATTAATATAATAAAAGCCTTTTCTATGGCTGAATCGGGAATCTTTCTCTTAAAAAGATACACATTTTTATAGCCTTTTAAATAATGAAAAACCCAAATGAAAATCACAAAAAATGTGTTTGTTTTTACACCTCCAGCCGTTCCACCAGGGCTACCTCCAATAAACATCAAAAGGATTATCAGTACCTGTGTTGCAGGCTTTAAAAGCGCTATATCAACGGTGTTAAACCCACAGGTCCTTGGGGTAACAGATTGAAAAAGCGAAAATAGCAACTTTTCACCGAGCTTGAGCCGAGCATAGTTACCGTTAAATTCCAGCAAAAAAATAAGGAAAAAACCAGTAATGATAAGAATAAATGTCCAGAGGAGCACACTTTTTGTATGGGTAGAAAACTTGAAAAACGGCCTTTTAACTTTCCCACCCTCGACTTCAACATTAAACTTCCCCTTAGATTTGATGCTCAAAAGGCGGCCTAAAACATGTTTCAAATACTCAGAGATTTCATGCACCACAAAAAATCCAAGCCCTCCAACCACAATGAGAAAAATAATCACTAAATTAACGTAAACATCTCCTCTGAATCTTATTAAGGAATCCGAAAAAGTAGATAACCCCGCATTACAAAAAGCAGAAATACTTTGAAAAATCGAATGTTTAATAGCTAAATTAGAGGGAAAGTATTTTCCAAAGCTTGGGACTAAGAGGAGAATTCCTATAATTTCAAAAAACAGGGTATATAAAATCACTCTCCTTCCAAAATAAAATGCAAAACCCGGTTTAAGTTCTGGAAATCCCTGAGAAATCATTTCAGGAAGAATCAAACTTCTTGTTAGCCTATGAAGAAATATCCCGGCGATAGTCATATACCCTATACCCCCAATTTGTATTAGAGCCAGAATAACAATTTTACCAAAAAAAGTGAAGAATACTGGAGTATCTTTTACAATGAGGCCAGTAACACAAAGTGCGGAGGTACTCGTAAAAAGGGCATCGACGAAAGATAGGGGGCCATTTCGAGAAAATGGCATTAAAAGAAGGAATGCACCAATTAAAGCTATGAAAATATACCCCAAAATAACTATTATTGCAGCTCGTCGTTCCATTTATTTACGAATAGCCAGGTTTGAATTTTTTAAATACCCGCTTTAATCCCGAGGGATATTCCAACCTTATTATTCCTATAAAGTCCCTCGAGATATCCCTTTAATATTAGTAATTTGAATTCAAGGCCACCAAAATAAGAAATTGTATAGTCCTTAACATCTGCAATAGACTTCTTAGTCATATCACCATCTGTCCAATAATTGGTTTTTAGTGAGTAATTATCATAAGCTATCCCAAGGTAAGGGGTTAACATTACCAGGTTCTTTGAAACTGCAGCCCTTACGGAGAAATCGTTAAGAGCAAGGCTAGTATGGAGGGTATCAAATTTAAGAGTGAGGGTCTTATACATATTGTTTATTACTGAGACAGAAACTGCAGGCGTTGGAGGAACAAGCTGATCTTTTAAAATTTGAACCTTCAACCCGTAAGACATTAAACTGGGAGTCTCCTCAAAATAGCTATTCTTAAGAAGTGTTGGAGCATATTTCCCAATTACATCTATTGCCAGTAAGCCGTTTAGAAGGGGCGTGAAGGAAAATCCCTTAAAAATCCCGACTTCACCGTATAAATAGGGAAACACTGCAGGAAACATTATTTTTTCCGAAACATTAAGAGGATTTCTAAACTCAAACCACATCATATTAGTAGCTACACCCAAATTAAAATGAGGTAATCCACCTCTACAACCTGCGTTCGAAATAACTCCAGAAGAGATTAGAGACGCCGCATTACCGGTTATTTCACTGGCGAGGTTCTCAACTCTCATTTTCAGGGTATCCACCTGTGCCGACAGAATCCCAACCAATACAAGCACTACAATCAGCCTTTTCATAGATTTCCTCCTATTTAGCATATTTATTATAATTCTCAACCCTCTAACGGTCAATTTTTAAGAAGCGATTTAAAACCACCGCAAGTAGGTATCGTTACAAAATATTTTAAAACGTCCCTAATACATGTTTTTCCCTGTGCACCTTGCTACCTGTATAATTTTCTTATGTATGGTTTAATCTTTGCGTTTTCCTTGTATTTTTTCTTTTTTAGCATCGAACTGATGTCCAAGGCATTTCAGATTATGGGTAGCGGACTGGCTCAGGCACTAATTCAGAGCACTTCAAATCCCCTTGTGGGTTTCAGCACTGGGCTTTTGGCTACGGCAGTGGTGCAATCCTCCTCCTTTACTACTTCCACTATCGTAACCTTAATTGCTGCTGGAACCCTTAATATAAGGAACGCGGTTCCCATGATAATGGGAGCCAATATTGGTACTACGGTCACAAATACCCTTGTCTCCCTGAGCCATATAAAAAAGGGAAAAGAGTTTGAAAAAGCCTTGCAGGCAGCAACGGTTCATGATTTTTTCAATCTATTAACTGCAATCACGTTTCTTCCCTTAGAATATTTTTTCCATCCGTTAGAAAAATCAGCATATTTTCTTGCCAGGCTATTCTCGCATGCGGGTGGTTTTAAAGTAATTTCACCCCTTAAAATAATTCTCGACCCTTTGATAAAGCTCTTAATACACTCCCCTGTTAAAAAATATCCTTACGTGATATTAATTATCGCACTCGTCACTCTTCTAATTTCCCTAAAATATATGGTTGACAGCATGACCAAAATATCTAAAAAATTTGTCGATAAATACATCAATACGGTTTTTTTTAGAAATTTAAGGACCTCTCTCCTTTCGGGACTAATTTTAACATCCATTGTTCAATCAAGTTCTTGTACCACATCCCTTGTTGTGCCATTGGCAGCAGTAGGAATCTTGGATATTCGAAGAGTATTTTATTATACCATGGGGGCAAACGTCGGCACCACTGTAACGGCATTACTCGCTGCGCTTATTACGCGAAATCCTGATGCATTAGCCATTGCCTTTACCCATTTTCTATTTAATTTGTACGGAATATTATTGAATACACTGATTTACAGAGAGCTGCCCATTAAAATCTCACAAATGTTTGCAACTATAGCAGTCAAGAAGAAAATATATGCACTTTTGTATATTCTCATAACATTCTTTATTATTCCGCTCGTTATAATTCTGGTATGGAGGTAAAAGTATGAAGAGAACGCTTTGGGATTTATTAAGGGGTAAGACCCTGTTGCAGGAAGCTTACGAAGAGGCACTGGAAATGCTGATTCAAGTAAAAACCATGTACCTGGAAGTCAACGATTCTATCTTTGAAGAAATCAAACCTGGTTTTGATCCTTATACCATAGATAAGAAAGTTAATAAGAGAGAAATTGAAATTAGGGAGAAAATATTAAAGCACCTCGTATTCGGAGCCGACAAAGTCGACATAGCCCCTTGTCTTTCATTAAGTAGCATTGTGATTGACATTGAGAGAATTGGCGACTATTGCAAGAACATGTTCGAGCTCATAGAACTTTATCCAGAAAGGCTTGATGAAGACCATTATATAAAGAGGCTAAAAACCTTAAGCGAAGAAATCTCCCATGAATTTGATGTAACTTATGAGGCTTTTAAGAATGCTGATGAAAATCAAGCAGAATATGTTATGAAAAAACACCTGGAGATAAATAAGGAACTCGAGGGTATTTTGAAAGCAATAGCAAAGGATGAGAGTTTTAAGCCAAGAAAAGCAATAATTATTGCTTTACTAAGCAGGTACCTTAAGCGAGTGAGTGCTCACCTTAAAAATGTGGCATCTTCTATTAGAAATCCTTACCCTATGATAAGCTTTCAACCCGAGAGTAAGTTTTAAGACAACTTTCTAGCAAGAACAACAGCTTCACATTCTATAAGTTTCCCTTCTCCCACTGGACCTATTTTTTCTCCCGTTTTTGCCTTAATGGAAATTTGATCCACCGAAATCTGCAGAATTGTTGCTATGTTTCTTTTCATTTCATCAATATAGTCCTTAAGTTTAGGTTTTTCCAGTCTGACCACGGCATCGACATTGACAATTTCGACTTTACTTTTTACTTTTCTCCAGACATCCTCTAAAAGCATCATGCTGGAAATACCAGCATATCGGGGATCAGTGTCAGGATAATGCACCCCGATATCTCTATCACCTGTACAACCAAGTATAGCATCAATAATTGCATGAATGAGGCAGTCACCATCGGAATGCGCTACAGGACCCAGTTCCTCACTTACTAATACACCTCCCAGAATCAGTTTTCTCCCAACTTCTAATCTGTGTGAGTCATAACCCAAGCCCACTCTCAATTCCATATTGCCCCCCAAAAGCTTTGTGAAAACTAGTAGATCCTCGGGATAAGTTAGTTTAAAATTCTCAAAGGACCCCCGAACACCCTTTGCTCTAATACCCAGGGTCTCAAACACAAGGGTTGACTCATCGGTAAATTTCTGCGTTGCGTTTTTTAAAGCTTCCATCAAAATAGATTTTTTATAGAGCTGGGGAGTCTGAATAGCGAAAAGCCCTTCCCTTGGAACGGATTTTTGGAAGCAATCTTCATGAAAATAGACCACAGTATCACGTACAGGAACTACTGGAACAACAGCATCGGAATCTGAAAGCCCTTCAATAAGTCTTTTAACCAAATCCTGAGAAACGCTGGGTCTGGCACCGTCATGAATTAAAACGTAAGGGAATGAAGCCTCAGAAACACCGTTGGAAACAGAATCCTGCCTATCTTTTCCACCCTCAACTATTTTTTTGAGTTTGGGGTATTTTTCCTTTAGTTCTTCAGCACGAGCAAAACTCTCTTTACTCGTAACAAGGATAATTTCCTTTATCTCCTCTACATTCTGAAATACATCTACTGAATATTCTACTATATATCTGCCTGAAAATTTTAAGAAAACCTTGTCACGTCCAAACCTCTTACTTCCGCCCGCAGCTACAATTACAGCACTTATTTCATACATTATAAAAATCAGGGGGTTCGATTAGGGGTCTGAGCCTTTGCATTCTCATGGGATGCCTTAGTCTCTTAATAGCTTTAGCCTCTATTTGTCTCACTCTTTCCCTGGTTATTCCAAAGATTGCACCTACCTCTTCGAGGGTTTTTGGAGGATGACCATTCAGACCGAAACGGTATTCCAAGATTTTTCTTTCCCTTTTTGAAAGGGTCTGAAGTACTTCTTCAATCCTCTCTTTTAAAATGTAAGAACGTGCGAATTCCAGTGGGTTGTTCTCCGTATCAACAACATATTCTGCAAGGACCGTTTTCTCATCATGATCAATGGGTTTATCCATAGATATTGGCTCCTTTTGTGCCTCGAGTGCCTGCTTGATCTTATCGATAGTTAAGTTGGTAAAATCTGCTATCTCCTCAAGGGTAGGTTCTCTATCCAGCTCCTGCATAAGATGTTTTATAGCCCTATTTATCTTTGTTATGGTCTCGATCATATGGATAGGAATTCTTATCATTCTTGACTGATCGGCTATAGCTCGGGAAATGGACTGTTTTATCCACCACGTGGCGTAAGTGGAAAACTTAAATCCCTTCTTATAATCGAATTTTTCAACTGCCTTCATTAGCCCTAAATTACCTTCCTGAATAAGATCACCAAATTCAAGACCTCTACTCATAAACTTCTTCGCAATGTCAATAACCAGCCTTACATTACCCTCCACCATTTTCTTTTTTGCTAACTCAAGAGATTCAAATTGGCCCCGAAGTTCTTCATAAACCTTCTTAGCTTCTTCAAAGGGCATTCCGATTTTCCCAATTTTCTCCTCAAGCTGTTCCGCCGTTTCGCGCATCAAGTAAACAATCTCGCCAAGCCTCTCTCGTTCTTTCCACGAGGCCTCTTTTTTCTCTATTGCCTTTTTAAGTTCAGCTTCTTCTTTTTGCAATTCCTCGAGTTTTGCAGTGATAAAGGAAATTTGGTTTATCTCTTCCTCAAACCGATAATAAATATCCTTAACCACAGAAAATCTCGGTGCAAGCTTCTCTATCCTATCGACTATCTTCTTCATCAGTTTTTGACGTATAGCACCATCCCTATTCTCGAAAAACTCCTCCATCAGCTTTTTGAGTTCCTTAAAACCTCTCTCTACCCTCGCCTTTTCTTTCTGATTCATTTCTCTGGAAGTCCAATAGTGGGAATCTACCTGGACAACTTCTTCAATAGGAACTATGCCATCAAGGCACTGCCTCACAAGCATGTAAAATCGATCTATGCCGTAATAGGTGGAGAAGATTCGCCTTACTATGGACCTTCTGGACTCGTCGATAATCCTGGAATACTCTTGCTCCTCGTCTTTTGTCAACAGGTTCAAATTTGAAACTTGCTTAAGATATGTCTTAGTGGGATCGTCTCTTATCTGTGAAAATTCCTCTTTTTCAAGAATCTCTTCTTCTCTCTTTTTCTTCTTACTAACTTTTGTAGTACCTACTATTTCAACTCCTTCTTCCTGAAGGGCAATAAGTACCTCTTCAAACTGTTCTGAGCCTGCTGGGAAATTTAAAACTTTTTCAAGCTGTTCAAAGGTTACTTTTTTATCTTTTATAGCCTTTTCAATAAAATCCCTAAACTGAGAATACTCAAATATGTTTTCCATGTTTTTACCCCCTTAAATTTTCTTTTTTGCTTTTAAAAAATTCAATTAAAATTTTCTCCACGTTTTCCTTGTTTTCAAGGCTTCCTTTAAGGAGCATTTTCCGCTCCTTGGAAGCTCTAATTTGCCATATTTTCCTTATCATTTCCTCTCTTACTTTTTCATTGACTTCACCTATGTAGTTCATAGCACAATCTGTAATTTTTTCTACAAATGGGCTGTCAGAAATTATTTCATCAGGGGTTTTGCCATCTTTCAAATCTTTATATATCCTACGAGCATACTCGGAGGCAAGATCTTCTTCGGTAATTTCTGAGATAAAAACCTCCCTGATCTTCTCATCGAGGAGTGCCGCCACAGATAATATAAAATCCGTACTCATTAACTTATCAGCTTTTACGCTCTTCCCCAAAAGTCTTAATATTTCGTTCATACCCATGCTTCCTATTCCAAAGGCCTTAGCAACAATATCATTAAAATCCTTTCTGAGTACAGGATTTTCTATTTTATTAATAGATTCCAAAAGCTCCCTAACATTGGAAGCTCGCTCTTCAATGGATTTGCTAATTTTCATAACATAAATTGCAAAATCCACAGAGGAGTCCAGGGCTCTTTTTACCGTTTCCTGTGCATCCTTTTCCCACGCCTCCGCTGTGTCTTTAATACCCTCCAAAGTAGCAACACTCGGCAATATACCCTTTTCCAGCAAAACTTTTATACTCCTTAATGTTGCCCTTTGGCCTGCATCATCATTATCAAACAAAAGTATAACCTTTGAGCAAGTTGACGAAAGCAAATCTGCGTGATCTTCAGTAAGTGCGGTACCCATAGGAGCAACAGCGTTTTTAACACCCATCATAAAAAGGCTTATCACGTCAAAATAACCCTCTACAACTATAGCCGCATTCAAATCCCTAATTTCTTTTCTTGCAAGATTAAATCCGTACAATACCTTTCCCTTTTTAAAAAATTCTGTCTCAGGTGTATTTATATATTTAGGTTCGTCCGAACTGTCAAGGGCTCTCCCTCCAAAAGCCACATAATTACCATACTGGTCCTGAATAGGAAATATTAGTCTGTTTTTAAAGAACTCAACATAACCTCCTCGAGGAGCTTCTTTAAGTACACCAATCTTTAACATGGTATAGAAATCAAATCCCTTATCTCTAAGATAACTCACAAGCCCTGCACCGGGGGCATATCCAAGGCCAAAAGTAAGCATTGCCTCATAAGTAACCTTCCTCGAACGCAAATAATTCATTGCGACTTTTCCTTCTTCTGAATCGTGCAAACTCCTCTGAAAGTAGGCCTGAGCCTCTTTAAGTATGAGGAGTTCCTTGCTAATCCTGGTTTCCACATCAATTCTAATACCCGCTAACTTAGCCAGCTCCCGAAGTGCTTCGCTGAAAGTTAATCCTTCTTTCTTCATTAGAAAAGTAAAAACATTTCCAGAGGCACCACACCCAAAGCAGTGATAGAGACCCTTTTCAGGATCTACATAAAAAGAAGGGGTCTTTTCCACATGGAATGGGCATAATCCTCTATATGATTTCCCCGTTTTCTTTAATTCTACATAATTACCTATTACGTCGACTATAGAGATTGAATTTCTAATTTTTTCTATAACTTCTCTGTAATTATCCACGCTCATACAGATAACCCTTAGGAACTTCAACAAAAGCCTTGCCAATTTGTACTAAGACCTTTTCTTTTTTAATTTCCTTCAGAATACCTGTGGCACCAATGGGCTTGATATAATACTCCTTATTTAATTCAAGATTTTGTACAGGCTTAAGGTCAAGATCGTAATTTTTCTGCACATCCTGAAGCTCTTTCTTAACTTCTTTGATAATTGCTCTTCTTTTTTCGAAATTTTCCTCTTTCCTTATCTCTTTAAGTAGCCTCTCCACCTGTCCTCTTGCTTCTTCTATTATTCTTGAAGCTTTCTCTCGTGCGATTTTCTCTGCCTTCTTGACTTTTTCATCCAATTCACTCAATTTTTCTGTATACTCTTTCAAAAGACTTGCGTAAATATGTTCCTTCTCCCTGAGACTATTAAGAACCTCTTCTAAAAGAGCAGATTCTCCTTGCATATGTTTTCGAGCCCTTTTAATTATATCTTCGGGTATGCCACATCTCTCTGCTATCTCGAAGGCGTGGCTTACTCCGATCTCTCCAACCCTAACTCTATATGTGGGCTTAAGCATTATAGGATCAAACTCCATGGAAGCATTAATCATCCCGGTATTAGAAGAAACCAGAAGCTTTAGTGGCGTCAAATGTGTATTAGCAAAAACCCATACATTCCTTCCTAGAAGTTCTTCCAGAGTTGCATATGCCAGCCCAGAAGCCTCATGAGGATCAGTGCTTGAAATTAGCTCATCGAAGAGCACCAAATATCCGGGTCTTGCATTTTCTAAAACGTAAACAATTTCTTTAATATAGGATGTAAAACTTGATTCACCTTCTTCAATATCCTGTTCATCCTGGAATCCAACTGCAAATACTTCTTCGGGGAAAACAAGAACGGCTTTTTCTGCAGGTATAGGAATCCCTGCTCTGGCAAGAATATGAAATAAGCCAATGGTTTTAAGTAGAACAGTTTTACCCCCTGCATTTGGACCGGAAACGAGAAAAACTCTCTTGCTAACTTTAATATTAAGCGGTACCACTTTATCCTTAAGGCTTATCTTCAAAACAGGATGAATACCGTTTACTATTTCAATATAATTGTCTGAAAACTCTGGATATACACCATCAAATTCAACCTTAAACATATAACACGCGTATAAAAGCTCTATATTACCCACCTGTTCATAAACAGTAAGAATGGTTTTAGCCAGCTTGCCTATTCTTTCGGAAAATTCTCGCCTAATGCGATCCAGTTCTTCTCTTTCCTCTTCAACGGCCTTTGTGTAACTATTTTGGAGATTAACAACATTCAGGGGCTCTACGAAAACTGTTTCACTGGTTTTCGAGTAACCATGGATAATACCTTCAATCTTGAAATTAGAAACTATAGGTAAAACAAATCTTCCATTCCTTATTGTAATGATAGACTCTCTTAATACCCCTTCCTTTTCTAATTTCCTCATGATTTCAGTAAGAATAGCATAAATTTCTTCTCTCAGGGAAATGATCTTTTTTCGGAGTCTGGCGAGTTCGGGTGTAGCATCAGCCTTAACATTCCCTTCTTCATCCACTATTTCAATTATTGACTTTTTAAGGGGTCTAAGAATTTCTGGATTTAGTAGGGAAGAAAACTCTCCATAAAGAGTCTCGTATAGTTTTGAATATTCCTCGATAAAATTACCCACTTCTCTAATTTCTTTAAATGTGAGGGGGGCACCACTTGCAGCCTTAAGTACAGACTTTTTTATGGCTGGGAATTTTGTAAAATCCAGCCTTGTGCCTTTTTCTATCAGTTTTTCCATTCTTCTGATGTGATCATACACTTCTATTACTTCATCAAGACTTTTCTCAGGCACAAGGCTTTCGAGAGCTTCCATCCCCGCGGGGGAGGATATATAGGTTTTAAGAAGCTCCTTGACTTTATCAAATTCCAGCCTTTCTAAAGTCTTATTCCTCATTCCTTTTCATCTTCCTGAGCATCCTTCTCCTTGCTGCGAGAAGTTCTTTTTTCTTTTTCTCTGAAGGCTTTTCATAGTATTGGTATTTCTTCACGTCTTGTAGTATCCCATCGGTAGCCACGACTTTTCTAAACCTCTTCAACAGGCTTTCAAAGCTCTCACCTTCACGTATTCTAACACCTGACACAGTAATCACCTCCTTTCATGGTTTTAATTTATGGGTGCCCCCCTTTATAGCAACAAAACCTCCTAACAAAATAGCGGCAGTCTCTGCTTTAAGTATAGTTGGCGTTAAGCCAACCCCTATAAAACCTTTTCGCTTCAAAATCTCTATTTCCCGGGATGTAAAGTCACCTTCAGGACCAATTACTAAGGCCACATTTCCTGATATGCATACATCAGAAACGTTTGGCCCATCAATCAATCCAAAAAGCTTAATTGATGATTCACAGGAATTAACAAAATCTTCTAAAGTAACTAATGGGCTTAACTCTGGTAACACACAACGTCCACTTTGCTTTACTGCTTCTCTTATAATTTTTAACCACCTCTCAATCCTTACATTCTTCTTTAGAGTTCTATCGCACAGAAGGGGTACAAACTCACTTACCCCCAATTCCGTACCTTTTTGTACAATCAAATCATTTGCCTCTTCCCTCTGAAGAGGAGAAAAGGCAAGTGTAATTTTAAAAGATAATTCCCGTTTATTCAAAACCTCCTCAATGATTTTTGCCTCCACACGTTTTTTTTTGATATCTATCGAATGAAGCTCACATATGAACTCAAGGCCAAATCCATCTATCAATCTAATCTTTTCACTTTTCCTTGTCCTCAAAACATTTACTAGATGATGGAATTCTTCAGGATCCTCTATTATCAATAAGTCTCCTTCCCTTCTCTGGAAGAACGCTGAGTTCATTGGGGTTTAGTGAAACGATCTATCTTATGAAGAAGATTCTTCTCCTCTAAAGTCAATTTTTCAAGTATTTCTCTGAATTCCTTTGAAAATCTCTCAGGTATAATTATATTTAGATGAAAATAAAGATCCCCTCTAAAACCATTCCTTTCAAGACCCATCCCTTTAATTCTCAAAAACTCACCTGGTTTACTACCTTGAGGAACACGTACCTTAATTTTACTTCCGTCAAGATGTTCAAATTCTAACTCGGCACCTAGCACTAGCTCGGAATAACTAAGATTGAGATTAACATGAAGGTCTTCCCCAGAACGTACGAAGAGCTTATGGGGCTTTTCACTTACAAGGACTACTAAATCGCCCCTATCCCCTCTCTTTTCGCCTACGTGTCCTTCTCCTCTTATAACGAAGTATTCTCCATCCCTTATTCCTTTAGGAACCCTGAATTCCAGCTCGCGTTCTTCCAGAACCCTTCCGGTTCCTCCGCAAACTCTACATGGGTTTGTTATAATTTTCCCTTCACCCCTACAATTTGAACAAACTCCCTCTCTAATAAACTGACCAAAAAAAGTTGTAGAAACTTCTCTTACGTATCCGGTTCCTTTGCAAACAGGACAGGTTTCAACTTTACCATCAGAACTTCCACTTCCGTTACAGCTTGTACAAATCCCATAGCGCTTGAACTTTATCTTTTTCGTTTCACCACGAAAGATTTCCTCCAGAGTCAAAGGCAAAGTAATCCTGATGTCTTCTCCTCTTAATTTAACCTTCTGTGTACGATAGCCCCTTCTCCCTCGAGTATCAACCCCAAAAAAGGTGTTGAAGACTTCATCAAAGAAACTGGAACCAAACCCTAAATCACGGAAAATGTCCCTTAAATCATCGAAATGTGTAAAATCTCGCCATGTAAAATCACCCTGATGGAAAGTCTGCTTTACCCCTTCATGACCGTACATGTCATATAATCTTCTCTTTTCGGGATCTATAAGAACCTCATACGCTTCACTGACTTCTTTAAATTTCTCTTCAGCTTCTTTTTTATTATCAGGGTTCCTATCTGGGTGATACTTTACTGCGAGCTTTCTATAAGCCTTCTTAATTTCTTCAGGGGTGGCATTTCGCGGAACCCCTAAAATTTCATAGTAGTCTTTTTTAGACATTTATGTCACCTACTTCACAACTTCGTAGTCGGTATCATCGGGTTTGTCTTTCTTTGATTCAGATGTGGTACTCTGGGCTTGAGAGCCGTACTTTGCGTATATCTCCTGGGCTACTTGAGACCACACCCGCTGTAATTCTTCAAATTCCCGGCGGATCTTCGAGGAATCATCCGAAGTCATTGATTCTTTTAGCTTATTAATAGCATCTTCAATTCTTTTCTTCTGCTCTTCAGAGATCTTTTCCTGCAAATCCCTCATGCTTTTCTCCAGGCTATATATGTATGCATCTGCCTGGTTGCGAAGTTCAATAAGCTCTTTCCTCTTTCTATCTTCCTCTTTGTACTGTTCGGCCTCTTTTACCATTTTTTCTATCTCTTCTTCAGTCAATCCGGTCCTTGCATGGATCTTTATAGAGGCTTCCTTATTTGTGGCTTTATCCACCGCAGAAACATGGAGAATACCATCAGCATCTATATCGAAAGTAACTTCAATTTGTGGTAAGCCCCGAGGAGCTGGGGGTATGCCCGTGAGCTCAAACTGCCCAAGAAGTCTATTCTCTGAAGCAATAGTTCTTTCTCCCTGATAAACCTTGATAAGTACCGAAGTCTGGTTATCTTCAGCAGTGGTGTATATCTTTGATTTCTTTGTGGGAATTGTTGTATTCCTGGGAATTACCACATCAAAAATTCCACCCAGTGTCTCAACTCCTAATGACAGAGGAACAACATCAAGGAGTACAATATCTTTATCCTGATATTCTCCTGCAATAATTGCACCTTGTATTGCCGCGCCCACGGCAACCACTTCATCAGGATTAATTCCCTTGTGTGGTTCTTTTCCAAAGAACTCCCTGACCTTCTGTTGAACAAGAGGCATTCTAGTTTGCCCACCCACAAGTATCACTTCATCAATATCCTGGGGCCTGAGTCTTGCATCTTCCAGGGCGTGCTTGCAAATTTCAATGGAGCGGTCTATCAGATCCATACTCATAGCTTCAAGGCGCGACCTGGTCAGAACTCTCTCGAGGTGTTTTGGCCCACTGGCATCTGAAGTTATGAAGGGCAGTGAAATTTGAGTTTCCATAAGGGTAGAGAGCTCTTTCTTTGCCTTCTCAGCGGCATCTTTGAGCCTCTGAAGGGCATTACGATCAGATCTTAGATCAATTCCCGTCTCTTTTCTAAACTCTTCTATTAACCACTCGATAATCCTCTGGTCAATATCATCTCCACCCAGGTGAGTATCACCCGAAGTAGCTTTAACTTCAAATACACCTTGGTCCAGTTCAAGTATGGAAATGTCAAAAGTACCCCCTCCGAGGTCGTAAACCGCAACCTTCAATGTCCTGTCAGTCTTGTTGAGTCCATAGGCAAGAGCAGCTGCTGTAGGTTCAGGAAAAACACGGACAACCTCTAAACCCGCAATAATACCGGCGTCTTTAGTCGCCTGCCTCTGAGCATCGTTAAAGTGTGCAGGTACAGTAATAACGGCCTTCTTTATGGGCTCCCCAAGATAAATTTCTGCTATCTCTTTCATATAGGCAAGAATTTTTGAGGATATCTCTTCGGGAGTCACAGTTTTATTAATTGCAGGGATAAAAATCTCAACTCTGTCGTTAACTCCTCTCACTACCTTATAAGGAACTCTTTTTATATCTATTTCCGCCTCATCATACCTCTTCCCCATAAACCTCTTAACAGAGAAAACGGTATTTTCGGAATTAAGAATTGCTTGCCTTTTTGCAATGGAACCCACAAGAACTTCATTCCCCTTATAAGCAACCACTGAAGGTGTAATTCTTTCACCTTCTTTGTTAGTTATGACAACTGGTTCACCACCAATAACGATGGAAACAGCAGAGTTGGTGGTTCCGAGGTCAATGCCAATGATCTTTTCTTTCGCTGCCATAAGTATCCCCCCTCAAAATTTTAATTATTTTCTTTCTTTTCTTTAGACACTTTAACCCTTGCGGGTCTTATAACCTTACCTTTCAAAACATAAGCCGGCTGGAGCTCCTCTAACACAGTTCCGGGAGGGAGCTCACTGGTTTCTACAGCTTCAACAGCTTCATGATACTTTTCATCAAACTTTTCAAGCCCGGATACAACTTCCAGGCCTTCATATTTCAGAACTTGTAAAAGTTCATTATAGATAATTTCAACACCCTTTCTAAAAGTCTCGCCCTCAGCATTAGCTTTAAGGGCGAGTTTAAAATGATCAAGAACAGAAATAAGGTTTTTAATAATTCTCTCATTTGCAAAGTCAATATTCTTTTGCCATTCTTCTTTCATTATTCTTTTGTAATTTTCAAACTCAGCAGCTTTGCGAAGATAAAGGACCTTTAATTCATCTTTTTCCTTTTCAAGCTCTGCTATTCTATTTCTGAGTTCTTCCAATTCTCGTTTCAATTTTTTGGTCCAGTGCTCTTTCATAGTTTATTTATTTTTGTCTGAGGAACTCTCCTTGTTTCCTAATCCACAAGTAGAGCATCCTTTCCCGTAGTCATTGACATAAAAGCCAGCACCCTTAAAACTCAGTCCGACGGACCCGGAATAAATTCTCTCTAACTCACCCCCGCAATCTGGACACCTATCAGGTATTTTTTCACCGTTAAGAATAAGTTCTTCCACCACCTTACCACAGTTTTTGCACCTGAATTCAAAAATTGGCATAAATCCCCCTATAAAGAAAAAATTTGGGGGCCCCGAAGGGGCCCCCAAAACTCAACTATTAGAATTCATCGTACCCGCCACCAGCAGGAGCTACCGGTTCTTTCTTCTTTTCCTTAATTTCCACTACGAGAGCCTCCGTTGTAAGAAGAAGTCCAGCAATGGAAGCTGCATTCTGAATCGCTATCCTCTCCACTTTGGTAGGGTCTATAATACCAGCTTCTATCATGTCCCTGTATTCGCCGGTAAGGGCATCGAAACCATGAGTCTCTGGAAGCTGTGCAACCTTTTCCGCAACAATTGCACCGTTGAAACCTGCGTTCTCTGCAATCTGTTTAAGAGGCTCTACCAAAGCTTCCTTTACTATCTCTACACCAAACTGCTTATCACCCTCAAGTTTTAAATTCTCTAAAACTCTCGTCGCTCTGATGTATGCTACACCACCACCAGGGACAATTCCCTCTTCCACAGCAGCCTTCGTAGCGTGAAGAGCGTCCTCAATCCTGGCTTTTTTCTCTTTCATCTCAGTCTCGGTAGCAGCACCTACATAAATAACAGCTACACCACCAGCCAACTTGGCTAGTCTTTCCTGAAGTTTTTCCCTATCGTAATCAGACTTGGTTTCCTCAATCTGGGCCTTTATTTGAGCAATCCTTGCCTTGATAGCATCTTTAGAGCCGTAACCCTCAACAATCGTAGTATTATCCTTATCTACAACTACCCTCTTAGCGCGGCCAAGGTCAGTAATCTGCGTGCCCTCAAGCTTCATACCAGCCTCTTCAGAAATTACCCTACCGCCCGTGAGGATAGCAATATCCTCCAGCATGGCCTTTCTTCTGTCACCGTAGCCTGGCGCCTTAACAGCACAAGCTTGCAGTACACCCCTGAGCTTATTAACTACGAGGGTTGCAAGGGCCTCGCCTTCAACATCCTCAGCAATTACGAGAATGGGCCTTCCATGTTGTGCAACTTTCTCAAGGACAGGCAGAATGTCTCTCACTGAAGATATCTTCTTATCGTAAATCAGTATATATGGTTCTTCAAGGACACACTCCATCTTTTCAGGGTTAGTAACAAAGTACGGGGAAATATAACCCCTATCGAACTGCATTCCCTCAACGATTTCAACGTAAGTCTCAATTCCCTTAGCCTCTTCAACGGTAATTACACCGTCCTTTCCAACCTTATCCATGGCCTCAGCTATCTTCTCACCAATTTCTCTGTCATTATTAGCAGAAATGGTGGCAACTTCGGAGATTTCCTTTCTACCCTGGACTTCTCTGGACATTTTCTTTAGTTCTTCAACTACCTTGTTAACAGCAATATCAATACCTCTTTTGATTTCTATTGCGTTAGCACCTGAGGCGATATACTTGAGACCATTCTTAAAAATTGCCTCGGCGAGAATGGTAGCTGTGGTGGTTCCGTCACCAGCCACATCAGAGGTCTTAGATGCTACCTCTCTAACAAGCTGGGCACCAAGATTCTCGAAAGGATCGGGTAATTCAACTTCCTTGGCTACTGTGACACCGTCTTTAGTGATGGTGGGTGATCCAAATTTCTTTTCAAGTATTACATTCCTTCCCGCTGGGCCAAGGGTGGCTTTTACTGCCTTTGCAAGTTTTTCAACGCCCCTTAGGAGGGCCCTTCTACCTTCTTCATCAAAAAGTAGTTCTTTTGCTGCCATATGCTATACCTCCTTTAATTAACCTTCAATTACACATAGTATATCATCTTCTCTCATAACAAGGAATTCCTCATCACCGATCTTTACCTCGGTCCCGGCATATTTGGAGAAAAGAACCTTATCGCCTACTTTAACTTCTAAGGGTATTCTGTTACCTTTCTCATCAAGCCTACCGGGACCTACGGCCACAACCTCGCCTTTCTGTGGTTTTTCCTTTGCGGTGTCTGGAATAATGATACCGCCTTTTCTGACCTCTTCTTCCTCTATTCTTTTTATAACAACTCTATCTGCAAGAGGTCTAATCTTCATAGTGGCACCTCCTTCTGGAGCTTTTAAGTTTATTTAATTAATAGTAATTTTATTTGAATTGTAAAGAGTCACTTTTAATTCGTTGAAATAAGGCAAATTTATAACCTTTTCTGTACCATAGGTTCGGCGTTAAAATATTTAAATGAGAAAGGCTATACTGATCAATATAGGTGATGAATTACTCAGAGGATTCGTCACCAATACAAATCTATATTCCATTTCCCGATACCTTTTTGAGAGGGGAATAATACTTGAAAAAAATATGGTTCTACCTGACAGGATAGATGCATTAAAAGGAGAACTAAGAAATTGTCTTTATAAATACGACTACATAATTATCACCGGGGGCCTGGGGCCGACCCCTGATGACATTACAAGAGAAGCGGTAGCCGAAGTCCTTGGAAAGAGAATATGTTATAACGACGAACTCTATCAAAGCCTGCGGGTAAAATTCATTGAATACAATATCCCGGAAAGTAAAATATTAAAAAACTACGCAAAGCAAATAGAAGGTACTCAACTAATTTCCAACCCTAAAGGCATTGCACCGGGACAGGTTATTAAAACGAAAAATACAACCATTGTGCTCCTCCCTGGTCCTGAGTCCGAGGCCATTGAGGTCCTGTCAAAAGTATTTGAAAACATCGAGCCCCAAGATATTTACCATATTTTTATCAGAACCCACTCTCTCAAGGAAAATGAAATTGTCGAACTCCTTGAAGAGGAATTAAAGGATCCACAATTTGGAGTTTATCCAGGTATAAGAGGCGTGGATATTGCGATAATATGTGAAGACAAAACTCAATTGGAAAAAACCTTAGAGTCTATTTTAAAGAAATTAAGACACCACGTTTATGCTATAGGGCAAAAAAACATCGAGGAAGTTTTAGGTGAAAAGCTTAGAGAAAGAAAAATGACCCTTGCCACTGCAGAATCCTGCACAGGAGGACTTCTGGGTAACTTGATTACAGATGTTTCTGGAAGTTCCGATTACTTCCTTGGTGGTGTGGTTACCTATTCTAATGAAGCCAAAATTAAACTTCTTAATGTTCCAGAGGAAGTATTTAAAAATTATGGTGCGGTATCTAAAGAATGCGCCTATTTTATGGCCAGAGGCGTGACAGATAAATTTGAAAGCAAGATTGGAATATCCATCACCGGAATCGCAGGTCCTACAGGTGGGACTCCGGAAAAACCAGTGGGCCTTGTATATATAGGAATAAATTTCCAGGGAAAAATCTATGTATTCAAACAAAATTTCGGCGGAGATAGAAAGGAAATTAAGATGAAAAGTGCACTTAAATCCCTTTATCTTTTAAACAGCCTTCTCGAAGACATTGATTTCAGCGAAAACCTGATAAAGCTGTGATATTGTTAATTCTTCTGGCCTTTTATCAAGGAATCCGTGAAGTTTCTCCTCCATTTGAGGTGCATATTTCCCCATACCCCTGATTATTGTTCGGATCTTTTTTCTTCTCGAGCCAAAGAGCCTCTTAACGAATAGCTCAAAGTCTCGCATGTCAGGTGCATCTTTTCGCATAAGAGATATAAAGGCCGAGTCTACCCGTGGTACCGGACTGAAGGAAAAACGTGATATTTTAAACTCTATTCTACAATCAAAATATAAATTTAGAAACACTGATAGTGCTCCGTATTCCTTTGTTCCCGTCTTTGCTACAATTCTCTCCGCAACCTCCTTCTGGACGGTCAAAAAAATTTCGGGAAAATACTTCCTGTTGTATGCCAATTTCTCAATAATAGGGGTAGTAATGTGGTATGGAATATTTGACACCACTTTGATTTCAGTCAGCCCCCTCTCTTCTAAAACTTTCTCAAGATTTACTTTCAAAAAGTCTTCATTGTAAAGAAAAAGCCTATCATCAAGGAAAAGAAGAAATTCTTTGCACAGGTATGAATAAAGATCTTTATCAATTTCTATTGCAATTACATTAGCACCAGAATTCAAAAGTTCCGTGGTTAAATAACCTTTCCCAGGACCTATCTCTAAAATCCAATCACCCTCTTTTATACTCGATCTTTCTACAATCTTCTTGAGAATATTGAAATCTTTAAGAAAAACCTGGGAATACCTTGGCTTAGACATTAATTACACTTCTGCAAAATCCTCATACACGTTTTCAATGAATTCCGCATTGGAGTTATATACCTGCATTTTGTTCTGGAGCTGCACCATAGCGTCAATAGGATCAAGCTCCGAAAGGAACTTCCTAATCACCCAGATTCTCTTTAATACATTTTCTTTAAGAAGAAGCTCCTCGCGCCTTGTTCCAGACTTATTAAGGTCAATGGCAGGGAATATCCTTCTGTCGGCAAGCTTCCTATCAAGAACAAGTTCCATATTACCTGTCCCTTTGAACTCTTCAAAAATTACTTCATCCATTCGAGATCCGGTCTCTATTAGAGCAGTAGCAATGATCGTTAGAGACCCCCCACCCTCAATATTTCTCGCTGCACCGAAAAATTTCTTGGGTTTAATAAGAGCTGTGGAATCAATACCTCCTGAAAGGGTCCTACCAGAATGGGGGGTAACCACATTATAAGCTCTTGTAAGCCTGGTTAATGAGTCAAGTAATATTATTACGTTTTCACCGAGTTCAACAAGTCTCTTTGCTCTCTCAAGAACAATTTCCGAAACCTTTGTATGTCTTTCAGCGGGCATGTCAAACGTGGAACTTATGATTTCATCCGCAGGTACATTCCTCTTAAAATCTGTAACCTCCTCTGGTCTCTCATCTATAAGAAGCACAATGAGCTTTACTTCGTCTCTATGGTTCCTTAAAATGGCATTTGCAATTTTTTGAAGAAGAACAGTCTTACCAGCTCTTGGTGGTGATACAATTAGCCCTCTCTGTCCCATCCCTATGGGAACAAAGAGGTCTACAATCCTCAGAGACATATCATTTTCATTGAGAACTTCTAAATTAAACTTCCTCGTGGGATAGAAGGGTGTAAGTTCCTCAAACTGGGGCCGATTTCGAATCTCTTCTGTATTCCTTCCATTGATGCTACTAATTTCCGTTAGGGCCATACTTTTGTCGCCCTCTTTCAGCTTTTTGGCAACACCGGTTATGTGATCACCTTCCCTTAAACCATAAGATTTTATCATGGAATAAGATACGTAAATATCATCGTCACTTGGAGAATAGTTCTTTTCTTTCTTTCGAAGGAATCCAAAGATGGATTTCCTTCCCCTTTCCCCTTCTTTCTCTTGCTCAATGATCTCAAGGACTCCCTCGCAATATTTCACACCATTGAGCTCGGCCTGGTGCTCAAGGATCTTAGCAATAAGGTCCTTTTTCCTTAACTCTTCATAGTTATCTATGTTAAGGTCCCTTGCAATTTCATAAAGTTCGCTGAGCTTCTTTTTCTCTAACTCCTTCGCATCAAACATCCAAGCACCTCCCTATATCATCCTGGTGTTATTAATATTTAAATGGAACTCTGCATTGAGGGCTTTTGCCGCCCTTTGAGCTACTAAAACCCTGGACATGAAGATCTGGAAAAATTCGATTACAGGCGCAATACTAGTATCTATTTCAATTTCATAAGTAATTATTCTTTTTTGGGGGTCCATAACAATTTTTGAACTGGTAGCCGCAAAGTTTACCCTGTCATGGATGTCCACCTTCAGATTCTCCCATATATTGCCCATTTTTCTCACTCTGCTCCTGTGGACATCGGCCTTATCGGCCAGAATAAGCGCAGCAGAGAGAACTGACGAAGGGAATCCATCCTCTTCGTGATGATTTCCGATGGCCATCATTATATCCGTTACCTCTTCTATTTCCATGCCCACTCTCTTCAAAAGATCTCCAGCAATCACTGCCCCTATTTGAGCGTGATGCTCACGGTTTACCAGATTACCCACATCGTGTAAAAGGCCGGCAATTTCACCCAGTTCTTTAACCCTGGGAGGATAACTAAGGGACTCTAAAATTTGCCCAGTTCTTTTCGCCACCCATGTAACGTGCCTCAATCCGTGTTCTGTATAACCCATAGCCTCAAGTTGTGCATCGGCCTTGTTTATAAATGTAACAACCTCCTTATTTTCAAGTAAATCAAGGTATGTGATACTTTTCATTTTAAATCCTCCTCAGAAATTCTGGGTCGCTCTCCAGTTTATTTCCTATAACCACAAAGTCAGCGCCTGAATCGAAAGCCTCTTTTATACTTTCGGTCGCCTTTAATCCCCCGCCCACTATAAGGGGTATATTAATGCATTTCCTAACACTCTGAATAATCTCTCCAGGAACAGGCATAACAGCACCAGAGCCGGCTTCAAGATAAATAAGTTTAAATCCTAACATTTCACTGGCAACAACATGGGCCATAATCAGATCCTTCTTTTCACGGGGTAAGGGTCTTGTATTGGTAACCCATTCCACTGATGTTATTTTTCCGGACTCAATAAGAATATAAGCAGTAGGTATGGGTTCAATGCCCATTTTTCTTATAAGGGGTGCCATCCTGATCTGTTCATCTATGAGGTATTGAGGATTTCTTCCACTTAAAAGGGAGAGAAACAAAACTGCATCAGCTTTAGGCGTTAACTGAGCATGTGAACCCGGAAATAGAATTACAGGTTTTGTGACCTTACGCTTTAACTTATCTACAAAAGAATCCACATCACTCTTAAGTAAAAGGGTACTTCCCACAAGGTATCCAGCAACTTTAGAAGATTCTTCTGACTCTTTTACTAGTAGACTTAGCTTCTCGTCGTCGAGTTTATCCGGGTCTAAGAGCACTAATATCTTTTTCTTTTCGCCTTTAAGGAATAATTTCTCGTACAAACTCATTTAAAAACCTACCTCCCCTTGACAAAAGGTATGAAAATACTCTTGGAGAAGCCCTCAATACAATAGTTAAAGCAGTGCCAGGATTTAATGCTTCGATTTCCTTATCTTGAAGGCCCTTTTTAATTTCCCCAAAAATTGAAACCAACTCTTCAGTACTTAAATCGTAAAAGATCTTCCTTACAATCTTTGATATGTGGTAGTCTCTCCCAAGATGACTTTTTAATAACTCATTATATTTATTTCTTTTACCACTATTTATTGCTTCTGCAGCCAGACGCCCTGAAATATAGGCATTAGCAATTCCACCACCTGACATTGGGTCTGCAAGCCTTGCTGCATCCCCCACAAGAAACACACCATCCTTTTCCAGTTCAAACTCCATTCCACCGGAGGGTACAACTCCCTTTAAAAATCCGCAAACCTTACCTTCCGGGAAGTACTTTTCGAGAAACATTTTCAAACCTTTTTCAGCCTGCTCCCAGCCAGTAGTAACACCAAGCCCCACATTAGCAAATCCTTTGTCTTTAGGAAAGACCCAGGCATATCCTCCGGGTGTAATGTTACTATCATAGTAAAACTCGATGGTCTCTGGATCTATTAAATCATGATAGAGATAAACCTGAGCACAGTAATGGGTAACCAAATCATTCCCCTGGAAGTCAAAACCCGCTTTCTGTCCTACCCCTGAACCAGGGCCATCGGCTCCAACTATACTTTTACCGTATAAGTGAAGAATTTCGCTTTTAAACTGCACAGCAATTTTATATAACTCTCCATCCTTTTCTAAATCCATAAATCTCGCACCAATAAGGGTTTCTGCTCCAGCCTTTACTGCCCTTTCAAAAAGGTGACGATCAAAAATTTTCCTTTCCAAAATAAAACCAAACCCCGACCGGGAGTGAATGTAAAAGTTTATTTTACCTTCGACGTGAATTCCTATATGTTTGATTATTGTGGCTACACCCTTCTCAGGACGAACAATTTCATAAAAATTTTTTGATATCCCTTCGGCGCAAAGAACATTACGCCCAACCTCTCTATCTTTTTCAACTATAAGAACATCTTTACTCGACCTCGCAAGTTCCTGCGCTGCAGATGAACCAGCAGGTCCAGCACCAATGACAATTACGTCAAAGACTTTATTAAGATTCATTTATTTACCTGGTTTATGTCTCAAAAAATAAGAAGAAATCCAGCCTGTATCCCTTTGGGAGTCTATCACCTTTATCCAGGCACCTTTTGCTCTCTCTATGAAAATAAAAGTTTCCTTACTATCAGAATAATATTTAACGATGGTTGATGTTTTTGATGGTTCAGAATAGAGAGGAACCTTAAGGGCAAATTCCTCCATGTTTTTCCTGACTGACTCAGAAAATACCATCACCATACCGGGTTTCTCGTAAGGAACGGGCTTTCTTAAAACTGAGACTAGCATAAAAAATACAGCCAAAAAAAATATCACAAATTTAAAATAGCGAAAATATTTATCTTCTTTCCAGTGGGCTTTCCTGGAAAACTGTGAGGAATCATTATAATATTGTTTAAAAAGGTGCATTATACTGAATTTATGATAAACCCGGGCTGCGACCTACTCTCCCACACCCTTGCGGGTGCAGTACCATCGGCCCTGGAGGGCTTAACTTCCGGGTTCGGAATGGAACCGGGTGTTTCCCCTCCGGTATGGCAGCCCGGGAAAATAATAAGACAGAAAGTGGTCGAGGTAGGTGGCTAAGACTCTCGGCCTATTAGTACCGCTCGGCTCAATCCCTTACGGGACTTACACCTGCGGCCTATCAACCCGGTAGTCTTCCGGGGGCCTTAGCCAACCGCGAATCCCAGCTTACGCCGGGAAAACGGTCAGCGGGGTACCTAATCTTGGGGCGCGCTTCCCGCTTAGATGCTTTCAGCGGTTATCGCCTGGAGACATGGCTACCCAGCGCTGCCCCTGGCGGGACAACTGGTACACCAGAGGTCTCCCCACCCCGGTCCTCTCGTACTGGGGGCAGCCCCCCTCAGGTACCCTGCGCCCGTGGCGGATAGGGACCGACCTGTCTCACGACGGTCTGAACCCAGCTCACGTACCCCTTTAATGGGCGAACAGACCAACCCTTGGGACCTTGTCCAGCCCCAGGATGGGGTGAGCCGACATCGAGGTGCCGAACCGGGCCGTCGATGTGAACTCTCGGGCCCGACTAGCCTGTTATCCCCGGGGTAACTTTTATCCGCTGAGCGATGGCCCTTCCACTTGGAACCACCGGATCACTAGGCCCTGGTTTCCCACCTGCTCGGCCTGTCGGCCTCACAGTCAGGCTCCCTTATGCCCTTGCACTCCACGCACGGTACCGTCCGTGCTGAGGGAACCTTTGGGCACCTCCGTTACTCTTCAGGAGGTCACCGCCCCAGTGAAACTGCCCACCAAGCGCTGTCCCCCCACCCGATCCAGGGTGGCAGGTTAGAATCCCAACACTTCAAGGGTGGTATTTCACCGGCGCCTCCACCCCCCCTGGCGAGGGGGCTTCACAGGCTCCCACCTATCCTACACATGAAGTGCCAGGACCCAACGCCAGGCTGCAGTAAAGCTCCACGGGGTCTTTCGGTCCTGCCACGGGTAGGTGGCATCTTCACCACCACTACAACTTCACCGAGCTCCTCCCTGAGACACCGGCCCAGTCGTTACACCATTCGTGCAGGTCGGAACTTACCCGACAAGGAATTTCGCTACCTTAGGACCGTTATAGTTACGGCCGCCGTTTACCGGGGCTTCGGTTTGGGGCTTGCACCCCTCCCCTTAACCTTCCGGCACCGGGCAGGTGTCAGAGCCCATACATCCTCTTCACGAGTTTGCGGACTCCTGTGTTTTTGGTAAACAGTCGCCAGGCCCTCTTTGCTGCGACCCCGTTCCGCTACTAACCGCAAGGGCTTTCACGTACTAGGGGCACCCCTTCTCCCGAAGTTACGGGGCCAAGTTGCCGAGTTCCTTAGGGAGGATTCTCTCGCGCGCCTGAGCATTCTCTGCCCGTCTACCTGTGTCGGTTTGCGGTACGGTCAGCCTGGTTTCAACGCCTGCGAGGCTATTTCTTGGCAGCACGGTCCAGGCCAGTTCTCCCCCTTTCGGGGGATCCCCATCACCTCTCAGAGTTAGGTCTTTAACCCGCCCCTCCGGATTTCCCTGGAGAAGCCTCCTACAGGCTTAGACGCCCTAAGCCACCAGGGCGCTGGCCTTTCCCCACTGCGTCACCCCCCAGGCTCCACCAAGCTGGCTCCCGAATATTAACGGGATTCCCATCCCCTACGCCTTTCGGCCTCAGGTTAGGGGCCGGCTAACCCACCGCGGACGAGCCTTCCGGTGGAAACCTTAGACTTTCGGCGTCCCCGATTCTCACGGGGATTATCGCTACTAATGCCTGGATTCTCACTTCCCTGCAGTCCAGCAGTTCTCGCGAACTACCTTCAGCCCGCAGGGAACGCTCCCCTACCGCTCCGCGCGACATAGTCGCACGGAACCCGCAGCTTCGGCGAGAGGCTTAGCCCCGTTAAATTTTAGGCGCAGGAGCGCTCGACTGGTGAGCTGTTACGCACTCTTTAAATGATGGCTGCTTCTAAGCCAACATCCCAGCTGTCTTAGCGCTCCCACATCCTTTCCCACTAAGCCTCTACTCGGGGGCCTTAGCTGGCGGTCTGGGTTGTTCCCCTCTCGGCAATGGAGCTTATCCCCCACTGCCTGACTCCCGGGAAGCATATTGCGGTATTCGGAGTTTGGTTGGGTTTGGGGTTGCCCCCTACCCCATCCAGTGCTCTACCCCCGCAATACTCCTTCCCGAGGCTAGCCCTAGAGCTATTTCGGGGAGAACCAGCTATCTCCGGGTTCGATTAGCTTTTCACTCCTACCCACAGCTCATCCGAGGACTTTTCAACGTCCACCGGTTCGGGCCTCCATGCCGTGTTACCGGCACTTCACCCTGGCCATGGGTAGATCACCCGGCTTCGGGTCTACTCCCACCGACTTAACGCCCTATTCGGACTCGCTTTCGCTACGGCTCCGACCCAGAGGGTCTTAGCCTAGCCGGTGAAAGTAACTCCCAGGCTCATTACGCAAAAGGCACGCCGTCAGGCCCTATTACCCCTTTAAAGGGCATAGGGTACCCTCCGACTGATTGTAGGCACCTGGTTTCAGGTTCTATTTCACTCCCCGCACTGGGGTTCTTTTCACCTTTCCCTCACGGTACTTAGTACCCTATCGGTCACCAGGGAGTATTTAGCCTTAGGTGGTGGTCCACCCAGATTCCCCCAGGATTCCACGTGTCCCGGGGTACTCGGGAGCACAGTCCAGGAAGACTCCACACCTTTCGCCTACGGGGCTATCACCCTCTATGGCTTACCTTTCCAGGTAATTCGGCTAGATGGGAGTTTTGTAACTTCCCGGCTCTTTTGCGGAAGAGCCAGACTGCGTCCCACTACCCCGCTCCTGCAACGCCCGCAAGCTTTAACACAGGAACGGTTTAGGCTGTTCCCCTTTCGCTCGCCGCTACTCAGGGAATCGCTGTTGCTTTCTTTTCCTCCGGGTACTGAGATGTTTCAGTTCCCCGGGTTAGCCTCCCCCTTAGGGGGATGACACCCTATTAAGGGTGCCGGGTTTCCCCATTCGGGCATCCCGGGATCAAAGGCTGCTTGCGCCTCCCCCGGGCTTATCGCAGCTTGCCACGCCCTTCATCGCCTCCTGGTGCCAAGGCATCCACCAGGTGCCCTTAGTATCTTAGCCACCTACCTCAACCACTTAGTTTTCAAAGAGCAAATTTGTGTAAGTTTTTATATTTTATATTATCCCCTCTGGACTGTCAAGGGGTGATAATTTCTACTTCAGTTTTGCGAGTTTAATAATATTAGGGGATATGAGATGGAAAGTCAAGTTTTTGTGTAAGTCATTGTAATAATTATAGTTGTCAATACTTGTAGCGATGAAATTCCTGTATGCTCACATTGTGATCTGCTAATTGCGAAAAATTTTTCATCAAATCAAATTGTGCTTTTTTCATTTACTTCAAAGGCTTTAAAATCATCTACATGCGAAACATACTAAGATCATCTTTCTTTATAGCTCTTAAAATATATGCTTCAGGCTTGGCACTTGGCTTGATCTTGTTTTTAATTTTCTGGCTCATAACTCCATCTCCTTACGTGATAGAAAAGTATGAACCGAGCCTTGCTACAGAAGTATACGACAGAAATGGAAAGCTCGTTTACACCTTTTACCTACAAAAGAGAGAAGCCGTAAAGTTTTCAGATATTCCGCGTGATGTGATAAATGCCTTTATCGCAGTTGAGGATAAGCGTTTTTTTGAACACAACGGCATTGACATTATTAGATTATTCAAGTCAATAATTATAGATGTACTAACTTTAAGACCTGCACAGGGAGCCTCCACTATTACTCAGCAGCTTGCAAGAAATATGTTTCTCACACCACAAAAAGCCATCATCCGCAAAATAAAGGAAATGTTATTAGCCATCAAAATCGAGAGAACTTTCTCAAAACAGGAAATTCTCGAAAAATATTTAAACATTATATACTTTGGAAATGGCGTTTACGGAGTTCAAACGGCAAGTAAATTTTTTTTCGGTAAAGATATAAGGAACATCAATCTGGCGGAGGCAGCATTACTTGCGGCGATCCCCAAATCACCTAAACTTTTCTCCCCCATCAACAACTATGAAAGAGCTACAAAAAGGCAGAGAATAATTCTCAAATTAATGAAAGAATATGGCTTTATCACAGAAGAAGAGTACAAAGAGGCTCTGAATACCTCAATTGTAATAACTCCTCCCAAATTAAGCGCAACGGGAAGTATCGGACCGTACTTTATGGATATGGTTAGAAATTACGTGATTTCAAAATATGGCGAAGACTTTCTTTATAAGAGCGGTGCAAAGATTTACACCACAATGGATATGGATTATCAGATGAAGGCGGATTCTGTTTTACCTGTAATGCTGGATTATCTGGAATCTACATATAAACTAAAGCCCAGTAAAAAAGATTACAAAAAAGAAAGCAACGCAGATTCAAAAACACCATATCTTCAGGGTGCATTGATAACGATGGATCAGAATACAGGTGAAATCTTAGCTCTTGTAGGAGGACGTGATAGAAGTGAAAGCGAATTCAACCGTGCAACCCAGGCGTTAAGACAGCCTGGTTCTGCCTTCAAACCTTTCGTATACCTTACAGCAGTGGACAATGGTTATTATGGAACAGACAAGCTAAACGATGCCCCAATAATACTTTACGAAGGCACACAATATGAATGGCGTCCTGATAATTTTGATAATACATACCTGGGAGAAATCACCTTAAGAAAAGCCCTGGCTCTTTCTCGAAACCTCGCCACTGTTGATCTGATCTTACAAGTTGGTCCAGAAGCCGTAGCTGCATATTGCCGTAGAGCTGGATTTACCACACCTATACCACCATACCCTGCAATTGCTCTGGGTTCCCTCTCCATTTCCCCTATGGAACTTACCACAGCTTACGCTACCATTGCAAACTATGGCAAAAGGGTAAAACCTTACTTCATAAAAAAGATAGTAAACAGAGCGGGAGTTGTCCTTGAGGAAAATAAACCCCAGGTTCAACAGGTCTTTGATTCCACATCAGTCTACATTTTGATAAATCTGATGCGTTCTGTTTTTACTGAAGGTACCGCATTACCCGCCATAACAGCCTATGGATGGGATAGACCTTCGGCAGGAAAAACGGGAACTACAAATGATTTCAGAGACACATGGTTTATAGGTTTTACTCCCAACATCCTGACCACTGTTTGGGTAGGATATGACTCTGTGAGGACCATTTTCAAAAATGCAACGGGAGCCGGTGTTGCTCTTCCCATATGGACTCAATATATGAAACTAATAACTAAAGATACTCCAGTGCTGGATTTTGTAGTGCCCTCTGGAATTACCTTCGCCGAAACCTGCGATGAATCAGGTCTTCTTGCGACTAATAACTGCCCCAAAACCCACGTAGAACCCTTTAAAAGCGGAGATGAACCCCATGAATTTTGTAAAATTCACACTCCTTCCCCTGTTCAGGAAAAGCTTAAGAAATTACGTGAAGAAAACTTTAAAAACTAAATGCACTATTTAATAAACATCCTCGTTAATACATACTTGTCTCTTATTCCGCACTCTGCAATTATGCGGAGCTTTTGCATAACATCTTTGTATAACACGTCGGACGCCGTCTTCTACGCTCCCTCCCTTATTGGTGAAAAGTTGGACATCACGGCAAATATCACCTCCTATTCCTTCGCAAAGGAGTTTCACGATTACGCTTTTTCCATAAAGTACGAAAGGGTCGGAGCCGGGATTCATTTCAAAGGGACAAAGAACATAAACGAAAAATCCCTTTATGTGGCATCCTCAAGGGAATTGAATACTATCTCCATGGGCCTTGGCTTTACGATTCAAGACCGCTTTTATTACGAACTAAGTTCAAAATCCTTTGGTATTTTGGCATCAGTTTCAAATAAGACCTCAGAACTTCTATATGGTGCAACAACTCTTCTGGATTTATCGGGGCAAACCTTCACCACTTCTCTTTTCGCATCTTTTAACAGTTCTTTTGGAGTTACACATCTAAATTTAACCATTACTGATGGTATTAAAAGTTTCTCTATTGCACAGGATTTATCAATATTTCCACTTATAAACCTATCCTTTGGAAGCACCAACTATCCAAGTTGCTACTTTGTTGGTCTTTTTCTGAAAAACTATATTAAACCCCTTATTAACTTTCGATATCTTCCAGATCTTGGTTTTGTAACAACAAGCGGCATTGAATATACCTTTTAAACAGGTTATAATTACCTAAAATCGCGAAAGGAGGTACCTTGAGGAGTGTAATTTATCGGTCTTTAATTGTAATTTTTGTCCTCGGGATATCCCTGTGGACTTTATGGCCCACCTTTCGATACTACACATTATCCTCCGAAGAAAAAACCTCACTCTCCCAGGAGTATATAAGCAAACTCAAAAAACAGGCACTTAACTTAGGGCTCGACCTCCAGGGTGGAATGTATTTGGTTCTAGAGGTTGATAAATCAAATCTAACTCCAGAAGAGGCTAAAGGTGCTGAAGAGCGTGCTCTTGAAATAATAAGAAACAGAATTGACCAGTGGGGCGTATCCGAGCCTGTTATTCAGAAAACAGAAGAGGGGAGAATTCTCATTCAGTTGCCCGGTGTTCTCGAGAGAGAAAGAGCTAAGGAGCTTATAGGTAGAACAGCACTTCTTGAATTT
The DNA here is from genome assembly GCA_049719805.1 of Candidatus Hydrothermia bacterium. Taxonomy (GTDB): domain Bacteria; phylum Hydrothermota; class Hydrothermia; order UBA1063; family UBA1063; genus UBA1063. The sequence goes on along the minus strand of JBNARF010000002.1, from coordinate 143,762 downwards.
AGACTTGTAGCGGATCCCAATCTTACTCAGCAGACATTAAAAAGCATTGATGACACCCTCCAGAAAGTCTGGAAGGAAGACACTACAAAGTTTTACCTTACGGACATTCTCACCTCATTTAAGGGCATGCCTGCAGTCAAAAATTATGATGTGCAGAAATTTTATGAAATCCTAAACCTTTATGAAGTTAAAAATGTGATTCCTTCAGGGTACGAATTTTTACTCGGAAAAACTGAGGAATCCGAAGAGGGGGAAATAAGACCCATTTACCTTGTTAAAAAAGAGGCCGAGCTCACCGGTGCATACCTCAAAAGTGCTCGCCATACCATTTACCAGGGCTCAGATCCGTCCTTTCAAGGCAAACCTATTGTGGAATTGCATTTTGACAAAAGAGGTGCTTCTAAATTTGCCTTTGTAACGGGTGCGAATATTGGTAAACAACTGGCCATTGTTCTCGATAGTGTTGTTCAGTCAGCCCCTGTAATCGAAGAGAGAATACCCACAGGAGATGCTATCATAAGAGGTAACTTTTCCATTGATGAAGCAAAGGAGCTTGCCATTGTGCTTAGAGCGGGTGCTCTTCCCGCCCCTATAAAAATTGTAGAAGAAAGGACCATCGGAGCACTTCTGGGTAAAGATTCTATACAGAAAGGAATGAAGGCACTTATAATCGGGTTTATTCTAGTAATCTTATTTATGGTCATCTATTACAAAGCCTCAGGACTGGTGGCTGATCTTGCCCTGCTTGTAAACCTTATACTCATTATGGCCGCTATGGTTGCCCTTAAAGCTACCCTCACGCTCCCCGGAATGGCAGGTTTAATTCTTACTGTGGGTATGGCTGTGGATGCAAATGTGCTGATATTTGAAAGAATTAGAGAGGAATTGAGAACGGGTAAAAGCCCTAAAATGGCCGTAGATGCCGGCTTCTCACGAGCCATGATAACCATTTTTGACGCAAATATAACAACCCTCATCGCCGCCCTTGTCCTTTTAAGATTTGGAACAGGACCTATAAAAGGTTTTGGTACGGTCCTTTCTATCGGTATTATATTCAACTTATTTACAGCCATATTTATGTCAAAGATAATCTTCGATTATTTTGTAAATGTAAAAAGAGTGGAAAAGTTAAGCATATAAAGGAGTTGCCATGGAATTCTTTAGAAATCCAAAACTTAACATCATTGGAAACAGGAAATGGATGTACACTTTTTCTATCATACTTGTTTTAATTTCCGTTGGCGGTCTTATAGTAAAAAGAGGTCCGAACTACGGTGTTGACTTTAAGAGCGGGCTTTTACTCCAGGTAAAAACAGAACCACCTGTAAAAATCGAAGATATAAGAAGAGTTCTTGGAGAATCTGGTTTTAAAGCTGACGTTCAGACTTTTGGTGAAGCGGGAATGTTTATTCTAAGATTCCCTAGTGAATCTACAACTCCAGAGGAAGTAATTGGTATTTTAAACGAAAAGCTAAACTCCAGTGTAACCCTTTTAAGAACCGAAATGGTAGGTCCGTCCATTGGAAGAAAACTCACAATGCAAGCAATAACCCTTGTACTTATTGAAATGCTCCTCATGCTCATCTACATATGGTTCCGCTTCGATTTTAAATTTGGTATTGCCTCCGTTATTGCTCTTTTCCATGATAGTATCATAGCTCTGGGGCTATATACTCTTCTTGGCAGAGAGTTTTCTACACCCACGGTAGCAGCTATCCTTACACTCATTGGCTACTCCATCAACGACTCCATTGTGGTTGCCGACAGAATCCGCGAAAAATTAAAAGCCTTCGGTAAAGTAATACCCGTGGGCAGGATAGAAGAAATTTTCAATTCTGGTGTAAACGAAACAATATCAAGAACAGTCGTCACTTCCTTCACAACTTTGATTCCACTCATTGCCATACTCGTTTTCGCCCGTGGCACGACCATATTTGATTTTGCCCTTATTCTGACCATTGGTGTGATTATTGGTACATACTCTTCTATCGGGATAGTAGCGTCCATAGTCACAGATTGGTACAAATCCTCTTCTAGAAGGGAAAGGACTTGAAATTTGGAATATTAGGTAACCCTTATAAATCCGGCGTCAAAGAAATTTGCTTATACATTGCAAAAATACTTGACCATAATGATCTGATCTTTAGTGAAGAGCTGAAAGAAATTCTAAGTGAAAACTTAAGATTCGGTTCTTACGCTGAGATTAAGGATGTTGCTGATATAATTATTTCAGTGGGAGGAGATGGAACATTTTTAAGAACAGCACGAAATTTCATTGAAAAACCTATAATGGGTGTAAACGCCGGAACCTTCGGATTTCTAACGGTCTACTCCCATAACAACTTAGAAAATGCTTTAAAAAATATAATTATGGGAAGATGGTATATAGAAAACAGAATAACCTTAAAGGCCCAGAAATTTGATAGGCCCGTTATTGCTTTGAATGATTTCGTTATAAGCGTTACAGGTTCCGCAAGAATGGTATCAATTTCAGTTAATGCTGAGGGAAAAAGCGTTTTTGATTATCGGGGGGACGGTCTGATCGTCGCCACACCCACGGGTTCCACTGCTTACAATCTTTCAGCAGGCGGTCCTGTACTCTATCCCACCATGGCCGCCATTGTTATAACACCTATCTGTCCTCACAAGTTATCCCTGCGCCCTGTGGTCCTTCCCTCGGAGACCATCCTTAAAATTAAGGTGGAATCAAAAAGCGAAGAAATTATCCTATCCGCCGATGGGCAGGACATCATACCCCTTAAAAGCGGTGACGAGATAACAATTTCAAAGTATGAACATGATGTTAAACTGGCTAAAACGAGTGACTTACTTAACCATTTTGAAATACTGAAAGCAAAACTTTATTGGGGATAATGGCAATCCAGAGGCTCATCATAAAAGATTACCTATTTGTGGATAGAGTTGAGATTGAATTTGGCCCGTCCCTAAACATAATTACTGGTGAAACCGGGGCAGGAAAATCCCTCCTAATAGGTGCTCTCAACATTGCATTGGGTGAAAAAGTGGACTGGGACCTTTTAACTAATAAGGAATCGGAGATCGTATTGATACTTTCTGCTGGTGAAAAGGAGAGAAAAATCCTCAAGGAACAGGGCATTGAATGTGAAGACGAGATTATGATAAGAAGGGTCTTATCACCCCAGATGAAAAAATCAAAGATTTACATCAACATGACTCCCGTTACTCTTAACTTTCTAAAAGAATTCACCGATCCCCTTGTAGATATTCACGGCCAACATCAACACCAAAGACTCCTTAGCAGGGAAAGTCATATTGAATTTCTTGATGCCTTTGCAGGACTCGAAAAAGACAGGGAAATAAATGCAAACCTCTATCAAGAGCTTATGCAAACCCGGCAGAAGCTCCAGGAATTCATAAAGAAAGAACAAGAAGCCCGAGAGAAGGAGGAGTATTTCCGATTTAAGCTCGAAGAACTTGAAAAAGCTAATCTAAAACCCGGAGAAGAGGAAGAATTAGAGGATCGTGTTAAAATTCTGTCAAATATAGAAAGATTAGAGTCTCAAATAGAAGAAACCAAAACTCTTATTTACGAGTCTGAAGACTCAGCCTACGAGAAGATCTACAAATCTATATCATCATTAGAAAGCCTTTCTTCCATTGACTCTCGTATAAATGAATTCGTGGAACTCCTCAAGGACCTTCCCGATAGACTTGAAGAGGTCTGGAGAAATTTGACGGAGTACAAGAACTCCCTGGTTTACAGTCCTGAAGAGCTGGAAGAGCTGAGAAACAGGCTTGCGTTCTTAAAAAATCTTAAACACAAATATAGAAAAAGCATCGAGGAACTAATTGAGGAAAGAGAGAATCTCAGAAAAGAGCTTGAATTCATTGAAAATTTTGACTTCGAAATAAGACAGCTTGAGGCAAGGATAAAGGAATTGGAGGAAGAGTGTGACAAAATGGCGCAACTTCTCCACAGTAAAAGGGTGGAAGCCAAAAAAGAGTTAGAAAAGCTGGTACAGAGGGAGATCAAAGATCTCGCTATGGAAAAAGCAACTTTTATAGTTGAAATAACAGAACTCGAGGAATTAAGTCCGTGGGGAAAAGATTCCGTAGAGTTTTACATCTCTACAACCCCCGGCGAGCCACCAAGGCCCCTTCAAAAAATTGTATCCGGAGGAGAACTTTCAAGAATAATGCTTGCCATTAAAAGAGTTCTTGCAGAGGTTGACAACGTACCGACCCTGGTATTTGATGAAGCTGACACAGGGATTGGTGGTAAGGTAGCCGAGATGGTGGGCAAAAAAATGAAAAGCATCAGCCAAATAAGACAGGTCATTGTAATTACTCACCTTCCCCAGATCGCAGCTTATGGTGACACCCATTTTGTAGTGGAAAAGAAAATCACAGGGAACAAAACCATGATTAACATAAGAAAACTTTCTGAAGATGAGAGAAAGATGGAAATCGCCAGAATGCTATCAGGCGAAAAAATTACCGAAGAGTCATTGAAATACGCTGAAAAGTTCTTAGAATCTATAAGGAGGGAGGATGGAAGATAAATTAGAATTTGACCTGGGGCTTGTAAAGGTTTGTCAGCTTTTGTATGACAAGAAAGCCGAAGACATAAAAATTTTAGAAGTAAAAAAATACCTGCCGCAAATTGCGGACTACTTTATCCTTGCCACAGCAAACTCGAAAGAACACATGCATGCGCTGAAGTATCACATTGAAGAAGAGCTCTCCAGAATGGGCATCTCTGTACACCATGTGGAAGGAACGAGAAATGCCCGCTGGCTTCTTATGGATTATAAAGAATTTATTGTCCACATCATGCTGAGAGATGCCAGAGAATTCTATAGACTCGAAGAACTATGGGCAGATGTTCCGAGGTGGATCTATGAAGGAGATTTTAAGAGAGAAGATTGAAGAAAAAATAAGGCAAGTACTTAAGCAGGAACTCAGCATTGAGTTGCCTTTCTTTCTTGAAGAATCAAAAGAGGAGAAATTTGGCGATTATACAACAAACCTGCCTTTCAGGCTGGCAAAGGAACTCAGAAAGTCACCACAGGAAATTGGAGAATTTCTTGCTTCGAAACTTTGTACACTTCCCCTTATTGAAGACGTCAATATAGAAAAAGGATTTTTGAATATAAGGATATCTCACAATGCTCTTCACGAAATCTTAGAAGAAATAAAAAGACAGCCCGATGATTTCGGGAAAAATAACTTCGGTAACAATAAAAGGGTCAACCTTGAATTTGTCTCGGCCAACCCTACGGGGCCATTAGTGGTGGTAAATGCAAGGGCTGCAGCGGTGGGTGATTCTTTGAAAAGAATAATGAGTTTTTCTGGCTATCTTGTGGATTCCGAATTCTACGTAAACGATGCCGGTGGACAGATCGAAAGACTCAAAAAATCCATTGAAGCAAGAATTAAAGAAATAAAGGGAGAACCCTTTGAATTTCCCGAAGATGGTTATCATGGAGAGTATATATACGACATTGCAAAGGAAATTATAAAACAAAATTTCACAGGCGATCCAGGCAGGTTCGCCGTGAAATATATCCACAAATGGCAAAAATCCACTCTGGAAAAGTTCAGGGTGAATTTCGATCGCTTCGTTTTCGAGACGGAAATTAGAAAATCCATATATCCCGATCAAATGTTAAAAATACTTGAGGAAAAGGGCCTCATTTATAAAGAAGATGGTGCACTCGTTTTCAAATCCACCCTCTTCGGCGATGACAAAGATAGGGTAATGGTAAGATCCAATGGTGAACCCACCTACTTTTTCTTCGATCTCGCCTATCACCTCCACAAGATGGAAAGAGGCTACGACATTCTAATAAACATCTGGGGGCCTGATCACCATGGTTATATCCCCAGGATGAAAGCCGGACTTGAGGCTCTGGGTTTTAATACAAATAACTTTATAGTCTTAATCGCCCAGCAGGTAAATCTTGTGAGAGGAAACGAAAAAGTAAAGATGTCAAAGAGAAAGGGTGAAATTTACTCCATGGAGGATTTGATCGAAGAAGTAGGAACTGATGCTGCCCGATTCTTCTTCTTGACCCGAACAGTAAATGCCCACCTGGATTTTGACTTAGAGTTAGCTAAAGCCATAGGGGTTCAGAACCCCGTTTATTATATCCAGTATAGCCACGCAAGGATAGCCAGCGTTCTGGACTTTGGAAAAGAAAAAGGACTTTCTTATGAGGATGCTGATCCATCCCTCTTGACCGAACCAGAGGAACGGAGTCTTATGAGAAAGATCATGTTCTTCCCTGACGTTCTCCAGAGTATATGCAGAACCATGGAGCCCCATCTTTTAGTGAGATATCTTCTGGAAATAGCCGAACTATACCATAGCTACTATCAAAAAATCAGGATTGTTACAGATAACAACCAGCTTTCTAGAGCAAGATTGCTCCTTTCTTTTGCCGTAAAAACGGTGGTCAAAAATGGCCTTGAATTAATAGGGGTAAGTGCCCCTGAAAGGATGTAAAGGTATGAAAAACCCCAGAGAATTAAGACCAATAAAATTTACAAGAAATTACCTTAAGAATCCCGAGGGCTCGTGCCTTATTGAAATGGGTAACACAGTGGTCTTGTGCACCGCCTCCGCTACAAATAAGGCACCGGCCTGGCTTCAAGGAATGGCACAGGGATGGATAACCGCCGAATACAGTATGCTTCCCCGTTCCACACAGGAGAGAAAGCCCAGGGAATCCCGTACAGGCAAACTGGACTCCAGATCAGTGGAAATCTCAAGAATTATAGGGAGAAGCCTTCGAGGAGCCGTGGATCTTTCGAAAATGCCGGATATATCCATTATCATAGACTGTGATGTTCTCCAGGCCGATGGAGGAACAAGGACTGCCTCTATAAACGGTGGCTTTATAGCACTTTATGATGCCATATCATATCTTATTGAAAATAAAGTTTTAGCTGAAAACCCCATTAAAGAGTTCATAGGATCCGTTTCGGTGGGGATTGTAAATGGTGAGTATCACCTGGATCTTTCCTATGAGGAGGACTCCCAGGCGGAGGTGGATTTAAATATTACCATGACCGAAAGCGGAAAGATCATTGACATACAGGGTACGGCCGAGAAAAGACCCTTAGAAAGAGCTGAACTCAACGACCTTATTAATCTTGCCTGGGAAGGAATAAAGAAAATTATTGAAAAAGAAAAAGAAGTTTTGGGTCTTAAACAGGAGTAGCCATGAGAATATCGGATTTCAGGAGCGATACCGTAACAAAGCCAACTCCTGAGATGTACGAGGCCATGATAAAGGCACCCCTCGGTGACGATGTATTGGGTGATGACCCTACGGTTATAGAACTTGAGAGACTTGCAGCAGAAATAACGGGATTTGAAGCAGCTCTATTTGTGCCATCGGGTACCATGGGAAATGCCATAGCTGTAAGAGTCTGGACAAAGGATGGTACTGAGGTAATTCTTGAAGAAATGTCTCACATCTATACCTCTGAGGTTGGCCACATCGCCTATATATCCCGAGCCATACCAAGACCCTTAAAATCCCATCGGGGAATTATAGATCCTGATGATATTAGAAAAGCCATAAGAAAAGAAGAACTTCACCGATGTGGAACATCTCTTGTATGCCTCGAAAATACCCACAACTACTGGGGAGGAAAAACTTTAACTCCCGAATACGTTGCAGAAGTATATAAAATCTGCAAAGAACATGGACTTCCCCTTCACATGGATGGTGCAAGAATATTCAATGCCAGCACTTATTTAAAAGTGGATGTTAAGGAATTTACTAAAAATTTAGACTCACTGATGTTCTGTCTTTCTAAGGGACTCTCTTCTCCAGTGGGCTCTATGCTCTGCGGATCAATAGATTTCATAGAGAAGGCAAGAAGAATCAGAAAACTCTTAGGTGGTGGAATGAGGCAGGCCGGTATTTTAGCGGCGTGCGGTATCATTTCTTTGAAAAAGATGATAGGCAGGCTGGAGGAAGACCATAGGAATGCCAGAAAGCTTGCTAAGGGTTTTGCACAATTCCCATTTTTCAAAATAAATCCTGACGATGTGGAAACCAACATAGTAATCGTTGAGACCACTGTAGATCCTCAAAAAATTTTAAACTTCCTCTCTTCTTATGGCATCCTTGCCCTCCAGTTCGGCCCAGGAAGAATAAGATTTGTGACCCACAAAGATGTAAATGAAGAAGACGTGGACAGGACCATAGAGGTTTTGAGGAAGTTCTGAGAAATTTAGAATTTATTCAGCAAAGTCCCAATTCTATATAAAAACGCTGGATTTTAAAATTCCCTCTGAAAAATCAAGCTCTTGATTCACCAAGGACAAACTTTATGCATTTCAACTTGCTTAGAAACTCACTTAAAAACACATGCAAAGTTATAAAGTTATCAGAGTTTGTAATCTGCCCGAGAGATATTCAAGTCTCTTTCAACCAAAGCCAAATCAAAATAGGAAGATGTGTATTGCACAATAAAACCACCAACTATCCAGGTTTTAAATGTTGCATAAAGTGTTCTTAAATCTTGCTATATTTCTTCACTTCTCCCTAAACCCTCCCATAACTTTCCACCACCCATTCTCTTTTACCATTCGAATCTCCATGGTTTTTTCACCTGTGGGCTTTATGCCTCTTGCCATTACTATACATTCACCATCTATTGTTTTTACCTCAGTGACAAAAGTTTGTCCTTTTTCAAAGAAAGCATAAGTAGCCATCCAGCCTGCCACTACCAAACTTTCAACATCTTCTGCTTTAAAACTTACACTTCCTTCTCTTACCCTTAAGATTTTTTTCAATTCTTCCGATTCGTGCTCCACCGCTACAAGTTTGCAAAGGAGACCAACATCAGCATGATCCAGTGCCATAATAAGAAATTTCGCAACATCTTCTGGCGGGCTTTCTCTGTTCAAAGTAAGGCCATAACCCGTGATTAAATCCCTGTCACCTTTTCGCTCTCCTTTCTCACGGTTAGGAGAGTAATAAACAAAAAACGAAGCACAAAATATTAAATAGCTCAGTAGCTTTTTATCCATTAGCCATCCCCTTTAGATATTGTATAACTACAATTCCAAAAATTCCTCATGCAGGAAAACCACATTGAAATCCTCTTGAAAGAACACTATTATTATTCCATGCTCGTAGCCATTGTTGAGGATGATAAAGAGATAAGAGAATTGGTAGCTCTGCACCTTGAGAAATCAAATATACTGGTTCAAAAGTTTTCCTTTGCCTCCGAGCTCTTGAATTTTCTCTCTAAAAATATATACCCTGATTTAATTATCCTTGATATTATGCTTCCTGACTATGACGGGATAGAGCTCCTAAAATTTTTAAAGAGCAAGGACCGATATAAAAATATCCCGGTTATAATGCTTACAGCAAAGTCCGATGAAGCAGACAAGGTTTTGGGATTGGAACTTGGTGCCGACGATTATGTGGTAAAGCCCTTTTCTCCTAGGGAACTGGTCTCAAGGGTAAAGGCAGTCCTTAGAAGAGTTCTGAAGAATGAAAGTCAAATAATTAAAATTGGAGAGACCCTGGTTATAGACACCGACAAGGAGCAAGTTTTTTTAAATGGGAAAGAACTCAAACTCACACCATCAGAATATACTATTCTCAGCCTTCTTGCGGAAAATCTAGGTAGAGTTCTCTCCAGGGAATTCATTCTGAGCAACATGGGTAAACTAGATGAGGTAATAAGCGAAAGGACAATAGATGTTCACATTACGAACTTAAGAAAGAAACTTAAAGAACTTGGCAATATTATAAAAAATGTAAGAGGCAGGGGTTATAAACTGGAGCCAGGTACTTGACAAGAAAGATTCTTTTTTACATCGTTCTTCCGCTTTTTTTGGCCACATTATTACTAACTCAGATAATTTATAGCACAATTAGTCGCAATACCCTAAAGTTTCACGAAGAGGAACTCCTCGACTTTTCAGTTGCTATACTAAACCAGAACCTCCGTCTTTTCCAGGACTCAAAAAATTTACCCTCTCTTGACTCCATTTTCAGAAAGATTGACAGGGAGACAGGTAAAAGAATTACCATAATAGACACTTCAGGTAAAGTGATTTTAGATACCCGAGAAGAACCCTCTCGTATGGACAATCATAGATGGAGGCCTGAGGTAAGTGAAGCTCTGAAAGGGAACATTGGCTTCTCTCTGAGATACAGTCAAACTACTAAATTTAGAATGCTTTACTGTGCTATCCCCGTGAAGAAAAACCACCAGATCTCAATGGTTCTGAGAGTGAGTGAACCCGAAATAATATTACAGGGCACTATCAGTAAAACCCGAAATAGCATTATTCTAATAAGCTCGTTGCTTTTCATTTTAGCTATTTTGGGCTTATTAATTCTGGACTTGATATATAAGAGGGACATACAGCAAATAATTACAGTTCTTAATGAATACTCGCGAAACAATCTAAAACCCAGGATTATCAGAAAACAAAAGGATATTCTAAGTGTCCTGACAAACTTCATAAACGAGATGGCTGAAAAACTGGAGGTAACCTTTGATGAACTCGTAAGTAGAGAAGCAGAGATTAAATCCCTTTTTCACGCAGTCCCAATACCTATAGCCATTGTCAATGAGCAAAGAAAAATCAAACATGCTAATGAGGAATTCAGAAAATTATTTATAAAGTCCGAAGGCTCCGAGGAAATTAACCTTCAAGATATTGGCTGCTCGGATTTATTCGATGCAATTAGAAATATGTTTTTGCCTAACAGTCCTGAAAACCACGAATTTACCTTGAAGCGAGGCCAGAAACTATTTCGAGTATTTGTAAAAAAAATAAAAATGCAAAATCATGTCTTAGTCATTGCCATAGACATTACTGATACCTTTGAGAAGGAAAAAATAAAGAAGGATTTAATTTCTTACGTCTCCCACGACCTGAGAACACCCTTAACAATAATTAAAGGTTACACTGAAACCGCCCTTGAAGAGTGCACTGATAAATCCATAGAAAAATATCTTCAGAAAATCTGGGAAGCAACCCTGGAACTCCAGGAGCTTGTGGAAAAACTCAATATTCTCTCTAAGCTCGAAAATCTACCTGAACCAAAGTTTGAGGAAATTCGGATCAAAGAGATTGTTTCTTCTATTTGCGAGCCCTTCATCCATCAGGCTCGAAAAAAGGGACTTAAGTTTGAAACATATATTGAAACAAACGAGGTAATATATTTAGACCCTGAAAAAATAAAGATGATTTTAATAAATCTACTGGACAATGCTGTCAAATTCACTGAAAGAGGATCCATAAGAGTTTCCATAACAGAAAATAGCGAGTATCTTTTCATAGAAGTCTCCGACACTGGTCCCGGAATACCCGAAGAATACATAAATAAGATTTTTGAGAGATTTTTCACCCTTGATAAATCCAGAGGCGCTGGCTTCGGGCTGGGCCTTGCCATTGTAAAACACGCCGTAAAAGCTTTAGGCGGAGAAATCGAAGTATTTAGCAAAATTAATAAAGGAAGTACCTTCAAGGTTAAAATACCTTTTGTTAAGAAATCTTAACATTTTCTAAACCATCTCTTAATTGTCCTTCTCCATAATTTTAACACATCCAAAAAGGAGGTTAAACATGAAGGTAATGGTAAAAAGAATGGTCGGGGCGTTGGTCCTGACGCTCGCAACTATGGGGATATCCAGAAGTCAGGATGCAATAAAAACATCGGGAGCGTTCTTCGGAGACCTATACTACATAGCAAACTCTAACGTTGATACTTTAAAAAACCGCTATGGGTTCTTGATGAGAAGGGTAAATTTAAACTTTGACAAAATGCAAGATGAAAATGTAAATATCAGAGTTCGTCTGGAGATGGAGGGTCCTAACGTTGACAGAACACCAGAAGTAAAACTAACTCCTTATCTCAAAGATGCTTTCATTAGTTTAAAAACTTTTGAAACAAATTTTACTTTTGGCATTCAACCCACCCTGGTTTTTGAAAATGTAGAAAAGATATGGGGATTCAGGTTTGTGGAAAAGACGGTTCTCGACTTTCAGAGAGTTATACCATCCAGGGATTTTGGTATTTCAGTCTCGAGAAAAATCTCCATGGCAAATTTGTCGCTTTTGGCCGCCAAAGGAGGAAAATCGAATTATACTGTCTACAGTGCTATAGTGTTTGACCTAACGAAAAACCTTCTTTTTGAGGTAACCGGAAGGTACGAAAAAGAAAATGATACCACAACATCCATTCTCATTCATCCCTTCCTCGGCTACAAATCCGAAAATTTAAGAGCAGGTCTGGAGTTTACATACCTTAAGAAAAACGGGGAGGCATCAAAATTCCTTTCTTTATTTGCTTCCAAGGAGGTCACAAGAAGAGCCGAAGTTTTTGTAAGATTTGATAGAGCATTCGAAGCCAATTCACAGGCGTCCAAAATAACTTATATGGTCCTTTCTAATAACTCGCCCATGAATCTTATCTTCACCGGATTGTCTTATAAAATTGCGAAAAAGACCACTATATCCCCTAACTTCGCATATGCAATGTACGACGACGATAATATTAAAAATGATTTTTACTTGAAATTAACCTTTAACGTGGGCTTCTAAGGAGGTTATTTATGAAAAAATCATATTTAATTCTGTCATTGCTCCTTGGGGGAACCTTAAGGGCTGCCGAAATAGAACTTACGGGGGCCGGCGCCACTTTTCCATATCCCCTTTATTCAAAAATGTTTGATGTGTACCACCAAACTACTGGAATAAAGGTAAATTACCAGGCGATTGGCTCTGGAGGTGGTATCCAACAATTGATAGCCAAAACCGTTGATTTCGCAGGATCAGACGCACCTATGACTCCCCAAGAGGAGGAGAAAGCGGGGACCGAGGTAATTCATATACCAACTTGTCTTGGTGCAGTCGTGATTACCTACAACTTAAAAGGTAATCCGCGACTTAATCTCACCCCCGATGTTATTGCAGACATATATATGGGTATTATTAAATTCTGGAACGACCCGCGCATTCAGAAACTCAATCCCAATGTAAAGCTACCTAAACTCCCCATTACTCCGGTTTATAGATCTGACGCTAGTGGGACTACTTATGTTTTCTCCGATTACCTTAGTAAGGCAGATATAAAATGGAGGGAGAAAATGGGAACAGGCAAAACCTTTAATTGGCCCACGGGAGTGGGAGCTAAGGGTAATCCAGGTGTTGCAGCAACGGTTCAACAAATTGAGGGATCCATTGGATACGTAGAGCTGGCATATGCTAAGCAAAATAACTCGCCAATAGCTGCCATCAGAAATAAGTCGGGCAAATACGTTTTACCCGAAATATCAAGCGTTTCAAATGCTGCCAACGTTAAAATACCCTCTCATACAAAGGTATCCATCACAAACACTGAAAATCCAGAAGGATATCCCATTTCCAGTTTTACCTGGATAATTGTGTATAAAGACTTATCTCACCTTAAAGACCATAAAAAAGCGGAGGAACTTGTTAAACTCCTTTGGTGGATAACCCACGAAGGACAGGTTTACGCTGAGGAACTGGCATATGCTCCGCTACCCAAAGGCCTAATTCCGGTAGTAGAAGAGAATCTCAAGAAAATAACCTTCAATTCAAGGCCAATATGGAAAAAGTAGCAAAAGTTCAAAAGGGTTCGGAAGGGAGGGCCTTGGGGTCCTCCCTTCTTTCACCTATAAAAAATATCAGATTTACTAAAATCTTACCAGCTTTAGCATCACTATCTGGATTTCTAGTTCTCATTATTATACTTGGATTTTTAATAACCCTTTCTATAAAAAGCACCGAATTCGTAAAATCTCAAGGATTATCCACCATCTTTAAATCCACATGGGACCCTTTAAAAGAAGAATATGGGGGATTACCCTTCATAGGCACAACAATCCTTGTATCCTTACTCGCCATAATAATTTCATTCCCTTTTTCCCTGTCGGCATCAATATTCCTTGCGGAATGGAAAGAAAGGAATATAATAAATGACCTTTTCAATACAGCTATAGACCTGCTTTCAGCAGTTCCATCTGTAATTTACGGATTTTGGGCACTATTCGTCTTGAGTCCATTAATGCGTTATTTACAGATAAAACTGGGATATCCTCCTTATGGAGTAGGAGTCCTTACAGCTGCCACCGTTTTATCAATCATGATAATCCCATTTTGGGTAAGTATCTCAAGAGAGGTAATAAAACTCGTATCCCTGGAGCTAAAAGAGGCAGGATACTCTTTAGGAGCCACTGAGTTTGAAGTCGCGAGGCACATTACCTTTCCCCTTGCAAAAAGTGGTATATTAGCAGGACTGATTCTTGCCTTGGGGAGAGCCCTGGGAGAAACCATGGCGGTCACCATGGTAATAGGCAACTTTAATGCTTTTCCGAAAAATATCTTTTCCCCATCCAATACCATTGCCAGTCTAATTGCAAATCAGTTCAATGAAGCATGGGGCAGTCATCAATCGGCACTTATATTTCTGGGGCTAATTCTCTTCATTATCACCCTTTTCGTAAACCTCGCTGGTTCCATTATTTTGAGGAGAGCCAAATATGGACGTTAAAAAGCGGAAATTGTTTAATAGGATTTACAAGTTCAGCATTACATTTTTGTCTCTTCTGACCATTTTACCACTCCTTTTAATCCTCCTTTATCTTTTCAAACAGGGAGTGGCGGTTCTCAACATTGACTTACTTACTAAGGTTTCAAGACCTGTGGGAGAAAGAGGTGGTGCCCTTAACTCCATGGTAGGAACGCTCATCATCAGCACGGTCTCGGTACTAATTGCAGCGCCTGTGGGTATCTTGAGCGGACTTCTAATATCAGAATATGCAGAAAGTCCTCTTGCAAAAGTCTTTGAAATTTCTGTAAAACTGATATCGGGTATTCCGTCTATAGTAATCGGAATAGTTACATACATCTGGCTCGTTAAACCCTTTAGAAGCTATACTGCTCTTGCAGGTAGCGTAGCATTATCCATTATGATTTTACCCTCAATAATTACGGGTACCGCTGAAACCATTAAATTAATTCCCAGAGAACTAAAAGAAGCCGGTCTCGCCCTTGGTTCGGATTATGGGAATGTTATGCTCAAAATAGTAATTCCCATAGCCCTTCCCGGAATAATGTCCGGCCTTTTAGTGGGGTTCGGAAGAATAGTGGGTGAGACTGCTCCCCTCTTGTTCACTGCCTTTGGCAATCCGTACTTAAATTTTAACATATTAAAGCCCATGAATACCCTCTCATTACTCATTTACAATTATGCTCTAAGTCCATACAAGGAGTGGCATCAAATCGCGTGGGGAGCGTCCATTTTATTGATATTTATCGTGTTTACCCTTAACATGCTTTCAAGGAGGTTTATGAAGAGATGGAAAATGTAATCCTTGAGATAAGCGACCTTAACTTCTATTATGGTGAGCATAAAGTTCTCTCTGACATAAATCTTAAAGTTTCGGAAAACAAGATTACTGCCATAATGGGGCCCTCAGGCTGTGGTAAATCAACCCTCATCAGGACCATTAACAGGATGCATGAACTTGTACCCGGAACTCGCCTTGAAGGTAAGTTACTCCTTAAAGATAGAGACATTTTCCAGATGCCTGTTGAAGAGTTAAGGATGAAAGTAGGAATGGTTTTCCAGAAACCTAACCCATTTCCCCACATGAGTATTTATGACAACGTACTGGCAGGTTATATTTTAAGGGGTATTAAAATGTCCAAAACCAGGAAAGATGAAATAGTAGAGAACACCCTAAGAAGCGTGGGGTTGTGGGAAGAAGTTAAAGACAAACTTTTTAAAAAAGGAACATTCCTTTCGGGTGGGCAACAACAAAGGCTCTGTATCGCCAGAGCCCTCGCTATGAAACCCGACGTGATACTCCTTGATGAACCTACATCATCCTTAGACCCAATGGCTACGAGTAAAATTGAAGAGCTTTTGGTAACCTTAAAGGAAAACGTTACCATTATCATCGTTACCCATAACATTGCTCAGGCTTCTCGAATCTCTGATTTTGTAGCCTTTATGTACCTTGGCAAACTCATCGAGTTCGGCCCAGCCGAAAAGATTTTCGCAACCCCATCTCACCCAAAAACCGAAGAATTTTTATCAGGTAAATTTGGATAAGGAGGTAACATGCTGGATGAAAAACTAAATAAACTGAAAGAAGAAATTTATGGATATTATCTGCACATCGAAAGTATGTTCAAAAAAACCATACATGGCCTCATAGAAAAAGATATTTCTCTTCTTAACGAAGTGATCAACGTTGACGAAAAACAAGCCAACGAGAAGGAACTAATCATTGATGAACTATGTATTGACATCCTTGCCCTGTATGCACCCCGGGGTAAGACCCTAAGAACCACTCTGATGATTTTAAAAATAAACAATGACCTTGAAAGGATTGCAGACCACTGTGTAAATATAAGCGAGAGTGCTCTGAGACTTCTTGAAACTCCCCAAAGCACCAGTTTAAAATCCACAATGACCCAAATGATAGAATACACCTTAATAATGCTAAATGATGCTTTCTTTTCCTTTGCGAAAGAAGATTCTGCACTGGCGAAGGATGTACTCAAAAGAGATGACATTGTAGATGAACTTCATCACCTGAATGTGAGGGATTTAATCAGTGAAGTTGAAAAGAAAACTATGAGAGCCGAGAATCACGTAGATTTCCTCCTTATCTCAAGTAACCTTGAAAGAATTGCTGACCTTGCCACAAACATCGCAGAAGATGTTATTTACATCGTAGAAGGGAAAACCTGTAAACACGGGAAATTTGAATAATTAAATTTTACTCTTCACGACGGCGCTTCTGAGAAGGATATATGGTATTGTTTCCCGTTACCAATGTTGCGATAACATTGGAAATCATCGCATAAGGCACTATGTGAAGACTTCCGGTCATCTCGATTACCATGGGAATTATGGAAAGGCTTATTTTACCAGTAGCCCCAAAAAAGGAGGTCATGCCTACGATAATGAAAGGTACCTCAGAGGTAACTATATGAGGCATCAGGGTTTTCAATACATATCCATAAAACGCACCTATAAAACCGCCAATAACCATTCCAGGTGCGAATACCCCACCACTGCCACCCGAACCAAGGGTTAAAACCGTGGCAAACATCTTAAGAAAAGGTAGAAGCATAAGGAGCAATATAAGAGGCAAACCAAGCGTTCCTTTTTCATAGATGCCAAGAAGTATATTCTGAATCCTGGAGTAACCGGAACCTAAGACATGAGGAAAAAGTAGAGCTATAATACCCACCAAAAGGCCACCAATGGCTGGTTTTATTTCTAAAGGAATTTTTAAGTTCTTAAAGAAGGCATCAACTTTGAAGAACAGCTTTATAAATATTATCCCCAGAAAACCACACAACAAGCCTTCGAGAACAAAGAAAGGCAACAATAAAACGTTAAATTCGACGGCAGGGACCGTAAAAATGGGATTAAACCCCTTAAAAAAGCCGAAAATCACAAAACCTGTAGCACTGGCTACAAGGGAAGTATAAAGGACATCGGTCTCCAGATCCTGCGTATATAAAATTTCTGCACTTAATATGGCTCCACCAATGGGAACTTTGAAAATTGCCCCAACACCAGCCCCAATACCTGCAGCGAGAGCAATTCTTCTATCCCTTTCACTAAATCCCATTTTTTCAGCCAGGAAAGATGCAATGCTTCCTGCAATCTGTGTCATTGGGCCTTCCTTTCCAGCGCTACCTCCACTTCCGAGGGTAATGGCTGACGTTACTATTTTCAAAAGTGGCACTTTTATAGGGATCTTTTGACCAGAGTGGTATGCCGCAATAACCACATCAGTACCATGTCCACCTACTTCCCTGGCAAAGTACTTTACAATAAAACCTACAAGAAGACCACCAGCAAAAAGTAGAACGGGGATAAGATACCACCTTACTTCCTTAAAAAACCATTCACCCCCATTATAAACACTCTTAAGAACAAGTCCCACTAGTCTTGTCAGAAAAAAATTTGTTGAAAAATCAACAGCATTTTCAAAAATAAGTGCACTTATACCAGCACTTAAACCAACCAGAAGGCCAAGTACAATGTGTTTATAGGGATCTGAAATGGTCTCAAATTTCTTCACTTCCTAATTATAACCTGATAAAAGTGGAAATTAAATGAGCAAATTTTCGATGATGGGCCTAAAGATTTTTCGTAACTCCAGAGAATATATCAATTTTACAAATCTGCAATTCTTACAGGATGAGGGAATTAATGTAACAACTCATCAAGATTTTTTAACTCTCCCTTAAGGAATAAATCTACCGCCTCCATTACGTCTTCTTCATCTGTAACAAACACCTTTTTGCCGGCAGCTTTTAAATCTTCAAAGAGCCTTCTACCCATACCACCTGCTATAACCACCTCAACATCCTTAAGGTTCTCTAAAATATAGTCATGATGGTGCCCATGATGCTCGCCATGCTCCTTGTGTTCACCCCTAGAGTGGGGTGTTATGGTATTAGGAATGTATTTTACTGATTTAACCTCATTACCTTCCACCTCAACAATCACGAAACCCAGTGCTCTTC
The DNA here is from genome assembly GCA_049719805.1 of Candidatus Hydrothermia bacterium. GTDB lineage: Bacteria > Hydrothermota > Hydrothermia > UBA1063 > UBA1063 > UBA1063. Next base: position 125,206 of record JBNARF010000002.1, on the reverse strand, counting down.
CAAAATGCATGGAAAGGGTTTTTCCATCATCAGATGCTATGGCTATTTTCATAATTGCCTCCTGTAAGTTTATTTAGGGTATCCCCTTCTTAAATTTTCGCTAAAAATCAACTATCAATTTTGCCCTTCCAGAAAATCTGCTATTTTCCTTAAACTCTCTAAATTTCCCCGAAATTCTTTTAGAAGGGCTTCATATTCCTTCTTTCCTATATCAGTAATTCTGTAAACCCTTCTACCAGGGCCTTCGCCCACTTCCCACTCTGAGGTAATTAAACCCTGCCCCTCCATCATTCTTAAAATCCGATATCCTATACCCCTTGCAAACAAACCTCTAAATGGAGCAAAATCAGGGAATTTCTCCTCTAAAATGGTAAAAATTTCGTAACCGTGGTAATCCTTTTCCATAAGAAGCTTTAAAATAAGAAGTTCCAGAATGTCAACTACAGCCCAGAATCCCCGACCACCTTCATGTCCGCCCCTAAAACACTTTCGCATAATACATATATTAAAGTATCATATATGTTTTTGCAAATCATAGCAATATCATGCAATATAAAAGCCCTAAACACCCTGGGATAGCGCCGAGAGAATTTACCGTATAAGCTCTTGCATTTAAATTTTGCTTCTACCCTTATTCCCAGTCCAGTAGTCTTTTCTCTCCTTCCAACTTTTTAATGTCTGTGATATCCTGACTTACTTCCAGAGTGCCCAGATATTCTCCGTTTTCATCTCTTACTGCAAAATATCTTATTAGAATATATCGGTCCTTCACCCAGATCCAGAAGTCCGCAACATCCCTTGTCCCTCGTTTAAATTCCTGAAGAATCTTCTCGACTACATGAATGCTTTTTTGTGGATGACAATTCTGAACCTTTCTCCCCACAACTCCCCGGGTTCTTACAAAAATCCTGTCTTTGGTTTCGTTAAAAAATTTCACCTCGTCATTCTTATCTACAAAGGTAATATCCACGGGAAGGGTGTTGAGAACTGCAACGAGTTCCCTTAAAGTGAAAGATCCACTGGGCAACTTAATAACTTCTCCTGAAATTTCTGAAGGGGTTGACTCTCTTTTCTCTTCTTTCAATAACTGAGGTTGGGGATAAAAACAGCAATAACCAATTTCATCAAAATCTTGTTTTACTTTCTGCCACTCATCTTCAGAAACCAATCTTAAAGCCGTTGGGAAAAGTACAGAATTCTCCTTGAAAAAGTGACTTTTAAGGCTCGTAAATAACTTACCTGCCAGCTCCCTTAAGGAATTATAGATTTCCGAACCTGGATTTCTTTTAAAGTTTTCAAAGGTCTCAAAAATTTCTTTCTTAATCTGTCTGATCGAATCATGCTCCATCCACATTATCTTCGGAGGTTCCGTTACACCATGCTTTTCAACAACAGGGAATAAAGCGTTTTCCTCTCTCAGATAATGCTTTTCAGCCTCTCTGAAATGGTTTATTAAATCTTCAAGCTCCCCCAAAGCATCGTGATCCTGAAACAATGAATCTATGGTATGGTTACCCAGTAAGTGGAACATCTTTTCGGCATTCCTTTGCATAATCTCGTGTTCTTTCATCAAAATACTGATGGGATGGAAGGGTGAAATTTTACCTGCCTCACTTTTTTCCCTCTCAACGGATTCCTTAAAAACTGCAAGATGAACCTCGCACAATTTCACAATTTCATCTCTGGGGAATCCTTCCCTGATGAGTTCCTCTTCAACCTTTGCTATTTCTTCACTGGTCACATCTCCGAAACTTTCTTTAAACTTTCTCTTAAGCTCCTCAACATTTTCACCCTCGTGGATCTTTTTTATAAGTTCCTTTAGGGCTTCTTTTTTCCTTTCCAGGTTTTGCCCAAACAATTCACTCATATTGGCCTCCTAAATCCTATAAAAATAGTATGATTATATTTTACTCCGAATCTTGTGAAAAGTCAAAAGAGACGAGGGGATTGACATAAAGCGAGAAAAAGTCCCAGGGTTTAACAAAATTGTTTTTCCTCAAAAAAACCGTAAAATTTTCTTATGCTTATAACCCTATTTCTAATCTCTAATCTCACAATTTTTCATGCGGGATCGTTAACACCCTTTATTGATATTGTCGGGAAAGAGTTTGAAAAAACTTTTAATGTAAAAATTGTAAGACGTGCAGGCGGGAGCCTTTATCTCGCAAATTTGATAAGAGAAAAGAGGGGAAATTGGGACCTTTTTTTCTCCGCCGATTACTTAATCATTGAAGAACTCAGGGGAACCTTTGTGGACACCATAATACCTTTTGCATCCAATGAAATCGTGGTAGCATACACAGACAAAAGCAAGTTCTCAAAAGAGATTAATTCCTCAAACTGGATGAATATCTTATCGAGGCCAGAGGTTCGGGTGGGAAGGTCAAACCCGACCCTTGATCCCTGTGGCTACAGAGTTCTTCTTATGCTGGAAATCATCAAAACCCTTTATGGTGAAGACAGTTATGCAAAGCTGCGAAAAAACCTGCATGATAAGTACGTAAGACCCAAATCTGCCGAAATTTTAAACCTTCTTGAAATGGGGGAACTGGATTACGCTTTCATCTATTTAAGTGACGCACTTTACAGAAAGCTTAATTATATCAAGCTACCAGACTCTCTAAACTTCGGTAATTTTAACCTTTTCGATTTTTATGGTAAGTTTTCCATATCATTAGATGGTAAAAGGATAAAAGGCGCGCCCATAATCTATGCTTACGCACCCAATCCTGCCTCTCCCAACCAGGATGAAATAACCAGATTTATGAAATTTTTTGAGTCAAGATATGAACTTTTTCTAAAAGAAAGTGGGCTGAGGCCCCTGAGGAAGTAATAACATGATAATTCTTGAAGTACAAAACCTTATTAAATATTACGGTAACTTTCAGGCCCTTAAGGGCATAACCTTCCATGTGGAGGAGGGAGAAATTTTTGCCCTTATAGGGCCCAACGGCGCTGGTAAGTCCACCACCTTAAAAATTATTTCCACCCTTCTACGACCTTCCGGAGGAACGGTTATATTTCGTGATACCGCCACCCAGAAGGAATATGAGCTTCCAAAAGATGCAGGCATCATCAGAAGATTTATAAGTTATCTTCCCGAAGAGGCAGGAGCCTATAAGAATCTGAGGGGTATTGATTATTTGAAGCTCATGGCGGAACTTTACGCAGAAAATTCTAACGACAAAAAAGAGATGGTGGAACGTGCCATTGAGATCGCAGGACTCGGGAACCGCATAAAGGATAGGATATCATCTTACAGTAAAGGTATGACCAGGAAACTCCTTGTGGCTCGTGCCCTTATGCACAAACCCAAACTGGCCATTCTTGATGAACCTACATCTGGACTTGATGTCATCAATTCCATTGAAGTTAGAAACATCATCAAAGAATACGCCAGGGAAGGGGTTACAGTAGTTCTCTCGTCCCATAATATGCTTGAAGTAGAGTACCTATCAGATACTGTAGCTTTCATCCACGAGGGGAATATAATAGAACAGGGAAAACCCGAGGACCTCAAGAAAAGATACGGCGCTAAAAACCTTGAAGAAGTCTTCCTGGAGGCTGTGAAATGAAAAAATTTTTTGCGCTCTTCTTGAAAGAATTAAGAGAACTATTAAACAAGCAGCTCCTTATATCCTTTATCATAATGGTGCTCCTTTTCAGAGTTATCGGAGAAGTTAACAAATCTGCCATTAAAAAAATTGAGGAGAAGCAGAAAATAGGAGTTGTGATTCAGGACAACGGACTTTACGGACCGCTGGTAAAAAAGGCTCTGGAAAATAGCTTCATGGTGAGGGAACTTAAAGGAGACTTAAAAGAAAACTGGATAAGTAAAGCATATAACCAGAATATCCGCACCCTGGTGATTATTCCCGAGGATTTTAGTAAAAAAATCGAAAACAAAGAAAAAGCCACCGTAAAAGTTTTTACTATAGCCAGAACCCTTGGGCTTGGTGAAAGGATTCAAAAAACTCTGATAAATAACATAATAAAAAGCATAAGTGAATCCATTGCGAGAAATCAGCTTTCTAAGGTCTTTAAAGAGCCAGAATTAGAATATATCAAGGAGCCTGTTTCCCTGGAGGAATATGTCCACATTAAAGGAAAGACATACAGGGTCTCTTCGGACTTGATCTTCGGCTACCTGACAACTCAAAGCACCCTGATCCCTATAATTCTTTTTCTCCTCCTGATCATGACATCTCAAATGATAGCTGCTGCCATGGGACAGGAAAAAGAAAATAAAACTTTAGAAACACTCCTTACCACACCAGTTTCCAGATTTTCTATAATCCTTGCAAAAATGCTATCCTCTGTCCTTATCGCAGGAATATTCGCTGCTGGATATTTGTATGGGTTCAAGAACTATATGTTCTCCTTTGAATCACAATTTCAAGGAATAGAGAACATTGCAAGGGAAATGGGAATTACACTTTCAAGTTCGGGCCTTATTGCCTTTGGATTTATGATATTCCTTGCATTAATTTCAGGCCTTCTTATGAGCATGTTAATTTCCATTTTTGTCCAAGATACTAAATCCGCTCAGGTTGCCATAACCCCCATAATGATACTCCTTTTAATTCCCTACTTCTTGAGCTTCACCGTTGATGTAAGCGAGCTATCTTCTGTAGCAAAAATACTGGTATACCTGATTCCCTTCACACACCCCTTCTACTTTTATAGATTTTACATGTTGGGCAATTACAGGGATATAGCTTTCGGATTCGGATACCTTGTCATCTTTAACTTAATTCTGGCAATTATCATTTTAAAACTCTTCTCCACAGACATCCTTATAACCTCAAGGCTGGACTTATCAAGGAGAAGGTAATTCTGGAAAACCTTCAAACTCCTTGAAATTACGAGCTTTCTCGTTTTTAATTAATAAGTTCAGGAGGTAATTATGTCCGATGAATTTGAAATCAGACGTCAAAAGGTTTATGGCCTCAGAGAAAGGGGTATAGAGCCTTACCAGTATCATTTTGTAAAAACCCATTATAGCACAGAAGTAAAGGAAAACTTTGAAACCCTTGAGAATAAAGAAGTGGCCATTGCAGGAAGACTAATGACCAAGCGGGTTTTTGGTAAGCTTTCCTTTGCTCATGTGAGAGACGAGAAAGGGGACATCCAGATTGCAGTGCAGCAGGGAGTTACGAAGGCCCCCAAAGGGCAAGATGGATCCGACTTCTTCAAGAAAGAGGTGGATACAGGGGATATCATCGGACTTAAGGGAAAGGTTTTTAAGACTAAAACTGGTGAAATTACGGTCCTGGCCGAAGAACTACAGATCCTCTCCAAGTGTCTTAAACCCCTTCCTGAAAAGTGGCACGGCTTGAAAGATAAGGAGATCATATACAGAGAGAGATATCTGGACCTTATAATGAATCTGGATTCCAGGGAGGTTTTTGTTAAAAGGTCCAGGATAGTTAGTTTTATAAGAAAATTTTTCGATGAAAAAGGGTTTCTGGAGGTGGAAACTCCCGTTCTTCAGCCAGTCTACGGCGGCGCTTTTGCAAAACCCTTTGAGACTTACTCCAACGCTTTAGATACTAAACTTTATCTCCGTATTGCCGATGAACTATACCTGAAAAGGCTTCTTGTGGGTGGTTTTGAGAAAGTTTACGAAATTTCCAAAGATTTTCGTAACGAAGGGATTGACCGTCTTCACTACCCGGAATTTACAATGCTCGAGGCTTATGCCAGTTATTGGGACTACAATGATATGATGGATCTAACCGAGGAGCTTTTTGAAAAACTCGCAGTTGAAATTTACGGAGCAAGTGAAATTGAATATCAGGGAGAAAAAATTAGTTTTAAAAGACCTTTTAAAAGAATAAGTTATCTAGATGAGCTATCGGCAAAATTGGGCAAAGACCCCCTCAGTCTGAGTGAAGAGGAGCTGAAAAAAATAGGAATAGATCTGGGGCTTAAAAATGCTCAGAAACTACCTGCTACCCGCCTTATAGACAAAATTTTTGACGCTCTGGTGGCTGACCATATAAAAGACCCAACTTTTGTGATGGACCACCCTATCTTAATTTCTCCCCTTGCTAAAAAACACAGGGAAAGGGAAGGAAGAGTGGAGAGATTTGAACTCTTCATTCTCGGTGTTGAGTTTGCCAATGCCTTTAGCGAGCTAAATGACCCCATAGACCAGAGAAAACGTTTTGAAGACCAGATAAAATACAGGGAAGCCGGGGACGAAGAAATACCAAGGGAGCTGGATGAAGATTTCTTAAATGCCATGGAATACGGAATGCCCCCTGCGGGTGGTATTGGAATAGGTATTGACAGGGTGGTGATGCTTTTCACCAACCAGCCTTCCATCAGAGATGTGATTCTTTTCCCTCAGTTAAGGCCTAAGACTGAATGAAGCGCCACGTCCTGTTTGTAATTAAAAACTACTTCAGGGCCTCTCGAAGAGGTCTTTTATCCTTCCTATCCATTTTCTCTGTAACAGGAGTGTTTATAGGTGTTGCCGCTTTAATTCTTGTCATTGGCATCATGACCGGATTCCAGCAGGAGCTCCGGACCAGAATCATGGGGATGACACCCCACGTGATGCTTCATAAATTCTTCTTCGAGCCCTTCCCATATAGTGAAAATGACCTAAGAAAAATTCACGAAATTAAAGGCGTAAAGTCAGCAAACCCTTTCATAGTAGCTAAAACCGTAATTGTGAAGGGGCAGAATTCGGAAGGTGTGGTAATTAAAGGAATTAACACCCTCCCCGAAGGGCTGAAAATTGTAGAGGGAAATAGTGACCTTAAAGAAGGAGCTATACTCCTCGGCCTCAATATTGCGGCAGGCTTAAGCACATCTTCAGGTGATACCGTAAAAGTCTACTCTCCCACAAAGATAAAACGAACACCCTTTGGCCTTCTCATGAATTCCATGGATATGGAGGTGAGTGGTGTTTTTGACGCAGGGCTTTACGATTACAACACATCTTTCGCCTTTACAAACCTAAAATCCCTTCAAGAACTCCTGGACCTGGGAGATAGCGTTGTGGGGTACGAGATTTACTTACAGGACCCCTTTAATGCACAAAAAATTGAGAAAAAGCTGGCAGAGCTTTTCCCTTACCCCTTTACCACTTCAAACTGGATGGAGCTCAATAAGACGGTATTTCAGGCCCTTAAACTTGAGAAACTTGGCATGTTTTTGGTGCTGGCCTTAACGGTGTTAGTTGCATCCTTTGGCATTATATCTGTGTTAATGCTCCTCGTAACCCAAAAAACCAGAGAAATCGGAGTCTTGAGGGCCATGGGGTTTACCCGAAGTGATATAAGAAATACCTTTGTGGGGCTTGGAATGTTTCTGGCACTCATAGGTCTTATCTCAGGACTTGTTTTCAGTCTTGGTCTTGCTTACCTCTCAAATAAATTTGGTATTTTCCGCCTTCCCCCTGATGTATATTTCATAGATAGGGTTCCAATAGTAGTGAGATTAACCGATGTGATTTCCGTGATCATATTAACATTAATAATCTCCTTATTGGCATCCCTTTTACCCGCTATTCGTGCCAGCAAAATGGAACCCGTGGAGGCCATACGATATGAATGACCCTGTCCTCATTCTTGAAGATGTTCACAAGTCTTACAAAACCAGGGTAGAAACCATTCATGTTCTGAAGGGGGTTAATTTAAAGGTAAAAAAGGGAGAAACCGTTGTAATATCAGGACCTTCTGGAAGCGGGAAAAGCACCCTTCTTCATATTGCTGGACTTCTGGATATCCCGGATTCGGGAATAGTTAAAATAAAGGGTGAAGTAATAAACGGAAAAAGTGACCAAGAACTTTCCCTTTTGAGGTCCCGACACATCGGCTTTGTTTTCCAGTTCCATCACCTCTTAGCAGATTTTACAATTCTTGATAATGTAGCATTACCGCTGATAATCAGGGGGATTAGCTCAACTGAAGCCAGGAAAAAAGCACTGGAAATCCTTGAAATGCTATCCATTGATCACATTTACTATAAGTTCCCTTCTGAGGTTTCAGGTGGTGAACAGCAGAGGGCTGCTATCGCGAGAAGCTTTGTGGGGGAGCCGGACCTTCTCCTTCTTGATGAGCCCACAGGAAATCTGGATAAAGAAAACACCAGGCAGGTTATGTTAACCATCAAAGAGCTAAACGAAAAATTTAACACAACAATAATAATGGTTACCCACAATTTAAGCCTCAGAGATTTCTTCAAAACTAAATATACCCTCCAGGACGGGGTTTTAATTCCGGAATGATATTGACTAGAAGCAAAAAGGAAGAGTGGAACCTACTAATTCGCAAATATACCGATCTTCTTTTTTACTCCCTGGAGTGGTATGAAGCCCTTAAAATGCCCTGGAATAAGAATATAATACTAGAGGATGAAAGTGCTGTCTTACCCCTACAACTAAATGTTTTAAACCGAAAGGCCTATAGCGGACCCTGGGGAAGCTACGGCGGGCCTTTAGGTAACCCAGTTAACCCTTCAGGATTTTTCTCAAAGGTAAAGAAATCTTTAAAGATACGGGAACTCACAATCTATTCCCCGAGATACATTGAAACTGTGGGCAATCCCGAAATAAAAAATGCAGTTTTGATTCCTCTGGAGGATGAGGATCATAACTTTAAAATACTTTCGGAAAATCGAAAAAGGAATTTGAAAAAGGCACTTAACTCAAATCTTGAGCTTGATATCATGCAGGGTAAAAACGCCGCAATTCGCTATTTAAGACTTCTGAAAAAGTCAAAAAATAGGAAGTCTTACAGTTTTCACCCCTATGCCTTATTCAAAAAAATCGCGACTTTAAAAGAAACTTTTTTCTTTTTTTGCAAGGAGAAAGAAGACCTCTCGGCTATCCTTTTGCTTAAACTCAACTCCGGGACCCTTTATTTCTGGCACGGTGTTTCTTCGGAAAAAGGCTTTGAAAATCATGCTATGGACTTTATTCACTGGCAAGTAGTTTTGTACGGTCTGAAAGAGGGATTTAAAGAATACAACATGGGTACCTCTCCCACCGAGAGTTTAGAACAGTATAAAAAATCCTGGGGCGGAGTACTCAAACCCATTTACGTATACACGGTATGAAAATCTTAATTATTTCTCCCTGGTGCGACGACATGGACCTCGAGACCTGTAAGGGTACTCCTGAAAATGCTTACTTACTCAAAGGGCTATTGGATAAGGGACATGAGATAATATATGTGTGCCAGGGAAAATCCGAAAAAGTTCCTGAAAACTTGCTAAGATATAAAAACCTGAGAGTTTTATGCGTTAAGCCCTTTCGCTTATTAAAACCACCGCAGATCAATTACATCGCCAATTTTTTCAGACTTAAAGCGTATGGTCGCACCCTTCTGGAGACTTTAGAACCTCTTCTACGTAAGGAGAATTTTGACATCATCTACAATATTGGCGGATACGGCCATTTGGAAATCCTTAACTTATCGAGAACTTACAAAGTCCCCTACGCTGTAAAGACCATGGGAACCATACACTTTGAAGAAACCAGGAGAAAATTTTACAGGAAATTTCAATATCTCAAAGAGCATCTAATCTTCAAATATCGGGCTCGGCACTATTTTCTTGTGGATGATGGAACGAAAACCGTAGAGATAGCAAAGAGCTACGGAATTCCAGACAATATGATCACCATTCTTCCCAATCCAAAGCCTTCGGAATTGAGACCCGCTCCAAGGAACGCCGGCAGTCTTACCATAGGATACTTTTCCAGATTCGACAGATTAAAGGGAACTGACCTTTTTTATAAAATTGCTATGAAAATTTTAAGCAAAATGCAAAATGTAAAATTTCTCATTGCTGGAGATGGCCCCATGCTAAATAAAGTCAAAAAACTGGAAGAAATGTTTCCCCTTAATGTGCAATATGTTGGTTTTCTGGAACACAAAAATTTAATTGAATACTATTACAAAATTGACATTCTGCTATCTACAAATCGCTACTCAAATTCAACTTTACCCGTTATAGAGGCTTTAGCCTCGGGTGCTACCGTGGTAGCCTTCAATACCCAGGATACTTCAAAAATGGTATTACATGGCGTAAATGGGCTCCTGGCAACACCCTTCAATTTAAATGAAATATCAGGCCACATCCTCACACTTCTTAACGATCCTTCTCTTCTTCAGAAGCTATGGGAAGGAGCACGGAACACAGCCTCTTATATACCCACATGGGAAGAGAGGATAAATTTGGAAATCAACAAACTGGAGGAAATTGCAGGTGAAGTACATTAAAAACCTGATACTTTTTTATCTTGCTTTTGTTATTAATTTCATCTTAAATTTTGCCCTGATAAAAATCCTCACTAATTTCCTGGATCAGGACACCCTTGGAAAATTCTTTTTTGTTTCAAACCTCGGACTTTTTGTAGGAGGCATTCTGCTTTTAGGATTCCCCCTTATTTTTCAAAGATACATTTCCATATATCTAAGAGACAATAATAGAGCCAAGGCCATGACCTTGATTCATCTTCCAGCTATTATCCATTTCGCTACAGGGCTATTTCTTTCCATACCACTCTTAATACTAAAAGGATCCACCAATGCCATAATATTCTTTGCATTTTTTCTTGCCAATACCATAACCCTTTACCAGACTGCTTTAATTTCAGAAGCTCGTATTCTGGAATATTTCCTTACAACTTCACCGAGGCTGCTGCTCATAGCCATTAGTATTTTCATCATTCGTCAGAGTTTAAATCTCGCCTCCTTAGCCTTTATCAATCTCACCTTCAATACTGCTTTTTTGCTTATAAATTTTACTCTATTTCCTTTAGTTCTCACGGACTGGAAAGAAGTGGTGCGGGACATCAAAGACTACTGGAAATTTTCTTTTCTAACTCAAGTACTCTCACCCTTTTTCTTTTACATCGATTCTGTTCTCATCCCCCTTCTTTTACCCTTCAGAGACCTCGCCACTTTTCAGATTTCAAGGAAATTAGATATGGGGGCAAGACAAACCCTGGAAGTCCCCCTTCAACTTACAGCCCCTCTCATTAGTTTTAAGAAAACCGACGAACTTCTCACTCAGGATTTCGCAATGAAATATAGAGCCTTCAGGACGTTCTACTTTTACCTTGCCCTTCTCTGGTTTTTAATTTTTCAATTTAGCGGTAAATTCATAATAACGTTAATTTCAAGCTCACAATTCCTTAATGCCTACCCGTACCTTCTTATCCTGAGCTTTACTCTGCTCATCTCGTCCATCTACGCTCCCGATGCTATGCTGGCCAGAGCCACGGGTAACATAAAATTATTCTTCTTGAAAGACCTGGTCTACATTGCTGTCTTTCTAATTTCCTATTTTCCTCTAACCTGGAAATTAAAGTTACCAGGGGTAGCTATAAGCTTTTTAACAGCTACTTGTGTTACGACTTTTTTCCACATAAAAAGTTTTAAAGTACTTCATGACCTTGAGTATCTTTTTGATGTTACAAAAATATTTGTTTTGGGCATACAGGCATTAAATTTCGCATTAAGGGGAAGTTCCTGGGTTTCAATTTTAACAATCCTGACCCTTTTAATTATCGATTTTAAAAATTTAAAAAATGCCATTATAATTATTTTAGCAAGTTTGCGAAGAAAAGAAACTTGACTATACATGAGTAGAGATATACAATTTTTTTACTCACAAAAGGAGGAGTTAAAATGAAGAAGTTCGCACTCGCACTCACACTTGTAGCAATGCTAACTGTCGCTTGCAAGAAGGCACAGCAGCCTCAGCAGACTACCCAACCTGCACCAGATACAACGCAGGTCCAGCCTGCTGAGAGCACCACTGTAGATACAACCCAGACAAAGTAACGTCGAAAATTGACCTGGGGCCGTAGCTCAGTTGGGAGAGCGTCAGGCTGGCAGTCTGAAGGCCGTGGGTTCGAATCCCACCGGCTCCAGGTTTCGTCTTATTTCACTTCTTAATTCTAGGGCGGGGGTGGCGGAACGGCAGACGCGCCAGATTTAGGATCTGGTGGGGTAAGCCCGTGCGGGTTCAAGTCCCGCCTCCCGCAGAAATAAGATGAATATTCTTCTATTTTTAATTTTAGCATATCGATTTATTTCACTTGTACCCAGTGTAACAGAGATTTTTTACCTTTTAAACAGCCAGGATAGTCTTCTGGCTGTTTCCTATTACTGCAACTACCCCCCGGAGACGAAGAAAAAACAAAAAGTAGGGGATTTACTTAATCCGTCCTACGAAGAAATCATAAAACTAAAACCTGATTTCGTAATAATTACTCTTCCCATGCAGACCCAGGTTGCCAGAAACCTTGAAAAACTTGGAATAAGATACATAAACTTTAATCCTGAGAGCCTGGAAGAAATTCTCACAGTAATTGACTCGGTTTCTAAACTAGCGGGTGTTCTTGATAGAGGCAAATTGGTGATGGATTCCCTCAAAAGTATTCTAAACGGGATAAGACCCATTAAAGTGACCCCAAAAGTTTATGTGGAATTATCAGAGAATCCCATATACACAGCGGGGAAAAATAGCTTTCTAAACGATATAATAAGTCACGCGGGTGGTAAAAATATCTTTGACTCCTACAGCCAGTCCTATTTCAACCCTAACCCTGAAGAAATTATAACCTCTAACCCGGACTTCATCTTTCTTCTTTACCCTGAAGGAAGCCCGAAAAAAGTATCAAAACGTATAGGATGGCAGAAAATAAATGCAGTAAAGTACGGTAGGATATACTGCCTGGACCCCGACCTTTTCACAAGACCCGGGCCCAGGGCCTTTGAAGCGGTGATTAAAATTAACCGGATTTTACTTCAGGGCGTGAAATAAAACCCTACTCCATTTCTTTGAGTTTCGCCACAAAAGCACCGTAATTACTTTTGAATTCCAGTCTTACAGGCGGTCTTGATCCGAAGGAAGCCAGATAATATATAGTTTCACCCGGTACTTTAGATTTTTTAGGACTCCTCAGATCAATATAGATTCGCCAGAGAAACTCTCTATCCTGGGTTCTGGAAACCCTCACCTGGACCTCCGTAGAAACCTTTCCTACATGAAAAAGGAGATTATAAAGAGTATCTAACGTAGGCCTCGATCTTATAAAATATATTACGGAGATTGGATCAAAAGCTTTAGAATGGAGGGGAATCTTGCTTCCATCATGATAAAATACGGTGTCACCTCGATATTCCGCGATGCTTACACTGTTATAACCAGCTTCACTTATATATCGTTCATATCTCAGGGTGTAAAAAAGTTGCGAGTGAAAATAAGATACCAGTGAATCCCTTACAGAATAAATTTTATCAAAAAATCCCTCAGTTCTTATGAGCAGAACACCCTTCGAAACGGTGTCAGAGATTTGTTCCGTCTTCAAGAATGCTTGCCCTACGCGCACTCCACTAAAATAGAGATTATACTTTAATAGCTCGGTAAAAATCAATAACTGGAAAAAACTCAAGCTTTTTTCCTCTTCTCCAGTTCTTTTCTATATGCCTCCTCGCGAACCTCATTCACGTAATCCGGAGACTCGAAAGAATATACAAATCTCTCAGGTATATCATACCTTCCTTCTAAAATTGCTACAGCGTCTTCCACTAGAACCAGTTCTTCATCCGTTGGAATTACAAATACTTTTACAGGAGAATCATCAGTGCTAATTACGAACTCGTGATTGCGGGACATCGCTTCTTTGTTCCTCTCTTTGTCCAGGATTACACCAAGATACTCAAGACCTTCCAGTGCCTTTTCCCTTATAATCCAGCTTTTCTCCCCCACCCCTGCAGTGAAAACAATGGCATCCACTCTTCCCAGTGCGGCCATATAAGCTCCTATGTAGAATTTTATTCGGTACGCCTCCATCTCAATAGCAAGGATAGCCCTTGGGTCACCCTTTTCTGCTGCAATTTCCACATCCCTTCTATCTGTATACTTCCCGGTAATTCCCAGGATTCCACTCTTTTTATTAAGAATATTCATAACCTCATCAAGAGTTAACCCAGTTTTTTCTATTATAAATGGAATGATAGCCGGGTCTATGTCACCGCTTCGTGTACCCATAATAAGACCCTGAAGAGGAGTGAAACCCATGGAATGGTCATAAGCCTTACCATTTTTAATGGCTGTAGCCGAGGCTCCGTTCCCAATGTGAAGGGTAATTAGATTTACTTCGTGGGGTTTTTTACCCATAAGAGCAGCAGCCCTTCTTGAAACATAAAGATGAGAGGTCCCGTGAAAACCATATTTACGAACACCGTACTTTTCATACCATTCATAAGGAACGGCATAAAGATAAGTATGGGCGGGCATAGTCTGAAGGAAAGCTGTATCCATAACCGCAATATGTGGAATGTTGGGCAAGAGTTTTCTGGCGGCTTCAATCCCCAGAACATTTGCAGGATTATGAAGGGGAGCTAAAGGATACAATTCTTTAAAAGTTTTTACAACTTCATCATCTATGAGAACAGATTTAGTGAACTTCTCACCACCATGAACCACCCTATGGGAAACGGCATTTATCTCACTTATACTTTTTAAAACGCCTATTTCGGGATCCGTAATGGTATTTATAACAAGTTCAATAGCCACAGCGTGATCGGGACATTCATGCTCCAGCTTTACGGGATCTTTCCCTGGAACCTCGTGAAGAATGAAAGAACCTCCAACAGTTACCCTCTCTACTATACCTTTGCAAAGGGGCCTTCTTTTGTCCCAGTCATAAACCTGATATTTAACGGAAGAAGAACCGCAGTTTAATGTAAGAATTTTCATGCTTTTCCTCCTTTCTTTGCTGCAAGAAGTGCAGCGAGGGCTATGGACATGAACTTGGAATCCTCGCTATCCGCTCTTGAGGTAAGTACACACGGAGCTGTGGCCCCCGCAACCACAGCGGCAATCCTGCCCCCCGCTAACTGGGTACAGGTCTTGAAGAATACATTACCCGTCTCTATATTCGGGAAAATCAAGATGTCAGCCTCACCTGCACCAGGCTTGTTAAATCCTTTGATTTGTGCACATTCCTTTGATACAGCAATATCGAGGGCTACAGGGCCTTCCACCACTGCACCCTTTATCTGGCCGCGCTCGGCCATCACCTTAATTATTGCGGCATCTATTGTTGACGGCATTTTGGGGCTTACAGTTTCCACTGCACTAATTAAAAAGGCATACGGATTTTCAATTCCAAGGGCATGTGCAGTTTCAATTGTATATTGTAAGATTTTAACCTTCTGATCCAGATCCGGTAGAATAATAACTGCGACATCAGCAACTATCAAAAGTTTTGAATATGAGGGTAGTTCTACCACAGTTACGTGGGATAATACACCTCCAGGGGGAACGAGTCCGCTTTCCTTATCCAGGATAGCTCTCATGTAATCGGCAGTATTAACAAGCCCTTTCATCAAAATGTCGCCTTCACCTTCTCTAACCATCTTTACAGCCAACTTAAGGGCCTTTTTTGTGTCCTTCTCATCAATGATCGTAAAAATTGCTGGATCAACTCCATGTTCCTTTGCAACGCTCTCGATCTTTTCCGTATTTCCCACCATAATCACATCCACAAGACCTTCATTTTTTGCCCTAGACACAGCCTCTATAGTGTGAGGATCTTCTCCACATGCAACCACAAGCCTCATTGAAGGTAAACCTTTTACTTTTTCCACAATTTCATCGAGTTTTTTTATCATGCTGATACCTCCCAGGGATCTTTATCTTCAATTATTTCCTGCTCATAAATCTTTGCTTCCTCCTCACCCCTGAGTACCCTCAGGGCACCCTCCGCCAGCGCCCTCATTTCATCCCCACCAGGGTAAACCTTGAGGGGTGCAATAAATTTAACCCTTCTCTCCACCCAATTAACAAAATCTTTATAATACGCAAGTCCACCCGTTAAAACTATTGCATCTACGTCACCCTCCAGAACCGTCGCCATCATGCCTACCCATTTTGCAACGTTGTAGGCCATGGCCTCCATAATTATTCTCGCTTTCCTATCACCTTTATTCACCATCTCCTCAGCCACTCTCATATCATTTGTTCCAAGATATGCTACCACACCTCCCTTCCCCGCTAAAAGCTTTTTAATTTCGTCTTTCGTATATTTACCAGAAAAACATAGTTCCACAAGCTGCCATGCAGGAAGACTCCCAGCTCTCTCGGGGGCAAAAGGACCATCTCCATTGAGGGCATTATTTACATCAACAATTTTTCCCTTTCTGTGAGCTCCCACACTGATCCCACCGCCAAGGTGAACCACAATAAGGTTGGCTTCCTCATATCTCTTCCCAAGGTCTTTCGCTGCAAGTCTCGCAATCCTCTTCTGATTTAAGGCATGCAAAATGCTCTTCCTCTTTATAAAAGGTAGCCCAGTAATTTTTGCGATGGGGTCCATCTCATCTACGACCACTGGATCTACGATAAAAGCCGGAATTCCCAGTGGTCTTGCAATGGCATCCGCAATTAATGCACCCAAATTAGAAGCATGCTCCCCGTTAACGCCAGCCTTTAAATCTTCCAGCATCTTTTCTGTAACCTTATAAGTTCCACTGGGTATGGGTCTCAAGAGCCCCCCACGGCCTACCACCGCACTGAGTTCATTCATTTTATAGCCCCGATTCTGAAGCTCGTTAATAATGATATTTTTTCTGAACTCATACTGGTCAATTATTTTGTTAAATTTCGAGATCTCTTCTGCTGGATGAGAGATGTTCACTGAAAAAAGTTGCTCTTCGTCCTCAAAAAGGGCCACCTTAGTGGATGTGGACCCAGGATTTATAACAAGAATTTTAAATCCCATAACAACCCCCTATTTTTCAAATTTCCATTCAAAATAAGGCCTCCAGAAGCCCTTTATAAAATAACGAATTTTATCCCTCACAAACCTGTAAGTATTGATGCCACTACCCAGGGGATCTTCAATCTCTTCATGGTCCCCACCGAAAAGTCTGACCCTATCACGATATTTCTCCTTTATAGCTTCCATATGCTTTTTCTCCATCACAAGGATTATGTCAGCCATTTCAAGTTCTGCATCGTCAACCTTCTGAGGAATGTGCCTGAAATCGTTGATTCCCATTTCTTCGAGCACCTGCTTAGTCAAGGGATTTATGTCTTTATCTGCCACCTGAATTGTTCCTCTTGAAATAAACTGTATATTCTTAAAATCTTCAAACTCTTTCTTAAAAATCGCCTCTGCCATGGGGCTTCGACACGTGTTGCCGGTGCATAGTAAAAGTACCGTAAGTCTCTCCCTTTCCCTGAACTGGACTTCTACTCCAGCAGTGGCCTCAATCTCGGAAAATTTTAATACGCCGTACCTTGTAATTAATGGCCTTTCGCCAGTAACATCTACTACGGTTGAAGGAATGTTTCCAGCCTTCCCTTCCACTATTAAATCCACCATATTACCAAATCTTTCTTTAACCTCTTCACTTGAGGCAAAGGGGGGCTCTCCCGAGAAATTTGCACTGGTAGAAGCCAGAGGCTCGTTAACTAAAGTTAAAACTTCGTTAATTACAGGAAAATCCGGAATTCTTATGCCAATCTTACCCTCTTTAGAAACGCAGGAAGAAGGCGCCTTGTCCGATGCAAACCCCACGATGGTTAGAGGTCCAGGCCAGTATTTTTCCATTAGTCTGACGGCGTATTCGGGGACTCGCTTCATTAAATCCAGAGCCATAGTGATGTCTTTAACAAAGCAGGGTAAGGTTTTAAGCCTGTCTCTCTTTTTAATTTCAAAAATCCTGTTAACGGCTTTTTCGGAAGATGCCCTGGCCAAAAGCCCAAAAACCGTTTCCGTGGGACAGGCTACAACTCCGTCCCGATTTAGAACCTCCACAATTTTCTGTACCAGCTCTTCTTTCATCTCAAAAACCCACACTCAGTCCCCACAATAAGGGTGGATACTTATGCACCGGAATAACGAATTCCACATCAAAACTTTTGACAGCCTTGACCTTCTCAAAGTTGGAAAAAGAAAATCCCAGGGCAAAGCCCGCAAAATTCCTGAAACTTTTAATATTAAAATATTGAGACAAACTCGTGACATTCGTATAGTCAGGCAGATGATGAATTAAGAAACCCATATAAACCGATGAATATTCGGAGATTCGCGAAGAAGCTAGAAGATCTACGTTCCAGCAAAAACCCTCCGCAACAAAGTGGTAACCGAAACCAGTATTAATGGCCATACTTAAGGGATAATAATGAATAAACCTAAACTTCCATTGCGGCCCAAGTCCCTCAGCCAGGTCTAACTTCGCCCCGAAATCCATAAAATCTGAAGCTCCGAAATTCAACATTGCTCCCAACCCTACACCGGTGTAGTAGGTTCCCGAAGTCCTTGCACCTTCTTTATAAGATCTCGAATAGTAAAAGGGAACATTAAAATACAGGTTTTTTTCTACATTTCCTGCCCCAATAGGTTCTGCACTCCTGAAAGTCCCAAAAAAGCAACCTGAGAAGAAAGGAACAGATAAAAATACAAGGAGTTTTTTCATTCCAAAACCTCCCCGAGGTTTGAAAAAACTATCTCATCACCTAAAAGTTTGTATAAAACTTTAGCGAAATCTCTTACGGCCTTTAAAACCCATCTTGTGATAAGTATCCCATTTTTATCATCGATCTCAAGGGAAGCCTTACCATCGCGCACTTTGAGAAGAATATAATATTTTTGCTGCAAAAAAGGCTCTGAGTGAATAACCCGCACAAGACAATCCTCATCACTAAAATAGGCTCTATCGATCTTATAGTAAAAATCCCCTTCCTTAGACTCAATGGGAAGCAATGTTCTTATTTTCTCAAACAAATTACCCTCAGAGTTTTTCAGCCTGAAAATAAAATTAGGCATTTCTTTGAAATAAACCTCTGGTGCATCAAAATTTCTTTCGTCAGTCTTTGTAATTATAAAGTAACTTACTGGTTTATTTAAACTTAGCCACTTCTTCTCGTATTTTGTGGATACATGAAGGAAGGGACTTTCCGTCATCTCTTCAAAAGAGATACCATTCGCTAAAAGTTTTTCACGTAAGTATAGCTTCAGCACCTGCGAATCTGTTGAAATAAAGAGTTTTCCACTGGTCTTAATTCGCGAATAATACATTTTGATGGATGCCTCGGATACGAGCCTTCTACCCTCTTTGGAGGCTTTTTCCCAGGGATCGGGGAAATTTATGTATATGGCATCAACACTCCCGTTGGGGACAATAAACCTGAAAAGGGTTCTTCCATCACCCCTGTATAGAAGGAAGTTATTTACACCGCTCCGCATCAATTTACGAAAAGCTACCAGGAAATAGTGGTTTGCAACTTCAGCACCGATAACAAGGTGATCAGGATATTCCCTGGTTAAATAAAGTAAAAAATCACCATTACCAAATCCCAGCTCAAAAATGAGGGGCTTTCCTGCTATCAGCTCGGAAAGCTTCTCAGGCTTGGTCAAAATCATAGGAGAGGGATAAACTTAAAAAATCTCTTGAACCTTATTTTTTCCCACACTCTATAAACGGGCTTCTCAAGGTCAATGGAAAAATAAATTATAAGGGGAGTACCCTTAAGATACTTTAGGGGAACAGGGCCGAAAAATCGTGAATCAAAAGAATAATCTCTATTATCTCCCATAGCAAAAAAATAGCCTTCGGGTACAATCACAGGACCGAAATTGTCCCGAACCCTGGGATCTTGCATGAAACGGCCCTGTTCCCACGCTCTTTGATAATCCCTCTGTATTATATCATTGGTAATTTCCATAAGGGGAGGAATAATTTTAGGATCCTTATGTACTGCATATTTTTCCTTTATTGGGGTACCGTTCACGTATACAATTTTATTCACAATTTTTATTGTATCCCCGGGAAGTCCTATACAGCGCTTTACATAATCCTGTCTTCTGGTAACAGGGTAAAGGAATATTACTATCTCTCCCCTCCTGGGCTTTTTGAATTGGAAAAACTTTATTCCGGTGTAGGGTATCTCGAGCCCATACGTAAATTTGAGAGCCAGAAGAAAATCACCTGGAAGCAAGGTATCTTCCATGGAACCCGAAGGGACCACATAACCCTGAATAACGAAGGCTCTCAGCAAGAATACAATAAAAAGGGTCCAGATTATGGATTCTACAGACTTCCTAACTTTATGTGCCCTATCTTCCTTTGTCTGCTCTTTCACTATTTAATTATAAGCTGCGAGTAATGTCCCACCAATTTTGTAAGCCTGTTGCATTATAATATTGACATGAAAGTGCTTCTAACAGGTGGTTGTGGGTTCATCGGGTCTCACGTACAGGACCACTATATTGAAAATGGATACGATGTGGTAGTGGTCGATAATCTTACAAGTGGTAAAATTGAACACCTGAACCCTCGAGCTAAGTTTTACAGGGTAGATATAAGGGATAAAGATAAATTAGAGGAGATTTTCCATAAAGAAAAACCTGATATCGTAAACCACCATGCTGCTCAAATCAGCGTCATACATTCTACCCGTAATCCTCAAGAAGATGCGGATATTAACATCCTTGGAACTATCAATCTCCTCGAGTTATCTGTTAAATATCAAGTTAAAAAGTTTCTATTTTCATCGAGCGGTGGTGCGATATACGGAGATCCCATTTATCTTCCCTGCGACGAAAGGCATCCAATAGATCCTTTAAGCCCTTATGGAATTTCCAAGTATGCCGGAGAAATGTACATAAGATATTATCACAAAAACTTCGGCTTAAATTATGTAATACTCAGGTATGGGAATGTTTACGGTCCCAGGCAGGACCCTTATGGAGAAGCGGGTGTAATAGCCATTTTCGGCAAAAACATGCTGGAAGACAAAGAATGCTATATATTTGGTGACGGTAATCAGGAAAGGGATTTTATTTTTGTTAAAGACGTTGCCAGGGCTAACCTCCTTTTAACGGAGATGAATAATTTAAGAGAGAGAGAATTTAACATCGGAACAGGGAAAGGCACTTCTGTTAATAAACTCTTTGAAGTTATGAAAACTCTAACAGGTTATAAAAAAGACCCCGTTTATAAAGAGCCCCGTAAGGGTGAAGTTTACAGGATATATTTAAACATAGATAGAATTTCAAAACTAGGATGGAGTCCCGGGGTAACCCTTGAGGAAGGAATAAGGGAAACCATTGAAAGCTTAAAGCAAAATGGCAGTTAAAAGGTACTACTTAAGAATTTACGGTATTGTCCAGGGTGTAGGATTTCGCTATTTTACATTGAGAATTGCTCGAATGCTTTCCATTAGTGGCTGGGTCAGGAACATGCCCGATGACTCTGTGGAAATCGAGGCGGAAGGAGACGAAGAAAATTTAAAAATTTTTCTCGAGAAAGTCAAAGAAGGCCCTCCCGCAGCGAGAGTGGAAAAAGTAGTGCAGGAAGAACTACCGCCAAAAGGGTACAAATCATTTGAAATCAGGTTTTAGAAAAAAAGCGGGGCCCCTTAAGGGGCCCCGCCCTAATCCTGGTTTAATTTCCTCTATTCTATTTCCCCAAGAATGGTAAATTCCACCCTTCTATTCATCTGATAATCTTCTTCGGACTTTTCCGGATATACCACAAGCCTTCTCTCGCCGTATCCCTTTGCTATAAGCCTTTCGGGAGATATATTGTGCACCTTAATGAGGTATTCCCTCACAGCCTCAGCCCTTGCCTGCGAGAGCTTCAGGTTATACGCATCAGAGCCTCTGGAATCCGTATGACCACCAATTTCCACCTTTACATTAGGATATTCCTTCAGGAAAAGGGCAATGGAATCTAAGACTGGATAGGACTCTGGTTTTATATCAGCCTTATTGAATTCAAAGTAGATATTCCTGAAAGTAAAGACCATTTTCTTCTTGAGCAGCGAAATGTCCTTTGTAGTCTTCTTACCCCCTTCGATCACGAAGGAACCTTCGTATGGTATGTACTTTTCGGAGAATACCTTAATCCTGTAGACACCTTCCTTGAGCCTTGTGAAGAATTCACCACTTTCGGAAGTATTCAAAGTCATAACCAGATTACCAGTAGAATCGTAAATTTCAATTTGAGAAACAAGGGGTGCAAGAGTTTTCGCATCCATAACTTTACCGTAAACTTCTCCCTCCGTTGGCACAATAGAATAATTCTTCGTAACGGTCTCTAAAGGCTTAATCTCAAAGGTCTCTATTACAGGCTTGTAATTTGCCTCCAAGATTTTTAAGGTGTAAACACCCTGCAGGTACTTCTTAGTCACCTTCCCGCTCTCGTCTGTGAGCAAGGTATCCACTTTTCCATCGGGCCTTTCAATGATAACCGGGACATATTGTTTAGGAAGCCCTGTCACAAAGTCTGTGACAAGAGCTATCACTTCACCGTAAAGTGGCATAAGATAGAACTGTAAAGATTTTTTCTCTTTCTTATCCACAAAAATAACTGTATCTATAGATGCGTAATCCTGAGCGAATATCCTGATACGGGTTTTGCCCCATGGTAGTTTTACTTTGAAATATCCCTTTTCTTTAACTTTGGGAACTACCTTCTTACCATCACTTCTTATAACTTCAACATTGGCAATTAAGGGAGTACCTGTGGTGGAATCATAAATGGTTCCTTCAACATACTGATAAATTACACTTCTAAATCCCATAGCAAAAGTAAAATGAGCTCCTTCCCAATCTTCAACTGTGAACCCCCTCGTAGACACACCGGCATTTATGAAAAAGAATGGGAGTTGAAATCCACTGCCCAATGACAGAATAGGTTTTGCTCCACCCCCAAAACTGGTGCCCACAAGAAGGGGTATGAAAGTATTAGCTTCAAAGGCTAAAGACAATCTTGGCCTGGTACTGGATAAAGCGGTATTTTTAAAGCCCTGTTCTAGATCGAAATAGAACCTGAAAGGAAGGCGATAAAAATCATATCTTCCAGAAATTCTTAGCAGCGTGGGTAAGGAAGTTCTAAAAGAGGACCTCTGCATCTCAAAGGTATCTGAAAATATCTGCTTTAAACTCTCGGCACTGAAAAGATCTTCCAGGTCAAAATTTGTAGAAGATATTGCTGCTTTACCCACCATTGTAGAGTCAGAATTCCAGCTAATACTTGAAATCAAATTTTCCAGCGTTAGACCTAATATAAATTTAGGTGTTATCTCCACAGATGTTCCAACAGTGAAAGAGTAACCTGTACCAGCGGGTGTTACCAAATCTGAAAATTTAGGTGCCCATGTGCTATCTCCAATGTTGAAAACATAATTAGGCACAGAAAATCTTAAAGTAACCGTATCGGCAACTTCTACGCCTTCGCTACCCACATGTATTCTTCCAGTGGTTGAATGGAAATCAAGGTAGGCAAGTCCCATGATGTAGGAGCCTGCAAGTCCAAAGTGAACTTTTCTTTTCGCTATTTCCTGTTTCCACGCGAAGCCCACAGTATTCTGCTGGTAGAAAATTGCCTCACCTCTAAAAGCTGTAAAATCGTACGTCCTGTTTAGTTCTGTGCCATAAAGAGCAATACGGAAAAGATCCGAAGGTACTTCCACTTTTGCCGCCTGAACCGAACGAGAAACAATAGCCACAGGGCCAATGGATAGACCCAAAGGCGTGACACTAAAGTAACCCGATAAGGTGTAAGCATCTCCAATTTTGTTAAGGACACGGTTTTTAAACTCGTCCGTTATAGTGTCCATGGGCGCAAGTTCGTTGTAAAGGCCAAGAGATAGCAAATTATTCTCTATTCCGGTATGTAAATATGGTATCATCAGTACGAATGACGGGTTATATTTGGATGCTAAATTTTGGGGAGAATGAAAGGCTGAATATGGCCCAAAATAGCCTGCGGTTCCAAGCCATTCTCCGTTAAAAGATATTAAGGGATAGGCAGAAACGGAACCAATTAAAAGGGTGAAAAATAGCACCTTTTTCATTTTTTCCTCCTTATTCGCTTAATTTTTCAAAATCTAAATTACCCTTGACTCTTAAATACAAGCTATAACGAAGGTAATCCTGTGATCTGAAAGTAACACATTCCCCTGAGCCGGCAGTTATATAGGTAAGTATGTGAAAATACATGGTATCTTGCTTAAGAAATTCCATTAATCTTCTATCTGCAACAACACTTATCTCTGTATTGCTCTCCTGGGCGGCCAAGCCACCTGAAAGGATCGCAGCCGGTATGTTTTGACCCAGTACCATAACGCTATCATTTTTCGCCTTGTTTAAAACCCATACCTGGAGATTTAAGCCCAACGGAATTCTATTCCAGACATTCCCTCCCAGCAATATGGTGTCAATTAGTTCTTTATTAGCCCAATCTATAATACTCGAATCATTTTCAGTAACTACTTCCTTGAAAACAATAGTATCTCCTCTGAAGTTAACCATTAAAGGAATCTGGTAGGAAAGTTCCATAGTATCTACATGTGCAGTACCTAAAGTACCACGACCTCTTATGGTAATACTGAAAGAACCTACCGGAACATTGTACAAGTTTAGGATGATTAAAGTGTCGTATGTACCCGGAGTTAGCGAAACAGTTGTAGTATCGGCTCTGACTTCGGAGCCACCTCTCGAAAATGTTGCTAAAAATTCAATGTTACAAGGCGTAAGCACTTCACCCTTAAACCTGACCCTAGTCCTCACAAGGCAAACTTCAAGATTAAGGACCGTTCTTGAAGTATCAAGTATGTCTTCCGGTAATCCATGACTGAATGTAGCGACTACTGTACTATCTATTGCCAGGAATTGATTCGTTATTACCGTATCCTCTCCGTAAAAGATTGTATCACTTATAGTTGACAGGTATTGCGAATTTTTTTCTACGAATTCTTGAAGGGTAAACGTATCAGTGTCCAACGGCAAGGCCACACCAATGGGCAGGATCTTATGCTCATTCCATTCCTCAACTCTCAAATTACACCCTGCTAACAACACCAGCAGGGTGAATCCTATTACTCTGCTTTTCCTCATATAAACCTCCTTTTAAAGCAAATGAACCAGACCTTTTTCTTTCAAAATTTCCCTGAGCTTTTTTACATTCTGAGCTTCTTCTTTGGGAATTACAAGCACCACATCCCTGGTCGAGACCACCACGATGTCCTTCAAACCATATGCAGCCACAAGAGGCCCATCCCCGATAATAACACAATCTTCACAATTATGGTAGGCTACGTTTCCATGTATAACATTGCCCAAATCATCCTGCGACACAACTTTTTTTAAAGAAGGGAAAGAACCCAGGTCCTCCCAAGAAAAAGAAGCCTCTACAACGGCGATATTCTTCTCTTTCTCCATGATGGCATAATCTACAGAAATGGAAGGAGCCTTTTCGTAAATACTGGAGAGATCATCTAAACTACAGCTCTTTAAAATCTCGTAGAATTCCGGAAGGTTATTTTTTAAAGCCATATCAAAAATATCAACTCTCCAGATAAACATACCAGCATTCCAGAAGAATCTCCCTGATTCTACATATTTTTTTGCCGTATCGGGATCAGGCTTTTCATGGAACTTTAAAGCTTTAAAGCCCCTTTCATCTATTCTCTCTCCTATTTCAATATACCCATATCCTGTTTCTACACGGTCGGGTTTTATACCCACGGTTACAATGTATCCCTCTTCAGCCAGCTTAATTCCATGGGAAATATCTTCCACAAAATTTTCGTCTTCAAGGATGTAGTGATCGGAAGGGAAAATCCCAAGCACAGCTTTACCGTACTTTCTCATTACGTACTCATTTGCTACAGCGCAGGCGGGTGCAGTGTTTTTCCCAACAGGTTCAAGAATAAGCGAAGCGTCGGGGAAAAGAAACTTGAGCTTCTCTTCAAATTTTTTATTTGATATGAGGACAATTTCTGAACAATCGGGAATTTTCCTGATTCGTTCGTATGTCATTTCTATAAGGGTCTTATTACCGGCTATCTTTAGAAACTGCTTGGGGTGGTCATCTCTTGAGAGGGGCCAGAACCTCTCTCCTTTCCCACCACTCAAAATTCCTGCAACGAAATTCATACAAGTAATTATAATGCCTTTTGCATTATAATAAAAACATGTTAAAACTCGCTCTAAGTTTTTGCATTGGATATCTCATAGGTAGTTTACTCCCAGCATACTTTTTAGGCAAAGTACTGAGAAAAACAGATATTACCCGGACGGGCGAAAGAGGTGCAGGAGTTTTAAAAACTTATCAAATCCTTGGAATCTGGCCCTCTATCTTCACAGCGATCTTTGATACTTCCAAGGGACTCATTGCTGCCTGGATATCCTCAAAACTTAATGTGATTTATCCCCTTTGCTTTGTGGCATCTTATGGTGCAATTCTGGGTCACATTTTCCCATTTTATCTCAAGTTCAGAGGAGGATTCGGTGAAGCAACGGCCACCGGGGTTCTCTTATTCTTCCTGTTCCGTTTCCTTTTAGTCAAAGAGCATTTTTTCCTGGCCTTCTTAATTCTCTTATTCTTTGTACTGACTGTGGTATACATAACGCAGCTCAGCAAAATTTCTGGAATCTTTATAATCCCCGTATTATGGTTAATCCTCCTTGCTCATAGCACTTTTCTGGAAGCGTTAATTATTACTATTCCAACAATTCATATTTTTGCTATGGCAATTCAAAACATTTTACGCCAGGGATACTCTTTAAGTCCCAAAACAAAAGATTCTATCAAGTGGTCGAGATTTATCGCAAGGCCCTTTGCCATTCTTTACATAATTATTTACTTTCTTACCTCAAGGAGATTCATTCTTTATCTCACAGGTGGAGTAGCCGCATCGTTCTTACTTTTTGACATAATAAGGCTTTCAAAACGTGGTATTAATGAAGTAATTATGAAGACTTTGAGATTCGCATTTAAACAAAAAGAAGAAAAGACCTTCTCCAGTATGACTCACTTCACCGTTGCCGCCTTCCTGAGTTTCTTACTTTTTCCAAGGGAGATAGCCTGTGCATCCATTCTTTTTCCCGTTTTTGGAGACATGTTTGCGAAACTTATGGGGCTTGAATACGGTCGAACAAGACTTTTCAACAAAACCGTTGAGGGTACCTTAGCTTATATTGCCTTTTCCCTTGTTGCTGGTTACCTGTATTTCAGGGCGACATCTTTCCCGTTTTTAATTATAACCCTGGGAGCTCTCTCCGCTGCAATAAGCGAAGTATTGCCATGGGAGTTGGACGACAACCTGAGTGGCGTTATCAGCTCCGCAATCATAATGTTCTTCGTATCAAAACAAATCCTCTAGAAGTTCAATATCCAATCTGTTTTATAAAGCCGGGTTTCTCTCTCCACTTTTCACTTACCTTTACCCAGAGTTCCAGATAAACAGGCCTCCCCAGAAATGCTTCAATTTCCTGTCTCGCAATGGTTCCCAGTTTTTTTATCTTTGATCCATCTTTACCAATAATTATTTTCTTTTGTGACTCTTTCTCCACATGAATTACCGCTCTTATGAAATCCTTTCCATTATGCTCGGGGTCATTCTCACGAAACTCTTCAATCTCAACGGCGCAGGCATAGGGTATTTCTTCACCATAAAGGACAAAAATCTTCTCCCTCAAAATTTCCTGAACCATAAAACGTTCTGTTCTGTCTGTAACTGCATCCTCAGGGTAAAAAGGTGAAGACTCTGGTAGAAGATTCTTTATCGCATTCATTGCTTCGTCCATATTTATACCCTTTAAAACACTTACGGGGATTATTTCCTTAAATACACCCGTTTTACCAAAAGCGTCGATAACAGGCAGAAGTTGCTTCTTATCAGGTACTTCATCAACCTTGTTTATCAAAAGAATGGCAGGCTTGCCCGATTCCTTTATCTTTTCCACAATTCTCATATCTAATTCTTCGGGATCCTGTGGCTCTGCAATCATAACAATAACATCAGCATCCTCAATAGCCTCAAAAGCTCTCTTTAATAGCCACTTATCAAGTTCGTGTCTCGGTTTCTCCATGATACCCGGAGTATCCAGAAAGAGCATTTGATAATCATCCCCCGTCAAAATTCCGAGAATCTTGTGGCGGGTGGTCTGGGGCTTCGGACTTATCGCAGAAATTTTAAAATTCAAAACAGTATTGAGAAAGGTTGACTTTCCCACATTGGGTTTCCCCACTATGGCCACATAGCCTGCTTTAAATTTCTTTCCTGAAGATTGCTCCAATTTCTACATACCTCCTTTTCGCCTTCACCCCCGGGAGATAATATCCCCCGGAATTAAATAAATTATTAACCTTAACCAGCGGATTTAAGTCCTTAAAAAGCTTAAACTTTAAAGATAAATCGCTCAAAATTATGCTCCCCTCATGATTTCTCCACTGCCAGTTCAAAATTATGTCGTAATATTCTTGTCTCAGAATCCATTCTACTCCAAGGGTATCCTTGAGGAGCCTAAGAGGACTATCTAAATGAGCATAATGAAGCTTGAAATCGTCTGTATTGATCTTAAATTCAAAAACCCTATCAAAAACCACAAGCTCGCGTATTATCCTCTTTTCTCTATAACTAAACGAAAAAGGGACTATCTCAAGATCCATTTTGAGAGATCTAATACTATCCATGGACCTTGAAGGGGTTATTGCATCGTAAGCAAAATAATCTCGGGAAACAAAATCTCCAAAGGTATAGTCATTATCTATGCTAAAATCCATTCTGAAATTCTCAAATCGGGAAAGAAAAGCGAAGGAACTAATGCCTCCTTTATCAAGACTTAGTGCCAGGGTAAAATATGGAGAAAAATAACTCAAACCAACATAAAATTGGTGCTCTTTGTTAACCCTCTCTGCCACTGTAAAAATTCCTAAATTTCTTACTTTTACACCAACGGTTAAATATCCGAGGCTATAAGTATAAATTCTTCTACTAGACTTGCCGGGGAAATAATCCAACCAATTTCGAAATTCCATTCCCACAAATAACCTTTCCCCCACCATGGAGAGACCTGAAGTGTCCTCTAAAGTAACGAAATGACCAAAGTCCTTAAATTTCACCTTGGAGTAAAAGCTAATATACCCCTTTTCCCAACCCAACTCCCCATTTCCCGTTCTCATTACACAAGGAAGCTTGAATGTTTCCCAGTGAAAATGAGGAGAATAATAAGAAATAAAAGAATTTAACGCCACGAATTCGAAATTTCTTGTAACACTACTAAAGGATGCAGATTTCCTTTCCACAAATAAACTATCGGGAGGTTTAAAAAGAAGGGAGTCTGGAACAACCACATCAAAGATACATAAAAGGCAATTGAAAAGTATTATCATCTCCTCAGTTCCCTCACCATAAAAATTGCAGTAATCACACCAAAAAACATATTGGGGAACCAGATAGCGAGAAAAGCATTTATAGTAGTTCTACGGGCTACTTCCTGCCCTAAAAGCAGCAAAATATAGTAAATGATAAAAAAGAAAAAGGACACCCCCAGAGCAGAGCCATAACCTGAAAATTTAAATTTAACAGCTACAGGAAATGAGAAAAGAACAAAAATCAGGGCTGCAAAAGGCAACGCCAACCTGGTATGAACTTCGGAGAGGAGGATATTAACCCTTCTCCTTGTAAAATCTCTGGAAATTTTATCATCCTTAGCGTAACCAGCCATTTCCTTTTTTGCTTCTTTTAATTCCCTTATGAGCTCATTAATGGTTTTCTCCCTGTCGCCCTTATATACCAGGTCACCATAAAAATTTTCTCTGTTAACCCTCAGGACGACTATCTCTTTTTTAAAAACTCCCCTTCTAAATTCCTGTTTTTTCTCTCCACGAGTTTCCACAAATTCACCATTATAGAGTTCCATCAATACATCTCCCTCTCTGGTAGTCTTAACCCTTCCCTCGTCAGCATGAATAAATTTCACACCATCCCTCGAAATTTCCTGTATTTTCACCCTTTTTAAAATGCCTCTTTTTTCGTCCTTGTCTTCTGCAAAAATTAAAAAATTCTCTACTTTGTTAAAAACTCCAACTTCAATTTGTATTGCTGGTTTCGTAACCCTGATGGTGAACAGCGTCTTTTTCAAGCTATAATTGGTACCAGGTAGCACCCAAAAATTGAAGACGATATTAAAAATCGCGAAAAATGCTAAGAAAATGAAGAGCTTTTGAAAAACTTTTTTCAGATCAACTCCACTACTTTTAAGCGCCAAAAGTTCATTATTTGCCGCAATTCTTCCGAAGAAAATGAGGCCCGCTACAAGAAATGCCATAGGGAAGGTCATATTGATAACGAAGGGAAGGGTATAAAAAATAACTTTCAAGACAAGAGACATGGGAACACCTTTTCGAACAATTAAGTCCATTAGCTGGAAAATACTATTTAAAAGGAGAATCATCGTTAGTACCAGTGCAGAACCTACAAAGGGTTTTATCAAGTTTACAAGGAAATATCTATCGATCTTTTTCACTTTTTAAACCTGAAAATAATGTTTAGAATCAATGTTAACAGTATGGAAATCAGAATACTGGTTCCGATGGGAATAAAAATAGTAACGTGAGGCTTCCTGACCACAATATCACCAGGAATTCTAAAGGACAAGCTCTCGAAAAGAGAAAGGATTAGTCCCAAAATTATCAACATTAGCCCAAGCTGAATTAAAATTTTTCCCATAGTGATTTAATTTTAAAAGAACACGCTGGTAAAACCAACTGACGGGTTTCATAAGCTAAATTTAAGCTATCTTTCACTTCTATTTTTACAAAGTCCAAAAATTTGTTTTTCACGCAGTTCTTTTTTCACGACTTTTTCCTTATACTAATCAGGTGATTCTCATCCTTGGCGATTTACACATTGGCCTTGAGACTGATACAGGTAAAATCCACCGGCTGAAGAGAATTTTCGAACATTTCAGTAATGTGGAAATGTTAATTCTTCTTGGGGATATCTTTGATTTCTACTTTGAATGTCCGCAAAAAGCTATGGAAAAATATGGAGAAGTGATAGATATTATTGCAGACGTTGCTTCAAAGAAACCCGTTTTTTACATTCAGGGAAATCACGATTTTTTTCCCCTCAGGTTGCTACAGGAGAGAGGAGTAAAAACGGTATCAAAGGAGATAAGCCTTTTTTGGAATGGGAAATCCATTTATTTCACCCACGGCGATCTTTTAACAACTCCAGGTGTTATAACCAGAGCTTTTTTAACCATCAAACTGTGGCAGTTTCTCATGAAACTTTTACCCTGTAACTTGATTTATTCCACAGCGCAAAAAATATCAAAATGGTCCAGAAAAAGGTCATCACAAAAAGAGATCAAAAAAGCAGTACAAAAGGAGATTGAAAAACTTCTTTTGAAACACGACATAGTTATTACAGCTCACTTGCATAGACCTATAGTGCAAAAATATGATAGCGGCAAAATCTACATCAACCCTGGAGATTGGCTTTACTATTACACCTTCGTTACCCTTGAGAACAACTGTATAATTCTCTGGGAATTAAAAGAGGGGCAAATTATAGAAAAAGAGGTGATAATGTTATGATTTTCAAGAGATATTGGTGGTTATGGATGATACTGGGGATTATTATCCTGTATGGCTTTGCGGCAGCCATCGGGAAGGCTCTTACCAACGAAATTGCAATAGTAAGGATAACCGGTACCATCGACAATTCAAAGGAAATTGTAAATTGGATTGAAACACTTAAAGGCAGGCCCCAGGTCAGGGGTGTTCTTCTTTATATTAATTCACCAGGTGGGGGTATTGTTCCTTCTGATGAAATTTATCGAAGCATTATAGAATTTAAAAAGGTGACCAAAAAGCCCGTGGTTGCATATTTGGGCTCTGTAGCAGCTTCTGGTGGCTACTACATTGCATGTTCAGCCGACTATATTATAGCTCACCCCATGAGTCTGACAGGTTCCATTGGAGTTATCTTTGAAATACCTGTTGTAAAAAACCTTATGGACAAAATCGGTGTAGAGATGGTGGTTATAAAGTCTGGACCAAACAAGGACATGGGTTCCCCCTTCAAAAAAATGACAGAGGAGGAGAGAAAAATCATCGAGAGCATAATTTCTCAGGGATATTCTAATTTCATCAAAGTTGTTGCAGACGCCAGGAAAATTTCAGAAGACTCTGTTAGAAAAATTGCTGACGGCAGGGTACTAACAGGGCAGGATGCCTATAAACTAGGCCTTGTAGACACCTTAGGTGACCTATCCCTTGCAAAGAACAAAATCAAAAGTTTGGCAGGTGTAAAGGGACCTGTAGCCTTTACTGAAAAGAAGAGGCTTCCTTATTTTTTGAGAGTTTTAAATCCAGAAGATGAGGGTATCTCAAAAATTTTAATGCCACATTTAGAATACAGGATGGTACTACAATGATTGAGAGATACTCAATTCCTGAAATCAGGGAAATTTTCTCGGAGGAAAACAAGTACAGAAGATGGATAGAAATTGAGTTAACCCACCTCAAGGTTTTAGAGGATGAAGGAATAATTCCTCAGGGTTCCTACGCCGAAGCCAGAGAAAAACTTAAAGATATTGACCTTAATGCCTTCTCTAGGAGAGCCAAAGAGTTCGAGGCTCAAGTGGATCACGATGTAATTGCCTTTCTGATGGCCCTGGAAGAAATTGTAGGGGAAAAGGGAAGATTCCTTCACTTCGGACTTACCTCCAGTGACATTGTGGACACAGCCAACGCCATGATGCTTAAAGAGGCCCTGGAGAAACTACTGAAAGAACTCGAAGATCTTATAGAAGTAGTTAAGGAAAAAGCAATAACCTACAAATACACCCCTATAATGGGCAGAACCCACGGAGTCTTCGCAGAGCCTACAAGCTGCGGCCTAAAGTTTCTGTACTTTTATTCCGAACTTTTAAGAAATAAAGAGCGCCTTTTAGAAGCACTAAGGGAGGTCTCCTTTGGGAAAATCTCGGGTGCTGTGGGGAATTACGCTTATCTCTCTCCCGAAATAGAAGAAAAAATTTTAAATTCACTGGGGCTTAAGGCTGAAACAGTTTCAACGCAAATTGTTCCCAGGGATAGACACGCATTTATGATGTCAACCTTATCCCTTCTCGCTTCATCCTTAGAACGGTTCGCCTTGGAAATCAGGCTTCTCCAGAGGACAGAAGTTCAGGAAATGATGGAGCCCTTCGGTAAAACTCAGAGGGGATCTTCTGCTATGCCACATAAGAGAAATCCTATAAAGTCTGAAAGGATCTGCGGATTAGCGAGGCTTATAAGGGGATATCTAATCCCGGCTTTTG
Source organism: Candidatus Hydrothermia bacterium (assembly GCA_049719805.1). Classification (GTDB taxonomy): domain Bacteria; phylum Hydrothermota; class Hydrothermia; order UBA1063; family UBA1063; genus UBA1063. The sequence goes on along the minus strand of JBNARF010000002.1, from coordinate 92,094 downwards.
AGAATATCGCCCTCTGGCACGAGAGGGATATATCACATTCCTCCAATGAAAGGTACATATTTGAAGATGCTATTTGCACATTGTTTTACGCGGTGAGACTTATGAAAAACGTAATAAAGGATCTTGACGTTAATGTGGAAAAAATGCGCGAGAATTTGACAAAATATGGTGATTTTTACTATTCCCAGGCGCTATTATTGCTTCTTGTCCGAAAAGGTCTACCAAGGAAGGAGGCTTACGAGCACGTAAAAAGATGCACTCACCGGATTCTGGCTAAACCCGAATTAAATCTTAAAGATTCAGTTTTAAGTGACGAATTCTTAAGCAGGATTCTTACTGAAGAGGAAATAGAAGAGGTTTTCAGGACTGACTTCCTGAAAAATGTAGACAAAATATACAGACGATTCGGACTCGACTAACTGAAAATAAGATCAGGTTTTGCAGGTAAATCAAAAGGATGGCGATACCCCTGTTTAAAATAGAAAACTCCTGTCCCCGCTATCATAGCCCCATTGTCCACAGTAAACTGGGGTTCTGGGAAGTAAATATTAACACCTCGAAACTCTTCCCTGAATTTTTGCCTCAGTCTTGAATTCATACTCACACCACCAACCACACCCAGATTTTTGATTCCCGTTTTCTTAATAGCCTGCTTAACTTTATCAAGTAACATATCCACTACCGCCTCTTGATAAGAGGCACACAAATTTGCCAGGTTTTCCCTCACAAAGGTCTCTCCCTTCTCCTTAACAAGGTAAAGAGCTGCTGTTTTTAAGCCACTAAAGCTAAAATTGAGGCCTTCCACTTTTGCCCTGGGAAAGTGATAAAACTCTCTATCTCCCTCCTTTGCCAGCCTGTCCACCTGAGGACCTCCAGGATAAGGAAGTCCCACCATTTTTGCAAACTTATCAAGAGCTTCTCCAGCGGCATCGTCCAAGGTTCCTCCAAGGAACTTATAAAAACCGGGCTTTTCCATGATCACAAGCTCCGTATGCCCACCACTTACAATAAGGAAAATAAATGGTTCATCGGGTAAGGATGCATTTAAAAAAATAGAAAACATATGGGCCTCAAGGTGGTTAACCCCGATAAAAGGCTTGTTAAATAGATAAGCGAGAGATTTTCCATAGGCAAGACCCACAAGGAGAGAACCCACCAAACCAGGACCATATGTTACAGCAATTCCATAAATATCTTCCATGTTAAGGTTGGCTCGCTTTAGCGCTTCCTGGGTCATGGGGAGTATCAACTTCGTATGCATTCGGGAAGCGATCTCGGGCACCACTCCGCCAAATACGCTATGTTCCAGGTGGGTTTTTGAGAGATTAACCACAACTCTTAAATTTTCATCAACAATACCAATGGCTGTTTCGTCACAGGAGGTTTCTATACCAAGAACCAGCATGGCAAAATTATACAACCCTTATACCATCCACAAACACCATTTCTACCTTGGACTTGATATCAAAGGGATGTCCACTATAAACCACTATGTCAGCCTGATAACCCCTTTTAATGTACCCCACCATACTTCCAACACCAAGTAGCTCTGCGGCGTTCGATGTTATAGCCCTCAGGGCTTCCACCTCGTCCATCCCTTCTTTATGAGCCATAGCGGCGTAGATATTCAGATAATAAACGGCGTTAAAAGGATGATCCGAGGTAATTGCAACCTTTATACCATTTTTTGCAAGAATTCCAGGATTTTTAAAATCGAGGTTTTTTGATTCTGGCTTCGAGCTAACACCAAAGAGGGGACCCACAGCGATACCCTTTACCTGTCCTTTAAGCCTGTCCACAACCATTGTGGCATCACTGGCGTGTTCAAGAATGACCTCAAAACCAAACTCCTCTTTGAGTCGTAAAGCTGTCTCAATATCCTGTACAGAGTGGCAATGAATCCTTACAGGCACCTCACCTTTTAAAGCTTTAAGCAGATTTTCGAGACCCAAATCTCGTTCTTTTCTCCTCTTTTCTGAATACTTTTTGGCCTTATAAAACCACTCTCTTATTATGCTGGCGGTGGCCATCCTTGTAGAAGGGAACATCTTCTTTTCTCTATAAGTTAGTTTGGGATTCTCCCCCAAAGCCATCTTAAGTCCCGCATCTTTCTTCAAGATCATGTCTTTTATATTTCCTCTTCTCAATTTCACCACAGAACCCATACCTCCGATGGGATTGGCACTTCCTGGAGTGACAAAGACGGTGGTAATGCCACTTCTTAAAGCCTTATCTATATCCGGCGCAGAAGGATTAAAGGCATCAATGGCATAAAGGGCAGGAGTTGCCGGATTCGTCGCTTCGTTCACATCTGAATACTCCCTGGGAGCACCTTCGTCTCTCAACCCCAGGTGTGTGTGAACATCAATGAGGCCCGGTAAAAGATACTTCCCTCTAAGATCAATAACCTCTATATTTTTCGGAATCCTTAAGCGCTTCAGAACCTTAACTATTTTGCCATTCTCAATAAAAACCACCCCTCTCTCAATAAAGTTTTCACCGGTAAAAATTTTACCACCGATAAGCGCCAGCATTTAGCCCCCTATATGTAGAGATCATCTATACTTTTGTGCTCATAAACCATAACACCATCAACGAAGGTATAAAGCACCTTAAACTTTGGATCGAGAACGCTTTTATCGGTTATGACCACATCGGCATCTTTACCAGGTTTCAGGCTTCCTATTTTATTATCAAGGCCGAGAATCTTAGCACCATTTATCGTAAGTGCTTTCAGCGCCATTTCTTCAGAGAGGCCATGTCGAACTGCCATCTGGGCAGAGTAGAAAATACCATAATGGGGAATTACTGGAAAATCTGTGGTGAAAGCAAAAAGAACACCTTTTTCCTCATAAATTTTTGCGGTCTCAGGGGTTCTGTATTTAAGTTCTTGCTTAATACGAGTGGTCAGTACAGGACCCAGGGCACAGGGGACACCTTCTCTGGCAAGGATATCAGCTATGAAGTGACCCTCAGTGGAGTGTTCAATGGTAAACTTGATACCGAACTCTTTCATTATTCTCATGGCAGTAAGGATATCATCTTCCCTATGGGAATGAATTTTTGCAGGATATTTCCCCTCGAGTAGCCCAACCAAAGGTTCCAGCTTGAAATCAAAGACATTTTTATCCTTCTTCTTTTTATTCATGTAATTCACCGCATCCTGTAGAGCCTTCCGCATAATGTAAGCATTACCCAGTCTTGTAGAAGGCGTTTTCTTCTGAGATGCGTAAACACGCTTTGGGTTTTCGCCAAGGGCCATCTTTATTCCCGAAGGCTGAAGCAATATCCTTCCGGTAGTTTTGACGGCCACACCCTGACCCCCTATCACATTGGCACTTCCTGGCATTATGTTCAACGTAGTTAATCCCGATGAAATAGCCTCTTTAAAACCGTCATCGTGAAAATTTATGCCATCAAGGGCTCTAACGTGGGGAGTAACTGGATCTGTAGCCTCATTCCCATCAGATCCCTCGATGTTTACACCCTCCTCCCAGAGTCCCGTATGGGTATGTATGTCAATAAAACCAGGGTATACGAACTTACCTGTCGCATCTATTATCAATGCGTCTCCGGGAATCTCCGTTCTTTCTGTCACGTCGAGAATTTTGCCATCCTTAATTACCACAAACCCCCCTGAAAGGGGTTTCCCCTCCATGGTATGTATAATGCCACCCTTAATAATTAAAATTTTTTCCATACCATTTCTCCTTCTATCATATGACCCACCACATCGGAATACAGGGTATAAGGAGCATCGGAAAGAAATACCATGCTTGCCTTCTTACCCACTTCGATGGTTCCTACTTCCTTGTCCAATCCTGCTATTATAGCTGGATTAAGCGATATCGTTTTCAGAGCATCGACTTCCGGCATACCCAGCTTTACGAAAAGTACGGATTGATGATAAAGGAAATGAACGGGGATTGTGGGATGCATCGTGGTGAGAGCAAAAAGTATTTTAGCCTCGTAAAGTTTATATGCATATTTCGCATAATGATGTCTTTGATGATACATTCTACCCGCGACGAAGTAAGGACCAACGATAATGGGGATTTCTTCTTTTTTAATTAACTCTGTCAATGTGAAACTGTCCTCAGCTTCTTCAAGAATTACATCTAAATTATAATCCCTTTTCAGTTCTATTGCTCTTTCAATCTCATCCCTGGTGTTCACCGAAATGGTAACGGGAATCTCGCGGTTTAAAGCCTTCGTGAGGGCCTCCATTTCAAGGTCTATCTCCTTTTCCTTCTTCTTAGCATATAATTTCGCCTTTTCGAATTTTTCCCTCACAAGAGCCATAATTCCCATCTTTGTCGAGGGATATTTACCTTCAGATCTCCATCTTGCTCTGGAGCTATAATTCATATTGATTTTGAGAGAAAAAGGAAATTTTTTAACCATTTCATCAGCAGTCAATCCCCTGGAAGTAAATAAACCACTAAAACCTGAAAAAACTGCAGAATTACCAGGAGACGAAACAAAATACGAGACCCCACCTTTTATAGCATCCTGTATTCCAATGTCTTTAGGGTAAAAAGCGTCAATAGCCCTTAAATGCGGTAAAGAGGGGTTTGTAGCCTCATCAGCATCATAATAATTAAATCCCGCGCCTTCTTCAGCCAGACCCAGAGCGGTGGACAAATCAATAAAGGAGGGCAGTATCCAGAGCTTTGAAGCATCTATCTCATCTACCTTATCTGGCCTTTTACTCGAAATATCTACAATTTTAACTCCATCTATCAATAGATACCTGCCCTCAAGGACCTCAGTATCTTTTAATGTAATTATTTTACCTGCTCTAATTGCTAACATCCCGACCCCTTTTTATTTGAACTTCTAAAATTTTTTAGTTCACAATGCGAACAATCAAACGACCACTCTTGACATTTCATGGGCATGGAACTAACATTTAATTACCAACAGGAGGTATTTACATGCGTAAGTTTTTAGGCATTACAATAGTAGCAGGAATCATGTTACTAATGGCCTGCGCCAGCCCAAGCCAGGTCAGTGATCTCCAGAAAAAGGCCGGTGAGCTTGAGGCTCGCATTACTGCTCTAGAGGCTAAGATTGATTCTCTGAATGCCACCATTGAAGGTCTCACCCAGGCAACGTCCCAAGGTGTGAACGCTGCCCAATTTGCTAAGATAGCTGCCGATGTTCAGACGCTGAAGGGGAAGGTCGCAGACCTCGAAAAGAAGACTAACGAACTCAAAAAAGCCTTAGATACCATCATCAGAAAATAGGAGGCAAACATGAAGAAGATTATATTCTTTTTACCCATTGCATTTCTTTTAATACTTGCATCATGTATGCAGGAAATCGGAGATATCACCCCCACCAATCTCACAATTACCGCTGTGAATGAGACTCAGGTTAAACTCACATGGGAAGCACCCGTTGATGAGGTTGACGGTTTCATTATAGAATTTTACAACGAAAATAATAGTTTGGTCTTTGCAGACACCATAGCCCCAACAATATATTCCAAAACTTACGACCCCGATGGCTATGTTGGTACTTACAAACTATATGGATATAAGGGGGACAGTGTATCTTCGCCCGTATCAGTTTCCACAATTCCCACCAAATTCCCGACTCTCAACTTAACAATTTATGAGCTTGATCAAGCTGGAAATTCAGGGCTTGGTCTCGGAAACGCTGGAAATTGGGCACCAACGAGTTACGGCTGCTCTCAGCAGGGAGCACCAGATGTTGTTGATTTCTATTATACTGACGGTATGCAGGGGTCAACAGGGTTATTCCAGTATCTCGCATCTGCAGATGTTATTGCCACTTCATGGGAAGAATCCAATGTGGGAAACAATACCACTGGGTGGAGGAATAACTTCATAGAGAAAACATCGCCTCAAAATGGCATTATTCCTTCTACCACAGTTAAACGTGACCTTGCTGTTCAGAATGGCGTTTATTCCTTTAAAGTAGCAAGAGGTTCCGACTATTACTACGGAGTACTAGAACTTGGCTCTGTATCCAATACACAGACCACAATAAAGAGCATAAAGATTCAGAACATCCCGAATTTCAGAGTTATAGGTAGATAAGAGTTAAGTAAAAAAGACTCTAATGGGGGCGCCGAAGGCGCCCCCATTTTTTTCTACTCCTCCCACAATCCCTTCAAGAAATACCTGGACTCCCGCCCTATTTTGAATCTTGCTTTGTTTTTGGTAAAACCGTTTAGCTGAATGGCCTCTCTGGGACACCTGTGAATGCAAGCAGTGCAAAATTCACAATTCTCATGAAAAATTACCTTCCCATCACGTATTTCGATGTTTCCCCGGGGACAAACTTTGACACAGACCCCACAAAGATTGCAATTCTCATCGGCATAAAGTGCTTTTTTCCACTTTTCTACCCTTTTCCAGAAATTTTTAGCAATAAACTCAGTTATAAAAGCGTAAAATTTTCTTCTAATTTTTACTGGCTTTTTAAGATGAACTGCTTTAATAAGCGATTTGTAAATCATACTCAACTTAAAACGGTGAAAACGATTAGGCAAAAGGTAAAAAAGTTCCAGGAGGCTCTTTCGAGGTGCAGTGAGGAGAAAAAGGGTATCAGCCAGAACTATATCTGAAAAACCTGAAACTCTGTATCCCTTGGCTTTTAATAACTGATATACTTCAAAGGCGGCATTCCCGAGAATAAGACCTTTAGTAAAAATTAAATAAAATATGCCCTTTCCTTCCGGTAATCTGCTCAAAAATTCTCTGACGGTAAATGGTGCATGGTAAGCGTAAACGGGAGATGCCAGTACGTTAAGATCAAATTTATCTATCTCAGGCAAAGGAGAATCTTTCGTAATTTTGAAAAGTACAGCCTCATGTCCATCCTTTTGAAAACGTTCCTTAAGATAACTGGAAAGAAGCTGCGTATTTCCTGCCCCCGTATAGTATAAAATCTGGATTTTTCGTTTCCGCATGCATTCAATTTTATCCCAAAAACTTTGATTTTCTAAATCTCAATGGTTATAATTATACTAAGGAGGGTATTGTGAAAAAGTTTGGTGCTTTCTTAATGGGTCTAACCATTGGAATTCTCTTAGGAGCCGTGATTGCACCCGAACCCGGGCCAGAACTTCGCAAAAAGCTAAAAGAGAAACTCAAAAAACCCGATATAAATCAGAAACTCTCGAAGATAAAGTCCATCCTTACAAAGTATGAGGTAGAATAAAAATGCTCTTTAAGAGAAAAAAAGAGCTTGAACCTTCAAAGCGCGAGATTCCCGAGGGTCTCTTTGTAAAATGTGAGAGTTGCGGTGAAACTATTTATAAAGCCATTCTGGAAAAGAACTTCCTGGTCTGCCCAAAATGTGGTTATCACTTTAGAGCCAACGTGAATATTTATAAATCCCTTCTCCTTGATACAGGGGAATTCGAGGAGCTTATTGCCAACCACCTCGAAAGCCTTGATCCCCTGGAATTTCCATCATACAAGGAAAAGCTGAAGCAAGCTCAGGAAAATACAGGCTTAAAAGAGGCAGCTCTGGCGGGGGTTGGAACTATTGGCGGTAAAAAGGCAGTCTTTTTCATCACCGACTTCAGATTCCTCGGAGGAAGTATGGGCTCTGTTTACGGTGAGGTTTTCTATAGAGCCTGTGAAGTAGCAAAAGAGCGGAGATTACCCCTAATTTCTGTAACTTCCTCGGGAGGCGGTGCCAGAATGCACGAGGGGATTTTCTCATTGATGCAAATGGTAAAAACCACTATGGGTGTGGAACTTCTAAATGAAACCCGAATTCCCTTTATCTCAGTAGTTTGTGATCCTACCATGGGAGGTGTCATGGCTTCCTTTGCATCTCTTGGTGATATAAACATAGCTGAGCCGGGCGCACTCCTTGGTTTTGCAGGACCGAGAGTAATTGAGCAAACCATAAAGCAAACCCTTCCTCCGGGGTTTCAAAGAAGTGAGTTTCTTTTGCAGAAAGGATTTCTTGACATGGTAGTTCCGCGCAAGGAACTTAAAAATACCCTTATAAAACTTCTTGATTATTTGGGGGCTTGAAAATGGCTGATGTAAAACTTATAAATGTAACAAAGATTTTTCAAAGAGGAAATGCAGGCGTCAGAAATGTTAGCTTTTATGTGGAGGACGGCGAATTTTGTGTAATCCTTGGCCCCTCAGGCTGTGGAAAAACAACGACTTTGAGACTCATTGCAGGATTAGAATACCCAACCTCCGGTGAGATTTACATCGATGGAAAATTAGTAAACAACGTAGAACCCAAGGACCGCGAAATTGCCATGGTATTTCAGAATTACGCCCTTTATCCCCACATGACGGTTTATGAAAATATGGCCTTTGGACTGAAAATGAGAAAGGTACCAAAGGAAGAGAACCACAGAAGAATAATGGAAGCCGCAGAGCTTTTAGACATCAAGCATCTTCTTGACAGAAAACCCAGAGAACTATCTGGAGGGCAGAGACAAAGAGTAGCCGTTGGAAGAGTAATTGTAAGACAACCTAAGGTCTTCCTCTTCGATGAACCGCTCTCCAACTTAGATGCCAAAATGAGGGTTAAAATGCGAGCAGAACTTGCCAGAATTCACAGACAATTGAAAACCACCACAATCTATGTGACCCATGATCAGGTGGAAGCTATGACCCTGGGACAAAAAATAGTGCTAATGAAAGATGGAGAAATTCAGCAAATAGGCGATCCCATGTCCCTTTACGACAACCCCAGAAATAAATTCGTAGCAGGATTTATAGGGTCACCACCTATGAACTTCTTTGATGGTGAGATTACAGAGGAAAGTGGAAAACTATACTTCGTAGGAAAAATTGGAAAGTACCAGTTGCCGGAAAATGTAGTAGATAAGTTAAAAGAGAAATCCTCCGGGAAAAAGGTAACATTGGGGGTAAGGCCTGAAGAAATCACCATAGGAAAGGGAAATTTTGTTGCCTCCGTTGAGTTCTATGAGCTTTTAGGTAGCGAAACCATTATATACCTCAAAATTGACGATATACCCGTCACTGCAAAAGTATTATCCACACTGCACCTGGAACCTGGAGAAAATATAAAGTTTGACTTCACAGGCAAAATTCATCTGTTTGATACCGAGACGGAGGAGAGCTTATTAACAAGTTAATTCTCTTCCTTAAAAGGTTCTGGCAAAAAATCCAGGACGACGAAATTTTTGGAAAGGCATCTTCACTGTCATATATGACGGTTTTCGCTTCGGTTCCAGCAATATCGCTCATCTTTTACCTCTTTGCGAGATTTTCAATATTCTCCGACATCTATGAAAAATTCAAGAGCTTCCTCTTCATGTATTTTATACCGCAAAGTGGCATAGCTTTTGAAAAGAAGCTTGATGAACTCTTAAAAAATATAGGTTCCCTGGAGATATTTGGTGTAATAGCCTTGATAGTTACAACTGTTCTTGTGGTTGACTCTATTGAGGGTACTATAAACAGGATCTGGGGTATAGAAAAAAAACGGCCTCTCTTCCTCAGAATGGCATCTTACTGGGCTTTTATTACGCTGGTTCCCATTCTGATAGCTTTTTCTCTTTACATTTCCACGAGAGTAGCCTCCATTGGCTTATTTAAAGCCATAGGTGAATCCCTTATTTTTCGCTCTATACAGTATATCCTTCTCCCTTTCCTGATAACCGTACTCGCCTTTTTCATAATTTATTATTTCCTTCCCAATGCCGAAGTAAACCCTCTCGCAGCCCTGGGAGGTGCGATAGCGGGAGCCTTTCTATGGGAAATTTCAAAATGGGGATTTGACGCATACGTAATCTATTTTTCCACAATTCCAAAATTTTATGGAACTCTTGGAAACATTCTTATATTCGTCTTTTGGATATACCTCTCTTGGCTTTTTTTGCTCCTCGGCGCAGAAGTGGCTGTTTTCCTTGAAGGGGACCCTGGATATACAACACCTATACTGCTCTTTACCGTGTTGCTCCTCACATATAAAAAGTACGAGGAAGGCGAACCCTTAAGTGTCAAGGAGGTTTCAAAAAGGCTTAAAGTGAACATGGCAAAGGTACGCTTTGCGTACAGAAAACTGGAATCCAAGACCCTGGTTGTGGAAATTAAGAAGGGTTTTTTTGTGCCTGTAAAACATCCTGAAAAAGCTTTTTTGAAAGATATCCTTTATGCCATCGGGATAGTCAATTTTGATTTTAATGGAAACCAAAATTCAGAAAAGGAAGCTCTGAATTATATTCGTGAAAAGCTTGACATGAATATCAAGGATATTACCATAAAGGAGGTCCTGCCATTAGTACAAAAATTATAGTAGCATTGAATACATCTTCTATGGAGGAGGCCCTTCACTGGGTAGACCTCCTTGGAGAAGAGCAGGATTTTTACAAGGTCGGACTTCCCCTTTACTTAACATATGGAAAGGAAATCATTAAAGAACTCCGAAGAAGGGGGAAAAGAATTTTCTTAGACCTGAAACTTCACGACATTCCATCGGTGGTCGCTGAAAGTTTAAAACCCTTTGGAAGGGGTGAAGTAGAAATTCTCACTGTCCATATATCGGGTGGCGAGAAAATGCTTAAAGAGACTTTGAAAATAGCAAGAGAAAATGGCATTTCCCTGGCAGGCGTTACAATTCTCACAAGTCTATCCAGGCTAGACATTCAGAGACTCTTTGCATACCCCTGCGAGTTGGATAGGGTAGTAGAAAGCATGGTAAGAGTCGCAGCGGAATGCGGGATTGATTATGTGGTGTTATCGGGCCAAGAATTAAAAAAGTTTGGAGATGAGTTTAAGGGTAAAATTGGCTTCATTGTACCCGGCGTAAGACTTGAGGGGGAAGAAGTTCAGGATCAGGAAAGGGTTATAACGCCGAAGGAAGCCGCAGCCTCGGGTGCAAGTTATTTAGTCATAGGAAGGCCCATTACTAACGCCCGTGACCCTCTAAAAGCCCTCAAGACGTATAAACAAGCCTTAGAATGATAAATCTCCTTTTTTATTGTGTTGTGTCATACTTCATCCCGTTTTACATAAGTGATGGACCCCAAACAGGTGCTTTAACCAACCCTCTTCAAGACCGCATTTACCTCCAGAGTATCCCCCTTCGCACAGAATTTAATTACGTTATATATTTTAATCCCAGGGAAATCTTCTATAACCGTAACCGTAATATAGAGCCAGCAAGAATCAGTTATTTTAAAGATAGCTTACTGGCTCCAGAACTTTCACTCTTTTCAAACCGCGGAGATACCTACTCCCACATCGGTGGTACCCTCAAAACCCCGCTTTTTACCAGGGAAAATCAACTCCTACTTGTCATGTCTAACAGAAAAGAAACTGATACCGCTTTTACACAGACCCTTGTCTCTTTTAAGTTTGTAAAAGCTGGAATAGGAGGCGAAGCCTCTTTAGGCTACCTTTCAGGAAAAACATTGTTTTCTCTTTCCAATAGTTTCAAGAACTTCTCCTTTAAAGTAGCCCACGGAAGCTTCTGGGAAGCTCATATAGCAGCTATATTTTCCAATAGATACCTCCTATTCTTCCATCAGGAAGATGTAATCACCACAGCCTTAACAGGGATCGATCTCATAAATATAGGATTAGACTACGATAGAAAGGAAATCACACCGAGGCTTATGATTAACTGGCAATACAATAATTTCTCCCTAGGAGTAGACTACGGGAAGGTCATATTCGGTGGAAAAATGGAAAAAAGGTGGTCTGGTTATTTGACCTACAAATCAAAGGGATTAACCGCAGGAGTTACAGGCAAAATTGGAAAAGGAGGAGTTTTTTACTATAGCGACGACTCTCTGAGAGCTTCACGATTTATTGTGATGTTATTTGGAGAATTCATACACTCATATGCCAATATCTCCGTTTATTATACCCTTCCCGAGGCAAATAATCTTCATTTCGCAATTTACCCACGATTTAGCTTTAAGAATGGAGAAGTGGGAGTTGAGCCAGGGGTAATGTTAAAAGCAAATACAACTAATAGAGAGATAAAACCTTTCGTTTATCTTTCCCTCTTCCTTTTTAAATCAGTGGAATTCAGAGGAAGCTACTGCCCGAACTCAGGACTTTCCTTTGGCGCCGGTGTTAATCTATTAGACTGAAGTCGTAAGGCGGGTAAAAAACCCCTTTTTCTGTAATAATAGCCGAGATAAGTTCCGCCGGTGTGATATCAAAAGCAAAATTCATAGTTTCCACATCTTCCGGCGCCAGGGGGATTTCCCGAAATGTGACAACTTCCTCTTTATTTCTAACCTCAATTTTTATTCCTTCACCCGAAGAAATTGAAGGATCTATAGATGAAGTGGGGGCTACCACATAAAATGGTACACCATGGTATTTCGCCAATATCGCCAGCATGTAGGTTCCGATCTTATTGGCTGTATCACCGTTTCTTGCAATCCTGTCAGCTCCCACAAGAATTGCATCAATCTTCTCCTTCTTCATAATGAAAGCTGCTTGATTATCAGTAATTAAAACAGGTGTAATGCCATTTTCCAGAAGTTCCCAGGTAGTGAGCCTCGCTCCCTGCAGAACCGGCCTCGTTTCCAGGACAAAAACCCTTGATAACTTCCCCTTTTCTTTAGCTTTGTATATCACACCCAGAGCTGTTCCAATGTGATTTGTGGCAAGATAACCAGTGTTACAAATGGTCATCAAGCTACACTCCGAAGGCAACAAACTCTCTCCCAATTCTGCCATTCTTTCGCAGCTTTCACCTTCTTCTTTGTCTATCTTTCGAGCCTCTTCCAGAACAAGTTCCACCAGCTCTTCCTTAGTATTACACTTTGATTCAACAAGTAATTTCTCCATTCGATTCAAAGCGTAAAAAAGATTAACGGCAGTGGGACGGGTTCTCCGTAACTCATTTATGGCAGTGATACCTATGTTTCTTAACCTCTCAACATCTCCTTCGTCTGAACCCCTTAATACCTGCACCACTGCATATGCTGAAAAAATTCCAATAAGGGGTGCTCCTCTCACCTTTAAGTGCTTTATGGCATCCAAAGCATCCTGAAGGGTATAGATATATTCAAACCTAACTAAATCTGGCAACTTGGTCTGGTCAATAATTTTGATAGTATCTCGAAAAATTTCCACAGGCCTTATCATTTTTTCCTCACATTAATTTTCTTTTCCTCAACCTCACACTCCAGTTTAAAATCGTTAAAATAATCCTGTTCGTCAAGAGTTCCGTGAAAGTCCGTACCACCGGTTACCAGTAGATTGTTTTTAAAGGCTATCTCCAGAAGAGTGCTTTCAGTATAAGGCGGATTTTTTGGATGAAAGACTTCTATGCCATCCACTCCACTGGCAATGGCCACATTGATAACCTCGATCATCCTGTTTAATAAGCCCGGATGTGCAATCACTGCTACTCCCCCGCTACTATGAATAATATCAATTGCCTCAGGGACAGATATTTTGAATTTCTTAACATAGGCAGGCCCCCCATCTCCCAGATATTTTGCAAAGGCTTCCTCAACGCTGGAAACATATCCCTGCTTTACCATCTCTTTAGCCACATGAGGACGTCCAATGGACTGATTTTTGTCAAAACTACTTAGATCAACCCTTATTTCCATTCCCAAATCTCTCAATTTTTCTATTATTTTAATGAACCTATCTCTTCTGGCCTCCCGTAGCTTTTCCAGATATCTCTGGAGTTCCAGAGAACGGATATCAATGAAATAGCCTAAAACATGAACCTCTTCATTTTTATACTCCGCAGAGAGTTCTATGCCAGGAATAACAGTCATTCCCAATTTTTCAGCCTCCTCGGATGCCTCTTCTATACCTTCAATGGAGTCGTGATCTGTTATGGATAAGAATTTTATGCCCTTGCTGTAAAGATAATACACAAGATCCTTTGGAGTATATAGCCCGTCGGATTTCGTAGTATGCAGATGAAGGTCACACCGATACATTTCATTCCTCAGGGATCTCGAAATCCCACAAGTCTATATACTTTTCTCTTTTTTCCATTAGAATACGATAATTTTCGTCCTTCTTTAATTTGGAGCTGGACTCGGGTAAGTCATTATGTGTTTCATTTTCATAGTGAAAATCCCCAACAAAATCCGCAAAATCGTGGATTTCATGATGCATTGAATCTACGTCGTTAACATCTTCTCTTTTTTGCACAGTGAAATCCGCATATTCTGGGGACAATTCCTGTGAAATGTCAAAGGGAGTACCCACTCCTATGATTTTCTCAATGGACATGCCAAAAATCACCTGCTCCAGTACCGAAAGAGCTGTCTCTCTAACCACAGGATCTTCGTCTTTAAGGTGTCGCACCAGTACCTTAAGCATATCGAAGAACTCATATAAAGAACTGTAATTTAGGTTACCAAGTCTCTTGATCCAGTTCGCCTTTTCTGGACCTGAAGAATTCTCAATCCCGGACAAAATCTCCTTTAAATCCATATGATAACACATTATAAAGCAATAAGTCAAAAGTTCCCAAAAGGTTAACCGAAATAATATCCAACGCACGAACAATGTTACTAACTAATTTGTGTTTTGAAATTACACCACTCCCATTGTAAAATTTCAAAATGGCTACAGTTACAACCATTGATAAACTCAGGAATTTCATTGGCGAAGAGGTTGAAATCAGGGGATGGGTTTACAATAAAAGGTCCTCGGGAAAGGTGCGATTTGTTATTGTTCGTGATGGAAGCGGATTCCTCCAGTGCGTAATGGTTAAGGGGCAAATAGAAGACAGATATTTTGACCTTTTTGACGAATTAACCCTTGAGACTTCTCTAATAGTAAGGGGAAAAATCAGAGAGGACCATAGGGCACCAGGAGGCGTGGAATTAGACCTTTCGTACATAAATATTGTGCAGAAGTGTGAAAACTTTCCAATTCCCAAAGTTAGAGAAGATAATATTCCAGACCCCGGCGTACTCCTGCCCATAAGACATCTCTGGCTACGCACCCGCCGCCAGTGGGCTATTATGAGAATAAGACACACCATTGAAAAGGCTATCCATGATTACTTTGACAATCTCGGATTTATCAGGATGGATTCCCCCATTTTAACCCCTGCCGCCTGTGAAGGTACTACCACTCTATTTGAAACCGACTACTTCGGTGAAAAAGCTTACCTGAGCCAGTCAGGCCAGCTATATCAGGAGGCCACGTGCATGGCCCATGGAAAAACCTACTGTTTTGGACCCACATTCAGAGCTGAAAAGTCAAAAACCAGAAGACACCTAATGGAATTCTGGATGGTAGAACCGGAGATTGCCTATGCCGAACTTAACGACGTAATGGAGAACGCCGAAGGACTTATAGTTTATATTGTTGAGCAGGTTCTTGATAAAAGGCAGGAGGAACTCAAAATTCTGGAAAGAGACATTTCAAAGCTGGAAAAAATAAAAAAGCCATTCCCCCGGATTACTTATACAGAAGCAATAGAACTCCTGCAGAGGAAGGGGTTCCCTATTAAATGGGGTGACGATTTTGGTGGAGACGAGGAAACGGCTATTTCGGAGGAATTCGATAGACCCGTAATAGTACACCGCTACCCTGCAAAAATTAAGGCTTTTTACATGAAAAGGGACCCCGAAAATCCCGAACTGGCCCTTGCTATGGATATTCTTGCACCGGAGGGATATGGTGAGATTGTTGGTGGTTCTCAAAGAGAGGACGACCTTGAAACCCTTATTCAGCGCATTAAAGAATTTAACCTGCCCCAGGAGGCCTTTGAATGGTATCTGGACCTCAGAAGATACGGCTCTGTCCCCCACGGGGGCTATGGTCTTGGCCTTGAGAGAACTGTGGCTTGGATTTGTGGACTAAAACACGTTAGGGAAACCATCCCCTTCCCCAGGATGCTGGAAAAAATCTATCCATGAGCCTTGTTTACTTGTCCCTCGGATCAAACCTGGGAGAACGAGAACAAAATCTGAATCGTGCTATTAATGAACTTTATAAGCTGGGCAAAGTTCTTGCAATTTCCCATTTTTTTGAAACAAAGCCATACGGCTACCATAACCAGCCAGATTTTTTGAACTGTGCCGTGGCTTTAGAAACCAGTCTTTCCCCTGAGTTACTTCTTGAAGAACTAAAGGGAATTGAAAAAGAACTGGGAAGAGAAAATAAAGGAAGATGGCGTGAGAGGATAATTGATATAGACATAATATTCTACGACCATATCGTTTATAAAAGTGAAACTCTGGTAATACCCCATCCGGACATGCAATATCGTGAATTCGTTTTAAGGCCATTGGCTGAAATAGCAAAGGACTTCATTCACCCCGTGCTAAAAAAAAGCATTGAAACTCTCCTTGAGGAATTGAAGGAACTACCCTACGTGGACGTTATCCAAACCCCTGTCGGTTATTTTTATATGGCTGCCAGGGGTAATTTCATTGTAGAAACATCCTTTAGAGAAATTAAGGGCAGAAAAGAGAAGCACGAATTACTGCAAGAACTAAAATCAAAACTCCAAAAATATTTCCAGGGGGAGAAAATAGACTTTTTAGAATTCCCCCTTAATATGCAAGGGATTACCTCTTTTCACCAAAAAGTTTATCATTATTTGAGAAATTTTGTACCCTGGGGTCACGTTATAACATATGGAGAACTTGCGGAAAGGGTGGGGTGTCCAAAGGGAGCCAGGGCGATAGGAAATGCCATGGCGCATAATCCCTTTCCCATTCTGATACCCTGTCACAGGGTCCTATTGAAAGGTAATAAAATAGGAGGTTTTGGCGGTGGTGCTGAGTGGAAAAAATATTTACTCCGTATCGAGGGCATTAATATTTAGCCTTCTGTTTTTGATATCCTGCGCCTCTATTAAAACCTCTCCAGGAAGACAGATTCTGAGAATTACCCCCATTTCCTGTGAACTGGCCTCCATCGAGCTTAACAAAATTGATATGCTTTTTAAAATCATGTTAAAGAACAACACGAGTGGCGACATCCAGATAAATTCAATGAACTACGAGTTTTACATTAACAACCAATTGGCATCCGGCGGAAAGTTCATTGAAAATCCAGTTAGAATAAGAGCGAGGTCCTCAAGAAATCTCGAGAAGTTTATTCCCGTTCCTGAAGAGCAGCAAACCCCCGAGGTAAAAGTAGCTTTAAAAGAAAGAAAAGGAACATATAAACTTATACTGACCTATACCCTTGATGGTGGTCAAACCACTGCAACGACCCTGCTGCTACCCATCAAACAGATGTATTAAATTCCTTTAGAAACCTCAATATGAATTCTCTCTTATTTTCTTCAATTCATCAAGGCTTATAACATTTATGTAAGTCTGCCTCTTATTATCGTAATGATAAATTTCCGCAGAGCCGTAATGCCCAAAAACAACACCAAGGAGAAACGCCAGGCTTACGGGCGATGAGAAGAAAAAGTGAAATTTATCAACGGATCTTTTTCCCCGAACATCCTGAATAACACTTGCCATTTTCCTTGCAACCTCAAAATACTCTTCAACAGGCACATCACCCTTCAGAGGATGTTCAAGGAGGAGAATGGAGGGTGTCGCTCCAAATCTCTGAATTAAAAAACTTTTTGCAGTGGCAAGGGGTTCATGGTGGGACATGGAGATAACCACTGCCACATCACCACCATTTCCTTCTATAAAGCTAACCACTAAAGGATCGTAGTTTTGTTCCTTGACTCGCCCCTTCAAATATCTTACATCTGAGACCTCTATGGGAAAATATTGATTATTCTGGAAATGGTATATAGTAAAGGGTAACATACTTCCAAAAATAATACCAAGAGCAAACCCCAGAGGAATGGGACCTTTTATTGCCAGGTGAAAGTATACACGATCCTGGAGTTTTTTGTTTATGACTGCAATAGCTCTACGAAATTTGTTAAGGGAATTAATCCAGTCCTCTCTACTCTCCATAGTTCCCGTAGATACAATAAGAAGTGAGGTATCGATGTCCATAAATTCCTTGAGCACCAAAAGTGTTTCTCTATCGAATCCTGAAATGGAATCACAAAGCCTCTCAAAATCCGTAGTAGCGGGCTCACCACTCGAATATGTAACGCACAGTGGCACATGGTAAATCTCTGCATCTAGCCACCGTTTAATAAAGGAAACATCAGGGACAATAGAGGGATCTATCAATTTATAGCCTGAGTTTTGTGCGACTTTTCTTTTAATGGATACACCCTCCACATCGTAAACCTTTCCCTTTTCATCTACCTTGCCGGTGAACACTAGATTCGATGGAATATGAACCACAAGTAGCCCCACCGTTAAGGGTAACATAAAACTCTGTCCATAGAAAGGAGTTTTGAAAAAAACGGCAAAATTTGATTTCACATAAGATGTGATCACTTCCAGATCTTTTTTCACACTTTCAAGATTCGTAATGAGACTGCCTGTATTCTTTATAATTAACATCTGAGAAATTTCGCCGCTTTCTCCGTGAATCACCACATAGTTCATTATCCGATAGGGATTATTATAGACTTTGCGAGCATCCTCCTCAGAAATGCCCAGACCTTTTACCCAGGTGGTGAGAGAAACTGGAGGCCTTTTTTCTTTTATATACCTTATCAGCTCAAATTGCACTTCAGGTTTATCGGCAAATTTAGGGAAGTTTTCTATGATTTCATCAAGATAATCATTCAGCCCACCCGATTCGAGGTGCTCAATAAACTGATTCGTATCTAACTCATACCAGTGCTTCATCTAGTACCTCCTTTAATCCCGGCATTTTTAATGAACAACTATCTTAAAAATGCTTATATCTTCATATGATATTCTTCGGCTCATGCCATATAAAAGCAAAATGATACCCTGATGCATAGACCACAAAAAAGCAAAATTGCCCGTTTTCCTTTCGAGCGGTAGCTATAACAATAAATTGCAGATACGCCTTTTTGATCGGATTTCTCAGCCAAAGTCACGCCAATCATTAACCCGATCCTCTTTACTCCCAAAAAGTATTAAAATGCCTGAACCGCGAAAATTTGTGAAGTGTATCAGATCATAAGGATCACTGGACAGTTGTATCATCACTTCACTCCGCCTCATCGGCAGCATTCAGGAGGAAGTTTGCAATCTGCTTAATACTCTCCTCCGTTTTTCTAAATCTAACTTTCCAAACTTTGGACTTCTCATCTTCTACCCAGATCTCCGTCAAATTTCTGACAATTCCGACGTGAGCGAAGAAATTTCGAACCGTATTACCTCTGCTCTTTTCCTCTCCCATCACTTTCCATCTGGCTTTAGGGTAGTTTCTTATTTCTTTATTAAGACGCGAAATTTCCTGCTTAATTCTATCCCCAATAACCTTGCACCTTTCATATAGCTTTTCCGACAGAGATTCTATTTCACTACTCAAAACACTTTCTCTTTTTTCCACCCCCAAAGAACTCAAGGCCTGAGCCACTAAGATAGCCTGAACGTAAGTCTTAAAGCAAGGTGTCAACTTTAGTCCCCTTTCGATGATCAAGCTTTCATCCCTGTGAAACTTAACGCTTTTCAAATAAAACTTGTATGACAATCTGGCAACTTTACTCAAGAGTGAAATATCCGGGAAAAAGTAATATACACCAAGAGGAATACCGTTCTTTACGCTACTTAGAAAACACGAAACATCCCTATTCCCTAACCTCAAGTCCAATCCACGGGAATTTAACTCTTCTTTATAGTTTTCTTTAGCTTTCACATACTCCTTTGAAATATTTTTAAGGGGTAACTCAGAACCTTTGAGTTTTCTAGTAGAAAATGTCAGGGATTTACGGAACTCGGCTGCTTCGATCTCATTTAAAGCTGACGTCGAGTTTTCTCTGTAAGGGATAATTGGTTCAGTGTTTAAAATTCTTAGTTTTACTCTCCTTCCGGAAAGAGAAAATATAGCTGCCAACTCCCTCAAAACTTTATAAAGTATAACATTCGTGTAATTGGCACCCAGAGAAACGTCAAAAAATATTTCCGCATCTTCCTCAAAGTTCTTTATGCCCGCAAGCAATCCAGCGAATTTAAGACCAGTTCCATAGTACAATTCGTAGTAAAAGTCGGTAATTTCACCTTTAAAACGCAAATCTCCGTAAGAACCAACCGAAGGTATAATTAAAAATTTCACCTTAAATTCATTCAACTCTTCTTGGGTGACAATTTTTTCCGATAGGAGCCCCTGGCGGACTACCTTCACTAATCTGCCTTTTAACTCAATGTACGAATTAGAGGATTTTAGCTCAGGGTACTTTTTATTCAGAATGTCAACCAGACTATCAAGAACTACCAACAAAGTTAAATCTGGATTTAACATTCTCATGAGTGCGAAAAGCGAGCATTTTGCGTCTATTTCTTGTCCATTATTCGTGTACTTAAAAACCTGGTATTTATAGAAATCTCCAATTATCCCAATAAGAATTTTCATGACACTGCCTCTTAAAATTGAAAAAGTTAAGTACAATCAGCGGCATGCAAAACAAGTATTAAATCGTTCCTTCACGGTATACTAACATCCAGCTCTGGATGCGATTCTGGATTGAAATGATGATATTTAGAGAAAAACTTCAACTCACCGCCCAGGGGAGCAGGCAAATGACTTTCTATCCACTTTTCGCCAAATTCCTGATGGGTTTTTGCGCTTGGATTATCGCTGGCTCTTTGCACCACTTTTCCAATATCATGTAATAATGCACCCAGGGCTATCCTTTCCCTTTCGCTTAATTCCCGATCCCTTATACCCATAATTTAGAACTCCCTCTTCATTTACCATATAACCCCAAAAATTTAAAAATTTGACATTCATTTCTTAAGCTCCTTTAAAACGTCCCACATTCCAAAACCCTGAGAATTTTTGCTGCCAATACCAGCATAATAAGCTATAGAAAGGTAAGGCTCCGGAAGGTCCAACTTATAAATACCAGACCAACCCTTTATCATGAATCCCTTAAATTTCACAATGTGAAAATCCTCACCTTTTACATCTACAGGTTGCAGGTGGGCATCTTTCAACTCCGGATAATCGCCTTTTCCATAAAAAGCCTCAACCTTTTATTCAAAATTTTCTAATATTAAACGTTCAAAATCCTTTTCAAAGGGTGAATAGTAGTAAGTTTTCTTCCTCCCATCCTTCCCAAAAATGGAATAAACGGTAATCGGAGAAATCATGCGAATAACAAGGGAAGACTTCAGTTCTCTTGCAGGCTCCACTTTTACGCTTTCCAGGAGACACTCCTGACCTCCAAATTCTATTTTGCTTTTTTGAAAAAATTTTTTAACAAAAGACTCAAGCATTTGTTCCACAGGACTTGATATAAAGAATCAGAATCTATCGTAGAAAATAAATCGACCACTCTCTATCCTTTTCTTCCCGAATATCCAGGAAAAAGTGAAGAGTTTAAATTTCCCGGGACCGTATTCAAACCCCTTTTCGTGAAGCCAGTTTGCGATGTCTTGCTCTAGGGACGAATAAATGAAAGCCTGAACCATGTGATTATAGTGAATGGGTAGGGCTATATAATCAGAAACGGGTTTGAAAGTAAGCTTGAGTCTCATAAACAGAACTTATAAAAATGTTAATGTTCAAAAAAGTCCGAGTCAAGGAAGGCTTAATTTTTCGTAGAATTAAAGCCTTCCCGGGGCAGAAAAAATATTGGACATGAGTAAATAGCGTTTAAAGCAGTATAAGAAAATGAAGCAAAGAAACTCAAAGTCTGGTAAACAATATTTATCATAACAGTGCCCCGCGGTTCATGGCTTTCTATTACTTTCCGGATTTATTATGCATTAACTTTCGTGCATCCATCGGTTAGTCAATCATCAAAATAACTAAGGCATAAAGCTTTATTAAAATGGCAAAAATCCTAAAATCAGGCAATATCCACGGATATTCCATAATAAAAGCCCTTAGAACCCGTTTAAAGGCAAATTTTGGCAGTACCAAGATCCACCCGAGCCTGTATATCCGTTATTTTGATAAAATAAATGGCTTTCACTCCTTTCAGCCTGAGACGTGGTAAACCCAGAAGAAGTGCCCATGTTATGCACAATATCGATCTTTATCACCCGCATAATTTTATCTTCAAAAACTAAGAATACTTTGAAGTTTTGGTAAATCTGATACAACCAGCGTCACGTCCCATCAAATCTTTATTTAAAAAAAATATTGCCGCAAGGTCTCAACTTTACACAAAGTCTATGTCCCACCAGACATCATAAGCACATTGTTCAGTAAGGAGTAAAAACGATACTTATAACACAAACTATATTCCCTGAAAAGCATCTTGATTCCGATTTCATAAAACCAGATACTCCTTGTTAAACCTGTTGTTTTCCAACTCCCACTACTCCTTAACCCTCTTTGATTTTCTACCCCTCAACTATTTTCGTTAGATTTCCGAAATGCCGCGGGTAAGTCTGATCGCCATAAAAATACCTCACATTTTTAAGAACAGTAACGTATTCATCAAAACGATCCCGTTCCTGCTTCCGGTAAATCTTCTTTCACAGGCCAAACTTGTTTACTATCTATTAAACAGCGATCTGTGTCTTGCTATTGTTCGCATTCCTACCTGTTAGAACTTAAGAACTGGACACCAATCTAAACGATAAATTGTTCCCGGGCGGCAAAGTCCGAGAAGATAACTCCAGAATCAATAAAGTTTTTGCTCATTGTCATTAACTGGTCCCCAGTTAAGATTACACAATTGCACCACCTTCAACGTTTTCCCTGGTGTTTTGGTTATCCGTAAACTTAAAAAGCTCGATTTTCGCTCTAACTAAGTTTCCAGAAACAAAACATGTTCACCCAGAGTCACTTTTTACACAACTTGCCCCATATTTTTCCTCTCCACCTGTTTCGCTCGTTATCCACTGTAATGGTAAGGTTTGAAAGGATGGTATAACCTGCAAGAAGTTAACAAGGTAAAACCTGCTCGACGGCTTTTGTTAGATACCTTTTCTTACAAATTCAGCGAGGTTATCCACAGGCTCTGAATTTTTGAAAGTACTTTTAGCGGAAATGGCTTGATTTTGCATTTATAATTCGGCATCCCGTTACGAGGACGAGAAGTTTTATAGCTTCAGTATAGGGATTATTGTTCTGGATCAGAATTTGATTCTAATGATTCTGGCATTGATTTTGAACTTCAGTCTAAACATTTATTTTTCTGTAAGGGAAAAATTTTGTCCTTACCCCTTAAGATACGGTTCTCCCAGACTTTTTAACCCCAAGAGCGTACTTACTAAAATCTATACTGCCTATTATTCATAAACTTGCACCCTATTTAACTGAAGCCCCACCCCGGCAAAACACATTCAAGAAAGTAGTATATTACACCTCTTTTTCTTTGCTTAATTAATTGGGCAAATTAAGGAAGTACTTCCGCTATTTTGTTAAACCGGCCTTTTTATTTCTCCCAGCATAAATAAAATTTTTAGATCCCGCATTTTAAGACCTTTCCCTCAACCTCTTGAGATCTGAAAAGGTCAACACCCTTCCCCAGGAGTCCGTGAACCTGTTAAAATTGTAAATAACTCCTTCCATGTAGTGCCCCAGAGATACACCCAGAAGAAATGATAAAGTTGCGGGAATATTGGGGAAAAAGTGGAATCTCCCAAAGGGATGAACTTTGCGCAGGTCCTGAATAAAAGACGTTACACCTTTTACCACCTCCACATACTTAACCCTACACTGTGATAATTTGCCCCTCAAGTATATGGAAACAATAGACGCATCCATAAGATCCAGCCTTTCTTGAATCTTCTTTATGGGTAAATCCGAAGCTTCCCTGTGTCTAAAATATACAATAGCATCACTTTGATTTTTCAATTCGAATTTATGCCTAATTTTATAGTCAGGAACCCGGGTCTTTAACTCCCGCACATTGCTCACCACACTACACAATTTAAGCTTTTCCAAATCATAAATCGAGAAGGGTATCATGCTGCCAAATAAAATACCTAAAGCCATAGCCAGTCCGGGAGAGCTCTTAATCCCGAAGTGAAAATGCATTCTTCCCCTGGTGATGCCCTCCACCTTCCTGAGAAAAGCACAAAAACCAGAAAATTTTTCCCACCATTCTTCTCTTCCATCAAATCCCGGGAAAACAAATATTAGATTATCTTCGTCTATTCCGAAGAGTGCTTTTAAAGCACCTAAGGAGGCTTCCGCCTCAGGACCTAAAATACCCAGAAAATTCGCAAAAAGATCGCCTGCATCTCCATTATTAGTTTCAATAATCAAAATCGGTATGTGGTGTGTCTCAATTTTTAACCATCTTTCAATGTCCCTCACATTCTTTGCCAGAGGGTAAGAAATCCCTCTCTTACCCTGAATTTCCATCAGAGGCAATTTCAAGTCAAGGTTCTTAATGGGCAAAATATTGCACTTACCATCAATCGCACCCAAAAACCAGTAGCGGTCAGGTACATTACCTAGCCTCAATACTGTGGCTACCTGCAGCATAAAACTCTCGTCGTCAAAGAATTTATCAAAAAATATAAAAAACTTTTTCCCACAGCATTTCCCGATGATCTCTAAATAGTCTGTTATCTCCAGGAAATTGGTCATAATTCTTGAGGTTTCAGGTATCAAAATAATATCTACAAATTGCAGAATATCATCGAAAAACGCTGGTATTTTAAAATAAAACCGCGGGCCGTTAATTAGTTTTCGGGCGTCCTCAAAGGGAATCTCAAAGTGCTTAACAAGAAGTAAAGCCAGGTCGTCCTTTTTACTAAAATTCTCAAATCTTTTAACAATTTCAAACTGAACATCGGGATAGAAATTCCAGAATCCGGAGAGAAGTTCATCGAAAAGCGTATCCAAAACTCCGTTCCTTATAAACGCTGTAAGATGCTCTGGTTTAAAATCAATAAACCTGAACATATAAATACTCCTTTAGCAACTCAACAGGTGGAGCCGATGGAAACTTCAGCTTAAACCCGATTTTATCCATTGTACCACGAAAGAGGGTAAAATCTTTAATAGAAAGCTCAATCTCCTTATTTAAGTAAAACTCGGGCAAATAGACGAAAGACTCCTGACCCTCCAGATAAACAAGGAAATCTTTTACACGAAATACTTGCTCCCTGGTCATCGCTTGATAGGCTGGAGGCCTTTCTTTACGGGACGCTCGCTCTCCAGGTATTAGATAATATAACCTCGAAACCTCACTCTCAGATGCACCAAAAACCCTCTCGTAAATTTCCTGAGGCACTGTAACTTCAACAAACTGCTCACCGTGAAGAGCTTCATACTCTTCCATTTCCAGCTCCAGGCTCTGCATGGTAAATTCGGAGTACCTCTCGTTTTCCTTCCTGAAAAACTTCTCCTTTACAGGGTGATCAGGATATTTTACTTTCTCCAGGAAATCCGTAATCTTCTTTATATTAAATTGTTCTACCTCAGATTCCCGCACGCTGTGGTAATAAAGGATATCTTCGTGGATATATATCCTGGCAGGCAAAGGTGCCAGAAATCTCATATACTTTTTGAGGAACAGAAGAACGGAGGGCTCTGCCGCAAGTTTCACATACGGGGTAAAGGGAATGGTTTCAAAAAGTTTGCGGGAAATCTTCTTTACAATAAGTACGTATATAGTTGGATCCACCAGGATTCGCCTTAAATCTCCGATTTTTACTTCAGCGCGAGCTGATTTATCAGCCCGCGCGGGATAATGTACACCATTTTTCAAAAAATACAAATACTCCTTATATACTTCCTTCAGAATTCTATCACTTTCCTCTTTCATTTTCAGGTCTCTGCCTTTTATATAAATAACCCCCAAAACCGCATAAATCTGACAAGATCATCCCGACAAGGAGTACCAGGTGTACCTCGTCCAGATTATAAATTTCTCCGCCAAAGTGCTTCTTTACAAGCTCCACAAATTTTCCCCTCGCCCTGCTAAAGGCTTTGTACTCGGCATCAGTCTTACGCTCCCTTTTTCTGGAGTTATTAATATAACTCTTATAAAGCTCACAGACTGTGCTACAAAAAACCTCTTTTTCTCTATTACTTAAGGTCTCCTTAAGTTTGTTAATAAAATCTTTCAGCATCGCCTTATCAATTAAATAGCTCTCTTCTCCTGAGATAACACTGGCCATTTCCTCAACATCCCCTTTTTCACCGTTTTCCTTCGCGCTATAAAGGTCCTCTAGGGATCTTATTAATAAAAGGTCGCGATTTTCTTCAGAGAAATCCCGTGCAAAACTTTCCACCATCCTTTTAAAATACTGAAAATTAATCTCCACTTTGTTATCCAGCGTTCCAGCCTTTTCTTTGAGCCTGATGCAAAAGTAACCAAAAAGGTCATCAATAATCTCCTGAGAAAGGTAGCCTGTCCCCCTTTCACCCGTAAAGGGTATGACGAGAGAACTTCTAAGGTTACTGTCCAGGGAAAGTAAAACCTTCGTAAACATCCCTTTTAGCCTTTCAAACTCTTCTTGAGTTATCGTACCTTCAAAGAATTTCCTGAAAATAGGTGCTAAATTCATGTTAACCAATTTTATTCAAATAATCAAGATTATTGCAGGGACCACAAATAGTAAACATTTCGATAAATTGGTTATAATTAAGGTGTAAAAGCCAATCTTGAGGAACATAGCATATATTCTTAAGGGGCAATCCGCAGAATTTAGAAACACAATTTCGCAAATCCACCTTTATACCACTGCTTTTAGTGGTCAGCATCCAAACGCGGAAAAGATCACTGCTAATTTTCTCAGCCAGAGCTGGTCTTGCCGCCTTACCACTCCCTAATCTCCTTGAATATTGAACCTCCATCTTCTTTAAGTTGCTTTTCTTTGTATAGCATAAAAATTTCTGATTTTCCTGATATATAAACTCCTTCCTCATATACCTCTTCAAGTTTAAACCGACTATTTCGCTTTTTCAAAACCCCATCCTTACTGGATTTTTAAAATCGGATTACCAGGGCAAATTGTCAGCTTAAAAACCTGTAATCTAACATGTGGTAGATGTAGATTTTCACATATAGAGTTTCAAAAGCTGAAAGACCCACAACCCCTAAAAATGACCTAAATGCTGTAATTAAATAGCAAAATTTGCCCTTGAAATCCTTGCTAACTACAGAATTAAATTACCGTAGATATTGCGTACTAAAAACCTGAAAGCCAGAAAATCTCGCATTAGTCACAGAGAGGGAATAACCCATTATGTGGCTCTATAAAACGTAGACAAGGTTTCAATTCCAGGTAGGCTCTGAACGAGCCGAGAGACGAAGCACTAATCTTCAGGCTCACCGTGGGATTGTTTCAATTCCTTACAGGTAGGCTCTGAACCATTAAAGGTTATTGATATTTCTCACTTTCCCTTATTCTACTATCCTGTAAAGGATCCCCTTGTTTGTATGTTTAATTTGCTCTTTTTCCTCCGTTTTGTCAAAGTTTTTCTTATCTTTACCTCATGTCGTCGATCCCCCGCGGGTTACCCTTTATTACCTATAGACGAAAACAAGTAAAACAAAGGAAAGTAACAATGGGGAGTAAAAACGTTAAAACTCCTGATATTATAAAACAAGTCCACGCGTTTAATCTTTAATCTTAAATGCAAACCATCAGGTTAACAACAATTTAAAAAAGTGACTAAAATCGTGTTCTGACAGTAAAAAGCTTAAAATAATCCTTGTTGTTGATCCCGTTAAAAGGGAATATAAGCGGGGATGAAAGCATTATAAAGGTACCCTTTTGCTTTGATTTGATCCCTAATTTGAGGCGCTTTTTACTACGAACATATCATAATCCAGCACCTCTGCTATCCTGGGATTCAAAACTGCATATTCATCAAAAAGGGTATCCTGGATAACTTCTACAGGCTTAATTCTCAAATAAAAAAGGAGATAGACATGCCAAGTTCTTCAATATCCCGAACATCCCAGTGCTTTCAAAATTGAAATAAATTTAAACCGGAAAACCTACACGTAAATTCCAAAGACTTTCGCAAAATTAAAGCACTAAAACCTTTCCATTTTATAACCTTAGTCTGGTACCACACATGCTTTACCCTCATCAAAAACGCTCAAATTTGCGGGTTAAAATATAAACCATCGTGAATTCCTATCCCGCCAGGCGTCTGCTGCCACGACCATCCCTTCAACCAAAGCTAAAACAAAAAAGGATACTAAAATCATGAAAACAAACGTAATTTTATAAAGTGCAGAATGGTAAAGAACGGGGTCTCTTCTGCCCCTTACAAGTATGTACATACCAAAGACAAAAATGGATATCCCAAGAACAATCCAGGGGAGATGACAAAGTTCAGGATTGGACTCCGCGATTAAATACGAAACAAGAAAAAGCCCCAGGATCCACATTAAACCTCTTAAGAATATTTGACCGGGAGTTAGAGATTTTTTATTTACACCCTGGTTAAATGTGTGATAATTTTGAGTCATATTACTTTGTGTTGGATATGATCTGTTTGGGCTGGCAAGATTTCCTTCGCAAGACGCAATATCTTGAGATGGGACGTCGTTTTGATTTAAATTATATCTTTCTTTCGCCTTTAGATACTCTGTTAAGGAAATCACCTTTCCCTCAACACTCAGGAACTGAAGCTTATCAGACTGTTTTTTCTTTGAGAGAAATTTACTGATATTTATAATGTCTTCATTACCCATCTTTTAACCCTCCTGTTAAACTTCTCTGCGAATAATGCAAATTTTTGCAACAGACCTCTGCAAACAAACTTTTACTTACTCTAAAGCCACATTGAAATCCGACTTTAAACTATCCTTACCCTTACAACTCGCTTTTAAAACTTTTATTAAGGAGGGGTCGAGCTGGTTCCCCTCTCAATCTTCCAACAAGTTAAACTCAAATTGGGGCGATCTCCATGCACCCGTGGTTAGTATTATACCCCAACACACTCTGTTGCTTCTGAATTTTTGATAATTCACCAGAATATCCTCGGAGGTGGTGGAAATCTCAAACCCGATGCCCGCCTTAGTATTTATCTGATAGTAAACTCCAGCGCCAACCCTTTTGTAGTAATCAAGTCCTTCCAGGGAAGAGCTTGACGAACCACCTACGTAACCGTAAAAAATGGGATAAGGAAGGGTCTGAGTATATTTTATTCCGATCAAATCGAGTAAAGTGAGAGTTCCTCCTCTTTTCGCTTTCTTAAACTTCGGAATGTAGTAGAAGTATAAATAAGTTGGTAAAAGCCTGTAGGGTGATAACACGTAGGTCTCACCAGCAGAAGTCCTCTTATAAACGTAAAGGGGCATGGAAACTTCACCAAGAGCTGATCCCAGAGACATACCGAAACCATGAATACTGAAACCGAAAAACAGTGGTAAGACTCTTAAGGTGAACCTGATGGGAATACCCACGAAGCCATCTGAGTATGGGTCATATACGATAAATCTGAGCCATTTATCATCCGCGGTGCTTTTAATAAACTTGGGGGTATCTTCCTTAATTACCGTATTAATCGCACTTTTTGAATTGTCAGCCTTTGTGGAATCAGGCACCTGAGCGTATAAGAAGTTAAAATTAATGAGCAAAAACAAGATTGACAAAAACCAGAATCTTTTCATAACCCATCCTCCTTTTTATCTACCAGCCCGACCCCGTTGACAAAGAACCTTTATTAATATAAACCGCCGAGAATAATAAAATTTGACATTTTAGATATAAATCCACCGGGCTTTGCCCCAAACTACAGTGACATTCCATGGAATAGATACAAGCCTAACTCTCCTGGCTATAACGCGAATCCAAGAAAGAAGAGAACGAAAAATAAATTTTTGAATCACGAAGGTTTTAATTAGTAACTAGCCAAACCACGCAGGATGTTATTAAAAAAGTCTACCAAGCGTAAAAAAAATTCATCAAAAAGCAAATTCTTAAAATCCGGCAATGCGTGTCTCAAATACTCTAGCGTGGAAATTTTAAAGATCTCAAAACCATAACTATTTTTGCCATCCTCGATATCAAAGAGAGAAAAAATTAAATATTGACAAAAATTTAGCGATTCAATATAATTATCTATAAATTCCTCACTTGTAAAAAGGAGGAATAGCAATGAAATACATAAAAAACATCATCCCATTAATAGTGTGCGGCATAGTATTAGCCTCGCTGACGTGTAAGAGAGAAGAAGGGCAACACGGAAATACCAATACCATTACAGGGCCCAGCATCTTCGGCCATACCTGTACTGATCTTTCCACGATCCCTATGGAATGGATAGACTCAGTTAAAGCTAAAATCAAGGTTCATTACGCCCATACTTCTCACGGACAACAGCTAATTATTGGGCTTGAGGGTATAGAAAGTCAGAATCCTGCATATAGCGTAGCAGTGGGTCATTGTTCTCTTCCCAATGAACCAGGGGCACTTTGTATCTTTGATGGTCAGGAAGACGAAGATTATGTTACTCCTGATTTATACTGGGCTACCGAAGAGGGAATGAATAAAACAAGAGCAGTTCTAAGAAATCATCCGGAGATTAATGTGTCCATGTGGGCATGGTGCACTCAGCTGGACTGGTATTCCGAGGAAGAAACCCGGACTTATCTTGACTCCCTGACAAAACTTGCCAGAGAATTCCCTAACGTCACCTTTGTCTTTTTCACCGGTAATGCTCAGGCACTGGATGCGGAGGGATATAACAGATATTTACGTAACCAACAGATAAGACAGTACTGCATGGAGCATCATTTTCCCTGCTTCGATTTTGGTGATTTAGATGCATGGTACTTCAACGGAAGTTCCTGGGAACAGGCAACCTATGAATATAACGGCGTTCTCGTTCCTCATGAACATCCGCGGTATCAGGAAGGAGAGCAAACAGAGGGCCATGCAAATTATCTAAGCTGCGAGCAGAAAGGTAAGGCTGTCTGGTGGATGCTGGCCCGCATCGCCGGCTGGCCCGGATCACAAGAAGAGAACAATTAACTGCGCATAAGATATAAAAACGCGGATTATTACAATCCTGAAGGTAGGAGATTTAGTTTTTTTATTCTTTCGCTTTTTGCCCTTACCTTCTTAAGGCTTTAGATTGTTCATGTAAGTTTAGTCCAGATAGGCCTCACGCCACAAAACGATCTGTGAGTGGAAAAGTTGCGGGTAAAACCTGAAATTAAATGAAAGGCTTTTAAAAACAACCTGTAAAACACTAAGAACCCGGAATTGCTCTTAAGAAAGACTAGTACATTTAATTTAAAGCAGGGTTGAAAAACTGAAATTGCAATTTTCACTGAAAAGATTTTTTGGCTGTGAAAAATTCTGCGCTAAGAACAAAGCTCCGAATACCCGCTCCTTACTAAGTACCTTGAATCTATTTTGCAAAATTGAATGAGACAAAAGTTTCCCGATTTTTTTACAGCCAACCATAAACAGAAACCCGACTAATCACATTATATATTCTTATCAACGCATAAATCGTTAATACAACCTGAAAAGAGCCTTATTTTTGTTACAGAAAGTATAGTATTGTGTCCCAGAACATATATCTTTTGCGTTAGACAGCGGCGCTGACCATAATTTTTGTCCGCGAACGTATAGCGTCTGTCCCGGGAACCAAATTGTTTATAGCCGCAACAAATGAGACGTTGTGCCTTTTAAATTGATGATTTGCTAATAAGCATCAAGCGTAACCAGTACTTTTAGGCTAAACCATTTAAATCCCTAGGGACAAACTCACCAGGCCTGACTCTTCAATTTTTATCAGAACCAAGCAAAACTTTCAGAGTTTGACTTCCTTTTACATGTTAATTCTTTTTAAATAGTGTAATCGTGATATAACTGTTTATGCAAAACCCAGAGACAACTAATAATCCCTAAATTTCAGTGATTTAATCTCGCCACATTTAGTCACGATATCTCTGTATTCCGATGACGGTCCCGAAGTGGCAGCAAAAAGAGACTAAGGGTCTAAATCTCTTTTCCTTTAATTTGTCACCTTTTTTCATCACATATCCTCTTTTTCCTGATCAAGCCGCATGTTTTCTGGCAAAAGCTTAAAAATTGATGCAAATCATCAGGGCGCTAGAGACAGGGGATAGATATCCACTCGCAAGGGGCCTTGAAAAGGAATCAAGTTGAGTATTAAAAAACTCGCATAACTCAAAAATCGTTAATCACTCATAATAAGCCCCATATGTGGATTTGGGACCTATAAGATATTCTTGCTGATTGGAGGTAATGTTCCAGGACACCCAGGGTCTTTAAGCGCGCATACATAGTAAAAATCTCAAAACCATATAAAAATTTATCTTTTAAAAACTTGAAAAAAATTAAAATTAATTCTTTGTTTTTGTTAAAATTTCATTAAAATCTTAACTTTTATTTTTCATGCACTTGACAAATTTTTTTAACAGTTTAATATATGCATTAACAAAAATTGGAGGGAACCAAATGAAGGTCAGAATAAGCATCGCAATGATGATCCTTGCAGCGCTCTCCATAAATTTAGCCACGGCAGAGGAAATCAAAGAGCCTGTCATCTCAAATCTTAAAGTTTATAAGGTAATTAAAAATGAGAAGGGCGAAGAACTTAAAGTTTCCGCAGATTCAGTGAAACCGGGTGATATACTGGAGTACGAACTAACTTACAAAAACGTTTCCAGCAATAATGTCGAAAACCTTACGCCACTCATGAAAATTCCCGATAATACAGAATTTATAGGCGGTTCTGCCAAATCTTCCTTGCCATCATTAATAGAATTTTCAATAGACAACGGAAGGACATATAAAAAACCGCCCATCTTCAAAGAAATAATCGAAAATGGGAAAAAGAGGAGAATTAAAGTCCCACCCAGCGAATATACAAATGTAAGGTGGACTTTAAGGGTCCCTCTTAAACCCGGGAATGAAGTTAAATTTTATATGAGGGTAAAAGTTAAATAAAAAACAGGGAGGTATCGATGTTAGAGGAACGTGTAAAAACATGGGGAGTGGTGGTTGTGCTTTCCGTCTTACTCTTCTGGGGGGTCGGACAAGCGCAAAAAACACATGCCTCTGCAGGAACACTCATACGAAATCAGGCATCAGCTACATATAAGATTGGCGATAAAACCTATACTTCCACCTCGAATGAAGTTATAACCAAAGTGCTTGCAGTCTATGATATGGATATTCTCATTCAGGGCCAGGATGTGTCTCTGGCGTCAAATCCCGTAGCTGTGCAAAGTGCTTTCCCGGGAAACAGAGTCTATTTTCAATATGAAATAAGAAACTATGCAAATACCGGTGACACCATAGAAATAACACAACTCGTTAAAGATGCATCTTCAACAATGCCTGATCCATCCGTTGTAGAACTCTATGAAGATATAAATGCAAATGGTATGGTGGACGCTGGAGAAATACTGCTGGGCAGATGGAACCCTTCAGGAGGAGCATGGCAAAGCGTTAATCAGGATTTGAGTGGCGATAATAATCCAGACATTTATGTTGATGAGAATTCCAGCAAATATTTTGTCATATCCTATACCGTACCCTCAACTGCAACCGATGGCCAGATTTACGTCTTAGGTGTAAGTGGACAGTCGCATGGAGATAACACTGTAACTGACCCTGGAACAGAAGGCGGTAATAACTTCCATAAACTTACAGTTACCACCGATGCATCTTTGAGTGCCAATAAAACAGCAGTGCCTTTTAATGTACAGAGTGGTGACACAATAAGTTATACAATACAAGGTTCAAACATTGGAGGAAGACCCACGTATCCCGACACCCTTTATTATGATAATGACGAAGATGGGACCAGTGATGCATATTATGCCGGGGTCATTCTAAAAGACCCCATAGACACGTCAAAAGTATACTTGATTCCTTCTTCTATTTCTGGCTCACCTTCCGGAAATACCCTTTATTTCTATGACGATGATGACGATGGAACCGGGTATTGGCATTCGAATTTACCCACTGATGCTACAAAGATTGACAGTATTGCTTACGTTTTCCCCACACTGGACCCCGGGCAACAATATACTTTTACCTTCAAAGTCGGTGTAAAAAATAATGTCACCAATGGTACTCTAATTTACAACAAGGCAACTCTATATTTCAGAAAACAGACAACCGGAAATCCCCGAGATTCCGTATCTTCAAATACCACAATAGTTAGAGTATCAATTTCAGGTGCTGAGCAGTATGGAGTGCATATAGGTTATCCCAATCCCGATGCAGCCCCTGGTGGCGATTTCACAAAGGATACTGCAAAAGTCGACACCGCAAAGGCTGGCCTCTGCACATTAGCCCCTATTAAACTCCACAATACGGGCAATACTTACGATAACTTTACCATTTCCTATGTTCTTGCTACTCACCCAGAATGGATTTCTTCTGTTACATTTTATCAGGCTGACGGGGTCACACCCCTTCCGGGGAATACAATTTACAATGTTCCAGCGGATAGTATAGTTACATTCTACGTTAAATACTGCATCAGTGACACCGTGAATACCACGAATTCAGATGCTATTATAAAGATAGTTGCCATATCTTTCTCAGATGTTACGAAAAAAGATACCACAACCATAGTCATAGACAGCATTATAGGTCTAAGTGTTGACATAGGAAATGCCGACCATACTTCTGGCAACGTTAATAATACTTCTGCAGATTCCACAACTATACCTGGTGTTTATGTTCTCTTCCCTCTTGATGTATTAAACACAGGAGAAACACCAGACGTATATACCATATCTGGCAATATTCCTTCTGGCTGGAGCGTTGTGTTCTATCCTGATACCAACGATGATGGCCAGATCGATGCGGGGAGCGTACCAATTACGCAGGTTGGACCTCTGGACGCAGGGGAAGAAGCACACATCATAGCAAAGGTTTACGTACCCGATTACACTCCAGCAGGTACATATAATGCGACATTTAAAGCTACTTCAACACGGGATACATTAACATACGATATCATCACAAACACTATCACAGTCCGTGAGATTTGCAATATAGAGATATCTCCTGATAGAAATGGTACAGGATTCCCCGGTGGCATTGTAACATACCAGCACTGGGTCATTAACAGGGGTAACTTGATAACAGATGTTGTTCTGAGTGTGACTTCCCAGCGTGGATGGACTTACGTAATACTTGACAATAACCAGAATATTATCAACACCCTCACAAATGTACAGCCTGGTGAGTCTGCAATAATCTATTTACGCGCTTTCATACCATCCAATGCCCCTATTGGTCAACCTGATATTGCGCGCTTGACAGCAACAGCAACCACAGGTGGATGTTCAAAATACGTAACAGATGTAACTGATGTGCTTGCCGGTGCTCTATACCTTGAAAAGTGGATAATGCTGCCCAACGGAACGGATAGTACATATTATAGTACCGGCCACCCTTCGGGAGGTTTTGTTACTTCTCCAGATACCGTCATTTATTACAGAGTACACTTCAAGAATCTCAGCACCGATACCGTGAAAAAAGCCATAATTTACGACCCCATACCAGCCTGGACAGAAATCATTATAGAAACAGCTGGTACACCTTCTGGTGTAACTCCTTCGGGACAGATACTTTACAGCTATAGCAGGGATGGTGGAGTGAACTGGAGTGAATGGAGCACATCACACAACTTACCCGTCGGTTGGAGCGAGCAAAATGTGACAAACATACGCTTTGGAATCGACAGAAACAACGACGGTGACATAACAGATGCCGATTTCGTGTTACCCAACGAGACCGGATACATTGAATTCAAGGTAAAGATAAAGTAAGTACTCACGGGCAGGGGCAGAGAGATGGATATTTCCTTTAGCAAGTTAATAGCCAGGAAACTTTACTCCTTAATCTTTCTGCTCCTGCCCACCCTAATTTTTGCACAAACCCCCGCAGGAACTGTCATATATTCACAGGCCTCCTGCAGCTTTAGATGGGGAGGTCGTACGTTCTTTACAACTTCAAATGTTGTTTTAGTTGAAGTTGCACCTGTTTATGCCTTTGAAGTAACCCCTGACGGGACGTACTCTGACCCCGGTCAGGTAAGATACAGTTTTACTGGAAATACGGTATATTTCAACTATATTCTTTACAACAGAGGCAATGTAAGTAGTAGCTTCAGCCTTAGGGCTGAAAACACAAACGGCAGTTTTAATCTTATCGCCCTCAACGTGTATGAAGACATTAATAGTAATGGTATCTTAGAGCCCGGCGAGGATACCCCTGTTCATACTATACATAATGTTCCATCTGGGGCAAGAGTGCAGCTCATTGTTTCTGGTATAATCCCCAATAACACTCGTGAGGGCGATTCCAGCTATGTAAACCTTATCGCAACTTCCCTTGGAGATACCACACAAAAGGATACAGATAATATTGCAATAGTGCACGTTGTTTCAGGTCCTGCTATATCAGCTGCTAAGTATGTTGTGCCCTACGGTTCTGTATTCCCGGGTGATACATTGACCTACACCATCCAATTTGTAAACAATGGGTACAGTTCTGCAGATTCGGTGAGCGTTACAGAATGGTTCGGAATAAACGGAAACTTGATTTACACGTCCTTTGTATCCGGTAGTGCGCAGGGAACCACTGGCGGACGTATAAGTTACTATTCAAAGTCCATTTCAGCATGGATTAACACGGAACCACAATTACCAGATGATATTGGTGGTGTGAGATTTACAATGACTAACTTTGGACCCGGACAAAGTGGTTACTTCCAGTTTAAAATGATGGTTAATCCAGAGGCCCCTGAGACTACCATCTTCAACACAGGAATTGTTGAATTTTACCGAGCTCAGGATAACCGAGCCCTTGTGGTGAAT
Source organism: Candidatus Hydrothermia bacterium (assembly GCA_049719805.1). Classification (GTDB taxonomy): domain Bacteria; phylum Hydrothermota; class Hydrothermia; order UBA1063; family UBA1063; genus UBA1063. Next base: position 55,392 of record JBNARF010000002.1, on the reverse strand, counting down.
ACAAATACAACAGTAAATAATGTTGTAGTTGTTCCAATTATACATCTTGGTCCCTTCGGGAACTCCATGGCATTACCCGGAGGGGAGAGAAGTAGAAATGATGTTCAGATAAACGACACTGTAACCCCTGGCAACTGGGCTTATTTCAGGAACACCATATATAATCAAGGTCCCGGGAACGCATTTGTCCAGATGGGGTTAATTTTAGACAGCTTAGATCTCGGAGAAGATCCCATAATCCAGATAACAAGCTATGATTTTACATCCTATTACTACGACAATAATAACGACGGATTTTTCGATCTGGGAACTATAAGGGCAGGAGACAGCCTTTCAATAGGCGTTAAAGTATTTATACCCTCAAACGTTTCTGACCCTTATGGATACTACCATACTTTAACCCTCTTTGCATTCCCTGACACATTTGTAACTGCAAGAAATTACACATATAACAAAATCCATGCAGATACCACCAGAGTAAGACTCTACCTCCACCAAACTGTTTACCCCGACACTGTCATTCTGTCGGGGAAGATTGTGCGATTTAATATTGAATTTGAAAATAGAGGAAGGGTTCCCCTTACTAACTTTGTAGTTTATGACAGGGTTGATACCCTGCTACACGATATCAGGAACCGCACTCCCTTTTACCTACCTCATTTTACGGATAGCACGAAACAAATACCGGTTTATTACACTTATAATGCTGATACAAGGGTTATTGAATGGAGAATCGACACGCTACCGGTTGGTTTTAGAGGAGTCCTTTCTTTTCAAGGAGGTGCTCTACTTGATACCAGTGTAACCGAAGGGTTCATTTTTAATCAAGCAAGCGCCATTTCCAATGAAAACCCCGCAGGGGATACTTCAAACTCAGTCTATGTGCACGTTATAGCACCTGCTCTCTCTCTAAGTAAAACAGCCAGCACCCAGTCAGCGGAAATAGGAGATGTTGTGAGATATACTATATCCGTCAGGAACAACATGTCTGACGGTTTTGACCTTTATCCTGTGTACGTAATAGACACGCTCCCTTATGGATTTAGGTACATAAACAAAAGCTTGAAGATACAAAATGGCAGAGTTGACAGTTTATTTTACGACAACAGAAATAATATCTTGGAGATTATCCTTGATACTCTAAGGAGTAAAGAAACTGCCGTAATCACATACGATGTCCTCGTTGGTCCAGGGGTTAAACTGGAAAAGTATGCCAATACAGCTTATGCCAGAAGCACTATCCTGGACAGCATCCCTGTTTTAACCGATCCCGTCAAAGCCTGGGTGAGAATTAAAGAGGGATTTGCCACATATAGAGGGTTTATTTTCGGGAAAGTTTTTCTTGATAAGAATGATAACAGGGTGCAGGACCCCGATGAGCCGGGTGTGCCCAACATAGGTATAGAAACAAATGAAGGAATTTACGTGACTACAGACGAGAACGGGAAATACTCAATACCATATCTCAAGCCACAACCACATATTGTAAAAATAGATCAAAACACGCTACCCCCCAACACAAAGCCTGCCCCGATTTCAATAGACAACCTTGAAGATGATGCACAACTGGTTTATTTACCTTTATCTTCTCACAGAAAAGTAAACTTTAGGCTCATCCCGTCCATACAGAAAGAGTCGAAATACAGTGACTTCACAATAAGAAAAACAGCAATTCCAATAGTAGCAAATTTCCGATTTTCATCCTCCCTTCCCACCTCCTTCTTTGAAACAGCAAAGGCCACCCTGAATCCAGGGGTTGACCTATCAGGGTTCAAATGGATTGCGGAGTTCGTGAAAAAGTACCCTGATTGGAAGGTTCTGGTAGAGGGGCACACAGACCCAAGACCTATTCGTACGAAGGAGTTCCCTGACAACTATGTTTTGTCTATGGCTCGCGCAAGAACCATTGCCAATGTTTTAATAGATTTTGGATGCCCACGAGAAAATATCACTATAAAAGGCTACGGCCCATCAAAACCGCTGATTGATAATTCAACAGCTTACAAAATGTCCATTAACAGAAGGGTTGACATAACCCTCATTCCCGGCAAGACCCTCCCCGTTTCTGACATGATAGACATGATAATTGAAATGAACATAAATAAGGATTTTTCTGACGAAATTTATCTGTTTGAACTAATACCCGAAGGCACAACGGTATTGCTTGATTCAGTAAAGTCTAATATTCCATCCTTTGATGCCAAAATTGTGGATTCATTCCTTGTTATGCACCTTGCAGGGCTCGATAGTGTACGAAGTGTGAGAATTGAATATAAACTAAAGGTAAATGAGGCAGAAAAAGACAAAAAGGTCACTTCAACTTTGATACCTGTCATAAAAAGAAGCGGAAGATTTACAAAACTTCCTGAGATTTCCATCCAACCCGAGCTGGCTACAACCGCCACAGAAATGAAAATAAACATTCCTAACAAAATTCTATTTAAAGAGAACAATTATAGCATCTTTGAAGGAGCGGTGCTATTTCTCTCTCACATTGTCGACCTGTTAAATATGTGGCCTGATGCAAAAGTTGAAATTGCAGGATACGCCAACAGTGATGAAAATGAACCTGCCGAGCTTTCCAGAAAGCGCGCAGAGGTGGTTTACAATTGGCTTCTGAAACAGGGCATCTCGGAAGACCGGTTATCCTTTGGTGGGTACAGTGCATCAAATCCTCTATTCCCTGAGGATTCACCTCTAAATAAGCAACTGAACAGAAGGGTCGAAATAACGATTCTTCGTGGTCAGGAAGGACAGAGCAAGAAGGTAGAAAAAGCCATGCACCTTAGAAGTAACCAGCTTCGTGTTTCCATGCCATTTGCTTCTTACGCGAACTATTTACAGATAGATGATACCCTATCTCATGGGTATTACTTTGTGGAAAACTCTGCCCTTATAGATACCTTAAAACCTGATAGTGTAAGAACAGACGGTAAAACCATAAGTTTTTATTTTAGCAAAAACAAGGTCAAAGCACTCAAAGATACCTTTACCATCTCCTATCTAACCTCAAGGGAAGAATCCCTTTCCGTTTCACCCCTGGACTCTACAAAGATGGAGGCCATAGAAGTCCCGAGCGTTATTCCTCCTGCCATAATATATCCGGAAGACAGCCTCATCATAACAGATGGGAAATCCATAAGGGTGAAGGTTGCTTCTATCTATCGCATACCCGTTGAGCTCTACGTTAACGGTGTAAAAATAGACGATAGCAGAATAGGATTTCACAAAATTGACCCGGAACATAATCTTGAAATCAGAGAATATGTGGGATTAAAGCTGAAGGAGGGCGCGAACATCATAAGACTAAAGACTGTCGGAACGGATAACACGGTAAAGGAGATAATTAGAACTGTGTTTGTCCCGGGAGCACCTTCTAAAATCAATATGCGCCTTGCGAATGAGGCAATCGCAGATGGATACAGCAAACCTATGATTGAAGTTTTGGTGTTTGATGAAAATAACATCCCCGCAGGGGATAACATAGAATTAACCTTTGAAACTGAGGGAGTAGAGATATTATCAGAGGACGAAAGGCCAGCAATTCCCGGATTTCAGAGGATTTTGAAAAATGGAAGGAGTGAAATTATTCTTGCACCCTCTATGCAGAGTAAAAAAGGAAAATTAACAGCATATATTCCTGGCGGTAAAGACACTGCAAGAATCAACGTTTATTACAGGCCAGCTGTGAGTAACTTAAGCATGTTAGGAGGTTTTGATATCAAGGCCTCATACCAAAATGGAAGTCTCTCACCCGATGCGTTCCTTTCATTTTATCTAAAAAGACCCATTATCACAAATAATTACATTCTCACCACAGGTCTTACATATAACACGTACATGCGCGATCTTCTTGGCGAGGACGAGAATAGAGAAATGTTTGAACACATGTACTCTTCTATAAGAGTCGATGAGCTTTACCCCACTTTTGGCGATGCATCAAGGTCCGAAAGGATTTCAAGTTCAAGAAGTGGATTCTTTATGCGGGTGGAAAAGGGGTCTTCTTATATTCAGTATGGAGACTTCAAATCAAACTTTGGAGGGTATGCCCTTGCCCGTTTTTACAGAGCATTAACGGGCGGAATAATGCGCATAGATGGCGGAAAGTATGAAATAAACGCATTCCTGGCACCGGACAAGCAGAGCTTAAGGAAGGACGAATTCAAAGCAGATGGCACAGTGGGTTATTTTACGCTCTCAAGCGCTCCTATCACAAGTAATTCCGAAGAAGTGTATGTTGTCACAAGAGATAGATATCACCCAGACATGGTGATTAAAAAAGAGAAATTAAGTCCCCATATAGACTACTCATTGAATCCAAATACTGGGCTATTGCTCCTTAAATACCCCATTCCGTCTTACGACGAAAATTTAAATCCCATTTACATTGTGGTTCTATACGAAGTTAATGTGAACACCGGAAGAACTGCCTATGCCTTAGATCTTTCCTATAAACTTGGAAAGGAAAGCAGGATAGGCTTTCTGCATGGTCATACATCTTCGGGAGAGGGAAGGTTTTACACCATAGATGGATTATATACTTCTTTAAAGTATGGTAATTTGTTAGAATTTAAGGGAGAAGGGGCTCTTTCCAATTCCAGCGGTGAAAAAGGCTTCGCATTTTCCAGTAATTTAAAATTAAAACCTCACAATAAATTTGAAATATATGCCAGTTACGATGGGAGAGATTCTACTTTTAACACTACTGGTACTCTACTTGGTGGAGGACGGAAAGAAGAAAATGTTCAATTGGGTGCAAACTACAACCCTCAACAGAATTTAAGATTTTCCAGCAAACTCTACATTAAGGATATTGCTCACAGTCAAAAATCCACATCCATTGAAGCATTGGTACAAAAAGATATAAGGAAAAACCTGATGCTCGGGTTCGGCTTTAAGAAAACAACGGAAAACTATGAAGATACAACTCGATCTTCTCATATGGGTGTACTTCTCCTTAACACAAAACTCTACAAAACCATTGACATGAAATTAAAACATGAACAGGTAATTGACCATGGTGACATCAGGCTTGATCCCCCTCGTTCAAGTCTTAATCTAAGCTGGGCAGCATTCAAATACCTCAGTGTAAATAGCACATTTGAGCACAGGTGGGGAGCTTTTGGTGGCACCACCATACTATTGGGTCTTGAATCTGCCGTTTCCACAAACGCTACCTTTTATTCTAACTACAGGTACGAGAATGTGGGAAACGGCACCCATAACCAGAATGTCTCGGGAGTAAAAAGCGCTCTTCCCATTACAAAAAATATGAAAGCACTTTTTAACGCCGAATATGTTAATGATTTAAGCCACGACGAACTTGATCACATATCAACCACCTTCGGCCTTGAATACAATAATAAAGAAAAATATATGCTAAGTGGACTGAATACTTACACCATTTCAAACTCCAGCATTAGAGAACTCATCCAGTTGTCAGGAATAGTGCAGAAGGAAAATGGGTTAGGCTTCGTTTTCAACGAAAAACTGTATTTTGAAAAGAATAGACTTTTGACTGAGAACAATTTGAAAAGGATATTTGATGGTTATGCTGGTTTGGTCTATAGACCAACTTTCAATGATAAGATAAATGCATTCCTTATGTTAAGGCATTATTACACAGATGATAAAAACTACGGCAATAACAGGGTGGTGCTTTACAACGATCTGAGTTTTCAACCTGTATATCCATTCATTTTGGATATGAGATATGGAGTAAAGAAGACCATTGGAAATGAACTTACTTCTGCAACCACTCATCTTCTATCACTCTGGATGAGATATGAGATAAAGAAGGACAAATATTACGCTTCATTGGGTAACAGAATACTTTACCAACCCCTGGTAAAAACCATGGAAAAAGACTGGGCCCTTGAGTTTGGATGGGTAGCTATGAAAAACATGGTGCTGGGACTCGGTTATAACTTCCATGGAATAAAAGACGAGAGTTTCTACGAGTTTGAAGCAACGAAGAAAGGCTTTTATGTTCACATTGGCGGGAAATTTAATGCAGAGATTTTGAAATTGAATAGATTTTATGGGAGGTTCTAATTGAAGTTGGGTGTAAAAATTATAAAAATTGCACTTCTAATCCTGGTTTCTCTTGGATTTTCGAATGCATTGATTCTTAAAACCATAACCACTGATGGTAATATGGCAGACTGGAGCGATATACTTGCTAGAACATATTTAAACGAGCAGGTCTGGTGGGATTTTCCTTATCAGGTAAATGGAATACCTGTGGCCGATAGAGATGTAGCAAATATTCAGAGTACAGGGCGTGACATAAAGAGGTTCGCATGCACATGGGATGCTAATTATTTTTACGGTTATCTTGAGAGAAATGTAAGTTCTACAAACCAGCAAACTTTCGTTGTATACATAGACCCTGATGCAGATGGATATATGCACACCGGTGACCCTGTTGTGCTTTTAACATGGAGCGGCAGTAATAGAACAGTTTACGAGTACCTTCATGATTACAATGCTGTGAATAATATTACCGGAGACCCCATTGTAGACCCAGTTACAGGAACGGCAGATGGATACACCATGCCTGGCACTCTATCTAATCAGAGAAATCTTGGTTCATACATCTGGGGTTCCGTTAGCGGTACTGAAATGGAATTTAGAGTAAGCTGGACTAATCTTGGAATACAACCTCCACCATCAGGTGTTTTTGGCTTTCACATTTCCAGCGCCAGGGGGTCTGCCTCCAATGTCCCAAGTCAGGTGGAGGACAATGCAGGACCTCCTTATGGCCCAGCATTTGCCACACAGATTACCATAAGGGGTACCATTTTCGAAGATTTTTCCGAACTTGGAGTGCGTGATGCAAATGATAGATACCGCTCAAACGTTAAAGTATATTTATATAAGGACCTTAATAACAACGGAATACCCGATAATACCGAACTTATGGATTCCACAACTACTAACGGAAATGGTGCTTACTCATTCATTGTAGGTTCTTCAGATACCTTTTTCATTGTGGTAAACTCAAAAACTGTATCACCAAGTGCTGGGTTTAATACGGGCTATGGACTACCATACGTCTGGGCAGAACAGACCTATTCAGGAGGAGGCGCCTGGGGAGGCGGGCTCTGGGACCACGATGCTAACCCTTCAACTCCTCCCACCGTAAAAAATTCGGCCGGTGCGTGCTTTGGTGGTAGATACGGAAACAGGTCAGATGGCCTTGTGGGGAGTAATGGCAGCCTTAATGTTAGCAACGCAGAGCACGTTATACTAGTAAATGTTCAAAGGTCTAACATAGACAGCGTTGACTTCGGCTTTTCCTTTGAAGTGGTTACGAACGTTAATGACCAGGATGACGATTTAAACAATAACAGGTTTTCACAGGGAACTCTTAGACAGTTTATTCAGAATGCCAATGCTATAACAGGCAAAAACGTAATGCGCTTTGTACCAGTGGTCTTCACAAACGAGTCAGGTGGAGGTGGAAACTGGTGGAAGGTAACACTAAACACCTCTCTTGGAGCTTTACCTGCATTAACGGATAATCAGACCGTTGTGGATGGAACTGCCTACCATTACTCCGATGGTTCAACTCTCCGGGATGAAAACCCTGGAGGTATAAGCGCGCCAGAGCCGGTGGGTACAGGCCCTGACGGAGTGCCTGGTACAGGTGATGAGACTGTACTTCCGCAGTTTGAGAAACCAGAACTTGAAATTGATGTAAATGATAGAGGAGTGGGAATTGATTTTCGTGCATCAGGTTGTAGAGTGTCTCACATCGGCATTTTCAACAACAGTACTAACCTTTTTTATGTCAGGACTGGAACGAATGATACCATAAGTGACAATTTTATCAGCGTGAGAGCGGATGGCAGAGACCCTACCCTGGATTACAGAGGCCAGTATGGGGTATATGTCGCAGCTAACCAGCAGGCATGCATACTCCACAACTACATCGCTTATGTTAATGGAACAGGATGTTATATTCCGGGGCTTGCCATAGTTGAAAGAAATTACCTATCTCATATTGCTCTGCAGAGTGCCTGTGGAGATGGCATAACCTTTGAGGGTACAACAAATGTAAGGGACAGAAATGATGCCCAGGCAAATTACAATTATATTGAATATGTTGCATCACATGGACTTGAATCATGGCAGGCGACAGGTGCATACACGTGGAGGCAAAACACTGTAAGGTTTACAGGGCAGGGTGATGAGCATGGAAACTACTGTGGTCAACAACCTACTAATCTTGAGTTGTGTGGTATTAGAATATTTGGGGACGGAAGCCTGGTAGAACACAACGTTATCCATGATGCTCCCGGAAACGCCGTTGCAGTCGTAGCAGTTCAGACTGGCACCCTGAGACAGCCTTCACGGAAAAATATCTTAAGCCAGAATGCTTTTTACAACAATGGCCTTCTTTCCATTGACCTTGACCAGACCCATACAGATGGATCAGTGAACCCCAATGGTGATAGTGTTACGGCTAATGACGGCATTTTAAATTCCAACCAGCAGAATTACGGGATAGACTATCCCATTTTCACAAAGGTTGAGCTAAGAGGCTCCAAACTCCATGTGGAAGGTTTTGTCGGCACTCCATCTTCTCACATCTCCGATGTGTTCACCATTGAAGTGTACAAGGCAGACCACGATGGGGTTCAGGAGGGCGAAATTGTTCAGGGAGACGGGTTGAGAGTTCCTCATGGGGAAGGGCACTGGTACATAGGTAGCTGCATTACGCAAAGTGACGGAACTTTTAACTGTGACATAAATGTCCCATCATACATAACTCTTACCAAGGACGATTCCATTACTGCTACCGCAACAAATCCAAACTACGGAACCAGCGAATTTTCTGCCAACTATGGAATAGTTATCGCCAACAGGATAAAGGGATTTGTGTTTGAGGACCAAAACCACAATCTTACCATGGATAATGCCGAAAGAGGTATTGAAGGTGTGAGAATCGAGCTCTGGTATTTTGATGGAACAAACTGGCAGGAGGAGAGCTTTATAGAGAGTAATAGCAGTGGATACTTTGAATTTTCACCCATTAACACTGGTATTTACAGAATTATAGAGGATTTTAATAACAATGCAGGTTCTAATCCAGAAATTGGCGGAGACCCTCCAGGTTACGTATCCACCACACCGAACGTGCAGGAGGTAAACTGGGAGGCTTCCTCTGATATTTATGTGTATTTCGGCGATTATCACGGTTCCAGAATAACTGGTAAGGTATTCTACGACGCACAGAATGCTTCCCTATCCACTAATAACAATGGAGTCTATGATACCGGCGAAAGGGGTATAAATGGAGTTCTGGTATTCGCCGAAGCTTCTGGGAATTTAATTGCATCTACCCTTACAGACAACAACGGCGATTATACGCTCTGGATTCCTTATGACGTAACCCCGCCTTTTTATCTTGTAGAGCAAAATAAACCCGATTACATTTCAACGGGTGACCATGATGGAGGAGTTTCCGGCAATCCTATGGGAGCTGATACTGTTGAGTTTTCCACCTTTAGTTCAGGGGTTGTTTACTCCAATTATAATTTTGGGGACGTGATGGGAATAGTATTTGAGAATGACAACTCAGGCTCCGGAATGCCGGGCGTGCCTGTATATTACCCACACATCATAATCTCAGGTACTGAAGGCACTATAAGCATAAATCAGTCAAGCACTCAAAACTGGACATGGATATTTATAGAAGATGTGAATAAAAATGGTGTGCTTGATAATCCCGACACTATTATTTCCCCTTCTTTTACGCTCTCACCATTTGACACGATGTATATCTTTGTTAGGGCTTTTATACCACAAAATGCAACACCAGGCAGTATGGACATATCAAAGTTTTCATTGAATTTCACCTTCGCCAACCAGAACTCCATTACTGACACAGGTCAAGTAGTGGACATAACCACTATTTCCGGACCTTTAAGTCTTAAAAAAGAGGTGGATAAGGCACAGGCACGGCCGGGAGATACTGTCTCATACACAATTAGATTTAAAAATATCGGAATCGCAGATATTGACAGTATTATCATAACCGACCCTATTAATCCCTGGGTGATACTTGTAAATGGTGCTTTCGGAGTAGCAAAAGATATAGAATTTCATTACCCCGACGGGGTTACTGTAATCTATCTAAGAGCTGAAGAGAACGAGGATACAAATTCCGATGGTGCCTGGATTATGAATATAAATGGATCACTGTTCCTGCGAATAGACCTGTACAACCTTGACTCCAATTCCCCGGGCCCTATCCCTGTATTAAAACCTGGAGAAAGCAGCTATTTTATCTATAAGGTAAAAATAAAGTAATCACCCCCTTCCCTTAAAAAAGCGAGTAATTTGTCTTAAGTTATTATTTGCCTGCACTACCAGGTCAAACTAAGTTTTACCTTGTGGACACAAAGGGTATCCGAAGAAAGATGCGCGAAATGAAATTTCAACTTTTTTTCAATCCTTTTATAACCACAAAGGACCCCCGGCCGGACCAATCTTCAACAGGTTGGACTTCCGGTATATCAAGAGATTCTCCAAACAGGGTCTCCTTAATCACAAAATCTGAAAAACCCGCTTTTTTCATATAATCTAGAAGTTCCTGCACAGAATAAAATCTGGCTTCTTTGTAGAATACGCTCTGCCCTCTTTTATGCTGGTAAAGTTTCCCCAGAGGACTCTCCTTATCCACAAAACCCACGACAATGGCACCACCATGTTTCAAAACTCTATAGGCCTCTTCAAGGGATTTATATACGTTATCAACAAAACAAATGGTTGTAACAAAGAGCACAAAATCAAATACTTCGCTCCTAAAGGGCAAATACTCTGCAAATCCTCTTACTACTTTAACTCCCCTCTCTTTCGCCAGTCTTAACATATTAAAGGAGGGGTCCAGTCCGATTTCCACTTTTAAAGGCAGTGCAAAACGTCCCGTCCCCACTCCCACTTCAAGACCAAACCCACCAGTAACGAAAGATTTTATTGCATTTATTTCACTTTGATAAACCAGGGGATACTTCTCAAACCAATTATCATAACGTTCCACGTTATTCTCAAAGGGTGTGCTCTTTAACATTCTATACAAAACTGGCAAAACCCTGCTCTTTCCTGATTTCTCTCATCTTATCCAGAATATCCAGAAGTATCTCTTGATAATCTTTTTTACCTTCCTCAACTTCGTCCATAAGTTTCTCCAGAATTCTGGTGAATTCCTCCGAGACAAAGGCCCTGATTTTTTCTCTGGCATTCAAAAACGCGTAAACTCTTTTTCCAAGATGAGTGGGAAATAAAAATCCATTTTTTTCAATGACATAGGACCTTTCGAAAAGTTTTTCAATGATGGTGGCGTAAGTTGAAGGCCTTCCTATACCCTTTTCTTTCATTTCTGAGACCAGTTCTCCCTGAGTATATGGATAAGCCTCAGGAACAGTTCTAAATCTTTTGCTTCTTGTAACGTTGATTGACGACGGGAGCTCTGGATCAAGATGCAAAGGAATAACCTTATTCCAGCCATCTTCCAGAATTTCTACCCTTAATTTTATTTCCTGCTTCAGATTAAGTGCTTTCACTTCCACATGTTGTTCCCTCACCTTAACAGGTCTCATCTCACTGGCAATAAACCTCTTAAAAATCATTTCATAAAGTGCGAGGTGATCATAGCTCAGGTACTCGGTTTCACCGGTAAATACAAGGGATTTCAGGTCCTCAGGATCCAGAGCCCTGGCAGGTCTAATACACTCGTGAGCACCCCCTTCACCCCAGCTCCTCTGCACAAAGTACTCTTTACCAAAATCCTCCTCAATTATTTCTCTCGCAATTTTAATGCCCGCGTCTGAAACCCTTACGGAATCTGTCCTGTGATATGTAATGTAACCCATCTCAAAAAGATCCTGAGCCAGCTCCATGGTTTTGGGAAGGGAAAATTTCAGTTTATTAGATGCATCCTGCAGCATTGTATCTGTTCTGTAAGGTGGAAGAGGGTTAACTTCTACAATTTTACCTTCAATTTTTGAAATCTCAATGGTTTCCAGATTTTCATAGAACTCCCTGGCTTCGTCTTCATCAGAAAATGTAAAATCCACCTTTAGTTTGCGTTCACCTACCCCCATATAAATCTCTATTTTGTAGAGTTTTCTGTAGTATTTTTTCTCCCTTTCAATTATCCATCCTAAAACGGGGGTCTGAACCCTTCCTGCTGATAAACTCTTTTTACCGAATCTCCTCTGTAAATATTCCGAAAACTCAAAACCCACCCATCGATCTGAAATTCTCCGCAGAATCTAAGCTTTAACAAGATCAAAATTTAAATCTCTGGGATTTCTAAGCCCGTTCAGAATAGCCTTCCGGGTCACCTCATGAAACTCCATTCTCCAAATATTCGGAGCAAAACTCTTTAACAGTCCATACAAATCCCATGCTATCTTCTCTCCCTCAGTGTCCGGGTCAGTAGCCACGAGCACCTCTTCACATTCCATAGCCATTTTTCTAATACTTGAAATTATTTCATCCTTCCCTTCTATGGGTTCATAAACGGGAACTACTTTATCTTCTATTAAAGTACCGTGATATCCTACCTCTTTATTTAAATCCAGAACATGCCCCAGTGAGGCAGTAATTATAAGATATTTGTCGTCCACCGATGTCTCAAGGAGATCATGAGTCCCCACTTTCCTTCTTATGGGTTTCCCGAAAAATCGAGCAATAGTTCGAGCCTTATTGGGTGACTCCACAATTATTAGTACGGGCTTTAGTAGATCTTTCTTCTCTACGCTTATTTTGCCCTCTTTATACGCCTTTAAAGTCTGCCTATCCCTATCAATGGTCTCCAATATCGAACGCAAATCCACATTAGAAACGTCCTTAAACTCGATTTCGTCATTGAACCACTTCACTTTTTTCACGAGGTGACTGAAAGCTGCCTCATCATCCACAAGTATCAGGCTTAATCCCTTGGTTATTCCCCCACCATACATTCTGGACGTTCTTCCGCTGGCCTGTAGATAACCGGTGGCATCCGATACTATCATTTCCAATCCCTCAGGAGTTTGCCTTAAGTTAATTTCAGAGGAACCCTTCATAAATTCCACAACATCAGCAGAGTTAAGTAATTCTAGTACCTCCCTTCTCAAAGATTCAAATCTCGACCTTACCAAAGAATTTTCAGGCAATTTCTTTAGATCAATATTTTCCAATTTTTTCAACCTCTGCATGTAAATATCTATGGTTTTAAGTTTCGCGGGATTGGTTCTGGCAAGATGTTTCCGTATGGAAGATAGTGCCCAGAGAAGATGTGTAGGATTGGTCTCAATCTTCAGAGAAATAACTATTTTAGGGACGCCAAGGAATATTGCGTACCTTATTACATGAGGTAAATCAAACCCTCTTGAGAGGGGATTTCGATAGGAGGCAATTCCTACAAAAACGTCAATTTTACCATCTTCAAAATCCCGGATGGCAAGATCATCGATATCTTCATAAGAAACTGCCCTTATCCCCTTGCTTTCAAGTTCCGCCACCACTTCCTTAACCCTTTCTTTTCCCTGGTCAGCCGAAAGGAAAACAAGTCCACCCTTGCCCAGGGTCTTTATCCACTCAAATAGGCTCTTTTCACCTGAACGATCGTACAAGTCCTCTACGTTTCTGAGATAAAAAGTGGGGGTACCCACTTCAAAGCCGAGAAGCTCTCTAAAGAGTTCCACACGAAAGGACCTAGGACTTGATGTTGCTGAGGATACCACAAGTACTCCCCTGCGTTTTCGAGAAATATCTTTAATCTTCTCCTCCCATTCTCTTAACTTTTCAAAGTCATCACTGGTTTTCTTTGGCTTTCTTTTAAATAGTATATATTGAAGAGTCTCTTGAACATCCTTCGAATCAAAGCCCAGAATTATCAATGCTTTATCTATATTTCTGGCTGTTTTGAGGAAAGAATCCACGTCGTCAACAAAAACGAAATCGAAGTCCGGGGGAATATCATTATAGTTTCGATATAAAAACATTGAGGTAGAAACGAGTATTCTGAAGTCTCTCGATTTGAGTCTATCTCTCTTTGCTTTCAACTCACTTCTGGATTCCTCTCCTCCAAAGGAAAGAATTTCTTCTTCTCGAACGCCAAATTGAAGTAGCTTATCCGTGATCTGGTTTACAAGAATTATTGTCGGGACTATGATGTACGATCTAAAGTTTTTAAGGGAAAAGAAAGAGGCGATGGAGACCCCGAAAGAAGTTTTTCCCACACCGGTAGGGGCAAGTAATGCGAAGGATCTTCCAAGGAAAACCCTCTTCGCCCAGGCAGTCTGAAGTCCCCAGGGGGATGATTTCATGTGCGCCTCGAAATGGGTAGACCACGATGTTACTTCATTAAGCACCTTGAGAAATTCGTAAATCTCACCAGATTTTAGACCATCCTTTAAAGGTAACCCTTCATCTGGCAAACAGCGCGGACAGGGAAGACCTTTAAAAAGCCTTTCATCGGTAATATCACCACCGCAATTGGGACACAACCTTAGGAAGCGACTTTTTATCATGGAAAAAATAATAGGGTATCTTCCATGAAAATTCACAAACTCGTTAGTCACCCACTAGTTGTGAAGTTTCTTAATAGAAATCCAAAACCTTATAATTTACCTCAGCAAAAGGTTATTTATGACCGCTTCCACTTTTCAAAGATTAAACATAAAAAGTGCCTTGAAACTGTTCTTTTCCTTTTCTCTGGGGGTGTGGATCCAAGCTGTAATCAACGTAATCTCAATTCCAATTATAACTTACCTTATCTCACCAGCGGAATTTGGAAAAGCTAATATGTACTCCACTATTTATTCCCTCCTTCTAACCTTGATCCTAAGTGGTAATGATCAGGCTTTTACCCGATTCTTCCACGAGATAGAAGAAGATAAAAGAAATGACCTTCTCTGGTCATCCCTCTACTTTCCGTTCCAGATCCTGGTGTTAATAACACTAATATTGCTCTTCTTCAATGCCCGGGTCTCTACCATAGTCACTGGAGAAGCGGAACATCCCATGGGTATACTTCTAACTTTATCCCTCCTTACGGGGCTACTTCAGGTTTTTAATTTAACTGCAATAAGGATGCAAAAAAAGGGATTTCTCTATTCACTGGTTTTTGTCGCTCAAGCCCTATTTAACGTAATCACAACCATACTTTATGCAATAACTTTCGGTAGAAGCTTTTATGCAGTAATCTGGGGCCAGATTGTATCCAACACCCTTTCTTTTCTATTGGGATTCGTTTTCGAACATTCGAATATTTTACCTGTCAGGATCAACAAAGAGTTACTCAAAAAAATTCTTGCATACTCCCTTCCCCTTTTACCCAGTGCCCTTCTCTGGTGGTTCCAGACCTGGACTTCACGGATTTTTTTAAGGGCCTACTCTACTTTTTCTGAACTGGGTCTTTTTTCAGCCGCCTTCAGGATAAGCTACATCATGCACCTTATATATTCTGGCTTTCAGAATTTCTGGATTCCCGTGGCCTTTGAGACTTACGAAAAGGATAGAGAAAACACAAAACTTTTTGTGCAGACTGCAGAAATAATAACCTTCTCCATGGCGATTTTCGCACTCTTAGTGATTGCTCTTAAAGATGTCATTTTCCTCGTATTAGCAAAGGAATATAGACCCGCTTCGAATATCCTGCCTCTCCTGCTCATGTCTCCTGTAATACTGGCGATTCTCGCAGTGACCAACAAAGGCATCAATTTCATGAAAAAAACTTACTGGTTTATAATCTCCGATGGTGTAACTCTTCTGGTAAACATAGGACTGAACTTTATTTTCACCAGGGAGTTGGGTGCAAGAGGTGCCGCCCTTTCTTCCGCCCTATCTTTTTTAGTTTTATTTTCAATAGAAACTTTTGCCTCAATGAAACTCTTTCCCGTGAAATATCCCCTTGGAAAGTTATTTTTAACTCTTTTCATTCTCCTTGCCTGCTTTCTGGTGAACACTTTTATAACGATAAAATCCACAGCTATAATCACCTCATTACTCGGGATGCTTTTAATTTGTATTTTAAATTTTGACCTACTTAACAAAGGCGTAAAGGAAACTCTAAGAAAACTCGAAGGTTTTTTACAAAAGAAAAATATTTAAGAATTTTTCAAAAACTCCCTTACGTATTCTCGCACCTTCCTTACAAAATTGTCTATTTCCAGTTCTTTTGCTGCGTCTTTTAGTTTTTCTCTCAAGTCCTGTTCTACACCTGGATCTGAAATAACGCTGTAAATCTTTCTTGCTGCCTCTTCTTTATCCAAAAAAGTCAGAATCTCAGATTGAACCATCTCCACCTGCCCGCCGCTTTTGTGAACAAAAGGTATTAATCCCAGCGCTATCATCTCACCGACTACAATGCCAAAATGTTCATTAACCCTTGCATGGATCCCATATTTGTGGGAGGCAAGAAGCTCTGCCAGAGCTAACCTATCTAAATTGTTGTGGATAAAAACCCAGTCCGAATTTTTATTGGCAACATTAGCAATCTGCCTATAATAATCTTTATCCCCCACTCTTCCAGCTATATGAAGATGAATCTTGACACCCATTTTTCGAACAATTTCCAGAATTTCGACAATTTCCAGTATTCTCTTTGTAGGCTCAATTCTGCCAACACAAACAAAGCCCGATTCCCGCTCATCAAAAGGATATCTTACCAGAAGAACTTCTTTGTTTGGAATATAAACGGGAGGATATAGCACCTTAACGTCAACACCGTAGTTTTTTTGAAAAACTTCTCCTGTCCATCTGGAGTTCACAAGGGTTAAGTTTTCGAGCATCTTGCTCTCGTTGTAATTGCTTATTATCTGCCCTATTTTAAGATAAACATTTCTTAAAAGATTTGGCCTATGATACCAGACCCTGGAAAAATTTTCCTCTTTCAGCCGAAGATATTCATAGTTTGCTAAAAATGGGAAATGAATATACTGCAAGCCGGGTTTCCCGAAATCCATCTCATTATAAGTGCTGAAAAAAAGATCAAAATCTTGAGCCAGCTTTTTACATTCTCTCATCATCAAATGTTGTCTTAGAACCGCAAATTTTGACATATTTTTGTTCAGAAGAGATAAACCTTGAACTCTTCTTATTTTGACTTTTTCTCCGTCGATCCGGGTTCCGTAGAAACTATTCAGCCTTTCAACAGTTATCTTCTGGTCAAAAGTTAGAAGCGTAAGATGGTGTTCATCCTGCAAAGAATGTAAAACCCATGCTGCTACAGCCTCGCTCCCACCCCAACCAAAAAGCGGATGGACTACTGCTACTTTTGAAGTTCTCAAGCAGAATCCTCCTTCCATAATTTGGAGATAGAAAAAGATAGGAACACCACCATAAATCTCCACAAACTTCCATCGTAAAGAAATTGATCGAATGTAAATACTGAAATTATGTAAAGTATGAAAGTCAGGCCCACAATTTCTTCCAGGTTTATGTTCGCCCCACGAGTAACCTGAAACACCTTTCTAACAATTTTCATTAAAGCAGTAATATAAGCAGCAAGGAGCATAATAAACGGTACAATCCCTGATTCTATCAGTGTATTTATTAGGAAATTATGGGCGAAGGGCATCCCGAGGGATCCATTAAAATAGAAAAAGCAGCCAGTGCCCACGGGCTCGAAGGGATGACGTAAAATATAGCTTATGGAATTTCTCCACATAAGTAATCTTGAGAATACAGAGGTATCATAAGCCAGCAACTTCGGGTTAAGTCTGAGCTGAATCAATCCACGTCCAAGTCTATATAAAACGATGACTATAATAACCAGGAAGAAGGGTATGAAGTAATTCTTGCTCTTCTTATGGCTAAAATTAAGCAAGAACAAGAAAAAAAATAATGAAACAAAGGTTGAGATAAGGCCATTACGGGAGCCTGTACATAAAATAACCAGCATAAAAACAAAAATTAACGTGTAACTTAAAAAGTTAAGAGGAAACTTGCTCTTTAAACCCAGGTAAAAGGCAAATAACACTCCCATTCCGGCAAGGAAAGCAGGTGGGTTCGGAGTATTAAATCTCCCGGTTGCTCTTACTAACAACGTACCACGCATTAGCATTTTTAATGCTTTCAAATTCACAACGTCAATAACTGTTACAAGAATAAGAAAGACCATAACAAAAAGTACCAGTTTTTCATATCTTTCATCGCCGTTCCATACCTGCAGTGCAAAAATAAACATGATTAAACTTAAAAACAAATGGATATTCTGGAAAACAGCTCTAACCGGATTTAAAGCAGTAATAATAGAAAGACTACTGGCAAAGCAAAAAAATAAACTGAAGATTAGTAAATTATGAAACTTAAGTTTGTAGTCTCTTTTGAATGCGTAAAGGAAAAGAGATAATAAGAGCAATATTTCCATGAGGTTATAAATGTAAATTCCTTCCGGACGGGCCAATGCGTTATAAATTGCGAAAACATTAGGAACTTCAAGATATAACCCCGAGAACCGGGTGTAGAAAGGACTTAAAACGACAAGCCCTGATGCCATTGGTATTGTGAGAACGTAGAATAAAAAAAGGATTTTAGGATTATTCAGGAACAAGATACCTGCATTGAGAAAGAATAAAAGTAAGCCCAGCTTTAAACCCAGCTTTAAATCCCCCAAGAGAATACACAAAAGTATAACAACGAACTGTGCTAAAGAGTAGAAAACGAGAAATATCCTTTCGTTACTATTTTTTATGGAAAATCCCATAAATTTTGTCAAATTTGTTTAGAGCGATGGACCTCCAATTATTAATAACACGGAACACCGCATTAAAGGTCTCAACAAAAATAGATATTTGGGAATTTTTTAACGAATGATGCAAACTTTGCAGAATTAAACCCATCATGGACCAGGCAAAGATAATCTTTGTACCCTTTACCCTTAAAAAGTGCTTTACATAGTTTAAAGTCAAATTGTATACATATATATGCTGGAACTGAGCAAAGTTGACTCTGCCCCCTGCAGAATGATGGTGAATAAAAGTCAACCTCGGGGTTATAAGAAGAACGGGACCATATATTTTAAAAACAGTATAAGAAAAGTCCTGGTCTTCTCTGTGAGAATAAAGGGCCATTCTTTCATCAAATTTTACCTTTTCTATTAAAAAACGCCTCATCATCCACACATGTGATCCCAGATATTGCGCCTTGATATCTGTGTTAACCACTGAAGGAATAACCTTGGCACCACTCTGTAAAACTAACTGTTTATTGGGCTCATAATAATCCAGGAAAAAAATCTTTCTAAATAAATTTTGAAGTCTATGAACAACCATCTTCCTCTGCTCAATACCAGTTAAAATATAAACTCCTTCTTTAACTAAAATCTCCAGGGCTTTTTCTGCGAAATCAGGTGGAAGTTCCACATCATCATCCACCATCAAAACAAACTCACAAGAAGCTGCCTCTAACCCCTTGTTTCTTCCCACCGAAATACCTCTTCGATCACTCAGAACGAGCTTTATATTGAATTCGGGATATTTACCTTTTAAAATTTTGAAAGCTTCTTTTGTTTCCTCATCGGTAGAAACACCACTTATAATAACCTCTGAAGGTTTTATGGTCTGAGCCAGTAAGTTTTCGACACACTTTATCAGGTCATCCTTTCTCCGATAAGTCGGGATTACTGCCGAATAGTTCATAAAAAATTTACTGCGCTAATTAACAGCCCTACTTAGAAATTCACCTTCTTTTACCAATAAAATTACAATGTTAATGACGGTGCTCAGGAAGAAAAACAATAAGACTAAATGGGTCCCCTTGGGATAGCTCTTATAATCGGGGACTTCTGCATAACGAAGAACTGTAAAAGTCGGTGTATCTCGCTTTTCCAGAATCTTTGCCTCTTCATATTTTGTAAACAAAAATTTATAGACCTCTTCATGAGCACTTAATTTTACCTTCAGCTCCATATACTGCCTGGCATAAGTCGGCAATTTTGTATAAGGAACATTAAAGACCCTCCTCACATTACCGCCAGCTTCTTCAGAAGAAATTTCATTTAAAAATCCTCGGAGCTGTTCATCGTATACTTTCAACTCTTTCTCCTTTAAAATAAGCAGGGGAGAACTTTCCGAATATATTTGCTTTAAATAATCATACTCTGTCCTGCTCATCAGGTAATTTTTAAGCATTTCGTAATAAGCTTTAACCCACTCAGCATATTCTGCCTCAAGGTCCAGGGTTCCGTAACGTTTCTGCAACTGTTCCAGGGTGTCCCTTAGAGAGTTAATAGAAGCTTCCTCCTCTGCCATTCTCTTTTCCAGAAACTCCCTTAAGGCTTTCCCTTTGGTCATTATTAATTCTTTATTTGCTCTATCCAGCTCTCTGACGACTAAATTCACGAGATTTGTGGCAAAATACTTATCTTTGTCTTCGTAAGATAATTCCAGGATACCCTCGGTGTAAGTCTTTATTTCAATGGATTTAAGTAACTTCCTATAAGTTTTAATATACGATTTTGTCTTGAACTTAGATCTCAGATCGAGGGAATCTATCACTGGATAAAGAACTCCTCTGGACTGGGCTATCCTTGCATAAATGTCCACAGGTGAAACCATTAGGCCAAGAAGCGGATTAAAATTTGCGAGAGAGGAGCCGATCACTGCAAAAGTCTCCGGGTCAAGGGATGGCATTACCTCAGCTGTGGCCTTGTACTTGCGGGGCAAAACAAAATACAGCAAGAGGGCCACTAAAAAGCCAACCACATACACAATAAAAAATAACTTTAAATACCTGCGAATCAAAGCCAAAAAATCTGACATCTCACTTCTATTATAAACTTCTCCAATTGTAAATACAAAACGCTTTTCCAAAAAACCAGAGCTACTTGGATCTCCGTTCCATTGAACATGCAGAAAAATCTGAAGAAATTTGTACACCCTAAAGGGTAGTCTGCTACAAAACCCTTTGACTAAAAGGATCCACTTTAAAAACCCCAACCGCATGTCGTAAAAGGCATGTCTAATGTTCCAAAATAACCCCCTTGGAAGTAAGTCAGCTGGGGTGGGTTGAAATATCAGAATTTTGTTTAATTTTACATACTAAATTTTGTGGAAAAACACGAAACTCTCAAATCCTTCAATATATTTTAGGAAGAAGTCTAAATTCGCAGATATTGTAATTACACCTGCGGAAAATTTCAATATAAATCCCGTTATTTTCTGAGGAATTAAATTTTGAGTCTTAGAAAGCGTAAAATAACATAAGCCGCTGTTTTTTCGTATCACTTAAAATCTTATGTACCAAAGTTATCAATTTAAGTTACAAACGAATCTTCATTCCCGAACCAGCATACTAGTTAGCCTTTTGAATGTGGGAATGAAAAGACTATTGCAGCAGAGGGCTTCACAAACTCATCTTCAATTGCTAACAGGATTTATTAAAACTCCTTTAATGCTATATGTAAAAAATAAAAATGTTCGGGAAAATAAAGAAAAAATTAGTTAGACTTTAAAGAAGTGCTTGAAAGCACTTTTTGATAAAGGGATAGCATCATTTCCACATTCTTATTCCAATCGTATAATCTCAGGACCCGCTCCCTCGCATTTTTACCCATCTCGCGTCGCAGGTCTTCATTAAAAATCAACGTTTCAATAGCCTTTGCGGCTTCCTCAGGGTTTTCAGGGGGCACGATCAACCCGGATACCCCCTTCTCCACTACTTCCTTTAGGCCACCAATATTTGAAACCACAACCGGCTTACCGCAAGCCATGGCTTCCACAACGGCTACACCAAAGCTTTCCAACCTTGAAAGTGCGACAAATATGTCAAAGGAATTTAAAAACTCTGGAACTTTTCTATTTCTTACATGCCCTACAAAATTTACATCTTCAAAAATTCCCAGATTTTGGGCTAAAGAAATTAGTCTTTCTTTCTCACTCCCATCTCCCACAATAACAAGTTTTAAAGGTAAATCAGGATATCGTCTTCTCAAAATGGCGAAGGATTCAATTAAAGTATCTATTCCATACTTTTTCTCAAGAGATTTTACTGTTCCAATCACGATGAAATCTCTTGACTCGGGATTCTTTTCACTTGGCTTAAAAATCTGAGTATCGACCCCAAAGGGGATCACACAAATTTTACTCTTATTGTTTTTGCTTAAATACTTTTTTGCCTCATCTGCCATAACATGGGAGGTTGAGGTTATTTCATCAGCACTGTTAATGCTAAATTTAACTAATAATTTATGTAATATTGACTTTTCAGGAAAGTCATATATATCCGAGCCCCAAACGGAAAGCACAAAAGGATGAAACCCTGATACCGCGCCCAGAAAGCCATAAGTGGTGGCATAATGGGCGTGAATGATATCCGGCTTAACTCTCTCAATTAACCTTTTTACCTTGGGTATATAAGCAAAATAAAGCCATCTTTTAACTCCCGAGGCACTGTGAAAATCCGGGAATCCAACACTAATGATTTTTTCTTCAGGAATTTCGAACTCACTGAGTTCCACCTTACCCAGACATAAAAGATAAACATCAACACCCTTTTGAAAAAGGGAATTCACCCACCTCTGCGTATGTACAGAATCCCCTCTTGAAAGGATTAAAACTTTCATACAATTTAGTAAGCTCCCTTGCCTTTAATGACCACTCCAAAGGTCTGAAGGAAGATCACAATATCAAGCCACAAAGACCAGTTGTGTATATACACCATGTCAAGTTTAACGCGTCTCTCATAATCAAGCTCATTCCTACCGGAAACCTGCCACAACCCCGTGAGACCCGGCCTCACTTTCAAGTAATTCTCTGCGTTTTCTTTATAGTATTTTTCCAGCTCTTCCTGCAACACCGGTCTTGGTCCAACAAAACTCATCTCACCTTTTAATATATTCAGGATCTGAGGTAGCTCATCAAGAGATGTTTTTCTCAAAAATTTTCCAATTTTTGTAACCCTCGGGTCATCCTTCAACTTATAGTACTTATTCCACTCTTCTCTGGCTTGAGGGTCTTTCTCCAGAATCTCTTTAAGTCTTCTATCTGCATCACAATACATAGTTCTGAACTTTAAAAGATCGAAAGTTTTACCTCCATAGCCAACCCTTTTTTGTTTGTAAAATATAGGACCCTTAGACTCTAACTTGATCATTAATCCAAATATAGCAAGGGTCAATATGAAGAAAGGCAATAATAAGAATACAACTGCAAGGTCTATACATCTTTTTCCAAACATAGCTACTGGATCTAATAATCTGTTTTCAAAGGAGGCAAGGAAAATGCCTTTGCCCATTGGGAAGTAGAGCCTAAATTCCAGAGGGAGGAACTTTTCCGAATCATCAAAAACAAGAACGTAGCGGTGCTTTCTTTGTAAATCAACGAGAAGTTTCTCGAAGTCACGCGTTGAACTGGCAAGAAAAGCATATTCACCACTCTCTGAAAGCCTGAAATTGAGGTATTTGTTCTTCAAAATTTCCTCTTCGAAAAGCTTTTTAGATTCTTCACTCCCTATAAACACGCAATCCTCAAAAATACCTAATTTTCTTAAGAGAGCATTGGCAAATAACCTTAAAAGAGGGAATAAAAAGCTCAGGTAAAAGAAGGTAAGAATAAATACGATCCTTGAAAATTTTACGAAAATTTTGAAAATGCTTAAAACCGTTACTGTAAAAACAAAAAAGAGTAAAATGGCTTTTAGAAACTCCTTAAACTCTTCCCAGAAAAAGCGCCTTTTGTGATATAAACCAAATATTGCTAATACGAAAACAAATACCAGGGGCAAGCTACCCAGAAGGGTGTATTGGGATATGGTTTGACGGAAGGGAATTAGCCTGGCACCGAAAATTCTTCCAAGAAAAATTCGTGTACAAAAGGCTAAGAGAAGTGCCAGATGAAAGCTCAATAAGTCTGCAAAAAGCAAAAGCGATATCCTTGCAATTTTTTTATACATACTTTACCTCGCGGTGGGAATCATTAACAACTTATCCTTTTCCTTCAAATGTTTCTTTCTCAACACAAAATCCATAACCCCGGCGAGATACCCGGCCCCATAGCTAATATGCATGACTAAAAAAACAAAGGGTAAGCGCAACAAAACCTGAATGTCCCCAGGTTCTGCCATCATTCCGAAAATTAAGCCAGCCAAAAGGTGAAATAATAAGGCGCCAATAAAGAGAACAAATAAGAATCTGCTAAATAAAGAACCAAGAAAGGTGAAAACAAGGTAAATTACAAAAAGAGGTGGAATTATCTGCCTTATAGTGAAAATTCTTCTTAATTTCAATGAAGCCAGAACTTTAAAATAGCCATAGTAAAACATCATTCGAGAGAGCTTTTTGAGGTCTTCCCGCGCATAGTAGTAAGAGCAGATCTCTGGAACCAACAGTATTTTCCCGCCACTTTTAATAAGCCTTGCATTAAATTCAAAATCCTGAGCTCTCGTGAGGTCCTCGTCATAAAATCCTATTTTTTCGAAAACTTCTCGCTTGTAGCATCCGTTGGGTACTACATCTACATACTTCGGTTCACTTACACCGATTCGATAATAGCTATTTCCAACTCCAAAAGGAGATGAAAGGGCAATTGCAATTGCTCTCGCTTTTTTTGAATCATTTGCAGGAATAGTCCTCAAAATTCCGCCAACGTTATCGGCACCTGACTTTAAAGCATACTCTATATTTTTTCTTACATAATCAGTAGGATAGGTAGAGTGGGCATTAATCATTAAGATGTATTCCCCCTTTGATGCTTTAACCCCAATGTTCATGCCAAAGGGAGTGGTTCTATACGGGTTTTTTAAAACTTTTATGAATGCATAATTACGGGTTAGTTCCAAAAGCCTTTCATAAGTTCCATCATCACTTTCGCCATCCACAAATATCACTTCCATTTTATCCCTGGGATAATCCTGATTCAATAAAGAGTCAATAAGCTTATCAAGAAATTTAATTTCGTTCCTTATGGGAACGACAAGAGAAGCAAATGGGAGTTCAGTCATTTAGCCAGTTTACTTCAACATGGGCATTTTTAAATTATGCTTCTTAGCCGTTTCTATGGCAATCTTGTAACCTGCATCAGCATGCCTTACCACACCAATTCCAACATCGTTAGTTAAAACTCGCTCCAGTTTTTTATGCGAAAGCTCCGTTCCATCAGCTACAATTACCATCCCCGCATGGATGGAATAACCAATACCTACTCCACCACCATGATGTACTGAAACCCAGGTTGCACCAGAGGAAGCATTTAAAAGGGCATTTAATACAGGCCAATCTGCAATGGCATCAGAACCGTCCAGCATCGCTTCCGTCTCTCTGTACGGAGAAGCCACAGATCCCGTGTCATGATGATCTCTACCTATGACTATAGGTGCCTCCAGTTCCCCTTTCTTAACCATCTCATTTATAGCGAGTCCAAATTCCATCCTTTCCCCCTGGCCTAACCAGCATATTCGTGCCGGTAAACCCTGGAAATGCACTTTAGCTTGAGCCATTTCAATCCACTTTCTCAGGTGTTCATCGTGGGGGAAAAGTTCCAGAACTTTTTTATCGGTTTTATAAATATCTTCGGGATTACCGGAGAGAGCCACCCATCTAAAAGGCCCTTTACCTTCAGAGAAAAGATCCCTTATAAAAGCAGGAACATATCCCTGAATATTAAAAGCGTCTTTTATACCGTTATCATAGGCAAGCCTTCTTAAATTATTTCCATATTCAAAGGTAATAGCCCCCTGCTTTTGCATTTCAAGCATAGCTTCAACATGTATTGCAGCGGACTCCCCTACTCTTTTCAGGTACTCTTCGGGATTCTTCCTTCTTAACTCCGCTGCCTGTTCCACGGTATAACCCCTAGGGATGTAGCCATTCAAAGGATCATGGGCAGCTACCTGGTCTGTCAGAAGGTCGGGGATGAAGCCGCGCTTAACCAGTTCTGGATGCACTTCCGCTGCATTACCAAGGAGACCTACGGAAAGAGGCTCACCCTTCTTTTTCGCCTCATCTATCATTAGAAGGGCTTTATCAAGATTGTCTGTCCAGGTATCAAGATAACCCATTTTAATCCTTCTTTCTATGGCCCAAGGATTTACCTCAACAGCGAGCATTATACCGTCATTCATAGTGGCGGCCAGGGGCTGTGCACCGCCCATTTCGCCAAGACCAGCGGTAAGTATTACTTTACCCCTTAGAGTACCACCGAAATGTTTCTTTGAGGCTGCGTAAAAAGTCTCATAAGTGCCCTGTAAAATACCTTGAGTTCCAATGTAAATCCAGCTTCCTGCAGTCATTTGCCCATACATAATGAGGCCTCTTTCTTCTAATTCGCGGAAATACTCCCAGGTAGCCCACTTGGGCACTAAGAGGGAATTGGCAATTAACACTCGAGGCGCCCATTCGTGGGTCTTAAAAACGGCCACAGGCTTACCTGACTGTACAAGAAGGGTTTCGTCAAGTTCAAGCTCCTGCAGTGTTTTTACAATAGCTTCGAAACACTCCCAGTTCCTGGCCGCCTTACCTGTACCACCGTAAACAATCAAATTTGCAGGGTCCTTAGCAACCTCTGGATCTAAGTTATTCATAAGCATCCTCATGGGAGCTTCTGTCAACCAGCTTTTACAGGATAACTTTGTCCCTCGAGGAGCTCTAATTACTCTTTCCATAATTTCACCCCCAAATAAAAATTAATAAATTCAGAAAATTATTTTGAGAACTTCAAATAAACTCCCACTTTTAGTGGAGATTCCTCTACAATTTCAGAATTCAAAGTGTAATTGTAAAAGGTTTTTTCCAGATTAATCCCGAGATTGAGGGGAGAGAGGGCATATCCAAGCCCCACGACTACACCGGGAATATAATATCCCCCTATATAGGTTTTTTCGAGAACTCCGCCCATTCTGAGGAAAGTTTGATCCCTGAAACCGTAAATCACTGAAGTCCTGAGCAGTAAATAATCAGAATAACTGTTGTCTATTTTGCTGTACTGAGAGTACCGAAAGACGGTTTCCACAGATGAGATGGATTTTATGAGTGGTATGTAGGATGCGTAAACAACAAGATCATTGGGGACCGCGTATCCGGCCTCATGGGGAAACCTCGTCTTCGGGGAAATTTCGGCGGCTATTTTAAAAGTTTTCATGGAGTAGCCTAAAATTAAAAGAGGAGAAAGGCCACGTTTTGTACCTGTGGTGTCCAGCCTATTAAAAAGGACTCCACCTATACCACCTAAGAAGTTCCCAAACCCAGCAATAACTCTAATACCTGTGGTGTAAGTTTCGCCGGTCCTTTGTATCTTAATAGTATCTTCCGGAACATAACCCGAGGAGTAGATTACCTTTTCATATCTGTAATTACCGTCGGAAAACCCCTTATAAGAGAGAACTGTCTTGAAAATCCAGTAGGAGAAACCAATTTCCACATCGGGATTAAGAATGTAAAAAGACTTATTATCATATGTTATCTGCCTCCCCACTGTGGAATTGTAAGTATCATAAACGTACTGATACCTGTATTCGGGAACTATCGCAAAATTCCCGTTGACAATGGCATAATATTTGAATCTTTCGTATATATTGTAATTCAGAGATGTAAGGGGATCACCAAAAGGGGCACCCGACTGCAGATTCGTTAACGATAAAAACATCGCAATTAAGATTTTCATTGATTACTCCTTTTTGCTATTTTCTCTCTTATCAACATTATAAAGTAAATCACAAGTCCAATACTAATAGCAGAATCAGCAATATTGAAAACAGGCCACCTCAACGTAGGTGAGATACCTATATCGATAAAATCTATTACCTCCTTAAACTTGATCCTGTCAGTTATGTTACCAGCAACACCCGCCATAAGGAGGGAATAAAGGTATGCATATCTTCTTTGCCCATGTCTGAGGGCATCAACAACCAGTATCACCAGAAAAATTATTGCTCCGATACCTATGGCAACGTAAGGGAACCTCTGACCAAGGGACAAGCTCCAGAGAGAGTTAGGATTATGAACATGGGTTATTTTTAATACCTCACCCACTACTTTCACTTCTTTTCCGTAAGGAACGAGACTCAGAACGAGATATTTCGTTATCCTATCCAGAGCAAAAATACTGAAGAAAATGATTAGGGCCTTCTTCATCAAACCAGCCTGAGCCAGTTATGAAGCAGGAAATAAATTCTTCCAATGAGCAGTGAAATACGAGCCATTATGGTATAACCAAAGGAAGCACCGAAGGTAATCATGAGAATTGTCATACCCACTTTTGCACCCGCACCCAGAGCACCCTTATGCTCTTTTGAGAAATAGAAATACAGAATAGTAAAGATTGTCCCGAATACAATTATGACATTATTAAGGGTTAGGAGTACTGTCTGGCCCGCAGAAGAACCCTTTACAAAGAGGGGGAGGAAGGAAGCCTGGATCTGGGGTATTAAAAATCCTTGAATTGCACCGGTTATACCCAAACCTGCCGCCATTCCCATGGTAAAAGCTATAGACCACCGGGAAAGCCAGGATAGGGGTTTTATGAACCTGAGGAGTATGAAAATTGAAAGGAGTAGGGGAATAATCATGAGCCATTTCTCAATACCTACCTTCTCCCGCCAGCCCTGTATTAGTTTTGGATATGCATCAAATACCCAGACATAAAGAACTGTGAAAGCTGCAGAGCTTCCCACGTAAAAATGTTCAGCAAACTTATAAAAGGGATTGTCTTTATATAGAAAGCTTAAAATGGCCAGCGTAAAAAACGCTGCCACCCATGTCCAGATAATATCTGTTATGTTCATTTCTTTGACCTCCTTAAAACAAGATACCCCACATTACCGATGATAATAAAAGCTATGATTACCAGGTGAATTACTGATTGTGGCAACATTCCTATCGAAGCCTGCCCTTTAATACCCACAAGGGCCTCATAATCAGCAGCGCCTCTGAGACCACCGATCACCGAAACTATTTGATTTGCCTGTAGATAGGGGTAATAATCCGGTGTCATAACAGCTGTGGTGCCGAGTATTATAGGAAGGTTGTATCTTGCATAACCGAACTGAATCCACGAATCTCCCACTGCTCCGGCCTCAAGTCCAAAAAGAAGCTTAATATCGCTATAATTCTTTACTCTCCTCATTAAGGGGATTGAATCTAAGGGGGTATATTTGTAATCGCTGGCAAACACACTCTTTATATCCTTACCCATGTTAATAATGACCGCAGCAACTCCAGGTCTATAGCCAAGAAACACATAATCTTCTCCGTAAACTTTGTTATATATTTTCGCAATGTTCTCCAGCGCCTGTTGACCCAGGGGTAACCCAAGAGCCCAGTGCCCGAGCATGATCACTTTGAGGTTTCTACGAAAAGCATGGTGCAGGAAAGCTTCCAGCATTGGCTGGAGCTCAGGCATACTGGCAGCATCGTAATCAATGGAAACCATTACCACGGAACCCTCTGGGAGAGATTCTACATAATCGTAAGCTTTCTTCACTTCAGGAAGAGGCTCAACCTTTAGAGTACTTTTTGTAAGGATTGGTATGGCCACAGCCAGGAAGACTGACAAGTAAATGATTCTCCTATCTATTCCGGCAAGTTTCTTAAGAAAATTCACCATTTTCTACCTCCTACTTTAAATAGGTTCTTTCAATACCCAGGATAATTCTTATGGACATAGCAATCTGACCTAAGGCGATACCTATCATCATTCCTCTCTTTCCGGCGAGCTGGGGAACATTCATTAACCAATCAGCAAATTCGGGGATATGTTTCTTCAAATATACAAACCCTATTGGGTAGATTAGGGCAATAAATAAAAGACCCACGAGGATATAAATACCCTTAGTGAGAGGATCAGTAATTCCTGCGGACTCCACCAGGAAGTATATTGCAAAAATAGTAAAAATTATGGTAATTATCACAGGAGCCCAGGCATTACCTATGGGAATTCTACCCAGCATAACCAGAATAGCTGCAAAAAGAAGGAGGGCAGAGTTAATCTCTTTGGCTCTAAAGGCCCTGTAAGCTGCACTGGCTACGAAGAAGGAAAGGATAGCGAACATAGTAGCCTGAAGGGGAATAAACATGTAATTGTAAAAATACCTGGCAAAGGAGGAAGATGGTGCAAGGGGATTCTTTTCGGGAGTGCGTATTATTTCAATTACTCCCCATAGCAAAGTGAGGAAAAATGCCAGAATAGTAACAAGTGCATATGGGGCATCCTTTTCCTTTCTCCTTACTTTGTTAAAATTATAGGCCAGTAAAGAATCAATACCAAGAATTAAAGTGAAACCCGAAACGATAATGAACCAATCATTAAAGATCTCCTCAACTTTTCCGAAGGGTTTGTGAGGTATAAAAAAGGCCAGAATAAGCAAGAAACCCGCCAAAAAAGTTATTAAAAGAGGAACTTCTTTCTTCATATACCCTCCTTAAAACAAGCTAAAAAATTGAGTTAAATAGTGTACCCCAGCAGATTCCAGTATAGTACCTATAAGGATAACGATCATAATAAGCATCTTCAGATAATCTTCACCTTTTATAGTTCCAAGAGAAAGGGGATCTCTGGACAAATACGCACTGGCGGCGTACATCTCTTCCCCTATCAGTGTATAGTCGGTGGAAGCGATAAAGAATGGGAGCTGAGTAACGGCAGTGGTTCCAGAAATCTGGATAGCACCTATAGAATGGCCAGTTTCGGCAAGGATAAGAGATTCAGCATAGAAATACCCCTGAAGAAAAACAGCACCAGGTTTTTGTCTCATCATGATACCATCTACACCAGCAGCATACCCGAACTGATCTGAAGTGAGATAATAAATATTTGATTCTTTATAAAGATCGGGCCTTCCACTCTCCACAAACCCCTCCTTCACGGTTTCCTGTGCAGCTACCATAACGATAGGGTCATAGCACGGGACAATAACATCGGCATTATATTCAGCTGCCTTAGATGCAACCCTTTTCAGAATGGCAAGAGAAGCCACTGTGGGTATGTCACTAATATAACCGAGACCCATTATATAAAGAATGGGCTTTCCCATTTCCGTGGACCTTCCCACAGCCTCGTCAATGGCCTCAAGACCGGCTATCTTCCTGATATATAAATTCTTATCCGTTTTAGCCTTAGAGATGAAGAAGATTAGGAAGAATGTATAGACAATAAGGATTATCAGAGCCGCTTTCCTGCTGGTATTAAACCATTGAGCAGTGCTATAGACAGGCTTATCCGTTTTCCCTTCCGCAACTTTAAGGGTATCAGAGTATATGATAACCCTATAATAGTAAGGTTTCTTATCTACTACGCTGTTGTCTGAATAAGAGTTTGTGAGGGTATACAATGTTTCCACCAAAGTATCTATAGTTTCTGGATTTTGGCTTCTGTAGATTTCAATGCGTGGGGAGGTTATACTCCCTAAAAAAGTGGTGTCCACCTCCCACTCTACAGTGATACTCCCACCTGCATCATTGGGAGTATCATAAGCTTTCACCTTTAAGGCATTTATTTGACTAACAAGGAACAAAAATATTAGATACATACTTCCTCCTATGTTCCTTCCCTCCATGAAGATAGATAATTCTTCTGCTCTTCACTTAATTCATCAATGGAAACCCCAAGGGTTTTGAGCTTCAGGCTCGCCACCTTCCTGTCCAGATCCTCAGGTAAAACATAGACCCCGGGCTTCATTTCACCCTTGTGTTCCACAAGGTGTATTGCAGCCAATAACTGATTTGAAAAGGAAAGGTCCATTACCTCAGCAGGATGGCCTTCCCCTGAAGCGAGATTTACAAGCCTTCCCTCTGCCAGGAGATAAACGGTTTTCCCGTTTTTCAAAACTATCTTTTCTAAATTATCTCTAATTTTCATAGTATCCCTAGCATTCTCTCTTAAATATTTTACATCGATTTCCACATCAAAATGGCCCGCGTTTGCAAGAATAGCACCGTCTTTAATATTTTCAAAATGTTCCTCTGCTACCACCTTTTTGCACCCCGTAGCTGTAACTATCACATCGGCTATTTTTACCGCTTCTTTCATTTGCATCACCATAAATCCGTCTTCAAAAGCTTCCAGTGCTTTAACGGGGTCAACTTCAGTGACAATAACCCTTGCTCCCATACCCCTAGCCCTCATAGCAATTCCTCTACCACACCATCCATAACCTGCAACTACAAAGTTCGTATCTGAAATCAGAATATTCGTTGCTCTGAGAATTCCATCGATGGTGGACTGACCCGTTCCGTACCTGTTGTCAAAGAGATGTTTTGTCCTGGAATCATTCACAGCAATTACAGGAAAACGCAAATTACCTTCCCTTGCCATGGCTCTTAGTCTTATTACGCCCGTTGTCGTCTCCTCCGTCCCACCAAAAACACTTTTCACATCCTTCTCATGAACCAGTTTTGTAAGATCACCACCATCATCCATTATAATGTGGGGGTTTTTCTCTGCAACACAAGTTAAATTCTCATAATAGCTATCCACATCTTCACCATGGATAGCAAATACTTTGATTCCAAAAAATTTCACCAGAGCCGCGGCAACATCATCCTGAGTGGAAAGAGGATTGGAGGGGCCAAGAAATACTTCCGCGCCCAGTTTTTTTAGAGCCACCACTAAATTGGCTGTTTCAGTGGTTACATGCAAACACGCAGAAATAACAATTCCCTTTAATGGTTTTTTTTCACCAAATTCCTTTACCAGTTGATTCAAAACGGGCATCCTGGAAGATGCCCATTCAATCCTTTTTAGTCCTTCATCAGCCTTCTCTATGTCTTTTATTTTAAAATCATTCATTAACCAGCTCCAGGAGGTCCTTAGCGGCGTCGGTCAGCTCCCAGGTAAAGCCTTCTTCTTCCCTACCGAAATGCCCATAGGCGGCCGTTCTGTAAAAAATGGGCTTTAAAAGGTCGAGCTCATCAATAATACCCCTCGGCGTGAGATCAAAACGTTTTCTTATGGCTCTTATAATTTGTTCATCTGAATACTTTGATGTTCCAAAGGTGTCTACATATATAGCCACTGGTTCAGCAACACCAATTGCATAAGCCAGCTGAACCTCAACTCTCCTGGCAATACCCGCTTTCACTATATTCTTGGCAATGTACCTGGCCATGTAAGCAGCAGAGCGATCCACTTTGGTGGGGTCCTTTCCTGAAAAACAACCACCGCCGTGCCTTGCAAAACCACCATACGTGTCTACCATAATCTTTCTTCCAGTCACACCTGTGTCCGCCACCGGTCCCCCAAGCACGAATTTACCAGTAGGATTTATGTAACACTTCATTTCCCTGTCTCTCAAAGATTCTGTAATTACATAGTTTATAACCAGCTCCCTTAAATCCTCTCTTAACCTCTCAATTTTTACCTCTTCATCGTGCTGGGCAGATAAAACCACCGCTGTCACTTTTACGGGGTTACCTGCATCATCATACTCTACAGTTACCTGAGACTTCCCGTCAGGTCTCAAATATGGCAAAATACCCTGTTCTCTTACTTCCGTAAGCCTTCTAACAAGCTTGTGGGCCAGCACAATGGGAAGGGGCATGAGTTCAGGAGTTTCATCGGTAGCATATCCAAACATAAGGCCCTGGTCACCGGCCCCGCCCACATCTACACCCATAGCAATATCCGGGGATTGCTCCTGAATAGAAGTAATAACAGCCACAGATTGGTAATCAAATCCATATTCTGGCCTCACATAACCAGCCTTCCTGATCACTTCTCTCACAACCTCAGGAATATCCACGTAAGTAGATGTGGTGAGCTCCCCTGCTACCATCACAAGTCCTCTGGTGGTCAGGGCTTCTACGGCCACCCTTCCTTTTTTGTCATCTTTTAAAACAGCATCAAGAACAGCGTCAGAAATCTGATCGCAAATTTTATCTGGATGTCCCTTTGTCACTGATTCCGACGTAAATAATTTCCCCATTTCCCTCCTCCTATTAAAATTTTATTTTAAACCCTGCGTAAGGAGCCCCTTCTGCTTCCCTATATGTTTTTCTGTCTAAAGGTCTAAATCCCAAATATAACATACCTTCATTCCTTTCACCAGGAATGATAACCCCAAAATTTAGTTCTATTTCAGGCGTTAAATTATATTCCAAAGTTAAGCCACTGTAAATACTTGCGCTTAAAAAGGGCATAACTTCGTTACCATAGGGGAGGGTGTAATGAAATTTAAGAAGAACATCAAACTGGTTAGGATTACCCACTGTAAGCCAGGGTATATCTCTGTGTCTCAAGTAAAATCCCCATTCAAATCGATAATATAACTCTCCTTTTTCGAATTTTTCATTTAATCTCATATTACTCAGCAGAATCTTGAGTTTATTCCAGTAAAGAGACCTATCCACCAGGGTATCAATTTTGTGGTAACATGTGTGGTCGAGATAAAGACCAATCCACCTTTCCGGGAGATTCTTCTTAAAACCAAAACCCAAAAGATAATCCGCCTCCTGTGGATCCAGTTGAATTGGGCCTTTATCTCGACCCATCCATATATTCTCATATCCATAGACAACCATCCTGATTCCTTTAATCTCAAAAACCTCAGATTCAATTTCAATTTTTCCCATAGCACTTCGGTGCCTCAAGGTATCGCCATATTTCCTGAGTTCACCATACCCCTGAGTTTCAAAAAGAAAGTTAAAAGAAAGAATACCAGTTAAGATTAAAGAACCAAACATCAGAGTACCTCCAGGATTTCATCTCTTATAAAGGGCTTCAACGGTTTTCTTTTGCCCTTCATTCGAATATGGGTGCCCTGCTCAGGGGGTAATACTTTCCCAATAATCCTCGAGGGAATACCCCGCGCACTTAAAAAATCATGCATTCTTAGCCCTTCCTGCTCCTCAAGAATTACAATGAGGGTGCCGGAGGAAATCAAACCAAGAGGATTGATACCAAAGAAATCACACACCTTCACCGTCTCTTCATAAACGATAATTTCTTCGCCTGTTATTTCACCACCAGCATTTGAGGCTGTAAGGGCCTCATATATTGCAGTTTGAATACCACCTTCTGTGGGATCATGAATATAATGAATTTCAAAATTTTCAAGAATTTCAAGACCTATATCATGAAGGCAAATTCCGGGGTTGAACAGAAACTCCTTGCACCTTTCGACAAAATCCTGTCCAAATTTCTCAGAAAGTAAACTTTCTTTTTCTCTTGATATTATTGAAGTACCTTCAATGGCCACACCTTTAATTTGAACAATCACATCACCCGGCCTTACCTTCTGGGGAGACACATATCTTAAACTTTTCCCCACCATAAAACCAGAGAGTACGTTGCTTCTGAGGCCCGGAGTTATTTCAGTGTGTCCTGTTACTACACTGACGTTGTAAAGATTAGAATAGTACGCAATTTCATTAAAAATAATTCTTACTTCTTCCTCCGTAATTCCTTCTCGAAAAAGTAAATTAAGAGCAAAAAATTCAGGCTTCGCTCCCATTGAAATGGTATCGTTAATATTCGCAGCAAAAAGGTAATACACACTTTCTCTGGAAGTGAAAGTAATGGGATCGGACGTAAAAACATATTTTCCTTCTTTTAGCATCACAAGGGCACCATCCACACCGTAATGGGGACCGATAAGGATTTGCTCTGATTTGTATGGGAGGCTCTCTACCAGTTCCTTCAAAAATTCCGGAGGTAATTTACCTGTTTTTAACGTCATAGATGTAAAATAATTGTAAAGGATTGATTGAATACAACAATAACAGGAAAATTAAGAACTATATGAGATGGAAAATAAAAGTACCGGAGTATCCTGTTGATAAGTACCCACTACCCAGGGCAATTTCAATTATTCTTTCGACCCGAAAGATTCCGCCAGAAGACTCGTATTCCTTTTTGTACCCGGAGAATGTAAGTCCCCTTGATCCTTTTAAAATGTCCGCCGTCAAAAAGATTCTGGAAAGATTAAGTTTCGCCCTGGAAAATCGAGAAAAAATATTAATCCACGGTGACTATGATGTTGATGGAATCACTGCCACTGCCCTACTTTTCAATGCACTGGACAGACTTGGTTTCTACGTGGACTATTACATTCCCCACAGGGCTACTGAGGGCTATGGCCTTTCTATGAAAGCAATAGAAAAAGCTGCAAAGGAAAACTTTAAATTAATAATCACCGTTGATACGGGTATTTCAGCACTTCAGGCCTCTTACATCGCAAAATTTAAAGGGATTGACGTTATCATCACCGATCACCATGAACCAAAGAGAAAAAATATAATTAAATCAGAATACCAGGATTTTTCTTCACTCCAAAACTACCATGCAAAGGACAATAAAAAACCTAAAGCTGTAGAGGATTTCATTCTTCCCCTGGACGCTTTTGCGATCCTCAACCCAAAATTAGAGGAAGATTATCCAGACCCTAACCTCGCAGGAGTAGGAGTGGCGTACAAACTTGTGGAGGCCCTTTACCGTTATTTAGGCATTAAAGAGTCTGAATATGAAGAAGATCTGGACCTCGTGGCATTAGGAACTGTGGGAGACATGGTGCCACTACTCAAAGAAAATAGAATTCTCGTTAAAAGGGGTCTTAATTATTTAAAGGGATCGCGTAAACTCGGGTTAAAAGCCTTAAAGGAAGTTTCCGGGATTACTGATGGAGATATAAATCCTTTTCACATATCTTTTATCCTTGCTCCCAGGATAAACGCAGCAGGTCGTATTTCCCATGCTAATGACTCTTTAAGGCTCCTTATAACCGATGATGAGGATGAAGCTTATAAATTAGCAGAACACCTTCAGAAATTGAACAATCAGAGAAGAGAAGAGGAAAAAAGGATATTTGAAGAAGCCTATTCTGCCGCCTCAAAACTCGACCTCAGGGAAAACTACGCTGTGGTATTAGGTTCAGAAAACTGGAATTACGGAATAGTAGGGATTGTTGCATCAAAGCTTACTCAAGAACTCCGAAGACCGGTTATTTTGCTCTCTTTTGATCCTGAGAAGCAGGTGTGGAGAGGTTCGGGCAGAAGCATAGAGGAATTCGATCTTCATGATGCCCTTTCAAGACTTGAGCAATATCTTGAAAATTTTGGCGGGCACAAGCTTGCCTGCGGGCTTAAAATTGCAAAGGATAAATTGGAGGTCTTTAGAGAAAAAATTAACGAATACGCTTCACTTAAGTTAAAGGATCTTGATCTCGAACCTTCCCTTGAGATAGACGGTTCTATTTCACTGAAAGAATTAAACGATGAATTCCTTTACTACTTCGAGAAATTAAAACCTTTTGGGGTCGGAAATAAAGAACCTGTTTTTGCTCTTGAAGGTGTGGAAATTCAAAAAGACTCCATCAAAGTCTATCGAGACAGACACGTAGCCTTTCAACTAAAGGACCAGGATCGCCCCTTAAGATGCATCTTTTTCGATGGAACCGAGAAAATCCCAATTTTAGCTGAGAGTGAGAAGCTAAGCCTTGCCTTTAATATTTCTTTAAAACCCGAAAACTACCTGGAACTAAAAATCCTGGATATCAAAAAAGCTGAATAAACTTTCTTAATTTAGCTTTCCTGGGGGTAGACAGAAACAAAGGTTTTACCTCTGCGTCTTTCAAACTTTACCACGCCATCAGTAAGAGCAAAGATGGTATAATCACTGCCAAGTCCAGCATTAAACCCAGGGGCAAATTTGGTCCCTCTCTGCCTGACTATTATATTTCCAGCCTTCACAAATTGACCATCATAAATCTTAACTCCAAGTCTCTTGGAAATAGAATCTCTTCCGTTTCTTGATGAACCCATTCCTTTTTTATGCGCCATATCAACCTCCTTGTGACTTTTAATTATAACTCTTTAAATTCGAAGATTCAAAAAATTTGCATTTTCAGGCTTTAAACGTTATAAGTTTTTTTACCATAAAAAGGAGGTTTATATGCAAATACTCACTATATTATTCATGCTGGCAAATGCTGGAGCACCCTGTGATTGTAATAAGATTGAAATCACAGGGTATACCCACCTAATGTATACCTATGAAATGGACGGCACCCAGAACAACTACGGACTTTTCTCCCTTCCTTACGTGCGGGTACAATTCAAGGGGAAACTCACAGAGAAGCTCTCCTTCAGAGTAGAACCTGACCTGGTAGAGGGGAAAATAAAATATGCCTATGCCGATTTAAAACACATACCTCATGTAACCTTGAGAATGGGTTTAATGAAAGTACCCTTTGGCTTTGAATTCCAACCCTTCCCAGTTACCAGTGTTACACCTACTCTAACAGGCGCTACCAAACTCTTTACTAATCTTGGTCTTGGTGCCGATGGAGGAATAATGGCTATAGCTGACCTTCCTTACACTGAGCTTAAGGCGGCAGTACTTGAAAACCACCCCACTGACAGAATGAAAGGCTATATTGCAAACATAACCGTTAAGCCCGTTGATATGATTAAGGTGGGCGGAAGTTATTACACCATGCATCATACAAAATGGTACAAGCTCTACGAAGGTTATATTGAATTTAAGCACTCCCTGATTAATTTAGAAGGAAACTATATTTATAGAGATAATAGAGACGACAATATTAAGTCTTACGGCTTCTATGTACAGGCCTACAGAAAATTTGATCTACCGATGAAAAATCACTACATTTGCCCTGCCGTTAAATTCGGCTCTTTAGAACCTGACGATGCCGCACCAGACGATAAAACCAACGAGCTGTGGCTGGGATTCAATTGGGGATATGGGAAACACATCAGAATAATGACTTACTTCAACATCAACATGGAAGAGACTAACGAGGTTGACAATAACAAACTTGTGATGGACGTCCACTTCTCCTTCTAATTAGTCACTTTCTAACTTAAAAAGGGTCCCCCTGAAGGGGACCCTTTTTATTTTTCCAGCGCTAAAAATTATAATTAAATCGTGAGAAACTTCAATTATTTTCTTATTGATCTTGATGGCACTCTCGTCCGGGGGAAAAAAGTATTGCCCGGCGCAGTAGAATTTCTCAATTTTCTAATAAAATCAAACAAAAAATTTTTAATTTTAACAAATAACTCATCCCGCAGCACTTCTGGTTACCTTAAATTTCTAAAGAAGAAAGGGTTTAACCTGAAAAAATCCCACATATTCACATCAGGCTTAGCGACCGCAATGTACCTCCTGGAAAAAAACGTAAGGGAAGCTTTCATTGTTGGAACAAAGAGCACTCTCAAAGAATTTGAAAGGATGGGAATAAAAAATAATCCCGAAAGTCCCAACCTTGTATTAACCTTTGACACAACCCTTAATTTCCAAAAACTCTCTTTAGCCACAATAAAATTAATGCCAAAAAAGGGTCTTTACATCGCTTCCCATCCGGATAACGTCTGTCCTGTGGAAACCGGGTTCATCCCTGACGTAGGGTCCTTCATTGCCTTTCTAAGGGAAGCCACCGGCGCACTTCCAGATTTTATACCCGGTAAACCCAATGAATACTTTTATAAAAAGGCTATGGAATCCATCGGTGCAAAGAGGGAGGAAACCGCTATCATAGGTGATCGTATTAGTACCGATATTAAGACCGGGAGAGATTTTGGAATTACCTCCATACTTGTTTTAACGGGGGAAACACGCAAAGAAGACCTTGAAAACTCTTCAATAAAGCCGGATCTCGTATTCGATAACCTAATAGAATTGCGGAAGTTTTTGGGAGGTTGAATTGAAAAAAACTGTAATATTTGTGGCTTCGTCAGGCAGGAATGTGGGAAAAACTTCAATATCCATTGGTTTAATCCACTATTTTTTAAAAACTGGCAAAAAAGTTGCCTTCGTAAAACCGGTAGCTCAACACTATGAGGAAATAGATGGCCATAAAATTTCCCGGGATGTATTACTCATGTCGAAAATATACAATTTTATAGTTGCCGAGAAATTGTTTCTTGCAAGCCCCTTTGTAATCGAGTCAGGATTTACCAGGAAATTCATAAAGGGGGAAGTAAAAACACCTAAGGACCTTATCAAAAAATACTTTGATTCCCTACTTTCAGAGTACGATGTCTTAATAGTCGAAGGGACTGGACACCCGGGAGTAGGATCCTGCATTGGTCTATCCAACGCTGAAGTTGCCAAAATATTGGAAGCAACAACCCTCCTGGTTTTAGAAGGGGGGATCGGCAATACCATTGACAATTATACTCTGGCAAAAGGAGTTTTTAGAAGCGCCAACTGGGCCATTGAGGGCGTTATAATTAACAAAGTTCACAGTGATAAATATGAGGAGATTGACTCCACATTAAGGAAATTCTTCAGAAATGAAGACGTGTACTACCTCGGCACCATACCCTTTGTGAAAGAGTTATCGGTACCATCCCTTCATCTCATTGCGGACACTTTGAAAGCCGAAGTCATCCAGAGAGAGGACCTTTTAAGCTGTAAAGCAACTAACATCATGCTGGGTATTAATGAGCCTCACATATTTTTAGACGAGCTCGAAAATACTCAAGAAGATACGGTAATAATTACCCCTGGTGATCGTGAGGATATTTTGATGTCCATATTAGCTCTTTACGAAAGGCTTTCGCAGAAGATAAAAGCCGTGATATTAACTTCCACAAGACCCCACGAGAGGATTTTGAAGCTTTTTGAAACCAAAGATATTCCGGTTCTTTACACAACAAATTCCCTCTTTAAAACTGCCAGCATTATATCCAGTATCACCGTAAAAATTGATCCGTATGAGAAAGAGAAAATTGCCACCCTCCAAAACTTATTTGAAAAATATATTGACCTTTCCCAGCTAAAAAAGTTCACCAATCTTGCAACAAAAAGGATCGAAAGAAAATCCACCAACAAGTTTAAAGACTTCATTAGATTCCTTTTAAGCTTTGGTAAAAAATGATCATTCCGGAAAACCTTGGTAAATACAGAATAAAAGAATTTCTGGGTTCTGGAGCCTTCGGTTTCGTTTATCTCGCAGAAGACACCCTTTTAGGAAGGGACTTTGCCCTTAAAATACAAAAATACCGTGGGGAAAAGGGTCAGGAATTAATAGAGGAGGCTCGCATTCTCTTCGAATTAAATCATGAAAATATCGTTCGATTTTACAACATTGAGATAATTGATGACAAAATTGTTCTCGTCATGGAGCCGGTAAAAGGGCTAACCTTGAGAAATATCATAGAGCAAAATGCTCCCTTACCGTACCAGGAGGCGCTGGAATATATAAGAGAAATCCTGAAGGCCCTGGAGTACGCCCATAACAAAGGTTTAATTCACGGAGATATAAAACCAGAAAATGTATTAATAAGCGAAGAAACTGGAAAAATTAAACTCGCAGACTTCGGACTCGCAAAAATTTTTAAAGGAACCAGTTTAGTAACAAGGCCCCAGGGGACCCCTTTTTATATGGCTCCCGAGGCCTGGAGGGGAGAAATCTCTACTTACTCGGACATTTATAGTGTTGGTTGCATACTGTGTGAGCTTCTATCGGGAAAACCGCCGTTCTTTTCCGAAAATCTTGAGGAACTCAGGAACAAAGTCTTTAATGCTAAATTTGACAAATTACCCGGTGTTTCTCCTGAGATAAATGATATTATTAGAAAAACCCTAAGCAAGGTACCCACGAAGCGACCAACAGCATCAGAACTTTTAGCAGATATTAACAAAATCCTCAGAGTACCGGAACTTTCCTTTGTAACTGTAAAAACCATGCGGAGAGACCCGTTTTTCGGAAGCCTCACTGAAGAACAGATTAAATTTGTTGAAGACCACACAAAAATCCTCTTACTTAAAGGTGTTGTGGGAAGCGGCAAAACCACTGCCCTCGCCTACAAAGTAGCCTACTTTATTGAAAAATTGAATTTTGAACCCTCTTCCTTTCTTTTCATGACCTTTACCGGTAAAGCGGTAAATATCTTCAGAGGTATTCTGGAAAAAATCATCGGGGAAGAGATAGCATCACAGGTTACCTGCATGACCTTCCATCAATTCGGTGATTTTCTATTAAGGTATGGAGGCGAAAGAATTGGTATTCCAGAAGATTTTAGAATTATTTCCGATAAAGAAGCAGAAACCATATTGGCGAGCCTTGTTGGCAATTCCATTAAAGCAAAAAGCCTCCTGAGGGAAATAAAAAGAGCTAAAGGCCTTTTAATAACCCCGAAGGAACTTATCGCATCAGAACCTGGTTCTACGTGGAACCAGGAGGTAAAAGAAGTATATCAGAAATATAGAAATATCTTACGGGAAAGGGGGCTTCTTGACTATGAGGATCTCATTGTGGAAAGCTTAAATTTGCTACGTACATACCCGGATATTAGAAAAGATCTGCAGGAGAGATTTAGAATAATAATTGTGGACGAATTCCAGGACGTGAATAAGGCTATTTTCGAGCTGATAAAAGACCTGGTTGGATCTGATACATATCTCTGGGCAAGCGGAGACGAAGCACAGTCTATATACTCTTTTAGAGGTGCCTCACCTTTTTATTTTAAAACCTTACCCAGAATTTTTAGTAACGCAAGGATTCATTCACTTACCACAAACTTTCGTACATCTCGTAAAATTCTCGATGCGGGCATCAACCTCCTTTCCCACGTGACAAAGGGTGAGCACCCCCAAAATCTGAACTCATTAAGTAGCCAGGAAGGGCTGATAGTTTTTTCTTCCCATG
Source organism: Candidatus Hydrothermia bacterium (assembly GCA_049719805.1). Classification (GTDB taxonomy): domain Bacteria; phylum Hydrothermota; class Hydrothermia; order UBA1063; family UBA1063; genus UBA1063. The sequence continues at coordinate 12,849 of JBNARF010000002.1, read as the reverse complement.
AAGATGAAAATAAGGAGGCAAAATTTGTTGCTCAAAAAATAAAGGACCTGAAGGAAGAAGGGTATGATTACAGCGATATAGCCGTAATTTACAGAACCAATGAGTATTCGAGGGCGCTGGAGGATGCTTTGAAAAGGGCTGAAATTCCATACACAGTCCTTGAGGGGGGAAGCTTTTATGAACTACCGGAGATAGAGGCTTTCTTAGGAATCTTAGAGTTCTTGATGGACAGATTTAACTCCGAGCGATGGGGGATTTTATTAAAGTTGTTCTTCAAAATACCACCCAGAGTACTGCAAAAATTGTTAAAAAATTTTCACGATTCAGGGAAACTCTCCTTTACAGGAATCTCAGATGTAGATCTTGGGCCAATCAAAGATTTTCACGAATTCCTGCTAAAAGTTAAAAAAGACGAAACCATGCTAATGTTGAAAGCTCCAGAGCTTATGGAAAAAATCCTTGGTAAACTCCAGGAACTCCCAAATGTGTCTCCAAAAATTGAAGAAAACTTACGCGAGCTTATCTATTCCATCAGCGAACTTAACCTTGCGAAAATTGAAGAGGTGTTGAATTACGTTTCTTTGATGAGGGAATTTGGACTTTCTTCGAGGAGACATCACGGGGTACTTCTTCTAACCGCCCATAGAGCGAAAGGCCTCGAATTTCCTGTGGTATTCATAATTGGACTAATTGATGGATTGTTCCCCTTAGGTAGGCACCGGGTCAAAGCGGAACATCTGGATGAGGAAAGAAGACTTTTATTTGTGGCACTCACCCGTGCTCAGGAAAGAGTATACCTCTCCTACCCCTTGTATTACCGTGGTACAAGGGCAGACCCCTCTCCATTTATATATGAAATGACAAAAAGGAGGACTTAATGCTACCTTTAAGGGACATAAACCCTTCGAGAAGAAAGCCACTTATAACATATTCCATAGTGGCTTTAAATGCTCTGGTCTTTTTTTATGAGCTATCCCTGGGTAGAGCAGTACGCCAGTTCTTCTACCAGTATGGATTTGTCCCATGGAATTTCACAGCTTTTTTAAAAGGTATCTCGGATAGGCCTTATATTCTGAACTTTTTTTCGTCCATGTTCATCCACGGTGGATGGGCACATATAATAGGGAACATGTGGTATCTTATCATATTCGGAGACAATGTTGAAGACGTTATGGGTAAAATTTTTTACTGCTTCCTTTATTTCTTTTCCGGGATTGCAGCGATCCTGACACAATATGTCGTCGCGCCCTTATCCAGGATACCTATGATCGGAGCGTCTGGGGCCATATCTGGCGTACTGGGGGCGTACCTCGCCTTTTTTCCGGGCGCCAAAATCATTTCACTGGTTCCTGATCCCTTTACCTTCGGAATCTTTTATAGAATTATTCCGATAAATGCATTTATATTTCTCTTTATCTGGTTTTTTATGCAATTTTTACAGGGAGTTGCAACCTTACCTTATGCGGGAATAACAGGGGGTACCGCTTTTTGGGCCCACATTGGCGGCTTTTTGTTTGGTGTGCTTTATTCAGTTATATATAGTCTTTATTCCAAGCTAACCGGCATAAGAAGATACAGGAGGCTGTAATTGTGCTTTTTAGTTTCGGCAGGTTTTATCATACAGGCGAGCTTCGGCCCGTAAAAGTGAAATTCGACTTCCTCGTCATCTATATGTCTTATTATTTCATGTAGATACTTCACATTAAATCCGATCCTCAGGCTTTCGCCCCTGTATTCCCCTGAGAGTTTTTCCTTTGCCTCTCCACTTTCAGAAGTACCCTTAATCACAGAAGAGTTCCCATCAAGCTCCCACTCTATTACAAAATTACTTTGAGAAACAACCTCTTGTATCCTCTTAAGCGCTCCTTCAATTTCCTTTAAAGAGGTTTTTAAAACAAACCCCTCCTCGGAAGGTATTACTTCCCTGTACGGCGCATATGGACCTTCTATTAACCTCGTGACAAGTTTGGATTTAGGGAAAGTGAATGAAAATAAACCTTTATCCTGGGCCAATACAACCTCGGGTTCTTCACTGCTAGAGAGAAAATCAAAAACGTCTTTACTCAAAATTGCGTCAATTTTCTCACCCACCTCGTCAATCTTCCTGATATATAAGCCAAGCTTATGGGCATCGGAGGACACCATCCTCAATTCCCCATCGGATACTTCAAGAAGAACACCGTTAAGGAAGGGTCTTGGGTCATCTTTTGCAGTACAAAACCCTACAAAGTCATATCCTTCGATGAGATGTGCCGTTTTAACCTTAACCCCTTTTTGATCACCAAATTCCTTCATCCTTGGAAACTCTTCAGGGGGCAGACTCATAAACTTATACTCAGTTCCATCCCACTTAATAAAACTAACCCGGTCACTGTAGACAATTTTCACAACAGGCACGTCAAGGGTAGACAAAATTCTCAGCAAAGTCTTTCCAGGAACAGTAAATGCCACGTTTTCCACAATATCCACAGGGATAAAACCCTTAATGGAAAAATCCATATTAGAGGCGTAAAGATACAATTTTCCGTCCTTTATTTCAAAAAGAATGTTATTCAAAATAGGGAGAGTTGTTCTTGCGGGTATTGCTGTTGAAACTTGTTGAACAAGCTTTCTCAATTGCTCTTTATCCACAGTTATTTCCATTGCTGCCTCCTCTGTTTATGTAAATAAAATTATTATTAGCATTGTTTTCTGTGGAAAATTATAAAACTTTGTTGAGCTTACTTCAAAAGAGCCTTTTAAAGTCTGTGGAAAACTTTTCATAACAGTTTTAACTTCTTGTGGATTTCGTGCAGAAGGTATTCTATTTTCGGATCTTTTTTAAGCTCTTCTACCTTTTGTATGCTGTGAAGAACTGTAGTGTGGTCTTTCCCTCCAAAGTAGCTTCCTATGGTGGAGAGGGAAAGCCCTATAATGTTTCTCGCAAGGTACATTGCTATTTGCCTGGCCAGAACAATCTCTTTCTTTCTAGATTTTGATTTTAGGTCGTATACAGATAACTTAAATTCCTGTGCCACAACCTTTAAAAGCTCGGACATGGAGACATTGTATGCAGGACTTATAAAGTTAGCGAGAAGCTCCTTTGCTTTATCTAAATTTAGTACCTGCCGCGTAAGAGAGATGTAGGCTTTTAAAATTTTGATAGCGCCTTCAATGGTTCTCACATTATCCCTGATATTCTCCGCTATAAACACTACTATTTCATCAGGTATTACGATTTTCTCCTCTTCCAATTTTTTTCTGGTAATGGCCAGTCTCGTTTCAAAATCAGGTTTTGTGATTTCCACTACGAGACCCCATTGAAACCTGGAAACTAGTCTTTCTTCGAGTGCATAAATTTGTTGTGGTGATCTGTCAGAAGTCATAACAATTTGTTTTTGTTTCTCAAACAGGTAGTTAAAAGTGTGGAAAAGTTCCTCTTGAAGGAAGTTTTTATCCTGAAGAAACTGGATATCGTCAATAAGGAGTACATCCACATTTCTGTATTTTGCGCGAAATTCTTTGGTTTTCCTGCGCTGAATTGAATCAACAAGCTCATTCATGAGGTCTTCGCATCTTATTATTATTGCCTTTGTTTTAGGAGATTTAGAGTAAATATAATTTCCGATTGCGTTCAAAAGGTGTGTTTTACCTAAACCGACTCCACCGAAGAGAAAGAGGGGGTTATAATCCTTACCTGGATTCTTTGCCACATTCAAGGCTGCGAAATACGCGATCTCGTTGGACTTTCCCACAATGAAACTTTCGAAAGTGAATCGAGGATTAAGATTGGGTCGGGCAAAAGGAGGATTTTTAAGGTCTTCAAGTTTTATATCCCTGAGCGCGTCGTCCTCATTCTTAGGCCTAGGGGTGAATACTACACTAATGTTCTTACCAATACTTTTTATGGTATCGTTTAGTATTTTCCTGTAATTGGTTTCAATCCATTCTATCCAGAAACTATTGGGAGCCTCGACAATTAAGCGTCCATTGTTAAGACTAATTCCACGGGTTTTTACAAACCAGGTGTTAAAGGCGCTCTCTGGCAACTTTGTTTTTAATATTTCGAGAATATCGGACCATAAAGTAAGTGCATCAACCTTTGATTCTTCCAGATTTAACTCCTCCATAACCCCTCCCCACTTTTAAGTCAACACAAAATAAAATTATAATATCTTGAAACACAATAAGTTGTAGAGTTTTCCACAGATTTAGTGTGGAAATTTTGTAGAAAAAAACGCAAGTAATTAACTCTGTTATAGTTACCTAAGACATTGATTTTCAATGGCTTACATAAGTCTATGATTACCATAGTTTCATCAGTTTAATGTTTCAGTTTTAGAGGGTCAAGTCCCCTCGTTTTTACCCTCTTTACTTTGCTTCCATTTCTTGTATCTTCTCACGTCATCGGCAAGAGAAGCTAATACGCTACCAATGATGGCAAGGTCATCTATGAATCCTAACGGTCCCGAAAGATCCGGGATTAAATCTATAGGGTTTATTAAGTACAAAAAGGCAAAAACCGCCAGGGCTACGCTTCTCCAGGGGATAGCGGTGTACTCGCCTTTGTAGTAATCTTTTAGAAGTTCAAAAAGTGTTTCAACGTCTTCTTTGAGAGTTTTAAAAGTTGATTTTTCGATTTTGCTGATAAGGGAGAAAATATCTTTTTCTCTTTTCACTAAATCTTCCAGGTCTCTTCTGGAAATTTTTTCAGACTTCTCTCTCAAAGGGTTTTCTTCCATAAGATCCTCCGTTTTTCTCCCGTGAACGATAAGGATATTGCAAGTTTTTCAGAAATCCAAACTTCAAAAGGAAATTACCCCCATGTCAAATTTTGCAAGAATACTTGCAATCTTGAGCAGATGATGAGAGATGTATAGTGCGCAATTTGCGAAGTATAAAGAAATTTTGAGTCCTAGAAATTTGAAAAAGATGGAGAAAACTGATTCAAAAATCACAATAAATATGCCGGGTACAAAGATAAGATTGGACAGAAGGCTCAGGAAGGAAAGGCTCTTGAAGAATACTATCTGTAAAGGTGCTGTGAAAATGAGGGGAATAGTTACCGAGTGAAGGTAGTTAAAAAGGTGATTCAATAGTGTATTTCTGGATTTAAAAAAGTCCTTAGGAATGAGGATATAGCCGAGTACAGCAGTATACGAAAACAAAAAGGAAGAATCAAAAATCCAGGAGGGGTAAAGAAAAAGGCTTAAAGTGAAGGAAGCTCCCCAGGTGTTTAGAGGTATGGCTTTTCGTTTCACAAAGTATCCCATGGCTGTGATAGCTAAAAACGCAAAGGCCCTAAAGCACGGGGAAAGGGGGCCAAGAGTAAAAACATAAAAGTAAACAAAGATTAATGCCAGAACATTTGCTGGTCTCTGGTCCCTGAAGATAAACATAAAGATTGTGTAAAAAAGAAGAAAGATAAAGTTTACATGGAGACCTGAGATGGCGAGAATGTGTGACACTCCACATTTCCTGAAGTTTTCTTTTGTAGTGCCGCTGAGCTCTCCTCGATCCCCCAGGATTAGCGCCTTAATAAGGGCACTTTCTTCATAAAATCCGAAAATTTCATCACATATTACCTTGATTTTATTATGTAATGAGAGAAAAAATTTATTTTCCAAACCCAGATACGAGATTCTTGAAGGAATAACATAATTCACTATTCTATCGGTGCTTCCCTCTATATAAAGTCTGGTTCCATGAGGTGCCTGTATGGGGGGTGCTTTAAGGTAAAAGTTAGATCCTGGAATTTTTAAAAGGGTTTCATTAAAGAGGATAAATTCTCCTGCAATTTTTTTCTTCTGGTTTTTGCTCAATGTCTCATGAAGCTCTTTCCAGGGAACAGAACGGTAGTAACCAATAAAAAGAAACGGGATTAGGAGGCTCAAATCGTAAAGTCTCAGAATAACAGCTAATAAAAGAAGTGAAATAGCAGTGATAAAAAGGAATATATGGCCACTTTCAAGGGTTTTCCCTATGATTAACCCTGCCGCCATGGCTAAAGCTATATAAAACCATGGCGACAGGCGGGGATTTAAGTTATTCAACCTTTATTATTTTACTTGTATAAATCTTTTTGAAGTCAGGATAATTAATCTTCAAAAAGTAGACACCCCTTTTCAGGTGTTTTACGTCTAGGTGCAATTCCAGAAGGGTTGGGATTATATTCTTTTCGAGGACCAACCTACCTGTTGCGTCAAATAGCTGCATCTTTCCAAAGGCAGGATTGCTGAAAGATAGTTTAATGGAATTTTTGATTACAGAAGATTGGATATTTACTTTTGGGAATAGTGCTATAACGCCCGTTTGTGAGACCACCGGAGTATCGGTGGTAAACTTGATGAATTGATTTAAACTTAATCTGGATATGGAATTGTCATATTCACCATTAAAGTAGCATTGTAACCCCGTGGAGTGATCTGGTTTTTCTATACCGATGGTGAGGTTTGAGTGCTCAGGTGCGTTCCCATATATGAAAATTATTTCACCATCTCCTGTAAGTGTGGGATAATATGCAGGGTCCCTGAGTATCACTTCAAAGGTTGTGTTAAGAGTGCTTCCCCAGATTCTAACATTTTTCCACATTATCACAAATTGATGGTGAGGAGCATCGTAATAGTAGTAAATGTCACCATTAGCCGAAGGGTCGAGGTCGGTGAAATATGTTGCGATGAGAGCCGGTGGGTTTGTGGGATCCGGTATAGGTCTATTGTTCATAGTATTGCTGGTTACAGAACCCATTGCTATCCAACCGTTTGAACAAACGGAGATCTGGTTATAGTTCTGTCCGTAGTATTTGAAGATGAAGGGTAAGGAAAGCTGAGTGGTAGCATCATCCTGATTTGTAATGGCAGCAATCAAAGTACCTATACTTTCAATGTCTATGAAGTTTAACGGCTCAAACTCGGTATATAGTGTATCCCTTGAATCGTAAGCATAGTATCCGTAATTGTCCGGACCCGCAAAAACTGTGGAGTCCCTCGGGTTCAGTTTGAAGGAAATGGGGACCTGCAACGAATACACGGATGTTCTGATTTCCAGTACCATGTTTACGGTATGATCATAAGGGAGATTTTGTGATGTTATAAATATCATGGAGTCTGATGCGAATCCTCCCGGATTAATCTGTTCTATCTGAATGCTATCAGTCTGGAAAGTTAAAAAACTATCGGAAAATATAGGCTTTACAAAGACAGGCATTACAACGGAGGGGGTATTGTTATGAAGGGTGAACCTTAAAACGCCTGATTCACCGGGGTTTACAACGCCGTCGCCATTACCGTTAAGTTCTCTTACTTCGTAAGCCGCTAATTCCAGGTTCGGTTTTGTCTTAATTTCTATAGCGTCAAGGTCATAACCACACTTTCTCAGGTTACTACTACCATCACCATCATCTTCAATCTTAACGTACCTGAAGGTGTACGTTGCTGGAATTACGGCATTTCCATAATATACGCTTCCAATTTGTGTCCATGGGCCATATGGGGAGGAGGAGATATAAAGTTTAAATCCTTCGTTAGAAGTCCCATCGTTACCTTCAAAAACGTAGATGGATTCGCTTTTTACCTCTGCACCAAGGTCAAACACAGCATATCCGCCAACGCCTAAACTAAAGAACTTGTTATCCCGTTCTCCCAGGGCGTAATGTGTCATAAAAGTATCGGATGTTATAACGGAATTGGCAGCATTAATTATGATTACTTCGGGTTTGAACAAAGAAACCCTGAGGTCATTTCTTGGAGCAAGAGATACACTCAGGAATGTTGTAGTATCCGTGGAGACAGTAACACCGGGAATGGTTTTAGCATAGTAGCCCGGTGCTTCGAATTTTAAGGTGTAAGTCCCGGGTAGTAGAGGCCTAAAGAAGTAGCCTGTTTCCTCATCGGTCCAGATGGGCCAATCTACCGGTAATATATTAATCCTTACATTTTTTATAGTATCGCCCGTTAATGAGTCTATTACGAAGCCTGAAATTCCCTGCCCTGCTTTTTTAGCAAAAAGGTCCATGGCGGGTCTATTAGTATTGAAAATGGGATCTATTTGAGAAGGATCAGGAATGTAAGAACTTGAGAGTTCTATAGTCCAATCTATATCTCCGTTAATACCGTATGAATAGTCATTGAGGTCTCCAGTGGTTTGATACCAATCATACCCTTCGGTGATGGGATACCCCGTTATGTTGCCGTATTGCTGCGAGTAATAATACACCAGCTGGTTGTAGCGGTCGTCAGCGCTTCTTACAGGAGTATAATTCCAGATATAGTTTACGTAAACAGCCCCTGAGTGGAAGGATAAACTCATATTGAAATTCTTTGTTTTTGAAAATTCGTGCATGGAGCGGGTTTCAGGTTCACTGTAAGGCCCACTACCCGAGGCTATCTTGATGTATCCATAATTTCTGTTCAGGTCAACACCATTTGCGTTATACCTTGTTTGAGCCACGTGACCATCGGGATTAAGTATGGGGATTATGAAGATTTCTCTGTTATTTACAAGATTTTGAACCTGTGTATTGGAGTTATAATTTTCAAGGAGATATTTTGCGTAAAGAAAAGGTATTTCTGCCGATATCCACTCATTTCCATGATGAACCCCCACAAATCTGACTTTTGGTTCTGGTTCATTTGCTTGAGGATTATCAGAGATTTTTAAACATAATATGGGTCTTCCTTGGACACTAAAACCAATGGTATCCAGTTTACAGACATTGGAGTAATTCTGAGCCAGGGAAATGATTTCTGATTTCATCTGATCATATGTGTGGTATTGGGTTTTCCCTGTATAGTAGAGCTTCTTCTTTAGAGTCAAATCTTCCAATATTTTGTAGGGAATTTTCAATTCTTCAAATATTCTTAAATCCTCATCCTCCACGAGAACAGCGATGCCCTTATCTGTATACCTCGAGAACTCAGCTTTTGGGAAATGGACGCTTAAAGACTCCCACTGGGCCCTTGTAAGGGGTAGCTCCAACACCTTTTCTGCCAGAAGGCGTGATGGTACCATTAATAAAAGAAAAATAAGCAGATGGAGAAATTTTTTAAGCATGAATAAACCTCCGATTTTGTATATTATAACTCAAACTTTATGGAACTTACTTACACACTATCTATTTAGTCTTGCGCGAAAAAATTTTTGCATTGGATATACTCGTTGATTCTCACCGGAATTTAGGCTAAGATAATAACATGTCCCAGATGCCAGATTATTGTTATAGTATAAATAACTCAGACCTTATGAAATATATGGAGCAGATGCTCCCTGTGGTGAACGTCTCGCATTCTGCTGAAACAAGATTTTTCGAGTTGCTAAAGGAAAGTTTCGTGAAGCTTTGTAATCTTTACCTTTCAACTCCCGTTGAAGATTTTTTGTGGTCATCCTCAGATATCCATGATCCGGACTTATTGATTGAAGCCATTACAAGTTCAAAAATTTCCTTTAACGTTCCTATTGTTGTAAATCTTTCGCGTTTTCTGGTTGAATTCAAAATTTATATCTCCCATCGGGATGTTCCTAATGTTCTATTCCTTTTTCAGATGGCTGTTTTTGAGGCGAAGAAATTGTGTCCGGAATATAAGACTCATCAGGATGAGAAAATACTGGGTTTACCCGATGAAATAGTTTCGAAAATAAAGCAGGCAGCTAGTTCTTCCCTTCCTACCCTTATACTGGGTGAAACCGGCGTGGGGAAAGAAGTCGTTGCCGAAGTTATCCACAGGTGGTCTCGTAGAAGAGGCCCGTTCATCGCGGTGAACTGCGGGGCTATACCTCATGGACTCTTTGAAAACGAGCTTTTCGGGCACGAGCCCAACTCTTTTACGGGATCTTCACGTACAGGGGTTCAGGGCAAACTTGAAATAGCCAATGGAGGGACCCTTTTTCTAGATGAGGTTGGAGAAATACCGTTATACTCCCAGGCTAAACTTTTGAGGGTAATTGAAAGAAAGGAATTCTGGAAGATTGGCGCAGTAAAACCAACAGCCGTGGACATCAAAATTATTGCGGCTACAAACAAACCCCTTAAGGAACTTGTAAAAGTCGGTCGTTTTAGGAAGGACCTTTATTACAGGCTCAGGGGCGTTGAATTACTGGTTCCACCACTGAGAGATAGGGGTAACAAGTTAGATGAATTGATTTTCTATTTTGTTCAAAAGTTTGGAAATGGAAGGGTAAAACTTGCACACGATGCATTCGTTTTAATGAAAAGTCACCATTGGCCTGGGAATGTGCGAGAATTAATGTATTTTATTCAGTTACTGTGTGAGGAGATAAAAGAGGGTCTCATTACGGCTGAAAAGGTAAAATCCAGTCTTGAATTGCAGAAAAACTTTCTCACTTTTGAGGAGGCTCGAAAGCAGTTTGAGAGGGATTTTGTCACGAAGGCTCTGGAACAAAATGACTGGAATGTTACAAAAACCGCACAGGTTATTGGAATGTCTCGACGCTGGCTCCAGCTTAAGATGAGGGAGTTTGAGATAAAATTGCCCAGAAACAATTGAGTTCATTTAAAATACAGATGTAAAAATTTTTGACATTCAGAAGGCTCGGTATTTCAATGACATTTAGGAGTTTATCCATTTTAATGTAAATTTTTTTGACACCCCCTTTTTAGTCCACCTAATCCATGCCCTTTATTTACGCGGAAATTTGAAACTTTATATTTTTGGCATTAGTTTTGCAGTACCCTCAGTAAAAGGAGAGTGTTTAAAATGAAAAAGCTGATAGCGGTACTCGGGATCCTGGTAGCAACAGGCCTCATGGCCCAGACCACCATAATATCTGACAATATGACCAACTTCCCCACAGGATGGACAACATACTCCTCGAGCTCCACTCATAAGTGGACCAAAGTATCTTCTCTTTATAATTCAGCATCCTATTCTGCAAAATGTACAGGCTATGTGACGTATGGTAACAGTGTAACTGACTACTTCTATAGGTCCGTTTCCCTCTCCAGTTATTCATCTGCTACCCTTACTTTCTATTACTGGATGGACACAGAGGCCAATTATGACTTCCTTTATGTAGACTATTACAATGGGTCAAGCTGGGTCACAGCATGGTCAAAGAGCGGAAGGTACAGATACTGGCAACAGGCAACCGTAAGCATTCCCACCACTGCTACGCAGATCAGATTCAGATTTTATTCTGATGCTTCTGTCACTGATACAGGTGTTTACGTGGATGATATAGTTCTTACAGCTACATCAAGTGGTGGCGGAACCACACCTCCTTCCACTAAAGAGTGGACCATTATGGTTTACATGAATGCTGATAATGATTTAGAAACATATGGTATTAAAGATTTGAACGAGATGGAATACGGTGGTGGTTCTAATAACTATAGAAATGTAGTTGTACAGATAGATAGAATCTCCGGTTATGACACCTCCAATGGCAACTGGACCACATGCAGAAGATATTATGTCACAAACGATGCCAGCAACTCTTCTACGATAGTCTCAACACTGATTCAGGACATTGGTGAAGTTAATATGGGTGACCCCAATACCTTGGTTAGTTTCGCTCAATGGGCTATTCAGAACTATCCTGCTAATAAGTACTTCCTGATTCTCTGGGATCACGGAGATGGCTGGTATAAATCAGCTGATGACTCCCCGCTCTTTAAGGGTGTCTCTGTGGATATGAGCTCCAGCAATGCCCAGATTAATGTTTACAATGGCGAGCTTGCAAGCGCACTTTCTTCTATAAAGAGTTATCTTGGAAGAAATATCGATATTGTGGGCTTCGATGCCTGCCTCATGGGCATGATCGAAGTTATGGATGTGGTAAGGAATTATGCAAATTACTTTGTTGGTTCTGAGGAGACAGAGGCTGCTGATGGATGGTACTACACAGGCTTTTTAAGCACTATGAACAGCAATCCTACTATTGCGCCCGCGGACCTTGCAAAAGCGGTTGTAAATGCTGCTACTGGTCTTGCTACACTTGCTTCCGTTAATCTTACAAATATTGGGACCCTCGTTTCTTACCTGAACACTTTCGCTCAGGAACTTATAAATGCAAGAAATGCTGGCTATGGCAGTGCTATAAGCACTGCAAGGTCTAATTCAAAGGCCTTCTACATAAGTGATCACATAGACCTTTACATGTTCGCAAACAACATTTATAACAATACCAGCCTTCCTTCAACGCTAAGGAACGCTGCTTACAATGTGATGACCGGCATTACCAATGCTGTTATGAACTACAAGAATTCTTCCAGTTATTCTTCCTGCCGTGGTGTTGCTATTTATTATCCTGCTTCCACCTCAAGTTATAACACTAATTACAATTACCTTCCCATCGCTTCTTCTACCAAGTGGGATGATTTTATTAAGGGCGCAACCGCTGTTTCTCCAAATCCTGATAATGGCTATGTCGAAGGCGATGTCAGGCTGGGTGTATCCATGTTTGAGGTTGTCTCTAATGTTACTTCTGGGCCGGTGTACTTCAGATATGCTATCAATACTCCTCAAAGGGTTACTCTGAAGATTTACAACTCCATGGGTCAACTTGTTAAGGTTGCCGTGAGTGAATATCAGCAGCCCGGTGAGTACAATGTTAAGATTGATTCCGGTCTTGAAAGAGGCGGAATTTACTATTACCAGTTTGTTACCGATACTGAAACAAGAAGCGGTAAGTTCGTGGTGACAAGGTAATTGCCTGGATTAGTCCACGATTTGCCGGGCCCCAAAGGGGCCCGGTTTTTTTATAGGGTAAATTTTGGTTTGACATTTCAAAGCCTTTATTCTATAATATATGAGCTTTCAAATGCTCTTTGACAATCAGGCAGGAAAGCTCAAAGTTTGGGATTGAACCCTTAATAGAATTCCTATGGAGGGTTTGATCCTGGCTCAGGGCTAA
>JBNARF010000001.1:0-1046910 GCA_049719805.1 Candidatus Hydrothermia bacterium | reverse complement strand
CGTAACAAGGTAGCCGTACGGGAACGTGCGGCTGGATCACCTCCTTTAAAGAGACTAAGGTCTCTTAAATCTCCCAGCTCTAACCGTCATCCACCTGATTGTCTTATTATCCCCGTTTATACCTTTAGATCTGAAAATTTACTGTTTTGTGCTTAAGTGTTGTGAATAGCGTTTTTGATGCTTTAAAATATAAGCATGGATAAATTGTTACTTTTGGCATTATTGAGTGTGTATAAGCCGGGAATTGGCTTAATCCTCGGCATTCCTACTGGTATCGACTTAAACTTCGAATCCAAATCAAATGCAATAAACTCGGTACTTTCCTGGGGAATTCCTGATCTATTTTACTTTTCAACATCTTACCATGAAAACTTCAGAATAGAAACTGAAGAGGATGTTCCTGGAATTCTTCGAGTGTACGTTGGCGGAGGGGTTCTCTTTAAGGTTACGCCCAATGATGTGCGTTTTGGCTTCAGAATTCCATTAGGTGCGAAGTTTCTATTTGAGAAGTCTCCCATCGATATTTTTGCTGAAATTGCCCCGGGGATTCACCTGGTTCCAGAGACATCTCCCCTTCTTGAAGGTGGCATTGGTGTAAGGTTTTACTTCGATCGGTTGAAATTAGAAAAGGAATAACGGAGGGTTAGCCTAACTGGCAAGGCGGCGGATTTGAAATCCGCTGGGCGTTGAGCCCTTGGGGGTTCGAGTCCCTCACCCTCCGTCTTGGAAAATTGTAATAGGAGCTTTATACTAAAGTAAAAGCCCACGTAGCTCAGGAGGCAGAGCACTTCCTTGGTAAGGAAGAGGTCACCGGTTCGAGTCCGGTCGTGGGCTTTTATTAATTTATCTCGATGTGGATCTTCCCTTTCCGGTAACCTTTTAGAGGTGAAAGGAATCCTCTTATAATGTTTTCCAGCATTTTATCTAAGAAAGGCATGAGCTCTATGGATTGACCGTCGATGGACACCTTACATTTGGTCCCAAACAAAACTTTACACTCTTTTATATCCGATTCTCCCCTAAGTATCCGATTTAATAGCCCTGCACAGTCAAATCCACAATTTCCACAGTTTAATTGTGGTAAAAACTCTGGCACTTTTGTTGTAACGGCATAGGCAAGGTCGCTTAGAGTTTCAAGGGTATATGTGGGTAATTCTGCTTTGTTTGGATTATTCCCCTTTAGTGAGAAAAGGGCAAAAATCAGGGGGTCTTCTGGTATGGGATCTTCACCCACGCAGTATATTTTCGGTGCAGCAAAACCCATTTCACCTTCAATAAGGACGAAGTCAAGGGAGGAAAAATTTTTTATAAAATCAAGAGGGTTAACCGGAAACTTAAAATAAAGGAAAGCGCTTTCTTTTGAAAATCCACCCGTTATGCTGGAACCGGCCTGTTCCATACGATAAGTGTCCTTACCCTCTTTATCGTATTCCACATTATGATGAAAGCTCTTTTTTATGGAACCCACTTTAAAGCCGTCAACTTTTAGTTTTCTTATAAGGTTTTCTATTAGTACTGTTTTTCCAGTGTCACTTTTCCCAATAATTTCAATGACTTTCATGATCTCCTTTAAGCCCCTTTATTTCAAGGAGTAAATGGGGTATCAGGGGTATAAGGGGTGGGAAATTTTCCAAAATTGCCTTAGGATTTCCCGGTAGGTTGATTATAAGGGTGGGACCACAGGATCCCACCACTGCTCGGGAAAAAGCGGCAGTTTTGGTTCTTTTTAGTCCTTCAAGTAACATAAGAATTTCAAGTCCATAATAGCGTTTTTCAATAATTTCAAGGGTGGCCTCTGGGGTTACATCCCGTGGAGAAGGGCCTGTGCCCCCGGTGGTGAGTATCAGGTCTGTTCCGTTCTGGATCCAGCTTTTAAGAGTGGATACTATAAGCTCTTTCTCGTCAGGGACTATTTTTTGATCTAAGTCTTCGATTTCAAAATGCTCTTTTAGAATTTTTGCGAGGAGTGGTCCTCCCTCGTCAATTCTTTCCCCCTTCGAAGCCTTATCAGACACCGTTAAAATGGCGGCTTTAATTTTCATTATTTTAACTTTCTTCTTCCCAGTAAGGATTCCCTCAAGGTAAAGGGGTCCATTAAGGCGATGTCTGTGCCTCTGGGAAGCCCGATGGCAACTCGTGTTATAGTTACATCAAGGTCATCAAGCAGAGAGGTTAAATAGCTTATCGTCGCTTCACTTTCAATATCGGGATTCAGGCACATCACGATTTCTTTAAAGTTTTCACTTTTGATTCGGTCTCTAATGTCGAAAATATTTAACTTTTCGGCGGTAATCCCCTTTACGGGGGATAGCACGCCTCCAAGGACGTGATATTTCCAGTTAAGTCCCTGAACGGATTCCAGCACGAATACGTCTTCTGGCCTTTCTACAATGCATAAAACACCCGAGTTCCTTCTCTCGTCATCGCAAATGGGACATATATCAGAATCTTCGCTAAAACCGTGACAAATTTTGCAAAGGGTAATACGTTCGCTGGTTTCTTTAAGAGAATCAATGAGTTCTGTCATTAAATTTTTGTCCTTTAAAATGTGATAAGATATTCTAAAGGCAGAACGATCCCCGATACCCGGGAGTTTCTTTAAGACTTCTATGAGTTTTTTAAGAGATGAAGGGACCCAGCTCATTGATGGGTAAATCTTTTAAAAGTTCCTGCATTTTTTTCTTTGAAAGATCCTGCATTTTGGTGAATGCTTCCTGAAGACATGCTTTCACAGCCTTTTCCAGTTTTGCTTTGTCCTGAAGAAGACTTTCGTCGTTTATCTTAAATTCTGTTATTTTGAACAGGCCATCAATGGTTACCATGATGCCGTTTTTTTCCACATTTAGTTGAAGTTTTTGAACCTCTTTTCTTGCTTTAGACAAAGTGGCCTGCATTTTTTGAGCTTCTTTTAACATATTAAAAAGATCCATCGGTTACCTCCCTTAGTTTTAATTTTTCCATGAGAAAAGCGAGGAAATCTCTGTCTTCCTCCTTCTCAGATGATAACGATGGCTTGCCTCCAGTGCCCCCATTTTCAATCATTTTTGTCCCATTTAATAAAGTGGCATTTCCACCATAATTATTCTGCATCCCCGATTCTACGGGTGTGCCGTTTATGAAATTTACATTGGCGGTAAGCTCCAGCTCTGATTCCAGCTTAATTAGTCTTAATAAATGAAAGTCCACGAAAATTTTAGGATTTGGAATGGTTTTTATGTCCAGTTCCATTTCCCTCAGGGTTTTTAGTAAAAACAGAAGTTGATACTCATTAAATCTTTTTGCTATATTGGAGTAACGATTTGTCTCGATGTCATAATAGGCCTTAAGTATCATTTCGGTGGCACTTACGAGGCCTTTCATAAAGTCTTCAAAGTCATACCCCTGTGCCAGAATTCTTTCTACAAGACTTACAGTTTCTTTACTATTCTTATCAAGCAGGTACTGGAAAAGTTGCAGATATATTTCTTGGGGAAGCATACCGGTGAGCTCTTTAATTTTTTCCACGGTGATGAGCCCCTGGGAATAGACAAAGGCCTGTTCAAGTAAAGAAAGGGCATCCCTCAGCCCGCCACTGGCTGCTTCTGCGATGATATCTAAAACCTCTTCTGATTCATATTCTATTACCGCGCCACCGGAGGCTTTTTCCATTTCTATAACCTGTTTTAGCCTTTCTTTGATGGCATTCTTTTCCAGGGGTCTTAAATCAAACCGCAAGGTTCTTGATCGAACCGTTTCGGGAACGCGGTTGGGTTCTGTGGTGGCGAAAATAAATACCACATTCTTGGGTGGTTCTTCCAGGGTTTTAAGAAGGGCGTTAAAGGCCTCCTGAGTGAGCATGTGGACTTCATCGATTATTATCACTTTGTATCTGCTTTTTAGAGGAGTAAATCTTACGTTTTCCCTTAACTCCCTGATTTGATCGATGCCCCTGTTAGAGGCACCGTCGATTTCCAGCACATCTATGCTTCGTGAAGTTTCTATTTCTTTACATATCTCACATTCGCCACAGGGTTCAGGGGTTATCCCCTTTACGCAATTTAGACCCTTGGCAAATATTCTCGCGATGGTGGTCTTGCCCACTCCCCTTGGCCCTGTGAGCATATAAGCGGGAGAAATGGAGACTGTTTTAAGAGCGTTCTGAAGGGTAATAACCACATGCTTTTGGTTAACCACGTCCTTAAAAGTCTTGGGGCGATACTTAACAGCAAGATTCATGTTAAGATTATATGCTCTTGAGCAGGGATTAGAAAGTAGAGGGGTGTCTTATGGAAAAAGTATAAGTCATCAGGGAATTCCCCCCCTTGACAGATTTTTACCCCGGAAATATAATTTAACCATGGTTGCAATTTTGTCACTTCTTTTAATATTTGGAGGAGTTAAAAAGATGGAAGAAAAGAAAATATTGATGATTATAGCCCATGAGAACTTCCGGGACGAAGAGCTTCTTACCCCTAAGGAAATCTTCGAAAAACACGGCTTTAAAGTAACTGTTGCCTCCACTGATACTTCTCCTGCCAGGGGTATGCTGGGTGCGAAGGTAAAACCTGATGCTATTGTTTATGACGAAGACTTCTCAAAGTATGACGCGTTGGTGCTTGTAGGTGGCATGGGTTCCACAGTTTACTGGAATGATTCGAAACTGCACGAAAAGCTTGTGAAATATGCAGAGAATGAAAATAAGATTCTAGCCGCGATATGTCTTGCTCCGGGGACTCTGTCTAAGGCTGGACTTTTGAAGGGCAAAAAAGCTACCATCTGGAAGTCAGCAGCTGATGAGATTACAAAGGGTGGGGGTACATATACTGGCAAATCTGTGGAGAAAGATGGCAGGATTATTACAGGCAACGGCCCTGATGCTGCAAAAGCCTTTGCGGAGGAAATAGTAAAATCTCTTACCGAGGGTAAGAAATAAATTTCCCGAAGAGTCGGGGAAGGAGATAAATTGAATACGAATGATAAGTTATTAAAAGGAATTTTATTTTTTGCACTCATATTGGGCGCCGGACTAATTGCCAGCACTCTCATAATCAGCTTCACTTTATACGGAATAAAACGGATGGATAATACCATAACCGTCACTGGCTCGGCACGAGCGAGGGTAAGTTCCGACCAGGTTAAATGGACCGTATCTATCTCAAGAATAGCGCCGACCCTAAATGAAGGCTATAATCTTATGGCAAGGGATCTTTCGCTAATTAAAGAATATCTGGAAAAAAGCGGAATTAACTCGAAAGATATAGAGATTTCACAAATTTATACAAGCCAGCCATGGTTGTATACAGAAAGAAGCGATAGATTGTATTATCAGTTTACTCAGGAGCTGGTAATAACTTCTAACGATCTTGACAAGATAGAACAAGTTTCAAAGAAGGTTTACGATTTAGTGGGTCAGGGGGTGAATATTGTTTCCAGTAACCTGGAATTTTATTACTCTCGCTTACCCGAGTTGAGGATTAACCTTTTGAATGAAGCGATGCAGGACGCGAAAAGGCGAGCCGTGGTTATTGCTAAAAGTACGGGAAGAAAGGTGGGGAAAGTAAAGTCATCGAAAATGGGGGTGGTACAGGTGATGGCGCCGAATTCTGTGGAGATATCTGATTATGGAGCTTACAATACAAGAACAAGGGAAAAAGAGGTAATGATTACAGTACAATCCACGTTTTATTTGAGGTAGAGGAAATGGATTTTGATACCTGGCTTTTATACATAAAAGCTGATGAGAGAAAATACAGGCTATACGAAATTCACAAAAAGAGTTTCGTAAGAAGTCGATTTGCAATAATTATTGATATGCTCGCGATTATTCTCCTTTCTGTACTTGTCTTGAGGATGGCTGGCATCACTTTTACAAGGGGCACTTTCCAAATTAAAAACTTCTTGTTGCTTGGTGGGTTAATGGTGCTTATTTACATTTTATGGGTGAGTATTCCGATTTATCTATTTTCAAAAACTCCAGGCCTATTTTTGATGGGGCTTAGAGCCATTTCGTCGAAAACCCTCAAAACTCCTACACTTTTGGAAACCTATTACTATATTGGGCAGGATAAAAGGTATTCGAGCCAATACCCCATCTATATCTTCCTTGTCCCAGACTCTGAATTTCCGTCTTAACTTTAAAACTTCGTCTACTTCTTCTTTGTTGCGTAGTAAATTGCCTGAATAATTCCGCCAAATAGAACAAAAGACACCACTATGAACACAAGAATTGCTTGTGTGTTCATTTTTCTACCCCTTTTTGCTTTGAAAGGATATAAGCCACGAGACCAAAAATTATAAGGAGAAGCCAGCCGCCCAGAAACTCTGCAAGTCTTGGATATCCCCCGTAACTTTCTCTAATTCGGTCGTAAAGTGCAGTGATGAAGATAACTAATGAAGAGATGGGGACTATGTATTTTATTGAAAAGTTCCACCATTTGCCAATGGGTCTTTCGGATACGGAGTTTGCGAATTTACGCATGTTTTCCGCACCGTAGA
This sequence comes from Candidatus Hydrothermia bacterium, assembly GCA_049719805.1. Lineage (GTDB taxonomy): Bacteria > Hydrothermota > Hydrothermia > UBA1063 > UBA1063 > UBA1063. The sequence continues at coordinate 1,040,436 of JBNARF010000001.1, read as the reverse complement.
ACCATCCAATAACGATGCTTTCAAGAAACGCTACTGTAAAGAGCCCGAAATGGTTCATAAAGTGATCAACAATGTCAAGCCAGTAAAGCCCCGCACCAGTGGTATAAATTATTCCAATTAAAAATGCCACTAGGGCCGATGTAATGTTTGTATATTCCCTTTTTGTCCCGAATTTGTCCATGAAGGAAGCCACCACTGCCTCTACAAGCGAAAAGGCAGAATCAATAGCTAAGGTTAGTAACATGAGGAAGAACAATATGCCAAAGAGGGGCGCAAGGGGTAGATGGTTAATAATGGTGGGGTATGTGACGAAGGCAAGTTCCGGCCCGCTTTTCATTACTTCACTTACAGGTACCCCCTGAAGGTTCGCGTAATAGCCCAGGGTTGAGAAAACGGCAAAACCTGCAACATATGCTGTTGAGGCATCGGCTAAAGCTATCAGGAAAGCATTGTTGACGATATCCTGGTCTTCCGGCAAGAAGCTGGCATAAGCGATCATGACTCCAAAGCCAACGGTAAGGGAGAAGAATACCTGTGAAATGGCTGCGTGCCAGAGGGCTGGATTTAGAAGCTCTTTCCAGTTTGGTGTTAGATAGTACTCCACACCTTTTAATGAGCCGGGAAGGGTTAGACCCCTCACTACGAAAATGAGAAGTAATAACCAGGGCATGGTTACTGTCACATATACCACCTTTCCTACAGTTTTAGCGCCCTTCCAGATGGAGAGAACTATCCATACCCAGCTCACTGCAAGACCCAATACGATGGGCCAGGCTATTTTACCGAAATGGAATACACTATCGGTTAATCCCAGAACCCTGTTAAAGAAGAATTCCCTGGTATTTTCTCCCCATGCGGTCTTAAAAGAATAGAAGAGATAGTCAAAGGACCAGCCCATGATAACGGAGTAGTATGTGACTATTCCAAAACCCACGAGGACCGCAAACCATCCCAGCCATTCAAAGTTGAAGGAATGTTTGCTTACGGGACGGTTTTCTTCAAGGGTTTCTGAATTGACACTGATTTTTGACAGAGAGAATGGGGCTGAGCCCTTTAATTTATATCCGATGGAAAACTCCAGAAGCAACATAGGTATGCCAATTAAAAACAGGACTATAATATATGCCACCAGGAATGCACCGCCACCATACTTATAAGCAATGTAGGGGAATCTCCAGACATTCCCGAGACCTATAGCAGAACCAATGGAAGCAAGAACGAAAGCTCCTCTACTTTGCCATTTTGCTTCCTGCATGGACCCTCCTTCGGTTTGAAATACAATATAATGGAATTACTTTGTTCTTTCAAAAGATTTTCTCAAGAAACTATTTTAAGACCCAGCTTTTGAGCAAATTCTATAGCTTCAAAGTACTCGTCCCGTGTTATTCTCCTCGATAATTCGGGATATTTATATGCTTTAAAGGCGGGATAGTATTGATCCATTATGTTAACATGTGTTTGAGGAGATATCTCGTTTTTTAAAAACTCCAATACTTTCCTGGTTTCCGCGAGTCCGTTGGGGAGTATTAGATGTCTAATAAGAAGGCCTTTAACAGCAACTCCGTTTACAATCTTTAGGTCCCCAACCTGCCTGTGCATTTCCTTTATGGCTTGCCTTACCACATCCCAATAATTACCGCAGAGAGAATACTTCGCTGCCATTTCATTACTCCCGTACTTTATGTCGGGCATGTATATATCCACTATTCCATCAAGGAGTTTCAAGGTCTCCACCGAATCGTATCCACCTGTATTGTAAACTATTGGTATTTTTAATTCGTCGTAGGTTAGATATAAAGCTTGTAGAATCATGGGTACAACGTGGGTTGGGGTGACCAGGTTTATATTTAATGCGCCCTGGTTTTGGAGATAAAGAAAGATTTTTGCCAGGTTTCTTACGGATATTTCTTCGCCCTCAAAGAGCTGACTTATGGTATAGTTCTGGCAAAAAACACATTTTAGTGAACAGCCCGTGAAAAAAACGGTTCCTGATCCACGCCTGCCTACAAGGACACTCTCTTCCCCAAAGTGAAGGCCAAAAGACGAAATCACGGGTTTTGCGCCTATTCCACATATCCCTTTCTGGCCTTTTAGTCTGTTTACACCACAGTTTCTAGGACATAAATCGCATTTTTTTAATTTCCTGTAAGCCTCTATAACCCGGCGTTTCAGTTCTTGCCTGCTAATACGCATCGGGTTAGAACATGGACCACGCTTTGGGGATGAATTTTTCTTCAAATATTAAGAGGGCATAACGATCAGTCATACCCGAAATGTAATCGCATGCTGCTTCTTCGGGTTTATACTCTCCCACTACCTTTTTTATGCTGTCGTAGAAAGGAATTTCTTTGTAATGCTGAGTAAAGTATTTAAATAGAAACTCGATTATATTTTTTGCTTTGGAGGATTCCGAAACCACAGGGGGTGAAAAATAGACCCTCTGTTTTAGAAAATCCCGCAGTTCTTCAAGAATTTTTTCCGTTTCACTCGAGAGGGCCACAAATTTGTATTCATTTCTGATGGTTGTGTTTATAACATCGTTTACCAGGAAACTTATCCTTTCAGAATGGGTATTCCCCAGATAATCCAGGAATTTCCGCGGAATATCTTCAACGGTAATGATTTTCGCCCTTATGGCATCATCAAGATCATGATTTACGTAGGAGATTATATCGGAAATTCTCACAATTTGACCTTCAAGGGTATGGGCCAGATTTTTCATGGAAACGATTTTACCAAAACCTTTGGAATGTTTTTCAATTCCGTCTCTGACTTCAAAGGTTAGATTTAAACCTTTCCCTTCCTTTTCCAGGAGGTCAACGACCCTGAGCCCCTGCTTCGGATGGGAAAACCCACCAAAGTCTTTCATAAGTTCGTTTAAAACGTATTCTCCCTGGTGTCCGAAGGGGGTGTGACCCAGGTCATGGCCGAGGGCTATGGCTTCGGTCAAATCTTCATTTAAGAAAAGGGCACGGGCAATGGTCCTGGCAATCTGGGAGACTTCCAAGGTATGGGTGAGCCTGGTTCTGAAATGGTCCCCTTCGGGCTGGATAAAAACCTGAGTCTTGTGTTTTAGCCTTCTGAAGGCTTTTGAGTGGATGATTCTGTCTCTATCACGCTGAAAACAGGTTCTTAAAGGGCAAGGATCCTCTGCCTTGCTCCTTCCCCTGGAAAATCGGGATTTTGCTGCTTTCTCGTGTAACAGTTGAATTTCTCTTTCTTCAAGAATTTCTCTAATGCTCCTCACAGAAGCTCCCTGATAAGGGTATCGGTATCTATGTTATCTACCTCTGCTTTAAAGGATCTAATTAATCTGTGTCTCAAAACGGGCAGGGCAACAGCCTTGACGTCCTGAGTTGTCGGAATAATATGTCCTCTCAAAACTGCCCTCGCCCTGGCACAGCGAACCAGGGCCTGAGCTGCCCTGGGGCTTGCGCCGTAAGTTACGTATTCTTTTACGATTTTGGGTGACTCGGGTTCAGTGGGTCTGGTTTTTCTAATTATATCCACGGCGTATTCCAGCACGTGATCAGGCACTGGAACTTCCCTTACAAGTTTTTGCAGTTCCAGAACTTCTTCTATTGACAAGATTTTCTGGACTTCATGGTTGTCCGAAGCGTAAAGTTTTGCTATCTGCAGTTCTTCCTCGCGGGTTGGATATCCAATTTTAATTTCCATTAAAAATCTATCAAGTAATGCCTCGGGTAGAGGATATGTACCCTCTTGCTCAATAGGATTCTGGGTGGCTACCACAAAAAATGGCCTTTCAAGGAAGTAATCGACTCCAGAAACAGTAACTTTTAGTTCCTGCATGGCCTCAAGGAGAGCGGACTGAGTCTTTGGGGGTGTTCGGTTTATTTCGTCGGCTAAAATTATGTTGGCAAAGATAGGTCCCTTTACAAACTTGAAATGCTTTCTTCCCGTCTCCGGGTTTTCTTCTATAATTTCGCTGCCTGTTATATCCGATGGCATGAGGTCGGGAGTGAATTGAATTCTGGAAAATTTGAGATCGATAATATCTGCTAAGGTTTTTACTATTAATGTTTTCGCAAGGCCGGGAAGACCCTGGATTATTACATGCCCTTCTGCAAGAAGTGCAATGGATAATTCTTCTATTACTTCCCTCTGGCCCACAATGGTTTTAGAGAATTCCCTCAACAGTTTCTCATGCAGGCCATAGGTGATCTCCTGTATTCTCTTTTCATTCATATTAAAATTATAAATCCAGCGTCATTTCTTGACAAGCCATGAGGCTAGATTTATCCTTATGTACAATCACATGGATAAAAAATTGTTTTCCGTCCATATTAATAAAAGTTACTGTAAAAAGTGCGGGATATGTGTAAACATATGCCCCAAAAATGTTCTGGACTTTGATTCCTCCGGATATCCACGGGTTATTGATGAAGATGCCTGCATAAATTGTAAGCAATGCGAGAATCACTGTCCCGACTTTGCTATCTGGGTAACAGATCGAGGTGTGGAGAGTCACCGGCATCCCCTCAGCGACTATTTGAGACTGAATCATATGCCCTCCGTATGGTGCCCGGGTTGTGGCATAGGTATGGTATTCCAATCCATCCTTAAAGTTATCGCTAAGCTGGGACTGGACAAAGATAAAATTGCCATGATATCCGGAATTGGATGCACAGGCAGAATGCCGGGCTATGCGGATTTTAATACCCTCCACACCACCCATGGAAGGGCTCTGGCCTTTGCTACCGGCTTAAAGCTTGCCAACCCGGAACTTAAAGTAATAGCCGTTATGGGTGACGGTGATGCCTACGCCATAGGTGGAAATCATTTCCTTCATGCCGCTAAGAGAAATATTGATATTGTTGCCGTGGTTGTAAATAATTATAATTACGGAATGACAGGTGGACAGGCATCTCCGACGACACCTTTGAACGCATACACCACAACAACCCCTTACGGAAATATGGAACCCTCCTTTGATGGGTGCGCTGTGGCGGCTGCTTGCGGAGCGAATTTCGTGGCAAGAAGTACGGTTTACCACATTCCCTTGCTTGAGAAGGTTTTAGAGAAGGCCATGCAGGTTGAGGGGTTTGCCCTGGTGGAAGTTCTAAGTCCCTGTCCCACATATTATGGGAGGCTTAATCTCGAGGCTGATGCCTTTAAGACCCTTGATTGGTACAAGAAAATAACCTACATGGTGGGAACGCAACCCAAAGAAGGCGCCTTTATTCCCATAGGCTTTTTATCTGAAAACAATAACCGGAGTTACTTGAGCATTTTGAGGGAGAAATGGAACGAGATAAGATCGAAATAACCCTATCAGGTTCTGGAGGCCAGGGTCTTATCCTGGCGGGTTTAATTCTGGTGGATGCAGCTGGAATTGAAGAAGGTTATGAGATAGTGCAAACGGTGGAGTACGGTCCTGAAGCCAGGCTGGGAACTTCAAGGTCTGACGTTATTATTTCTAAAAAGCTTATTTCATACCCTAAGGTGGTTGCTCCCGATGTGCTCGTGACCCTGAGTCAGGGTGCCTATGATAAGTTTCACAAAATAGTAAAAAAGAACGGACTCCTTATAGTGGATACTTTTAACGTGAAGAATTTTGAACCAAAGCAGAAAGATGTGCATGTTCTTGCTTTGCCCCTGACAGAAATGGTAATGGAAAAAATTGGTACACCCCTCGTCCTGAATATGTTTGTTTTGGGTTTTTTGAACAGAAAATTGAATCTGTTAAAAGTTGATTCTCTCGTAAAAGCCATGGAGCGAAGGGTGAGAAAGTATCAGGATCTTAATAGAAGGGCTATTCTGGAGGGCTTTGCCATTGAATAGGACATTTATGCTTCTCAAACCCGACGCTCTTCAGAAAAGGGTGGTCGGGGAGATTATTTCCATGGTGGAAAAGGCGGGATTCAATATCTTAAACATAAAAATGAAGAGATGGACCAGGGATGAAGCGGAGAAATTTTATTATGTGCATAAGGGAAAAGATTTCTTTGACGGTCTTATACAATTTATGATTTCAGGACCTGTTATAGGTCTTCTTCTTGAAAAAGAAAATGCCATTGAAGATTTAAGGAAGCTGGTGGGTGCCACAGACCCCACAAAGGCCGAACCCGGGACTATAAGACACAAATATGGTACCAATGTTAGAGTGAATGCGGTACATGCTTCTGATTCTCCTGAATCTTTTGAACATGAAGTAAAGTGCTTTTTTGGTGAAGAAATTTTTTGAGTTCTATAGTTTAAAGAATTCCATTTCTTCTTTGGCCTGCTGGGAAGCCGGGTCGTCAGGACTTCTCATTTTTATGATCTCATTATAGAGCTTTTTTGCAATTTCTCTGTGGTTGTAGTATACAAAAATTTTTGCTGCATCGAGTTTTGCAGTATCTCTCCAGTCTGCAAATTCGGTATAATATGTGTAAATGCGCTTAAGAATTGACAATGCCTTCCTGAGTTCCTGCTTTGTGATATAAGCTTTTGCAAGCCAATAAAGTGCCTCACAATCCTGCTCCTTGGTGCCTGCTCCTATTACCTCTTCGAGAATGTTAATAGCCTTATCGATATCCGCTTGCCTGTCTACAAGGAGAAATCCCATTAGAATACTTGCCTCTACCGCTATTTTGTCGTAAGAATAATATTTCACAATCCTTTCGAGATATGCCAGAGCTGTATCTAACTGGTTGATATTTTTAAAGGCAATGGAGAGGTTATATAGAATTTCCTTCTCGTAGGTTTTACCATATTCCAGGGCTTTTGTGTAAAAGAAAATGGCAGAATTATAGTCCCCCGATGTGGCAGAAATATTGCCCAATCTGAAATATATATAATGTTTTAGTGTGTCTGGTGCAAGATCCAGAGTCTGGGTAAGGATTTCCTTTGCCAGTGAAACATCTCCGGACTCTAAAAAGAGCTGAGAAGCCAGATACGACATTTCGGGGTCCTGAATGGGACTTTTGGACAAAAGATTTTTTAGGCTATCAACTTCATTTCTTTTATAAAATGAAAAGCCTTTTAAAACATAGTAGTAGTCCCACTCTATGCCAAATTTTTGCGAGTACACATTGAACAGGGAGTCAGGTACTTTACCTGTAATAATTGATAGAGATTTCAGAATTGCCCTGGCCTCCTCCGAACTCTCGGCTAGAAAGTTGATTAGATCACGAGTAGACTTTTTCATGAAATAGTAGGTAATTTTGTCCTGGTTTTCAAGATTTATTGTGTCAACGAGATCTGTATATCCGGAGGTAAGTAAACACTTTGAGAAGATTCTTCTTGATGTATCGGAGGTACTGGTGAGAGAGAAGAGGAAGGCAAGATCATACTCGCGCAGATTAAAGGCTGAAAGTGCGGCAAGATCGTAGATTATATTTGAGGGAAGTATTACGGGTATACCCTTGACCTCCAGAAGTAGTTCCTGGTATTGACCAAGCTCAAAAAGTGCCTTTAGCCTGTATTCAAATAGTTTAAGATCTTGCGGATAAAGGGGATTAAGATTTGATGTTATGTTCAGGATCTCCTGATATCTCCGGTTTTTTGACAGGAGCTCACACAATTCCTGTACCATCATTTTATCAGAAGGTTCAAAGAATTTGAGAGCTTCTTCCAGGTTATTAGAAAGCACTGCCCTGTAGAAGGTGAATTTCTTACCCTGATAAGGATTTAAAAGTTCCGGCTTTCCAATTTTCAGGGAAAGTTTATAAAGGTAATAAGCGTCTTCATCAGTGAGTTTTTTAGGTATTTTACCGATGTAGGACTCGGGATTTTCTAATTCTAAGAGGGCCCTTAAAAAGATGCCAGGGTTTAGATGAGGTTCTGCCTCAAGGATGTCGAGGGCTTCGCGGTAGAGACCGAGACTGTACAAAGCCTCAGCGATGAAGGGCTTCATGGAATTGGGAAGGATTTTACCCTTTGAATAGTCAATTAGCTCTTTGTACTTTTTTCTTGTAAAAAGGTATTGTATTACTAAGGTATCAGCCTGAGGATTTGATAGAAAAGAACTAAATGAAACGGAATTTCGGTCCTGTATCTTTAATATCACTGCTTCGATCCTTCTGTCTCTTTCCGAAAGGGGGTAATAAAGGTTGATAGATTTCAAAAGCTCAAGGAGTTCTCTGGTTGCAAAATCGTGAGCCAGTAGAGTATCCACAAGCTCAATTTTAAATGCGTTATAGAAAGTGGAATCTGGCAAAAGGAAAGCATAGTTCAGGGATTTTACGTAGAAGCCTTTAGCAAGGTAGCCCCTGGCAAGGATGTAATTTCTTATGCTGGAAGGAGGAAGAGCTTCAAAATTTTGTAGTTCCTCAAGGCTCAGGCTTGAAACTTTAAAATATGCTTTAAATAGTGTGTCTTTGATATTTTTCAAAAATCTTGATGAGTAAAGTTTTTGCTGTTCTAAGATCCGAGAAAATTCGAAGGCTGTTTTCTCGTTTTCTGGTGAGAGGGATAGTGAATTCGCAATTAGAAGGGGTGAATAACCAGTTTTTTCTATAAAATAAACAGCTTCTTGAGGCAAAATTTTACCGGGGTTTTCTTTTAGGAAGGTGTAAAAGAATTGTATGTATTTCCCCGTTTTATACAGTGATTTCATCCTGATTGCAGGATTACCGTATCTTTCTGCAAGGATGAGGGATACACCGGGTTTTTCTTCCAGGAGCGCCTCGGCGAGCATGAGTTCATTTTTTTTATTTTCGTAGTCTGATGCAAGGATTTTTAATAAGCTGATCCTGGTTGTGGTATCTGAAGATTGTAAAATTCTCTCTATTAATGTTTGTCTGGCAGGTGAAATAGGAAAGTTTGATACAAGTTCGTAAATGTAGTAAATTGAATCCGCAGGGTTTTTAGTTAAAGAAAGTAAGAGTCCATAGGCATTGTATGCCAGGGAATCGTCCAGGATTTCGTTTCTCAGGCTTAAGATATTTCCGATGGCAGTAGCTGTATCACCAAGGCCCAGGAGAGACACTGCCATATAGTATTTTGCCCAACCTCCCTCCTGAGAGCCTTTTGAGACCGAATAAATCTGAGAGAAAATTTGATATGCCTTTTCATAATCCTTTTGTTCAAGATATCTAATACCCACTTCCTGAACAGGGTTTAGGAGATTTAAAAACAGGATCAAACACCTCATTTAATTTATTGTAAATTGCTTAATAAGGAAAACAAAATTTCAAAGCCTCATAAGTTGAACAAAAAAGTCGCAGGTGTTATAATTTAACTAAGGAGGAAAATATGGAGGATGTTTTTGTTCAATTACTTATTGAGCTTTACAAACTTCATGGCGATTCTGTTTTCGAGAATCCGCAGATTGTAAAAGAAGCAGCCCTGGGTACGGTTCCAGGCGAAAAGGCAAAAATAAATGCTTTATGTTCTGCATTAGAGGAAAAAGTGCCTTTAACTTTGAAGGGACTGGGGAGCCAGAACTCAGAAGATCTTGATATGGTCTGGAGGGGATTTGCGGAGGGCACCGGTATTAAAGATGAGTTGGCCCGCTGGGTTGTAGAACTCTTAAATAGTGTCTTACGAATGATAGAAGAGGATCCAGAGCTGAAAAAGTTTAAAAGGAGGTTAAGGGCGCCTTCTACTTCGAGACTTGAGGTTAAAGAGGGATTAGTGAAAATGACGGTGGTCAAAGGCGGTGGAGAGTCCACAGTCTTCCAGTTTGATGGTACCACTTCCCTTGTGGATTTTGTTGAAAGTCACATCGAGGAAGGCGATGAATTTGTCCTCGAAATCACGGGAGATGTGGAGATCGAGAGACCCATTGTTCTCCAGAATAAAAAGGTTATTTTAAGTGGTATTGAAAAACCAACAGTTTTCGTTGATATACTTCCCGCATTTGAGATTTCGAAAAGTAACGTAATTCTTGAAAACCTGGTTCTCAAATATAGTAAGGAACCCGAGAGAGCCATGGGAATTGTTTTTGCTACCGATTCCAGTATAGAGCTCAGGAACCTGGAAATTCAAGGGGCCGGTATCAAACTCCACTCAAGCACTGCTTTACTATCAAAGATTGTGGTTAGGAATTGTAAGTATCTGGGAGTTTTCAGTGAGAATTCCGAGGTTAAAGCCACAGGCAGTGAGTTTATTGAAAATGGCATAGATATGTTTAGCCCCCAAATAAGGATAAAGGGTGGGCATTTTACGCTAAAGAACTGTAAAATTTTGAAAGGTAATGGGGCGGGTATCTGGGGTGATGGTTGTGAACTTGTGCTGGATAAAACCCCCATTATCGGGAATTACTACCATGGTATATACCTGGATGCGGGTTCTGTGTTAAAGGTATCATCTACAAAGATTTCAGAGAATGGAAACAGCGAGGAGGATTACCCTCAGGTAAAATTAATTTCATCAAAGGCCTATTTTAAGAATAGTAAAGTATTAAATGGAGTAAATAATTCTGGTATCTGGCTTGAAGACAGGGCTTATCTTGAGGCAGATGACCTGAAAGTAACGGGCCATTATTATAATGGTCTGGTGCTGAGGGCTGATTCTGAGGCTCTTATGAGGGGTGGCGAGATATCACGAAATGGAAATGAAGATGAGGATAAACCTCAGCTTTATATAGAATCATCAAAAGCTCTGATTAAGGATTTTAAAATTCATAATGGAGTATTTAACTCAGGCATTGTTCTGGAAGAGGCATCTCAACTCGAGCTTTATAGCTGCCACATTTACAGGCACTTTTATAATGGAATTGTTCTCAGGTCCTCCTCCATGTTAAAGGCTTCTGATTGTGAAATTTATGAAAACGGGAGTGAAAGTTTCCACGGGCCTCAAATATGGGTATCTAACAGTTCAGTTTCTCTGGAAAATTCAGAAATAAAGGATGGGATAAAGAATGATGGTATATATGCGAGAAGCTCCAGTTTATCTCTGGAGAATACATCTATTTACAATCATTATCGCAGGGCTATAAATATAGAAGGTAATTCTACGGTAGGTATCTCTAACTCAAGGATATATAATAATAATCATGGGACGGAATGTGAGGCACAAGTTGAGATAAAATCCTCTTCTGTGGATATATTGAAATCTGAGGTTTCAGAGTCAAAGAATGGTTCGGGTATATACGTAACGGACATTTCTACTGTGAGCGTGAAGGATTGTAAAATTATGTATAACTATGGTCAGGGAGTATGGCTGAGCTCTAACAGCAGTTTCGAGATTTCGGGTTCCGTTATAGAAGGTAATGCTGGTAAAGACGGCATGTTTCCACAGGTTCTCATAACCTCGAGCAAGGGGAAGATAATTAATAGTAAAGTTATTAAGGGTACAGGTGTTTCAGGGGTGGTAGTGGAGAGGTCGTTTTTGCAAATGGTGGAAAGTGAAGTAAAGTCTAATGAGAAGTTTGGGCTTTATGTGCTTGGTAACTCAATTTTTGAAGGAATCCTTTGCGAAATAAGGGGAAATGGAAGTGACTCTAAAGAATATCCACAGATTAAGGTGGAAAACTCCAAGTTTACGCTGAGGTCATCCCAGGTTACATCGGGAATAAACAACACCGGGATATCCATTGTCGAATCTTCCTATTGTGAGCTGGATAAGTGTGTTATCACGGGTCACCAAAAGCACGGCGTTGAGTTATATTATAATTCAGAGTTAATACTCACTGACGGAGAGGTTACTAACAACGGTTCTGAGAGCGATAACTACCCCCAGATCTGGATAGGTTCTTCATACGCCAAGATTAAGAATACGAATATTCATGATGGCAAACGAAACATGGGGATTGGTGTTCTTAAATCCTATGTAGAAATCGATTCCTGCAAGATTTATGGGCATTGGGACGCGGGTATTAATGTTGCCTGGTATTCTGGAGTAAAAATGAAGGATACCATGGTTTACTCTAATGCCTCAGAGAGTGAATCTGCTCAGATAAATATCGTTTCTTCGCGGTCTATGATCAGAAATTGTGAGGTTAGTGGTAGCCTTAACGGTTACGGCATAAAGGCCGAGGATGGTTCTGTGGTGGAAATTGATAATTCAAAAATATATGAGAATAAGAAAAGCGGGCTTTACATTAGAGACAATTCTGAATTCAAGGCTACGGGATGTGAAATTTTGAAAAACAATGAAATTGATAAAAACGGCGCACAGGTGTTCATAAATAGTTCAAGAAGTTCCATCAAAAACTGCAGGATACTCCAGGGCGTTGAAGGAAGTGGAGTCAAAATAAATGCATCGCTTATTACCGAAATCTTCCACACCACAATAGCGGAACACAAGGGATGCGGTATTGAGGTGGTGGATAGCTTTTCAAGGATCAGGGTTGTGGGTGTGAATACATACAAGAATGCACAGGGTGGCCTCATCTACAGGAATCCTTATAAACTTTCAGTAATTGATTCCAACTTTGAGGATGGCTCTTTGAGAAAAGTGTAGATTTTGGATTTTGATAAGGTTGGTATTAAAATTTTGTCATGGTTATAATTACTAAGCTTTTAATACTTTCATATTTAACAGGGGTAACTGCGAGTTCATATGGCCTTGGGGGCCTTGCATACTTCTCCTTTCCCAGCAGCGAAGCAATTTTTGCCAATCCTGCCCTTCTTCCCAATATGCGAGGGAGTTTTGCTCTGGGCGTAAGGCAAAATTATTTTATGGCAGAGCTTACTGATTTCCATACCTCGTTATCCACTTCCTACCGAAATTTAGGCTTTGGTTTCGGGCTTCATAAAACGGGAATAAAGGATGTGGTATCCGAATACTTATTTTTAACAGGAGTGAGATATAGAATCTCCCGGGTTTCTCTTGGTTTGAATACCAGGGTATTTTATTTACGAGACCTAGAGGACAGTAACTTTTCCAGGGCTACTTTTTCTATGGACTTAGGTCTACACGCTACGCTGTCAATCTTTCAATTTTCTCTGAGTTATCTAAATATTCTTAAACCTTCCCTTGGACTTATTGATAGGTCTGAGAAGTCAGCTTCTGAGTTAGTTTTTGCTACCGCTTTCAAAATTCCAGAGCCTGTAACCTGGCTTATGGGTTTTGACTGGACGAAGGGCGGTTTTAATTACAGGTTGGGTTCAGAGTTGTGGTTTACGAAGGGTTTTGGCTTGAGATTGGGAATTCTTGAAAGGGAAATAAGGATGGGGCTTGCTTTAAAAGCGGATAAGTACGGTGTGGACATTTCCTTTGGGTCCTCCAGGGAATTGGGTACGACCTATGTAATAACCACTCATTACCGTCTCTAATATAATTTTCAGATGAACAAAGTTGAAGCCTACTATTTAAGAAATCTATTTAAATTTTTCGCAATCATAGTTTCTGGAGCTGTTTTTATTTTTATAGTAGTAAACTTCTTTGAAAGGCTTGGCTTTTTCATAGCAAATAAGGCAAAATTTTTAGATGTGATTTTGTTTTATTTATACCAGATCCCCTATCTCTTAGTGTTGATGGCTCCCTTTTCTTTGATTATTGCCATTTTTTTCTTCTTTCAGGAGAGTGTGTATCGAAGAGAGGTCCTGGTTCTTAAAACAGCGGGTTGTAACATTATAAATTTAATCACGAAAATTCTCTTTTTTATTTTTTTGCTTACTCTTACAGGATTTGCATTAAATGAATTTGCGGGCTATCCGGGACTTCAGGCCTCAACGAAGATAAGAAAGGCGAAGATTGAAAAAAGTGAGCAATATTTCTACTTTCCTGTAATATCTGATTTCAGTTTTATGAGTGGAGATACTCTTTTCTATTTTAACAGGCTGATTAGTAGAGAGAGGAAGGGGTATGGCGTGGTAATCATGGTTTATGATAGAGGCTTTGTTCAATTAAGAATTGATGCGGATTCTTGTTTCATATACAAGGATAGTTACGAACTTATGGGTGTCACTTTAAGACGTGTAGGGCAGGAAAGGGACACTTTGCTTTTTTTACCGGGGATGGTGTTGAAAAACGCGATTTCTCCCTTTGAGGTCGTGAAGAGGAAACGAGAAATTGAAGAACTGACAGCCAGAGAACTTTGCAAAATTGTAAAATCTAAAGTAAGGGCAAAATTACCTTATAGGGAAGAGCTTGTTGAATATTATTATAGGTTTACTTTTCCTCTAACTATCTTGGTTTTTGCTTTTTTCGCTCTTCCTATTGCCATTTCCATTAGACCGCGAGGTAAGACATATGCCTTCGGAATGGCCTTACTTGTTTCCTTTGTCCTTTGGGCATTTATTCAGTTTATGAAAGTTTCTGGCTCGGCGGGGAGGGTTTCTCCTTTTCTTGCAACTTTTTCAACGGTAATTTTGACTTTCGTGTTGGGACTCATTGCCTGGTTAAAAATCAAATTATAAAAGGCTTAAGAGTCTCTCCTCGTTTTCTAATTCAACATCAATTTCAAGGGCTAAAAGTTTTTTCTGAATAGGGTATTTGATGAGATCTTTTTCTGTCGTTATTATGAAATCGTATTTATCAGTAAGGGCACGTAACTTTGCTAATGGGAGTGTGTCGTGGTCTCTCAAAATAACGGTCTCCTTTGGACTCAAATTAAGTCCCCTTAAGATTTCGATGAAACTATTCGGGTCAGCAATACCTGTAACCACAGCTATATCAAAACCCCTTAATCCTTGTAATGAAAATTGTTGCCCTTCGAAGTTGTAAAATCTGACGGGTTTATATCTCATTATGAATGTAGGTTTTTTCCATTTTTCCAGATATTCAAGAGTAAGGGGGTTTAATGCTTCAGCCTTGAGATTTACCACTATGATATGGGCTCTATTGAGGGAGGAGAATTCTTCTCTTAAGGTGCCTTTTGGGAAAAGGAAATCCCCATTTAAGACCGTTTTCTGGTTTATGCAGACTATGTCTATGTCTCTTTTTAAAGGGAGATATTGAAAGCCGTCGTCAAGAATCAGGGTATTTGCGTTAAACTGTTTTATTGCCAGTCTACCGGCCTCATATCTATCTTTTTCCACAATTATGGGAATTTGCCCTTGAAGTTTTTTGTACATCAAATATGGTTCGTCACCCACCATCTTCCAATCAAGAAAAGCATGTTCCCCGTATAATACCATTAAACCTTTGCCCTTCCTCCGATATCCTCTGGATAAGATAGCTACTTTTCTTTCCTTTGCTAATTTCTTTGCAATGTGCAATGTAAGGGGGGTCTTACCAGATCCGCCCAGTGTTATGTTCCCGATGGAAATTACCTTCGCAGGTAGAACATCTTTCACTCTGAAATTTTCATCGTAGAAATACCACAAATTAAGCCCTAACTTGTATAGATAGCTTAGAAGAGTTCTTATCATAGTGTATAAATTTTGAAGCAGTATGGCTCTTCATGCAACTTTAGTTGTGCCAACCATTTATTGTTATTGAACAAGAGGTTTAAAATTAACGTCAAATAGAGAAGATGAGAATTGATTTTGAGGAAATTTACAATACTTACAAAGACATGGTTTATAATTTTGTGTATTGGAAAGTAAAGGATCACGAGGATGCTTTAGATCTTTCACAGGAGATATTTTTGAAGGTTTATAAAAATTTGAAGAGTTTCAGGGAGGAGAGCTCCCTTAAGACATGGATTATGAAAATAGCGATAAATCACGTTAAAGATTTTTTTAAGGCGAAGCGTAATTTTACCATGGAAGTTCCATCTGACGATGAAGACCAGGAAATGTTACCAGAGTTAGTTCTCGATGATTTCACATCTATTGAAGATGAGATTATTGTGGAAAGGGCATTATCTAATTTAAAAGAATGGGAAAGGGAAATTATTGTACTTTATTACATGGAAGGGTTTGAGTATCACGAGATTGCTGAAATCCTTGGAATACCCATAGGAACAGTAAAATCAAGGCTTAATGCAGCTAAGAAGAGTTTAAAGAGGGTGATTTTCGGAGGTGTTGCCAATGAAAAATGAAGTGAATGTTTTTTCAAAGTTAAAAAAGCAAGCACCTGAGGAGCTAGATTCTTTAGTAAAAAAAAGAATAAGAAAATATAAAATCCAGTGGTACGGCGTTCGATTCGCTTCACTATTTCTTATATTCTTTGCCCTCGGTGTCTTTCTTGCACTAAAGGTTAATATCAGGGGGATGGATAACTTGAGGTTTGCCCGAATTACTGTACACGAAAACCCACACAACAAAGTTTACCCGGGTGTGGTTCCTGTGAAACTATCCATTGAGCCTTCTGGAGATTACAATTACAAGATTTTTGTGAATGGTATGGAATATAGGGAAGGATATGTAGAAAATGACCTTGAAGACTCTGTTATAATCAATGATCCTTATAATGACATTGAGGTTGAAATTACAGATCCCGTGAACGACATTTCCCACTATGTCTCATGGGTTGTTTTCAATTTCTGATGAATATTTTGCCAAAAACTCTCGGGTGAAATCGAGAAGATAGTCGCCTTTTATAGCTTCTCTGATTTTTTTCATTAAGTTGATGAAAAAAAAGAGCGAATGGTAGGTCGCTAAGCGGGGACCTAAAATCTCTCCAGCGTTAAAAAGGTGGCGGATGTAAGCACGGGTGAAATTCTGGCATGTATAACATTGACATTCAGGATCAAGAGGCGAAAAATCTTTCTTGTATTCTGCATTTCTAATGGTCAATTCTCCCCTTGAAGTGAACACTGTCCCTGTACGGGCATTTCTTGTGGGAAGAACGCAATCAAAAAGGTCTACACCCCTCGCTACTCCTGAAAGGATATCTTCTGGATATCCAACGCCCATTAGATATCTGACTTTATTCTCGGGTAGCTCTTGTGATACTATCTCCACCATTTTGTCTCTTTCTACTTTGGGTTCACCAAGGGCGAGACCTCCAATGGCATATCCGTCGTAATCCATTTCTCTTAAAATTTTTGAGTGTTCTCTTCTTAATTCCTCAAAGGTACCACCCTGCACAATTCCAAAAAGTGACACGTCCGGGAGAGAAAGGTCTCTGTGTCTTCTGGCTCTCTCTGCCCAGTGTGTGGTAAGGTCCATGTGGATTTTTGCTTCTTTGTATGTCGTAGGATAGGGACTCGGCCAGTCAAGAATCATAGCAACATCAGACCCGAGTTTAGCCTGTATTTCAACTACTTTTTCAGGTGTAAATGTAATTAATGCACCATCAATGTGGGATTTAAAGACCACTTTGTCCTCTTTTAAACTTCTTAAATCTGCAAGACTGTAGATCTGAAAACCTCCTGAATCCGTTAGAATTGCTCCTTTAAAGCCCATAAATTTGTGAAGTCCTCCTGCTTCACGGATTAAATCCTCACCAGGTCGAAGATGGAGATGATATGTGTTCGATACTATCATTTGAACCCCAATTTCTTCAAGGTCTCGTGGAGACATGGTTTTAACTGTGGCCTGAGTGGCAACGGGCATAAAATTGGGTAATTCAACGTCACCATGAGGGGTGTGAAGTATGCCAAGCCTTGCACCTGTGTGCTTTTCTTTTTTAATCAATTCGTAGCGGACTCTCATTGATTTTCCTTATTTCTATTCTCCCTTCTTTGAAATAAACTTCGACTAAATCTCCCGGGAATAAAATTTTGAAACCTTCGGGGCCTATAAGGTCTCTATAACTAAACCTTATTTTTTCAGAGCTTCCAATTATCTTTAAAATACCAGTACCTAAATTTTCATTGAAAATTAAGATTTTGGCTTTTTTAGTCCTGCTGCTTTTCCCCGAGGATTCTGACATTGTACTTGTTCCAGAGAGAGTCAATTAATGACTGCCATGCTTTTCTTGTTTTTTCGCTTTCGATTTGTCTCCTGATACTTTCTTTTACTTCATCCAGGGACCTGTAACTTTCTGGTTTCTTTTCTACGAGTTTGATAATAGCGTATTTGTTTTCCTTTTCGAGTTTTATGGGCTTACTTATTTCGTTTACCTTCATGGAGAAAGCTGTTTTGACGACCTCTTCGGGTTTTGCATTCTGCTGCACATCCTTTTTGAGCCCACCGGAAGATCTGGTTTGTTCATCTGTGGAGTACTTAGTTACCAGAGAATCAAAATCTGTCCCCTTTTTTGCAAGATTGTATACGTAATCCGCAGTATCCTTATCGTTTACTGTTATTATTTTGTAGGATACAGTGGCCGGAATTTTGTATTTATCCTTGTTTTTCTCGTAGTAATCTCTAATTTCCTTGTCATCAACTTTGATACTTGATGTAACTTCATTGTAGAGGGCTCTGATAAGAGCCTGCTCCCTGGCTCTAGACATTTCCTCAACATACGAAGATTTTAGATAAAGCTTTCTACTTTCTGCCTCTTTAACTAATAGCTTCTTCTCTATTAAATTTTTAAGGAGTCTCTGTTTCCCTTCTTCGGTTTCGTAGTTTTGCTTGGCAAAAGGCGGTATATTTTCGAACTCCCTCTCAAATTCCAGTCTTGTGACCGGTTCTTCCCCAATGAAAGCAACGTATTCCTTGAAGTTTTTCCTGAAGACCCTCTCTACTCCCTCCAGAGCATCGCTTAAATACTTGCTCTTCTGGAATCTCACAGCTAACGTCTGGTAAGCTTCTGCAGCTTCCTGATATCTTCCAGCCCTTTCATATGCCAATCCCAGCCTATATAGAACTTCATCCATTCTTCTATACACGTCGGTGTAAGTCTTTCTGCATTCTTCGAGGTATTTAATAGCTGAATCCGGTCTTCCCAGTTTATCTAACTCTATATCTGCAAGGGTGAGGTAGATATTGAACTTATCGTTTTTATTTAATTCTCTCAAACCGAGGATTTCTTTGTATAGTTTGGCGGCTTCTTCGTATTGTTTTCTCTCCTCGTAAAGTTTAGCCTGGTTCATCTTTTCAGAGAGATTTGCACCGTTTAACTGGGTAAAAATGAGAAAAATACTTAGAATACTCCACATAAGTACCTCCTTTCTGTTAAAAGGCTTTGAAGAGTAGATATATTATAAGGGCTCCTAAAAATTCTGCATAAATGTTATCGTCCGGAGGTGGGTTAAAGAACTCAATTAAGGCAATGGTAATACTGCCAATTAGTTTTACAAGTATCGGGATTCCTGAGTTTACCACAAAGGCCACAAGGATGCCTGTAAAAATGAAGGTTAAAAGGTGCGCAGCATCTTTCCCATTCCTTTTTAATAAAAGGGCTGTTATGATTGGAGTAATACCGTCCACGAGGATTGCGATTAGGCTCGCATAAAAAAATATTTTAAAGGGGAAGACCAGATAAGACAGGGTCATTGAGAGTATGAGGAAAGTTGCGCCTGTGGGTTTATTTTTTCTTTCATCCTCTTTTAGTAAGTTGGATAGTTTGGATGTAAAAAAACTATTTAATCTTGGCACTGTAAACCTCAGTATTTCTACGAGCAATGCAATGGAGCTCAAGGTGAGAAGAATTATAATATCAACTTCTCTTGGCAGATTTTTTAAAAGTAAAAGTAAAAGAATGGTTGTCATGTGTAGTGCTTTTCTTAAAAACATATACCAGCTCCTATTCTATGGGAAGTTTCGAGATCTGGGTGAGGGGATAGAGAATAATCCAGTATAAATTTACTGTATTTTAATCCTATCCCGGCACTGAGATACCCCCTTTGAAATCCAAATCTTATCTCTATATTGGGATTAATAAAATACGAAAAACCTGTTCGACCTTCAAGACTAAAGTTCCTGTAGGAGAACAGGGCTCCCGGATATGGGCCATCTGAAAAAATTTCCAGCTCCAGATTCCAGTGAATTTTATCCTGGGTAATATTAATTCCAGCCAGTATTGAGGGACTCAGGGTTTCGATGCTGTTTCCCTTAAAGACCGAGTAAAAAGCATCCCTTAAGACAATGCCATAGTTTACGTTCCGAGTTTGGAATAAGTATCCAATATCTACACCAATGCCATTTTCAACATAGTCATAAAATTGTTCCCGGAATATTTTTAAAGAGACCCCAAAACTGGCTTTATTGCTTATTTCTCTTGATGTGATAAAATTGATATTGTAGAAGTAGTGGGGTTTTCTGGTTATGATGTTGATATTGCCCTCTTCAGGAGTGGAAGAACTATCGGTAATTTCTGTAACATCGAGTTTATCTGAGTGTAAGATGTTTATGAATACCCCTGATCCAAGCCCCTGTAAAAGATCTCCACTATATAAGTATGCAGACTCTAATGATATAAATCCTGCGTAAATTTCAGAGTGAGAGAAGTATGCTGCAGAACCCGCTGTTTTTATTGCTGGGTTTATAGGGGAAAAAAGTGGGTTTGAAGTATATGCTACTCCAGTATTCCCCATTCCCACTGAATTAGGCAGGTTAAAAAGTCTAAAGATTTCGCCCCTGTATTTTTCGGCATTTGCAAATGAAAATAATATCAATATTACAGAGAATTTAATAAACTTTTGTATTCTCAATTTACACCCTTAAAATTATAAGCCGCTTTTAAAATACTTAAAAGGAGGAGTCATGAAAAAACTTTCTTTAGCTATTACAATACTGGTACTCTTCTCGGGTTCTGTTTTTGCACAATCTAAAGCCCTTGCCCCGGACTTTAAGCTTGTAACTATAAACGGTGATACCGTCAGACTGGCAGATTTGAAAGGGAAAGTGGTTATCATCGATTTTTGGGCTACCTGGTGTCCTCCATGCCGCATGGAAATTCCTGGTTTTGTGGAACTTAAAAAGAAATACCAGGGTAAAATCGAAATAATAGGAATTTCCGTGGATCAGAGTAAAGACAGAGTAGTGGAGTTTTACAAGAAAAATAATATGAATTATCCAGTGGGAATGGCCACTCGTGAAATAATAGACAGTTACAATGCAATTCAGAAACTGATGTATATTCCTACAACATTCATTGTAGACAAAGGTGGGAATATACATTCTGTGAAAGTGGGCTACACTGAGAAGTCGGAGTTTGAAAGGATAATAAAAAATTTGCTATCCGTTAAATAATGTCTAAAAAAGGCATAGCCCTGTTAGGGGCTTCAGGAAGTATTGGTAGGAATACCCTGGAGGTCCTCCGAAAGCATAGGGAGGAATTCCAACTCGTTGCTTTTTCTGTACATCAAAATTTAGGTCAATATTATACGATTATAGAAGAATTTAAACCAAAGCTCGCAATAATCACCGGGGATAAAAAGGTTGACAACCCACCTGTACCTACTCTTTATGGAAAAGAAGGACTTATTGAGGCTTCCCTGAGGGAAGATGTAGACATAATTGTGGTTGCAACCAGTGGAAATGTAGGTGTTTATCCTACCTTATATGGCCTGAGGAACGGCAAAAGAGTGGCTCTTGCAAACAAGGAGACGCTTGTTTCTTTCGGCGCTGTGGTCATGCAAGAAGTACGAAGAGGAAGGGGAGAACTCATCCCTATAGATTCGGAACATTCCGCGTTGTTTCAATTATTTTGTCAATATTCGAGCGAAATTGCTGAGTTGTATCTAACAGCTTCTGGTGGTCCCTTCAGGAATTTGTCCAGGGATGAAATGAGGAATGTTAAGAAAAACCAGGTTCTTGCTCATCCCATTTGGAAAATGGGGCCCAAAATTACTGTGGATTCTGCTACCCTTATGAACAAGGGTCTCGAAGTCATCGAGGCTTTCTGGCTATTCGGTGTCCCCCCGGAGAGTATAAAGGTACTCATACATCCGCAATCTATTGTTCATGGACTCTTAAAACTTAAGGATGGCGCTTATGTGGCTCACCTTTCCTATCCGGATATGAAGATCCCCATTCAATATGCTCTTACATATCCAAAGAGAGCCGAGTTGGAATTTGCTCCCCTTACTCTCTTTAATAAAACCCTGGAGTTTTATGAACCGGACTTTAACAAATTTCCCCTCCTAAAGCTTGCTTATGATGTTTTACAAGAGGGGGGTATCAAACCTTGCATCATGAATGCCGCGAATGATGTGGCAGTGGAAGCTTTTCTCAAGGAAGAAATTGATTTTCTGGATATTGAGAGAGTCGTAATTGGAACAGTTTCACATTTTTCAAATGTGTCCTCGGTTTCCCTTGAAATACTGGAAAGTTTCGATTTTGAAGCAAGGTTAAAGGCAGAGGAAATAGTACGACAAATTAAGAAATAAGTGGAGATGGGGGGATTCGAACCCCCGACCCCCGGCTTGCAAAGCCGATGCTCTCCCAGCTGAGCTACATCCCCACAGATATTCTTATATTATAAGGGAATTGGTCAGGATTTCACAAGTTTTTCCCCGGTCTGTGTGAAAAAATATTTATACGGTGCGAAAATTGTTTCACACTCAACTTATGGTTTATCAAGAAGTTGTAAAAACTTTGTTATAGTGTGAATATTGTTACTCAATGATTTGTATTTTCTTTTTTTGTTAACTTATTGCTGTTAAGAAAGTTATAAATGAACCACATATTGGCACCTCTTTTGCCATAGATGGTTATGGCAAAAGGGGAAAGGCGCATGGATAAAATAAAGGAGGGAAAAATGAGGTACATAAATATAAATAGAAACGCAGCGGCTGCTGCGATTGACCTGCCCATTTGTGGTTGCTTTATAGTATGGTGTGACGAGAGAGTAAAAAGAGGTGAATCTCAGGAATAAATGACAAGGAGGTGAAGGATGAAATACATTAATAAAGAGGAAAGCAAAAATTTAATTGATATCCCCATACTTCCACCTATTTGTAGGTGTTTTTTCACCGTTTGTAGAAAGGATTCCAAGTAAGTAGTTAAAATGAAGGGATGCGCCTTTCCCCGCTACCAAATGAGGAGGCGCTAATGAAATATCATAAGAATTTTTACAATATTGAAGTTGAAACTCCTGAAGGGTTACTACTTTACAATATTCTAAACAAGAACTTTGTGCTCCTTGAAAGGGAATATGAGGAGTTTTACAGAAACTTTCCTCAAATTAGTAGTGAACCCCTTCTTCAAGAGTTTTTAGAAGGGGGATTTATTTTAAGTGAGGATATCGATGAAAGGGCATATTATCTAAGAAATTTTGTCACATCAAGGTATTTTTCAAGGAAGCTGATGTTCACCATAGTTCCCACTTCAGCCTGTAATTTTAGATGTACATACTGCTTTGAAAGCGGGATAAAGTACAAGAATATGACATCAGAAATTTTGGCAAATACTAAAGCATTTATAGAAAAAAGAACGGAGCTTTTCAAACCAGAGAGAGTAGAAGTAACAATTTATGGAGGTGAGCCTTTACTTTATCTTGAGAGGGTTGTTGAGTTTGGAAGATTTTTTAAAGAGCTTTCTAAGGAAAAGGGTTTTGCCCTTTCGGGCGACATTGTTACTAATGGCTACCTCCTCGACCTGCAGGCGGCAACTTTAATTTATAACGAAGCCTCTATAAATACCGCACAGATCACCCTCGATGGTCCTCCGGAGGTGCATGATAAAAGAAGATTTTTAAGTGGAGGGTTAAAGAGCTTTGACAGAATTATCAGTAATATTAGTGAGATTGTAAATTCTGAGCTGGGTTTTAAGGTGAGAATCAGAGTGAATGTTGATAAAAGTAATGTGGAGAGTGTCGGGCAACTTCTCAGGATTTTGAGTGAATACAGGGGACCAAAATTAGAGGTTTACTTTTCACCTGTTACAGGGGAAAAAGATAAAAATTGCAATCAGGCCGGGCTTTTTTCCATAAAGGAGTTTGGAGAAATCTATATGAGGAAGATAGTACCATGGCTTTTGGAATACGGCTTTGAGTTTGACCTATATCCTCCGATGTCTTATGTATTCTGTGCCGGTGTGACACCCTTCCACTACATGATTGATGCAGATGGCACTATAAAGAAGTGCTTTGACCTGGTGGGAAGGGATGAGGAAAGTATTGGGACTGTAACTGATTACAGAGAAGATCACAAGCATGTACTAAAGTGGGAGACCATGTCTCTCATTGATTCTAATTGTGAATATTGCAAGTTTTTACCCTTATGTGGGGGTGGATGTCCTTATCAACGTTTAAAGACGGGAAAATCATTGTGCGAAATGTGGAAATACATATTGTATGATTGGCTCATTATGGTTTACCACCTAAAAAAGAAAGAGGTATTTAGGCAATAATTAAGGAGAACTTCTTCTACCCCTTTTGAGTTTTGAAGGCATGCTGAAAGATCGAAGATTTAGGAAAAATTAAGGAGACCCTCTTCCATGAGGAATTTGAAGATTTATTGGAAGTATTTCACAAGATTCACCCTCGCATATCGTTCTCTCTTTTTGCTTAATCTTACATTGCTTCTTGCGGGAACACTTTTTCAGATTCCTGCTCCTCTCATTATGAAGAAGATCATTGACGAGGCTTTACCTTCAAAAAATCTAAGCCTACTGCTTCAATTCGGGATTTTTTTACTGATAGTTGTGTTAATAAGAGAAGCTACGAATTACTTCCAGAAACTGAATTATCAGAAGTTAAAAAATAGGGTGTATGAAAGGCTTATAGAGGAGCTTCTGGTAACCTACTATCAGCAACCCTATAGTGTGGTAAGATCTAAAGACCCCGGGTACTATTATTCCAGAATCTTTGAAGAGCCCAAGGAACTTGAGGAATCCCTCACCGAAACTGCGGCATTTAGCATTAAGCTCGTTTTAGTATTTCTTTTTGGTGTGATTGTGTGTTTTAAGCTTTCGCCTCTTTTGACCTTAATAGTTCTTGGTAGCCTTCCCCTTTTAAGGTTTGTGAATGAGTATTTTAATAAAAGATTAATGGGAGTTGCCAGCAATCATCAGGAATCACAGGCACAGTTCCGGGAATACGCAATGGAGCTCGTGAAATCATATAAAATTGTGAATTTATTAGATATTTTCGAGTTAGTATTTAAAGAACTCCATCAGAAACTGGTATGCATATTGGATTTAAGAAAAGCAAGGACGAAACTTAGGAGTATGTATTCGTTTTATTATAATATTTTTTCTGATGGCTTACCCCTCCTAATTTTTTTAGTAGGGGCATTGGAAATCATCAAAGGCAGGTTTTCCATTGGCGGTTTAATTGCCTACTTTGAACTAATGCGATATATTGTTTCACCTGTTGAGTCTTTTTCGGAGATTTTTTCTGAAATTTCTCAAACCGTCGCTCAAATAGAACGTTTTGAAAGTTTGAAGAATTCCATAATGAAAAAAGGCGGCAAAGCCGTGAAGGAAATAAAAAAGATTACCCTTAGGGAAGTTACTTTGAAGTTGGATGATTTCTCGCTGGGGCCTATTAGTTTTGATTTTGAGAAGGGCAAGAGATATGTGATTTTAGGGGGAAACGGAAGTGGAAAATCAACACTAATTGATATCTTAACCGACTTATTGAAAGTTGATGGGGAAGTGATTGTGAATGATAACCTTAAAATAACTGATATTGATTCTGGATCATATCTTAAAAGATTTGCGGTGTCATACTTTCCTCCTGTTTTACTTCCTTATGTTGAGTCAAACTTAGAGCTCATTAAAGATAAAGAGATTAGAGATTTTGTCGTAAATGAAGTCATAAAGGGAAGAGATAATTTGAGGGTTTCACAACTCTCTTCTGGTGAAAGGCAAAAACTTAACCTGGCTTTGATTTTGTCGAGAAAAGAGGTTGATTTTTTCATTCTTGATGAGCCCTTCAGTAACATTGACCAGTGGGCTAAGAAAGAGATCTGGAGATTAATTGAAAACAAGTTGGATGGGCAAGGGCTTATTATCATGACGCCAGATCTCAAAGATCTTCAAGGTATAAAGGATGGTTTTGAAATTTTAACATTAAAGGGAGGTCTTCTATGCAGTGGTTAATGCTAATACTAATAAATCTTGTCTTTAAGCCCGTAGAAGTTAAAAGTATTGCTGAAATGAGAGAGCGCGGTCTCTCCGAAGGAATAGTGGGTAGATTGTACACTGTGTATCCAAATCTTGATAGTCTTCCAGGGGATTCCACGCTATATACCATAGGTATATTAAATGCTGAAGAGCTCCTTATTTATCTAAAATGTTTTCAGAAAGACAAGATTTCTGCTACTGTGAAAAAAGATGACCAGGACGAAATCCTTAATGATGACTATGTCCTTATTATTCTGGATACTGAGGGTAAGGGTGCAACTGCGTATGGGTTTGTGGCAAATGCCATAGGCACAAGGAAAGATTTGATGTTCACTGAAGCGGGAAATGATGCGGTAGAGTGGGATGGAAAATGGTCAGTGGAGGTAAGTAAGGAGAATCATGGATATGAAATAGTATTCAGGATTCCATTGAATACCATATCCTTCACAAAGAACCCGTGGGGGATAAAGGTTGGTAGATTTATTGCTGCAAAGAGCGAGCTTCAAATGTCGAAAACTGAGGGTGCGATACAATCTATTAGTAACATTGATCGGATAGATGTAGATTTTGATAAAATAATTACTTCGGAGAAAGAAGAGATAGTTGCTTTAAGACCAATGCTTTATGCTCGTGCAAGTAAGGAAAACCTCCTGGGAGCAGAAAATGAAAGCTTTACCTATGGAGGTACATTTAGATTTAAGAAGGGCGCATCTACGGTTCTCGATCTTGTGATGAACCCGGATTTTTCCGAAATTGAGGCAGATATCAGGGAAATTTCATATAGTAGAAGACCCATTTTTTATCCCGAAAAGAGGGAACTTTTCATGGAAGGTGCTGACCTGATATCTATGCCTGTGAAGATTTTAAGGACCAGGTATTTCGAAAATATAAAGTTCGGTGCGAAATTTTATACCAGAGCAAGCCGAATTAACTCGATTTTCTTTGTAATAGAAGATGAGGTCTTTGATACTGTCGCCTTTGGAAAAATTAATTTCACGCCTTTTCATGGTCATAAGGTAGGACTAAACTACATATATTCTTCTCAGAATTTTGGAGCAGCGTCACTGGATGTAAATGGCGAAATTTTTCCAGAATATGGTCTTGGATTTAGTTCGCAATATTCCTATCGTATAGATGAGAAATCCAATTTGTTTTACTTTAAGCTTTACAGACGTTCAGAGTTTAAGGGCCTTGATGCGTCGATTTCAATTATGAGAGTTGGGGATGATTTTATCATGCCTATTACCCCACTGTATGACAATGGAGTTTATGAAATTAGTGGCTCACTGGAATACGGCATTCCCTTCATGAGCAATGCATATGTTAAACCAAGATTTTACTATTATTCCGACAGGGACCTGCATACAGATACGCTTGTAGATAGGTTCTATAACCTTTCAGTAAGTGGAGGAAAGGGACCGATAGCCATGGAGTTGGCTTACAGGAATCAGGATATGTATTACCTTACAGGAATGGATATGGAAGACAAAAATTACAGGTTTTACTCTCTGGCTCTAAGTTTTAGTGAAGGAAGCTATAATAGTGTGGCCCTTCAAGGAATGTGGGGAAGATATCTTGGAGAAGCGTCACAGAGTTACGGGTTACACCTCAAACTTTCTCCCCTGAGTAAGTTTAACATGGGGCTTAAATTGGAAACCCTCAAGGCCGGAAGCTGGAGTGAGATCTTTCAGATTTATGGGCTAATTCCTGTATTTAAAGATGTTTTTATATTAAAGCCTTACGTGGGTTATGAGAGAATGGAAGGCTCTGAAGTTTTATCTTATAAAACTGTTGGGTATTTATACTTGAGTAAAATATTAGCGGTTCTTTTTGTGGGGGACGGTTCCTTATCAAAGGAATCAGGAACTTGGGAAATTGTTGATAAAAGAATATCTACAAAAATATGCATTAATTTATAGGAGGAATTTTATGAAGTGGATTAACAAATGCAAAGAAACAGTAAAGGAGCTTGCAAGTAAAACTTGCGGCTGTTTTTTGGTAAAATGTAGAAAGGAAAATAAGGACAAGAAGTAGGTTAGAAAGAAGGGGTATTAGTGGAGTGACTATAGTTTTTCTAGAAAGACAGGGTGGTGTAATCGTTTTGTTCTGCACGCAATTTTATAAAAGTCAATTTGTGGTAAGAGAGTGGAAAAACGCGCAGAAGCAAGCAAAAGTGCATGATCGAGGATGTTGGGTTTTCTTTTATCTAAACGATTTGTAAATCGCCCCTTGACAATTCGGACCGCCTGCGCTATATTTAAAATGATTACAATTTTGTATTAATTAAAAGGAGGTTAAAAATATGGGTATACCACTGATAGGTGAAAAAATACCAGCATTCAAGGCAAAAACCACCCACGGTGTCATTAACTTCCCTGAGGACTATGCAGGGAAGTGGGTAGTGCTCTTCAGCCACCCTGCCGATTTTACTCCCGTGTGTACAACTGAGTTTGTGGCCTTTCAGAAAAGGTATGATCAATTTAAGGAGCTTAATACCGAGTTAATTGGTCTTTCCATTGACCAGGTCTTCTCCCACATAAAATGGGTTGAATGGATAAAGGAAAAACTCGGAGTCGAGATAAAATTTCCTGTAATTGCAGACGATAGGGGTCAAATTGCAGAAATGCTGGGCATGATACACCCTGCAAAGGGTACAAATACAGTAAGGGCCGTGTTCATTATTGATCCTAATGGAATTCTAAGAGCTGTTCTCTATTATCCACAAGAACTCGGTAGAAATATGGATGAAATTCTTAGAATGGTAAGAGGGCTGCAGATTAATGATAAATACGGTGTGGCCTTACCAGCCAACTGGCCAAATAATGAGCTCGTGGGAGACGAAGTGATAGTTCCACCGGCTTCTGATGTAGCTACGGCCGAGAAGAGACCAAAAGAGTACACGTGCTTTGATTGGTGGTTCTGTCACAAAAAGCTGTAAGATTCAGGTTGGAATTACAATAAAAGGGGCGACCTTCGGTCGCCCCTTTTATTTTTAAAAGTACTACATTTCAGCCTTCTCTGTTATCGAGGATACTCTTTATCTCACGAAGAAGCACGGCAGGATTAGGGATAGGATACTGGAGCTTATTAAGAATTTCTTCGGAGGATACACCTTTAATTTTCAAATCTTTCAGTCGATTGGCTAGGGGCTCTGGCCCATTAATAGGATAGTCGATACCTTTGGTATTTTTAAGAACAAGATAGGCCCAGGGGATATCAAGACTTTTTACAAGGTCGGTAGCCAATAAGGAGCAGAACTGAATTAGGGTTTCGGCGTCGTTTCCTTCCTTTACCATTTTATATGCGAGTTTTGCAATTCCACCTGCGGTGTGAACTCTTAGCTCTCTAAATTCTTCCTTTGCCAGCTCTTCAATTTTTTGTAATTTCTGGAGTGCCAGATTGGGATCAGCTCTTAAAATGTTTCTAACGGTATTTCTTGTTAAGCCAACTATTTTGGCAATTTCATCTTCGGTTTTTATGTATTCCTCCCTCAATACAACCGCATAGGAAGCTCTTGCTAAGGATGGAAGCCAGGTTAAAGTCCTGTATTCCGTTAGCTTTCTTAGGCCTCCAAGGAGGTCTATGGATTTAAAGAAAACCCTTCCTACAAGGTTTTCAAGTTCTTTGGAATTCTCCTCTATGGACCTGATGGTAATTACCATATTCTCCCCTCCTGTTATTTTGACCCAATGGGCTCCTTAATGACTACAAGGCCAGATTCCGTTATTTCCAAAAAGTGAGTTTTTGTATCGTGGCCGCACATCCTGCACCCATCAATTCTAAAGAGCCTGACGATGTCTCCGACCTCTTTTTTGTATACTTTGGCTTTGTAGATTGAATCGATGAGTTCCTTGGCGAGAACAATGGTACCATCCACTATGTGACCTACTGCATACCCTCCTGCGGCTTCTGCGGTCATTTCTTCATGACCACTTCTTTTTTGAGAGACGAAAAGAGCTGTTTGGTACCATTTTTTCATAAAGTTGTAAAGTCTCCTGACTAAAGCTCGTGCCATCATTTCTTTATTTTCATAGAGTCCCGTTATGGAATCAATAACGGTAAATTTGACTTTGTAAGTCTGAATTACATAGGAGAGGGTAGCGAGTAGGTCCGGTATGTTTTCCCTTATCCTGGTGGAAGAGGCAGCGTCAATGAGTATTATATTGTCTTCAAATCTTTCGAAGTCAAGTCCCATTGCATCAGCCCTTAATTTAAGAGAGTTGATAACAAAGTTCGCTGGGGACTCCACGGTAATAAAGGCGACCTTGTTTTCCTTACTTGCCTGAAATACCGCGAATTGTTCCACCATCAAAGACTTTCCGGTATCGGATACCCCTGTTATATTGAATACCGAATATGAAGGAATGCCTCCAAGAGGTTTTAGTTCCGGTTTGCCTTTTTCGGTGGAAATGGTATAGAAAAGCGTATCCAACCCTTCAACACCGGTGGGAATACCGTAAATTTTAGGTGCCTTTTCTAAAGCCCTGGAACCGGTAAAAATAGCATTTAGATCTGGTTTTATTTCATCGTATGCTCTGGAACTTTCGTAAGCTTCCCTTTCGTATCTTTCTTCATCGAAATTCCTTATCATACCACCCCTCCTGTAATCATTCTGATTATGGTAAAAAGTAAATGAATTGTCAAGAATTTGAAGAAGTTAGGTCCGATAAAAATAAAATTATGAAAACAACCGTGGAAAGGCGATTAGACCTTTAAACGCAATAAAGATTTTAATGGATTATTTAAATGGGGTGAGCGAGGGGACTCGAACCCCCAGCCACCAGATCCACAGTCTGGCGCTCTGCCAGTTGAGCTACGCTCACCATTTAAAGTGCGCCCGGAGGGACTTGAACCCCCAACCAGCGGATTAGAAATCCGCTGCTCTATCCTGTTGAGCTACGGGCGCTCCCATCGGGGCGAGTGGACTCGAACCACCGACCTCCTGCTCCCAAGGCAGGCGCGCTAACCAAGCTGCGCTACGCCCCGGACAGTAGATATTATAAATTCATGAGTTCGAACAGGCAAGAACTAAATGTACTTATTACTTTAAGAAAAACTTATCGTAATTTAAATAATCATTTGTATTTTTTACAGGAAAGCCTAATAAGGTGAAAACAGAAGCCCGGTTTTTACAAAGTTCTCTGTCAATTAAAATACTCCTCCAGATGGATTCACCTTCGTAAACTTTTTGTGCTAAATCATCCTCCGTATCAATTCGATACTTTTCTATCAGAAGTTTTGCGAGTTTAACACGCAGTTTTTCTGCTTTCCTCCCTTCATCTTCGTTTACTAGTTTGAGTCCATCTATATCTGCACCAATTACAAGCAGGGATGCTACTGAGTACATCAAATTATTGGTGAATATGGCCTCTTTTGCTGGGGAGGGTTGTTTCCCCAGCGCAGTTAGCATATTAAATACTACCTCTTTTAGTTCTTTTAAAATTGAAGTAATGCTTAAATTTCCCCCTTCCATGGAATGAAGTTCCTTATAATTCACAAGGCCTCCAGTAATTTCCACCATGGGCTCGCCAATGTTTTTTATAAGAAGCATTTTATCGTCGGAGGAAATAAATTCTTTATTCAGGATTTCGAAAATATTTGTTAGTTTTATGTAGCCTTTGAAAAAAGTTAGTAAATATCTATATGAAGTTCCGAAACTAAAAGTGGAGGTGTAATAATTGATCATTTTTAATACTCGATCTCTCCATGAGCCTGGCTGAATTAGTTGCTCTGCATATACATTTTCTTCTTCCCCCAGGATTTTCGTTAAATAATTTTTTTCTATGTTAAGGATGATTGCCACGCTTGTTAATGGGGTGTTAAACATATGCATCACGGTTCTAACGATACGACGGTAACGTTTTTCCATATTTTTTTCGCCTTCCTGGCTTAAGAGTGAAGGGATAATGTTTTGAAGCATTTCAAAATCTAAAAAGACATCTTTACTAGTAAAAAAGTTTATTATCTCCTCAGAAACTAATTGGGTAATTTCGTTACTCAACTTTGAGAAACTTCTTGGATTTTTCAAAATGTCTGCGAAAGGTTCGAGGATCTGGAATATGTTTTCTTTTACTTCTTCCAAAAGAAGCAGGTTGTTGAGAAAGGTCTTAAGGGTCTTGGTATCCAGCATGGAAATGGCGAATAATTCGTCAGCTGTTTTAAAAATTTCTTTTTGAATTTCAGATATTCTATTATCTGTAAACATCTGGGTATAGATATTATAAACTTTTTGGTAAGAATAAAGAAAATATCGTTTATTCGCAAAATCGCATTAAACACAACAAAATTCAGAAAATTGTCTTAAATGTTGAAAAGGCGAAACTGGAAGTGTATAATGTAAGTATTACGCGAGCCGGGGTGGCGGAATTGGCAGACGCACATGGTTGAGGGCCATGCGGGAGCTGATCCCGTGCGGGTTCAAATCCCGCCCCCGGCAGTTTTTTATTAAAGGAGATTTTCGTAAGGATCCCCCTGCGCTCCAATCTTGAGGAATATACTTAGTAATTGAGGGTCAAAATGGGAGGGTTTTGTTTTTTCGTCTCCCAAAACGAATACTCTCATGGCTTCACTGTGACTGAGGGGTTTTTTGTAAGGTCTCCTGCTTCTTAAAACATCATAGGTGTTGGCAATCTTTACTATCCTCGCCGGTAGTGGTATTTCTTCACCCTTTAAGCCGAAGGGATACCCAGTTCCATCAAAATTTTCATGGTGATACAGTGCAATTTCCCTCGCAATTTTGAGTTCTGGGTGTGAGAGTAGTTTCTCAGCAAGTAGGGTATGTTCACGAACCATTTTCCTTTCTTCTTCAGTAAGGGGTCCCGGTTTAGTGACAATTTCCGCGGGTATAAAAATTTTCCCGATGTCGTGAAGGACCGAGTATTCCACTATTTCACTTTTGTAAGATTCTTCTAATTCCAGATGATCGAGAATTAGCCTGGTGATATGCTTGACCCTTTTTAGATGATTGTGAGCGTCGGGGTCGAATCTTTCTGCTATGGTAGCTAGTTTTTCAGAAAAATCGTAAAAGGATTCCTTGAACTCAATATAAAGTGATCGATTTTTCTCTGACTCTTCTCTAATTTTTTGTGTAATTTCCAAAAGAAATTTAATGGCTTCGTATATTTCGGCAGTTTTAAATTCGTCTACTCTTAAATTCTGGGGTAAATTAGAATCTGTTAGTTGTAAGAGTAAGTTCCCAGATTTTTTTAAGTCGCCGCTTATTACTTTATAAACTCTTCTTGCTGCGAACTCGATACTCAGTAATGCAAGAAGGTATGCGAATAATGTAACTATTAATACCGAGAAAATGGAGAAAAAATTTAACCGAAGGTAAAGAAGAACGGGTTCATTAAATTGTGGAATTTCGTGAAATACCACAGTCTTCAAGACTTCTGTTATGTAAGGATGTTTTGTGGTGATTTTTTTCGGAAATTCAGTGAGTCCAAATCCAAAGATGAATTTTTTATACTGGTTAAAAACGGCTACTCGGTCGAGATATATTGAGATATTTCTCATTAAATTTGCATTTTCAGTGTAAACCGAAGTTGAGAATTTACCGAAAATTACCAAAATCCTTCCATCTTTGAGTTTTGTGTATATGTAGCTTTTGGGAGAAGGTTCTATTGAGGTTATATTTACGGGCACGAAGTATGTTTCGCCAGTCTTAAGAGATTTTAAACGACTCCAGAGGTTAGGAATATTTTTTATATTTAGGCTATCATATGGATTGTAGGGTGTTCTTACTAATCCGCTGGTGTCTATGATGGCAATATACAGCGATTCGTAGGTGTTTTTCATATATTGACTCAGCATCGGCTGTATTTCTTTTTCAATTAACTCTTCCGCGCTCTTACCCAAATCTAAAGACTTTTCAATTCTATCTCTGGCAAATAAAACAACATCCTTGAGGCTTTTCTCTTCTTCCATTGCCTTATAAGTAAGGCTCTCGAATATCTGAGAAAGTGCGACCTCCATCCGGGGGATTATTTTAACCTGAACTTGACTGGATATGCTCTTAATTTGTTTAAAGATATAGAACCCTGTGAGAAGGGCAAACAGTGCAATTGTTGGCAAAATTATACCAAAAACGATGGAAATATAGCGTTTTTTTAGACTATTCATATTTTAGCTTTTCAAGATTCTCCTTCTTACTTATTTCTTCAATAAATATTTTAAGGATGACTGGGTCAAAATGTTGTGGTTTTGTTCTCTCGTCACCTCTTAGCATAATGTTAATTGCCTCCTCGTGACTGTAAGGTTTTTTATACGGCCTTTGGCTTCTTAAAGCATCGTAAACATCTACTATCTTAATGATACGACCAGGTAAAGGAATATCTTCCCCTTTTAGTCCAAAGGGATAACCTGTACCATCATAGTTTTCATGGTGATACAGGGCAATTTCCAGGGCGGTCTTAAAATTCGGGTGTGTTAAAAGCTTTCTTGCATAGATAGTATGTAGTTTTACGCTTTCCCACTCATTAGTATCTACTTTTCCGGGTTTGGTTAATGTATCATAGGGTATGTATAGTTTTCCAATATCATGGAGTATTGAGAAATTTATAATTTCCCTGGCATATGTAATATCAAGATCTAGCCTATTTACTATTAGTTCTGTCAGTATTTTGACTCTTTTGAGATGTTCACCTGTTTCGTGTTCGTAGCCTTCGGCAATTACTGCGAATTTTTCTGCAAAATCGAAAAAGGTGTCCTCAATGGTATTAAGAAGTTCAATACTCTTTCTCTGTTCTATTTGGAGATGTTTAACAGCTTCCGTAACAATTTTTGTGATTTTTTTGAATTCCTGAAGCCCAGTCTCTTCTTTCTTGGGAAGCTCGCAATTACCATTGGCACACTGATTGAGAAATTTCTCAAAAGCAGAAAGATTTCTATTTATATCACGCATGTCCGAAACGGATATAAAGTGCAACAACACGAGGAGAGTGAGAAAGGATATTAAGTTTAAAAGTATAAGGTTATGGAGAGGGATAAAATTCATAAGAAGGTAAATGTAAATTGCTTGTAGTTTTTCGCCGCTGACTTCCAGATTTACAGGTATTTTTAGAATTTTTCTAAAGGGTAGTGATCTACTTTTAAAGTTTTTAGGGGAATTATCGAAGATGGGGGTTAGGTTTTCTGTGCATACTGCTGCATCCTCTAAGTAAATTGAAAGTAACTTAATCTTCGCAAGTCTTGGCTGGTAAAACTCAGGATTTATCCTGAGTTGTATAAGCAATGAAGTATTCTCGTCGAGCTTTTTAATTAGCATGGTCCTGGCAAGACCAGATTCGGGGTCGAAGTAAAGTGGAATAAATATCGTGAAAGTGTCCAGCGAAGTTGAAAGCAAAAAAGCAGTATTTGATACCAGTTGTGAAATGTTTTCGTTTATTAGAATGTCTATATGTTGAAAGATACTTTCAGGTAATGTTTCTTTTAATTTTTCTCTGAATTCGTGTAGTAGTGAATTTTGATGGAAGTTTTTTGAAAATTTAAATTTTAATGCGATACTATCAGCTGATGCTGTAATTACCTCAGAGTAAAAACGTATCTGGGTTATGATGTTCTCAAGCTCTTGATATACGAGAATTTGTGTTCTGTAAGTTATTGAGTTTTGAACATTTTTAATGTTTTCCCTTACCCTGTTCTGTGTGTGGTAAGTGGATATGAGCATCCCAAAGATGACTGCAGGAACACAGGCTTTTAGATAAAAGGTATGATAGTAATACCTAATGCTTTTCAAGGGAAGGTCCTTTCAAATATTTTAACATACTTTTGAGGGAAGCTCAAATATATGTTGCTACTCTTTGAGGGATCGAGAAATTCGGGCTTTCATAAAATCCAGACTTTAAAGTATATTTATAAGACCCGAATGAGTAATGATAAAAATAGAAATTATGTTCCGCGAAGCGACTTGAAGTGGTATAAGATTCACACGACAGGAGTACCCAAAAATCCCTAATCGCGTTATTCCGTTATATTCCTAGTAAAAATGTAAAGATGCTTCACCTGCCGTGAGGTCCTCTCATAAGGATTGTTCTTATAAGGTTTCTCTCTTGAGTTTATCCTGTGGAATTTGAATGTTATAAAATCTTTAATTCAGACGCCGCTTTGGGGAATTCTCCCAAAAGAAGCTTGGTTTTCTGTCTCGTCCAAGATGGGATATATATTTTACATTTAACTCTTAAAAAGGATCGGAATAGGAGAAAAAGGCTTAGGCGAAGGTGCATAAGGGTTGAGTATTAATACGAGGGGAGAATTGCGGTATTGTGTGAAGCGGTAGATCTTGAGCCAGTGAGGCTTTTTTAAAACTCGTTAAGAAGGCGGATTTAAATATTGCAGTGAGGAGGTGTTATTGGAGGATAATGGAATATGTGGGTTTAAAGTTAAAAAAGAGGGTTTAAAGTGAGCAAATAAAATAAGAAGACGTTGGACAAATGTTAAAAAATTCCCGGGAAAACAAAGCAATTTCTAATAAGTTATGGCATAAAAAGGTTAGGTTCAAAGTTTTTGTGAGAGGGTTAAGTCGAAAAAAAAGCTCATATTGCAGACTTTAAAAGGAGTAGGGGCTTAGAATATAGGACCAGGTGTCTTTGTATTTAAAGAAATATATTTGGTAGACTCCTTTACGAGGCGATACAAATTTTTATTAGAGTTGAGTGTTTATAGAAGTCCATGGATAAGCAATAAAAGAGTCTCGATTCCCTTCAATATAGCTTTTGTTAAGCTTAGAAAACTTTAGCAGACAGTCTTTACTTGCCTGATTATTGAGAGAATTGATATTTGCGTTTTCGAAGGAGAAATACGCTTTTTGTTATGTAGAGAAGTTGAAGCGCTTAGTATGCATCTAGAAATAGAGCAGGGACTCGTCAACTTTTTCAATTTCTTCAAGAAAAATTTTTAATAAAACAGGGTCAAAATGTTCCGGCTTTGTGCGATTATCACCTTTTACCATTATTTCTTTTGCCTTATCTTTTGAGAATGATTCCTTATAAGGTCTTCTGCTCCTTAAGGCATCGTATACATCCACAATTTTCAATATTCGTCCTGGAAGGGGTATTGCCTCACCCTCAAGACCATAGGGATAACCTGTACCGTCGTAGTTTTCGTGATGGTATAGGGCAATTTCCAGGGCAGTTTGAAATCTAGGATGTGCTAACAGTCTTTGAGCAAATATGGTATGCTGTTTCATAAGTTCCCATTCTTCCGGAGTTAAGGGGCCTGGTTTATTAAGAATGGAAAGGGGAATGTATATTTTGCCCACATCGTGTAAGACGGAGAAATTAATAATGTCCTCTTTTATATCCGCAGGAAGGTCAATTTTATCTACGATTAGTCTGGTTAAATATTTAACTTTTCTAATATGTTCGCCCGTTTCCGGATCATATCCCTCCGCTACCATGGCTAATCTTTCGGAAAAATCGTAGAAAGCATCTTTAAGTTCAGAGTGTAATTTTAACATGTTCTCCTCATCATAATTTATAACAAGAATTGCATTATTTACAACCTGTAATATTTCCCGTACTTCTTCTATTCTGCTTAGGTCTGGATCAATGTAAACCCTTCTGTGTTTAGGTAATATCTCCACAGTGTGTTTAACAATTTTCAGTTCCTTTTCCGTCTGTCTCAGTGCTATAAGGGATATTATCAAAAGGCTTGTACAAAGTATGATCAGAACGATGGCCGAAGCAATTACTATGCGAAATGTGGAAAAGAAATTGAGTTTTGTGAAAATTATCAGTGTTTCTGCGTAAGGCTTGAAAGCTTCAATTTTCAGTTCACTTAAAAACTCTCGGGTATGGAGCCCGGACCGGCCTTTTCTCGTCTTTAAGGGGGGAAATTCAGGCAAAAGGGGAACGCCTCGAATGTTGTATACACCTATCTTTTCTAGAAAAATGGATAGGTTTTTTAGATTTGCCAGGGTATTGAGGAACTCCTGAGAGTTAATGGAAATTCCCATCTCCAGTATATCTCCATTTTTTAATCTTTTATAAAGGAAGGTTCGCATTTTACCTGTTCTGACTTCAAAAGCCAGAGGGTGGAATACAATGGTTTCTCTTTGGAGAGAAATCTGCAGGTCTCTCCAGAATTCTTCGGACTGTGATAGGTCAAGGCCCATATCCACGGGGTAGTCTGTCCAGACAATTTTCCCGGTTTTGTCAATAATGTAGAAATTTATATCCGTAAAAAAGATTTTGTCAAATGTGCTTATGAATTTTTCTTTGAAACGTCTATAATCGAGCTGATGGTAGGATTTCCCCTTTTTAACCTCCCCTTCGGTGAAAAGATAGGCGTTTTCGAAAAAGTTTATGAAGTCATTCTTGTGCGATGTGACGAGATTTTTAATGCTGGATGCCGAGGTATTTATGTAAAATGCGGTTCTTTGCTGGATGCCTTTGAAGACCTTTTCTGCGATGTCTCTATGAATAAGCACTGAATATGTAAGGAGGATTATCAGTAAAGAGAGGGTTATGGGGATAATCACCGTAAAGAAAAGAATTTTTATGTAACCCTTTAAGCTGTGAGCTCTTTTACGAATTTTTAAAGCGCTGGTTTCAAGAAAAAACATTTATCATATTATATGGTATGGGAGTATAGATGTCAAGTCCTGATTGATTATTTTTAAGTTGCAAAGCTTGCAGGGTATATTTTAAGGGAAAGTTTAAAGGGTTTTATTCCTTTCCAGGCAGGCAAAGGCATTGTGATTATGAATACTCTCATAACTTTTCACAGATACCCTGTACCATGAGATCCTGTCATCTTTATTAAGTCTTATAGCCAGCTCCCTTGCCACGTCTTCAACAAACCTCGGGTTATCGTAAGCCTTCTCAGTAACAAATTTTTCATCGGTTCTTTTTAGCAGCGGGTAAAGGGGGACAGAGGCAGATTCTTCGGCATACTGAACGAGTTCTTCAATCCACACAAGTTTCCTGGTGCGGACCTGGATCTGGACTTCTGCTCTCTGATTGTGTGCACCTCTTTCTGAAATTTCCCTGGAACAAGGGCAAAGGGTATGAATGGGAACATTTACTTCCAGGACGAAATCGAATACTGAAGATTTTGAGGCTATAAATTTGCAAGTGTAATTCATGTAAGATTCAAGGCCGGACACGGGTGCTTTTTTCTTGATAAAATATGGAAATTCCAGCTCGAG
Source organism: Candidatus Hydrothermia bacterium (assembly GCA_049719805.1). Taxonomy (GTDB): domain Bacteria; phylum Hydrothermota; class Hydrothermia; order UBA1063; family UBA1063; genus UBA1063. The sequence goes on along the minus strand of JBNARF010000001.1, from coordinate 1,001,661 downwards.
GTAAGATTTTTCTGCCTTTAAAACTTTTTTAAGCTCATCCAGGATATTTTCAAGATTATGCAGAGTTATGTTGTTACTGTGTTTGTTTAATACCTCAACAAATCTTGACATATGGGTTCCACGAAAGTTATGAGGTAGTTCTACAGCCATTTTTACTCTTGCCAGGGTATGTTGCAGGACATTGGCCCTGTCCATTACCTTTATCGGGTAAAGAAGATCCTCAATACCCACTTTGTCCAGGGGTATTTTCCTCAGATCCTTCTCACTCTGTACATCTTTCATGTTCAGACATCACAAATTACAGTGGCTTCATATCCACTTTCAGTTTTAATAATGTGAAGATTATGATATGTTACACTTTTTATTTCTTTTTTAAGACGATGACGAGTGGGGTCAAAATTTTCGTAGAATAGTTTCGCCTTTAGTGATTTGCCCTGTACGGAAATTTCGCAATTAACAAAAATCCTTGAGTATACTATAGTCTGGAAGATTATTTCACTCAAAAAATCTACCAGGAGGTCTTCCAGGGTTTCAGCCTCATTTTCATATGTAAATTCATGGACTTTACCGGGTTGCCCTTTTATTTCTACCATGGCATCTATTATAGCCAGAAAACCGCTCTTAAAAAGCTCTTCCAGAGTATTACCGAATAATCTCACGCCAAAATCAGCTGTGTGGTTTAAGATTTCGTATCCCATAGGGGTTCATTTAAATTTATATTTTAAACATACTGAGCCAGTTGTTGCCTCGAATTTTATTCTTCTAGAAAAATTATAAAGATGAGCATCCACATAAGCGTCTGCCATAGAGTAAAGCCAGGTTCCCAGGAAATAGAAGCCAAAAGAGAGGGCTCTGCCAAAATTCTCCGTATTGCCATTTTTTCTATAAGAAAGGTAACTCTCCAGGGCACGATAACCAGTGTAAACTTCTAAACCACCTATTATTGTCCCTTTTATAAACTTTTCGTTGTAAAACTGTCCCCCCGCAGGAATAAAACAGGAAAGAAGCACCGCTTTAGTAGGGGACTTTGACCTTTCTCCTGCGTTTAAAGAAAGTATTAGAAAAACCAGGAAAAATTTCATTTTTTGATTTTAAAAAGTTTTTTAAGGGAAGATAATATTTTCTTAAGTCTAAGAAATATTACAAGAAAGAAGGCTTCCTTTATAATTCGTTTTGACATCTTGGAAACACCGGAACGTCTCTCAATGAATATTATGGGGATTTCTTTTATTTTGAATCCCCTTTCGTAGGCGTAAAAGTTCATTTCGATTTGAAAAGCGTAGCCATCGGAATGTATTTTTGAAAGGTCGATTTTTTCTAGAACTTCCCTTCTAAAGCATTTAAACCCTGCAGTAAGGTCCCTTACGGGAATGCCCGTTAAAATTCTGGCATAAAGATTTGCAAAGTATGAAAGTAGCAATCTGTTAAGGGGCCAGTTTACAACACTAATTCCATTTGTGTACCTTGAACCTATGACGAGGTCTGCATGTTCGCTTTCCTGGATTAGTCTTGGCAAATCGTCAGGGTTATGGGAAAAATCTGCATCCATTTCGATAATGAGATCATATCCATTCTCCAGGGCAAATTTAAACCCCTCAACGTATGCTGTTCCCAATCCCATCTTTCCAGGCCTTTTAATGAGGTGGATCCGGGGATTGCGGGTCATCATTTCCTCAACTATTTCGGCAGTTCCATCTGGCGAGTTGTCATCTACTATCAGGACTTCAATGTTTTCCCCTTTTGACAGTATTTGAGGTACTATTTCCTTTATATTCTCTCGTTCGTTGTATGTGGGAACAATTACCAGCACTTTTTTCATATTAGTAGAATAAAGCCTTATTATTGTTCCTTCAAAACTTTAACTGCATTTTTAAGTCTGAGATAGCTTCTATCGAGCTCCTCGTATAACTCTTCCACAGTTACGGGTACAGCACCCAGTTTTGTAATTTCAATTCCTGCTGTAATAGTGGCGAGTATTGATGATTCAAGGATATCAAGGCCTGAGGTCATGGACAAAGCCAGAGTGGCAATGACCATATCTCCAGCACCCGTGACGTCGTAAACGTTGCGGTGAAGGGATGGAATATGATACGCGGCATTACCGTTAGATACGTACATTCCGTCTTCGCCCCGGGTTACCACAAGGTGCGTTATGTTTAATTTTTTTCTGAAGGATTCCATATATTTTAATAAATTTCCTTTTAGTTTGTGTATCTTTGCTGCCTTTTTGAATTCCTCAAAATTTGGCTTAACAAGGAAGGCGTTTTTCATGGCTGAATAAAACTCAAATTTTGGGTCGATAAAAATGGGAATATGCGAATTTTTAATAATTTCGCGATAAAGTGCCGAAGACATTAAACCCTTATTATAATCTTCAATGATAATGTAATTCGCCTCATTCTGTAGCATTTTTAACATATCGATTATTTTGCCTTTCTGGCGAGGTGTTAGAGAGTTATCTTCCTCATGGTCTACCCTCAACAGCTGCTGGCCTTTGGATATCAGGCGGTTCTTTACTATGGTTTTTCCCTTCTTCTTAACAATAATATTGGAAACATCAATCCCTTTTTCTTTTAACAAATTTATTAATTTTTGCCCATTAAGATCATCCCCAACAAGTCCTATGACGGTAACATCAGAACCCAGAACTTTTAAGTTTGAAGCCACATTGGCGGCTCCTCCCACCCTGTATTCCTCTCTTTCTATTTTAATCACGGGGACCGGAGCCTCTGGTGAAATTCGCTCAACATTTCCAAAGGAGTATACGTCGAGCATTAGATCACCTATAACAATTCCCTTAAGTTTTTTGAACTTTTCAATATGTGCTTTAATTTCGTTCATGACCTTACTCCTAAAAGGTTCTCAAGGAAACTCTTAAGATAAAATACTTTCACACCTTCCCTGGTAATGACCAGGGCTATGTCCTCATCTTCATCATAAAGCGTCTTTAATGCAAATTCTACTGAATCCCCACCTTTTAACTCTGGAACTTCTTTAAAAGAATCTTCCAGTGATAAGGTAATAAAGTATCTTTTAGCATCGAATTTTTTAATGCTTCCATCGGGATTTTTTAAGAGAATCGGCTTTTTCTTTAAGTTAAGATTTGCTATGTTTTCAAAGGATTCGCAGAGATAACTTTCCAGGGGTTCAGCAAAACTCTCTACTTTCATATCCCGCAGTTTCGTGAAGGTCAGAATGGTTTCCGCTTTTTGTGGACTTATTTCACTATTCATAAGAGACTCAGTAACCAGTAGTTTCAAAAGTTCTATCCGGTCTCTCCTTGTTTCCTTTCTCAAAGCCCTCAAGGGGAAAATTAAGGATAAAATTATTTTGTTGATTGGGACAGCAAAATAGGAAAAAATCTTCACGAGAGGAGTAAGTATCTGTATCACTGTCTCACTGGATTTTCTTGCGATATTTTTCCCTAAAAATTCTAAAAGCATGATGAAAATGGAGACCAGTGCACCAGCAAGACCAATGGCCTCTCCCGTTGCAACATTAAGATTTTTTAGTAGAGAAAATGTTAAAATGGAGGCTGTTGCGCTGAAGATGTTTAAACCCACCAGGATCGTGGCAAGAACGCTATCTACCCTGTTTAAGAATTTTTTTTCTGAAGGAGCCAGACCTGTAAAGCTTTTTCGTTGAACAATAAGAAAGGCTGTTTCGTATGAGGAGAATGCGAAGATAAGAAGAAAACTCAATATTATCACAAAAGGGCTTAAGATCATTTTATTTCTATCATAACCTTTTTTAGTTTAGAGTACTCTTTCTCAAGAATTTCCACAGAGAAATCGTCCAGGTCAATTTTTTCGCCTTCTTCAGGTATTCTCCCTGTTTTTTCCATAATGATGGCCTGAAGTGTGGGCATATCGTAAGCTAATGTTCTCCCCAAAACCACTTCTAAGTCCGAGGTCAATATATCCCCAGGAACTATCAATTTTTTCTTATCGAGCCACTTTATGCTAATTTCTGGAAAAAGACGGGCAAGAATGTCCTTGAGGGTGATTATGCCCAGAAAATTACCGTATTCATCAATAATCAGAAAGAAGTCTTTATCTCTATATTCTCTTAGAATTTTTACCACACTTAAAGTGGAGAGTACGCGGGGTGCGTCAGAAATAAATTTTTCCACTTTTTCTTCAGGGTCTGCTTTAATAAGGTCTCCATCGTATATGTTTACAACACCTAAAATTTCATGATCCTTTACTACAGGATAATTTGAATGCCTGGTTTTATTTAAAATTTCCCTGAACTCAGCTATAGTGGTCTCCGGCTTTAAGCATACCACTTTTTCTACAGGGGTCATTACGTCCTGAGTTTTAAGGTGAAGGAGGGAAATTCTCGATTTCAAAGCAGGATCTGCACCTAATGCTAATTCTTCGAGTTCATCCATGATTTCTTCGTCTTCGGATGGGGCCCTGGGGAATCCTTTATTTTTAAGGGGAAAAATTGAAGACAGGATATTTAGAGTGTAGAAGAAGGGGAAGATCAATCCTGATAATGACTTTACCATGAAGTTGTGATACCTTATGGAAATAAGCTTGGGGCTCAGTTCACCAAATATTAGTATTATCAAGGTGAACACTGTAATTTCTAAAATGTTTTTAAATGCAGGAGAAAACCCTATAAATTTTACCTTTTCAGAAAACATTGCAGAAAAAATGGAAGCAGCATAAGCATTTACAATGGTGTTGCCCACAAGAAGCGTTAATAGGGTGATGGACTCTTTTTCTTTCATTTCATTTATTAGTTGTCTTAAAAATTTTCCTTTGAATCTCTCTATTTCGGCGCGGAGAGTGGAAAACAATGCTGCTTCAAGACCACTAAAGGAGAAGGAGAAAAATAAAAGAATCAGGAAGATTAGAAGTTGTCCCATAACTTCAGATACAGCTCTTCCTCCTGTTCCATCTGGGATTCGTGACTTTTATCTTTATGTTCGAATCCTGCGATGTGAAGGATACCATGTAATGTGTATCTCCATATTTCAAAGACCGCAGGGAAATTGTATCTTTTTGCATTCCTTCGAGCGGTATCTATGGATATGTAAATTTCACCTATTTCTCCAAGATTAAAAGACAAAACATCTGTGCTCCTGTCTTTGCCCAGGTATTTTTTGTTGAGTTTTCTGATGAAATGATCGTTTACAAGTACAATATTTAACTCCTTCAGCTGGGTTTCTTTCTCTGCAACCTTACCTGCCAGTCTCTTAATTTTTCTCAAAAAAATTGGAGAAAGGTCCTTTACTGTATCAATAACCCTTATCTTCATAATATTTTATCCTCAAATGGTAATGGCTTATTAGTGCCTTGACCAGTTCCCTTTTTATCTGTTCCAATTCGGCATAAGTTAATTCACACTCAGCAAATTGTCCATCTTCAATTTTTTCCTTAATTATATCACTCACAAGCTCCGAAAATCTCTCTTCAGTTTTTTCTTCAAGTACCCTTGAGGCAGCTTCTACACCGTCAACTATCATAAATATCCCTTCTAACTTCGTTCTGGGCTTTGGTCCACTGTACCTAAACCTGTTTTTTTCGGTCTGTGGATTCTGGGATAGAGATTTTTTGTAAAGTGACATCATGACCGATGTACCATGATGTGTTGCAATAACCCTTATTATTTCATCAGGCAGTTTGTACTGTTTTGCTAAATTAATTCCGTCTATTACGTGGCTTTTGAGGATCTGGACACTCATTTCGGGAGAAATTTTATCATGGGGGTTTTCTCCCGAAACCTGATTTTCAATGAAAAAAACGGGGTGCATTATCTTTCCAATGTCATGGTAAAGTCCACAAGCCCTGGCAAGGTAGGGGTTTAATCCTATACAGCCAGCTGCTCTGGCACCGAGTTCCGCGACTCTCAGGCTGTGTTCAAAGGTTCCAGGTGCTTCGCTCTGAAGCTTTTGGAGCAAAGGATGGCTCATGTTCGTTAGTTCCGTTAAGGTGAAAATCGAAGGGTACCTCAATATTTTTTCCAGAATGGGATGTAATAGTATAAAAAGGAGCATGGAAATACCGGTTATTATGATAGTAGTTTTGATGTCAGCCATTGCGCTGGATAAGTTTTGATAATTTAATACTGTATAAAGCAGGATGGTGCTTAAAGTTATTCCAAGGAAGGCCTCCAGATAATCCCACGGCTTTTTAATCTTACTTCCAAAATATGCAGAGGTTGAAAGGAGGATGGAATTTATGAAAAGGAGGTAGATAAGATTTCCTTTAAGAGCGGGGATCAGAAGCAATAAAACCCCAGCTCCAAGAAGAAAAGTTAATGGTATCCCTGTTAAGAAGGCTGTAAGCAGGATTGGCAGAGGAAAAAGGTAAATTGGGTTATTTTTGTAGTATTTTGAGGAAAAGAGAGGATACGCAATTAAGGTAATGTAAGATAAGATAAGGACCACAGCCTTCCTCTTGTCACTACTTTTCGATTGGGCGTCGTGTATAAACAAAAATAAAATCAGGAAACTTACGACTAAATAAAGATTTAAAAGAATCTCTTTCGTAAAGGGGTTTGTATTTTTGACTGAATTGAAGAAGTTTTTCTCTACTTTTGTTGTTTCTTCCTTGATTCCGCCTGGCACAAGGGTGGGGCTCAGTAATGAAAGATAACGTAACTCTCTGAGTTCTTTTTCGGCCGAGTCTATCTGAAATTCGGACAGTATCTGATCTATACCTCTTTTAATTTCTGAAATTTTTGATACGGAATCTATTGAAAACCATCGGTAAATTCCATTTTCATTGACCAGGATCGAGCTCTGACTCCCTGTATAGGCATCATCCAGGACCGCTCTGGCGTAAGCATTTTTGAGGAACTCATATACTGCAAGGTCCACATATGAAGGGGAGTTTCCCAGCAATACGTCTATTTCAGGTGGGTTTCTTTTAACAAAGTATGGAAAAGATTGGATTTTAAATTCAACAATTTTAAGGGAACTCGGGGGTTCTTCATCTTTTCCCTGAAGGGAAATTATTTTGTTAATGCTATATAAAGTGAAAAGAAGGAGAATTACGGATAGGATATAAACCCGGGTTCTTTCACTCGCCTTCTTTTTTATCCTTTGAATTCCGACCCTTTTCGTACTTTTCATATGCTTCTACGATTTCTTTTACCAGGCCATGCCTTATGACGTCTTCTGATGTGAAATAAATGAAAGCAATGCCTTTAATACCTTTTAGAATGTTTTGTATTTCCACAAGTCCAGATGTTTCATGATTGGGAAGGTCTATCTGTGTAATGTCCCCTGTAAGCACCAGTTTGGAACGGGGCCCCAGTCTTGTCAAAAACATTTTCATTTGGACTGCTTTACTGTTCTGTGCTTCGTCAAGGATCACAAAAGCGTCAGAAAAAGTTCTACCTCTCATGTATGCAAGGGGTGCTATTTCAATTACTCTGGTGTCAATGTACCTTTTAATGGTTTCGGGGGGTAAAAGTGCATAAAGGGCATCATAAAGGGGAGTCAAATAAGGGTTGATTTTTTCCTGGAAATCTCCGGGCAAGAATCCCAGAGATTCCCCTGCTTCCACGGCCGGTCTTGTTAATATAATCCTCTCGACCAAGTTTCTCCTCAAAAAGTTTATAGCAGCAGCTACCGCAAGGAAAGTTTTCCCTGTTCCTGCTGGACCTATGGCTACGACGATATCATTTTCTTCTATTAGTCTGATGTACTCTCTTTGATTTGGCGTTTTAAGCTCTATCTTTTTTTTGGGGGTTATAATGAAGTCTCCTTCCGTTTCAGGTTTTTCAAAGGTCTTATGCTCAAATTCCCATTTCATAAGGTCCCTTATTTCCCCTTCTTCTACCTTTCCGCGTTTTTTGATTTCCTGCTTCAAGATTGCAATTACTTTTTCGATTAATTCTACTTCATCCCTTGGTCCTTTTAACTTTAATTCGTCACCCCTTACGATTATTTGGGCGTTCGTTTTACTTCTTAAAAAATTAAGATTTGCATCATTGACCCCGAGGAGCTCTACGGGATTAACATCCCCTATAAAAATAGTTTTTTCAATTTTTTCCATTTTTAATCAAAAAGGGGATACCATACGGTATCCCCTTGCATTTCTATATAAATTAAGAAGCTTATCTTGGTATCTTTAATACCTGTTTGGGGTATATCAGGTTTGGATCTTTAATTTGGTCTTTATTTGCTTCGTATATCCTCGTCCATAGTCTTGGGTTGTTGTAAATCCAGGTAAATCCAGCTATCTTCCAGAGACAATCCCCAGGAATAACTTCAATTTCAGTAACTATACCACGAGGTATCTTCAGTACCCAACCGGGGTAAATCAGGTTTGGATCCTTAATTAGATCTCTGTTAGCTCTATATATTCTGGGCCATGCTCTCCAGTTGTTGTAGATGTATCTCATGGCCGCTATTTTGCTCAAATAATCGCCTTTTTGAACTGTATATTCTGTAGGATATTTAGCGATTTCTGCCTTGAGTTCTGCTATTTCATTTTGAAGGGCAGAAATTTGGGCATCTAAATCTTTACCTTCGTTAACAAGGGCATTGTACTTAGCCTCAAGGTCTGAAATTTCCTGGTTAAGGCTCGCCACTTTTGCTCTGCAATCTTCAAGCATCTGTAGAGCTTCTTTTTCTGTAAGCTTCTTTTCTTGCGCGTAAAGTCCTGGAGTTAGTATAACCAAAATGGCAAAAGTTGTTAAAAGTTTCTTCATGGTCATACCTCCTTATTAATATCCTTTTTCGAGAACTTCATGGAGCCAGTAGCTTAATGAGTCTCTTTCGGCTTTTAGAGATGCGATCTTAGCCTTCTTTGCTTCGTTATCGCTCTTCATATTTTCGATGCTGGTAACAAGTTCGGCCTTTCTAGCTTCTGCAGCCTGGAGGGCTTTCTGACACTCCTCAAGTTGTGCAAGGGTTTGCTTGGTGGCCTTTTTGGGGCCACAGGACGCAAATATAAAGGCTCCAAGGGCTAAGAGCCCGATATAACGTTTCATCAATCCACCTCCTTGTGTTATAGTTAACTTATAAAGCAATAGGCTCATATTGTCAAGATTTGAGTTATGTTCTCGGAATAATGCAAAGGAATATAAAATCCGAATCTCCTGCATTTGAGAACTGGTGCGGGGCATCGGGCGGAACATAAGCCACATATCCAGGTTCGAGGGGGTACTCCTGCCCATTTACCTTCAAAATTCCTTTTCCTTCGAGGACGTAAACTTCGTGCTCATAGGGATGAGAGTGGTATGGAGTGTGACCACCTTTTTCTATTTTGAACATTCTGAGGTAAAAGTTAGGCATGTGGTCGTCAGGGCCAAGGAGCCATCTAATGTTAACCTTTTCTGCTCCCTCCATTTCCACTTTATTTTCCGGGACTTTTACATAGTGGAAAACTTTAGCTTCCATTTTTGCTCCTTTTTAGAATATTATAACATTCTACATTCGATTTATGAACCTTTCGTGGAATATACCTGATAAAACCATTATACTTTAAGGATGATTGCTCTTGAAGGCTTAAGGGTTTTATCTGCTTTATTGCTGTTATCTCTTGTTATGTTTTTTTTCAGGTTGTATGTCCCGGCATCGCTGTGTGCTTTATTATTTGTATTTTCTCTTTATTTTTTTCGGGACCCCTCTCGAAAGGGAGAATACAAGAGTGATGAAATAATTAGCCCTGCCGATGGCAAAATACTTGAAATTTCCAGGGATAGTGGATATGTGAGTATATCTATTTTTATGTCTATCACCGATGTACATGTTAATAGGGTCCCTTATGGTGGCGTAGTAAGGTCTGTGAAAAGAAGCGGAAAAAAATTTCTTAAGGCCTTTTTAAAAGAAGCTGATTTTGAAAATGTTCAGTGTGAGACTGTTATTGAGTCACCAGGGCTTGGAGTGTATAGAGTAATTCAGATTTCGGGCATTATTGCGCGACGTATCGTAAATAATTTAAAAGTAGGAGATAAGGTAGAAACGGGACAGAGAATGGGAATTATCCTTTATGGCTCAAAGGTTAAATTAATTCTTCCCGAAGAAAGAGTTGAACTATTGGTGAATGTAAATGAAAAAGTCAAAGCAGGTGTTACAACTATTGCGCGCTTGAGGAGATAAAGTGAATTTTCCAACTTTTTTCACTTTTTTAAATCTCTTTTCAGGATTTATGGCCATTGTATCCATTTCTGAAGGAAGGATGGAATCTGCTCTCTGGTACATAATTTTTTCTGCTATTTTTGATTTTCTTGATGGCAAGATGGCAAGGATTTTCAGAACCCAATCGAAACTCGGTCCTCAGATAGACAGTCTTGCAGATGCAGTTTCCTTTGGGGTTGCGCCTGCATTCTATATCTACAGCTTCGTGGTGTTTCAGGTGGGAAGATTCAGTCCTTTTTATCTACTGCCCTTTGTTTATCTTTCTGCAGCCATTATGAGACTTGCCAGATTTAACGTCATCGGCGTGGATTCTCAAAGGGAATTTTACTACGGGCTATCCTCACCCCTGAGTGCACTTTTTGTCACTTCTTTTATTTACGTTTTTAATAGATATCTACCCCAATTCCTTTTGTTTAAAGAGATCATAGCCATTGTGGTAATTCTTTTCAGCTTTTTAATGCTCTCAAGAATCGAGTTTCCCGTTTTTAAAGCTACAAGGAGAAGTGAGAAAATTCAAATTTTGTTTTTTGCTGCGGCTCTTATCCTTTTGGTAGTTTTCAAAGGTCTCTTCTTGATGATTGCAATTGGTGTTTATGTGATTTATGGGATTGTTTTCAATCTTCTCCGCAGAGATAATGAATAGAGAGCTCGTCGAATTAACCACAGTAATTCTTACACTGAACGAGGAAAAAAATATAGAAAGAGCTTTAAAAAGTGTGGTCAACATTTCCAAAGAAATCATCGTGGTAGATTCTGGTAGCACTGACAGAACGCTGGAGATTGCTAAAAAATTGGGCGCTAAGTGTGTGTTCCATCCATTCAGCAATTATGAGGATCAGAGGAATTTTGCTTTGAGTCTTGTAAGGACTGAATGGGTTCTGTTTCTCGATGCTGATGAGGAAATTTCTGAGGAGCTTAAACTTGAAATTCCAGAAGCGATAGTAAAATTCGGAAATATTTACGATGGTTTTCTCCTGCCTAGAAGGAACTGGTATCTAGGGGGATTTTTAAGGTGCTGGTATCCTGATAGGCTTCTCAGGCTTTTTAAAACGAAAAAAGGGGAATGGAAAGGGTCGGTGCACGAAAAGGTGTCTTTAAAGGGTAAAGTGGGCTTTTTGAAAGGGCCTATTTTACATTACCCTTTTAGAAATCTTTATCACCAATATTTAAAAAACTTGAAATACGCGGAAATGCTGGCGGAAGATAAATTTAAGAAGGGTAGAAAGTTTAGAATTTCAGACCTTGTATTAAGGCCATTTCTTAATTTTTTGAAACATTTTATATTGAAGGGGTGTATCCTTGAGGGCTTAAGGGGCCTGATTTTCTCTCTTTTTTACTTCGTTTACACTGTGCAAAAGTATTCTATTCTCTACGAAAAGTGGAAAAGTACAAAATAGTAAAACTTTTTGACTATTCGAAAAGTCATGGTATAAAATTATAGAACAATCAAATAAGGAGGTTGTCATGGCAAGAAAAGTTAGAATAGACCCTGATCTGTGTGTGGGAGATGCCATCTGCACAGATATTGCCCCTGACGTATTCTACATGGGGGATGACGGTTTAGCTCACGTTAAAGAAGGGATGGAGATGAGTGGAGACAGGGCTGATGTTCAGGAAGCTGCAGAACAGTGCCCTGGTAGTGCGATTATAATTGAATAGAGAAGGAAATTATTTTAATTTTACCACCCCCTCCTGCCCCAGGGTGGGAAATTCCCCCTGGGGTTTGTTTTATTATGAAACAGGAATATTTTGTTGACCTTGTGAAGATAGAGGTGAAGGCTGGTGATGGCGGAGATGGAATGGTACACTTTTTACGCGAAAAGTTCAAGCCCTTTGGAGGGCCCGATGGTGGCGATGGAGGAGATGGAGGGAACATTTACGCTATTGGTGAAAAGTCCTTAAAGACTCTTCTGGACTTCAAATATAAAAGATATTATGAGGCGGAAGATGGGGGAAATGGGGGTCCCTATAATCGCGCCGGGAAGAAAGGCAAAGACCTTTTCATTAAAGTTCCCCTCGGTAGCGTGATATACGATGACGAAACTGGTGAGGTAATAGGAGAAATTCTGGAGCATGGTCAAACACTGCTCCTTGCGAAAGGTGGTAAGGGTGGAAGGGGGAATGCAAGATTTGCAACTCCCACCCAGCGTGCCCCCAGAATTGCTGAAAAAGGGACCGAAGGCGAGAGAAAGATTTTGAGGATTGAGCTAAAGCTTATAGCTGATGTGGGTATTGTTGGGTTCCCAAATTCTGGGAAAACCACGCTCCTTAATGCGCTGGTGGGTACCAATGCAAAGGTGGGTGATTACCCCTTTACAACCCTTACTCCCAACCTGGGAGTGTACCAGGGGGAGGATGGGATGCGATTTGCTCTGGTGGATATACCGGGTATTATACAGGATGCCCATAAGGGGAAAGGTCTTGGTTTAGCTTTTTTAAGGCACATTGAACGGACAAAAGTATTAGTTTTTTTGCTGGATGCGGCTGCTGGTGACCCTGAGGGTCAATACTTTAAATTGCTTGATGAAATCCGTGCTTATAATCCTGAAATTTTGAAAAAACCCCGGATAGCGGCTGTAAACAAAATTGATTTAGTGGAGAATGTCCCTTCACTGAACCTGGATTGTGAAGTATACTATATTTCGGCATTAAAGGGTATTGGGCTTGAGGAACTAAAACAGGGGATAGAAAAATGTCTGAATCAGCTAAAAAACATGGAGAGTTAAAGCATCAGGAGATAGAGCAGCTTTTGAAGTCTGGAAACATACTGGAAAGATTAAAGGCTATAGATCTTCTCGCTGAGGCAAAGCAGATTGATAGGCTTATATCCTTGCTTTTTTCTGAAAGCTGGCATCTTAGAGAAAGGGTGCAGGAGGTCTTAGGTAAACTCATTACGGAAAAAGAATTAGAAACACTGTTACCCCTTCTTGATGAAAAGATGTGGTACGTAAGGGCTGGAGTTATAAAAGTTCTTGGAATCCATGAGGATACCCGGGTTTTTGATCATATTTACCCACATCTTAAGGAGAGGAATGAAGTGGTAAGAGCTAATGCAGCAGTGGCGCTTGCCAGGTTTGTTGTTAAAGAACCGCAACTAAAGGATAAATTTTCTAAAGATGATATTATTGTGATCGAAAATGCTTTGAGGGAACTTAATGAATTTGAATTGTTAGAAAAATTTATGAGTCTGTGAACATTTTATCAAAATTTTATCCGTTATACTCTCTGCATCCTACTGGCTTTAAAACGTTGAATCTTTTGAAACTATTGTCTGAGAAAAATGTAATATTTCTTCCAGATAACAGGGATGATATTAGAGTCATCGATGAAGAAATTTCTTCGTTTCCAAATTTCTTTTGCCATTATTACACCACTGGAGTGGAAATTGAAGTCACTGATGTAAAGGGACATCTTATTATCGTGAACAACTTAGAGGAGCTTGAAGAAGCGAGAGAAGTCCTATCCTCACTGGGTTTTTTGAGAGTAAGAGTTGGATCAAGGATCAATCTGCATTCTATAGTAGAGTGTCTTATAAATGCAGGATTTGAGAGAAAACTCATTGTAGAGTCAAAAAAGGAATTTGCAGTAAGGGGTGGTATTCTTGACATCTATCCTCCTGGTCACAAAAGACCTGTAAGAATAGAGCTTAAAGGTGATGAAGTTATTTCTATAAGATATTTTGACGAAGAGACCCAGAGGTCTATTGCATTTCTGGATGAGGTGAAACTCACAGGGGAAAAAGGCTCAAGTCCAACGACAGAGATTTTTATTGTGAAAGAACACCAGGGAAATTCGCCATTTCTTGTGGAACACAACTTCAATTATTTAGGAAATATTGAACTTCTAAAAGACGAGATAAAAAGGTTAAGAGATTCTGGCTTCAGGGTTTACTTTTTTACCTACGGCGAGGGTAAAGAGGAGTTCTTTGAGGAGCTTTTAGGCTGTCATGTAGTTAGGGGGTTAATTTACAATGGTTTTATATTTAAGGAAGAGCGAGTAGCCGTATTTACTGAGTCAGAACTCAGGGGTCTTAAGCACAGAAAATGGCTAAAAAGGGAAAAAAGTAAAGAAAGAATTGAGGATTATACATCTCTACAGGTGGGCGACTATGTTGTACACCTTGATTATGGGATTGGAAGATTCGCGGGGCTGGAGAGGATACGCGTTGAAGGTGTTACGTACGATACTATTAAGATCGAGTATAAAGACGGTTTTGTTAACGTCCCTGTTGGTAATCTTTACAAGGTTGAGCGCTATGTGGCAGAAGAGAAAGAGGATATAGAGGTATCCTCCCTTGCTTCTCCCCAGTGGAAGATCAGGAGAGCCAAAGCACTTATTGAGACATATAAGTTCGCGAAGGAGCTTCTCGCAATTCATTCCGTTCGCAGAAAGAGCCGGGGATTTGTTTTTAAGCCTTTTCCTGAGTGGGAGCTAAAACTTTATGCCACCTTCCCTTACGAGGAGACAGAGGGACAACTAAGGGTGCTCGAAGAAATCTTCCAGGACATGGAATCCGATAAAATTATGGATAGGCTTGTGGCAGGGGAAGTAGGATTTGGAAAAACGGAAATAGCATTAAGAAGTGCGTTCAGGGCGGTGGTAAATGGATTTCAGGTGATTTTATTAGTGCCCACTACCCTCCTTGCTCTTCAGCATTACACTAATTTTCTTAAAAGGCTCGAAAACTTCCCTGTGAAGGTTGCCATGCTTTCGAGATTAACCCATGAGGGTGATCGTAAAGAGATTATAAATGGGCTAAAAGAGGGTTATATTGACATAGTTATCGGGACCCATGCACTCCTTAGAAATGAAATTGCTTTTAAAAATCCCGGGCTTTTGATAATTGATGAAGAGCATCGCTTTGGAGTGGAGGATAAGGAACTCATAAGAAAAAGGTTCCCCTTAATTGATACGTTAAGGCTAACAGCAACCCCTATTCCCCGTACCCTTCATATGAGTTTGGGCAAAGTGTATGACCTATCCATTCTTGATACTCCTCCACCGGGCAGAGAGGCTGTAGAAACCTGTGTGGCCGTTTTTGATGAAGAACTGGTGCGGAATGCTATAAATTTCGAGCTCCAGAGAGGAGGAAAAGTATTTTTTGTTAATAATCGCATCAGGGGATTAAGAGAAATTGCGAGATTAGTTGAAGAAATGTTCCCTGATCTCAAAGTGGCTTATGCCCATGGGAGAATGCCAAAAACAGAGCTTGAGGACATTTACATTAATTTTTATCTCGGTAACTTCGATGTGCTGGTTTCGACACCTATAATTGAGGCGGGAGTTGATTTTCCGGATGCTAATACCATCATTGTGAATAATGCTCATACTTTTGGCCTGTCGGATCTTCATCAATTGAGGGGCAGAGTAGGGCGAGGAGTTAAGAAGGGGTATGCCTATTTTCTTACTCCTAAAGAAATTTCACAAGAAGCGAAAAAAAGATTGTCCATTCTGGAAAAGTTCTCAGAACTTGGATCTGGATTCAAAATTGCTATGAAAGACCTCGAGCTGAGAGGTGCTGGAGAAATCCTCGGTAAGAAACAGCATGGTTTTGTGAGGACTATAGGACTTGAAATGTTCTACAGGCTACTGGAGGAAGCTATCATGGAATTGGAGGGCGAAAAAATTCACGAAGTTGAGGTTAAAGTAAAAACCGATGCCTATATTCCCCTTTCCTATATAGACGACGAGAATGTTCGACTTTCCTTTTATAAAAAGCTGGCTGATGCAAAGAGCGTAAAGGATATTGATGATCTTAGAGAGGAACTTCTGGATAGATTCGGGCCATTGCCTGGTGAAGTAGAAGAATTATTCTATTTCCAGATGGTTAAGATATTTTCTCAGAAAAATGAAAAGATTAAGAGTGTAACTATAACTCCCCAGGAATTAATTGTGGAACTTGATGGTACCGTTAAAAGATTAAGGAGAAGTATCAATATTGAATTGCTGAGCAATTTGGCTTAAACTTTTGTAAAACTCCGTGGAGGTGTTTATGCATTTTAAAAAAATAATTTTTTTCCTTGTGAGCACTCTACTACTGTTTTTTTCCTGTAAGAGAGAAAAGAGTCCTGTAGTTGCAAGAGTTGGTAAATATAAGATTACGGCTTCCCAGATTGATGTACAGATACCCGAAGGATTTCAGGGAGATCCCAGAGTAAAAGATGAGATCAAAAGGCAATATATTAACGAGGTGCTATTTTACAATGCTGCTAAAGACGAAGGAATGCTTAAAGACGAGGAATTAAGAGCGCAGATTAAGGTGACAGAGATAAAAGTAACAGCGCAATACTATCTAAACAGAAAATTGAATAGTTTGAATGTGAGCGATGGTGAACTTAAGAGTGAGTTTGAAAAATCTCGTCAATATTTTAATCAGAAGTACGATATGATAGTCCTTTATTTTTCTGATAAGTCTAAAGCAGCAGATTACAGGCGAATTCTCATGAACCCTTATCCTGTGATTCAGAACGAAATAAGCAAATTTAGCCCACAAGAGGTTCAAGTGGCACCAATAAGTGAAAATTTAGGGGTAATTTATTATACCTACGGTAATGAGCTGTTCAACATCATAAAGTCTCTGAAAATAGGGGAAATTTCAGACCCTGTTCCTCTTTCATCCCAGTACTATGTGATTATAAAAGTGGTTAATATTTCAAATGACAAGGTCACCGACGATGATGTGAAGGAATTTCTCAGGAGAGCACTTCTGACCTATAAGCAGAGTGCTCTAAGAGATTCTTTGATTACCGCTCTCCAGGCTAAATATAAAGTGATGGAGGTTAGGTAAGTATGAGGAAAGGCATTCTACTTCTACTACTTTTTGGGTTAATTTTTGCTCAGCAGAAGATTGAGGATAAGGTTGTTGCAAGGGTTGGTGATGAGGTTATAACCCTTTCAGAATTGGAAGAATTGTACCAGAGATATAAGCCTTTATATCCCTCAATGGACGAAAAAGAACTTAAGAAGTCTATTCTTGAAGAGCTTATAAACAACAAGTTAATACTGTATGTTGCTAAGAAAGATACCACTATTGCAAAACCCACGGAAAGTGAAATTGACCAAGCTTTGAACGAAAGAATAAAATTTATGGAAGAGCAATATGGAGAGGAAAATTTTGCTAATATTCTCAAGCAAGAGGGGCTTACAAAGGAATCTCTAAAAGAAATGTACCGTGATAACATAGGAGAAGAACTTCTTGTACAGAGATATATAGACAAGTATGTGAGGTCCAAAATTCAGGTAACTCCTCAGGAAATCAGGAATTTTTACGAAGTTTATAAGGACTCTCTAAAAGAACCTGATGCATACAGGCTTTCACATATCTTGATTAAGGTTACGCCGGATACCTCGCAGGAAAGTGCTGCTTTAAAAAAGGCTCAAAATCTCTACAACCAGATAAAGAAAGGTTCCATCTCTTTTGAAGATGCAGCGAATAGATATTCCGATGATAGAGAATCTGCATCTTACGGAGGATATATCGGGGTCATTCCTGGCTCCTTTTTCCCCGAGGAAGTTCGAAATAAACTGAATAAGTTGAATCCAGGTGAAATTAGTGAACCTATACGGGGTGATTATGGCTACCACATTTTTAAGTTGGTGAGGAAAACTGACAATAATTACGAGTTAAAACACATCCTTATAAAGGTCGAGGCTAGACCTGAGGAGTGGAATAAAGCATACCAAAAAGCTGTTTCTATAAAAAATAAGATAGAAGTCCAGAAAATGAGCTTTGACGAGTTAGCAAAACAGTACTCTGATGATGAAGAAACCAGAGATCTTGGTGGAGATCTGGGCTGGATACCGTTGAATGCTCTTCCTGAAGAATACAGAGACAAAGTAACTACAGCTAGGGTAGGAAGTGTGGTCATAATAAAGGGTCAGGATGGTTATCACGTCGTTCGAATAACAGATAAAAAGGAAGGGAAAACACCTGATTTTTCTGAAGTGCAAAATAACATAAAGCAGTATATTGAGAACAGAAAAATTCAAGAGGAGCTTACGAAACTGGTAAACAATTTGAGGCAGCAGGTTTTCGTTGAAGTTAAAGAGTTTTGAGAATTGATCTTTTTATTAAACTGACGGGCCTTTCAAGGAGCAGAAGTTCTGTAAAGAATTGGGAAATAAAAGTTAATGGCAGCGCGAAAAAACCTTCCTACGAAGTAAAAGTGGGTGATTTGGTGGAGATCAGTGACGGCAAAGGGATGTCTCTAAGTTTCCAAATATTGGCTCTCCCCCAGGGGCCTGTTCCCAGAAAAATGCGGGAAAAACATATTAAAATAGTCGAATTGAAAAGGGAGAAAGTCGAGAAGGATTATTTTCTGAAATGGCTTTTCGAAAATTTTTAGTTTTTTTACTGATTTATTTTTCTTCATGTGCTTACTTCAACACCTTTTACAACGCTAAGGTATATTTCAAACAAGCGGAAAAAATTTTTCAGGCACAGGGAAGAAATACTCCGGAGGCTTCAGCAAAGTATAATAAGGTTATTGAGAAATGCTTAAAAATTTTTGAATATTATAAAACATCAAGTTATGTGGATGATGCCCTCTATCTTTCTGCAATTTCGTATAAGAGAATTGGTGATTACACAAAAGCAAGAACCAAATTTGAGGAGCTCTACAAGTTCTTTCCTGACTCTCCATATGCTGTAAAAGCTCTACCTGAATATGCTGATCTCCTTTTATCCCTTGGAATGACCGAAGAAGTAAGGGGGATTATGAGGAAATATCCCACTGCCTTTCGTTCTTCGGAATTTTTGCCCGTTAGGATCAGAATGCTCTTTATAGAGGGAAGGTATAAGGACATTGTAGAGCTGGTCGATGAAAATTGGAAGACAATTTTAAAATTTCCCAATAAGCAGGAGGTTTTAAAACTTGCTATTGATGCTGCAATGAAGGTTAAGAACTATCCTGCCGCGGAAAAATTTTTGAAGTATCGAGAGTCCCTCGTGAGCTCTGATAACGATAGACTCTTTGTGATTCTAAACAGGATAGACATCTTTATAAGTAGAGGTGAATACCAGGAAGCTCTTAAAATTCTGGACTCTGCACCTTTCGCTGAGGATTCTGACCAGAGCAGGATAATAAAATATGAGAAAGCAAAGATTTATATGCAAACTAATGAGTACGAGAAAGCACTGGCAATTCTACAAAATATTCTGGATAATCCGAAACGAGATTCTACTTTTATTAAGGCCCTTCTACTGAAGGGAAAAATTATGGAAAGCCTTGATAGTTTGAATGTAGCATTGTCCATTTATCAGGAGTTAAAAAATTTCCCCTTAAAACCCGAGTTGAGAGCGGAGGTAGACATTAGATATAATTCACTTCTTGAAGTTACTTCAGAATCAAATTCTGACGATTATTCAATACTTAGAAAAGCGGAACTGTTTTTCCTGGATCTTAACAATCTGTCGAAAGCCATCGAATTGTATCGTAATCTGGCGGAGCACTCCGAAAATCCTGAGGTGGTGTGTCGTGCCCTTTATTCCCTTGCTGTCATTTACCGTCTATATTTAAAAGATAAAGAAACTGCCGAATTTTACGAGGATAAGCTCATTAGGGAATATCCAGAATCGCCCCAGGCTGAGAAGATTAATGAGCTTAAAAATTTGAATTTGAAATAAAGAAGTTTTATAATAATTCCATGGCACTTTTAAGATCGAAAGAGCCTGTAATATTGTCTTATATATGGGATAATCCCACTATCGCACAAAATATACCTTTTGAAGAACAAAAATTTTTGCTGCTCAAACTAAGGCCTGTAGAGTCTCCACCGCCGCCGAAGGTGAATTTAGTTTTGGTACTGGATAAGAGCGGCTCCATGGAAGGCGAACCCATAGAGAATTTGAAGAGAGCAGTTAAGGAAATCCTGAATAATCTCGAAGATGAGGATAGGATAAGTATTGTTCTATTTGATTCTGAGGCTAAGGTATTGGTTTCTAATTCCCCTGCCTCAGCAAGGAAGGAGTTAAGGATGAGGGTAGAGGATATTTTCCCCCTGGGCGGTACTTCCATTGACGAAGGTATGGCAGTGGGTCTTGAAGAAGCGGAAAAATTTCATGGTAACGAAATGGTGAGCTGGATGATAGTGCTTACGGACGGCAGAAACGATTATGGAGATGATGCAAAATGTGTTGAGCTTGCAAGGAATGCGCGAAAGAAGGGTATCAATATAACTACTATAGGACTTGGTAGGAAATGGGATCCCAAACTTTTAGAACAAATAGCGGATTATTCCGGGGGAAAAATGTATTACGTTGATAACCCGGAAGACTTGAGAGAAAAGTTTATAGCAGAGGTTCAAAATATTAAAAATGTGGCCTTCAGAGATCTTCAAATTATGTTGAAATTGGAGAATTTTGTGGAATTTTCCAGGGTTTCTCCCGCTTTCGTAATAAATCCACAAATTAAAAAGATAGAGCCTTTATGGGATGGTGAGAACTGGGTACTCGAGGTAGGGGATCTGGAGAGGGATAAAGAAAAAATGGTACTGTTGCAGCTTTTTGTCCGTGAACCTGGTTCCAGTTACATTAATAGGGTTATGGAGTATGAGTTGAAATACAAAGCTCTTAGTGGTGAAATAATGCGCTCTTCGAGGCATAATATTGTGCTTGAGGTAACGGAAAGTTACATTTCCCAATTTGAAGAAGAAGTAAGGGACGCTGTTACCAGGGTAAGTCTTTATGTGGAGAGTCAGTTAGCCGAAGAATACATTGATTCCGGGAAACCCCTGGAAGCTCTTACGATTTTACAGACCATGTATCAAACAGCACTAAAGGTTGAGAATGACGAATTAAGGAAGGTAATAGAAGAGAACATTGAGAAAGTGAAGCTACAGGGCGAAATCCCTGATGAACTCAGAATAAAAACTAAATATCAAACAAAAATTGTAGAAGAATGAAGTGTCCAATTTGTGGATTTCAAAATAGAGATGGTGTAAGATTTTGTGAACGGTGCCTTGCAGCTCTAGACATTTTCTCTGTTAAGGCCGAAGATGAGGGAGTTTTTTGCTCACAGGGTCATTGGAATCCTTCAGGCGTTAAGTTCTGTACCGTTTGTGGTGAGGCTATAACAGCATCTCGTGGACAAGAAAGTCCATATCTACTGGTAGAGCGGGAAACCGGTCAGTTCGTTTATATTCCCTTGAAGGATGAAGGGACTTTTGAGCTCATTGTGGGGCGAAAAAGCCAGGATTTTACACCCGACGTGGATTTATCTTCTTTTCCTTCTTCGTATACGGTATCCAGACGTCATGCGATGTTGATTATTGATCCTTCATCGAACTCCTTTATGATTCAAGACCTTGGAAGTACGAACGGTACATATCTCAATGGTACTCGATTGGAACCCGGGAAGAGCTACAAAGTGTACCCTGGAGATACTATTGGATTTAGTAAGAAATTAATGCTGGTACTCGAGGTCAGAGAGAAATGAGACTTAAAAAGTGCCCAAGGTGTAACACTTTAAATTCATTGGAGAGTAAAAATTGTTTGATGTGCGGATTTGATCTTAATCAATACTTTTGTCCTGTATGTGGTTCGAAAGTAATTGAGGGCAAAGAAAAGTGTGATATTTGTGGTGCTTCTCTAAGAAAATATTATTTTGTTCTTGAACATTTAGATGCTGAAATTCATGACCCGAAGTATCGAATAGATTCAAAGGAAAAATTCTGGACCAGAGTTAATGAGGTTAATCCCAACATTACCAAAATCCAGGTTGATTCGCCAATTTTCCGCTTTTTTTCCTCCTTTGGTAACCTTTATGATGCGCTCCAGCTGGAGAAGGGAAGGTATGCTCCTGTTCTCCATGTAACGGGAGAGATCAAAATTATATGGGATGTATGGGAGTCTTTAGGTGAAGATGGAAAGATTGAGTTTCTGAAAAATTTTGCAGAGAAAATTATACCCTTTAAAGACCTTTATTTCTCTGAAAGGCTTGAAGATTTTTTTGTTGACGAGAGGTTTTCTCCTTTAATAAATATTTCGCAGGAGAAAAAAAAAGGCTTCCTTCATGCAGAGGAGTTTTTGAGGAAACTTATTAGTTCCCTTAAGGGCGATAAAGACTCCATGTGGGAGAAGGAGAAAAATGAAGTCATTCATAAAGATTTTACTATCCAGCGACTTTTGTGGTGGTTGAACTCTTTAAAAGCAAGTCTCAATATTCCAGTAATAAGATATGCTGGGGTTTCCGATAAAGGCCCTGTGAGAAGTTCTAACGAGGACGCAATAATGATGATTGATGCTTATCAGGAAATCCACAGGCTCGACATAGTGGATTCTGGCAAGAAATATCTTTTTATACTCTCCGATGGATTAGGGGGCCATGAAAAGGGAGAAGTTGCCGCTGAGATGATAACTGAGGGTATGAGGAGAGAATTTTTCAAGAATCTTTTTGCAAAGAAGAGAGTGAATGTTGAAGATATTTCTGAAAGTATTGAATATGTTAATAATCTGGTGTATTCGAAAAATACTGTGGGTGAGGAAGCCAGTAAGAAGATGGGAGGAACTATTGCGGGGCTTTTCATTGAAGGGAATCGTTTTATTGCTTTTAATGTTGGGGATTCTCCAATTTTTGTTTTCAGTGAAGAAAACTATTATGAAGTTTCTCAAAGAGATGTTTCCACAAAAAAGGCGAAAGCTATAACGCAGGCAATTGGGGTAAAATCATCGGAAGAGCTCGATGTGCACATAGAAGAATTGAATGTACTATACGACAAGTTTAAAATCCTGATATGTTCTGATGGTTTGACTGATGTGGTTTCTGAAAGCGATATATATAGCATAGTGATGGACGATAAGAAGAGCACCAATGAGAAATGCATCGCGCTTTTAGAAGAAGCCTATAAAAAGAAAACTACCGATAATGTGAGTGTGATTCTTGTGGAAGTTGAAAAAAGGAATGTAATAAGGAGTTCTAAATGAAAAAATGTCCAAAGTGCGGAAAAGAAAATCCTGATAATGCATTATTTTGCGCTTTTTGTGGAAATAAGTTTGAGTCCTCAGTTAAGTGTAGTAACTGTGGAGAGTCGAACCCTCCAGGTGAATATTTCTGCGTAAGATGCGGAGCTCCATTATCCTCTGGTCCTGTCCTGATTGATAATCGATACAAGTTAATAAAAAAGATAGGGGTGGGAGGCTTCGGAAGAACTTATCTGGCAGAGGATCTACAGCTTTTTGGAAGAAAAGTGGTAATTAAAGAGTTTTCAGATGTTTCCTCCAGGAGCCAGGAGTTCATAAAGAGAGAAGGCATGATACTCGCCAAGCTCAATCATCCCCAGATTCCAAAAATCCATGGATACCTTGTGGATAATAAAACTGGAAAGATTTATTTGCTTCAGGATTTTGTTGAGGGAAAAAACTTGAGAACCATCCTTTCGGAACGTGGAAAACTTGAAGAGGATGAGGCCATTATAGTTCTTAAAGATACCTTAGACATTTTAAACTACTTACATTCCTTTGATCCACCTTTGTTGCATCGGGATATAAAACCCGAAAATATAATTGTGGATCAAAACGGAAAGGCTTTTCTTGTCGATTACGGTGCTGTCATTGAATATAAACCCGGGGAACGTGACAGAGAGATCATTTATACCAAGGGATATGCGTCACCCAGGCAGAGATTAGGTTACTCTTCACCTCAGAGTGACCTGTATTCACTGGGTATTGTGGCCATTGAAATGCTCACTGGCCTAACACCTGACAGGTTCCGGGACGAGGAGAAAGGGACTATTGACTATTCGGTAATAGAAAATATGAGCGTTGAGATAGTGGACTTTCTTATTAAACTCACAGGCGGAACATCTTCTCCTTCTGCTCTTAGTGTGGAAATGAAGCCTGACTCGCTCTTCAAGAGTGCTTCGGAAGCGAAAGCCGCATTAGAAGTCATAGAAAAGATCAGGACTTTAAGGGATATTAAGATTTCTCAATATGCGGGTAAAATTGGTCCCAAGGAAGAAAAAGAAATCATGGATATGGCCGCTAAGATGCAGATTCCTTCAGAGGTAATCAGGAAGGTGCTTGAAGAAGAGAAGAAAAGAGCCCGGGAAGTTCCAAAGAAGCCCGTTTCCTCCTCTTCACCCTTTGTAACACGACTTTCCATGGTGTCTCAGGTGGCTACTGTAACCCAGATAAAGCTCCTGGGAAAGGTACAGGCTCACCAGGTCATGGCTCTTAAAGTACTTTTTACGCCCAAGGGTGAATATATGTTGACTGTTGGTGTTGATGGTGTTGTTAAGGTATTTGGAACCACAGAATGGCAAAGGCTCATTTCTATAAAGGTTACTTCAGAGGATGATGCCCCCACGGATATTAAAGTTTCGCCGAATTCTCAGTATCTTGCCCTTTCCACTAAAAATGGAGTTGTAAAATTTTACGAAACCGTCCACTGGACATTGCTGCTTAACAGTAAATTCCAGAATGACGAGATCACGGAGCTTGCTTTTTCCCCTGATTCTAATTTTTTGTATGCTGGTGGTTATGAGAAAGTAATAACCGTTTTTGACATAAGCCAGGTGAGTAAGGTAGGCAATCTTGTGGGGCATGAGTCCTTCATTAACACCATTGCTCACTCGCCGAAGCTGAATCTCCTCGTCTCTGGAGGGGCTGACGGAAATATCCTGGTCTGGAATACAGCTGAGAGAAAGCTAAAAGTTACTTTGAAAGAACATACGGGTTGGATAAAAAAGATAAAGTTTTCTAATTCCGGTGACTTTTTCATCTCCGTTGGTAGCGATAGGAAATTAATCATATGGAACTCTAACTCATTTGCCGTTTTAAACACGTATAGGCTTGAAGAGGATTATAAAGATGTTGTAGATTTTGAGATTACTTCGGATGACAAACATGTATTAATAGCTTCAGAGGGAAGGCTTCAGATGTTGGATCTTAGTAATATGGAAAAGAAAACAGAAATAGACCTCCAGACCAGAAAATGTACTTCTTTAAGCCTTTTTCCCAGGAAGAACTATTTTGCAACCAGCGATATAGAAGGTACCGTTAAACTCTGGAAGTTCGCTATATAGTAAAAAAATCGCTGCTTAATTCGATCCTGCTTTTTTTCATTCTCTCTGCTTTTATGATTATAAGAATGTTTTGAGCGGCTTCCTCCACTTCAGAACTAATTACCCAGTATTTGTACTTTTCCGCCCATTTTAATTCAACTTTTGCTCTTTCTAACCTTTCTTTTAGTTTTTCTTCACTTTCCGTTTGTCTTTTCAAAAGTCTTCTTTTTAGTTCCTCAAAAGAGGGTGGCAAAAGAAAGATGGACACAAGGTCTTCTTTAAAGTATTCCTCGAGGGTTGTTTTCCCCTGTATATCCAGGTCCATTATGACATCTTTGCCCTCCTCCAGGGCTTTAACTACTGGAGCCTTTGGTGTGCCGTAATATTCACCCCCAAAAACCTGTGCCCATTCCAGAAGCTCGCCTTCTTTAATCATCTTCTCAAATTCGACTTTCGTGGTAAAGATGTAATCTACCCCGTTTACTTCACCTGGACGCGGGGGGCGTGTGGTGATAGAGACAGAGTAAAAAAGATCAGGCTCAAGTTGCCTTACCCGCTGAAGTACTGTGGTTTTTCCTGTGCCAGAAGGAGCAGAAATTACTATGACGAAGGGTCTGTGTTTCATTCTACTGTCACGCTCTTTGCTAAATTCCTCGGTTTATCGACATCGCATCCCCGTCCTACAGCAACATGGTATGCAAAGAGTTGAAGAGGAACTATGGATACTATGGGTGTAAAAAGTTCGTTGACATATGGTATTTCGAAAGTATAGTCACTTAAGGACTTCATTCTTTCATCACCCTCAGTGATAACTGAAAGGATAATACCACCCCTTGCTTTTACCTCTTCGAGATTATTAATGGATTTTTCGTAGACGGAAGTAAAGGGATTTACAAACACCACGGGTAAATCCTTGTCCACCAGTGCCAGAGGTCCGTGTTTCATTTCCCCGGCAGCATATCCGATGGCGTGAATATAAGATATTTCCTTGAGTTTTAGAGCTCCCTCTAACGCTGTGGGATAATTTATTCCTCTCCCGAGAAACATAACATTCTTACTATTCAAGAATTTTTCAGAAATGGCTTTTATGTAGTCAGAGTGGGCCAAGATATGAGCTACAAAATCCGGAACCCTGAAAAGTTCCTCCCTTATTTTCTGAAAATCCTGTTCTGATATATGGCCCTTTAAAAGCCCTACTTCCAGGCTTAAGAGTAATAATATAAGTATCTGGGCTGTATATGCTTTTGTGGATGCTACTCCTATTTCAGGGCCTGCATTAATATAGAGCACGTAGTCTGATTCCCTTGCAATGGAACTATCTTTGACATTTACTATGGAGAGAACTTCGAGGCCATTTTCCTTTACCATTTTAACCCCTGCAAGGGTATCGGCGGTCTCTCCTGACTGACTGATGGCGATGACCAAGGTGTTTGGTGTTAAAACCGGTTCTCTATATCTGAATTCTGAGGAGAAATCCACGTCGGTCTGTATTCTCGCAAGCTTTTCAAGGAGATACTTACCTACAAGGCCGGCGTGTAATGACGTTCCGGAAGCCTGGATTAAAATGCGGTCTTTGTTCAGTAGGAGCCTTCGAAGGTTAAAATCCTTTAATAGAGTTACTTCATTACCTCTTATGTAGTACTCAAGGTTCTTTTTCAATACCGATGGTTGCTCGAAGATTTCCTTGAGCATGAAATGGGGATATGAACCCTTTTCAGCCATGTCAGCAGTCCATTCAATTTGAGTTATTTTCTTCACCTTCTCCTTCCCTTCAAAGTCAAAAACCTGGAAACTATTTTGCGTGATTACACAAACTTCACCATCATCTAGGGTTACTATTTCCTTGGTATGGGATAAGAGGGGGGTGGGGTCTGAGGCAAGGAGCATTTCATTGTGGCCAACACCTATTAGGAGAGGACTTTGCATCTTTACACCAATCACTTTGTCTGGTTCTAAAGAAGAGAGGATTACTAAGGCAAAAGACCCTTTTAGCCTTTTTACAGTTTTAAAAACCGCATCTAAAAGAGAACCCTGGTAATACTCCTCGAGGAGATGGGGAACTACTTCGCTATCAGTTTCAGAAATAAATTTGTGTCCCTTTGCTTCCAGTTCCTTTTTAAGTTCTTCAAAATTTTCAATGATGCCGTTGTGGGCCACCGCGATCTGAGATTTGCAATCTGTATGCGGATGTGCATTTATGTCGTTAACTTTTCCGTGAGTAGCCCACCGGGTGTGTCCTATACCTGCTTTTCCATTAAAAGCCATTCCATTAACAAGGGTGTAAAGATCACCTATTCTTCCTGCACGTTTCCTTATAAAAAGTCTACCATTGTGAATAACGGCAATACCGGCGGAATCATATCCTCTGTACTCGAGTTTTTCGAGCCCAACGAGAATCACGGAATCCAGGTCTTTATTTCCAATATATCCGACAATCCCACACATTTTTATTTGTGCCGGAGGAGGGACTCGAACCCTCACGGCCTTGCGGCCAGCGGATTTTGAATCCGCCGCGTCTTCCAGTTCCACCACTCCGGCGTGGCTTATATTATAAAACTGTATTTATCGACAATCAAAGAAAATAATCTTTGCCTATTCATACGATTTAATTTATAATATGTAACTACTGGAGAGGTGCCCGAGCTGGCCGAAGGGGCACGATTGGAAATCGTGCGTACCCCTAAAAAGGGTACCGTGGGTTCGAATCCCACCCTCTCCGTATAACTATTTGAAAATTCAGTTCCTTTAACTTATAATTTCGCGAAGCTGGAGGGTATTATGCGTACTTTTTTGCCTAAAGAAGAGAATATTGAGAGGAAGTGGTTTCTGGTTGACGCTTCTGGGATAGAGCTCGGGAGGCTCGCATCTCGTGTTTCCCTTTTATTACAGGGAAAAAGAAAAAGAATTTATACACCTCACATTGATACAGGAGATTTTGTGGTGGTTGTGAACGCTGAAAAGGTTAAATTAACCGGAAAGAAACTTCTTCAAAAGGTATATTACCATCATTCGGGTTACCCAGGGGGGCTCAAAGCGAGGACTGCCGGGCAGATTTTGCAAACTCACCCGGAGAGATTAATAGAATTGGCAGTTAAGAGGATGCTTCCAAAGAATAAACTGGGGAGAAAAATGTTTTTAAGACTTAAAGTTTATGCCGGGCCTGAACATCCCCACAAGGCTCAGAATCCTGAGCCCATTGATATTCTGAAAGTAAACTAAGGAGGTAAGATCTTGAGTGACACAAGAGTTATTTTTGCAACGGGTTCTAGAAAAAGGGCTGTGGCGCGATTGAGGCTAAGAGAAAATGGTCGGGGGCTTGTTTACGTCAATGGAATGAGACCCCTTGAATATTTTGGTAGGGAGGATCTTGTGATCCACGCTCTAGAGCCTCTCAAGATAGCTGGGATAGATAAGCCAGTAGATATAATTTGTAAGGTTGAAGGTGGAGGAAAAGCTGGTCAGGCTGGTGCCATGAGGCTTGCTCTGGCAAGAGCTTTGAAAACTATGGACGAGAATCTCACTGAAGTACTTAAGAAGTACAGAATGTTATCAAGGGACCCAAGAGAAAAGGAGAGGATGAAATATGGAAAGAGCAAGAGAAGAAAATCTCCACAATACTCCAAGCGATAATATTGCGTTTCCCGTTACCCTTAAAGATCTTCTTGAGGCAGGGGTGCAATTTGGACACAAAAAGAGACGCTGGAATCCCAAAATGAAGCCTTACATTTACACCCAGCGGGAAGATCATCACATAATAGACATAAGGAAGACCTACGAGAAGTTGATTGAGGCCTACAATTTTCTGAAACATCTAAGTGCCAAGGGCGGTTCAGTACTCTTTGTATGTACCAAGAAGCAAGGTAAAGAAGTTGTGACAGAACAGGCAAAACGTTGCGGTGCATTCTACATGACTGAACGTTGGCCGGGAGGCACCCTGACTAATTTTGAGACCATAAGGAAGAGAATTGCAAGGATGAAAGAACTTCAACAAATGAAAGAGACCGGTGATCTGGAACTTTACCCTAAGAAAGAAAGACTTTTAATGCTTCACGAGCTTGAGAAACTGGAAAAGGTTTTTGAGGGTATTGCCAATATGGAGACTTTACCTGATGCCGTTTATATAGTGGATCTTGTTAAAGAAGAAATAGCCTTAAGAGAAGCTAAGAGACTTTCCATTCCTGTAGTTGCTATAGTTGATACCAATGCAGACCCTACTCTTGTGGAATTTCCAATTCCCGGCAATGATGATGCTATAAGGTCTATCACATTGATTACAAAAACCCTGGCTGATGCAATTATAGAAGGTAAGCAGGGGCAAGATTCAGGTGGTGTTCAAAAAATTGAGGAAGGAGGAGCGGAATAATGGCTATAACTCCTGAAATGATAAAGGAACTTAAGGAAAGAACAGGTGCTGGAATTCTGGATTGTAAGAAAGCTTTAGAAAAGACCGGCGGGGATATTGAAAAGGCAGTTGAGGAACTCAGAAAAATGGGGCTTGCGAAAGCTGACAAAAAGCTTTCCAGGGAGACCAAAGAGGGGATTATAGAGGCTTATATACACCCTGGTGCCAGGTTGGGCGTTCTTGTAGAGGTAAATTGCGAAACCGATTTTGTTGCCAATACCGATGAATTCAAGAAGTTCGTTCATAATATAGCCCTTCAGATTGCTGCTATGAGTCCTAAATACGTGAGGAGGGAAGATGTCCCAGCTGAAGTCATTGAAAGAGAAAAAGAAATCCTCAGGGAACAGCTCAAGAGAGAAGGGAAACCTGATCATGTAATAGAAAAAATTATTGAGGGTAAGCTGCAAAAGTTTTATCAGGAAAATGTCCTTTACGATCAGGAATTTTTTATGGAGCCAGGTGTAACTGTTGAAGAATATATAAAACAGCATATAGCAAAGTTTTCTGAGAATATCAGGGTGAAGAGATTTGCGAGGTTTAAAATAGGTGAAGAGTAAGTATCGCCGGGTTTTACTTAAAATTTCTGGCGAACTTTTTGGTAATGATAAAGAAAATTTTGATATAGATTTTCTCCATAGATTATCAAGAGAAATTGCCCATTGTGCTCGTGATCTTGAAACTCAGATCGCTATAGTGGTTGGCGGAGGCAATATTGTCCGCGGTAAGACCATAGAGAAATTGGGGTTTGATAGAATTTCAGCAGACTACATGGGCATGCTGGCCACTGCCATTAACAGTATGGCCCTCCAGAACGCTCTGGAAAAGAATGGAGTGGAAACCAGAATAGTTACAGCCATAGAAATTAGAGCCATAGGGGAACCCTTTGTCAGAAGAAAGGCCATTGAACATCTTGAGAAGGGAAGGGTAGTAATATTCGCCTGTGGCACGGGCAATCCCTTATTTACCACTGATACTGCCGCTGCTTTAAGAGCCGGTGAAATAAAAGCTGAACTTCTTCTTAAAGGAACCAAGGTAGATGGGGTATACGATAAGGACCCGAAAAAGTATCCTGACGCCAGAAAATTTGATCACCTTGATCTCAGAACCATGATAAACCTTGAACTCGAAGTAATGGATCAAACGGCAATTACTCTTTGTAAAGAAAATAAGATTCCCGTTCTAGTTTTTGATTTAACTCGGGAAGGTAATCTTGAGAAAGCTTTACTTGGTGAAAAGGTTGGTACCTTTGTAGAGATTTAAGGGGGTAGAGATGCTTGATAAGGTTTATAAAGAAGTTGAGGATAAAATGAAAAAAACAGTGGAGAATTTTCAGAAAGAAGTCGCAAGACTCCGTACGGGTAGAGCAACTCCTTATCTCCTTGATGGAATAAAGGTGGACTATTACGGCTCTCAGGTACCCATAAATCAGATTGCAACAATTCAGATCCCTGAGCCTTCCATGATTTTGATTCAACCATGGGATAAGTCTGCAATTGGAGAAATTGAGAGGGCCATTAAAAAAGCTGGTTTGGGATTGAATCCGCAGAGTGACGGGAACGTGCTTCGTATACCCATTCCTCCCCTTTCTGAAGAGAGGCGACAGGAGCTTATTAAACTTGTCAGAAAGTATGCAGAAGATGCCAGGGTTGCAATAAGGAACGTTAGAAGGGATGGAGTTGAACAGGTTAAAAAGATGGAAAAAAATAAAGAAATTAGCGAGGACGATTCCAAGAAAGCAGAAAAACATCTCCAGGAGCTCCACGACAAATATATTGATGAGATTAATAAGATAACAAAGAATAAGGAGAAAGAAATTCTTGAAGAATAATATTCCCCAGCATGTTGCCATTATAATGGATGGCAACGGGCGCTGGGCTCGAGAACGTGGACTTCCCAGGTATCTTGGACATAAGGCAGGAGCGGAATCCGTTAGAGAAATAATAAGAGTTTCCAGTGAAGTTGGAATAAAATATTTAACTCTCTATACTTTTTCCCTGGAAAACTGGAAGAGACCCGAGAGGGAAGTTAATTTTTTAATGAAGATGCTCGCAACGCTCATTTCTGAAGAAGTAGACTCCCTGGTTAAAAATAACGTCAGAATAGATTTTATAGGCAGGCTAGAACTTCTCCCTGCTTCTGTCAAAGACGAAATAAGGAAAGCCAGAGAGAAAACCTCGGTTTGTAATGGACTTAATGTATTCCTCGCTTTGTCTTATGGCGGGAGAGCTGAAATACTGGATGCAGTGAGGAAGTTTTTAGAGAGTGGTTCGAGTATTGAGGCCCTGGATGAAGAGTCTTTCAAAAAATTTACGTACTTTCCTGATGTGCCTGATCCTGATTTGCTTATCAGAACGGGAGGAGAGATAAGAATATCGAATTTTCTACTGTGGCATATTGCATATACAGAATTCTACTTTACTTCAACCTTGTGGCCAGACTTTAGAAAAGAGGAATACTTAAAAATTCTTGAGGATTTTTCTAAAAGACACAGGAGGTTCGGAGGTGTCATTGAAGGATGAATTGAAGCAAAGGAGTATTGTTGCTTTCCTCCTTATTCCTTTTGTGGTTTTACTTGTGTATCTCGGGAAAATTTATTTTGCAATTCTTGTATCCTTTGCTTTCCTTGTTGCATTAATTGAGTTTCTGAATCTTTACAAAGTAGGCAGTTTGGAAAAATATTATACATCGCTCCTCTTTTTGCTCGCCATCGCAATATACTATTTTGGACAGATTAAATGGCTGGCTTTCCTTCCCATGCTCTTCTTCCTTTCAGTACCCCTATTCTGGAACAGAGGGATTTCCATAATTAACCAGGCACTTTCTTTTTTTATTCTTTCGTATGCTTTTCTCGGGGCTGTCTCGGCATTGATCATCCGTCAGGAATTAGGTTTTAAAGGTATTTTATTTTTCCTTGCGATTATCTGGATTTTTGATACCATGGCATACCTTTGTGGATATTTTTGGGGCAGGCATAAGCTTGCAGTAAAAATAAGCCCTAAAAAGACCGTGGAAGGTTACATATATGGCATAATTTTCACCTTACCCTTTGGCTATATTCTCCATATTCTGAAAATCACGCCATTTAAGAGTATTTATTACTCTCTGGTATTCACCTTCATTATTTCAGTTCTTTCCCAGATTGGGGATCTTGTGGAGTCGTCGTTCAAAAGAGAGGTAGGGGTAAAAGACTCTTCAAATTTATTCCCGGGGCATGGTGGCATGCTGGACAGGATTGATAGTATAATGTTTACGGCTCCTTATTTTGCTTTTATAACCTGGATTCTGGGATTATGGAAATAAAAGATTTTCAAAACCTCATAAAGAGAATCTATTTTGAGAAGGATCAAAGGCGCGGGAAATCACAAACTTTCAGGTGGTTTATTGAAGAAGTTGGTGAGCTTGCAAAGGCTATAAGACACGAAAAAAACGAGGAGCTATTGGAAGAGTTTTCAGATGTTTGTGCATGGCTCTTTTCCTTAGCCAATTTGTACGGAATTGAAATGGAAGAGGCCATTAAGAAATATGAAAACGGTTGCCCCAAATGTGGGAAGATCCCATGTGTCTGTGGAGAGTAGGATATAACTATGTCAGAGAGAAAAGCGATTTTTTATGTGGTTTTATCCTCCTTAATATGGAGCACGTCGTTTCCAGCAGTTAAATTAGGTCTCGGTTTCTTCCCTCCTGTAGTTTTTGTATTTTTAAGATTTTCATTGGGTTTTGTCATTTATCTTTTGTTTTTCCTGGTTACAAAAAGTTCCTTCCCTTTGAATCTATTCAGGGAAAAGAACGCTTATGCATTGGGACTTGTTACATTTCTATCCTATATCTTCCAGTTCTGGGGCCAGAAATATACCCTCGCGTCCAGGACTGCCTTGATCATTAATCTTTTTGTTGTCTGGGTTCCCTTTCTTGCTATATTCTTTCTGAAAGAGAAACCTAAGATAAATTACCTTTTTTCCCTTGTATTACTAATACCAGGGATGGTTCTGTTAACGGTGGGAAGAAACATAAAAGAGGCTTTATCCCGGGGTATAATGGTGGGCGACCTTATGGTTCTTGGTGCTTCTTTTTGCTGGGCTTTTTATGTTATTATCTCAAAGAAACTTCTTGAGAGATTCTCTACCCACGAAATTAATATGTTTGTCTTTTTAGTAACAGCTGTCCTGTCTTTACCTTTAGTTGCAATAGAAGGCTTTAAGATTACCCTTGATTTGAGGGGATTTGCCATTGTATTTTACCTTGCTTTTGCTTGTACAGTTTTAGCTTATTATCTTTACGTTACGGGACTTAAACACTCAGGTGCAATTAAATCTACGATTTTTGTGTCTCTGGAGGTTTTCTTTAGTTTCATTGTGTCTTTGATATTCTTAGGAGAAAGGTGGACAGGAATTGAGCTTCTGGGTGGTTTTTTAATGCTTGTGGCTGTTTTAATTTCTTTTTGAGAGGGACTTAAGCTACTGTCTTTTCCCGTAGGGGATATTTATAATGAGGATTCGATCACTTAAATGGGCAGAGGAGGATTCGAACCTCCGACCTCCGGTATGTGAGACCGGCGTTCTAACCAGACTGAACTATCTGCCCGTGCATATATTATACAGTAAATGGTTGGGTTTTTAAACTTTCGTTGCTTTATAATTTTATTATGAAAGTTCTCTGGCTTGATGATGAAATTCATCTTCTCAAACCCCATATTATGTTCCTGGAACGTGAAGGTATTGATGTAGTGGGTATTGATCATCCTTTAAAAGCTTTTGAAATATTAAAGTCTGAAACCTTTGATGTAATCCTTGTGGATTATAAAATGCCCCAGGTTTCTGGTCTTGATTTTGCAAGAGAAATAAAGAAGATTTATCCTAACATTCCCATTGTTCTTGTTACCATGGTTCAGGATAGTGATATAATGGATGAGGCCTACTCTATAGATGTTTTTGATTACCTTGTAAAACCCGTCCAGCCTTCTCAGATTTTCGCTGTTTTAAGAAAGCTGGAAAAAGACAAAATAAAAGACCGCACAGAAGTAAGGAGAGTGTTTGAATATTATAACAGGATTAATTCACTATCAAAGGATTGGAGAGGCTGGCTGGAAAAGGGAAGACTGTTATTTCAGTGGATGGTGGAAAGCAAAGATGACGAACTTCTCAGGGAGGAGCTGGATTCCTTGAATTACGAGTTTGCATCATGGATTATTGATGAGATGCCTGATTTGATTGGTAATCCTGAAGTCCCATGGATTTTTAGATTCCTCGAAAGGTTCGTTTTCCCGGAAGTTAAAAAGGGTAATAAAGTTACGCTATTAGTTTTTGATAATTTTCGGTTTGATCAGGCTCTCGAGTTTGCTAAAAATATCCCTCCCAAATATACTGTGGAGATTGAGCCTATGTATTCGGTTATTCCCACTGCAACCCAATTTGCCAGAAATTCTTTATTCTCAGGGCTTACTCCGTATGATACTGAGAGAAGAAATCCGGGGTGGCTAAGAGATAACCTGCACGAAAAAGAACTAATGGAGCAAAATCTTATTGAACACGGACTTAAGAATTTACCATTCACCATGAAAAAGATAAACAATCTGGAGGCTTTGAAGCAGGAGTCCTTTCATCACGAGAATTTACTGCAAGTATACGTGGTCAACTTTTTTGATATGGTTTTTCATCTGAGAGAAGAAGAGTCACCCTTAAAGGGACTTATTGAAAGTGCAGAGGATTATGTAAGCCTTTGTAAGTTTGTACTTGATTCTTCGAAAATAGTTGAAAAGTTCTCGTCAGATTGTGTATTCATAACCACAGACCACGGCTGGGTTAAGGGGGAAAAGGCCGTAGTAATTCAAGGAGGCCAGGAAACCACAGAAGGGCTGAGGTTTAAGTTTGGTGATTCCTTAAGGGCTATTGAAGGTAAGCCTCTGGAAATACTCAACATGAAAGCATATGGTATTCCCCAGCTGGCAAGGCAACTTTTCCTTGCGAAGAATTATGATTATTTTGTCTACAGGAGCGACCCCCAAAAGTACAGGAAAAAATATAATGGGGGTCTTTTCCACGGTGGTATAAGCATTGAAGAAATGATTATTCCTTTGGTAAAGATGAAAAGGCGTTAATTTAATATCCCCAGAATTTCTCTTTTTACGAAGAACTTTCCATTTTGGTTTTTGCCTTTAATAATAAGGAGATACATCCCATCACTTAAATTCAAAGGTTGGGAAGCTGGGGGAATGGTGAAATAACCTTTACCATCTTTAAGGAGTGTGTTTTCCATAATAGTTAAAACTTTTATTCCATCAATTCTGTAAAGTTCCACGGTGGCGTAGATGGGATATTCAGGGAACTCGAGATTTCCGACGATAACGGGAATTCCCCTGGATGGCGAGAGGACCTTTCTTGAAAGGGAGAGGATTTCATTATTTTTTGGTAAGTCAATGGAAACGCTATTTTTTCTGCCCGGTGTTGATCCTTCCCTTGAAGACATCCAGGTAAAGGAACTTCTTGAGTCCATTTTAGGGGAAAGCCTTTCTAAAGAAACGTTATATCCACCACCCCATCGGGAAGAATACGGGACGACATCGAAACACTCACCAAAAGAACCAAATAAATACACGGTATCGCCGGTGTTGTTTAACGAAGGAAAACTTGATAGAACTATTTTGTTTTCCAGTGGAAAATCCCTGGAGGCTAAAACCGTATATTCGCCCGGGGACAAGACTACGTCCTGAGAGATGGGAGCCGAGCGAGTTACAGGGTCCGCAATGAAAAATCCCTTAAGGCTGAAAGGTATATTTGAATTATTATAAATTTCAACCCATTCCGTTTCGCTATTATACATGATTTCGTTTATGACAATGGGGGTTTCTCCGGTGAAAAAGCGCGTTGAGTCTTCCGCTATGGTGGAATCCCATTCACTCACACTGATTTTTACTTTGATGGTGTAATACCCGGGGGGAATGGGCATGGGACCAAGAACCAAGGAACACTGGGAATCTGGAAGTATTGTGATGTTTCTAATCTCCTTACCGCATGGGTAATCACTACTTAGTTCATAATAGATTTCGGGATTTGAGATGACCTCTGTTCCTGTATTTTTTAGAGAAATTTCAAATCTTGTTTCTGCATTATCGCTTATTGCTTTTATTGAAAGTATTTTTGCAGTGTAAGGTTTAGAGACGGAGTTCAGATATCCACAGGTGTGACCTTCTTTATTTTCGGAGTACCTCCAGTTGTTAACATCATCTGGCCCATAGTAATACTTTCTCTCAAAACTTAATCCATCCCGTGAAGGTATGGGAAAACCGTTCCCGGCTCCAAAACTCGATACCGCCAATCCATTGTAATCAATGAGTTTTATAGTGTCATTTGTGGAGAGACCATTGCCAAGGTCTGTGTCTTTTGTGGTCATTACTGAGACTCCATGAGGTAAATTATAGGGCATGTAATTTTCGCCCTCTAAAGTATACTCGCGATCCAGAATCACTCCATAACCACGGGGAGGTATTTTTGTTGTTGCCTTCACTTGAGGATAAAAATTTAATATTTCAACGAAAGGAACTATGGAGTCTGTCTCTGCATTGTCTTGAAGTTTGAACAGAGCAAGGTCGACGGTGTCATCACCGGGATTAAAGATTTCCAGGAACTCATTCCTGTCGCCTGGTGAAAGGCTTCCTGTTTCAGGGCCTTTTGGATCAAGCATCACTTCGGTTATCACAGGATTGGCGATGATTATTGCTACTAAGAGAATATTCATAATTCCAGAATAAAAGTCACAGGTCCGTAGTTCAAGAGTTTTACTTCCATTTTTGCCTGAAATACTCCCTTCTCCACCTTTACACCGTAAGCAGAAATGTGGTCACAAAGCTTTTCAAAGAAAAGTTTTGCCCTCTGGGGTTCCATACAGGTATCAAAGGACGGCCTTCTACCCTTTTCTATACTGCCTGTAAGGGTAAAATTAGGAACCACAAGGATTTCAAAACCTTTGTCCAGAATCGAGAGATTCATTTTTCCAGCCTCGTCTTCGAAGATCCTTAGTTCAACAATTTTTTTTGCAGCTCTGGGAAGAATCTCTTCTCTATCAGTGTTAGAAAAGCCCACTAATACCAGAAGACCCTGCTCGATGCGCGCAACGCGCTCACCTCCCACCCAGACCTCTCCCCAGCTGACTCTCTGTATGACCGCTTTCATAACACCTCCATAAAGATTTTAAATTATCATGGACAAAATTTGGAAAAGCTTCACTTTTACGGGAAAGTGTGAAGGACCATTCACGGTTTTACCTAAGGGGATTTTTAATTCTTGAGGAACTTGAATTTTATAGGGAAGCACATTATGATATTCTATGGTGGAGGTGAAATGACTTTATGGATGTTACTTATTGTGGGCATTTATAAAGGGGAGATTAAGGATTTTTTACGAATCTTTGAGTCTTCGTTAAGGGCTCAACAATATGACTCTGCCAGATTCTATTATGAGAAGTTAAGAACCTGGGCTAACTCTAATGGTGGCTATCTTGGTGATTACATTAACGCTCTGGCAATTTTCAAGATGATAACTTCGAATCCTGACTTCGCTGGCGAGGCTATGGTGGACAGCGCAATTTTCTACGCAGAGAGGAGTACGAAAGAGAAAAATGACTTTTCTGATTCTTATGCACTTCTTGGAGCGCTCTACGGTTTAAAGATTGCAAAGAATTTTACAAGGGCCATTTCGTTGGGGAGAAAATCTGAGGAAGCCTTTGAGAAAGCAAAAGAGCTGGGTCCTGAAAATCCCAGGGTCTATTACCTTTATGGTACTGGACTCCTCTTCAGGCCAAAGTCCTTCGGTGGGAGTAAGGAAAGAGCTATTCAAAATCTCCTCACTGCGTTAAAACTATATGAAAATAAAGACGATAATTCCCTTAGCTGGGGATACCTGGAATGCAAAGCCCTTCTCGGGTACGCATATGAAGAGATGGGGCAATTTGACAGTGCACAGGTGATTTACAAGGAAATATTAAAGCAGGATCCTGGTTTTAAGTGGGTGAGGGAGAGGCTGGAAAGAGTCTTAAAAAAACGTGGAAATTAATCTCGCTAAAATGGGGTGGGTCGGTGTCTTCCTCAGTCATAGTGGATGAGGCCTTTGTGGCTCAAGGAGCTGATATTATTCAACGAGAGAAAGCGAGGGTATATTTATCCACTGAAAGTTGTAAAAGATATATTCATAGTGCGGGAAAAGGATGAGATGGGCGAGCTCACTGTTGTGAGGAAGTTGTGGAATTAAGAAAGTGGTTTCATCACGCCGGTGGGTGCGAAGGGCTAATTAGGAACAGTAAAAGTTTTTGGTAAACGGCTAATGGCCGATTTTTCTCATTAGAAGAAATGCAAGATATTCCAAGGAAGGGCAAAAACTCATAAATACGAAGATTGGCATAGAGAACTTACATCAAGCAAAGTTTCGGAGGGGACGAATTTAGCGGGGAAGACGCTATTTGATCGATATGGAGCCCGAAAAAATATAAATTTCTGGGTAATATTTAGTTGGATCAGGAGGACCTTATTTCGCTAAAATGGAATTGGTCCAGAACGAGAAGAGAATAACTACAGTATGTTCTGATTACAGCAAGGTGTAAAGGGATATATTGATGCCCAACAAAATTGAGATTTTCTAAAATAGTGGATCAAGGGGAAGATTAATTAAGGATCACAGGGATATCAGAGTCAATCAGGGTCTTTCCGGGGTCTTTTCAATTTTGATAGGATTCAAGTGAAGTTCGCTTCTCCATAGGATTTCATGAAAATGTTCAAGAAGAAAGGGAGAGCACTTATCAATTTCGTTCACCGGGCAAATTTCTACTCAGTCAATTTAGTAATATCTTGAGGCGGATAGTCGATTTCTTTTAGTTTTTCAATGACTTTTTCTATCTCTTGAGTTTGCAAGATAACCACTTTGTCAGCAACGGAAATCTCAAAATCCCTCAGACCAAGATCTTTTAATGCCTTTGAAATCCTCATCTTACAGTGGTCACAGTGGATGTCGGGTATATAAAGTTTAAAATTAGGCATATTTACCTCCTGCTTTTAAACGCAAAGAGTTAAGTATTACGGTTATCGAACTCAAGGCCATGGCTGTTTCTGCTATTACTGGATTTAAAAGTCCAGCCATGGCCAGAGGAATGGCGAGGATATTGTACAAAAAGGCCCAGAAGAGATTTTCCTTTATTTTCTTGAAGGTTTGTTCTGAAATTTCTATAAAGCTGTTCAATTTGCCAAGTCCTCCCCTAAGTATAAGTATATCTGCGGTTTCCACTGCAAGATCGGAGGCATTTGAAATACTAACGGAAATATCTGCCGCTTTAAGGGCAGCAGCATCGTTAATTCCGTCACCGGCCATTAATACCTTTCCACCTTTGCTCTGGAATCTGTGAATTATATCCACTTTTTCATGGGGTTTGCATTCGGCGAAGAATATCTCTATCCCAAGAGTCTTCGCAACATTTTCCACGGACTCCCTTTTATCGCCACTAGCCAGAACCGGTTCTATCCCCCTTATTTTTAAATTCTTGATGGCTTCCTTACTATCTTCTCTGATTTTGTCTTCTATTATGAAATACCCTATCACCTCATCTTCTTTTCTCACTTCCACCACGCTTTTGCCCTGTTTATAATACGACTCGTAAATATTTGTGTTTAGCGGCCTTCCCACAAAGTATGAAACTCCGTTGATTTTAGCCTTTACTCCCTCTCCGGGTATTTCCTTTAATTCTTGAATTTCCGGCGGTTTTTCTACATTTTTTATGCTTTTAATGGCATTGGCGAGGGGGTGAGATGAGAAAGATTCTATATACATTATTCTGTCCAGCTCTTCTTGGGGCACATTGTACCCTATTACCTGGGGCTTACCTTCTGTAAGGGTTCCGGTTTTATCAAAAACCGCATATTTGCACTCCAACATTGTTTGAATAACTTCTGCATTTTTTATAAGTACTCCGGCTTTCGCTGCGAGGGTTGTGCCTCTGAGGAGTGCCATGGGAATGGCAAGGCCCAGGGCACAGGGACAGGCAATTACGATGGTAGAGATAAAAGCGAATAGTGCAAAGGAAAGCCTGCTCTCTGTTTTTAAAGTCCACGGAAGCACCTTTATTACATTCTCCACGTAAGGTGTTAGTTTTTGATAAAAAAGATACCATAGTAAGAAACTCAGAATAGCTAGGAACACAATAGTTGGGACAAAAAAGTTTGTAATTCTGTCGGCTATTTTTTGTATTGGAACTCTTGTTCCCTGAACCTCCTGAAGTAACTTTACCATCTGATTTATAAAGGATTCTTCGGGATCTTTGTTCACCTGAATTTTTAAT
Source organism: Candidatus Hydrothermia bacterium (assembly GCA_049719805.1). Taxonomy (GTDB): domain Bacteria; phylum Hydrothermota; class Hydrothermia; order UBA1063; family UBA1063; genus UBA1063. The sequence continues at coordinate 960,841 of JBNARF010000001.1, read as the reverse complement.
AACCCTGTGAGATTTATAGTTCCTCCGATAACTCTTTCTCCTGGTTTTTTAATGGTGGGGAAGGGTTCGCCGGTAATCATGGACTCATCTATGGATGATTCACCATCAAGAATAATGCCGTCTTGTGGAACTCTTTCACCTGGAGATACCATGAGAACCATTCCCTTTCTAATGGCCTCTATGGGTATGAGGACCTCTTTATCGTTTAAGAGAACTTTTGCCTCTTTCGGCCTCAATGAAAGAAGCTTTCTTATCTCTTTCACAGCGTTGTCTCTGAGGCCTGATTCTATATATCTTCCCAGAAGATGAAGAGTTATAATCATTGATCCTATGGCTCCAAAGGATTCTATTTTGAGCCCCACAAGATGCAATAAAGTGGTTAAAAGAGAAGCGATGGCCCCTATGGAGATAAGAGTATCCATATTTGCATGTTTATGAGTTACGGCTATGAATGCACCTTTAAATGTTCTTCTACCTGCGATAAAAATAACTATGGATCCGATAATTCCCTCAATGTATGGAAAGCCAGGGATATGAATCCCTGACATATGTAAAATCATTAAAATGGTAAGGGGTAAAGTCAGGGAAAGTGCTATGAAAAAACTTTTCCTGGTCTCTCTGTGCCTTTTAGCCTCTTCTTCCTCGGGGGGATTGGTGGAAAGGCCATAACCAGAGTCTTCCACGGCTTTCTTGATTTTTTCAAGATCCGTGGGCTCTTTTAAGATTATAAAGGCCGAGTTAGTGGTGAGATTTACCGATACGTATTCCACCTCTGGCAGTTTTGAAATGGCTTTTTCCACAGTTCTTGCACAAGTAGTGCAGGTCATTCCGGTGATGGTGACAGTGAGTTTTTTTAGATTATTTTTTTCATCCATATTTGCGTAGAATTAATTTATTATATAGCTAGTGTGCCGACGTTCCCTTCACCATCTTGAAAATTCCGAATTTTCCAGTTAAATTATTTTAAGAATAGGGAGGTTCTGGATGCAAACCCTGAGTGAAGTTTTGAAGATCCTCGAATTGGACTTAAGTACCGGCCACAGCCAAGTATTTGAGGTGGCCCGCGAAGACTTGAAATTGTTTTTAGGTGGTAAAGGCCTAGCATACAAAATGCTTTACGAAAGGGTTAAAAGTGGATTTGATCCTCTATCACCAGAGAATGTAATCGTTTTTATGACAGGACCTGTAACGGGAACGGGGCTTCCTTTGTCCGGACGCTTTTCTGCGGTTTCAAAGTCTCCCCTTACCGGGCTTTTCGGTGCCTCAAACTGTGGAGGTCCCTTTGGTGTGGCTCTTAAGACCGCTGGATATCTGGGACTTATAATTAAAGGTAGAGCAAATAAGCCCGTTATTCTTGAGATAACTCACGAAGGTATTGAGATTAAAGATGCCGAATCTTTATGGGGTTTGGGTACAGATGAGGCGCAAAAGGCGTTAAATCTTGGGAGGATGGACGGTGCTCTGGTTATCGGTCCAGCAGGTGAGAATCTTGTGAGTTATGCGTGTATAAGGTCGGGTGATAGGTTTCTGGGAAGGCTGGGCTTCGGTGCAGTTCTGGGATCCAAGAATTTAAAAGCGGTGGTTGTGAGAGGAGGATATTACAAGATCGTACCTGTGGATAGGAAAAAATCTGAAAGAATTAAGAAGTTAGCTTTGAAAAAAATAAAAATTAATGAACTTTCAAAGCTTTACAGGAGGTATGGAACTAATACCAATATCAATCTGTCAGCAAAATCGGGGATATTGCCCGTTCGAAATTTCAAAACCGTAAATGTTCCTGATGAAGTAGAGAAAATTTCTGGACCCTTTATTGAAGAGAATTTTGATCTTCTCCTAAACCCCTGTGCCATGTGTAGCCTTGTCTGTGGACACAAAATGAAGATCGATGATAAAGTCCTACACGTTCCCGAGTATGAGACTAATGCCCTTTTTGGCTCCAGTTGTGCAATATTTGATATTAAGAAAGTGGCGGAGATAAACCACTTGTGTAATGAACTGGGGCTGGATACCATAAGCACTGCAGGCACAGTATCTTACATTATGGAAGCTTCAGAGAAGGGTGTGCTTAATTGGGGGCTTAAGTTTGGTGATGGTGATGGAGTAATAAAACTCATAGAAGACATAGCTTACAAAAGAGGGTTCGGTGCTGAGGCTGCCATGGGCTCTCGATATCTTTCAGAGAAGTACGGTGGAAAGGAGTTTGCTATGCAAGTAAAGGGCCTGGAACTGGCAGCTTATGACCCCAGAAACTCGGTGGGGCATGGTCTTTCCTATGCTGTTGCTAACAGGGGAGGTTGTCATCTTTCTGCTCCACAATTTGTAATGGAAACTTATATGGGACTTTTAGATCCTCATAAGCCTCAATCCAAGGCCCATTACGTGGTGTTCCTTGAGAACGTTTTTAACGTTATAAACTCCATAGAAACCTGTGTATTTACCACCTTTGCCTATGTGCTGGAAGATCCCCTTATCAAATATTCCCCTAAATTTCTCTTAAAATTCTTTATGACCAATTTTCCTGATCTGGCTACAAAATTTATCAATTTGTCAATTTACAGGGAGTTATTTGAAGCAGCCAGTGGAATTGAAATTTCGAGAAAAGAATTGCTTGAGGCTGGTGAGCGAATCCATTTACTGGAGAGGTACATGAATGTTAGAGAGGGAATCAAAAAAGAGGATGACACTCTCCCCCTCAGGCTCTTGTCGGAAATAAGGCCTATCCCCCTTGAAGATATGCTCAGAGATTACTATAAGTTAAGAAAATATGATGAGGATGGTAGACCTGATGTGTCATACATGAGGAGGCTCGGCCTTGAAGTGGCTTAAGAAGATAGTGGTAAAAACGGTCTTAGTGCTCCTGGGAAGAGCCCTTAAAAAAGCTCACAGAGTGGATAAAGATATTGCACATTACTATGAAAAACTTCCCGCAAATATTTCTTTTGGCTTTAAGGTTTATCCTGATGGTCCCTGCCTCGCGGTATTCCGGACCCATGACAAAATTACGATTAGCTACTATTGCAGTGATGAATTGGATATTCTTTTTATCTTTAAAAACCTTGAAGCAGCCTTCATGGTCTTTACTGCCAAAAAATCTACAATTAGAGCTTATGCTGAAAACAGGATTTCCGTTAAAGGCGATATTGGTGACGTGATGTATCTCATGCGAATCATAGATCGAATACAGGTTTTGCTTTTTCCCAAATTTATTGCTAAAAGGGTGGTAAAGGGCTATCCCGATATTCCGTGGGGCAGTTTATTTTTAGAACGTATAAAGCTTTTTGTGGGCATATTAAAGGGTTGATTAGAATAATAGTAGAGTAGGGACATGATTATTTTTGGATTGTAATGAGTAAAATTGCGCAAATGTATGCTTTCGGCTTTGATTATTGAGCTTTTGAATATACTATAGATGGAAAATTCCGGATGAACCTGTATTAAAAATTCGTAAAAGGGCCATATAAACCGGTAAGGTTATAATATGAAGGCAGTTTAAAATTTAGTGCCCATGTAATGTTGTTGTCGCAAAAGTGAAATTTTTAAACTTTAAGTTTTCATAGTTTGCCCCTCAATCCTCCTTTTGAGATATTTCTGACTACAGTGCGTCACCTGGGTAAAAGATTTTTGTTAAAGGTACATTTACCCGGGTAACTTTAAATCTGCGTTTTTATAATAAGTCCCGTGTTGATAGGTTTTTGAAATACTTTATACTTATAAGGGAGGTGTTCTATGAAAAAATTACTACAGGAGTTTTCTGAGTTCATGAAGCAGTATAATGTTATTGGCCTTGCTGTGGCCATAATTATTGGCGGGAAACTAAACCAACTTGTAACTTCCTTTGTATATGACCTACTGATGCCCGCCATTTTTCAGCCCGTTTTGGCCAAGATGCACCTTGCAAATATTGAACAATTGAACTTTAAAGGTATTTATTGGGGAAAAGTAATTTCAGCAGCTATTGACTTTTTAATTGTTGCTTTCCTTGTATTTCTGCTCATAAGGGCAATGAATAAAGCGGCGGAGAAGGCAAGATTAGCAGCCGAGTTAGCTGCCAGGAAGGTCGAGAAAATTGACGGGAAGGATAAGAAGGAAGGGAAGGACTAATCAAGAATACCTTTTTCGTGGGCGTTTCACAAGTGGTAATCTTTTTTAAACGCTGTTAATAACAAGTTAAAATAGTATAAGCATTTGTAGCCCTTAAGAGTCCAGGATTTTTAAAAATGGGTCTTAATAAAAAAGGGCGGACCCGCGTCCGCCCTCAAGTTTTGGTCAATTTGATTTTTGTACTAGTAAATTGCTATCTTCGCGGATTTTCTTATATTTTCGCCCTTAATAATTACGAAGTAAATACCTCTGGGGAGATTTCCAATGAAAGTTTCCCTCAGAATGTTCTCTTTTGACGCTACCAATCTTCCTGAAGGATCATACACTTCGACGCTTACAGGTGACGGGACATTGGAAAGGAACAGAATCCCGTTTCTGAAGGAAATTTCTACGTTTTCCTCTTTTATGGTGTTATCAAATTCCGAAATAGAGAGAAGAGCACTTCCATCAAACTCTTCGTAATCCGTAAACGGCTTGAATTCTTCCTCTGAAGATCCTTTAGAAATTCTTACTAGGGTAGGGTTGTTGTAAGTGTGTCCGTAGGTGTATCTATTGGACCAGTTGCCACCTGGTGGAGTTACCGTTACCATGAAGTAAACGTAGTAGTTTGATGTCCTGCTGGGACAGGTAAGATTAGTCACACTGTAGGAACCGTTGGAAGATACACTGGAGTATTTTCTCGTATAGATTGTGCTTCCTGAAGAATAGTCCTTGATTTCTACGAACATATCAAAGGGTGTGGGGCAGTTTTCAACTTTTACCGTGATAGAGAAAGCTGAATTGGCATATACTGAGGTGGGGTATGATGTTACTGAAGCGGCAGGGTTAGGAATTACCACAAGTGTCCTGTTATTATATGTGTTGGCATCGGCGTACCTGTTTGCCCAGTTTCCACCTGGAGGTGTGACGGTAACCTGTATATAAACATAATAGTTGGAGGTTCTTATGGGGCAATTGAGACCGCTCACGGTGTAAGTCCCATTTGAAGATACGCTGGAAAGTTTTTTGCTTGAAACGATTTGTCCGGTGGAGTAATCCTTAACTTCCACAAAAACATCATAAGGGGTAGGACAGCTCTGGGTCTGGATGGTAACAGAAAAGTCCTGCCCTGCAGTTACTTGAGTTGGATAAGAAGTTATTGTCACTTTTGGGGTTGATTGCTCTATGATAGACGCCCTTCTTAAAGGTCTATAGCTTCCGAGGCTTGAGTAGTACCAGGTTCGGTATGTGGCTTTGTTTGGCGTCTGTTCCATGGCTTCAATTCCATTCGTGACCCTTCTGTTGAAAAGGATTATATGGCTCGAGGGATTATTGAGGGCATCCCCCTGCCTCAGGTCTGCAGTAGCGGCAGATCCCGTGGCACCAATATAGTAGCAGTATGTGCCACTGGAAAGGGCGTGCTGATCGAAGGTATATGTTGTATATCTTGAAGGCATTGCCCAGCAAATACTTACATAACCTGAGCAGTCATTCCCGTAGTAGTTATACCATCGACTATTAGACCAGTAGCCGTAATAAGCGGGAGCACTCTGGATATTTCTGAATTCTGTTGCATTTTCCTGGGGGTTATTCTGGGAATATAATACCCCGTAATAGGTGGAACCCGCGTAGTAAATTACATCACCATACCAGCTCCTCTGGTTGTTTGCCGGTGTCCAGGAGACATTTATCATTCCTTGGGCTCTGGAAACAATCTCGCTCCTTGTCATGGACCTCCAGGATTCACCCGTCCACAAGATAAGGAGGGATAAAATAAGACTCATGACCACCTCCCTATTCCCAGATGTTTATTTTTAGCATTTCCTTCAGGGGAAGCATCTGGTAAACTCTTCCATCGGAATCCACATAGAGCAGCCTTGAGGTCCAGAGATAATAGTTGTTCTCTGGTATGGTAAGGGTTTCTACAAGTTTTCCCTCTTTGTCGAATTTCAGGACCTGGAGTTCAATAGAGGTTTCGCCTGTAGCCCTCTCTATTTGAATGTATATGTTGCCATTCTTATCATTTCCCAGCCATTCCGCAGATACTACACCCATTATGGGTATTTCTTTTACTGAAACCTTTTCCGCGGAAATCATATTCAAAAGGAGTTTTTCACTGTAATTGAGTTCTATTTGTACCGGTTTTTGAATGGTTGTGTTTTTGGTCTTCAAATCAATAAGATGAGGCAAATCAATATTTTCAAGGTAAATACTGCCTTCGTATTTTCTTAACTTCGCAGGAGTTAAAACAAAATCGGGATCTATGGGAGTTTCCTCTATATTTTTGGTTTGTGGATCTATACTAATTAGAAGCATTCTGCTTCTGTCAAGGACAAGAATTTTCCCATCTTCATCAACCTCAATATCGTCAAAATATCCCTTGAGTTCCGCAATGGCGGTTAATTCGCCGTTAGTTTTAAGCATTTTTATTTTACCATTCACAGGATCTGGAATTATTACTTCCCCTTTAGACGTGACGGTGAAGCTATAGGGACCCATGGGCTGGACTTCTTTCCCTACCAGTATACCTATGGTTTCAGGCCCATATGGGATTTTGTATGATGCTTTTAAATTAAAGGACAGGATTAATAAGATTAACCCGAACACTATATCACCTCCTTTTACAGGAGGAGGTGCAAAAATTATGCCAGAGTTGTGGGTTTTGTAAGTTGTGTTGCTACTTGTAGATATTTACCTGCGATTTTAAAAGGTGTTCAAATTTTTGACACCATATTACCAGGAGCTAATAAGATTTATTTAATGGCAAATAGTCTTTTTCGGGTGTCAAAAAATTGAACAGTGGGTATAAGTTTGCTAAAATACCAGATTTCAAAGGTATTAACTTACATCTTGTCCTTCTTTCGGATCGCCCCGATGTTATTACTTTTTGTAAATTTGCTACTTACTGAAGAATTATTACTTTTCTCCTATCCTGCACGTCGCCATCCAGGATTAAGTAATAGATGCCCATTCGGAGGCCTTTTATCGTGTAGGAACCATCTCTCTTTGCAATTTTTTCTGCCACTTTTCTTCCCTGAACATCAAAGAGTGTCATACGGACCTCTTTGTTTATTCCCTCGAGCCTTATCTCCAGTTGATTCCTGCTTTCGGTTATCAGGAATTTTGGTCTGGGTTTCGCGTAGGCAACGGGTAAAACAGTTCCCGAATGAACTTCGAAATCGTCAATGGCAATATTGGATTGTCCGCCGTCGGCATATGCTACAAGTTTGAACTGCAGATTATAAGTTCCTTTTGAACCCGGTAAAGTGATAGGTCCCCCAAGGATGGTATCCCACTCCGTGGTGAGGTAATATGTTCGATGGTAAACCCAGTTACCATTATCCACCCTGTACCAGACTTCCACATAGTCAGAGCCGTCTGCATTGTGATACAGGAATCTATAACTAAATTTGTTTTCCGGAAGATTGGCCTTGAAGACAGGAGAAAAGAGGGTGGAGTAGGATCCAGAAGTTGCAGAGCTTGTGAAATAGAAAAGATTCCCTCGACCTATATCCGGGACGCCTGCATCTGAGGGTCTTCCACCTCTCCAGAGGTTTCCCTCCACCCACCAGCCCGGAGGGGTCAAAATTTCTTCAAATTCCTCTCTTAAAAGACACGTCTGGAGTAGAGGCACCTGCCTTACGAAGAAATCGTCAAGGAATATAAACCGCTGGTTAATCCCTGCATTTCTAAAGCCTATATAAACATTTCTCCCCCTGTATTTATCCAAAGAGTAAGTAAAGCGCTGGTAAGTTGTTGTTAGCCTTCCGCGGTAAAGGGCTTCAATGGTATCCCGGGAATTTGTGGAGGACATGATCCACACTTCAAGGCTCTCGGGATAGGAGGAACTAAAGGCTCTGGCAAAGAATCCGAAGGATGTGGCGAAGGTGTCCTGAACAGGTATGGCAGGGGAAATGAGCCAGTCATTGTTTCCGCTGGCATTATAATATGAAACGGCAAAGGACCATCCCGAATGGGAGTAATAAAGGGCAGTATAAATAGTCCACTGGTAGCTGTCATTGTCAAGGTTAAGTACCTTCCATCCTGCTCCCTGAAGGGAATTAATGAAATCAAAATCCTCGCCGTAAGTGGTATATTTCGGAAAGACGTAAATCCAGTAGTCGGGGAAAGTATCGTTACTTCGGTCGTAGTCATTGGAAAGTTCTGTCCAGAATTTGGTGAAAAGGAACCCTTCCTGAAGAGGGGTAAATCCGAGGGATAAAGTGGAATAGGATTTTCGCAGGACGCTTACATTTAATGATACGGTGTCATAATTAAATACTACTTTTGTGGGGATGTTTTCGTCAAAGTTACCAAAATTATACACGTTCCATTTTAATGTCTCGGGCTGGGCAATGGAGTAAGGGTGGGTGGGGAAGACCATCTCCCATGCTGATGCATCATGAATCTGCTCAAAGTGCCCTATGGCCCTTATACGGAAATCATAGTTTGGATAATAGTAATACGTGTTATTGTAAAAATAGCCGGTCAGCCCTGTATCTATCGGGGCTGCGGGGTCTAGGGTGGGCTGGTTATAATAATTGAAACCCTGTTGTGATGTGGGTAAATATATCATGACAAGAAAAGTGTCATAGAGATTCACAGGAGGATTTACAGGAATCTCGAACCACCTTAAGCCATTGACCAGGGTAAGATTGTAAGTTATTCTTCTTACCAGCTGATTATACTTATCGTATACCTTAAGGGTGCAGGGAACATCCAGGGGATTGTATACAAGAACTGCTACTCCCGTTAATATGAAAGTGGAATCTGATGGACTATAAGAGGGTCTATGATAAGAGATGGGAAATTTCGCCCAGAAATATTTATACGTGGTAGTAACCGGGTAATATACCGTTGTACCGTCTTGATCATACTTAAAGGTATCCCTGTCTGCCTTTACCAGAGGATCGCTCCCTTGCAGGATGGGGTCCGCCTCAATGGGGATGGGGGTTTCGGGTAATGCCTGAAATCTTTTGTAATAATTTATTAAGGTAACTTCTTGAAAATTGACCTTTTCGGATTCATTCCAGTTTGTTAGTGGTCTGGACTGTACTTGTTTTAATGTGAAACTGGTTACAAAAAACCAAATCCACATAATAATTCTCCTTTAAAGTAGCAGCATATTATATACTTTTTTGCTCGGTTTTTCAAAGGTTTAAACGATTTAGATATGGTATAATATTATCAGCGATGAAAATGTCGGCGGAAAATTTAAGAGTAGTAAAGGTGAGCCCGGGTAAAGGCGGAAGATACGTTCTTTACTGGGCTTTTGGGGCATTTCGGGTAAATTATAATCCATCTCTATGTTTTGCAATAAGCCTGGCTAATAAGCTTCATCTTCCCTTAATAGTGCTGGTGGTCATTGATTTTACCTTTCCCACTTTAAAAGGTAGAAGTTTTAAGTTTTTTATCGAAGGTCTTCGGGACTTCCAGCAGGGGCTGACGGAGAGAAAAATAGGGTTTCATTTGAGGATTGGAAGTATTAAGGAGATTTTTTCAAAATACTACGGTGATGCAGGATTTATAGTTACTGATGTATCTTATCTCCCTGGGATCAGAAATCGTCAAAAAGAAATATACAGTATGTCTAATGCAGAGATTTACGAAGTTGACGCCAATCTCCTAGTTCCGGTCTGGATTGCAAGTAAAAAGAGGGAAGTGGGTGCTTATTCTTTAAGGCCCAAAATCAGGAAGGTTTACAGAAATTTTATGAATTTTGAGGAGGTGGATTACAGAGGTTCATACATAGAAAGTGTAGCGGAATTGAGTTTTGACGAGCTCATGAAGAAAGCCGCTGAAGGATTTGATGAGGTATTACCTGAGACTCCTTTGAAGGGTGGTGAAGGGGAGGCAAAAAGGCTCCTCAGGAAATTCCTAAATGAGAAATTTTACAAGTTTGCGGAACTCAGAAGTGATCCTTCGGAGGATGTGGAATCAAAGCTGAGTCCCTATCTTCACTTCGGGCATATAAGTCCCCTGGAGATCCTGAAGGAGGCTGCAAAGATAGACTGTGACCCTGAGAATTTTGACGTCTTATTCGAACAGCTCGTCGTAAGGAGAGAACTTGCCCATAATTTTACGTATTATAGTGAAAAGTTAGAAAAAATCTCAGATTTCCTGCCGGAATGGGCATACCAGTCATTAAAAATGCATTGTAAGGACCAGAGACCTTACCTGTATTCTCTCTATGAATTAGAAAATGCTAGGACCCACGATCCTTACTGGAATGCCGCCCAGAGGGAATTAATTTATAGTGGCAAGATTCACAATTATATGCGAATGTATTGGGAAAAAAGATCATAGAATGGACGGAAAGCCCTGAAATAGCTTACGATATCATGTGCTACTTAAACAACAAGTATGCTCTGGATGGTTGGGATTCAAATAGTTACGCTGGTATAGGCTGGTGTTTCGGTCTTCACGACAGGCCCTTCAGGGAGAGGTCTGTTTTTGGTAAGGTTAGGTATATGTCAGAGAAGGGTCTCGAGGAAAAATTCGAAATGGAAAAGTACTTGCAGAGAATTTCTTTGTTAGGAGGATAAGGATGGATGTAAAACCAAGGGTAATAATTTCGCGGTGTATTAATATAGAAGCGGTAAGGTATAATGGTGGAATTATTAGAGACGAGTTTGCGGAGAGGCTCGGGCACTTTGTGGAGTATATCCCTGTCTGTCCTGAGGTAGAGATAGGGCTGGGTGTCCCAAGAGCCCCTATTGATCTTAAAAAGGATAAAAATGGTAATATAAGGGTTTTTAGACCCTCTACCGGTGAAGATTTCACGGATAAAATGCTTGAATTTTCTTCAAGGTTTCTCAGTTCTCTGAATGAAATTGATGGATTTTTGTTAAAGGCAAAGTCACCAAGTTGCGGTGTAAAGGACACTCTACTTTACAGTGAAGATGGCAAAAGGACTATGGGCAAAACCAGCGGGCTTTTTGCACAAAAGGCTATGGAATATTTTCCATACTTGCCCGTAGAAGATGAGGGACGGCTCAGAGATTTCTGGATAAGATACTATTTTTTAACTAAAATATTTGCCTTTGCTGATTTAAGGGAGAATTTTAGAAAGAAAGAAAAAATTAGCGATCTTTTGAACTTCCACAGGCGGTACAAGTATTTACTCATGCTTTTTAGTCCTCAGGGCCTTAAGACCGCAGGTCAGCTTCTGGCTTCCTGGAATTCTCTGGGAATTGAAGAGACGAAAACACGATATGAAAAGATTTTCAGGAAGTCCCTGTCAAGAAAGCCTAAACCTTCTTCTCACGTCAATGTAATACAGCACATAGTGGGACACTTTTCCGAGCTATTAACGAAGAGTGAAAAGTTACAGATATCTGCTCTTATTAAAAAGTTTTCCCAGGGTAGGTTAAGTCTTTATACGATCCTTGAAATTTTGAGAAATTTTGCGTATAGATTTGAGGACGAGTACCTGGTAAGGCAGGCCTATATCAAACCGTTTCCCGAGGATCTTGAGTTTTGAGATATTAAATTTTTGAGTTTCTTTGAAAATACTTTATATTTCTCAATCCATGGTTCCGATTTAATTCTTCTCAGAATTTTTGATGCTTTCTCAAAGGCCTTTCTTGCTTCTTTATATTTTTTCATTTTAGATAAAGCAACGTGTTCAAGAACATATGCTTTTACCTCATAGAAGGGCATATTAAGGTTCTTTAAGCTAAAAGCTGCCAGGGTTAAATCCTGGATTGCTTTTTCAAAATCGCCCATGCAAATTTCGATTATAGCAAGGGTTAAAAAACCTCTGTAGTACAAGGGAAAAAGGGATTGTTGCTTTACTTTTTCTAAAAGTTCACGAAGTTCTTCCACTTGAACTTTTTCCCCTTTCAGTGCTTTTAGCTCAGCTTCCAGCATTTTTTTTTCTGCGAAGTAATTTATGGGCAAATCTGTATTTTCTCCCAAAGAAGGTTCTTGAAGAACTTTTTCCGCTTCCGTTATTTTTAGACTTTCAATATAAAATCCTGCAAGAGATAATAATATACTCAATCTTCTTGTCGCCTCGTAGGTGTCATCTATTTTACTTAATGCGCTCTTTAAGAGTTTCTCTGCCTCATCAACGAGTCCCTGATGGTAGTAAATAGCACCCTTCAGTTCTTCTATTTCCAGTGTACGCCACTCCGTTTTTAACTTTTTTAATAACTCCTCAGCTTTGTCAAGTTTTTTTTGAGCTTCCCTATATTTTCCCGTTTCCCATAAACTCAGAGCCTGATTATAAGCAATAAAGTATTGCTGCGAATAGTCTTTTATTTCAGAAGCCAATTTCCACGCTTTTCTTAGTAAGTTTAAGGCTTTGCTAAACTCACCCTTTCTCCGGGCAATAATGGACAGGGAATTCAGGTTACTTATTTCTGTCTTTTTGTCACCTATAAGATAAAAAATCTGAAGACTTTGCTCAAGAAATTTTTCCGCCTGGTCAGGGTCTCCCATTACATGAAGGTGGAAGAGACCAAGATTATGAGTGGCAATTGCCTTGAGGCGAACATTTTTTGTTTTCTCGGCTACTTCAATAGCCTTAAGGAAGTACTCCTCCGCCTTTTCCCGTAGAAGCTGGTTCGCATAAACAATACCTAAGTTAAGGTTAATTGTTGCTTCGTAAATTGTATTTTTTTCCTCATTGCAAAGTTTAAGAGCTTCATGGTAACACTCCAGAGCTTTTTCGTACTTTCCAAGGCTAACATAAATAGCTGCGAGATTTGAATTTGTTATAACCATCAGGTTTTTGTTCCCTGCTTTTCTTGCTAATCTCAGAGCTTTGCAGTATGACTTAAAGGCCCTGGAGATTTTTGATTTTGCCTCGAAATAATTACCCAATTTAATAAGGACTTCCGCTTCCATTTTCGGATCTTTTAAGGATTTCGCAATCTCATTCGCTCTGGTCAAGTAGTTAAGTGCGCTTTTATAATCTGCCTTGTTTATAAAGATGAATGCAAGGTTCATTGAAGCGTCGAACTGATAATGGAAATTCTCAAGTTTTTCTGCTATTTCTAACACTTCTTGAAAATCTTTTATTGCCTTATCCAACTCTCCAGATTGTTTAAACAGTGTACCTCTTTTAAATTTTAGGTCCATTAAAGAAATGAAGTGGTCTTCTCCATGCTTTTTTTCCAGTATGTTTATTGCCTTAGTATAGAGAGAAATGGCATTATCAAAGTTGTAAAGATTCTGGGCCCTTTCGGCAGCTTTTATACAGTAACTCAATGCTTCATCATGTTCTTCAGCGAAATAAAGGTGGTATGCTATTTCTTCTACACTGTCGGGATAGTGTTCTTTTAATGCTTTCGCAATTTGGTGATGAATCCGCTTCTTTTTCTCGGGCTCCAGTAAATTGTAGATAACTTCCGCAATTATGTTCTCGTGGAACCAGTACTTGCTCGTTTCATCGCGGTCAAGAACGGTGCATTCTATAAGCAAATGAATTATTTCAGTGATTTCGTTAATAGGCCTGGACAGTATTAGTCCAAGGGTCTCCAAATTTATCGGCATCCCAAATACTGCGACATATTCTAGGATTTCTCGCATGAGTTTGTTCATATTCGCTATTTTCATCTCCACTGCCGTAACAATCGTATCGGGAACTTCCACTTCTATGGAGGGATCAAATACCCACTTATTTCCATTCCAGTATATTTTCCCCTGCCTTATGAAATGTTGTACTATTTCGCTTATAAAAAATGGATTCCCTGCAGTTTTCTGGATTAGTAATTCCACAAAGCTTTTATCCAGTTCCTGATCAAAAAAGTTGAATAAAAGCTCCTCAACCTCCATTTTATTGAAGTGTTTTAGTTCGACTTCGCAAAGATTAACTTCACTTCTAAGTAATTTGAAGTTCTTAAGATGAGGTTTAAAAATCATATCCTCGTTCCTTATTGTAGCTATTACCATGAGATTATTGATGTTGCTATTCAGGAGGAGATATTGCAGTAATTCCACGGAGTATCTGTCTGCCCATTGAAGGTTTTCAATTACGAAAAGAATCTTATTTTGTGTTAATGTCTGCATATATTCGGAAAAGGATTCAAATAGACTGTATTTGTCCACCACATAAATTTCGTCATCTTCAAGGGCCTTACTGTGGGGATATAGTTTTGCAAGTTCTTTCCTCGATGGTGATGTTAATTTGTCAGCGATTTCAGGATTTCTGTGAAGACCCTCTCTCAAAATTTCTCTAAAAGGGAAGAGCATTATGGAAGTTGTCAGAGGAGAGAGTATTACTTCGTATTTTTCCAACAAGTTTAAAGCATTGGTTTTTAAAATTTCTTTTAAAAGCCTGGTTTTCCCGATGCCTGTTTCACCTGTAATGAGTAAAATTCCTTTATTGTGCGACATTAGAAAATCCACGGAAGTTGAGAGTTCCAGCTCTCTTCCCACCATATTGGGGCTCGGAATTTTTAGCACTCTGGCTCTACCCGGAACGCCTACCTGTGCCTTTCCGCTTCTCTTGGCATTGTATAGAGATTGATCAGCAAGTTTAAATAGATCTTCAAGACTTTTTGCGTGCTCAGGGAACCCTGCAACTCCAGCACTTATTGAAATTTTTTGCTTTGCAAACTCACGGTATTTAACTTTTTCCAGAATTCTTTTGGATACGCTGAGAGCAGTATCGTAGTCGATGTCAAATAAGAGGGCGAGAAACTCGTCACCGCCGTATCTAATTAAAATGTCATCTTTTCTGATATTTTCCCTTAGAAAAGATGCAAATTCTTTTAGAACCGAGTCTCCGGTTCTATGGCCGTAAAAATCATTTATCCTTTTAAAATAGTCGATGTCTATAATGATGAACTGAATTTTTCTATTTTCTCTGACAGCTCTCGCGAAAATAGCGGGAAGCTGTTCTTCGAAATATGCCCTGCTATAAGCTCCGGTTAGTGGGTCGATATAATATTTTTTTGAGGATTGCATAAAAGCATAATAATTATAATCGAAAGGGACCAGTTTTGTGAAATGTAAAATCAGGATAACTTTGGTTTTGGTAGCTAAAAGTTGAATTAATCTACACTTACTTTTATCATTAAAAAATGCAACTTGTTTTTAAATTTGATGGGAAAATAAGCAGAGATTTTAGGACTCTTTTCATACTGCCTGAAAATAACATACTCTTCTCTTATTCTCTATTTGCAGTTCGAAGCTTTGTAAATTACTTTTCGAAAAGTCAGCACATCTTTTATCCTGTGGACGGTAAAGTATTCTTACTTAATTACCTTTTCAGGAATCAACTACACTGGTTTAAAGTAAAAAAAGAAAAGCAACTCAAGAAGATGGTCGAATATGAAAAAAATTTGGACCTCATAATCAACCTGGATATTGAGAATTCAAGCAGGTATGATTTTGCATTGGATAGACAATATCTCGCTATTTCTTTCAGTCCTCTGAAATATGCAACGGTAAGTTTCATTCCGTCATCGTCTCTGGCTGACCGAATATTTACCAATTTCCCTTGCTCCCTTGGGATTCCCTTTGAGGAATTTAAACTTAACATCACCAGTGACGAGAAAGCCAAAGCCAGAGACTTCATAAAATATAAAGGACACAGCGAAAAAAACGTTCTTGTTGTTTGCGATGTATTAGATACTAAGAAGGAAATATGGATTCGGGAGTATCTCGCCCAAGTAACCAGGGATAAACTTACATTTATAGGGCAGGACGCGTTAAAAACTGTAAATCCAGACTTGATTGTTCCTTTGATTTCCCTTGCAGACCTTTTTATATCAGAGGACTCTATATATACCTTTATTGCGCAGGTCTTGAGTATCAAAACTTATCTTTTTAAAGGCAAGGGGAAATTTTTACCTTCTCCCGCACCCCGCCTTTTGGTGGAGAAGGGAGATTTCAGGAAGGAAATTCTGCTACTAATTCCCACTAAAAAATGAGCGAATACCTCAGAATGTTGACCTTTCTGAAAAGGAACATAGGGGCTTTTATCCTGGCTTTTACTCTTTTAACTCTTTCCTCTCTCATGAACGGTTTCTCTTTAGGCCTCTTATCACCCATTCTTAGAATGCTATTTTATCAAAATAATGCTCCACTATATTCTGAAAGAAAGCTGCCCTTTTTAGGCCACATTTTTAACAGATATCTTTTACAGGTTCCTCCTCTTATTGCAATAAGGAATCTTGCTGTAATTCTTGCGGGGTTTTATCTTTTAAAGGGAATTATCGCATACTTTCAGAAGCTTTCCGGGGTGTATGTTCAGGAAAAGGTTGTTAAGGACATAAGAGAAGAGCTCTATCGCAAAATTTTAAGACTTCCGTTGTCTTTTTTTCACGAGAAAAGTGCGGGGGAGATTATTTCGCATTTTATTAATGATGTTACCCTCCTTAAAACCTCCATTACTCATGGAATTTATGTGCTTATAAGTGAGACTGCAACCCTTCTGGCCTATCTTGTTCTCGCTTTCCTGGCCAGCTGGCAGCTTACGCTTTTTGCTATGATGGTGATTCCAATTACCCTTTTAGTTATATCTTCGGTAAATAGAAGGCTCAGGAAGAGGTCAAGAGCGTCTCAGGAGAAAATGGGTAGTATTAGCTCCCATTTATATGAAACTTTGACCGCAATTAAAGTGATAAAAGGTTTTGGGACAGAGAAAAAGGAATCACAAAGGTTCGAAAAAAGATCAAAAGATTATTACAAATCTGTTTTGAGATTTTATTATCTTGGAGCCCTTGCTTCCCCTCTTACGGAGTTTCTCACAATGACTGTGGCGGCCCTTCTCCTCGTTTATGGGGGGATATTAATTTTTAAAGCAGGAACTCTTACACCTGACAGATTTTTTGTATTTCTCGCCGCAGCCCTGACCATGATTTCCCCCCTCAAGCATCTTACTCAAATAAATGTTTATATTCAGGAGGGAGCTGCAGCTTCCAAAAGGCTTCTTGAAATTTTTGATGTTCCGGAATTCAAATGGGAAGGTAAAATCGAATTTAAAGGATTAAAAGAGAAAATTTCGCTTAAAAATGTTTACTTTACTTATCCTGCGACGGGTTTTCGCTTGACGAATATAAATCTCGAAATTCAAAAGGGTGAGAAGGTAGCCCTTGTGGGTCCTACAGGTGCAGGAAAAACAACTCTTGTAGATTTAATTCTTGGATTTTTCCCCCTCGATGAGGGTGAAATATTGATTGACGGGATTAGTTTATACGATTATGACTATGATTCTTATAGGCGCCATATTGCTGTGGTACCTCAGGAGGTTTTGCTTTTTAGCGGCACCATAAGAGACAATATCCTCTACGCATACGAAGGAGAAAGAGTGGATGAAGATTTTTTAAGAGAAGTCTACGAAAAGTCCAGGGTGTCAGACATCATCGGGAGATTAAAGGACGGAGAATATTCCGTTGTGGGTGATAGAGGCACTACACTCTCCGGTGGGGAAAGACAGAGAGTGGCTCTGGCCAGGGCGCTTATAAGGAGGCCTTCCATTCTTATCCTTGATGAGGCTACTTCTGCTCTTGATTCGCAGACAGAAGAAGCCATAAGAAAGGCTATTGATGACCTTGGAGATAACACTACGGTGATCGTAATAGCTCACAGGCTTTCGACGGTTCTTAATTCTGACAGGATAGTGGTGCTGGAAGGAGGTAAAATAATTGATATAGGTAAGCACTCAGACCTTTATGAGAGGTGCGAACTTTATAAGAAGCTATTCGATGCTCAGTTTCAGATGGCGTCATGAAATCTGTGGGTTACAGGATATTAATTAGTGGGACTATACTTTTCTGGCTTAGCGTGGCCATAGTATTTCCCGTTGCAAAAAAGATTGAGAGAAGTATTGATAATGAGTCAAAAGCAATTACACTCCTTATATCCTCGATAATTTCCCGCTCGGAAAGTCTTGATAAATCTTTTGAAGAAATAAAGGAGATCGTCTCTGTACTAAACTTTCCTGTGGTTATCACCAACGAAATGGGTTTGCCCATAGCCTGGGCAGGAATTGATGTGCCTTCTGGAAAGTACAGTTTGAAAATGTTATACAGGCCAGATCTTTTAAAGGATGATCCGGACTATCTAAAACTCATAGCCTGGATGGGTAAGCTGGGAGAGAAACATGACCCTTACGAGGTTAAAACGGGCGACGAAGTTGTGGGTTATATTTATTATGGCTATCCTGGCTATACTTCATTTTTAAGGACAATTCCCGTAATTATTCTTGGAATTAGTATTATTGTTTTTATTTTATTAATACAAACGGGAAGAGCCGTACACACCATGGAAATTGAAGCTGTGTGGGCGAATTTTGCCAGAGGACTTGCACACCAAATGGGAACTCCGGTTTCTGCCATAATGGGTTGGTTGGAATTTTTGAAGAGTGGAAATTGTAGTCCAGAAGTCATCTCCGCTATGGAGAAGGACATCCAGCGTTTGTCCTCAATCCTTCAGAGATTTTCAAGGGTAGGAGGAAATTTGAAAAAGGAAGTTATAAATCTTGACGAATTGATAAGGAATCTTATTACTGAATTGCAACACAGATTCTTGAAAAATGCTCAAGTGGAGTATTATTCAGTTGGGGAAGTTAAAGTTTTCGGTGACAAAGAGCTAATATCTTGGGCTTTGGAGAATTTGATAAAGAATTCTTATGAAGCTCTTGCCCCCAATGGTAAGATAAAAATTGAATTAAAATCAGAGAATGGAACGGCAAGGATTTTCATAATTGACAATGGGAAGGGGATCCCTCCAAGAGTGAAGGGGAAAATATTTAAAGAGTCAATAACTACTAAGGAACACGGATGGGGCATAGGTCTTCTTCTTTCGAGGAAAATAATCGAAGAATTTCACGGTGGGAAATTGAAACTAATAAAGTCTGAACCCTTTGTTGAGACAATTTTCATGGTGGAGCTACATGAAGAAACTAATAATTGAACCTCCTGCCTTTTTAAGTATGGTGATATCCACCGTAGAAACATATAAGCTTGAAAATTATGGCCTTTTATTGGGTTACAAATTAAACTATGGGTTTGTTGTGGAGCACGCAATTTCCCTGATTAGCGCTAAAAGAAGCGTGTATTCAGTGGAATTCAATAAGAGAAGAGAGAAGAGGATCAGGGAAATCATTAAAAATGTTCAGATGGGACTTGAAGTGGTGGGCGATTTTCATTCCCATACAGGACTTAAGAACTGGCCCGCCGAGCCAATCCCTTCCCCTGATGATGTTTCTACGATGGAGAAGGGCAAAGTTTATTTAATTATTAGTGTTAATGAATCTAAGTTCACAAGTTCAGCTTTTTCCAGCTGGCAGTATTTGCCGGAAGGGTCTGGACTCAAAGCCACGGTGTTGGGTCTGGATATAATTATTAAGGCATATGAGTATGCTGGAGATGAAAAGGTCAGTGAGCTTAAAATTATTTGTCCCCTTGCGACGGGTATTTAATCTGCCAGGGGTCTCTCTAAGAGGACTTCTACCTTCTCTATTTCGTCCAGCATAAAACGATCTTCCCGGAGAAAAGGAACGAATTCTCTTATCTTCTTAATCACTTTTCTGGTATAACTTGAGGTATTTTCAATACCTGAAATTTCAATAGCCTGAGCAGCAAGTATTAATTCGATAGCCAGAATTTTTCTAGTATTGTCATATATTTCCTTAAGTTTTAGTGCAGAATTCATGGCCATGGAAACAAAATCTTCCTGATTTCCCGAGGTAGGAATCGAATCTAGGGTGGCTGGATGCCCCAGAATTTTGTTGTAGGAAACAAGACTCGCCTGGGTAACCTGATGCATCATAAATCCCGAGTGGAGTCCACTTTTTGTGGTCAAAAAGGCGGGTAATCCACTTAGTTCGGGAGTGATGAGCCTGAAACTCCTCCTCTCCGAGATATTTCCGAGAATAGATAGGGCAATACCCAGAATGTCCCCTGCTATACCAGGATGTTGCCCGTGAAAGTTACCGTTAGAAATCACGTCACCATTTTCAAAGACTACTGGATTGTCTGTAACAGAATTAATTTCTACTTCCATAATTCTTTTTGCGAAATCCAGGATATCCCAAACTGCGCCGTGAACTTGAGGTGTACATCTTAAGGAGTATGCATCTTGTACCCTTTGTTTTTCCAGCTGTAACATTCTGGAGTCCTTTAAAAATTTGTTCATATTTTTAAGAGTTCTTTTAATTCCGTTGTGAGGCCTGATTTCGGCAATTCTCATGTCCAGCTCTTCCTTTACACCCTTCAGGGCTTCAAAGGTCATAGATGCAATCAAATCGGCATTTTCCGCGAGTATCATTGATTTGTAAAGAATCAGGGATATTATTGATGAAGTGGCTTGAGTTCCGTTAATTAAGGCAAGTCCCTCTTTAGATTTTAAGGATAAGGGCTTTACCCCCTTTTTTGCAAGTACTTCCTCAGTGGGGATTCTTTTTCCATTTTCGATGCAATATCCCTCACCTATGAGGGCTAAAGCGATATGTGAGAGAGGAGCAAGATCGCCCGACGCCCCTACAGATCCCCTCGATGGAACATAGGGAATTATATTTTTATTGAGAAATTCCAGGATCTTCTCAATTACTTCAACCCTTACACCGGAATGTCCGGAAGTGAGGGTATTCGCCCTTAAGAGCATGCATGCCCTTACGTATTCTTCCTCAAGGGGGGCTCCCACTCCCACTGCATGGGATCTTACTATATTTCGCTGTAATTCTTCGATACTGGCATTGTCAATGGTTACCTCAGCAAGTTTTCCTACTCCCGTATTTATTCCATAAAATGGTTTTCCCCGCTTAAGAATTTCTTCAATTATCTGCCTGGTTTTACCCACTTTTTCTACGGCTTCTTTTTTAATTTTTACTTCTTCTCTATTAACAGCAACATTGTAAAGGTCCTCAAGCCTTAAGTTATGACCATCTATCTCCAACATGTTTACCCTCCAGGTATTCGTTGATTTTTATTAGAGCCTCTTCCGGTGTTTTGACTTCTAAGATTTTTATGCCCGGGATTTGTGGTATATTGAAGCCAATGACAGGCTTTTTAATCTTGTTAGCAATGGCAATTTCTATAAGGGTTCCTTCTGAATAGCCCACGGCCAATATGACCTTTCCAGTTCTGACCAGAATAAAATTTCGGCCCTCACCCAGCCCGGTAGGAATTACAATATCTGCAAAGGGATTTGCGGCTTCGGGGTCTACCTCAGGGATTACGGCTACTGTGATACCGCCACCTTCTTTTGCACCCTTTAAAGCAGCCTCCATAACACCCTTTTTGCCACCTGTCGCCACAACAAATCCTTTACTTCCCAGAAGAAACCCTATCTTTTCGGCAAAAGTAAGTTCTTCCTGGCTCGCTTCACTGGGACCTATTATGGAAATGATTTTTTTCATAGCGAAATTTTATGGTGTATTTTTAGAATACTCAATGGATTTTTGCCTTTTCGCAGTATGTAAATTATTATTAAAAACGTGAGGCAAAGGAACTTTCTTATTTTAGCAGGGTTTTCGCTGGTTGCGGTTGTTTTTTCTTTTTTTGTCAGCTACGGCTATTTGCGAAAAAGTATTGACCATGTGGTTCTAGAAGATGTAGAAACGGTAAGAGATATGCTCTATGCAAGTCTTAAGGCCTCCATTGAAACCCAAAGAGAACAGGAGTTTTTTGTGGTAAAAAATCTAATGAATGCTCAAGAATGGCTATCTTCTCATTCTGATTTTTCAGAGAAAAATTTAGCTTGGTTAATAGAGTTTACAGAAATATCGGGAATTTTGCTGTTAAATGATAAGGGAGATATCTTAAGCGTCTTCCCTGATGATATAGAAGCAGATTCCGCTTTGTACGGTTTCGTTCCTGCTTTCCTTTCGGAACAGGACCCATATCCTTATGAAAACGAGTACGCAGTAAACCTCGCTACCAGAGTAAGCGGAAAAGTGGTGGTTTTGACCGTTGTAAAGAGTCAGTTGGTTGCTAAACGCGTTACTGGTGGCATTGGGATGTTGTTACGGTCCCTTGAAAGTGATGAAAAGATCGTGTTTGTAGCCCTGCAGGATACACAGGGAATATGGTTTGGTGTTAAAGTTCCTGAAAATATCTCAGATGTTGACGAGGATGCCGAACTAAGAAGAATCCTTAAAAAACCCCGTACCTTTTCCAGAGTAAATCGATACGATGGCACTGAAGCACTTGAAATTGCAATGCCTTTTTCCATAGAAAATATTTTCGATGGTATACTAAGAATTGCCATATCAAGAGATTATTATGCACGACTTTATCGAGGATTTGTCAGGAATCTTATATTACTTCATATTTTTCTCTACGCCATGGTCTTGATTTTGTTATACTTTGTTTTCACCAGGGAGGGATTGAGGCTGAAGCTTGCGAGTTTTGATACATTAACGGATCATCTCCCTATGGGCATTGCCCTCTTCGGAAGGGATGGTAAAATTTTGTACTTGAATGAGATGTTTAGAAAATTAATGGGATTGAGAAGCACAGAACTCAAGTCTTTAAGAATGGATGATATCTTACCAGATATTCCGGTGCTGGAAGTGGCTGTTAAAAAAGATTTATTTAGGAAAATAAGGTTCACCGCTGTACCGATTATAGGGAAGGGCACGAGGCGGGAAGCCACCCTTGTAATGGTTGAAAGCACTGAGGTTGAAGATAGGCTGGAAAGGGCTGAAAGGATTGAGCTACTCGGTGAAATGGCGGCACAGATAGCTCATGAAATTAAAAATCCGCTAAATTCCATAAGTATGATAATCCAGCGACTTTCTTCGGAATTTAATTTAGAGCCTGAGATGGAGTCCAGACAACTTCTGGGAATAATGAAGAAAGAGGTTGAAAGAATTAGAGATACAGTAAATAGGTTCTATTCCATTTTAGCCCCCATTCATATCAAGTGGGAATGTACTGATGTATGCGAGATGGTAGAAGAGGTTCTCGCTCAATTTTTACCCGAACTTAAGTTAAAGGGAATAGAATTCAGGACTTATTATAGGGCATGTCCTAGGGTAATGTTAGATAAAGCGAAGGTTAAGGAGGCTTTTAAGAATATTTTGAGAAATTCCATCGAAGCTATCGAAGAAAATGGGGAAATAAAAATAGCGGTAGTCAACCGTGAAAACCAGATACTTGTTATATTTGGTGATACCGGAAAGGGTATGAATAAAGACGAGCTTGAAAAGGTTGGGGTTCCCTTTTTTACTACTAAAGCTAGTGGAAGTGGTATGGGTTTGTTTCAGGTTAGGAAAGTCATGGAATCCCATGGAGGAAACCTTTTGATTAAAAGTAAGAAAGGTAAAGGAACAGTAGTCAGAGTGAGTTTCCCATATGCTAAAGATCGCCGTTGTTGAGGATGATAAGTCAGAAAGGTGGATTTTATCAGATTTCCTTACTAAGAAGGGATATCAGGTCTTTGATTTTGGAAGTGCAGAGGAGTTTTTTAAGTTTCATTCTGAAATTCACATAGATGTAGTCATAACAGATTTCAGACTTCCCGGATTAAGTGGGCTTGAACTTATAAAAGAAGTTAAGTTAAAAAAACCTCGAGTGGAAGTTATCGTTGTTACGGCTTATGGTGATGTGGAGAGTGCTGTGTCCTGTATGAAAAGTGGAGCATATGATTACATGTTAAAACCCATAAACCTTGAAGAGTTAATATTGAGGCTAAAAAGATTAGAGGAGAAGTTTGCTTTAGAAAAAAGGCTAGAGTACATAGAGAATGAAATTAAATATTCAAAAGGCGTTATAATTGCCGAGTCGGAAAAGATGAGGAAGGCTTTGAACTTAGCCATCCAGGTAGCACCCACTCAGACTTCGGTTTTAATTACAGGAGAGAGCGGGACAGGGAAAGAAGTGCTGGCAAGGTTCATTCACGAGAAGTCTGGCAGAGTTGGAGGTTTTGTTGCTGTGTCCTGTGCAGCAATTCCCGAGACCCTTCTTGAGGCAGAACTTTTCGGGTATGAAAAGGGTGCATTTACTGGGGCTACAGAAGATAAACCGGGGAAGGTGGAACTTGCAGATGGCGGTACATTGTTTTTAGATGAAATAGGTGAAATGCCACTATCTCTCCAGGCTAAGCTTCTGAGGGTTCTCGAGGATAGGGAGATTACTCGCCTGGGTTCCGTTAAGTCGCGCAATATTAATGTACGCTTTATTTTTGCAACTAATAGAGATATTGAAAATATGGTACAAGAGGGAGGATTTAGACAGGACCTCTATTATCGCATTAATGTTTTTGAGATTAAGCTAAGTCCTCTAAGGGAAAGGGTGGAAGATATATTGCCCCTTGCCAATTACTTTTTGAAAAAATTTTCGAAAGAGTTGCACAAGGAAATTAAGGGCTTTTCACAAGAGGCCCTTTCCATGCTCCTTGCTTACGACTGGCCTGGAAATGTAAGGGAACTTCAGAATACCATTGAGAGGGCCTGCGTTCTATGTAATAGTGATTTGATTACAGGTGATCTTATTTTTATACCGGTGGATAAAAAAATTGCCTCATTAAGACTTGAAGATGTTGAAAGAAGCCACATTAAAAGGGTTCTGGAAATGACAGACTGGAATATTTCAAAAGCAGCGGAAATTCTTGGTATCCATAGAAACACCCTAAGTCAAAAGATTAAGGAGTTTGGTCTTGGAAGGGATAAGTAATCCCTGTTAAATTTAAGATCTCTAAGCTTAATGCAACCTTTTCCTCAAATAGATTTAAATTGAACTGATAAAACCTTTCCAGTTCCTTATCTGAGGAGAAAAAAAGGGGATAGGAATAGAAAGCAAAGTACGAAAA
This sequence comes from Candidatus Hydrothermia bacterium, assembly GCA_049719805.1. Classification (GTDB taxonomy): domain Bacteria; phylum Hydrothermota; class Hydrothermia; order UBA1063; family UBA1063; genus UBA1063. The sequence goes on along the minus strand of JBNARF010000001.1, from coordinate 936,049 downwards.
AGTGAAAAAATACGGAATTTTCAGTAGGAGTTTTGCAAAAAAGGGTTCTTTTTGAATGGATAAGTCGCAATTTTTGAAGATTAAATATTCCCTCTTTTCTGTAAGGTTCCTGAGGGAAAGGTCCTCAATTCTTGCTTTAAGTGTGATGTTTCCCAATTTCACCGTTAAGGTTCCTTCCTGAATTTTATAGTCCGGTCTTGAAAACAAATAAAGGAGATTTAAAATGAGATACTGGCAAAACAAAATGGAAATGAGAATTATAAGAATGGTGGCGGTAATTTCCCTTTCCTGCAATGACCAGGGGAGTTGAGAGAGCGCAAAAAATAGAATAAAGAAAGAAAGCAATACCCTGGGAATAATTACTCGATAGTTATCTTTCATCAACGGAAATTTCCATATTTTTCTTAATTGTGCCACCTTTTAATACCCTGGCAAACACACCTTCCACAGGCATTATGCATCTACCGGCTTTGTAAAAAATTGCGCATTTTGTATGACACTTCTTACCGATATGAGTAATTTCAAGCAGCGCTTCGCCAATTTTAAGTTTTGCTCCAATTTTAAGAGTTTTCAGATCTAATCCCGAAGTGAGGATATTTTCTCCAAAATCCCCTGGTTTTGCTTTGATACCCGATTTTTCAACGCTTTCCACAGCTAGTAGGCTAACCTGCCTTTCTCCGCCAGCGTGGGCATCTCCACGAACCCCAAAATTTTCTATGAGGAATATTTCTGGGACTTCATTTTTTTGAATGCCCTTTTTCTCCGATATGCAGCATGCTATAACCTTGCCTTTCATAGCGTTAAAATACCCACTATAGCCCCAAAAGACAAAAAAGGTCCGAAGGGGATTTCACCCTTAATTTTTTCAGGGAATAAAAGATGGGTAAGAACGGCTGTAAAAGATCCTACAAGCATAGAAAAATAGGTCCCCCACAGTCCTGAATAAGATGCAATTAGCATAATAAGGAGAATGTCGCCTTCACCCAGGGCTTCGCGTTTCAGTATTTTTGTAAAAGACATTCTGAGAACCCAGAAGAGAAAGCCAGATGCCACAGTGGAAATCACCACCTGAAGGATGGGAAGGTCCTTTAAAATTAGTGTTAAAAGTAATCCTATACCGATCCAGGGAATGGACAAAACATCGGGAATTAATTTTTCTCTGGCGTCGATGAAGGAAATAGCAATGAGTAAGGCAGTTAGGGTCATATATTTCAGTGCCAGAGGAAATTTAAATTTCAGATAAAGGACCAGAAAGAGTATGCCTGTTATACCTTCCACAATGGGATAAATGGGTGATATAGGCATCCCGCAGTGCCTGCATTTTCCTTTCAAAATAATATACGATATGATAGGAATATTGTCATAAGGTTTAATAGGAGTTCCACAGTGGGGACAGCGAGACCCAGGCTTAATTATCGAAAGATTTCTTGGCAACCGGTAAATCAAGACATTGAGAAAGCTTCCTATAGCTAAACCCAGCAAAAAAGAAAAAATAGCTAAGAAGACTTGCATCGTTTGTATTTTAATATTTTTTGCTCGGACATGGAAATTGAAGTTATCTTGACAGTGAGTCCTTTTTGGTTTAAATTTAATACATTAACAAAAACAGTTAATCGGGGGGATATTAGATGGATGCGGTTAAAGTTATTCAGGTCTTGCTTAAGAACAAGGTGGTGGACGAAAATACAGCAATCCGAATAAGGGAAGAAGTTAAGCGTACAAATAAATCACCTTACAAAGTTGTTCAAGAAATGGGGTTAATGACCGAAGAGCAACTACTAAAAATAATGTCCAGGGAATTTAAAGTTCAGATTGCGGAGACAGGAGAGGTAGATATAGACCCTACGCTTACACAGATGGTTCCCAGAGAATTCTGTGAGAAAAACGAGGTTTTTCCTTTAAGGAGAAAAGGCAGAATTCTATATGTTGCCATGGCTGATCCTACAAACTGGAGTGTCATTGATAATTTAAGATTTTTAACTAACCTGAGTGTTGAGCCCCTTTTGATGACTCCTGAAAAGGTTCAACAGCTAATTGTTAAGGCTTATGGAGAGAAGTCAGAAGTATCTGAACTCGTCAGGGAAATGGTCGAGGAGGAAACCGGAGATATTGAGGTGGTTGAAGAGAAAGAAGAAGAGGAGATGGTTGATGCCGCCGTAGCTGCTAAAGATACTGCGATCCAGCGATATGTTCAGACCCTGTTAAAAGAAGCCATTGAGAGAAAAGCCAGCGATATTCATATTGAGCCCTTTGAGAAAAAATTAAGAATCAGATTGCGTATAGACGGAGTATTGAGGGAGATTGAACCACCGCCCTTCAAGTATGCAAGAGGAATTGTTTCAGTAATAAAAATTATGTCAAATTTAAAGATTGAAGAAAGAAGGCTACCTCAAGACGGACACCTTAAGATTAAGGATAAACTGGGGCGTGTAATAGACTTCCGTGTGTCTACGCTACCTGTTAAACATGGTGAAAAGGTGGTGCTTAGAATCCTCGATAAGAGCAGTCTAACCCTTGATCTTAAAAAGCTTGGATTCGAACCTGACGCGCTTCAGAAATTTGAGTATGCCATTACAAGACCCTATGGAATGATACTGGTTACAGGTCCCACCGGTAGTGGTAAAACCACAACGCTATATTCTGCTCTTTCTATATTGAATAAAACGGATGTAAACATTATGACTGCTGAAGATCCAGTGGAGTTCGAATTTGAAGGAATTAATCAGGTTCAGGTAAGAGAGGAAATTGGTCTTACTTTTGCCGCTGCTCTTAGATCATTTCTACGTCAGGACCCTGACATCATAATGGTTGGTGAGATTCGTGATGGTGAAACTGCCTCTATTGCGGTTAAGGCAGCATTAACGGGGCACCTGGTTTTGTCCACCCTGCACACTAATGATGCGCCAAGCACTATAGCTCGTTTAATTGACATGGGCATTCCACCTTACCTTATAGCAGATTCTCTGATTTTAGTTATGGCACAGAGACTTATGAGGAAACTCTGCCCACAGTGTAAAAAACCCATTAAACCTGCACCTGAAAAACTCCGACTTGTTGGGCTCGACGAGAGCTTTTTACAGGGTAAAACGGTATATGGTGAGGGAGAGGGTAACTGTGACTTATGCAGGGGTTCAAGATACAAAGGTAGAGAGGGTATCTATGAGGTTATGCTTGTTTCACCAACGCTAAGGGAGTATATTCTTGAAGGAAGACCAATACATGAGATCAGGGAAAAAGCCAGGGAGGAAGGTATGTTGACACTTAGAGAAGCTGCTCTTTTAAAGTTTCAAAGGGGAGTTACCTCCCTCGAGGAAGTAATTAGAGTAACCATGGAGGGGTAGTATGCCCGATTTAACAATTAGAGAACTTTTGGAGGAAATGGTAAGAAGGAATGCAACGGACCTGCATCTTTCTGCTGGCGCTGAGCCTTATTTTAGAATTGATAAACAACTGGTTCCTTCTGGGTATAAAGTTTTATCACCTCTGGATGTAAAAAACCTTGTGTACAGCCTACTTTCTGAATCCCAGCGGGCAAAACTTGAAAATGAAATGGAACTGGACTTCGCTGTATCCATTGAGGGACTATCGAGGTTCAGGTGCAATGCATTTTTCCAGAGGGGAACTATTGCCTGCGCTATAAGGAGAATTCCCTTCAAGATTCCATCCATTGAGACCCTTGGTCTACCTCCAGTAGTTCACTCTCTCGTTGAAAAGGATAAAGGGTTAATTCTTGTTACCGGGCCCACTGGTAGTGGAAAATCTACCACCCTTGCTGCTTTGATTGACCGTATAAATCAGATGAAGGCTTGCCATATAATTACCTTGGAAGATCCTATCGAGTATCTGCACAGAAATAAAAAATCCATTATAGCTCAGAGAGAGGTAGGTCAGGATACGAAGGCCTTTGCTACTGCGTTAAAGTATGTTTTGAGGCAGGATCCCGATGTCATAATGGTTGGTGAAATGAGAGACCTCGAGACCATCCAGTCTGCTTTAATTGCTGCTGAAACAGGCCATCTTGTTCTTGCAACCCTTCACACTGGGACTGCCATTGAGTCCATAAACCGTATAATTGACGTTTTTCCGCCATATCAACAGGATCAGGTGAGAGTTCAACTCGCAGGTGTATTGGAAGCCGTTATATCTCAGAAGCTTCTGCCCAAAGCTGGGGGTAAAGGCATGATCCTTGCTGCGGAGGTTTTAATTGCGACGCCAGCTATACAAACCCTTATCAGAGAATCCAGAGTCCATGAGATGTATAGCATAATGCAGTCCAGCCAGGCTTTTGGTATGCAGACCATGAACATGTCACTAGCAAATCTATTTTACCAAGGTCTGATAACCCTTCAGACTGCCCTGGTAGCTTCTCCCAGGCCTGATGAACTTAAAAAAATGGTTAGTATGGCTCCTAAAGGAAGATAAAGGAGGTTTTTATGCCGCGTTTTATCTACACTGCAAGAGATATGCAAAATAGAATAAGGACAGGTGTGGTTACAGCACGAAGCAGTGATGAGGTTGTTGGAAGACTCCGGGAATTGGGGCTAAGTGTAGTGAAAGTGGAGCAGGAAAGGAAGAGAGGTGGTCTGGGATTTGGTGGGAAACCAGGTGCCAAAGATCTTGCAATTTTCTCCCGTCAGTTTGCCGTTATGATTGAATCTGGAGTCTCTCTTACCAGGGCTCTGGAAATACTTGCAGAGCAAACAGAAAAAAGAAAACTAAAAGATGCCATACTCAAAGTAAAATATGATGTAGAAGGTGGTAAAAGTCTCGGTGAAGCCATGAAAGAACATCCGGCCATATTTCCTGAGATGATTGTTCAAATGGTGACAGTGGGTGAACAATCTGGGCAACTGGTAAGTACTCTAAAACAGTGTGCTTTATTTTATGAAAAGATGGATTCTATAAGGAGAAAAGTGATTTCTGCTGCTGCATACCCAATTGTGATATTTCTGGTATTAATTGCAGTCACCGTAGGGCTTTTAGTTTTCGTAATCCCCTCCTTTGCGAAGATGTATGAAGAGGTAGGTGCAAAATTGCCCGGGCCGACTCTCCTTGTCATAGGTATCAGTAGATTTTTGCAGAGGTATTTCCTGGTATTTTTAGGTGCGGTGGTGGCCTTTGTTATCGTGCTGAGAAATTTCATCAGGACAGATAGGGGTAAGTTTGTGTATGATAACTTCATGATGAGGGTGATAATTTTTGGACAGTTGATCAAGAAAGTTGCCATAGCACGCTTTGCGCGCACTCTTTCCATATTAATCACCAGCGGTGTTGAATTAATCCAGAGTTTAAAGATAACAGGTAAGGCTTCAGGCAATAAGGTAATTGAAAGGGCAATGGAGAGGGTTTCTGAAAAGATTGCTGGAGGGGAAACGTTAACAAAACCTCTCCAGGAAGCAGGCATATTTCCACCCCTTGTGGTTCATCTAATTTCAGTGGGTGAAGAAAGTGGTAGGCTGGGGGACATGCTCACGAAAATTGCTGACTTTTACGACGATGAAGTGGATACCGCTGTGGCGACATTGTCCTCCATAATTGAGCCTGTCATGATTGTAATTATTGGTGTATTTGTGGGGGGTATTCTAATTTCCATGTACCTCCCGATTTTTGGACTTGCGGGAACCATAAAGTAGTTTGATAGGCGAGAAAGAATTAAGGTATTATCTAAATTTAACATCTTTCTCTGTAATTTTAATAGCGATTCTGGCGTTTCTATATTTGGGGGACTTCCCTGTAAGATCATTTGTTAATTTGTTTCTTGCTGCTGGTTTTTTGACTGTTATTTCGAATTTCTCGATTTACATTTTCCTGAGAAAGCGGCCCGAGGTTGCCTTCTGGGTTTCCACACTTCTCTTTGATGTGGTGGTAGCGGTTATGTCGTTGGCAACTGGTGGCATCGAATCGAGGCTTCCTTATCTTCTTGTTATTCCTGTGGCCTTTGCCGTTTACTTCCAGGGTGTTATTTCGGGTGTAATTCAATCTATCTTATCTCTAATAATAGTTTTGGGGCTCTCACAGTCTCAACATGGTTTTTTGAAGCCAGAATTTCATTTTTACCCATCACCCCTTGTGAAAAATCTTTCTTATGTGTTACTTTATGCCCTTATTTTCGGATTTTTTACAGCACTGACAGCTTACTTTAGTGGTATTATAAGGAGACAGGCTAAAGATTTCCTTTTGTACCGACTTTCCAGTGAGGAAATACTTAATTCCGTACCCAGTGGTATTATGACAATTTCTCCGTCTGGAGAGGTCTTGTTTATGAACAGAAGCGCAAGAGAAATCCTAAATTTTGAAGAGGCCGGGAAGTTCCTTGGAGAAGTTTTAAAAGTTAGGGGCGTTGTAAGATCGGAGGTTAAAATTAATTCAAAAATAATAGGGTTCTCTCAGAAGATTCTGGAAAATGGAACAAGAATGGTGGTGTTTCAGGACCTCACAGATTATAAAAAATTGGAAGATGAGAAAAAAGAACTCGAAAAGCTTGCCTTCATTGGTGAGCTTGCCGGGAATCTTGCCCATGAGATACGTAATCCCGTTCAAGCCATAAGCATGGCCATGGAACTCCTGATTTCTGGAAGGGTGAATCCCGACCCGGAATTTCTAAGGAGCATTATGAATGATGCCGAAAAGCTGTCTCAGGTGGTAAATAGATTTCTGTATTATTCGAAGATTCCTGAACTTCGCTTTGAGAGAATAAATCTAAGAGGCGTTATTGAAGATGTTTTTCAGAAGGAATTAAGGAGTTTAGGGAGAGAGGTGGTATTAGAGAACAACGTTCCTGAAGAGCTGAAATTACAGGGGGATTCCTCCAGAATTGCGGAACTCTTTGGCAATCTGATAAGAAATAGCATCGAGGCGAAGGCTACAAAGATATCAGTTTACTGGATAAAAAAGGGTGAGAGTTTTCAACTTGTTGATGGTTCAAAAATTGACGCTGAAAATAATTTTCTGGTTTTAAGGGATAACGGTGAGGGGATGGATGAGGAGACTTTAAAAAAGGCAAAGGAGCTGTTTTTTACCACCAAGCCTTCAGGAACGGGTTTTGGACTAGCTATTTGTGATAGAATAGTCAAAGCCCATGGCTGGGATTTAAGTATTTATTCCGTGAAGGGTAATGGGACTGATGTGGTAATAGAGGTTAAAGGCCATGGGATTTAAAGTCCTTTTAGTAGATGATGACAAAGGAATTCTGGTGACAATTTCAAAATATCTTGAATCCTTGGGTTTTGAGGTTTTCCCCTTTGAAAGCGCTTTAGATGCGAGAAGTGAATTTGATAGGATTAGACCGCACCTTGCTATCATAGACCTTAGAATGCCAGAGATTTCGGGTATGGAACTATTGGGTGAACTTAAAGAGAAGGATCCCGAGCTATATGTGATTTTGATTACTGCCTATGGTACTGTGGAGTCCGTAATAGAGGCGTTGAGAAGAAAAGCAGATGATTTCTTGCTTAAGCCCTTCAAAATGCAAGATCTGGATTCTGCCCTTCAAAGGGCGCAAAGATTCCTAAAACTCAGAGAAGAAAATATACGTCTCAGAGCAGAGCTTGAATTTCTTAAAGAGTATGAGATCGTTGGAAAATCCAGAGCCTTAAAGGAGATCCTCGAAAAAATAAAGAAGATAGCACCTTTCGATACCACCTGTGTTATCTATGGTGAGACAGGGACAGGTAAAGAACTCGTGGCCAGGGCTATTCATTATAATTCACCGAGAAAAGATAAACCGTTCCTTGCAATAAACATGGCAGCAATGCCAGAGGAACTTACGGAAAGCGAGCTTTTCGGTTACAGGAAAGGAGCCTATACTGGTGCGTATTCGGATTATCCGGGACTTTTAAAGATTGCTGAAGGGGGAACGGTTCTCCTCGACGAAATTGCTGAAGCATCCCTTAGGCTACAGGCTAAACTCCTTAGAGTGCTTGAATACAAGGTAATAACACCCTTAGGTGGTACCAAAGAGGAAAAAGTAGATGTTAGGATATTGGCTGCTACAAACAAAGATTTAAAAAAGCTTGTAAAAGAAGGTAAATTCAGAGAAGATCTCTATTTTAGGCTAAACGTAGTTTCAATTGAAATTCCGCCTTTGAGGGAAAGAAAAGAAGATATAGAAGTGCTTCTTAACTATTTTCTGGTGAAGTACGGAAAAAAATATGGAAAAAGGGTAAAAATTGCCCCCGAGTCTTACCGTCTATTTGAAGAGTACCCCTGGCCTGGAAATGTAAGGGAACTTGAGCATATGGTAGAGCAGTTAATAATAGATGGTGAGGAGGGTCAAATTATAACCCCTGAAATAGCTGCAAAGGTTCTGAAGTTAGAGGAGCAGGGTGTAGGGAGAAGATTTAAACCCTTAAGAGAAGTGGAAGAAGAGTATATAAGGGAAGTTCTTAAGGAGGTAGGGAACGACAAAAAGCTTGCCGCAAGTATCCTTGGTATAGACCTTTCCACTCTCTATCGAAAACTTAAAGCTATGGGGATAGGTTAAAAATAGGGCTCTTTGAGTGCAATTTGTAGAAGACTACAAGTTTCGAGTAAAGAAAAACAAAAGGGAGGTAAAGCCTGCTTATCTACTTGTTATTAGTTTCTTCTCTGCCTTCAAAATAATTGCAGGATCCTTTTAGATGGAAAAACGAAGAAGTTCAGCTTAAGCCCTATGCTGAGGGAAATTAAAAAAAGTTAAAAGACCTTAAATAATGTACATTATAGGACACTATTTTATGTAGCTCAAGTTACTAGTGGTTTTAATATTACCCTCTTCATCGATATAAAATTTCCCACCGTAAGGATCTTTGGGAATTTCAGTAATAATACCTACTTTCAATAGATCTTCTAAGGTTTTAGGGAAGACCCCGAACCTTTCCCTATAACTTTCCACTCCCTTTTCCAAATAATATATAGCCTCAAGGGCCTTTAGCCTTGTCTTTAGCTGTTTTTTCCACCCTTCGTCTTTTGTATTTTCAATCATAGCCTTCAGAACGCCAATGGCTACCTCAGTCCTGCCTGAAGCATATAATAACTTGGAGGCTAAATGGGCAAAGCGTGGATTTCCCGAAATTTCACTAGCCTTTATTAAATACTCCGCACCTTTCTCATAATCTTTAAAAAAGTAAAAATAGTCAAAACCGAGGAAAAAGTATAAGATGTAATTTGAGGGATTATTAGCTACTGCAAACTCCAAGAATCTTATGGCGGTATTGTAATCCTTATAGTCCCATGTAAGATAACCGTTGGCAATGTAATAAATATCGAAATAATAGGGGCAAATTTTCGAGACGACATCCGCTGTTCTTACAATGGGTTCGTGGGCAAAAGGAGGCGGCTCTTTATATCTCTCGGCTAACTTCCCCATATATACCCTAAGACTTAAGGTGTAATAAAACGCTTTTATAAATGAAAATTCAAAGGCAGACCATTTTTCAAATTCGGGTTTTGCAAAGAGTCTGAAACTTTCCCACTCTTTTAGACTATTCGTGGGTCTTAATCTCGTTTCGTAAAAAAAGTTTACAAAAATCAGAAGAATTAGAGTAAGAAAACCTGAGAAAATTCTCAAAAGGCGCCTTATCATATTAGTTAATAGATTTCTTTTCTTTCAAAGCATAAAATAGCAAAATACAAGGCCAGGAGAGAATAAAAAACACCATAAAGTGCAATAAGAATTAGTGCTATTCCATTTACCTCTTTTCCGTAAATAAAGTTAGTCTTAAGATCAAAAAGGGCAAGATTAGGGAAAAGGTAGCGGGTCAACTGAATTACAATTTTCGAAAACAACGGCATACTTTCACCCATTCGGGTTTTAAGAAATTCTGATACTTCGTCAATGGTGTGACCTATAAAATAAGTACCCACAACGGCAAACATAGAGACTATTGTCTTGGATGTAAGTGAGAGGAAAAGAAGGGCAAAGGCAATAAGGACAGCGATTTCCACATTCAAGAAAAAACCATAAAGAAAAAAATATCCCGTATGAAGTGGTGCATCATACCTTTGCCTTGAAAGGAGAACCACTAAGGGCGCAAGGAGAAACAAGACAATGTAGGTGAGAAGAAAGCTAAAAAACAAAAAACCAAAGAAACGCCCTATAATATAGTCCTTGCGAGTAATAGGGAGTGAGATAACATATTGCAAAGTTTTTCGGTCAAGGTCTGTCTGAGAAAGATTCATCATCAGAAAGAGCATTAAAACAAGAACTGCAAAATTTGTATAGGAAAGGGCAAAGCCCGAAAGAATCCTTGGTACTTCAAACATAGTAAAACTGTAAAGAACGGGAATGCCCATCATGGCAAAAAGAGTTGTAACAAGTATCACATGGAAACTTCTTTCTTTTATAGCTTGCCTCAAAGTTATTCCTGCTATTTCAATTGTTCTTCTCATATTGTTCCACCGTTTTAACAAATTCCTCTTCCAGGTCTCCTTTAAGATCCTTTAGATCAACAAACTTAAGGATTTTACCCTTATGTAAAATTGCCACTCTGTGGCAGATTTTCTCAATATCTTCAAGTATATGGGAAGTGAAAAATATGGTTTTACCCTGTGCAAGAGACTCCTTAATTAGTTCCCTTGCCATTCTTCTTCCAAGGGGATCGAGGCCGTTAAGGGGCTCATCAAGGATAATAAGCTCAGGACTACCAATAAAAGCTTGAGCTAAACCAATTCTCTGAATCATCCCCCGAGAGTATTTTTTCACCAACTTTTTCCCTTCTTTCTCAAGCCCTACCTTAAATAACCACTTCTCTACTTCACTCTTTAAGTCTTTCGGAGAAAGGCCCCTCAATTTGCCTATGAATCTCAGAAACTCATAACCCGTAAGACTTTCGTAAAAAACGGGGTTTTCAGGGAGGTAAGAGAGTCTCTTCTTTACTTCTAGCTCTTGGGGACTCTTCCCAAGAACTTTAATTTCTCCAGAGTCAGGGAAAAGAACCCCGAGGATAATCTTAATTGTGGTGCTCTTCCCAGCACCATTTAAGCCAATTAGCCCAAAGGATTCATTAGAATAAACCTCAAAAGAAATAGAATCCAAAGCCTTACTTGATCTTTTAAACAGTTCATTTTTATAAGTTTTGGTTATTCCTTTAACCAGGATTTTTATTTTATGCTCCATGTATCGTCGAAATCTACCTGTCCTAATGTAGGATCAGGTAGGAAAACGTCCTCAACGCCGCCGACGTAGCTATTATTTTGCTTGAAGTACATGTGGGGAGAATCCGAATCAATTCCGAAGTAAGTATCACCACTTTTATGTTTTGCTATGGCAGTATATGAACTTCGAAGAGGATCTTCCTTCACTTGAATGAAAACGGACCTGCTTGTGAGAAACGTAACCGTATCCGTCTCGTCACCTATTCTTACTTCTAATAGAACGCGCCCTGTCTCGGGGTTTCTCAAAACTTCTGGATATGTTTTATACTCTGCGTAGATAGCTTCTAAAAAAGTTCTTACATTAGTGAGGTCATATTCCGCGGTGGCGTTAAATGCCGATATCCTAGAATGTTTAAAAAAAGCGATTGCAACTGTGATAAGGATTGAGAAAATAGATAAAACTATTAAAAGCTCAATTAAAGTAAAACCCCTGCTATTTCTGTTATGCCTATCAAAATTTGAGGCGCCCCGTTTGTAGGGGGCGCCCTTTAGAGTTACAAGGTCCATGTAGTCAATCTTTATTGCAGTATCCAGCCTCCTGCAGTTGCAAAATCGTCCTGAAGCGGTACAGAAGCTGGGGGTGCAACTGGTATTTGTTGACCAATATAGGTTGTGTTTTTCTGATAGTAAATTCCTTGTACATCGGAATCGGCTCCATACTCAGTATCACCCTGGAGATGATGGGTAACCATGGTGTAAGAGGAGTTAGGATAGTTTCCACCAGTGTTTGTAGCTGATTGGAAATATACATTTGTAGAAGTGGTGAATGTTTCCTGTTGTGTCTGCGTACCTACAGGTATCGTTAGCGTAATTGTACCCGTTGAAGCAGTTGTTATTCCGTTGGGATACTTCTGCCAATCTGCAAATACCGCTTCAAAAGTAGTCCTTGCATTTCTAAGGTCACTTTCTGCGGAGCCATTGTATGCCCTAACTCTGTATCTTGCAAATTGTGGGATGGCTATGGCAGCCAGGATCGCAATAATTGCGATCACTATGAGGAGCTCTATTAGTGTGAATCCTTTACGGCTCATATTTTACCTCCTTTTAAGGTTCTATTATTTAGATAGCAAAAATTGTGCCGGCGCAAAAATCTTGAAAAAACGCGAGGTTTAAAGGATAGGATATTTGCAAGATGCAAATGTATTTGCAAAATGCAAAGGTTTTATTACACTTCAGATCATCCTAACACCTATACGTGCAAGTCGTTTAATGGGTTTTAGCGTTATGAACATGGAGGAATATAGAAAAGTGATTTTACTACACTAAACATTGCCTTTATAGGCTATATTTTGTGAGAGCATATATTTCAATCTAAAAAATATGTGGCTTTTTTCTGTAAGTTTGGGATTTTTCTCAGAAAAAATAGACCTCCAACGATTACCACGAGACCACTCAAGAGTAATGTATTTTTTACGCCCTGGGATTGAGCAAGGATGCCCGCTATAAGACTCCCGAATGGTGTCATTCCAGTAAATGCCAGGGTGTAAAAGCTCATAACACGTCCCCGTTTTTCATCATCAGTGTAAAGCTGTAAAAAAGTGTTTGTGCTAATGGTTTCAGTAACCATTCCGAGTCCTACCAGTGCTATTAAGATTAAGACCAGTGGAAAATAGGTAGCCCTGGAAGTCACAACAAGGGCACCACCAAATATAAAGCAGGCTATGGGAATGTTTCTCCCTATACCAGCAGGGTCCGTTTTTGAGGCCATATTCAAGGCTCCCAAAAGAGCCCCAATTCCAACGGCGCCCATTAAAAATCCGTAGGTGTGAGGACCCCCTCCTAGTATTTCCTTTGCAAAAACAGGTAAAAGAACCGTATATGGCATTCCTATAAGGCTTACCAGTGCAAGGAGGGAAATGGCATATTTAAGAGGAGGGTTTTCTCTAATGTAGTGAAAGCCCTCTAAGAAATCTTCAATAAAGTGTTTTTCTGATTTCTTGCTTTCAGGTAGGGAAATTTTCATGAGCGCAAGACATATTATCACAAAAAGGTAGCTCACCGCATTAATAAGAAAACACATGGATTCTCCCAGGGTGGACATTATAATCCCGGCAATGCTTGGTCCTATTAGTCTGGCAAAATTTACCATGGAGGAATTGAGGGCAATGGCGTTATTGAGGTTTTCCTTCCCTTCCACAAGATGAATAAGTAAAGATTGACGGGCGGGCATATCAAAGGCGTTCACAATCCCAAGAATGATGTTGAGGAGAATAATGAGAAAGACGCTAATGTGGCCTGTTTTGTAAAATAAATAAAGGGCTACTGCCTGGAGCATTGCAATGGTCTGGGTTATAAAAAGGAGTTTGTAACGATTAGTCCGATCCACCACCGCTCCCGCAATGGGGGAAAGGAGAAAGGTAGGTAGTTGACTTGCAAACCCTGCCATTCCCAGCCAGAAAGGCGAGTTTGTCAGTTTGTAAACCACCCAGGGGACGGTAACTCTCTGCATCCAGGTGCCTATTAAAGATATGGATTGTCCAATAAAATAGAGCCTGAAGTTGTAATAGGAAAGGGAGCGGAAAGCTTTTTTGATTTTAGATTCTCCTTCTGGCATGCTATAATGATAAAGTAAAGGCATTGAACTTGTTCGCATTGCGAATTACTTGAATGTTCGCATTGTGAACTATATAAAATAATGCTGGAGGTTATCTATGAAAGAATTAGCGCAGTATTTCCAGAATATAGCGAAACGTGAAGGTGTGGAGTATGCCGACATAAGAATCGGCTACTACAGGACTCAATTCCTGTTTTTCCAGGATCTGAGTCCCAAGGAACTGGAAGATATGGAGAAAATTGGTTTTGGAATACGGGTGCTCTACGATGGTGCATGGGGATTTGCTTCCTCCACCAGACTGGAAAAAGAAGAGATTGACAGGGTGTTCAAAAAAGCTCTTGAAATTGCTAAGGCTTCAAGTCTCGTCCGTGGGGATTACCGCGTTAGGTTAGCACCCGAACCCGTGCACGTGGACAAATACGTTACGCCTATTGAAATTGATCCATTCTCAGTTCCCCTTGAAGAAAAGGTGAATCTCCTTTACAAGATAAATGAGACCATGTTAAAAGTAAAGGGTGTGGTTAAGGCTTTTTCCCACATGGAACTGCGTAAGAGGGAGCAGGTTTTCGCATCCACCGAAGGTTCTCTCATCGAAACAGTAATATATACCACTAATTCGGGTTACACTGCTTTTGCGGTGGGTAACAACGATTCCCAATCTAGGAGCTTTCAGGATTATCCTCTAAATAAAGGTTATGAACATATCCTTAGCCTTAGGCTGTTGGAAAATGCAGAGAAAATAGCCAATGAAGCTATAATGAAACTATATGCTGATGAACCCGACGAAGGGATCATGGACCTGGTTCTGGACCCGGCGCATTTGTCCCTCACCATTCACGAATCAGTGGGTCATCCAACGGAACTTGACAGGGTGCTCGGGTATGAAGCAAACTATGCTGGTAGGAGTTTCGCAACTCCTGAGAAGCTTGGTAATTTCAGATATGGTTCCGAACTTGTTAATTTTGTGGCAGATAATACTTTAAACGGTGGTCTTGCCACAACGGGCTATGATGACGAAGGGGTAGAATGTCAGAAGTGGTATATTATAAAAGAGGGAATTTTTGTAGATTACAGTTCTACAAGGGAAGTGGCAGCTATTATGGAATTCCCGAGGTCCAGAGGTTCAGCAAGGGCCGACAGTTATTCTTCTTTCCCAATTAATAGAATTCCTAATTTGTGTCTGATGCCTGGAACAGAACCTGTAACCCCCGAAGACCTCATCGCCGGAGTAAAGAAAGGAGTCTATATTGAAGGGCGCGGGAGTTTTTCTATAGACCAGATGAGACTTAATTTCCAGTTCGGCGGTGATTTATTCTACGAAATAAAGGATGGTAAAAAGGGGAGAATGTTGAAAAATGTCATTTATCAGTCCATAACTCCCCAATTCTGGAACTCCATGGACGGTGTCACCGATGAGAGATTCTGGGAGCCCAGAGGCTTTTTGACTTGTGGGAAGGGTGAACCCACTCAGTCAGCCCAGATGACCAATGGGGCACCCTACGCCAGATTTAGAAATATTAAGGTTGGGAGGGGAAGAAGATGATGGAAAAATTTAAAAGTTTAGCACAGAGAATAATTAATGGAGCTGATGTGGACCATGTGCAGGTCAGTGTCAGGCGTGCGAAGGAAGATAATACACGATTCGGAGAAACCCGAATAACTCAAAATATGTCAAAGGATGAAACCTTTGTAAGTATAGAGGTTTTTATTGGAAAGAAAAGGGGCAGCGTCACTTTTACTTCAAATGAAGATATTGATTTAAAGGAGATGGTAAGAAGAGCTAAGGAAGCGGCGCTAAGCAACATGGACGATCCAGAATTTCTTCCCCCCGTGGAAAGATCAGAAATTCCTATTATCTCAAGGAGATTTGAAAGTTCCGAGAATTTGGAACCTATGAGGAAAGCTGAAATCCTCCAAAAAATCTTTAAGGATGCAAAATCTTCAGGGCTTAATGTTGCTGGTCTCTTTACTAATTCTCTATTCCAGTATGGTATTTTCAATTCTAATGGACACGAGGCATATTATGAGGCGACAGGTGCAGGTTTTTCCATTACCGTACAGACGAGTACATCTTCTGGATATGCAAAGGATGCCCATGAGGACTTTGAAAAAATTGATCCTTATGGAATCTACGAAATTGCTAAAAATAAGGCAATTCTCGGGCAAAATCCCAGGGATCTTGAACCGGGACATTACGATGTGGTGCTAGAACCCCTGGCTGTGGCTGACTTTCTTGATTTCATGATTTTCGATCTTGATGCCAGGGGTGCAGATGAGGGTCGTACTTATTTTTCTGGAAAGATGGGCCAAAAGATTTTTGATGAGAGGGTTACTCTCTACACCGATCCCCTTTCTGAATTAAACCCATGGGTTCCCTTTGACCATGAAGGAGTTCCAGTGGAAAAAACGGTTTTTATAAGGAATGGGGTTCTTGAAAATCTCTACTATGATCGTTATTGGGCTATGAAAAATAATAGAAAACCCACCGGGAGATTCACTTCATATATTCTTCAGGATGGAGTTCATACCACTGATGAGCTAATTAAAAAAGTGGAGAGAGGGTTGCTGGTAACCAGGTTCTGGTACATAAGATACGTGGATAGAAAATCGCTCACTGTAACGGGAATGACGAGGGACGGGCTTTTCTACATTGAAAATGGAGAAATCAAATACCCTGTAAAAAACTTCAGGTTTAATGAATCACCTGCAAGAGTTTTGAGCGCTATTGTGGAATTGGGGAAGGGTAAAAGAGTAGTAGGAGAGGAATTCTCTTTCCCTTCTTACGTCCCTGCGCTGCTGGTGAAAGATTTTAACTTTTCATCAAAGACGGAGTTTTAAAACGGATAAGATCGTAAGTGAAGAGTTGAGGCAGAGATTGTATTAGTAGTTTGAGTTAAATTCCGCAGGCCTAAAGATTAATCTTTGAGTTAAGTGTGTTTACATTCCTTGATGGGTTGACGCTCATTCTAATAATTTAGAAATTATATCTGATGTAATTGTCTATAACTCTTTTACCTTTCTTGCCACTGTAAGATAACCCGTGTGCGAGATCATGATCTCCCGGGGCCTTGTTCCAACGTCCCTCACCAGGATTTCCCTTTCCAGTATTTCCACAGTTTTTATGAGTAAGAAATTGTAGTTTTTAAGTTCATTAACTGTTTTTGAAACCTGTTCTATATTTGGTGAGAGGGATGCCCAGAATCCACCCCCCGCGAGGGCTTTGTAAGCCCATTTGACAATGGTCCATGGCTCTGGCACGTCAACAAAAATAATATCGAGATTTTCGAGCCCAAAACCTTCCTCTGCCACGTCTCTAAGGTAGAACTTAACCCTTTTGGAGAGTCCATATTTTTCAATATTCTCTTTTGCAAGGTTGAGGAATTCTTCCCTTCGTTCAAAGGAATATACCTCTCCTTCATCCCCCACTATACTCGCCAGAACCGTTGTGAGGGCGCCGGAACCGGATCCCACTTCGGCAACCCTTGCACCACACCTGAGGCCCGTTTCCAAGATCAGATAACCAATGTCTTTGGGGTACATAATAGTTGTTTGTCTTTTTATAAAGAGGATTTGATCAGAAAGGGAAGGTTTTAAAACATAAAATTTGTGTCCGGAGTGAGAGAAAACAACGTCTCCATAATTAAGGGTTTCGGGAAAGGTGATTTCACCGAGGTGCGAGGAAAATTTTTCGCCAGGCTTGTATTTTAAAAAGTAATGAGCCTTCTTTCCTCCGTAGAGGATAATAAATTCGCCTTCTTTTATCATTCAGATTCCGCTTTTTTCAATTAGACCCAGGAGTTCAAGAAGTGCTCTGGCAGCATCTCTCCCCTTATTTCCTTTTTTACCACCGGCTCTTTCAATGGCATCGTCCATGGTGTCTGCGGTAATAATACCGAAAATGACCGGAATGGCATAATCCAGCATGAGTCTGCCAATGCCCCGGGTTACTTCTCCAGCCACATATTCAAAGTGGGGAGTGTCGCCCCTGATTACGGCACCCAGGGCAAGATACCCATCATGGGATTTCTTTTCCATGAGTCTCTTTAAGACGATGGGAATTTCAAAGGAACCAGGGACTTTGTAAATGTCTATATCTTTTTCGTTTACACCGTGCTGAATCAGCTCCTCTACAGCCTCTTTTACGAGCCTTTCGGTCACGAACTCATTAAACCTCGAAACCACAATGCCCACTTTTTTCCCTTTCCCATTTATTTCGCCGATATATTCCATTTTTACTCTCCTGTTATTTCAAGGTCTGACTCATCAAATAAATGTCCCAATTTTTCCTTTTTGACCTTTAAATACCTTAAATTTTCAGGCCTTGGCTTAACTGTTATAGGTACCCTGTCTGCAATTTTTAAGCCAAAACCTTCAAGGCCAACAATTTTCCTCGGATTATTGGTCATAAGCCTGATGGTGGTTAGTCCTAAATCTACCAGAATCTGAGCACCTATTCCGTAGTCCCTCAAATCCGCAGGCAATCCCAGCCTTTCATTCGCTTCAACGGTATCAAGGCCCTGATCCTGCAGTTCATATGCTTTGAGTTTATTTTCGAGACCTATTCCTCTACCTTCCTGTCTCATGTATAGGAGTACTCCGAGCCCTTCATTATTTATTATTTCCATAGCTTTGTGTAGTTGATCACCACAATCACACCGGAAGGATCCAAAGGTGTCCCCCGTTAAGCATTCTGAATGTACTCTTACAAGGACATTTTCTTTCCCTTTTACGTCACCCTTTACCAGAGCCACGTGTACTTCCCCTGTGAGTTTATCTTTATACCCAATTATTCTAAAACGACCCCATTTTGTTGGTAAATCTGCCTCACCGACCTTCTCAACGAGTTTTTCATGACGAATTCTGTAGGCAATGATATCCTTCACAGTAATTATTTTAAGACCAAATTCTTCAGCCAACTTTTCGAGTTTAGGAAGTCTCATCATGCTTCCGTCTTCGTCCATTATTTCACAAATTACACCGGCGGGATACAGACCCGCAAGCCTTGCAAGGTCTACAGAAGCCTCCGTATGTCCAGCTCTTCTTAGAACTCCACCATTTCTCGCCATTAAAGTGTAAACGTGGCCGGGTTTTGCAAAATCATCTGCTTTTTTGGTTTTATCGATGGCATATCTAATAGTTAAAGCTCTATCAAAGGCGGAGGTACCTGTAGTGGTTCCCTCTTTTGAATCTATAGGAATACCAAAATTTGTGCCATGCTTTGATGTGTTAGTAAGGGGTAAATCCAGCTCCAGTTCATGGAAACGATCCTCAGGTAGAGCAAGGCATACAAGCCCTCTGCCGTATTTGGTCATGAAGTTTATATGCTCGGGAGTAACCCTTTCGGCAGCAACTACAAAATCGCCCTCGTTTTCCCTGTCTTCGTCATCCACAACGATGATGATCTTTCCATTTTTTATATCTTCTAATGCTTCTTCAATATTTGCAAAGGGCATTATTTTTCACCGTCCTTAAAATATTTTTTAAGTTTCTCGTACGTTTTTTCAATTCCCTCCGGTATAACCCTTACTTCCCCAATAACGGGCATAAAATTAGTATCTCCGTTCCACCTCGGGACTATATGAAAATGGATGTGACCCTCAAAGCCTGCTCCTGCAACCCTTCCGATGTTAACTCCGATATTGAACCCATCGGGATTTGCTTCTTTTTTTAATGCACTTATGCTATCTTTAATCAAGTTGAAAATATCTTTAATTTCTTCATCAGTGAGGTCTTCCAGGTCTTTTATATGCCTTTTGGGGGCCACCATCAAATGGCCCGGATTGTAAGGGAAGAGGTTTAACATAACAAATGCTTGAGCGGTCTCCTTAAGAATATATTGCTCTCTCTTGCAGAAAATACAATCCTGACTTTTGGTGGCAACCATGATATATTCCATTCGCCAGGGTGCCCATAACCTTTTCATATTGCAAATTTTAACTTTTTTAAGATGAATTTACAAGAAAATCAGAATTTTACGAGCTCTTTTAAACTCAAAAAGTTATTGTTACCTATTATAATGTGATCGAGAAGCTCAATTTCCATAAGGTTTGCAATCTGTTTTATTTTCTGGGTAAACTCTATATCTTCCCTGGAAGGGGTAGGATCTCCAGAAGGATGATTATGGACGAGGAGGACACCAACTGCTGAGGTTTCTATGGCTGGTTTAAAAATTTCCCGGGGATGGGAAAGGGTACGGTCTACGGTACCTACTGATATAATTTCGTCTCTTAAAAGGCGGTTTTTTACGTCAAGATATAGCCCCCTAAGGTGTTCCTTCTTCAAAAATGTCATACCCTTGCAATATTCATAGACATCTGAAGGTTTCAGGAACTGCTGGTTCTTAAGCTCAGAATGAAGCCTTTTAATGAGTTCTGCAAGGGCTGCAATCTGACAGGCAACAACATAACTAAGCCCGAATAACTCTTTGAGATCTTTCACAGTGTGATACTGGAGGAGTATTTGTTCTCCGTACTGCTCTATGAGCCTTTTGGATAGGGTTATTACATCTTCTTTAATTGTTCCCTTTCCCAGAATGCATGCTAGAAGCTCGTAATTCATGAGAGCTGAGGGTCCAAGCTTTGTAATCTTTTCACGGGGTCTCGATTCCACAGGAAGGTCTTTAATTTTCATGACAAATAGAATGGGGTAGAAGAAGGGAAAAAGCAAAAAATCCCAGAGGTGCTATCTGATGCGAAAAGTTTTACGCTGGTGTTTTTGAATGGCGATTTGGTGCGATCCCACTATGGGGATCTTTAATCCTTGATAGCTTTAGAAATTTCGAAAATTAGAACATCTATGGAAAGCCTGTATTCCACCTGACCATTTTCAGGGTTTTTTAAACACTTGAAACGCTGAATCTTTGCGAGTTTTTTAAAAGGGTTTATTACCTGTGCAGTTAATTAATTCTGACCTTTGCAAGTGCGGGTAAGGACATTGAGGAAATTTAAGGTAAAGCCGCAACATGTAGATTTTCTGGCAAATGGGGTGCTTTTGTAATTTAATGTTTTTACATTCCAGGGCAAAGGAAGGTGCGGCTGAAAAAAAACGAAAAATGAGAGTTAGAGAAAAGTCGCAGTGTGTTTTTTTGTAGCAGAGAAAGGGATGGAGTGTTAAAAAGTTTCAGTTTGGCAAAAGGTGAAAATATTTTGTAGTAAGAAATAAACTCAGTTGAAAATCCTCACAGGCAGGAATACCTGCAAGATTATAGCTTTTAAAAGACCTCTAAACAGTAAGTTTCTCCTGAATTTTTTGTATTTCGACCTCAGTTTCTTTTAAAACTTTTTCAAGAATTTTCCGTGCCTTTTTGCTCACTTCTGCCTTAAAGTTCTCGTTTTCTATTCCCTGCAGGTTTATCATTACATTGAAATAGGCACCCTGACAACTACTCCTTGCCTGTAAGAGTGCGCATCCAGCATCGCTTAAGGCGTTTTTATTTCCTTTCTCAGCAACTTTCTTTGCAAGATCTACAAGTTCTAAGGACATTTCCATGACTTTGAGGGGTACCAGCGTTGCTTCCTGATTTGCCTTTTCTATGGCCTCCTTTCTTATACTCTTTTCTTCTTCTGTCTTTTTGGGAAGGGCCATGGCTGACATCACTTTGTTAAAGGCCATAGTGTCTTCATCTATTATCTTAAGGAGGGTATCCTTTAGCTGTTGAGCTTTTGTGGAAATTTCCTCCATTTCGTCATTTACGTTTTCGTAGCCTTTTTTGCCGAAAGTTAGATTTGCTACCATTGAGGAAAGAGCAGCAGAAAGGGCACCGGATAGAGCAGATACACTTCCACCGCCAGGTGCAGGGGATTCGCTGGAGAGTTCATCCACAAAGTCCATTATGGTCATTCTTTGAAGTTTCTGTTCCTGAGGTTCTTCCAGTAAATATTCTATAATTTTCTTTTCTGGTTCAAATTTCTGGACGTCATTTAGTCCCAGAGATTTGATTGCTATATGGATTATTTCTTTTTCAGGGATGCCTGTGTTTTTACCCTGCTTTTTAAGGTAATATTTGCCCGTTTCAATGAGAGCGTCTTTGGGAACAAGACCTACAATTTCACTTCCTGTGACCCTCAAGCCCTCCTTTACTGCCTCTTCAACGCAAGTTTCAAAAACTTTCCAGAGGGGCATCTTTTTATAATTAATGAGGTTGATGGAGATCTGTGCAATACCGTATTCGTCAATGTACCATCCTATGGCTCTTACATATGGTAAGAGGCCGGGTACCTGTGCCTTTTCCCCATTTTCAGTGGTAACGGTATAGCCATTTTCTCTAATTCTTTTTGCAATGTTGCTGGCGAGTTTTTTGTCTTTAGTATTAAGGTTCACATTATAGGCAATTAGAAATTCTCTGGCGCCTATAACATAGGCACCTGATTTTGGGTTAAATACAGGCTCCCCGTAGTCTGGCTTCCACTCAGGGTCTTTAAATTTTTCAGGAAGGCCTTCATATTCTCCTTTTCTTATATTTGGCAAACTTTTTCTTTCAGGTCTGGTTGCAGCTTCTTCATACATGTAAACGGGTACTCCCAGTTCTTCCGCTACCCATTTGCCCACTTCATGAGCGATTTGCACGCATTCTTCCATGGTGACTCCGGAAATGGGCACAAAGGGGACAACGTCACATGCACCAATTCTGGGATGTTCACCTTTATGTTTTGTCATATCGATAAGTTCAGTAGCTATTTTAATGGCCCTTTTTGCAGCTTCTTTAACACTTTCAGGCTCGCCCGCGAAAGTGAAAACTGTTCGGTTTGCGGCATATCCCTGATCGATGTCAAGGAGTTTCACACCGGGAACGCTCTGTATTTCTCTGGCTATGGCATTCAAAACCTCTGGATTCCTTCCTTCGGAAAAATTAGGAACACACTCAATAATTTTCTTCATTGTGCCTCCTGGGTTTTTATTAATTATAATCGCTGCCTTGCGTTCACTAAAGAGAAAAACGCATTTGGCTTTGAAATTACACGGACTAAGTCTTATTATTATGTACTAAGGGGTAAAATGTTAGGTATTAAAGTCACTGTCTTAATTCCGGCATACAATGAAGAAGAAAGTATTCCCCATTTAGTATCTGAAATTGAAGAGTTCGTTGGGAAAAATCAGCTCAAGGATTGGGAATTTCTATTAATTGATGATGGGTCGAAAGATAAGACTTTTGAGCGTTTTAAGGAACTTTCAAGGGATAAGGATTATTTAAGAGCTGTGAGATACTGCAGGAATCAGGGGGTTGCAAAGGCTTTGAGTGTTGGAGTAAAAAATGCCAGAGGGGACATTGTTGTGGTTTTTGCAGCAGATTTGCAGTTTGTACTTGAGGATGCTAAAAGGCTTGTGGATAAGCTTATGGAAGGATATGACCTGGTTGCCGGTAAAAAAGTGGGAAATTATGAAAAGAAGTTCGTTTCAAGGGTCTATAACTGGCTGTCTGGGAAACTATTTGGCGTGCCTGTTACCGATATGAACTCCATTAAAGCTCTAAAGAAGGAAATTCTTGAAGAGATGCCTTTACGAAAGGACTGGCACAGGTATATTGTGGCCTTTGCCTGGGAGATGGGTTACTCAATGACGGAGATTCCTGTAAAGTTAAGACCAAGACTTTATGGCGAAAGTAAGTACAGGGGTTTTAAACGCGTGGTTATTGGTTTCTTAGACTTGATTGCCGTTAAATTTCAGCTTACCTTAATGAAAAAACCTATGCTTTTCTTCGGTACCCTTGGGCTCATTTCTCTTGCTTTAGGTATTCTGGTGGGAATTATAGCTTTTATAATGAGATATGGCTTTCACCATGGAAACAGAGCTTTACTCTTTCTTGTGATTCTACTTATTCTCGCTGGTCTTGTCCTCTTTGCTATGGGTTTCATGGGTGAGTTTATTGCCGTTATTCTTGACAGGTTAAATAAACTTGAAGAAAAAATTGTAGAAAAAAATAAAAATTAGTTTTACGGAACCGGGATGGGGATGAATATCTTGAAAGTGGTTCCCTTTCCCAGTTCTGATACGCATTCAATATCTCCGCCTAAAGAGAGCATGGTTTGTTTAGCGTTATAGAGTCCAAGTCCGTACCCTTCCTTTTTGGTGGTAAAGAAGGGATCAAAAATATGAGGTAAAATGTCGGGGGGAATTCCCACGCCGTAATCCCTTATGTAGATCGATATACCACTCTGTTCTCTTTCCATCCATATTTCTATTTTTCCACCTTCGGGCATAGCTTCCACTGCATTAATGATGATGTAGTCAAAAACTTCCATTATCTGGTTTTTGGGCAATAAGAGATCTGGAATTTCGCCACAGGGAGTAAATTCCACCCTTATCCCTCTGGACTTGAGAAACCCTTCATGTTCTCTAATTTTTTCCTGGATTAACTCGACTATATTTGTCCTTTCTCTTTTCGTGTCTAGCTGGTTTCTCAGCCCCTCGATGGTGTGTTTTAAAATACTTTCCATTTTTATCACGGAATTTATTATAGCATCAACATAAATTCTGAGTTTATGATCTGGTGGAATTTCTTCCCGCAGGATGGATGCCACACCGCCTAATACTGTGAGGGGATTTTTAATCTCGTGGCTGAGTTTAAAAATCAGCTCCTGGTAAATGGCTTTTCTTTGAAGTTCCAGTATTAGTCGGTCTTTTTCCTCAATTTGTTTGAAAAGAATTGCTCTGGAGATAGCTATGGCTGCCTGGAAGACAAAGGTTTCCAGAGCCATCAAAGTGCTCCTTGTGATGGGTGTCCCCGTCAAAAAATTGTCAGCAACAATGACCCCCAATTCTCTTTTCAGGGTGACAAGAGGTGCGATGGCAAACTCTTTTGCATTAAGATTTTTGAATTTCTTGAATTCGAGAAGGTCTGGATTATCCATCCTCACTATTCGTGCTCTGCGTTCTGTTAAAGCTTTTTCTATTTCGGAGTTTTCCTTTAAGAGTTCTTCCCTTGTTATTGTTATGTTTTCAAAAAGTCCCTTTAACTTATTCCACTCCTTTTCAAATTTTTCCTTACTGTAGCCTTTTATCAAATCATCCAGGGTGAGTCTATGGTTAACCAGCTCCTTCCAGATTCTCTCTGCATCGTCTTTGTCTAAAGGTCCCAGGGCAAACTTAGGTTTTAAAATACCATCTTCGAAAAGCATTACAAAGCTTCTATTGAACCCGAAACTCTCACCGGATGTAATCGCAGTTAAAGTTGCGAAAAGTATTTCATTTAAATCAGTGGATTCTTCAAGGACCTTGATAAGGGTATTTACGGTTTTCAGAATGTCAGGAGTTTCCAGCATCTTTTTTTCCCCTTAAAATCTCTACGGCCTTCTTTATAATTTCACGATCTTTTGGATAGGACGCCTTTTGCAGAGCTTCTTCTTCGGGGAACCACCTTGCTTCTTTAACTTCATAGTCGTGATCCTCGGTACTTCCGGACTCATATTCCATCAAATAATAATAAACTATCTTGTGATGTCTTACCTTATCTCCATTTTCATTCTGGTAAAACCAGAGTTCAATTTTGTCAATAAAGTCTAATAGCTTTGCATTAACCCCTGTTTCTTCTTTGACTTCCCTTAAAGCTGCAACTTCGGGCTTTTCCCCCTTCTCCACGAGACCTTTAGGAAGGGTCCATGTTCTCCCATCTTTGACTGCAATTAATAGTATCTCAGTGCCTTTATCTGTTTCTCTGTAAACCACCCCTCCAGCTGAGATCTCGAAAACCGTTTTCATCGTGTATATTATTGTTCAGGTATTCCGTTCTTACAATTTGAACTAATTTTAACATTGAAACAAGATTATAATTTGACAGTTTAGACATCTCTACTTAAAATTTAAACATGAGGTTAAAGGAAATCCTTCAGGCTGGCATCTGGAGGGAGAGAGTCTCCAGTGAATTTTACAAAGAGATGGCCAAAAAGGCCCCACAGGACCTAAAGCTGCTTCTTGATTATTTGTCCATGGAAGAAATACAGCACGAGAAATATCTGAAATCCCTTTACAAATCTTTATTCAGAGAAGAACCAGAGGAAATAGGGATCCTGGGGGATATAGAACTACCCGATTTTGAAGTGAAAACATTGGAGGAACTTATAGAAATTGGGATCGAAAAGGAGAAGGAATCTAAACGTTATTATATGGAATTGTTCTGCCAGATTGATAGCTGGGAGGAAAGAGAAAAAATCGTGGAGTTGATAAATTTTGAGAATGATCATATAAAAAAGCTGGAGAGGGCTAAAAACAAGGAGGTATAATATGCACAAAATGACCGAAGAATTCTTAAACTCCGCCTTTGCGGGTGAAAGTATGGCGCATATGAAGTACTTAATATTCGCCGAAATTGCTGAAAAAGAGGGATTTCCCAATATAGCAAGGCTTTTTAGGGCTATTGCTTTTGCCGAATTCGTGCACGCAAAGAATCATCTAAACGCTTTAGGTAAGGTAAAAGATACTGTGGGTAATCTTGAGACCGCCTATCAAGGAGAGTCCTTTGAAATTGAAGAGATGTATCCGGCTTACAAGGCTGTTGCTGAACTGCAGGAGGAACGACAGGCTATAAGAAGTATGAATTACGCTTTAGCAGCTGAAAAAATTCACAAGGCAATGTATTCTGAAGCAAAGGAAAGTGCTGAGAAGAAAAAAGAGGACATAAAAATTGGGGATATATATATTTGCCCCGTCTGTGGTTATACAGTAGAGGGAGAAGCACCAGATAGATGTCCTGTGTGTAATGTACCAAAAGACAAATTTGTAAAGTTTTAAAAGGAGGGAGACTATGCCCTGTGCAAGAAAGCCCAAGACTGAGGGGCCTGACGAAATAATGATAAAAATCCTTGAAGTCCTTCAAAATGCATCCCAGCCCATGGGATGCGGAGAGATTGGTAAAGCTGCAGGGCTTGAGACGGCCAAGGTAATGGCTAAACTAAGAAGTATGAAAACGAAGGGTTTTGTTGACAGCCCTGAAAAGGGAAAGTATGTAATAACAGAAGAAGGTAAGAAATTGGTCAAATAGGAGGTTTTAAATTATGAGGTTTGGTGATTTTATAATGCCTGCAGAAAAAGAAGGGAAGGAAAAACATGTCCCTTTTATTGATGCACCGGAAACTGTAAAAAAGGGAGAATTCTTCGAGGTGACGGTGATTGTGGGTAAAGATGTCCCCCATCCAAATACCATTGAACACCACATAAAGTGGATCCAGGTTTTTGCCGTGATAGAAGGAAGGCCATATAATCCTGTACATGTAGCCACCTTCGATTTAGGTCCAACTTTTGGCGACCCTCGAGTGACTTTTAAAATGAAACTTGAAGCCAGTGCAAAACTCTTCGTGCTGGAATACTGTAACGTCCACGGTGTTTGGGAAAATTATAAGGAAATTAAGGTAGTTGAATAAGGGGGGTTACATGAAGAAATATAGATGTACTGTCTGTGGTTATGTGTACGATCCTGCCCAGGGAGATCCCGAGGGAGGTGTTCCCGCCGGGACTCCCTTTGAGAACCTTCCGGAAGACTGGGTTTGTCCTATCTGTGGCGCACCGAAAGCTGATTTCGAAGAGTTTGAGGATTAATATCGTTATTTAAAGATAACTTCACTGAGGGATATTGGTGAATTTGAACAAGTTGGATTAATCGAGGTATATAACTAGAATCTCTCCGGCTCTAATTCTTGAACTTTGGAGGTTATTCCATCTCATAAGGTCTTGTAGTTTTACTCCATAACGTTTAGCAATAGAGTATAGAGTGTCACCCCTCTGGACTCTATATCGTACAGCGTTATATTTTGGATCATTGGAAGTAGCTTGATTTAATGAGCTTTTAGATTTTACTCGATTTGATACCACTTCATTCTGGTTGCTTGTGGTCACGTAGCTATAGGTATAACCATACGGAATTACGAGAACCATTCCGGGCCTTAGCTTTCGGGGGTCAATATTATTGTTTACCTGTCTTATAGCCGTGACTGAGACTCCATATTTTTTTGCAATGAGGGAAAGGGTCTCACCTCTTTTTACGGTGTGGGTTTCTGCTTTAAACCACTGATCCTTAGGGGTATTCTCCATATTTGATAGGAAAATCTCCTTTTTACCTCTGGGAATTCTCACCCAGTAATTCTTCATGTATGGAGGGGTTGCAAACCTGATAAAGGATGGATTGAAGTATTTGAATTCGTAGTCACTAATACCGGCCCATGATGAGAGTTGTTTAATATTTGCCTGAGCAGGAACCATAACGCTGTCATAGGTAAATTCCGGTACACTCTTAAGAATTGAGTCCACCCAGTTCTCATAGTCGTTTATGAATAATAAAAGGGCTAGGAATGATGGGACATAGTTTCTTGTCTCCCGCTTAACTTGCCTTCGTATGTCCCAGAATTTTTCTCCGTTGGTTTTCATTAGCTTTGAATAAATTTTCCCTTCTCCTGCATTATAAGCAGCTATGGCCAGATCCCATCTCTCAAATATGTCGAATAGGTCTTTAAGGTAGCGACATGCCGCGTGGGTAGAATAAATTGGGTCTATTCTTTCATCGATCCACCAATCTACCTTTAACCCATATTTTTTTGCGGTGTAGGCCATGAATTGCCATGGTCCCGTGGCTTTTCTACGAGATACAGCCTGTAGATTAAAACCGCTCTCAATTATGGGTAGGTACTTTAAATCTTCTGGTAATCCATATGATTTAATAATTTCTGAAATTGTTCTTAGATATGGTGCGCCCCTGGTCAAAGCTCTGGCAAGACGTTCTTTACCCCGGTTTTCATAAAAATAGTACCATCGGGCTATTTCAATTTCTTCCTCCTCTGAAAGTACAAGGCCAAAATGAGCAAGTCTACCCTTCAGGGCTTTTTTCACCTTTTGAAGTTCTTCTTTTAGAACTTTTCTGGGAATATAGGATACTTCCAGTGTGTCTTCTGCAAATCCTCCGTCAGGGTAAAAGTCTTCAAAAGAAAATTTTACTTCCGGGACAATATGGGAGCGCCTTATACTGTGGGTACAGGACAACGAAAGTGTAATAAAGCCCAGTAAGATTAAAATTCGTATTTTGTTGACTATCACTTTTTATATCCAATTTTTCTCAGGAATTCGTGCCTTGCTTTCTTCTCTTCTTCACCTTCTACCCCCTGGGGAGTTAGCCCATCGATTACACCCATAATTCCGCGACCCTGCTCTGTCTCAGCGATAATTACTTCGATGGGATTGGCGGAAGCTGCATAAATATTAACCACTTCCTGACAATGTTTAATGGAGTTCAACACATTAATGGGATATGCATTTCTCAAAAGGATAATGAAGAAATGGCCCGCACCTACGTTCTTTGCGTTATCTATTGCCAGTTTTGTGAGTTCCTCATCGTTTCCAGTGTATCGAATGAGTCTTGGCCCCGACGATTCACAAAAAGCGATCCCGTATTTTATGCCAGGTACAGATGTCACCAGGATTTCCTCTATATCCTCTACAGTTTTTATAAAATGTGATTGTCCCAAAATTGCATTAACCTCATCGGGCTTCTGAATTTTAACCACGTCGAACTTTAACATACCATACCTCCATTGGACGACCGTTGTTAGAAGTTAATATAAAGACTGATTCGGAAATTTACAAGTTAGGCTTTTTCATCATAAATTCAAGTGCTTGACTATTTAAGTGGTAAGTTTTAGAATTTTAGGAGTTAGCAAGGAGGGTTATTGTGAGGCGTGCGATAATAATATTAAGTGTTTGTGCAGGTGTTACTTTTGCCCAGATTTTCTCGGGCAATCAGGCTGATGTTCCTGTACCGGCTACAGCTGAAAAATTTAATTTTTACATCTCCGGCTTCGGGGGTGGAAAAGTAGTTTCAGACTATTTTACAAGGGATTCATATAAAGGTATATTGCCACCATTTGGATTTTCTTTTGGAGGTGCTTATAAGTCTCTCTATTTCCATATTGGTTATGCCAAGGAAAAGAATCTGGAGTTGACTTTTCAAAATACTATCTGGAATAATGGTAAATTTTTTGCTTTATGGGGCATAAATGGATTACTTCTTCCCGATATAGAGTCGGAAGGAACGAAGTATATACCTGCGGACTCAACACCTAAGCTCTTTCGAGTCCCGCTCTTTGCAGAGTTTTACATGAAGCCAATAAGGTATGTGGAAGCAGGATTGGGAGTTGGGCTCGGTAAGTTTGCACAAAACAAATATCTCGACCAGCCTTTAAAAGTTCCGGGTGTTTTCGGTACAGTTGCTATAAGACCGGTTAGTTTTCTTAAACTATTCTGGGAAGGTTATTTATCTACGTGGAAGAGAAATGTTGGCGTTGTAATAGGACCATTTAAAGGTTTTGAAGTACTGGCAGCCTTTAGATATTGTTCTTACCCTCCTGGAGATAATTTTAAATTTCAACAGGTTTTTGTCGGACTTCGTGCCGAAATTCCCTCCGAGACCATTTTTAAGCCTGTCACAACTCAGGTAAAGATTATAGTAAAGGAACAGGCAACAGGAAAACCCGTATCAGGATCGAGAATCGAGTCCACAGATAACATGTTTCCTCCGCTTTTAACTGACAATTTTGGTGAGGCATCAGTTGTTTTGAAACCTGGCATCTATCCTGTTAAGGTAAACAATTTGCCCAAATACATTCCCTTAACCACTGCTATTGAGGTTCCGGCAAAGGAGAAGGAAATTAAAGTGGAAATCAAGTTGAGGTACAGCAAAGAATATCTTGATTACATTAATATTCTTGATAGGGCGAGGGATTTGCTGAAGAAAAAAGATAT
This sequence comes from Candidatus Hydrothermia bacterium, assembly GCA_049719805.1. Taxonomy (GTDB): domain Bacteria; phylum Hydrothermota; class Hydrothermia; order UBA1063; family UBA1063; genus UBA1063. The sequence goes on along the minus strand of JBNARF010000001.1, from coordinate 905,646 downwards.
CAAAAATGCCGAAATTGAAGTTTCCAAGGCTCTAAAAATGTTCCCTGATGATGAAGAAGGCCTCAGGGTAAGGGACTCTGTACAGATGAAAAAAGCTGATTTTATTAAAGAGTATAGCATGAGAGCGAATAACTATCTTGCACAGAGGCGTTATCAGGATGCCATCTCTGAGCTTCAGCGTATTTTAAGCTTTGATGAAGGTAATCAGGATGTAAGGAGGAGAATCGATAGCATTAGGACAGTGATGCTTCAGGAGAGGAGGAAAGCAGAGCAACCTACGGAGCGACCTGTAATCACAACCCCTCCCCAGGCTAAGCCAAAGCCTGCACAGCCAGAAGAAAAGGTATCAGCACCAGAGCTTCTGGATAGGGGTAAAAAGCTCTTCTTTGAAGGGAAATACAGAGAGGCAAAAACATACTTTGAACGTGCCCTTAAACTAGATCCCGCTAATAAAGAGGCCAAGTTTTATCTGGAAAAGTGCGATTCTTACCTTAAGATGATGGGACAGTAAGTTCCTGCCTTTGGTTGACTGTGCAGAGTTTTTATGTAATAATATATACATTACTGGCCCCATCGTCTAAGAGGCTAGGACACCGCTCTTTCAAGGCGGCAGTAGGGGTTCGAGTCCCCTTGGGGCCATTTAATCCTTAAAGCTTACTGTTGTTTCCAGGTGATAATTCATTCTCACAACTTTCCATTTCCTTTCGGCGCATGAGATATACTTGACGGTTTTGCATTTTTACATTAACTTATTACCATGGTGAAAGGCAAATCCATAGATATAGTATTAAAGCATGTTGATGATCTAATGAAACAGATGGAAGGCCTTTTGGCCGAGTTCAGGTCACAAAACGAAGCACTGGCGGAAAAAGTTAAGAAAAGGTTCGCCCGGGAGGCTGTGGCAAGGGCTGTTGCGGAGGCAGTTTTCTATGCTTATGATATTGGGGAAATTTTTGACCTTGCTGTGAGAGCCCTTTCCAAGCTAGAAAAATATGATTTGACTTTCTTCCTAATACTGGAACGGTTTCGAGAGTCTAATAGTTTGAGGGAGCTTTATATATCTGATCCTAATCTTAAAGAATTTATAAAGAGCATGGTTTTTGATTTATTAAACTCGGCACAGCCTTTTTACAAGGGGTTTAATGTTAACAAAAAAATACCAGGGAGTTTAAGTTATAAAGTCTTCTTCTCGGTACCCTGTGAAGTTGAGGATATGTCAGGAATCCTTGGAGTTTTCTCGAATTCAGATGATTTTCCCGAGGAAGAGGATTTCATCTTTTTAGAGGATTTGATTACCAGTCTGTCTATAGGAATCAGGCAGGAAATGATGCTGAAGAAATTGGCAAAACTGGCTGATAAATTAAGGGATAATCTTAATAGTTCTATTTCTTTGATTCAGAAGATTATTGAGCTCAAGGACGTCTTTGGAAGAGTTCATGGAGAAAATGTAGCTTCCCTCGTAAACCTGATAGGCAAGAAACTGGGTGTCCCCGAAGATAGACTTGAATGCCTAATATATGCTGCAAAAATACACGATGTAGGGAAGGTGGGCCTTCCGGTGGAGATTCTAAATAAGCCCGGTGCACTCAGTGAGATTGAGTACGAAATTGTAAAGCTTCATCCTCAAATTGCTTATGAATTTTTGAGGGATTTGTCTTTTCCATTACTGATGGCAGAGATAATATATCAGCATCACGAAAGGCTTGATGGTTCCGGATATCCGCGGGGACTTAAAGATGATGAGATTTTATTTGAGGCAAGGATTCTCGCTGTTTGTGAGGTAGTTGAAGCTATGAGCCATTTCAGGACCTGGAGGGACGCTATTCCCATTGAAAAAGTGTTGAGTTACATTGAGGAAAATAAAGGCGTTCTTTTTGATCCCAGGGTTGTAGATGCCTGCATTGCGGTTTTTAAAGAGGGCTTTAGTTTTCCTTACTGATATTTTGCCTTTTTAACTTTCTGCAGTAAAATTTAAATACTTAAAGGGGGTGTAATTTATGAATCTGCTTTTAACTATTTTACTTCTTATGCCTCCACACCCCAATGTGGAGAAAAGGATGAAAGAAGAAGGCACCTGGGATAACTATGTGCGGATTGTTGAGGATGCCCGTAAGAGGGGGATGGATGCTCCTTCTGAAGAGCTGATGAATAAGACCTATAAAGAAGTTCAGGAAGCGAGGAAGTCCAAGCAGAAGGTTACCAAGAGGGCGGCTGTTATTCTTGCTGATTTTCCCGATTATCCCGGGACTACAAATCCTGCTCACTATGATACTCTGCTCAATTCCATAGGATTGCTCTCAAACGGCAGTGTGAAGGAATATTACAATGAGGTTTCTTATGGAACTGTTAATATGGAATTTGTTATCACTCCCGTCTGGGTAAGGTTACCGAATAATTTAACATATTATACTAACAATCAGTATGGTATGGGTTCATGGCCACAGAATGCCCAGAGGATGGCTTATGATGCTGTTCTGGCAGCTGATCCCTATATTGACTTTTCGCAGTGTGACATGGATGGGAATGGTGAGATTGATGCCCTTATTATAATCCATGCTGGTCCAGGTGCTGAGTCCACAGGGAATCTTAATCACATATGGTCTCATGCATGGGTAATTCCTGTCACATTATATGTGGATGGAGTTAGAGCATATTCGTATACAACAGATCCTGAAAATGCGGGTTGTGGTGTAGTATCCCATGAACTTGGACATAGGCCTTTCGGACTTCCGGACCTTTATGATACCGATAATTCCTCAGAAGGACTTGGGAACTGGTGTCTTATGGCTGCCGGTTCCTGGAATGGAAGCGGGCAGATTCCAGCCCACATGAGTGCATGGTGCAAGATTAGACTTGGTTTTGTAACCGTAGACACCGTCAGAGCAAATCGTATAGGCGAAATAATTCCCGCTGTTGAAGATTCTCCTAAGGTTTACAGACTCTGGACTAATGGAAGTACTGGAGTTCGATACTTTCTTGTGGAAAATAGAAGGCTGAAAAAGTTTGACCGGGCTTTGCCTGGAGAGGGCCTTGCGATTTACCATGTAGACGATGCAAGAACGAATAATAACAATGAGTGGTGGCCTGGACAAAATTATCTTTATCATTACAGAGTCGCGCTGGAGCAGGCAGACGGTAGATGGGACCTTGAACACGGTACAAATAGAGGTGATGCGGGAGACTTATGGCCCGGAACCACAAATAATAGGGATTTCAATAACTATTCTGTCCCGGATTCCAAAGATTATGGGAATCCTATGATAACGACTTATGTGGGGGTTTTGAATATCTCAGACCCCGGGGATTTTATGAAGGCAGACTTAATGGTATCGCCTTATAATAACTTAAAGCTGAGTGCTATTGCACTACCCCGAGCAGATACGCTGAATGCAGTTTCTAATTTTACGTTCCGTGTCTTTAATAACGGTTTTCAGACCACTACTTCTAATGTAGCATTTCGAGTTTATGATGAAAACATGAATCTCGTGTTTGAGGATGCAATATCTGGTGTCACTCTTGATACTGCCCAGGCAGATACCCTTAGCTTTAACTTCAGTCCACAAATTAATGATTGTGACTACCGTTATTATATTGCTTTAAATACTCCTGACGATGTCTGGAGGGATGACACTTTGAGAGGACTTTATTACTCAAAGGCAGTTGTAAGAAATTACGATATCCCCAGGGTAGAAGGTGACAATTATTATTGCCAGCATATAGTTGACGGTATTGTAAACGATATGGAGTATTATGGTGCGGACTGGCTGGATATAAGCAATTTCCTCGCAGCCAATGGAGAGGCGCACAGGAGTATAAGAAAAACCTACATGAAAGCCCATATTTTCAATGATACTCTTTATATTGCTGTAAAAATCATTGATGACTCAACACTTCATAATAATGATTACATTGTTCTTGTAACCGATGATAACGGTGATCAATCTTTCCCGGCTTCAAATAGCAATGAGGGAGAGTTAAGCTTTCGTGATGGCTCCACGTATCTTGTCACTTTCAGGCCATATACTGCAACGGGGACTGGGAGCGTTCAAGTAGTGAACCTGCCTCAGGCTTACACAGTTTCTGGAAATGTGAAATATGGCGAGATAGCAATTCCCATTGATATTATGGGGAGTGGCTCTGTATACTTCCTTAATATTCCTGGTGGATATACTAGCTTTAACCCCAGGGTTTTCGTGAAAGTTACCGATGGGGCCAAAATAGTGGGTTGGTGGCCGCAACATATTGCTTATGCCACTTATGTCAGGGATTTACCCAATTTTGCAGTGCTTGCTTCTTCACCTGTAAGCATTAATGAAAGTGCTGGCATTGGCATTTTTAGGGGGATCTGGAAGAATAATGGTTTTGTTTTGAAGTATTCCGGTTTAAAGAGTTCATCGAGCGTTAAGATGGAACTTTACAATGCTGCAGGAAGGTTATTAGTGGTTAAAGAAGAGAATTTGAAGGGAAGTGGAGAAACGGCTCTTGAGTTTAAAGGTATTTCCTCGGGTGTTTACTTTGTCAGGGTAAATGTGAATGGTAAGGAAGTCGGCACCTTTAAGGGGGTTTTGGTCAGGTAATTTTAAGGTTGCAATTAATTGAAATAACGCAGAATCAGAATTATACTTAACCCAGTATTTATCGGAGGTCGTATGAAGGATTATAGAGATACTGTTAATTTGCCGACCACTGAATTCTCAATGAAAGCTGAGCTCACTAAGAAAGAGCCTCAATGGATCAAATGGTGGAACGAAAACAGAATATATGAAAAGAACCTGGAGAAAAGGAAAAATACAGGCAAGATCTTTATACTACACGATGGTCCCCCGTATTCCAACGGTCATATTCACTTAGGGACTGCTTTAAATAAGGTTTTGAAGGATATCCTGGTAAAATACAAAAGCCTGAAGGGTTATTATTCACCCTATATTCCCGGATGGGATAACCACGGTATGCCCATTGAACTCGAAGTAATAAAAAATCATCCAGATTATAAGGAACTTTTGAGTGACGCCAGTAAGATAAAAAGTAATGAGGCCAGGAAAAAGCTCCGTGAGGATTGCCGGAAATTTGCTGAAAAATGGGTAAATATACAAAGGGAAGAGTTTAAAAGACTTGGAGTTTTTGGAGACTGGGACACGCCGTACCTTACCATGAGTCCCGGTTATGAAGCTAAAGAACTTCGAGTTCTTGCAGAGCTGGTTAGAAAGGGGTACATTTATCGCAGTTTTCTGCCTGTCCACTGGTGTCCTCGATGCAAAACCACCCTGGCCATGGCTGAGATTGAGTATAAGGACAAAGAATCCCCCTCATTGTGGTTCACTTTTGATCCTTTGGATGTGGATTTTTATCCCCTGGTGTGGACCACAACACCCTGGACCATAATATCCAACGTAGCCCTTGCGGTTCACCCTGATCTTGAGTATGTTGTGGTTGAGACGAATGGTAAAAAATATCTGCTTGCTAAGGATAGACTGGAGGCCAATAGAGATATTTTAGGGGACAACTTCAAAATTGTTAAGTCTTATAAAGGCAGGGAGTTAGAAGGTTTAAAATTCAGACATCCGTTTTTTGACAGAGTTTCTGTAGTTATTGAAGGGACTTTTGTAACGACAGAAGATGGTACAGGAATTGTACATATTGCACCTGGACACGGGAAGGAAGATTTTGAGGCTTCAAGGGAGTATGAATTACCGGTCCTCTCCCCCGTAGACGAAAATGGAAGATTTACATCAGAAGTGCCAATGTTTGAGGGCCTTGACACCGTGGAAGCCTCTCAAAAGGTTATTGACGTTTTAAAAGAAACTGCTCATTTCGTAAAACTCTCAAAAATTGTTCACAGTTATCCTCACTGCTGGAGATGTAAAGGCCCCCTTATTTTCAGGGCAACCCATCAGTGGTTTTTAAGCGTTGATCACGATAATTTAAGAAACAAAGCTCTAGACGAGATTTCTCGGGTTAAGTGGCATCCCGAAGAGGGCGAATCAAGAATATATGCTTCTGTTAAGGAGAGACCCGATTGGGTTATTTCAAGGCAGAGGAGTTGGGGGGTATTCATACCTGCTTTACGGTGCAAAGGATGTGGTGAGTCCCATCTCCTTCCCGAGGTTATTGAGAAGCTTGCTGAATTTGTGGAAGCTGGTAAACAGGATGCATGGCTTGAATTAGATGTAGGAGAGTTTATTCCTGGAGGCTTTAAGTGTCCTCAATGTGGTACGGGAGATTTCGATAAAGAATACGATATTCTTGATGTATGGTTCGACTCCGGGATATCTTACATAGTGGTTTCTGATGAAAATAGCCTGCCCTGGCCCAGTGACGTTTACCTCGAAGGTTCGGACCAACACAGAGGATGGTTTAATGCTTCTTTAATGCTTGGTACCGCCTTTAAGGGGAGTGCACCCTACAAAGCGGTAATTACCCATGGCTGGGTAGTTGATGAAGAGGGCAAGGCTATGCACAAAAGCCTCGGGAATGTCATTTTGCCCGAGGAAGTGATTTCTAAGTACGGTGCAGATATTCTAAGGCTTTGGGTGGCCTCAAGTGATTATACGGATGATGTAAGGTTAGGCTCTGAGATACTTACAAGACTTGTGGATTCCTACAGAAAAATAAGAAACACTATAAGGTTTATGCTGGGGAATCTCTACGATTGGAGTCCAGAAGAAAGAGTGGATTACGATAATTTATACCCTCTGGAGAAGTACATTCTGGTAAGGTGGAATGAAGTGAAAAGAACGATTGATGAAGCATACGAAAATTTTTATTTCTACAAAGTTTACCATACCTTGTTTAATTTTATTGTCGTTGATCTTTCAGCATTTTATTTAGATGTGTTAAAGGACAGACTTTATACCTGGGGTAAAGATTCTCCGGGTAGACGTTCGGCTCAGACGGTAATATACGATATATTGAGGGAACTTCTCATTGTCCTTCATCCTATTATACCTTTTACCACTGAAGAGGCATGGCAGCATCTTCCCGGTGATAAAGAAGAGAGTGTCTTCCTGGCTGATTGGCCTGAAATAAACAGAGTGTGGGATAACGAAAAGATTAAAAGAGACTTTGAGTTGCTCCTTAGTATAAGGGACAAGGTTTTGCTTCTCATTGAAAGGGCGCGAAAGGACTCAAAGATTTTGAGTGACAGGTTGGAGGCCAGAGTGATTATTCTGGATGTAAAAGAGGAAGTAAGAAAAATTCTTAATATCTACAGGCCTTATCTGGAAGAACTATTTATAGTGTCACAGGTCTCCTTTGAGGATGAGGATACACCAGGAATAGAAGAGAGTTTTGAGGAGTGCAGGATTAAAATAGTGCATGCTCATGGAAAGAAATGTGAGCGTTGCTGGATCTGGCATGAAGAAGTGGGGAAAGACCAGGAACATCCTGGTCTGTGTCCCAAGTGCCTAAATGTAATAAGAGGAAGGTTTAATGAAAATTGACATTCTAAATTTAAAGGAAGGAATCACCGAGTATTTTGAAAAGCTAAGTGAAAGCGAACTGGAACTTCAAGGTTTTGATTTCCATCTGGTTAATCCTGTGAGTTCCCACATTTTGGTTAATAAGGCAGGTAATAAGGTTAAAGTTACCGTAATCCTGAATTTTTCGCTTAGAATGACCTGTTCTCGTTGCCTTGAAGAATTCGTTCAGGAATTTCATACTGAAGACACGTATTTTGTTCAACCCGGAAAAGCATCGGATGCGGAGGGTGAAGAGAAATATTTAACTGATGAAGATGTCTTCACTATTTTTGCACCCACCGAAGAAATAGATACATTGCCCCTTGTGAGGGATTCTGTTATCCTGTCTGTACCCATGAAGCCCCTTTGCAAAGTTGATTGTAAAGGGCTTTGTCCGGTGTGTGGAGTGAATTTAAATAAAAGCACCTGTCCCCACACTTCAGAAAATGAAGGAGAAGTTATTGGGAATTCCTGGAAAGCGAAGCTTAAAGAGATAAAAAAGAAGCTCCAGAATGACTAACTACATTCTTTTTTTGATTCTCTCCCTTTACTCCTCTCGAAAGGGGGAAATTTCAGTTTACTTTCTACCCAAGGATAACGCCGACTCGGTTCAAGTGTTGATTTATACGAGTTTCAACAAGAAGGACCTGGTTTTTTACAGAGACAAAGGTTCATATAAGTCTTCTCTTGAACTTCAGGTGGAGCTTTTCACGGGGAAAAAGAAGGACCTTGTTTGGGGAAAAAGCTGGAGTTTTGACATATATGTTGAGAATCCCGATGAGGCACGAAGTTCTTTTTGGTATAATAAATTTTTTGTTGCTGAAATAAAGAAAGAGGGAACTTATAATGTTAGAGCTTATTTAAAAGATTCAAATGGTAACACATATGCGAAATTCGAAAAGACGATAAACTCGCCCAGTTTTTTGTCTGACCCGATTCCAATAGAAGAGAAGGCTTTCGAAAGCGGTCAGAAAAGACCCATATCGTTATATATAAGTGAACCGCAGATACTTTTTTATATCCGGTCCATTGCAGATTCAATTCCTGTGGAGCTTGATGTTGTAAAAATTAAGTCCATTAAAAAAGTAAGGAAAATCCTTACAAAGGGTGACAATACTATTACTCTTGATGTTAAAAACCTTGAATCGGGTCCTTATACCATAGTTCTGACATCTCCGTTTGAAAAAAGAGCAATTCCTATAGTGCTTTTTACGTTGCCTCTTGATTTTACGAGTTCTGAATTTAATCAGCTGGTTTTAATTCTTTCCTTCTTTTTTACTCCGCAAGAACTTGATACTCTGGAAAAATTCAGAGAGAATAGGGACAGCTTAATATTGTACTGGAATAGAATGTGGAAGAGATGGGATCCAACACCTGAAACTGAGCTTAACGAATTTCAGGAGGAGATATTCTCAAGGATTGAATATGCTGATGAAAAATATACTTCGCCTTTTAGAAGAGGCGCTTTAACGGATAGAGGACTTTGTTATATTGTCCTGGGACCACCTGATGAAATTGAACAGCACCCCTTTGATCTCGAAGCTCGTGCCTACGAGATCTGGAGATATTATGATTTAAATTATAGATTTGTTTTTATGGACCTAAAGGGGGTTGGTGACTATGAAATTGTTGATCCTTCTCGGACTACTTTTTACGAGCTCCTCAAAAGAGTCTATAAGTAGAACGCCCGTCATTGCAAATGGTGTAAGAAGTGAAGGCGACGTGGAGTTTGTGCTTAACTATTCGAGATTTATTCGATCGGAATCTTTAACCGTGTTTGAGTTCTATTATCTTTTAAACCTAAATACTTTAAAACGAAAACAGGGAAAAATTTCCTTTACAGCTAAAGTTGAGATAAATGGAAAGGGCCTTGAGAAGCCCCTTATTTCAGAATGGTCTCAACATTCTACGAAACCTTTAAACTATTCCATTGACAAGTTCTGGGCGACCCTTGCACCCGGTGAGTATGACCTGTCCTTTACTGTAAGTGACAACAATTCTAAAAGGAAGGGCAAGGTAAATATCAAGATTTCATCTCTGGAACGAGATACCACCATGGGACTCTCCGACATCGAGCTTTTACTGCAAATGTTCCCGGGTGAAGATTCTATCTTTGGGAGATTTGGCTATGTAATGATCCCGAATCCCACGGGTAATTATGGCTTTGGTCGGGATACGTTGTACTTCTATGCAGAAATTTATAACTTATTACGAGATACTTCAAGTTACTTCGTTAGATATTTTATTCTTGATCAAAAAGGCTTACCTGTGATGCAATCGAAACCCATAGTCAGATTCAAGGATGAACTACCTATAATTAGAGAGGGCTTCGATATTTCCAATCTTTCCGAAGGTAAATACAAGTTGATTATACAGGTCGTTGATCCTACAAATGGGAGATACACTCAAAAAGAGATCGATTTTGTGTACAGCCCGGTTAAAGTTAGCGAGGAGAAGCTGGCAGAGTCTGAATACTTATTTTTCATTGACTATTTTGCGTCACCTGAAGAACTGAGAGAATTTCGCTCTTTACCTGATGAGGGGAAGATTCTTTTTCTCAAAAAGTTCTGGAAGAAGTTTGATCCTACACCAAATACTGAGTACAACGAATTTTTTGTTGAGTTCGTAAAAAGGTGTAAATATGCCGATGAAAACTTCTCCTTACCGGGAAAGCCAGGCAGATTGAGTGATAGGGGCAGGATTTATATTAAATATGGTCCACCAGATGAAAGGAACAGAGTAACCTTTGAGTTAACTTCAAGAAATAGAGAACATTGGATCTATTATGGGTCTGGAGTTAAAGAGTTTGTTTTCGTTGATATTAAAGGTAATGGAGATTACGAGCTTGTTTATTCCTCCGTTGAGGAAGAACCCACAAGGCCTGACTGGATGAAATATGTTTCCCCTTCGGATCTTCAAAGGCAAAGCTTCTGAAAAGGGAAAAATTGCAGAAGATTACGCTGTTAAGTATTTGAAGTCAAAGGGATATAAAATCCTGGCAAGAAATTACCGAAAGCCCTTTGGTGAAATTGATGTAATTTGTAAAAAAGACGAGTGTCTTGTCTTTGTTGAGATAAGGAGTCTATCGGGTGATTTCATGGAACCATGTGAAACTATTACATACAGAAAGAGGGAGAATTTACTGAAGGTAGCGGAGTCCTACCTTAGTGAAACGGGATGGTGTGGATATATAAGATTTGATTTCCTGGGTTTAAAATGGATATCCAGAGGCTTCCAGGTAGAACACATAGAAAATTTTCTGGAGTTTTCGTGACTGAAAGTAGAAAGATTCATCATAGGGTTTTTGACGAACTTTTTCTCTTGTTTTTCATATTAAAATCTCCGAAAACTCCTCTTTATGTGAAAATCATAGCTTTTCTTGGCTTGAGTTATGCGTTATCGCCTGTTGACCTAATTCCCGATTTTATCCCGGTCCTCGGATATCTGGATGATGTTTTCATATTGCCGGCATTTTATTTTCTTATAAAAAAGCTTACTCCCCCTTCGGTTATAGAGGATGCCAGACAAAAGAGGGGCGAGCTTAGAGATGTAAGAATTTACAAAATTTTTGGTGCTATTTTTGTAAGTATATTCTGGTTTTTAATCCTATTGTTGTTTGTTTCTCTTGTTTGGAAGCTAATTAGAAAAAGTAAGCTTTGAAAGTATATACAATTTCTCTTTTTTCTTCCGCGCCACCGTCATAAGACTATCTATTTTTTCTTCCAAAGGGGATATCTGTGAAAGGCGGGAAAGGAAAGAAGTATCAGATTTAAAAGAAGGGACATATTCCCAACCATAATTTATTATTTCGAAAAATTTTCCTACCCTTTTATTCATAAGATAGATCGCAAGATCGTAATCTCCACTTTTTATAGCCTTTGAAAATTGAACATCATACTTTCCCAGTGGTCTATAGAATGACTGGATGACAGCTTTAACTGATTCTGGTTGCGAAAGATTGAGTATTTCAAGGGTGATGTTTGAAGTTATTCCGGCCAGAGTGTCGTACTCTGACAAAATTTTCAGATTTAGAACTTCGATTTCTTTCTTTAATCGATAAACTTGTTTTTTAAGTAACAAAAATCCAGAACACGAAAGAACCATTAAAATAATGATTACACTAATTTTAAACGTAAATTTCCTTTCCACAATACCCTTATCTTAATACCATGTTTACCGAACTTTCAATATGATGCTTCTTTTCCATGAATGCGACACTTTATGCGTCAAAACTCAAGCATTATAATTTTTTTTATGTTGTTGGTACTTATTTTTTCTCTTTTTCCCGATAGTTATTATAGGGGTTTACCCTTTGATGCTTTGTATACTGCTTCGTCTTACTGCCTTTCATCCCTTTATGTATTGCCAAATTTTGAAAATCCTGCCGGATTTGGTGTTTTAGAAAATAGCGGTCTTGGGGTTTCTTTTACTTACTCCCCTCAGGGTGTACAGGATATTTTGAATTATGGTACAAAAGTGAGTTTTAAGAATTTAAGTGCTTTGTATCTCTACTCTCAAGGAGGAGGATTTTCATATAGGCCAGTTTTAAGGAAAACAGTCAATTTGCCAGATTCAGCTCTTGACATAAGTATCAATGAATTTCAACTCGCTGTTTCGGATCTCTTGTATTATAAATTTTACGGCGGCCTTAACATAAGGTATTTTTACGTGAGGTACGCTGTAGCTGGGTTTAAAAATGGTGAGCCTTTCGCAGAGATCGGTTCAGGGCATGGATATTCATTGGGGGTAGGAGTACTTTTTCAAGTGCCTGGCTTTTCGGCGGGTTTTTATGCACAGAATATTTTTTCTAAAGTTTTCTACAAAGGATACTCGGATGATATTCTGAAAAGATACGGGGGTGTGGGAATCCAGGTTTCTCCTTTATCTCGAGTATCGTTTTTCTCTGACATTTCCATATATGAGGGAGAGAAGTTTTCCTATACCTTTGCTTCTTTAATAAAGCCCTTAAAATGGCTTTCGATAGTTGGCAGTTATTCACTTCCTGACAAAAATTTTGGGGCAGGTCTTGGTACAGAGTATAAATACGGTAGCTTTGGCATTGCTTATAGAAAAAAGGTTGTCTCTTTAACTTTAAGGAGTTATTTCTATGAGTAAGAAAATTGCACTTATTTTAGGTGGTGGATCAGCCAGGGGATATGCCCACATTGGCGTTATAAAGGCCCTGGAAGAGTGGGGTATTGAGCCTGACCTTGTGGTGGGAACCAGTATGGGATCTCTGGTAGGTGGTTTCTACTGTGCTGGTTTTAGCGCAACAGAAATGGAACAAATTGCAACGGAAATAGACCTGAAGAAAATGGCAAAACTTTTTTCTATTTCTCTCTCCGCGCAGGGATTTGTAAGACTTGATGGTGTTGAAGAGTTTCTGAGGACGTATCTTGGTTATATTAAAATCCAGGCTCTGAGGAGAAAGTTTATTGCTACCGCCGTTGATATTACAAATAATGAAGCTCTTTACTTTGACAGGGGAGACCTGGTGAGGGCTATTCTGATGAGCATATCCATACCCTTTGTGTTTGTGCCCATCTCACAAGATAGAGTTATAGTTGATGGTGGTGTTCTCGATAATGTTCCCGTTAGGGCCTTGAGTCTTCTTCAGGATGATTATTTTTCCATAGCCGTTAATGTGATACCTGTTATGAGGCACACTTTCAGACTGGCAGACGCCGATGAAATCGTGGTTAAAGAGAAAGTTAGTTTAATTGATGCGTTAAAGAAGCGCAGAGAGCAGATTTTCGTGCGCGAAGAAGCCCTCGGATTCATCTCTTATATTGTTAGGGTCTCGGCTCTAATGTTAAGTGAAATAAACTTAAAAAGGTTTGAGGATTACAAGCCCGACATCTTAATTGAGGTAGATTCTGGCATAGATTCCCAGGAGTTTAACAAGGCCCGAATTGCCATTGATGCAGGTTACCAGAAGATGCAGGAAATGAAAGATGAAATTATGAAAAAGTTATCCAACTTGTAGCCATCTATATTATCGTTCTTTGACTCTTCAAGATTACACATTTATAATTAAGACCTACTATGAGAAAGAGAATTATTGCTGGTAATTGGAAAATGCATTTGAACCATTTTGAAGCAGTTCAAACTGTGAGACGTTTTAAAAATCTTATGAATGAGGAAGTTTTTCAATATGAAATTGTACTTTGTCCCTCTTTTACCTCGCTTTACGTAGTTTCCGAAGAAATTAAGAATACCTCTATAAAACTTGGAGCTCAGAATGTGTTCTATGAGCCCGAAGGAGCCTTTACGGGGGAGGTTTCTCCTTTGATGCTCAAAGCTCTTGGGTGCGAATATGTGATAGTTGGACATTCTGAGAGGAGAAAATACTTTTGGGAAAGCGACGAAATGATTGCAAAAAAAGTTATAGCTGTTCTTGATGCCGGAATGACTCCTATTCTGTGTGTAGGTGAAAATCTTGAAGAAAGGCAAAAGGGGATGGAGAAGGACGTGGTAAGGAGGCAGTTTACTGCTGTGTTTGAAGGGCTTGATAAGGAAAAAGCAGATAAAGTAGTAATTGCCTATGAGCCTGTCTGGGCGATTGGCACCGGAGTGAATGCCACGCCTGAGCAGGCTCAAGAGATGCATTCCTTTATAAGGGAGCTTTTTACACGTAAGTATGGACATACGGAAGTATCTATTCTTTACGGAGGTAGTGTTAAACCTGATAACATATACAGTTTAACATCCATGCCCGACGTGGATGGTGCTTTGGTAGGCGGGGCTTCAATCAAAGCGGAATCTTTTTATGAAATAATCAAAAATGCTTATATAGGAGGCTGATTACATGTATACTTTTTTAACAATCCTTTACGTTATTCTGGTATTGATTTTGATTGGGGTTGTTCTTCTTCAGGAACCCAGAGAAGGAGGGATGTCACCTGCCCTCGGTGGTATGCAACAACTTCTCGGTGTTAGAGGCGTTCCTACTTTTTTCACGAGGCTTACTTGGGGCTTAGGAGCCCTTTTTATTATTTTGTCCCTGGTATTAGCTACTATTAATAATCCTGCAAGGGTAAGTATGAGGGGACAAAAGCAAAAGGCGGAACCTGTTCAAGAGACCCAACAACAAGAAAATAAAGAAATTCCACAATTGCCTGGAGAGGGGAGGTAAAGATGAGGGAAGCGGTGATTGAATTTAAAGGCTTTCAATATAAGGTAAGAGAAAATGACATAATTACGACTCAGAGGTTAGAATTAAAGGAAGGTGACTCTTTAGAGATTGATAGCGTGATGCTTCTTCAGGATGGTGAACGTGTTTTAATCGGAAAACCTTACGTAGAGAATGCAAAGGTAATTGCGAAAGTAGTGAAGCATTACAAAGCTGACAAAGTTATCGCTTTCCGATTTGTGAACAAAGAGAATGTTCGAAAAAAGAGAGGGCACAGACAGGAACTTACCGAGTTAAAAATAGAGAAGATTTTGACTGAATAAGATTCACTTTGTTTGTGCTAATTCTTTTATTTTTGCAATTTACTTCAGCGGTAAAGCTTATTGATTATAATATAGAATCAAAGTTTGACCTTCTAATTATAGGCCCCTCTGAAGCAGAGTCTTTATGCCTTCAATATGCAGATTTTAAGAATAAACTTGGAGTTTTGACTAGGGTTTTGACAGTAGAAGAGATTTCGCATAATTTTAATGGTTCTGATCTCCCTGAAAAAATTCGAAACTCGATAAGGTTTTACAGAGATAATTTTGGAATAAGGTATGTTCTCATTGTGGGAGATTTCAATAAAGTACCCTCGAGAATTGCTTATATCAATTTTAGCTATAGTGATTTAAGTAATAATGTTCCCACCGACTTTTATTACTCGGAGCTGAGATCGGATTGGGACAAGAATAAAAACGGACTTTACGGAGAAATTGAAGATAGCATCATTTTTTCTCCGGAAGTTATGGTGGGAAGAATACCGTATCACACTCTGCAGGAATTAGGTGAGTATTTTGAAAAGGCAAGAAACTATAAAACCCTTTGGTTCTTGCAACCCAGGGCAAAGGCCCTTATACATTGTGCCGATGTGATCGGGAATGGTTTATCTTACAGAAGCTTAGCTGAGCCAATAGTCCAAAAATTTCCAGAGTCTTTTGATATTTCGAGATTGTACGAGCAGGGGACTTCACAAAATATAACGAAGCAACAGTTTACCGATAGTATATCTGCTCAAAATACCTATGTTGTTTCCATTACACATGGTGATTTTGGTGGTATTTATATCAACAATTCTCCACAACTTTATTATAATTCCGTGGACTTTTCTTATGTCCCGCCGACCCCTCCTGCTTTCTGGGCTATACTATCCTGTGACATAGGTGGATTTGATCGTGATGCTTTTGGAGAGCATATTCTTTTCCATCCATCTGTTATAGGACTTTTGAGCCAGACTCGCGACGGAGTTTCGAATACATATGTGTTTTTGCAAAGTTTTTTTCAAAGCCTTTTTCAACGTTTGGAAGTTACCCTTGGACAGGCTGATAGCGCTTACCGTGCGAATTTCGGAGCTTCTGTGCAAAATTCTCAGATCTACTATTATTCTTTACTCACTTATGTCTTATTCGGTGACCCCACCATTGTCCCGAAGAAAAATAGATATTTTAAGATTCCCTGGTATTATGTGAAAGCAGTAAGTGATACCCTTATCTTCGTTACCTTTAGAGTGCCGATTACCCCTGAATACTCAGGACCCGTGAGGGTTATTCTTTATAAACCTGGAGATTTTCTCAAGGTAGTTGAGAGTGAAAGTGATAGTATTTACATTCCTGTTGCTCCCAAGAGTGACGGGTTTGTTTATGTGACTATTTCCGGTAATTCCCTTGTAGAATCCCTCGATTCGGTGTATGTTAAAGCGTATACAAATGCCTTAGCTATTACTCTAAAAGAAATACGAAACTTTATGGGAGATTCGGTTTTATTTGCTAATTCGTGGGTGAATGCGATCTTCAAGTTGAAAAATAACAGCTCTTATGAAATTGAGGCACACTTGGAGTTCACTGCCGACTCAATACTCCAATTGCAGCTTAGGGATGCCTTAGTATACTTAGGCCCTGGAAAGATGGATTCTATAATACTCTCCGGGTTTATCGGTCCAGTTTTGAGGGATACCTTGTTGAAGTTAATAATCAGCTCAAGGGTAAGTAATGCTCTTCGGGTGGATACTTTTTTCCTCTATGTAAAAAAAGTACGGCTTTTAGTGGACAAATTTTCTGTAGATTCCGATTCCCACAGCGTCACTATAGGACTCAAGCTATTTAACCCCATGACAAGCTCTCTCAGGGATATCAAAGTTTTCCTTATAGAACCTGAAAAAATTTTACTTGATATGATAGATTCTTTAGGTCCACGAAGGGATACCCTTATACTTTTATCTTTCCCTTACGGTACAAACTTGAGACTTCTGGGATTATTTTATCTAGGGGATTCTCTTATTATACCGGTACCTGAATTTTCGTTGATATTACCTCCCCCCTCTGATTTGGTGGCTTATCCGAGGACGGGGTCAGTTTTTCTGAGGTGGCGGGCACCGAAAAAAGGCTTGATGTATAACGTGTATAAAATAGAAGGTTGTGATACTATGAAGTTGAACACTCTACCACTAAGCTCGGTGACTTTTGAAGATTATACTGCCCGGGACCTTTGCGGATATTTTGTCACCAGTGTTGATACAATAAGAAATTTGGAAAGTACACCAAGTAATGTTTTTTTCATGAAGCCAAATCCCCCCTACTTTCCCGGATGGCCAGTTCCTTTATTAGGTTCTGGTTATTCTACCCCTGTGGCTTGCGAATTAGATGCTATGAGCCCTGGTTTAGAGATAGTCGCAGCTTCAAGTTTTGATAGTCTGATTTATGCCTTTGACTATAGAGGCAGACTCCTTCCCGGATGGCCTGTTAATATTCACGGTACAGTACTATCTGCTATTGCCGCTGGAGATGTTGACGGTAACGGAGAGGAGGAGGTGATTTTTAATATCTGGAACGGTGTTTCTAGACTTCATGTCTTAAATAAATATGGATCAGAAGTTTCAGGCTTTCCTGTAACTCTTAATGGAGCTGGATATTCTACCCCCAGTATAGTAGACCTTGACGGAGATGGTAGAAAGGATATAGTAGTCAAGGATGCCGGTTTCGTGAAGATTTTCAGGTATCCATATGGCTTGGTGAGGAGCAGCGTCAACCTTGGTGGTCCAGGGACTTCTCCAGCTGTGGCGGATCTTGATGGAGATGGCTTATACGAGATTATTGTCACCTATTTCCAAAGTGATTCGGGTTATGTGACGGTTCTCGATACCAGCTTGAATGTCAAAAGAGGCTTTCCAGTTAAGGTAAACAAAAACAACATAACTTCCCCTTCAGTGGGGGATGTAGATCCGATGTCAGAGGGGCCTGAGATAGTACTTTTTGCAGGGGATTCACTTTATATTTTCTCCAGGGACAGTTCACTGCTGGGTCGGTATTATGTGGGAAGCCTGACTTATTGGCCCTTTGCTATTTCTCCAGCAATTGGTGATGTGGATGGAGACGGTATAAAGGATATTGCCATACCATATGCAAATGGTATTAAAGTTTTTAAATCCGATGGAAGGCTGGTAGAAGGTTTTCCCGTAAACTGTGGTGGAGGTTTTTCCTCTTGTGTTTTAGCAGATATAGATGGTGATGGAAAATGCGAAATTTTCAAGGGAAGTGTCACAGGAACTCTTGATGGTTATGATTATACAGGTAATTCTGTCAAAGGTTTTCCCATAGATTTGTATTCTTACGCCTATCCTACACCTCAAATAGTGGACCTTGATGGAAACGGAACTTACGAACTCCTGGCTTCATCCTTTGCTAATTCCGTTTTTGTTTATGATACCCGCTGGCCTATGGGCACAAATTCATGGCCAGAATATAAGCATGACCGTTTCAGGACCGGATGGGCTGAGTATCTGACAGCTCAAGGTTTGGCAGAAGTGAGGGACGAAAAGTACACAAATGAAAAGGGTAAAAACACTTATGAAATTTTAATAATAGATATATTGGGAAGGGTAGTCTTCCAGGGGCATACATTAAACAAAGAGGGATTTTTGACAGGAAATTTAAAGCCCGGAGTCTACTTTATTAAGTCAAAAAATAGTAACAAAATTGAGAAAAGGGTGGTGATTCGATGAATCTTAGCCTTGAAGAAGTAAAAAAGCGAATGACAGAAATTGAACTTAAATTGGCATCTCCTATTTCTGAGGATGAGAGGCGTAAGCTGGTTCAGGAATATAAGAAGATTCAGCCCCTCGCAGAAAAGATGGAAGAACGGGAAAAATTAAGGAAAGAGCTTAACGATGTGGAAGAGTTACTGGAAGAAGAGAAAGAGCCTGAACTTTTAGAGTATTTAGAGCAGGAAGAGGCCAGGTTAAAGGAAGCCATTGAAAAAGTTGAATACGAGATTAAAAGGTTGCTTCTGCCTGAGGAGCCGGAAGATGTGAAGAATGCTGTTGTTGAGATAAGAGCAGGTACAGGTGGAGAAGAGGCCGCACTTTTTGCTGGAGACCTATTCAGGATGTATACAAAATTCGCTGAGAAGAAAAAATACAGGATTTCTGTAGTAGACGCGCATCCTACTGATCTTGGTGGTTTCAAGGAAATTACCTTTATCGTTGAAGGACCATATGCTTATAGAAATCTCAAGTACGAGTCAGGGGTACATAGAGTTCAAAGGATTCCTGTGACGGAGACGGGGGGACGGATTCACACGTCCACAGCCAGTGTGGTTGTCTTACCCGAAGCGGAGGAGTCTGACATTGAAATAAATATGGATGATCTCAGGATAGATACCTTCAGAGCGGGAGGTCCCGGTGGTCAGTATGTTAATATGACAGATTCAGCAGTGAGGATTACTCATATTCCCACGGGGATTGTGGTGGTTTGTCAGGATGAAAGGTCACAACATAAAAATAAAGAGAAGGCTTTGAGACTTTTAAGGGCCAAGCTAAAAGATCTTGAGGAAGCCAAAAAAGAACAGGAATTAAGACAGAGGAGAAAGAGGTATATAGGTACAGGTGACCGGAGTGAAAAAATTCGGACTTATAATTTTCCCCAGAATCGAGTTACTGATCATCGAATAGATTTAACCCTCTATCGTCTGGAAGATATCTTGAATGGGGATCTGGACCTATTAATTGAAAAGCTTTTAGAAGCGGAAGAGAAGGCTAAACTTGAAAGTCAGGCAGGCTTATAACTATCTAAAGGAGAGACTTAGAGAGGTATCCCGAGAGCCCGAAGCAGAGGCACGCTGGGTCCTGGAGGAATTGACAGGAAGTAAATTTGAAGTCCTTTTTGTAAACCCCTCTATGGAGTTTGCCATCGAGGCTCAAATTGAGGATATTCTGGAGCAAAGAGTAAAATTACGAAAACCCCTTCAGTATATTTTCAAAAAGGCTTTTTTCATGGGCCTGGAATTTTATGTGGATGAACGTGTTCTCATTCCCCGGCAAGACACCGAAGTTATAGTGGAGTATGCACTTAATCTGCTAAAGAAACACGAGAGCCCCAGATGGGTGGATGTTTGTACAGGAAGTGGTGCTATTGCCGTAGCTTTAGAAAAATATTACGGCGGGATTTCTTTCGCCTCAGATTTATATCCCGAAGCTATTGAAGTAGCAAAGTTGAATGCAGTAAAACATAATTCAAAAATAAATTTTATCGCTTGTGATCTACTCCAGGGTTTTTGTAGTTCCAGTATGGACTTAATTATCTCTAACCCACCATACATTGGCGCATGGGAATATGAAGCCCTTTCCCCTGAGGTAAGGACAGAACCACCCCATGCCCTTTTGGGTGGAGAGGTAGGTTATGAAATTACGATAAAGCTTTTAGAAGATGCTTATAGAGTGCTTAAACCCACAGGGGACCTTATAATTGAAACATCCCTGAGATGTTACGAAGAAATTAAAAAGGAGAAGTTGTTTAATTTTTTTCTTGTAAAGCGAAAAATTTATGACCTTACGGGGAATTTTCGAGGCCTTCACCTCGTAAAGGCTGTTTAAATGAGTGACATTAGAAAAGAAATTGAGCGAAGAGTAAGCAAATATCTGCGTTTGGGTGACTTTCGAGGCGCCCTTAGAGAGTTAGAAACCTACAGAAGGGTATTTAGATCAAAAGATTTAGAGAAGTACTATTTTTTAAAAGGTTACATTTCCCTTAAGGCTGGAGACGTAGAAAAGGCATCGAAAACCTTTAAGGTGCTCACCAGGGCTTACCCCAAAAAGTCTATTTATCAGTTCTTTGCAGGGGTATCAAATCTCGAGCTTGCAAATTATGAAGAGAGCCTTAGTAATTTAAGAAAAGCCTTTGAATTGGCTCCAGAAAATAGAGAATACAAAAAAAATTTTGGATGGGCCCTGGTGATGAACGGCAAAAAACAGGGGCTAAAAATTCTAAGAGATTTATTTTATACTGAACCCTTTCAGAAAGATCTGACTCTAAAATATATTGTTGCCTTGATCAAGTTTAATGAGAAACCACAGGCTCTTTGGCTTAGCAGGCTATCTTTCAGGAAACTGGGAGACGCTGAATTTCAGGAACTTGTGAGGTCTTTAGAAGATGAAATTCACTCGCAGAGTATGTTCCTCACCAGGAACGAGGAAAAAGTTATTATTCTCCTCACTCATAGATCAGGTTACGATGAAGAAACTATTGATGAATTGACAATTTTATTTCTCGCACTAAAAAATAGTGTATTTAAGAGGATTGTAAACCCATTCGCCTGGGCGGCTGCCCTGGAGGTTGCAGGAAGAACATTAAAAGGTGATATTTCAATAAACTTTAAAGCTATCGAAAAGAAATACGGAGTAAATTATAAACAGGTTAATCGCATTTTATCAAAGATTTTTTCAGGAGGTATAGTAGATGAGTAGTATGAAGTGGCTGCTCAAAAATGTCGGTAAGGAGCTGTATTTACAATTCGAGGCTCCTCCACCCTTTGAAGTTTATTTTACTACAAAAAAAATTAAGGACATTCACAAGGCTCTGAGTCTTGAACCTTATGTGGAATTGGAGCAGATCCACTCCAAGGAAATAGTTAAAGTTGAGAGCCCCTTCCCTCCGAGATCTATTTCGGCGGATGGCCTAATAACTTCAAAACCCGGAATTTTTCTCGTGGTTCGAGTCGCAGACTGTTATCCGATGTATGTTGTCGATCCTGAGGCCATGGCATGTGGTGTATTTCACGTGGGATGGAAAGGCCTTAAAGAAGGTATCGTTGAGAATGCAGTTGACAGGTTTAAAATGTACTTCGGCAGTTTGCCAGAAAGTCTAATTGTGATATTTGGGCCAGGAATAAGTGCAGATCATTATGAGGTTGGCTCCGAATTTAAGGATTATTTTAAAAATGGTTTGTTTGAGCGGGATTCTAAGTTATATTTTGATATCTTCCAGGCGGCTACTTTGAAACTCAAAAAGTGCGGAGTTAGAGAAATTTACAGTCCACCATATGACACTTTCAGTAATCCGGACTGGTTTCACTCAAAAAGAAGGGACAAAGAATTGAAGGATTTAAACCGAGCGATTGTTGGATTCAGGAAGGATTTGAGCGTTCACACCTTGATGGAAGATTCCCCATATAATATTTAAGGTTTCTTAAAAAATTTTGAGGCTTCGATAACGGCTCTTTTGTGCGAATCAAAGGCTATTAGAGAAAGTGCCTCTTCGTACTTAAAGAATCTGGCCTCTTCTGCGTCATCCCCTGGTGCAGGTGTGGCGTTACTCTCTCCAAAGTATGAAATAACTAATACACTCTCGTACCTCTTACTTTCCTGATGAAAGACATTTAATAGAATTAAATTTGGGACTGTTATGCCTGTCTCTTCTTCTAATTCCCTCTTTGCTGATTCTTCAGGTTCTTCGTTTAATTCCACAAAACCTGAAGGTAGAGCCCACTTACCCTTTGCAGGTTCAACTTTTCTTTTTATAAGCAATATTTCACCCTTTTCGTTGGAGATTACTGTGGCCACTACAGGAACGGGATTTCTGTAAATAAATACCTGACATTTCTGGCAGAAAAGCCTTGGGTTTCCGTTTTCGGTTTTCTCTATCAGGGGATTTCCACAGTAAGGGCAAAATTTAGGTTTTATAGTAAAACTCAGCATTTATTACTTCCCCAAACCAACGAAAATCCCCGGGAAAATCCCGAAGTGTCTATTTTTATCTGGTGATTGGAGGGACATGATGCAAATTTCGGGCACAATGTTCAATAGGTAAATCTTGAAACGTAAGTTGGCAAAAAGTCCGAATTCCGAGAAATTGTAACGAATAGAATCAGCAGCCATTAAAGAGCAATATATGAATTTTATGCCTGTGGTGGGTATTAACATAAATTGGGTTTTTGTGAAAATAGGATACGATAGATAAACAGATGTTAGAACAGATTTTGTTTTAAATGAGTAACGTGTGGTATCAGAGTGCCCGTCCCACACCGAAACGCTTGACCCACTGCTTTCTGTCGTTGCAAGGGTTATAGCTACTCCTTCACTGAATTTACCTTTTGGATTTAAAACATACTCCAGACCCATAGCCTGAAAGCCCGAAAAAGAAGGAAACACTGCAGTTCTGTATTTGAATGACAAACGCTGATTTAAATTGTATCTTCCTGTAAGCGTTAAGAGGTAGGTGGTAGAATATTTGTAAATGGAGTCCTGAGAATTAAAATACCCTTGAAAGTCAATTTGAGAAGCGTAATCTCTTCCTTTAGATAAATCAAGCCCCAGGTTTATTCCCTTTTCAAATTCAGCGGTATTGTAATCTGTTACCGGTATGGTGGCGCAGGAAATAAGATACAAAAATAGAAAGGGAAATAAAGACCTTACAAATTTGCGCATGTGAATTTTATATCGCCTGTAAAAGGTAAAGTCAAATTAACTTTTTCACATCTTTTTAAGGAAGGAAATTCATGAGAAAAATTTGGGTTTTTTAAAGGACTTTCAAAAACTTTTGTCCGAGTAACTGAAGGCGTTTGGGGAAATTATTGCCATGGTTAGGAACATAATGCAGGATGTAAAAAAATTCAGGTTTTAGTTTTAATGAATTGAGGCGAATAATCTCATTTGGAATTTTGACTTTTCCCAGTTTGTGCCTTAAATTCTTAAGCATGAACAGAAAATTCTTGGAATATCTTATATTAACACAGATTTTTGTAGGGGCAGCTTTGGCCCAGCTTTCTTTCACTTACAACAACAGGTATTTTCTTACCGAAGATCCGAGAATTGCAAATTTTAGCACCGTAGAAATTGAACCTGTGCGGACCCTTATGGCTTTTGGAAGTGATGATTCTTCAAACTATGTTGCTTATTCTCTTTTCAATAATATACGTGCCAATCTCCTCGATATTCTTGAGCTTGGAGTTACCTTCCCTTTCTATCTTGACCATATGACCCGGAATAACTTAACATATTTTTCCAGGGGGCGTGGAGACATCTTAATTAACATCAAATACAAATTTGATGCTTCCTCGAACTTTTCTTTCGCTTTATCCCCTTATTTTTCAATACCCTTTGGAAGGACCCGAATATATACCATTGACTCCCTTAAGAATGATACCCTTTTTGAGGGTGGCTTCTTGAGGGACTTTACTACAACCTCTTATGATTATGGTTTTAAATTTATAGCGAGCTTTAAGAAAAGCAATTTAACTTTTAATTTTAACTATGGCTATTTCTCGGGGTATAGACATCAGTTGTCTTCAGAACCTCCGGATTTTAATATATTCGGCTTTTCTGCTTCATATAGCTATCTACTTTTTGATCCTTTCGCGGAAATCGTTTTTGGGAGATTCTCAAAAAATACCTTTGGTAAGGCGCCTTCATATCTTTCGATAGGCACTAATATGAATATTATGCCTATCCTCGAGGGCAAAATCGCTTTTGCTATACCGCTTTCACAAAGACAGCCAATTTCAATGGTTGCGCCAGATGTAAGCACCGATTATCCGGGTTTTGTAGGTCCTTTCTCAAATTTTCCCGAGACTTTTCTATTGACTCTTGGTATCAAATTTAAAAATATTGTTTACAATTACCGAGCCACTTCGAGGGTGGCTATAATGGTAAAGGATCGGTCAACAGGTGATTTTGTTGAAAACTGCAGAATTAAAGTGGGGAGGGAAGAGTACTTTTGCCCCTCTGGTGTGCTTTATATACCTGCCGTTAAGGCGGGCATAAGAAATCTAAAGGTTAGTGCCGATGGTTACATGGAAGTGGATAAATTCGTGGAATTTGAAGGAAATACCAGTACAAAAATTGAGGTCTTAATGGTTAGGAAGGAGCTTCCTGTCTTGATATACGTAAAAAATACAAATTTAATGCCTGTTGAAAAAGCTGTAGCTCTAATTTCAGCTGAGGAGGGTACCAACACTATATATGCTGATTCTAAGGGAGTTATCTCTTTTGTCCTTGATCGTGAAAACCCTCTTAGTATTTATATATCTGCACCTGGATATATTGGTGAAAATTATTACATTGAACCCACTATGGAAAGGGATACCATTAAAATCGATGTGATTCTGAAAGAAGAAAAAGACGAGGTAGCGGTTTTGCCCATCATTTATTTTGATGTGGGAAGTTACAGGATTAAGAAAGAGTTTTTCCCCTTCCTCGATATTGTTGGGAGATACCTTGTAAATCATCCTGATTATAAATTGGAGATTATTGGTCATGCCAGTGCTGAAGGGCCTGAGAGATTCAATCAGGTATTAAGTGAAAAGAGAGCAGAAGAGTGTAAAAAACATCTGGTGTTAAGATATAAAATTGACCCCAACAGGATAATTACAAAGGGCTTCGGTAAAGATGTACCCGCAGTGCCCAACAAGACAGAGTATCAGAGGAGTATAAATAGAAGAGCTGAGTTTAGGCTAATACCTCCTGAGAAATAATTTTCGCGGGTTTTTAAACCTGATGTTTTTGAGGTTTTTCCTTATACATGTATTATTATTTATCTAATATGAAGTTGACGAAAATTGTTGCAACTGTGGGTCCCTCTGTGAGTTCGAAGGAAATAATAAAATCATTAATCGAAGAAGGAGTAAACTTATTCAGGTTTAATTTCTCTCACGGAACCGTTGAAGAACACATGGAAAAGATAGGTTGGATAAGGAGCTTGAGGGCAGAAGGGTATAATGCCGGTATTTTTGTGGATTTAGGAGGTCCAAAGTTCCGGCTTGGTGTCTTTGAAAAGGATGGCAGAGTTTTTTTAGAGCCCGGTCAGTTTTTTACGTTGACTTTGAAAGAAATAGTAGGTAATAAAAACATAGCTCATGCACCTCTTGCTAACGTGATACATAATCTAAAACCCCACGACACAATTCTCCTTGCTGATGGCACGGTAGAATTAGAAGTTGTAGAGGTTAAGGAAGACGAGATTATTACAGTGGTTAGAATAGGTGGCGAAATATCCTCCCACAAAGGCATTAATATACCCAACAGGATGCAGAATATCTCATGCATAACAGAAAAAGACATTTCAGACCTTGAAGCTGGTATTTCTGCAGGTGTTAAGATGTTCGCGCTTTCCTTTGTTGGATCTCCTGATGATATTGTGAAGGCCAGAAAATTAGCGGAAAGCATGGGTTCTGATATTTTCGTCATATCGAAAATTGAAAGAGCTGAAGCTCTGGATAATTTTGACAGAATTCTCGAATTGTCAGATGCCATTATGGTGGCTCGAGGTGATCTTGCAGTGGAAATTCCTTATTACAAAGTTCCTATAGTTCAGAAAGAACTTATTGCTAAAGCAATAGAGAAGGGTAGGCCTGTTATAACTGCTACGCATATGCTAAGATCTATTCTTTATAGCCCTGTACCGTCCAGAAGTGAAATCTCCGACATTGCGAACGCCGTACTGGATGGAAGCTCTGCTCTAATGCTTTCTGAAGAAACAGCTATAGCTAAAGATCCAGTCCATTCTGTGAGAGTGATGAAAAGTATAATCAACGAAGTTGAAGGTTATGTTTTTCGAAACAATATTCTAAGGCATCGCCAATGTAAACTTGAAGATGTGGAGATGAAAATTGCAGAAAGCGCAGTGAACTTGGCGCTTTCCTTGAGGGCAAAATTGATTATTACTCCCACTGCATCAGGTGCTACCGCCCTACGGGTTGCCTCTCTTCTTCCGCCGGTTCCCATTATTGCACCGTGCTATGAAGATGATGTATTTGAATTTTTAAATATAGCCTATGGGGTTTATTCTATTAGGGTTCAAGAAATGAGAGATTTCGATGAAATAATGAAATTTGTAAGAGAATTTGTTAAAAACAAAGGCTTGGCATCACCAGGTGATACCGTGGTAATAACCGCAGGTTATCCACTGGGTATCCCTGGAACCACAAATATGGTAAGGGTGGAAAAAATATAGGAGGTAACCATGCTCTGGATTTACATTTTAATAATAGTTATTGTGATTGTAAGTTCCATGGTAAGAGTTCTAAGAGAGTACGAAAGGGGTGTTATCTTCAGGCTCGGAAGGCTCGTTGGTGTAAAAGGTCCTGGTTTAATTATCCTTATCCCCTTTATTGATAAAATGGTTAAAGTTTCGTTGAGAACGGTGGTCCTAGATGTTCCACCTCAGGATGTGATTACCAGGGATAATGTTTCAGTAAAGGTAAATGCGGTGGTATATTTTAGGGTTATGGACGCAGCGAAGGCAGTAGTAGAAGTTGAAAATTATGCTTATGCTACCTCCCAGATAGCCCAGACCACGCTGAGAAGCGTACTTGGTGAAGTGGAGCTGGATGAACTTCTGGCAAAAAGGGAAGAACTGAATCATAGACTTCAGAGGATTATTGATGAACAAACAGATCCCTGGGGTGTTAAAGTTTCGGCAGTAGAGATAAAACACGTGGATTTACCTCAGGAAATGCAGAGAGCCATGGCTAAGCAAGCTGAGGCTGAGAGGGAAAGAAGGGCAAAAATTATTAATGCAGAAGGGGAATATCAGGCTGCTGAGAAATTGAGAGAGGCTGCAGAAGTTCTTGCTCAAAACCCTATTACCATTCAGCTCAGATATCTCCAGACATTGAGGGAGATTTCCGTAGAGAATGCGTCTACCATCGTATTTCCAATACCCATTGAGATTTTCAGGTTGTTTGTTAAGGAGGGAAGTGAGAAGAAGTAGATTAACTCAATTTTAGCAAGGGGATTTTTCATTGGTTTCCAGAGTTATATCAGGTGGTGTAATAGGTGTAAATGGCATTTTTATCGTGGTTGAGGTGGATATTTCTCCGGGGCTTCCAGGATTTAATATCGTCGGGCTTCCAGAGAGTGCTGTAAGGGAATCCAGGGAGAGGGTGGTTTCTGCCGTTAAAAATTCAGGTTTTCAGCTACCTGCTCGTAAAATTACGGTGAATTTAGCTCCTGCGGATATTAAGAAAGAAGGAACTCTTTTTGACCTTCCCATAGCCCTGGCGATCCTGAAAGCACTTGGATATATTAATTCGGATATCAATTATCTTGTAATAGGTGAGTTATCTCTGGATGGAAAGGTAAGGAGAGTCAAAGGGGTGCTGCCTATTGCTCTGGAGTTTAAAAAATCTAAAGAACTCAAAGGAATAATTTTGCCTTTTGAAAACAGGGAGGAGGCTGCATTAGTAGATGATGTTGACATTTTCCCAGTAGAAACTCTTAAGGAGGCTGTTCTTTTCCTGAAGGGTGAGACAAACATTGAACCACATAAAAGCAGGAGTCTGGATTTTCAGATGAATTCAGAAGATACGGTTGATTTTTGTGATGTTAGAGGTCAAGAACATGCAAAAAGAGCTCTGGAAGTAGCTGCTGCGGGGGGTCATAATGTCCTTATGGTGGGTCCACCTGGCTCCGGGAAAACTATGCTGGCACGGCGTTTACCCACCATTTTACCGCCCATGACCGGAGAAGAAGCACTGGAAACGACGAAGATCCATTCGGTAGCAGGAACTCTTCCTTTGAATACGGCTCTTGTCTCCGTCAGACCATTTAGAGCTCCACATCATACCATTTCCGATGTTGGTCTCGTTGGAGGAGGGGTAAATCCAAAACCCGGTGAGGTTTCTCTGGCCCATAACGGGGTACTTTTCCTTGACGAGTTACCTGAATTTTCGCGGAACGCACTTGAAGTGCTCAGGCAACCCTTAGAAGATGGATTTGTGGTAATAACCAGGGCCAAAAATAGTGTGGTTTACCCTTCAAGGTTTACTCTTGTTGCTGCGATGAATCCATGCCCCTGTGGTTATCTCGGAGACCCCTACCATCAGTGCACCTGTTCTCCCTCAAGCATTTTAAAATATCGGTCTAAAATTTCGGGCCCGCTTTTAGATAGAATAGATATTCAAATCGAGGTGCCTGCTCTGAAATACGAACACTTAACATCCGACAGCAAGGGAGAGAATTCCAGAACAATAAGGGAAAGGGTGATACGAGCCCGGGAAGTGCAATCAAGGAGATTTAAGGGAAGGAAAGGGGTTTACTGTAATGCCCATATGGATTCGCGATTGATTAAGGAATTTTGCAGACTCGATGATAAATCTGAAAGTATACTTAAACTGGCCATTGAAAGATTTGGTTTTTCTGCGAGAACGTATTTCAGGATATTAAAAGTTGCGAGAACGATAGCAGACCTCGAAGGCAAGGAAGAAATTGATGCAAAGTGTGTGAATGAAGCCATCCACTATAGAATACTGGATAAAAGGGAGGTATTATTTTGAGGAGGTTTTCATATGTTTTCGGGCTTATTACTTACATTTGTGTAATTCTGTTCCTTGGTTTGTATCCTAAGGTTAGAGTGCTACCCTTTAAATTCGATCCAAGTTTCCTTTTCCATTTCATCGCTTTTTTCTTGCTTGTTCTCTTTTTGATTGATAGAACCAATAACCGAATTTTATCTTTTGTGATTTCGGTGGTGATCGGTGTAATAATTGAGTCCGCTCAAGGATATGTACCTGGAAGAGTTAGATCTAAAAGTGATTTTATCTTCGACCTTCTGGGGGTGATTTTGGGCATATTAGTGGGGACAAAGGGTAAGGACAGTGTATTTAAGTTTGTTGCTTCCTTTGGAGGGGTTGGATACATTCCCTACGCTCCTGGTACCCTTGCCAGTTTGGTATTCGCTGCGATTTTATACTGGTGGGGGTCCGTAAGGTTAATATATGTCTGGCAGATTTTTGTAATTCTTCTTCCAATTTCTGTTTACGTTTCTCAAAAGATTGAAGATTTAAAGGGAGACGATCCCAGGTCATGCGTAATCGATGAAGTAATGGGAATAACAATGCCCCTTCTGGTTTCTTGTCACAGTCTTACTTTGTATGTTCTTTCCTTTATCCTGTTTAGATACTTTGACATATGGAAGCCTTTAGGAATAAGAAAAATTGAAAGGCGTGTGAAGGGTGGGATAGGAATTGTTCTGGATGATCTCATTGCTGGTATTTTTTCGGCAACTATTATTTTGCTCTTATTAAAATTACTACCACATTTCGGAATAAGCTTGAAGTAAAGTCCTCCAGACTTTTTGTGGGTCTTCACTTCTGATATAGGACATATAGAATGTCCCTTTAAAACTCCAGGCTGAAACTCTGTCTATTTGATACTCCTTACAGACCCTGGCTACCTCCAAAATCAGGTCTTCTTCTCCTTTTTTCACTCTAAAGTTTTGAATCCATATTTCACTTTCCTTATGATACTTCTTTGAAAGCTGAGAAACCAGTTTCACCTTACTTTGCATCCAATCTAAAAAGTTTTCTGGATGTAGAACCCAATATGGATCAGTGGCAAACACATGAAGGTGCTCCAGGGAAGCGTAATTTTCCCAGTCTATGTCTTCATCGTGAGGTAAAAGGCACAAAACATTCTTCAGTCCTTGTTCTGCCGAATATTTTGTAAGATTTTTTAGAAATTCTAATTTTGTTAAGCCTTTAAAAGTTTTAAGTTCTAACTCATCGGCATGTTCTATGTCTTTTTTTACTTGTTCCCTGAATTTCTCGCGGCAAATTTTGCAAAAACATCCATCCCTATTGGTTAGAGGAGAGTAATGGGGTTCATCCCAGAAAACATAATCCGCACCTGCGTACTTTGCTGCGTCAATCCATTTTTTCAAAAAGTCCAGAGTTTTGGGATTGTTCATGCACGCCCCGTATCCCAGCCTTCCATCCCTCGTCACCATTCTTGCATCGTCATTTAAAAGAAGAAATTTTGAGTATGCCTCACCTCCGAAAATTCTTGCTACCCCCCATGGATCCAGGTAAACCTCTAATCCATATTTTTTACTGAGATCTACAATTTCCCTAATAGTTTCCAAGTAATATTCCAGGTCATTTTCAGAAAAGGTGTGAACGATGAAGTTGATTCCTGCTTTTTGTATTTCTTCGAGATCCCTTGCTATATGCTCGGGATTTCTTACTCCGAAATATGATAAACCCTTTTTCAGCGCAAGACCTCCCCGGGACTTAAGGCTTTTACCTTCTCTCTTAAATCTGGACTTAACTTACTTATAAAGTCTTCCACATTTACATCAATTACCGGGAAAGTCTTATAATGCATGGGTACTATGATCTCCGGATTTAATATTTGTGCAGAATAGGCAGCCTCCTCAGGTCCCATGGTATAATGTCCACCAATGGGAATTAACAGCAAATTAGGGTGATATAACCTGGCAATATGCTCTAAACTACCTATTAGCCCGGTATCTCCCATATGATATATTCTGAACCCATCTTCCAATGTAATTATGAAACCGCAGGGGTTGCCTCCAGGTAAAACCCTTTCACCCTCACTAATGGTGGAGGAATGGGTAGCTTCTACCATGGTGAATGAAATTTCTCCCTTTTTTACAGTTCCTCCTATATTCATCCCAGTTAATCTGGAGATGCCTTTAGACCCCAGGTAATTAGTTATTTCAAACATTGCAATAATTTCAGAATTATACATTCTGGCAATGTCAATAGTATCACCAATGTGATCTCCGTGGGCATGGGTGATTAGAACATAATGCACTTCTTTAGCAAACTCCTCAAGCCTTTTCTTATTAGCAGGATTTGAAATCCAAGGGTCAATTAGGATATTGGTCCCTTTAATCGATCGTATTAAGAAGGCCGAATGGCCAAAATATACAAGTTCATGACCCCTGAGGAGCATATCCTTTACCTCCGTTTATTCCCTTTTAATTTTTCCGTATACGTCGCCACCGAAATGAAATACTATTCCTGCATTTTCTCCCCAGATACCGTCGAAGAGTTTTTCGCCAGCTTCTGCATGGATAATTTCTCCCACAAATATATAGTGATCGCCACCTTCGTATTTTGCATACAGCTTACATTCTATATATCCGGGACAGTTACAAATTCTGGGGACTTTTACCTTTTCTGCTTTACAACTTTCTATGTGGAATTCCAAAAATTTGTTTGTTTTCCAGCCCGAAACTTCCCCGCATTTTTCAATGATTTCCATTTTGGAGAAGTCCGGTATATTGATAATGAACTCTCCGGTTTTCTCAATATTGGATGTAGTTTTGTGTTTTTTGTTAAGAGCAATGGCAATAAGGGGTGGATTTACGCTGACGGGCATGGACCACGCTATAGTGCAAGCATTGGGAATGTTATTCTCATCTAAGGTGGTCACAATGGAAACCAGCTTTGGGTGCAAAAGCCTGTAAGGGTACTTTTCGATTTTTTTCATAAGCCCCCCTTGTGGTAGTTTTTATATTATATAAGGGTTAGATCTGAACTTAAAAGCTTTTACTTACCTATGCAAAAATTGCTGAAAATATCGTTTAGAACCCTTTCCGGTATGTCTCCGATGCCGAATATCTCGTCAAGCTTTCTTGCGGCGTTGTGAAGGTGGAAAGCTATTATATCCAGAGGTTTATTTCCAAATGCTTCAAGAGCTTCTTTAAGTTCGTTGTAAACATCCTTTAAAATGTAAGATTCCCTCCTCGAAAGGGAGATTTCGGTACCGGGAAGTATTAGTTTTTTTACAAGGTTTTTAAGCTCACTTTCAAGTTCAGAAAGCCCTTCTCCTGTAACACAGGATGTTTTTATTATTGGATATTCAGCGGAGGCTAAGAGTTCGTTATAACTGTCTGACATTCCAAGGTCAATTTTATTCAATACATAAATGATATTGCCCTGTAGCTTTTCTTTTAATTCGAGGTCTTCCTGAGTGAGCGGAGAAGAGGCATCTAAAACGAATATTTTAATGTGCGCACTTTCAATTATTTCTTCTGCCTTCCTAATGCCGATGGATTCCACAAGTTCGAGACTTTTCCTTAATCCTGCGGTGTCGTAAATCCTTACCGGTACTCCTTCGAGATATAATTCTTCATGCAGAACATCCCTTGTAGTACCCGGGATTGGAGTTACGATGGCTCTCTCTATTTTTAGTAGGGAGTTGAAAAGGCTTGATTTACCAACATTTGGTTTACCAACAATTGCAATTTTAACTCCGTCGAAAATTAGTGAATTTTTTTCACCTTCAACTAATAGGCGTTCCAGTTCTTGTAAGGTGGCGTTGAGCATTCGCAGGGTGGCGTATTGGTTAAGCTCGGGCACATCCTCTTCAAATTCTACTCTGGATTCAACTTCTCGTAAAAGTTCAAAGAGATTTTTTTGAATGTTTTTCAATTTCTTTGAGAGTTCACCTTGCAACTTCGCCATAGCAAATTTGACCTGGAGCTCGGACTTTGCCCTGATGAGGTCCAGCATTGCCTGAACTTGTAGAAGATCCATTTTTCCATTTAAAAAAGCACGTCTTGTGAATTCGCCAGGTTCTGCAAGTCTTGCACCATTTTTTATAAGAAGATCTAGAACGAGCTTTGGGGTAAAAATACCACCGTGAACGCTAATTTCCACTACGTCTTCTCCGGTAAAAGAATTTGGTGATTTAAAATAGGAAATTATAGCCTCTTCGACAATTTCATTTTTTTCGGGGTCTTTGATGAAAGCATGAAAAAATTTACCATGCTGAAACTTTTCCGTCGAAGGATTGGAGAGGATTCTACTGACTATAAGCTTGGAATCAGGGCCTGAAACTCTTATTACCGCAACGCCCCCAATACCCGGAGGAGTTGATATGGCACAGATAGTATCTTTCACACTACCTGGGTGCTATTACCAGCACTGTTTTCCCCTGATCCTTCACGGGGTAGAACCTGATATCTTTTATATTTTTCAGAAAGTCTCGAAGTATTCTAAATTCTTCATCGTCCACAGGGTCAAATCGCATCTCTTTGTGAAGTTCCCTCACCCTTGTAACAATGGCCAGGGCTTTATTTTTCAACGTTTCCTCTTTTTCGTGGCGGAAATTGTTTATATCGAGTTTTACAATTAAATCTGGAGATTTTCTCTTTAGTATCAAATTGACAAGATATTCAAATTGTTCGAGGGTTTGTCCATTTTTACCAATTAATGGTTGCCCCCTTCTAATCTTGACATTTACCGAATATCTTTTATCCCTGGGAATTATCTCCAGCTCAAGGCGAGGGTCAATTCTTCCAAATATCCCCCTAATTACTTCTTCAATAATATTTACTTCTTCGGGTTTTAAGCAAACCCGAATTTTTGCGGGTTTTTCGATTATACCATCGTGTAAAACAACAAATTTTAATTTATTTTTTTCTATTCCAAATTCATTTAAAGCTTTTTCTATACATTCTTCTACGGTGTTTCCTACGATGTCCACGAAGCGTTCATGTGCCATAGCGACCCTCCAGTCTCTTTATGAGCAAAGCCTCAAAAATCCCAAAAACATTAAATGTAAACCAATATAAAACGATCCCTGACGGCAGGGAGGCAAAAATAAAGATCATTATTATCGGCATCATATACATAAGCATCTTAGACTGGGTATCTGTGGCTGTTTGCTGGAGAATTGATAGTATAATGCTCGTGGCACCCATTAATATGGGCAAGATATAATACGGATCTTTATCCGACAGGTCTTTTATCCAGAGAATAAAAGGGGCGCCCTTTAAGTTTATAGAAGAGTTTAATATCTGGTAGAGTGCAAAGAATATAGGGAGCTGAATTAGAAGGGTAAGACAACCGGAGAAAGGATTAACATTGTATTTTTTGTAAAGCTCCATCATTTCTTTCTGGAGTTTTTGTGGATCATTGGCGTAAAGTTTCTGAAGAGTTTCCAGTTTAGGTTTTAGCTCTTGCATTCTTTTTGCGGCCAATATCTGTTTTCTAGTTAGGGGGAAGAAGGCAAATTTCATTAAAAGAGCAAAGATGATAATGACAAAACCGTAATTAGGTATAAAGGTGTGAAGGCCCTTAAGTATAAAGTAAATAACATAAGCAAAAGGTTTTATAATCCACGAACCGAAGTCAAAGGCAGAAGAAAGCTCTTTATGATGTGATTTAAGTAAAATATAATCGAGAGGCCCAAAATATATGCTATATTCATTGGAGTTAATAGCAAAATTAAGCGAATCCTTAGATATATGTAAAACTCCAGGTTTTTTTAGATTCAGGATGCCGGTGAAAAAATATTTTGTCCTTATTCCAAACCAGCTTACAACACCAAGATCAAATGTTTTTAAGTCTTTCAGGCGAGAAATATTGATTTTTACTGTGGTTTTCACCCTGATAATGTAGGAATTGAACGTAGCTTCTTGTTTTTGGTTCTTCTCTGTTAGCTTTAAATTCCCTTTGCAAAATCCAGAAACAGAACTTAAACCCTCATATTTTACATTAATCAAATACTTGTCTGGATAGAAAGTTAAAATTTTACTCGTGCTATCTAAAGTGGACATGAGAGTCAAACTTAAAGGTGAGTCGCCAATCTCGTAATATTTTAAGGTGTCCTGAATTGTGTAAATTTGCTCCGCATCTGCCCAGAATATGTCTCCCTCTTTCACTAAGTCTATGGACTCAAACTTTCCGATCTTCTTCACTTTGTAAGATGAAATCCCTCCATTTTTTGAAAATACCGCTTCGTAGAGAGGAGTGGTCACTACAAAAAGAGTGTCATTAGGGTTTGATTTAACAGAATCTTTTATTTCACCCGCTTTAACTGGTGTTTCTTCTATTTTTGTTTGGGCAGAATCGAGTTTTGCAGTAGATGATATGCTTCTGGATGGTGGTTTCATAAAGAAGCTCTGCCATAGTATTAGGATTATAAATATTAGCAATGTTGCTATAATTAAATTAGTTGGTTTTGGTTCACCTTCCATCTCTCACCTCACTGGATCATATCCACCTTTTGATAGCGGATTACACCGCAATATTCTCCATCCTGAAAGTAGCAATCCTTTAATTGGTCCCTTTTTCCTGATAGCTTCAATGGCGTAGTGACTACAGGTGGGATAGAATCTGCAGGTTCTTGGAAATAAAGGTGATATGAATCTCTGATAGAATCTTATGAGAGTGATGAGCAAGTTTGAAATTCCGAACTCAAGTTTTCCAAGTCTTTTATTAAATTTTCGCAAAGCTCCTCGAATCTTAAATTCAATATTGTGGTATTCCCAATGATTAAATAGTGAGCCCGGGGTATTAAATTCAGATTTAACCGAACTGCTTCCTTCAAAAGCCTTTTCACTCTGTTTTTCAAAACTTTGGTTTTGGCTTTTTTTGAGGCTGAAAAGGCGAATTTTCTGGATTCTGCGGGTTTGTAACATACTGTATAATGATGAAATTTTACCCATTTCCCTCCTTGTATCAAGGACTTTACCTCTTGCGCAGTTAGAGTTTCCAATCTCAAACTGTAAGTCTCTTTCTTCCCTTTGCCCTTCTCCTGGCCAGTACCTTTCTACCACCCGGTGTACTCATACGCTTTCTGAATCCGTGTGTCCTCTTTCTGTGAATAATAGATGGCTGGAAAGTCCTTTTCATTTCTTTCCTCCCTTCTAACTATTCAAAAATGGGCGATGGAGGATTCGAACCTCCGACCTTCGCGATGTCAACGCGACGCTCTAACCAACGCTGAGCTAATCGCCCATTCAAGCTACAATTTTAATGGTTTGGAAAAGAATTTTCAAATAAATTTTTATGATTAAGTTTTTTTAGCTAAAACGCCTTCTCCAGTATTCTTATAATGTCATGCTTAGTTGCATCTTTTACATTGAATGAAAGGGAGCCATCTCTCAAGGAAACTTCGGCTATCAAATCAAACTGTTCTTTGGTTACCCCTGCCTCTTTCAATGAATTGGGTATGCCAGCTTTTTCTTTGATTTTCTCCCTGAATTCGAAGACCAATTCCAGAAATTTCTCTGCTCTTTTCTCGACCGGTGTGGTCACAAGCACTTCTTCTCCGCCAAAGGGGAGAAGAAGTTCCGCGAGTTCCTGTTTTATTTTATCGAAGTTATACTCGAGGACGTGGGGAAGGAGAATATTCATACAAATGCCATGATGTACATTCGATACAGCGCCAACGGCGTGACCAATAGCATGAACAAGTCCCACCATGGCGTTGGAAAAAGCAATACCTGCCATGAGTGATGCATTAGCCAGTGCGAGTCTTCCATTTTTGTCCTTAGGCTCATCCAGAACCAGTGGAAGGTATCTCTGGATAGTTTCTATAGCTTTCCAAGCAAATACATCGCTTATAGGATTTTTCTGGATTGATATGTATGCTTCTATGGCGTGAGTCAGTGCATCCATGGCCGTCGCAGCAGTAAGGAGTGGAGGTAGAGTCTCCGTCATTCTCACATCCAGGATTGCCGTATTAGGGATAAGATATGGGGAAACGAA
Organism: Candidatus Hydrothermia bacterium; assembly: GCA_049719805.1. Lineage (GTDB taxonomy): Bacteria > Hydrothermota > Hydrothermia > UBA1063 > UBA1063 > UBA1063. The sequence goes on along the minus strand of JBNARF010000001.1, from coordinate 868,503 downwards.
GAGCATCTTGACATTTCTTTCCCTATCCTTAACTACTGCAGCACAGGTTGCTTCAGAACCAGTTCCTGATGTGGTGGGCACAACAATCAAGGGATTAAGTGGTTTTGTTAAAATATTAGCGCCTGCAAGGTTTTTAAGGTCCGTAACATTTTCTGAAATTAGTATGTTCGCTCCTTTTGCAGAGTCAATTACGGAACCTCCACCAACGGCTACGATTATATCTCTTTTAGTTTCCCTATGAAGGTTTGCAATCTGGCGGCATACTTCAAGGTCCGAATCAGGTGGAACGTCATCAAAGATTACGAAATCCTGAAGTTTTTGCTCTTTGAGAGCATCCAGAACAATTTCGAATACTCCCACTTTTCTGAGCCCTTTGTCAGTGATAAGAAGGGGTTTAGAGCAGTTTAGGAATCTAATTTCGTGGGGTAAATTTTCCAGTGCTTTTTCTCCTGAAAGTATTTTTACAGGAGAATAAAATTCATAATAAGAAGGCCACATTGTTATACCCTCCCAATTTAAATTAATATCGATGATAGATCTTGAATTTTCAAATTCTGATTTCGTGTATTTGGATTTTACTGTTCAGCTATGAGGGTTATTGAATTGACTATCCAGGTAATTTACTTTAAATTATATAAACGTCACACGGTTCTTTTTAAATTTTAGCTGGCGTAGCTCAGTCGGCAGAGCAGGTGATTTGTAATCACCAGGTCGGGGGTTCAAATCCCTCCGCCAGCTGGGTTATTTAAGGAGGGGTACCCAAGCGGCCAAAGGGGGCAGACTGTAAATCTGCTGGCTTGACGCCTTCGGTGGTTCAAATCCACCCCCCTCCAATTTAAAGCAAGAGTTGGAAAAAAGTTCTTTTAAAAGGTGCGGGAGTAGCTCAATGGTAGAGCATCCCCTTCAAGGGGATGGTTGCGGGACTACGTCCCGTTTAAAAGTTGAAAAAAAAGTTCTTTTAAAAGGTGCGGGAGTAGCTCAATGGTAGAGCATCGGCCTTCCAAGCCGATGGTTGCGGGTTCGAGTCCCGTCTCCCGCTTGTTTTATTTTTAAAGATTCCAATAGGAGGTATTGTTCCTATGACCCTTAGCAAAGAAGAGAAGGAAAGGATAATAAAGGAATGGGCAAAACATGAAAAAGACACGGGTTCTGTAGAAATTCAAATTGCCCTTCTAACAAAAAGAATAAACGATCTTACAGAACACCTTAAAGTTCATAAAAAGGATGTCTACTCTCGTTATGGCCTGATGAAGATGGTGGGGCAGAGAAAGAGGCTTTTGGCCTATTTAAGGCGCGAGGATTTCAAGCGCTATACAGAACTTGTTGATAAGTTGGGCATCAGAGGATGATTTATTCTCAAGAAAAAGAGATCGCCGGCCGAAAACTCAAAATTGAGGTCGGGAGAGTAGCAAATCAGGCCACTTCTTCTCTTTTAATTTCTTACGGTGACACTGTCCTTTTAGTTACGGTAGTTACCCAGGAATCAGCGGAGAAAAGGGATTTTCTTCCTTTACTTGTAGAATACAGGGAACAAGCCTACGCGGCCGGGAAGATCCCTGGTGGTTATTTTAAACGTGAAGGAAAACCAACGGAGAGGGAAATACTTCACGGTAGAGCCATTGATAGAGCTATAAGACCCAGATTCCCTAAAGACATGATGAATGAGATCGAGGTTATCGCTTATCTCCTTTCTTACGACATGGAAAATGAAAGCAATTTCTTAGGCATTATCGGCGCATCGGCTTGTCTTCATATATCAGAGATTGAGTTTGATGGCCCTATCTCTGCAGTTAGGGTGGGTAGGATTAATGGCGAGTTTGTCATAAACCCAACGAATTCTCAAATTGTAAACAGTGATTTCGATATGCTTCTTGCAGGCTCCTCCGGTGAGATAAATATGATTGAGTTTGGAGGGAAAGAAGTTCCGGAGTCTGTGGTTCTCGAAGCAATTGAATTTGCGATGCCCTATCTTAAGGAAATTGAAGAATTTCAGGAAGAGTTGAGGGCTAAAATAGGTAAACCCAAAATTCCATATCAAAAGCTGGAAATTCCTGACGAGTTCAGGAAAGCCATTGAAGAACAATATTTTTCCGAAATCGTTGAAGCAATGCATATTACGGAGAAAAAGTTAAGAAACGAGGCGCTCCAGAACATCCGTAAGAAAGTGGAAGCTTTTGTTGCCGAAAAGTATCCCGATCAGGATTTGAAAAATGAGTTGAATCAAACTCTTTATGAACTTGAAAAGAAAGCCCTCCGTGAAATGACTTTAAGGGAAAAAAGAAGAGTGGACGGCAGAAAATTTGAAGATATTAGACCGATTTCCTGTGAAGTGGGTATTCTGCCTCGTACCCATGGGTCTGCTCTGTTTCGAAGAGGAGAGACTCAAACACTGGTAGTAACCACTCTTGGCACCAGTGAGGATGTACAGAGGCTTTCTGACCTCGAGCCTGAAGAGGAAAAGAGATTCATGCTCCATTACAACTTTCCCCCATTTTCGACTGGTGAGGTTAAACCCTTAAGAGGAGTTTCAAGAAGGGAGATAGGTCACGGGGCTCTGGCTGAGAAAGCTATTGCACCTTTAATCCCCACTGAGGATGAATTCCCCTATGTTATAAGAGTTGTTTCAGATGTTTTAGAATCCAACGGTTCCACTTCTATGGCTACCGTTTGTGGTGCTTCTCTTTCTCTCATGGACGCGGGTGTTCCCATTAAAAAGGCCTGTGCTGGTATTTCCACAGGGCTTATAAAGGAGGGGGATGAATATGTCCTCCTCACCGATATAGTTGGAGCTGAAGACCATTATGGTGATATGGATTTTAAAGTTGCGGGAACTGATGCGGGTATCACTGCAATCCAGCTCGATCTCAAGATAAGAGGTTTACCTTTAAAGATAATCGCAGAAACTTTTGAGAGGGCTAAGAAAGCCAGAGAGTACATCCTGAGTATAATGAATGCCACCATTTCGCGACCCAGGGACAGTGTATCTGTTTACGCTCCTAAAGTTTCTTCTATTTTTATACCTGTGGACAAGATAGGACTGGTTATTGGTCCCAGTGGGCGTACCATAAAGAAGATAATCGAGCAGACAAACACAAAAATTGATATTGACGATTCTACAGGGAGAGTGGTCATTTCAGGATACGATGAGGCAGGAGTTGAGGAGGCAAAACAAATTATCAGTGGAATGGTTCAAGAAGTTGAGCTTCACAAGGTCTATTTAGGTACTGTTAAGAGGCTTGCCCCATTTGGTGCTTTCGTGGAGATTTTGCCTGGGAAAGAGGGACTTTTGCACATTTCCGAGATTGCCGATACGAGAATAAATAAGGTAGAGGACTTTTTGCATGTAGGAGATAAGGTCCTGGTAAAAGTTATAGAGATTGATGACACCGGACGTTTTAAGCTCTCCAGAAAACAGGCAATGAAGGGCGGAATAAAGGATTTGGGGGATATAAGCTGAGAGCAGGGAAATTTAACTATAAAGTCCCACTTTTTGAAGTTTCCATAGACGAAGATGACATTAATGCAGTGGTTTCAACATTAAAGTCAGGGTGGATTTCTGTTGGTCCCAAAACTGAGGAGTTTGAGAGTGCCCTTAGAGATTATTATGGAGTGAGATTCGCTTTATTTGTTTCTTCAGGTACTGCCTCTTTGCATCTTGCTTACATTTCAGCAGGGCTTAATAGGAATTCAAAGGTTATCCTACCTTCATTCACCTACATTTCTACCTTAACCCCTTTAATATGGATGGGGGTTCCTTTCGTATTTGCAGATATCGAAAGTCTTTATAAGCCCGTTATCTCGGATTCTACCATTGATAGCGTTATTGACGACGGGGTAGATACTGTTATATACATGGCATATGGAGGTTTCCTTGATGGAATCGATAAAGTGAAAGATTACTGTGAAAGGAAGGGATTAAAACTAATTGAAGATGCTTCTCATTGTCACGGTTCTTACTTAAACGGCAAAAAAGCGGGTAGCTTCGGAATAGTTGCGGGGATGTCCCTCTATGCCAATAAGAATATCACCACAGGCGAAGGTGGCGTTCTCCTCACAAACCATGAAGAAATTTATCTAAGAGCCAGATTCTTAAGGTCTCAGGGTATGACTTCAACGTCTTTCGATAGATATCTTGGTATGGAGCTGGACTACGATATAGATGAGATTGGTTATACCTACAGAGCCACTGAACTCCAGGCTGCCCTTGGCATATCCCAACTGAAAAGGCTTGACGCGTTAAATGATAAAAGAAGGAACTTGGTGGGATTGTATCGCAGTCTCCTTGAAGATGTAGAAGAAGTAATTGTTCCTTTTACAAATTTTGAAAGGTCAGCAAATTATATCTTCCCAATTTTCACAAAAGTAGACAGAGATGCCCTGAGGGTTTATCTCCACGAAAAGGGCATTCAGACGAGTATCCATTATAAGCCGTTACATTTGTTTACTGCCGTAAAAAGGTATTGTGGCGAAGTTAGGTTGCCTGTAACAGAAGAGGCTTACAAAATGCAGCTTACGCTGCCTCTTTTCCCTAAAATGAAGGAAGAAGATGTGGTTTACGTCGTTGACACACTAAAAGATGGAATTGCTAAAGTTAAGGGTAAGAGATAAAATTCTGTTTAGTGAGGATGGGTATTTTCTTTTAAAGCTGGAGAAATTGACTGATATTGCTGTAAAACCAGGGCAATTTTTTGAAATAAGGGTTCGTGAAGATTTTGAACCTTTTCTTTCAAGACCCTTTAGTGTTTTTTTCAGTAGCGGAGAGGAAATATGGTTTCTAATAAAAATCGTAGGGAAAGGTACAAGAATTCTTTCGGAACTGAAGAATGGTGATACTTTATCTTTACTTGGTCCATTGGGTAATGGTTTCCCGGAGGTGGAAAGTCCTGTCCTGGTGGCGGGTGGATCAGGTATTGCTCCTCTTTACTTTTATGCTACCTTAAGGGGTTTCAAATCTTTTTCATGGGGGTTGCCCAGCTTACCGTCAAAGGAATTTTTAAGGTTGTTTGAAGGATTAAATATTGAGATCTTTACTGAAGACGGAAGTTCGGGGAAGAAAGGCTTAGTTACTGAAGGATTAAAAATTGGCGAGGGAGACATCCTCTTTGCCTGTGGCCCAATACCTATGATTAAGGCTTTGAAGGAAAAGGTCCCCCACGAACAAAGTTTTGTTTCTATGGAATCAGTGATGGCATGTGGCTTTGGAATTTGCTTTGGATGTGCGATTAAAAAACGGAATGCTCCCGGTTATTTCAGGGTTTGTAAGGACGGTCCCGTATTCAGATTAAGCGATATTGATATCTGATCCTTCGAGTTTACTTTTGATTTCAGCCTTTAATCTATCCAGTAATAATTTCTCTTGTTCTGGCAAATAGAACCATACCACATTATTAAAAGATCTGAAAAAACGCAGTTGTCTCCTGGCATAAACTTTGGTGTTTTTTACGGTTTTCCGAATGGCTTCCTCGAGGGAGATTTTCTTTTCAAGATAAGCTATGCTTTCTTTATATCCTATGGTATTAAGGGAGGGGAGCTCTCTGGAATAACCCATTTGCAGGATTTTTTCAGTTTCCTCCACAAGTCCTTCATGGAACATTTTTAAGGTCCTTGCTTCAATTTTTTGGTATAAAAGTTCTCGGGGTATGTTAATTCCAAAATAAATGGGCCTGAACCTTCTCTCTTTTTTGAGAGTTTTCCTTGCAACACTTGGAGGTATCTTAAGTTGATAGTAAATTTCCAGCGCCCTGGTTATTCTAATCCAATCGTTGGGATGAAGCTTTGAAGCAGTCTCCTCATCAATCTCCATCAGTTCCCTATAAAGGGTTTCTGAACCAAATTTTTTCAGTTTTTCAAGAACATATCTTCTTATCTCAGGGTCCTTTTTTGGCTCTTCGAAAAACTCTGAGAATAAAGCAAGATAGTAAAGGGGGGTGCCGCCAATGATCACAGGTACCTTAGCCTTTGAGTATACTTCCTGTAAAATTACTTCTGCATCTTTTGCAAAATCACCTGCGCTGTATGTCTCATCAGGGTTTCTTATGTCCATAAGCCGAAAATACTGTCTTAGGGAGGGTGGGGGTTTGGCGGTACCAATGTCCATGTAACGATAGATCTTACGTGAGTCACAGGAAATAAAAGTGATTTTTTCTCCGAATTCATCCAAAAGGGCTGTGGCGATTTCCTTTTTTCCACAAGCCGTCGGTCCGATTATACAAATGACGTCCATTTAATCTACTGTTAGTGTTTTGGAAATATTTTTGGGAAAATCGGGATCTATACCCTTATGTACGCTCATGTAGTACGCTATGATTTGCATGGGTATAACTGCAAGTAAGGGTGTGATATAATGGGGTGTGTCTGGCAAAGGCAGGAATATATGACTTTCCTTTCTAAGCTCCTGATCCTCGGGCGCGATGGTAATTATTTTGCCACCTCTACACTTAACCTCGTTGATGTGAGATAGAATCATGTTTTTATCTTTAAGTGTGGAGATAAATATTACGGGATACTCTTCTTCTACAATGGATAGGGGTCCGTGCTTGAACTCAGCGGAATACATTCCCTCAGCATGTACATATACTACCTCTTTAATTTTTAGAGCACCCTCCAGAGCAATAGGATAAGTTATACCGTATCCAAGTACGTAGAAATCGTGCCAGGGGATTAGAGCTTTTATTATTTCAGTTTTATATTTTTCAGAAATTTCAATGGTTTTTGCTAAGAGAGTCGGTATCTCTGAGAAAGGAATTTCCGGGGGGTTAAGCCCCTTTTTCTTTGCAAGGGCGTAAGAAAGGTATAAAAGAGCAATAGCCTGGTTTACGAAGGTTTTTGTGGCGGGAACGCTTATTTCAAGATCTGATAAAACTGGCACCACATGGTTACACCGAAGTGCAATACTGGAGCCCAAAACATTAATAAGTCCGATGGTTTTCCCGTAGCCTTCAAAAATGTCCATGGCGTTTTTTACGTCTTTCGTTTCTCCACTTTGTGTAACCACAAGCAAAAGATCGTCGGGTTCCAGTGAATTGCCGTATCTTTCACCAAATTCTGAAGCCGCTACCGGAATAAAAATCTCTTTTGCTATTTGGGAAAAGTAAAAACTACCTAATATCCCGGCATGAAGGGAAGTACCGCTTCCAGTAATAAACTTATTCCTTGCCTTGAGTATTTCGTCAGTTATTTCTTCAATTTTATCAAATTCTGGTAGAAAGTTAATAATGTTCCTTGCCTTTTCGGGAATTTCGTTTATTTCTTTAATCATAAAATGGGGGTAATTGCCTTTTTCCGCATTTTTTACATCCATATCCGTGTATATGGGGCTGCGAGTTACATCTTCACCGGTATTAAGGTTGTAAATTTTGTAGCTTTTTTCGTCAAATTCAACAAGTTCCCCATCGTTAAGAGTGACGATTTGTTTAGTGATGTCCAGTAGGGCCACTAGGTCGCTGGATACCGCAATAAAATCATGCCCAATCCCAAGAAAGAGGGAGGACCCTTTTTTAACAGCGTAAAACTTGTTTTCCTTAACATAGGTAATGGAGAATGCATAGTCGCCTTTAAGCTCTTTGTATGCGTTTAAAATTGCGCTCTTTAAATCTTCTGTTTTTGAGAAGTGTTCTTCAATAACATGTACCAGGGTTTCCCCATCATTCTCGCCTTTAAATGTGTGCCCCAAATTTATCAGTCTCTCCCTAAGGAAAGGCGAATTTACGATATTTCCATTATGGGCACCTATAAGGTTCTTGTGACAATCAAAGTGAGGCTGAGCATTTTCATAAGATGGAGCCCCATAGGTGGCCCAGCGTAGTTGGATAGTTCCTCTTTTCCCCTCTATTTTTTCAAATTCCAGGTCTTCATGGACCCTATGGATTTTTCCGGGTGCTTTCCTGATTTCAGAAAAACCGTTTTCTTTAACGTAACCGATTCCAACAGTATCGTAACCCCGGTAAGCCAGCCTGAAGCCGGCCCTCGTTAATATTTTCCCTAATTCTTCGTTATCCTTTGAGAATATTATACTGAAAAATCCGCACATTTAGAATACCTCCATTTTCATAATTATTAGAAGGGAGAGCATTTCTGTAAGTAAATGACTCCCTCCATAAGTCATAAAAGGCAGGGGTATTCCCACCACCGGGAAAAGGGACAAATTTGAAAATATGTTCACAGTAAAGTGGAAAAGAAAATAGGCTGTAACTCCTATAGTAATTAATTTTTCCTGCCCATCCATAAGTTCAGCAATTCGTAATAAACCTGAAAATAGTAGGTAAAAAGCAACTATGATGGCTAAAAGGCCAATAAACCCAAACTCTTCACCAATACTAGAAAAAATGAAATCTGTGTGAGCTGCAGGTAGAAATGCGAGTCCTTTTTGAGTGCCCTTCCCTGGACCTTTCCCAAGTATTCCACCTGATCCAATGGCAATTTTCGCCTGGTATATTTGCCAACCTTCTCTGGTTTTGCTTTTTAACGGGTTAAGAAAGGCTGTGAGTCTTTCCCTCTGATATGGCTTCATGACTTTATACCATACAAAAGGTGTAGATAAGCTTACGGTCATGAGAATAGAGATTGCTACAAGTTTCTTATAGAGCGGCTCCTTCACAATGAACAACCCTATAAAAACTAAAAAGTAAAAAATTAAGGTTGAGATAAGGTGAGAGGATGTAAGCATGGCGATTGGTATTAAAATTATAATCGTTGTTATAGCCGGATCCAGTCCCGAGAACCAGGTCATTGTGAAAGCAATAAAAAGAAATGTTAAAGAAGTCCCCAGATCGGGCTGCAGAAGAGTCAATACAAAGGGAACGAATGTATAAATAGATGCCTTAATAAGCCTGGCCTTAATAGGCTTTTTGTCGTCACTCAGGAATTTTGCCAAAATTAGAATAAGTCCAAGTTTTGCAAGCTCTGATGGCTGAAGTTGCATTATCCCCAGATTTAACCATCTATTCACGGTGCCTTTCCCAAAGAAAAGAGTTAAAACTAAAAGTAAAAGAGAAAGGTAATAAAGAACGCTACCATAAAGCAAGATGTATTCCAATCTAAGGGTGAGATAGAGCGTCAACGTAAGAGCAGCAAAGATGATTACCTTTGTTAGCTGGGAGTAGAATAACGAAGGCTTTATGAAGTACAATTCTGTGAGGCTAAAGATGACTAAAAATGCAGAAGCCAGTATTATCTTGAGTTTATTTTCTCGCATTTACTATGCTCCGTGCAATTTTAAAGGAAATTGGTGCAGCTGCTTCACTTCCGTGCCCGGCATTCTCTACGATAACGGTAATGACATACTCCGGGTTGTCATGGGGAAAGAAACATGTAAACCATGAATGCTCCTTTCCGTGAGGATTCTGGGCAGTTCCCGTTTTGCCGGCCACCTTAAGTCCCGGGTCATATAGATAAGCTGCAGTTCCCATGGGGTTTTCAACTACAAGTCTCATTCCTTCTTTTACTATAGGATAGTATTCTTGAGGTACATTGATACTCAAAAATTGCAAGGGTTCTTTAAGGGATAATCTGGGAATAGGGCACACCCCATCGTTTGCGATAAGTCCCGTTACAATGGCAAGCCACAAGGGGGTTACTTGAATTTCTCCCTGACCTATAGACCAGTTAATAACGGAACTGGGAAGGATTAGCCTTCCTTTTAAAAGTGATTTTAAGGGAATGGTAACGTTATATTCTCCGGGAAGATTTATATTTGATTTGAGGGGTAATTGGAATTTTTCAAGGGCCTCCATAAAGGCCTGTGTACCTACTCTTGCCCCTACTGTATTGAAGTAGACATTACAGGACTGAGCTATTGCATCTTCCAGATCAAGGGTACCATGGCCTTCGGTTCTCCAGCAGAGCCATGTACGCTTGCCAAAAGAAAAACCTCCCGAGCAGTAGATGCGGGTGGTGGTTTCTAAAACTTTTGTGTATAAACCCACAAGGGTGGTGATTAGTTTGAATGTAGAACCTGGTGGGTAAAGTCCCTGTATACAGCGATTAAGGAGAGGTTTTTCTGGATTTGAAATATAGGTTTTCCAATTTTTTAAAATATCCCCGGGATCATAATATGGTTTTGAATATAAGAGTAATACCTCACCCGTTTTTATATTGAATGCAAAAGCAGCACCCCGCGGGTACGGTTGGAACAAGGAGTCTGCTAATTTTTGAAGTCTGATATCAATGGTAAGGTTTAATTCCTTACCCGGTTGAGGTTCTATGGGCGGAGCAGGATTGGCATCCACTATGTTACCTCTGGAATCAAAAGCAATAAACTTATATCCATCTTTCCCCCTGAGAAGAGAGTCGTAAGTTTTTTCCACTCCGTTTTTTCCTATGAAATCTCCAAAGTCTAAATTAAATTTATTGATCTCTTCGCTGGAAGCTTCCCCCACATATCCAATTATGTGAGCTGCATATCTGGCATCGTCTGTGTAAATCCTCTGTGGATCTGCGTCTATGATCATGCCTTTTATTCCTGGATTTTTCTCCATAATTTTCACCACGTCGCTAAAAAAGAGCCCTTTTTTTATTTCAACAAAAGTTCCTTTCTTTTTTAAGGTGTCAAACCTTATCTCCAGAGGGCCGAACATTTGAGATAGAATGGGAATGTCTTGTTCACTGAGAAAGTTGGGTATCACGAGAACTCTAAAGGATGGAACCCAATCTGCCAGAAGAATCCCATTGCGGTCTTTAATCCTTCTCCTTGGCGCCCTTATTTTGTATTCTTTTAGATAATTGTAAAGAGCTTGTTTCGAGAGGGTTTCCCTTTCCAAAACCTGGAATTGGAACAGTCTAAGAATTATCACAAGGATTACTGACATAAGGATGTATTTTACAATGTTTTCTTTCTTCATATAAGAAAACCGAGAATAATTCCAGCAATTATCGTTAGTGAAAATTTTACAAGGCCCTGTTGAAGGGGTATTGAGTTAATAATTATGAGGGCAATGGATATAAAAACTGTTGATATTACAATAAAAGATGCCCTCAGCGGGGGAAATTTCAAATTTATATTGGACTTCAGGTATTGGGTCCCCAGGTATACCAGAGGAAAAAGAAAGGGTGTTATCCAGATTCTTCCTGCTTGAAACCCATCATGGAGAATACCGGCGAGAAAAGAATAAAGGGAAAATTGTATTTTAGAGTACTTCAGGGAGTAAAAGATGAGAAAGGCAACGGTTAAGTCCGGGAAGTACTGGCCTTGAATTGATGTTGATGCCGCTATGATCAAAAACAGGAGAACATCAACAATATTTACCTTTAAGTTTTCACTTTCCATATAATATTACTTTCCTTGAAGTGAAGGGTTTAAAAAATGGTGTGACATAAAGCTTAATAAAAATTGGATTTGTGGAATCTTTGACCACTTTGCTCACAATACCAACGGGAATTCCCGGGGCTAGTACAGTGGAAAGAGACGAAGTGTAAAGAGTATCACCCAACTCTGCACCGGCATCAAAAGGTACATAGATTACCTGTGGTTTGTTTCCTCCAACTAAAAGTCCTGTGTAATAAGGTTTGTGACATTCTACTGCTGCTCTAAAAGCGGGACTATAAATTAGTAAAGCGTTGGCTAAATCATTAAATAAATATGAAACTTTTCCGACCAAATTTCCCTTGAAATCCACCAGAGTGGAGTTTTCGAATTTAGATGGTGCTAGTTTAGATATTCTAAGGGAGATTTCTTGTGGTACTCCGAGGGGTGAGTATGAAAGAATTTCTCCTAAAGAAAAAATGGTATCGGGGGAGGTATTGAAAATGTGGTGATCTGAGTATGCTAAGATTTCGCGAAGTTTTAAGTTTTCTTTCAATAGCACGGCGTTAATTTTCTCTGTCTCTTTAAGTAAAATAATCAGATTCCTGGCGTAAATGAATGGACTATATACACTCTTTAGCAAGATTTCGCTGGTTTTAATATTGACACTTTTTATGTTAAAAAAAACCGTGAGAAGAAGAAAAAGATAGAGAAGCTTTCTTTTCATTTACTAATCTATAAAATCTGTTCTTTTGATCATGGTTTTAGAGGAAGCAGTAAGGATTTGATGGTATTTGTCGAGATTTTCGAGTATTTTGCCTGCTCCCAGTACCACGCACTGCCTTGGGTTCTCGGTGGTTTTAATAAGGATATTTGTCTCCTCCATTAAAAGTTCCCTCAGTCCTTTTAGAAGGGATCCCCCACCTGTAAGATATATTCCTCTGTCAATAATATCAGAGAGTAACTCTGGCGGAGTTTGCTCCAGAGCTTTTTTGACTGCGAAAATTATTTCGTTTAAGACGCCCCTTAAAGAGTTCCTAACTTCTGTGCTTGATATTTCAATGGTTTTAGGTGCACCCGTTATTAAATCTCTACCTCTGACTTCCATCTTTTCTTCTTTGTAGGTTGGAAAAGCGTTACCCAGCTTTATTTTTATTTCCTCTGCGGTTTGCTCCCCTATGGCAACTCTGTACTTTTCCCGTATATATGTGATAATAGCTTCGTCCATTTCATCACCTGCAGTTCTTATGGATTTGTTAACCACGATGCCAGATAAGGAGATTACAGCGATTTCAGTAGTTCCTGCGCCAATGTCTATGAGCATATTACCCACAGGTTCTTCAATGGGAAGACCCAACCCCACAGCGGCTGCCACGGGTTCCGATACCATATGGACCTTCTGGACACCGGCGAGAAGAGCCGCATCTCTAACTGCTCTCCTTTCTACGTCAGTTATTCCGGAGGGGACTGCTATAAGTACAACGGGTCTCACAAAAAGGTTTTTTTGAAGGACTTTATTCAAGAAATATATTATCATTTCCTGAACCATCTCGAAATCTGCTATGACGCCATCTTTCATCGGCCTTTTTGCTTCTATGGTATCAGGTGTTTTACCTAACATTTTCTTTGCATCGCTTCCGCAGGAAATCACTTTGTTTGTGTATCTGTCCATAGCTACGACTGAAGGCTCATCAAGAACAATACCCTTCCCTTTAACGTAGATAAGTGTTGTTGAAGTGCCAAGGTCAATGGCTATCTCGTTCTTCAAAAAATTTTGAAAATTACTCAAGAATTTAAACATTTATCAGATTCCTCCTTAAGTTTGTAAAGTAAGTTTAAAGCCTCTCTTGGGCTAATTCCATCAATATCAATGGATTTAAGTATTTCGCAGACCTTACAAGGCTTTAACTTTGTTCCCCTGTCAAAAAGAGACAGTTGTCCCTTTTGTTCTGAATGCGTAAGTATGTCATTTTCCTTTTTTTCTAAGTCAGCGGCGATTTCAGTAGCCCTTTTTATAACTTCATCAGGGATACCCGATAGGGATGCAACATGGATTCCGTAGCTTTTATTCAGTGCTCCTTCTTTCAGCTTCCTCATGAAAATAACGGTGTTATTCCACTCGGAAACCATCATGTGATAATTCCTGACGTTCTTTATAAACTTTGCCAATTCTGAGAGTTCGTGGTAATGTGTGGCAAATAAGGTTTTTGCTTTTATTCTGGTAGCGATATATTCAGCGCAGGCCCAGGCTATGGCTATTCCATCGGTAGTCGAGGTTCCCCTTCCTATTTCGTCCAGTATAAGGAGTGAATGGTTTGTAGCATTTCTAAGGATTTCTGCCGTTTCCATCATCTCAGCCATAAAGGTGGATACCCCCCTGGTAACATCATCAGATGCCCCTATCCTTGAGAAAATCCTATCAGTAAGAGGAATTTCAGCATGGGTGGCGGGTACAAAACATCCCATGTGTGCAAGCAAAACAATAAGGGCGACCTGTCTTAAATATGTAGACTTTCCAGACATGTTTGGACCGGTGATAATATACATAATGTTTTCTTCATTCAGGTAAGTATCGTTGGGAACAAACTTTTCCTTTGAGAATCTCTCAACAACCGGATGTCTTCCGTCTTTTATAATTAACTCAATGCTGTTGTGGATCTCCGGCTTTGAATATTTATGGTCTAAGGAAACTTTCGCAAAAGCCTGAATCAAATCGAGTTCCTTCGAATAATTTGCTAATTGCGATAAACTTTCAATTTGGTTTATTATTTTCAACCTCAAGTCTTCAATGATTTTTTTCTCTATTTCAACAGTTCTTTCTTCTGCTGTTACAATCTTTTCTTCAAGCTCCTTGAGTTCCTCAGTAAAAAAGCGCTCTGCATTCTGAAGGGTTTGCTTCCTGATAAAATAAGGCGGCACTTTGTCCAGATGGGATTTGGTAACTTCATAGTAAAAACCGAAAACTTGATTGTATCCAACCCTCAGGTTGGGTATCCCTGTACGCTCCCTTTCTTTTCTTTCCAGTTCTAGTAATTTCTCTCTGGCATGGGTCATGAGGTATTTCAATTCATCGAGTTCTTTGTTTACACCTTCTTTTACCCATCCGGGAGGTTCTGCTGGAGGCTCAGAGGGTACTATTGACTCGATTTGATCTGCAAGGAGGAGAACTGATTCCTGGATGTCCATGGGTTCGAATATTTCAGTTTTGTTAAGGATTGTGCTTATCCTTACAAGGGCATTTATAGTCTCAGACAGCCTTAGAAAATCTCGTATATGATATTTTTGAGTAGAAAATCGAGATATGAGGCGTTCAATGTCGGATACTTTTTTTAGTTCTTCTCTTATATTTTTTAGGACTTCACGATTTTCCACAAAATATTGAACTCGAGCCAATCTTTTATTGATTTTTTCAATATCTCTAAGGGGAGAGAGTATATTCTCCCTGAGAAATCTTGTCCCCTGGGGTGTTAGAGTTTCTTTAAGATGTGAAAATAATGTACCACCCTCACCTTCGTATGGTTTTTCAACGAGCTCAAGGTGTTTAGCGGTTCTTGGATCGATAAGAAGAACTTTCTCAGAATTAACTCTTTTTATGGATTTTAAGTGTCCGAGCATTCCGGGCTTCTTGTCTTCAAGAAAATTTATAAGGATATAGAGAGCTTTAATTTCTAATGGATCCTCCTCAATGTTTATTATCTTTAAACTTGGGGCCTTAAAAAATTGTAATAGTTTCTCCTTGAGAGATTCAACCGTAAGGAGTGGTGATGAAACTTTTGTAAGCTGTGTAGAAATGGAGTTTGCAAGATCGAAATAGATTTCCTCTTCTACAAGTAGCTCTTTGATTTTGTATAGATCCACGCGTTCCAGGATCATCTGGAACTTTCCTTTTTCAACAATAATCTCTCCTGTGCTAATGTCAGCAACTACCAGAGTGGATTTTGCTCCATCTCTTGTTAGTGCTGCAATGTAAATATTTGAAGTCTCGTCGGTGTAGTCTGGGTGGAAGAAAGTTCCCGGTGTGAGAACCTCTATAATCTCCCTTTCCATGAGCTTTTTACCCTCACCCGTTTGTTCGCAGATTGCAACCTTAAAGCCGCTTTTAACAAGTTTTTCAAAATACTGCCACGCTGCCTTTGCAGGAATACCTGCGAGGGGTGCACGATGCCCCTTATAAAGAGGTTTCGAGGTAAGAGTTATGCCAAGAACCTTTGAAGCTATCTCAGCATCTTCGTAGAGAAATTCGTAGAAGTCCCCAATCCTGAAAGCCAGTAAAGTATCGCTATTTTTCTCCTTAAGAGTCCTGTACTGTGATAAGAGAGGGGTTTCGGACATGGCAATATTTTAATTTCCAGCTATCACATTTCCAAATGTAGTGATTTTGTCTGACATTAATTTCTTGCATATTCTCGCTTTGTAGGTTATACTAATAGTTCAAAAGAAGGAGGCAAAAATGAGAAATTATGAGATGATGGTTATTATTGATCCTCTTATTTCCGACGAAGAAAGAGATGGTTTAATTGGCAAATTAAAAAGTATTATTGAGAAAAGGGGCAAGGTAACGGGCATGGAAATCTGGGGCAAAAGGGAACTTGCTTACGAGATAAATCACAGGAAGGAAGGTTTTTACGTAATTTTTAATTTTGAAAGCGATAATGAAACTCTTCAAGAGTTAAAACAAGAAATGAGAATGAATAAATCATATTTGAGAAATCTGATTTTGAGGAAATAATGGCCGATTTAAGATTACCGAGCATTAATTTTGTAATACTATCGGGAAGGGTAGTTGAAGATGCTGTTTTAAGATATACTCCTCAAGGTGTGCCTACATGTACTGTCAGGTTTGCTTCGGATAGAAGTTTCAAGAACTCTCAGGGAGAGTGGGTCAAGGAAGCCCTGTTTATAAACCTTGTAATTTTTAGGCAAGCTGCTGAAAGGAGTGCATCCCGCCTTAAGAGGGGTACTCCTATTATTGTGGAGGGCAATCTCAGATCCCGAGAGTATGAAGATGCAAGGACTGGAGTAAAAAGAACCATTTACGAAATAGTGGTAAGGCGCATTCACTTCCTTGAGAAACAAGTGAGTGAAGAAATGTTGCCTCCGGAAATCGAGGAGGAAGAATATCCCGAGGAGCTAAGCGGGATTGATTCTCAGGAAATTGTTGAAAATCCAACCATTGAAGATCAAGAGGAAGAAGATTTGCCCTTTTAAAGAAAGGAGGTAATTAAATGTCGGATAAAAAGTTTAGAATAAGGTCAGCCACGTGCGAATTCTGTAAAGATGGGGTTAGGGAGATAGACTACAAGAATGTAGAAATTTTGTCCAAGTATATTTCTAAAAAAGGGAAAATTTTACCCCGAAGAACCACTGGCACTTGTGCCTTTCATCAGAGAAAACTGGCTAAGGCTATAAAAAGAGCCAGAATGGTAGCACTTCTGCCGTTTGTAGAAAGCTACTACCTGTAATGAAGGTGCTACTAAAAAGGGATATTGCGGGTCTGGGAAAGGCTGGTGACGTTGTAAATGTAAAAGATGGTTATGGAAGCTTTCTGGTTCGACAGGGTATTGCAGAAATCTGTACTGAATCCATTCTTAAAAAGATAGAGAATGAAAAGAGGGTAAGAGAAGCTCTCGAATCTTCAAAAAAACAAAGGGCTGAAAGGCTGAAAGCCCAAATCGAGTCCATAGGAACTTTAACCTTCGAAAAATCCTCATCTAAAGAAGGTAAAATTTTTGGTTCGGTGAGTAGCATAGAGGTCCTGGAAGCCCTCAAAAAGCACGGTATTCAATTGGAAAAACATATGATATTGATGGACCACATAAAGGAGATTGGTGTGCATCCTGTAAAAATTAAGCTTTATCCAGGTGTTGAAGCGAATCTAAAAATAAAAGTAATTCCAAAAGAAATTGGAACTCACTGAATTTATTGTGGATAGAGTCCAGTTCCCTGAAGGTGCTGAATCAAGTTCAATTGTTTATTTAAAAGAGAAGTATGGTGACAGGGAACTTCCCATTGTTATTGGACTTGCAGAAGCCCAGTCTATAATGATGGCCTTACAGGGAACGAAATCTCCCAGGCCTTTAACTCATGATCTAATAGTTGATATTTTAAGTGCCATAAACCTTAAACTTCAAAGAATAGTGATAAACGATCTTAAGGAAAACACCTATTTTGCCAGACTGATCCTGAAGGATGAAGAAAGAGGCATTATCTACAGTATTGATGCGAGGCCTTCAGATTCCATTGCCATTGCTTTAAGAGTGGAAGCACCCATTTACATTTCGGAATTTGTTTTGAAAAAGGCGCTATACTTTGAAGGGAACCTTTAATGAAAAACTAAAAACAGATTTTAGGGGAATAAGCCTCTCTTCACCCTTTCTCCCCGCCTCGGGTACTTTTGGTTATGGTTATGAAGTTCTGGATTTCGGTTGTGGAGAGTATTTTGGAGCTATTATAACTAAAGGGCTCTCCTTTAAACCCAGGGAAGGGAATGCTCCACCAAGGATAAAGGAGGTTCCATGTGGTTTAATAAACTCCATAGGATTAGAAAACCCGGGTCTTAAGGAGTTCAGGTCAAAAGTCATTGCGAATCTTGAGAAGGCTGGTAAGCCTATCTTTGTGAACTTAGCAGGTCATGACATTGAGGAGTTTGTTATAACTATAGAGGAATTAAATAGTGAGCCTGCTGTAGTGGGCTATGAAATCAATATCTCGTGCCCCAATGTCTCCGCGGGCGGGCTTGAGTTTTTTTATGATAGGAAAGTTTTGCGAGAACTCCTCAGGGAAATCAGCAAAACTTCAAAAAAGATCAACATTGTAAAAATTCCACCTGATATCTTCCATTACAATGAACTCGTGAGCCTCTTAGTGGATGAAGGATTCGATATTCTCACCGTAGCTAACACTTATCCTGCCCTGTATGTGGATGTTGAAAATATGAATTTTTATTTTGAGAGGAAGTTTGGTGGCCTTTCAGGACCCTTAATTTACCCATTAACTTTAAGACTTGTTTATCTTATAAAGAAACAATTTCCCATGGTGGATGTAATCGCTTCCGGTGGAATTTATAATGCCGAGGTAGCGTTACAATATTTTATGTGCGGAGCAAATCTTGTAGAAATAGGTTCGGCAAGCTTTACTAATCCCTGTATTGTAAAGGATATATACTTGGGTGTTGGAGAGTACCTTGAGCGTAAAGGGTTTAATAACTTAAAAGATATTATCGGACTTCTACTTCAAAGGGCGTAGATGTCCGGATTCGAAATCCTTTTTTATTATCCAAAAGAGAACCGCTACAGCGTAAATTCCTTGCTTGCATCCATTGAGGATATGGATTTACCCCCTGTTTCCTTGATGGAAAGAATTGACGATATAAAAAACTATGTCAGAGAGAAAGCAAGTCCCCAAAACAAGTTAATATTATTCTTTTCACTAAACAGTATTCAAGCCGTCTACTTAGAAGATGTTTTCAGGGGGTTAAAGGGCATTGGTGGGAATAATCTTGTTATGATTGCGGGGGGCCCCCATGCTACCGGACTACCCAATCATTTACTTGATGTTGGCTTCGACATTGTGGCTTTGCATGATGGTGAAGAAGTTATAAGGGATTTAATAAAGAGTTTTATAAAGGGCGATGACCTCAGAAATGTGAAAAATATCATTTTCAAAGATGAGAAAACAGATATAATAAAAACAGGAATAGGTAACCCAGTAGACATTAACATGTTTCGCTCTTTTCCCGTGACGAGGTGGAAGATCTTTTCGCCCATAGAAATCTCCAGGGGTTGTCCGTACGGATGTTATTACTGCCAGACACCGCAGATTTTTGGGAGGAGAATGAGACATAGAAGTGTTGATAAAATACTGGAGATGGTTGAAATCATGGCAAGGGCGGGTAAGAAAGACGTGAGGTTTATAACACCCAATGCCCTGGCATATGGTTCAAGAGGTGTTAATGCGGAGTATGAGAAAATTGTAGAGCTACTCCGTAATATTAGAAACATCATTGGAAAAGAGGGAAGAATCTTTTTTGGCACTTTCCCTTCAGAGATCAGACCAGAGTTTGTGAACGAAGAAGCTGTTCGAATAGTCAAAGGTTTTGCTGACAATGATAACGTTACCATAGGTGCCCAGAGTGGAAGTAGACGAATTCTGGAAAGGATAGGAAGAAAGCATTCACCCGAGGATGTAATCAAGGCTGTTAAGCTTTTTATGAATGCTGGATTTAGGGTAAATGTGGATCTCATCTTTGGGTTGCCGGAGGAAGGAGTAGAAGACCTCAGAGAAACATTGATTTTTGTTGAAACATTGGTGAAGCTCGGTGCAAGAATTCATGCACACTATTTTCTTCCTTTGCCCGGAACGCCCTTGGCTACAAGTTCACCTAAGCCTGTGCCCCCAATAATTTTAGAAAAACTCCAGGAGCTTACAGGAAGAGGACATCTATTTGGTAACTGGAGGGAACAGATGAGAATTTCCAGTTCCCTCTGCATACTCAACCAACGTTATGCTTTTCAACTGATGAATTGATTTTCGTTTTACATCACCTGCTTTATAGTTTAAAATTTTTAGGTAAAAGGAGATGTAATGGAAGGAAGGGTTTTAGTCGTGGACCCTGATGTAGAGTTACGAAATCATATCCAGGAGATCCTTGATAATTTGGGATTCACTGTTTACACTGCTGGTTCCTTTGATGAGGCCCATTCATACATTAGTTTTTACAAAATAGATCACCTCATTATGGACCTTATTTTACCGGATAAAAATGGTATAGACCTTCTTGTTTTTGTGAAACAGGCCAGTCCAAATACAAAGGTTTATGTTTATACAGATGTCCGGGGAGCAACTATCGAGCGATCGGTACTTAAAAAGGGAGCAGATGCTTTCATTAATAAAACTGGTGATTTTAGAAAGGACTTCGAGAAAATTTTCTTTAAGCCTGTAACCAGTGAAGTTCAGGTTTCTCCAGGTGTCTCTGAGGTTGAAGGTTTTAAAGGCGTCCTTGCGGGCGTTGACATAATTGACATGGTTCAGGCGTTGGGTTTAATGGGCAAAACTGTGCAACTTGTCTGCAAGGACACAAAGACTTTAAAAGAAGGCGTGATTTATTTTAAAAATGGTGAGATCATCGCTGCAAAAACAGGTAACAAAGAAGGAGAAGAAGCTCTATACGAAATTCTGGGATGGAAAAATGGTGTATTTGAAACGAGATTGTATTCTGAGGAACCTGAGCGCACCATCAACGCACCCATCGACTTACTACTTTTGAATTTCGCAAAGATTAAAGATGAAGCAGAGGAACAAAAGGCCGTGGAAAGACTCACCTTGCAGGATATCGTAAAGCTTTTCCACGCAGAAATTCCGGGTTTCATAGGTGCCATGATCTTTGATTATGAGGAAGGTACCCCTATTGCCTTTGACACTGTTTTAATAGGTAGAACCTTTCAGGCTTCTGCCACTTTATACGGTGCTATTCTGAAGTCGGCTCAGGAGGCTATGGAAATTGTCACCGAAGGAAAAGAAAAAAGAGATGAGCTTTCTGAGATGATCATCACTGATAAAAATGATCACGTATTACTTTTCCCTATACCTGTTAATAACTTTGCTATATTTGTTTTGGTTTCGAGAGACACCCCCATTCAAGAGGTTAGAGCTGTAATTTTGAAATACATTCCCGACGTGATAAAGCTTTTGAAAGAAGAGCGTATTTCCTGATTTTATGGTTCTTGTAGATCCATTTGTTTTAGATTTTCTTAAAGGTAAGGGAATTGACGTAGAAAAAATCCTTGAGGGATACCAGAAAGGTAAACATCGAAGCCCCTTTATAGGCCAAAGTATAGACTATAAAGATTATAGACCCTACGAGAGGGGTGATGAACTTAAGTTCATTGACTGGCGGGTTTTCGGACGTACGGAGAGATTTTATGTGAGAAGATTTGAGGAAGAGACCAATATAAGGGTTTATATTGTACAGGATATTTCCGCTTCCATGGGTGTTGAAAACAAAGGGGATCTGGCCCGTAAAGTATCTGCAGTGATCTCCTATCTCTCATACCTATCAAGGGATGCTTTTGGCCTTTTTTTGTTTAACTCACAGGAGGTTTATTACCTTCCTCCTGCCTCAAAGCATCATCACCTTTTAAAACTTTATAATATCCTGGAAACTTTTCAAGATCACGGATTAACCGATTTTTTGGGTTCCATTACGAGTCTCACTTACAGGATAAAGAAAAGGAGTTTGATTGTTGTGGTTTCCGATTTTTTCTTCCCCGTTGAAGATTTTGAAAAATTTGTAAAGTTTTTCAAGGGGAGGGGACACGAGTTACTTATAATTCCATTAATTTCCCGCAGAGAGTTTAAAGTAAGAGATGCCGGTGTGTTTTTTAAGGATGCGGAGAAAGGGTTTCTTTTGCCTGCCGATATGGGCACCATAAAAGAACTCGAAAAAGGCATAGTAGAACACTATGAGCGATTAAGAGATGTGTGCAAAAGGTTCGGAATTCGGATATTTGAGTTTAATGTAGAAGAGGATTTTAATTTTCAACTGAGAAAATTTTTCGAAGGATGAATTTCCTGAATCCTTTGTTTATTTATCTTTTGCCGCTTTCAATGCTTCCCCTTTTTTCCCTCTTTTTTAAGAGTAAACCGCAAAAAATCAAGATAGTATCATGGCTTTTTCTTATCAGGTATAAGGAGCTTGATAGAAGAAGGAAGCTTCACAGAGATTTGATTATCCTACTTCGCATTTTTATTTTGCTTACCATTCTAACTTTTCTTGCAAAGCCCGTACCTAATAAATACAAGTTTGATAAAATCTTTGTGGAGAGATCTGCCTTTACAGCCAGAAAGAATTTAGAAATTAAAAAAATTTACAAAAATCTTGTGAGTTTTTATGGCAACAGAGTAGAATTACGAAGTATCTCCGATGTAAATGAGTATTCCCTTTCTGGTGAGTCTGATCGGAGAAGGTTTTATTATTTTGGAACACATCTCTGGATAATGAGCATAATAAATGAGGTAATGAAACACCACTGGGACACCGTTGCAATTAGAGATGCGGGAATTTTCGACTTAGATTTCTCGACCTTCCCGGATTCATTAAGGATCGGATTTTTCAATTATAATCTCGGGGATACAAATTTTAATGTCACTTTAAAAAACACACGAGGTAGTTTTACTCGGGTACTAAAAATTCCCCAAAGAAGTAAAGTTTATTTTTCTTGCCCAATAGAATCAGGTATTCAAGAGGTTGAGTTAGAGGCCAATGATGATGTGCCCGTAGATAATAGAATTTATCTAAACTTAAGTACTTATAATCGCAACTTTTATTTTTCTGGCCAAAATAAGGTTATTGAGACCTTTTTTGCAAACATTCTACGTAAAACCAGTAGCCCTCAGTTTGCCGATGTACTTGTTTACGTTAATCGTCTTCCTGCCACTAATGAAACGAATAAAATTGTGTTCTTATTTACTAATTCCAGGGAGCTTTGTAACGCTCTTGAGTTAAGGGCAAAGCTTATACCAGAAGCCCGAATAGAAGGCTTATCTTTCAATAACATTATAGTGTTTAACGGAAGTAAGCCTACCAGTTTGAAAGATTTACTTATTGGGGTCAAAAGGGGCCTGAAAGTTGGGGGGAACAAACTTATAGTTTTCGGCGTTGTTCCTGATCCGGCTGAAAATGACTTACTATATGTACCAGAATTCTGGATGGACCTTTTGAGAGAGATAAAGGTTTTCCCCACCATTGCTTACTCCTACGATGATGCAAAAATTGGGAAAGTTTTAAATGACACTCTATATCTTATTAGGATTCCAGATGTCAGACTGGAGGACGTTTCATTTGCAAATTTAAGTAAAAAACACATCCCAATATATGAAATTCTTAGGTATCTAAAAATAGTACGAGCAGTCTTTCTTGCTGGTATAGCCTTACTGATTCTGTTGGAGGCGGCTTTAACGAAACTATACTTTGGATAAACTTATTTTTTTGCCTGAAAAAGTAAATATTTTCTTATGAACTCGTCAAGTTCCCCATCAAGCACAGCATCGGCATTTCCTACTTCATAGTCAGTCCTGTGATCCTTGACTAACTTGTAGGGATGCAAGATATAAGAGCGGATCTGCCGTCCCCAGGCAATCTCCGATTTTTCTTTTTCGATTTCTCCCAGTTTTTCTCTTTCTTTTTCTTTGTAATACTCGTATAACCGAGCTTTTAGAATTCTGAGTGCGGTTAACTTATTCTGATGCTGGGATCGTTCGGATTGGCAGGAAACTACAATGCCTGTTGGAATATGCGTTATTCTTACGGCAGTTTCGTTTTTTTGCATGTGCTGCCCTCCGGGACCTGAGGAACGGAAGGTTTCAATTTTCAAGTCCTCTTCGTTTATGGTAACTTCAATATCCTCTGTTTCAGGGTAAACGAAAACCGACGCGAAGGACGTGTGTCTCCTTCTCGATGCGTCAAAGGGGGAAATTCTCACCAGACGATGAACTCCCCGTTCGGCTTTGAGAAAACCATATGCGTATTCACCCTCCACTAAAACAGTAGCGTCTTTAATTCCTGCCTCTTCTCCAGGTTGCAGGTCTACGATTCTATATTTAAATCCTTTCCTTTCGAAGAACCTTAAATACATACGAAGGAGCATTTCTGCCCAATCTTGAGACTCGGTTCCTCCTGCACCCGGATGGATGGTTAAAATTGCATTCTTACGGTCATCTGGAGATTGTAGAATCGTCTTGATCTCGAGATCTTCAAGCTCCTGTTCCAGAGATTTTTTTTCTTTTTCGAACTCAAGAAGAAAATCCGTATCCTCATCCTTAACTTCCTCTAACTCTTTAAGATACTTAAACTTATCTTCTATCCTGTCAAATTCCTCCACCTGTTTCCTGAGATTTGACAATTCCTGAAGGATTACTTGAGCTTTTTCAGGTGAACTCCAGAAATTCTGATCTTCTTGCATTTTGTTTAGCTCAGAGATCCTGGCTTTCAAATTTTCGTACTTCAGGAAACTCTTAATCTCTTCGAATTTTAAATACAAATCTTCTAGAAAGGGATCCTTAAACATCTCATGCTAATTATAAAGCCTGAATTTCATTCATTATTCGGGTTGCATTATAATATTTGAAGTAATGAGATTTCAGAAAAAGCTTTCAATCTTTGAACTTACGGTTAATTCTTATTCCACTAAGAGCGAAATCACATTAATCTATAATAAAATGGTGGTTAAAGAGTTTCAGGTTTATGGCGAGATAAAGGATGATGATGTAAGGTTGAAACCCACAGGCTATGACCTTCCACTCCTCATCAATTTTGAGGAAGAACTCATAATTTCCCCCAATTTCCGTGAAATTCTCTTCGTTCCCATCCCTCCCTCTGCTCAAATCGTTATTAAGCAGGGCCCTGTTTACCTGAATTTCCACGTTAGTCCCGAACCCTTAAAAAAAGGTTATAGGGCTCACTTTTTCCCTGAGGATGATTTTTATTATGCGACCATGGTACGCCCCGATTTTACCGTTTTCAGTGAATATTACTACTATATTCCCGTAAGACTAAGAAGTCAGGAGAAGAAAATTGTTGCATTGAAGGGACTTCCTATGGAAACTTATCAGTTAGACTGGTTTCTTCACAAGAACTTCGTTGTTTCAGAGGTTGTGGAATGTGTGGAGAAAGAAGATGGCATTGCTACGTATTTTACCGGTAAATCCTTTTTTGACGATGCAATCCTTGTAGGCTCCGGCGAAGAAAATGCTCAACTTCTGGGGAGGAAAAGAACCATTAAGAAAGAGTACGAAATTAGAACCTGGAGGTAAATTTTGAACTGGAGGTTAGTAGTAATTATACTTCTTGCACCGGTTTTTGCCATATACTGGCTCGTATTGGAACCTGTAATAGTGAGTAAAAATGAAAAAGTTAAGAAGTACAGACTTCATCTGGGAATTCTGGTATCTGTAGTTTTTCTCTCGGCTTTATTTCTTTTGCTTGGTCTAAATCCGTCTTCTGTTTTGCTTTTTGTTTCAATAATTTCTCTCGGTGTTATTATTAGCGCTTCTTTGGTGAAGGAAGAGGAGAAAGAGTTAAAAATCGGCTTAAAAGAAAAAGATTTAATTCTGTGGGAAGGTGAAAACGTCGAGATAAGGAAAGTAGGTAAACAATTTATAGAGGCTATTTCGGAAAGTGGGGAATTCGTAATACCTGTTGAGGCCATTAAAAATAAAGGAATTAAGAAACTGAGAAAGGTTTTACCAAGGAAAGTAGAATTTTCTTTGTTCTTTCCCGTAGAAATTTACAGTAATCTTTTGGCTAAGTTAAGAGATTTCTTGAAGGAGTCCACTTACGTGCTTGTTTCCCCTGAATTTAGAATTGAATTTATTTCTGTGGCACTAAACGAAGTTGAAGTTAAAGTGACTTTTTTTACTGAGGACCTTACTTCTGAACAGGCCTTCTGGGAGGAATTTTTCGACTTCCTTGATAAGGAAAAGTTGAGCGTCAACCGGATTTTGAAACATGGGCATGGTGAAGCTCACTGGTGGTGAGGGTAAAAGGAAGAATATCAAGGTACCCAAAGGGATACGTCCAACTCGCGGAATTGTAAAGCGTTCTATTTTCGACACTTTGAGGGATGAGGTTCGTGATGCCAGTGTTCTTGAGATCTTTGCTGGCTCTGGTGCCGTGGGTTTTGAAGCCTTATCCCGAGGAGCTTTATCATGTGTTTTTATCGAGAAATCAAGGGAAGGGACCCTCTCGATTTTAGAAAATGCAAAAAGTTTGGGATTCAAGGATAAGGTGAGGATTATCAAGGCTGATTTTGTTAGAGCACTTAATGAACTTGTAAGAGAAGGTGCTAAGTTTGACATCATTTTTGCAGATCCACCCTACGATTTCAAGCTTCATGAGGAGATTTTTAAACGTATAGTTTTCCTTCTGAATCCCGAGGGTCTATACATCGTAGAGGTAAGAAATAAAACGCAGCTTCCCGATGTTTTTGAAAAATTAAGAAAAATAAAGGAGGCGAACTTTGGACAGACAAAAATTGTATACTATCGCATGTTATCCGGGGACCTTTGATCCTATAACCATGGGTCACCTGGACATCATAGAGCGAGCGTCAAGGCTTTTTGAAAAGGTTATAGTGCTTGTAGCGGATCCCCTTCATAAAAAGTGCCTTTTTCAGATAAATGAACGAGTAGAGATGGTCATAGAGAGTGTATCTCATCTACCCAACGTAAGTGTCGATGTTTTAAGAGGCACTCTCCTTATGGAGTATTGTAAGAAAAATGGTGTGGGCATAGTAATAAGGGGTATGAGGGCAGTCTCAGATTTTGAGTATGAATTTAAAATGGCCTGGATGAATAGAAAACTATTCCCTGAAATAGAAGTGGTTTTCCTTTTGCCTTCTGAAGAATTCACATATCTTTCGTCTACCCTGGTTAAAGAGATAGCTGTTCTCGGAGGAGACGTCTCTCAACTTGTGCCCTCGTCGGTGATGAAACGCATTCACGTGGTTAAAGATCGAATATTAGGTTCAGGGCTGGGTGATGAGAGGGAGCACTCTCTCTGATTTGAAATTTCTTGCGTTTTCTCTCCCTGAGGAGATAGAAAGGGCGAAGTTTCAAAAAGATTTCTCTACGGCAAAAGAACTTATAAAGTGGTGGCTAAACCGAAGTATTCCAGAGTTTTTGAGGAAAAGATTGGAAATTGAGCTTTTAAGAATTGAAAGGCTGCCTATAACCTATTCCTTAAGTTTGGATGATGCATTAAAAGAAGCAAAGGCCAGAATTAATGGTTTCACCGATGAAGAGTTTTATCACTATTTTAATGATGGCTTCATTGATTATATTTCCCTTGATGGTAAGATTCTTGTTGAACATAGGTTTGTTGACAATCTTGGTTTTCTCTTCCCGGAAATAAAGAACAGGTTGTCGGAAAGCGAGAGTGTTGCTAAAGGGAGGGCTTTTTTGGAAGAACGTATTCAGAGTTTGATTAGAGGGGAAAAGCCGAAGAAGTGGCGTGTAAAGGCCAGGATATATTATTTCTTCCCGAATCCCTCAAATAATAAGGTTAAGGTGTGGCTACCCATTCCCCGGGAAGTTTTTCCTCAGTTTGATGTTAAAATTTTGAAAACAAGTCACCCTAATCCAGTTATAGCTCCCCCTGATGCTCTGCAAAGGACGGTTTACATGGAAGGCCTTGATGTAGATGAGTTTTATGTGGAGTTTTCTTACGGAATTTTTGAGCAATTCTCGGACGATCTTTACAAAGTTCTTCTGGAAGGAAAAAGTAGGGGAATTTCTGGGGATCTTGAATCCCAATTTTTGAGAGAGCAATTGCCCCATATAAGCTTTACTCCATCCATAAGACTCCTTGCCAGTGAGCTTGCGGACGAAAAGGACGATTACTTTTCTAAGGTTAGGAAAGTATATGATTTCGTCACACTGAAGGTGAGATATTCTTACGTAAGGCCTTATATCTTCTACGACAACATATCGCAGTTTGTGTTAGATAATCTAAAGGGAGATTGTGGCTTTCAGGCTTTGCTTTTTATAACTCTCTGCAGGTGTCTAGGGATACCGTCAAGATGGCAATCGGGATGGTATATAACGCCGTATGGTGCATCACTCCACGATTGGTCTGTGGCTTTCTTCGGTGATTTTGGGTGGCGACCTGTAGACTTATCTTTCGGGGGCAAGAAAAAGGATGATATAGAAAGACGGATGTTTTACTTAGGTAATCTGGACGGGTTCCGAATGATAGCTAATGATGAATTTATGCGAGAATTCTATCCGGATACATGTTTTATGAGGCAGGATCCTTATGATAATCAGGTGGGTGAAGCAGAATATGAAGAAGAAAAAGCTTTTGGAGA
The DNA here is from genome assembly GCA_049719805.1 of Candidatus Hydrothermia bacterium. GTDB lineage: Bacteria > Hydrothermota > Hydrothermia > UBA1063 > UBA1063 > UBA1063. Next base: position 840,402 of record JBNARF010000001.1, on the reverse strand, counting down.
GCACAGAATTGAGGTTTTAGAATTTAAGGAGGCTTAATTATGGCAAAAATTAAATGTGTAAAATTTGAAAAAGTAGAATTAAATTATCATAAACCCTTTCATATCACGGGAAGTGTTTCTTCCTCCAGTACAAACATCAGGGTTTTCCTTGAAACAGATATTGGTGTAACCGGTCTTGGGGAGGCTTCGCCCTCTTTCAGGGTTAACGGGGAAAAAGTTGAAGCACTCATGGCTTTAGAGAACTTTATAAATCAGAATCTCAGGGGTTTGGATACCAGGGATTACAGAAAAATTTTTGATTTTACAGATAAGCTTTTAGCATCGCCCAGCCTAAAGGCAGCTCTTCAGTTTGCCACATTGCATGCCTTCTGTCAGGAGCATAGTCTTAAAGTAGATAAGTTTTTTGGAGGAGCAAAGGACGAGATTTTAACAGACCAGACGGTAAGTATCGGTTCCGTAGAAGAACGGGTTAAAGACGCTGAAGAGATATTTAATCGGGGTTTCAGACACATAAAGATTAAAGTGGGGGAAAATTTTAAAGAAGACATTGAAGCCATGAAGGCAATTTATGAAAAAACTAAAGGCGCAACTTATATTGTTGATGCAAATATGGGATATACACCGAAAGAAGCGATAGGGTTTGTACAAGAACTTTATAAGAGCGGTATTGATATTGCTGTTTATGAGCAACCCGTACACTTTCAGGATATTGAAGGATTGAAATTTGTAAGGTTTCACTCACCTTTCCCTGTGGCCGCAGATGAATCTGCAAAAACAAAGTTTGATGTATTCAGATTAATTAAAAATGAGGTTGTTGATTATATAAACATTAAGCTGATGAAATCGGGAATTTCAGATGCCATGGCTATTATTGAAATGGCTAAAGCATCCGGGATCCGGCTGATGATAGGCTGTATGGGTGAATCTATTCTTGGAATAAGTCAGAGTGCACTTTTTGCTTTGGGGACTGGTGCATTTGATTTTCACGACTTAGATTCCCACTTAATGCTTAAAGACCCTCACCCGATCTCCCTTGTGGACTACGAGGGTCCATTTCTGAGGTCAATTTAGTCGTTGCACAATTTTTGTGCACCCCCTTTTATTTGTTGCACAGTTTTTGTTAAATTTCGTGTAATTTTTCTGGCACATATTTTGTAGTAATAATAGCAAAGGAGGTTAACATGAAAGTCAAAGCAGAGGGTTTGAGTCTTGGTCTCCTGACAATTATATTGTTGAGTCTTTCAGGATGTATGAAAATTGATACCACACCTCCAGATCCACCTTCTGGTCTAAGGAGTATTACAGGGGATCGGGCTGTATATCTTTACTGGAATCCTAACACTGAACCAGACCTTGCCGGGTATCGTGTTTACAGGAACAACGCGCCATCGGGGTATTTTAAATTAATTGCGGATGTTAAAGAGCCATATTATGTGGACAGGGACGTGGAAAATGGTATAACGTATTATTATGCCGTCAGTGCCTACGATACCGCAGGTAACGAAAGTGAGCTTTCCGAGGAGGATTGCTTTGATACCCCGAGACCCGAGGGCTATAACATGAAGATTTATGAAAAGGATTACCTGCCTTCTTTTGCAGGTTATTCCTTCGGCAATTATTCTCCAGTCCCCTTTAACTCTCTAAGTTGTGATTTTTACTTTGACGTAGTATCAGGAAGACCATTTCTTATTGCAGTAAACGGCACTCTTGTTCAAGATATGGGAGCATACGAGATGGATGATATTGACTATGCACCCCTTGAAGGCTGGGATAGTGACGGTGCTGTAGAGGCAATACAGGGTCATGTTTATGTTTTCTGGACAGTGGATAACCACTTCGCAAAGATCAGGATTACTGCTCTTGGTAGCAACTATTTAGTCTTTGACTGGGCTTACCAGGTAGCAGAAGGAAATAGAGAGTTAGTTTTAAGACCCGTTTTTGGAAATAACAGGGAGGTTCAACATGATTAAACTTTTAATGCTAATGTCTCTGCTTTACTCGGGCAGCGAGTTCGCCCGGGTCGGGGATTTGAGGGGTGATGCCAGGATATGGCGTTATGGAGATGAAGGCTACGAATGGCTCACCATAAATAACATCGTAGGCAAGGGGGATGAAATTGAAACCTTTGAGGACACATACCTTTCAGTGGAGTTTAGTGATGGCTCTGTTATGAGTGTAGGCGAAAATACGGATATTACCATAGACAGGATAGAGGATGATAGAACTTATGTAAACCTGATAAAGGGGACTGTAAGAATTTTTGCCAGGGACAGGATTTTTGGTGTGTTTACAGAGGGAGAGGACGTATATGTGGAGGAAAATTCGATAATCAGAGTTGAAAAAGACGAAAATTACTTCGCTCTTAGAGTTTTCAAAGGTTATGCGAAGGTCAATAGAGAGCCCATATATGCTGGGATGGAATATATTCGCGATCGTGGGCGCGTTTACACGGGGAGAATCGGAAGGCCGGATGTCTTTGATCGCTGGGCCGAAGAGAGGGAGAGAGAATACTACATAGTGGAAAGGGTTGAGTATATCCCAATTCCTTATTATGCAGGTGTTCCTCATCTAAGAAGGTATGGCAGATGGATTTACGTCCCCCCTTACGGTTGGGTTTGGGTTCCAAAGGTTAGAAGGGGCTGGAGACCTTATGTGGAGGGTCACTGGGTTTACAGAGTGGGTATAGGATGGGTCTGGGTTTCCTATGAACCATGGGGCTGGGTCCCTTATCATTATGGTACCTGGACCTATGTTTATGGATATGGCTGGGTATGGGTTCCTTCGGGGACTTTTGCAGGTGCCTGGGTTGAGTGGTATTATGGACCCGACTGGATTGGATGGGCACCAGTGGATTATTATGGAAGGCCCATCATTGTGGTCAACAATGTTACTATCATTAACATAGTTAAAAAAGAGGATTTCGTAAAACCTGTTTACAGATACAAACCTCCAAAAGGTCCTGTTTATAAAGAGGCCGTTTATAAGCCTGCGACTACTGTTAATATAAAGGAAATAACTAAATACAGAGCAGTACCCGAAAAGCCGGTGTATGTAAAAGAAGTGGAATTAAAGGAAAGGAAGCCTTTGAGTCCTCCGACAGATAAACGGGAAACTTTCAGAGAGAAGCCATCCAGTTTTCAGAGGAATGAATTAGAGGGGAAAGATGTGGAAAAGCCTGAAAAGCCATACATTAAGCCTCAGGGAAGAGTGGATGCGGAGCTCAAAGATGAAGATTTAAAGCCTGAAAGACCTATTTATAAAAAGGATGAAAAGAACCTGGGAACTCAGAAAGAAAATAAAACTCTAGATAAAGATGAGGATTTAAAACCTCAAAGGCCTGTTTACCAGGGTGATAGAGATAAAGATATTGAAATAAAGCCCGAAAGACCAAGCTACAGGAGCTGGGAAAGAAGTACGAGGATTGAAACTGAGGGAAAAGATGCTGACAGGGGTACGGATTTAAAGCCCGAAAGGCCCATAAGGAGTGATAACAAAGACAGAGAAGAAAACTTAAAGCCAGAAAGGCCGGTATACAAAAGGGATTCTGGTAGGGAGTTACCGTTAGAAAGTAAAGAGTTTATGAGAGGAGAGTACAAGCCTGAGATAAAGTCCAGTGGAAGTGAAATTAAGGTTGTCCCCTCTGGAACCACTGAAAGAGAAGGTTCGAATAAAGACCATAAAAAGGGTACAGAAAAGAAGGTTAAACCCACAGAAACCAAAAAACTTGAATCGCAAGACGAAAAAGAGGATAATAATAGACCTGTGGAGCTTCACAGGGGTGTTATAAGATGAGAGGGATTTTCATAGTTTTAATTTTTCTCGGTTTTGGCTTAGCTTTTGGTGGGGAGGGGGAAAAACCCTCCCCCCAGGACTCTTCGAAGGCCCGAAAAGCGGAAGTCAAGAAGTTTAGAGATGAGGATAAAGACGGTTTCAACGATCTTAGAGATAGAGGAAAGTATGAGAGGCTCCTTAAGGATGTGATAAAGGAAAAGAAAGGTAAGAAGTGAAAAAGGAAATTTTATTAGCCTTAGCTGTCACCTTTTTATCCTGTGGTTACAAGGCTCCTCCTCCTGGTAAGCCAGATTGGAATCCTCCTTCTGTTAAAATCCTTTCTCCTCGTGATGGTGACACAATTAGGGAGGATACTCCCGTTCAAGTATTTTTGCAGGACGAATCCCGGATTGTAAAAGTTATCCTTATTGTTTCCGGAAAGCCAGTTCTGCAGGATTCTGTGGAGCCTTTTGAACTTACTCTCTTTGCAGACTCTATTAAGGATACCCTGGCTGAGATAAAAGTCAGGGCCTTTGATGTTTGGGATAACATGGGAGAATCGGCACCTGTTAAAGTATTTAAGTTTCTACCTCAAGAAGAAAGTAATGATGGCCAGAAGAAGGGTATAGAAACCGAAAAGGAATAATTTTTTGATTCTCAGGACTTTTTTCAAAACATACAAGCTTATGAGGCCGAAAATAAAAGCAGTAATTCCGGCTGGTATATAATTTAATAAAAGGGGTAAATTAGCATCTTTTAAATCTATCAACGCAGCTCCAAGTATGGCGGGTAGCGAAAGAATAAAGGAAAAGGAAAAAGCAGTTTCATGTGTTATGCCAAGGAGAATTGCTGTACTTATGGTAGCTCCGGAACGTGAAACTCCAGGGAGAATGGCTACGGCTTGTGCAATGCCAATGAGGAAGGCATGAAGTAAAGTGATATCCTTTTTATCTGGATTCTTTTTGAAAAATGTTGAGAACAGCAAGATGGAAGTTATAATGAAAAAATATGGAAGATAGGTAATGTTTTCAAAATAAGCTTCTATTCTATCTTTAAAAAGAATTCCCACAATTCCAGCTGGTATGCTGCCAACCACGAGAAGCGTAATAGGGTGCCTTTTTAAGCTTTCTTTGACAAAAAGGGATTTGACGTCTTTCCAGAAAAAGACGACTACCGCAAGTAAGGTGCTAAAGTGTAGAAAAATTTCAAATTCTATTCCGGGTTTTGAAGCTTTCAGCAATTTTTGAAAAAGAACAAGATGCCCCGAGCTCGAGACAGGGAGGAATTCAGTGATTCCCTGTATTATTCCAATTACTATTTCTTTCATTTATGTAGCTCCGGAGTTCTTTTATTTCCTTAACGGTTTCGTCGAGTAGTTGCTTTATTTCTTCTATGACCCCTGAGATAACTTCGGGTAAAAGTTCTTCGAAAGGTTCTTCTTCCAGTTTTTTCTTGACCCCCCTGAGGGAGAGACCGCTGTCTAATAGTTGTTTTACCATCAAAGCCTTTTTCAGGTCAGAACCAGTAAAAAGTTTTCGCCCACCCCGTTTTTTAGGGCGGAAAATTCTCAATTTTTCTTCCCAGTAAGAAATTATGCCGGGATTTACGCCAACTAAGTCGGCTACTTCCTTCTGGGTATAATACCGTTTATTAAGCATTGGTAAAATATAACGGTATTATTTTGTAATCACAACTTTCTAATTGAGTTGAGGAGGCCTGTAAGCCGGGTTCTGTCGAGGGGAGCCATTTCTCTAGGCCTACCGTCACCGGTAGGCTCCAGCGGTCTACCCGGGGCTTATACGGAGCGGGCCACTCCATCGCCCCTGCTTGACCTTGCTCCGGGTGGGGGTTGCCTACCTTACCGTTGCCGGTAAGGTACGTGGGCTCTTACCCCACGGTTTCACCTTAGCCTTCTACCCTGACTGTAATTCTGTCAGAGTAGAATTGGCTGTCTCGTTTCTGTGGCCCTATCCGTCGCCTTACAGCGCCCACCTGTTAGGTGGCACCCTGCCCTTTGGAGCCCGGACTTTCCTCCCCTTTCGGGGCGACTCCCTGGCCTCCTCAACCAGAAAATATTATGGAAATAATTTTTCGAATTGTCAATGCAAAAATCAAAATATACTCAGTTAGCTTTGCAAACTTTTGACTGATTGAGCTCAGGCATTTAAAATTATAAAAATTCTTTGACTTATAAAAGGAGGTTTTTAAATGTTGATACCAGATGATTTAAAATATACTAGAGAACACGAGTGGGTTAAAGTAGTTAATGGTGAATTAGCAGTTATAGGTATTACAGATTTTGCCCAGGCTGAACTTTCTGATATCGTGTATGTTGAATTACCTCAGGTAGGTAAAACCGTGAGTAAAGGTGAGGAAATTGCGTCACTGGAAGCTGTTAAAACAGTAGCAAGCGTGTACTCTCCTGTATCTGGTGAAATTGTTGAAGTAAATGAAAAACTAAAAGATGATCCTGCTTTGATAAATAAAGATCCATATGGTGAAGGCTGGATTTGTAAGGTTAAGATGACAAACAAAGCAGAACTTGATGAATATCTCTCTGCTCAGGAATATAAAAAACTAATTGCGGAGGAATAGACATGGGTCACCCCTTCCTCCCAAATTCCGAGAAAGACAGGGAGGAGATGCTAAAGTATTTAGGTGTTTCTTCCTATAGGGAGCTTTTGAAAGATATTCCCGAGGAGTATTTTTTAAAAGGCGAACTTAACTTACCAGAGGCCCTTTCTGAAGAAGAAGTATACGAACTTATTGAATCACTGGCTTCAGAAAATAGAAGTGATTTAAAGGTTTTTGCAGGCGGAGGTGCTTACGACCACTACGTTCCTAAGGTGATCCCCTTTATTCTCTCGAGGTCTGAGTTTTACACTGCTTACACCCCCTATCAGGCTGAGGTTTCTCAAGGGACTCTTCAGGCAATTTTTGAATATCAATCTGCGATTTGTGAACTTACCAAGATGGATGTTACGAACGCGTCCATGTATGACGGTGCTACTGCCCTGGCTGAGGCGTGCTTAATGGCTTTGAGGTTAAAACCGGAGAGAAAAAAAGTTTTATATGCCGGGAGCATTCATCCAAATTATATTTCTGTGTTGAAGACGTATGTAAACCTTGAGGGAATAGTTCTGGAAGAGGTTGCTTTCGACACGGTCACCGGAACGGTGGACATTAATGATTTAAAGAACAAGTTGGATGAAAACACAGCATGCTTTGCATTTCAATCCCCGAACTTTTTTGGAGTTATAGAAAATGGATTTGATTTAAGAAGTATTACATCAGAAAAGGGTGTACTCTTAATATCCGTTTATAATCCTATTTCTCTGGGTTTGCTTGCCCCTCCCGGTGAGTATGGTGCTGATATAGCGGTGGCAGAAGGTCAGCCTCTGGGTGTTCCTCTGTCTTTTGGTGGCCCATATCTTGGTATTTTCTCTGCCAGGATGGAACATATAAGACAGATGCCCGGCAGGATAATTGGCGAAACGAGAGACTTAGAGGGTAATAGAGGATTTGTGATGACCCTTCAGACCAGGGAACAGCATATAAAAAGGGAAAAGGCAACGTCCAATATTTGTAGTAATCAAAATCTCTGTGCCTTGTCTGCTCTAATTTATCTTTCACTCTTAGGAAAACACGGAATTAAAGAGGTCGCATTTCAAAATACTTACCGAGCTTACTATCTTCTGGATAGAATTACTAATGAATTAGGTCTAAAGAAAGTTTTCAGTGGACCAATTTTTAATGAATTCACCGTTGAGATGCCAGTTAATGCTAAGACTGTAGTGGAGAAAATGTTAAATCATGGTATTATCGCTGGGATAGCGCTTGGTGATTTTGGATTTAATGAGAAATGGCTTCTTGTCGCCACCACTGAAAAACTTTCTTCCAGAGATTTAGATACTTATGTAAAGACTTTGAAAGAAATTTTATAGGGGGTGTTTTATGGCTTTCCCTGTAGAGGAACTGTGGGTAAACAGGAAAGTAGTCAAGGTTATTTTAAGGAGTGTAAAGGATAAACCTGGTGTCGCTGCTGAAGTTTTTGAAAGATTGGCGTCCAAGGGTATTAATGTAGAACTCATTGTATCAGGGCCTTCAAGTAAAGGGAGATCTGATATAGCATTTCTCGTTTTTGAAAGCCAGCTACCTCAAATCCAACAGATGGAGGATGAACTCTTAGATTCTACCGATGCTATGGGTATAGGTTACGACCCCAAAGTAGCTTTGTTAATTTTTTATGGGAGCAAGGAAATATCAAAAACCCCTGGGATTGCTGCAAAGATATTTAATATCCTGGCAGAAGCAGGCGTAAATATCGAAATGGTTAGTACTTCTGTAGATTCAATTTCCATTGTTATAAGAGAAGAATTAGTGGAGCGAGCTGTCCTGGTTCTCACCGATGCATTGGGTCTATCTGTAGAGGAGGGATACTTTTAATGAAGGTTGAGCTTTTACAGGGGAATGAGGCAGCGGCGATTGCGGCGATAAAGGCAGGTGTGAGATTTTACGGTGGATACCCCATAACACCTTCTTCTGAAGTCGCGGAGGTAATGGCCAGAGAATTACCAAAGGTTCAGGGTGTATTTATTCAATTTGAGGATGAAATAGCAAGTCTTGCTGCATGCATTGGTGCACGACTTGGTGGCCTTAAAGCAATGACTGCCACCAGCGGCCCCGGGTTCTCTTTGATGCAGGAGCATCTGGGTTTTGCAGCTATGGCTGAGGTACCTGTATTGATTTTGAATTCCATGAGGGGAGGGCCGTCTACCGGTGCGCCTACAATGCCCATGCAGGGTGATGTAATGCAGGCAAGATGGGGAACCCACGGTGACCATCCTATAATTGCTCTTTCCCCCTATTCAGTTCAAGAAGTTTTTGATTTAACCGTTAAAGGGGTAAACCTATCTGAAAGGTTCAGGGTGCCGGTAATTTTGCTAACTGATGAAATCACCTCACACATGAGGGAAAAAGTTGTAATACCGGAAGAGGTAGAGGTTTGGGAACCTGAGAAAATTGAGGTAGATAGTTATTTACCCTTTAAAAGCGGTGAGGAAGTTGGAAGTTATCTTTTGCCTTTTGGAAAGGGTAAACGCTACCATGTAACTGGTCTTTTCCACGGAGAAGATGGATTTCCCACTAATAAGAATAATTTAATGAAATGGAAATTGGAGAGATTCGCTAAAAAAATGGCCGAAGCTCAAAAAGTTTCTGAGGATATGGTTGAAATCTATGGAGACGAAAGGGCAGAAATTTTATTTGTGGCTTTTGGTATTGTTGGAAGAGCTGTGAAAGAGGTGGTGGACGAGTTAATAGGCAAGGGAATTGCTGTTATGCTTCTCAGGCCGAAAATGTTATGGCCAGTGCCTGAAAATAAGATTTTACAATATTCAAAGATGGCAAAGTACATATTTGTGCCTGAGATGAACATGGGGCAGTATGTACACGTGGTGACAAAAATTGCAGGAAAAGAAAAGGTGATTCCCATTAACAGGTATGACTGTGAACTATTCGAACCAGAGACATTACTTGAATTTGTATCAGAAAAGGCCGGGTTATGAGAAGGGGCGATTTTCAGAGGGATTTATACGTTGCGATTTTGGCGGCTGGAAAAGCCAAGAGGATGAATTCCACGAAGAGCAAAGTTTTGCACGAAGTTGCAGGTAAGCCTCTTCTTTATTTTCCACTGAAAGTGGCAAAGAGCTTAAATCCAACCAGGATCCTTGTGGTCATAGGTGGACCTTATTTAGACCAGATCAGAGAGTTCCTAAAAGATGAAGATGTGGAAATTGTAGTTCAAGAAGAACCGAGGGGTACGGGTGATGCTGTTAAGAGGCTAAAGCCACATATAAAGAATATGGATTCAGACATTTTTGTAATTCCTGGAGATGCACCACTTTTAACGGAAAAGACGGCTAAGGAGCTTATGGAGTTTCACCGCTCAAGGGGAGCATATGCAACGGTGCTTACAGCAGAAGTTCCCGATCCTACAGGTTACGGGAGAATTGTGAGGTCCGTTGGAGATAGAATACTTATGATTGTTGAGGAGTCTGATGCATTTCCGGAAGAAAAGGCTATAAGAGAGGTCAATTCCGGGATGTATTTCTTCTACACCTCTATTCTATTTCAGTATATTGAAGAATTGAGGCCCGACAATAAGCAGGGTGAGTATTACCTCACAGATATTGTTGAAATTTTACAGAGAAGGATGGGTAACGTTTTTGCTTACAAAATAGATAACTGGGAGGAAATTCTCGGCGTTAACACCCGGGAACACCTTGGGCTCGTAAACAGAATTATGCTGAAAAGGATTGTTAAGGGAATGCTGGAGAATGGTGTTTCCATCATAGATCCGGACAAGGTTTATATTGAAGCCGAGGTGAAAATAGGGAAAGATGTTATTATATATCCCTTTGTTTCCCTTCTCGGGAAAACCGAAGTCGGTGACAATTCGGTAATAGGACCCGGTGTGGTGCTCAAGGATGTAACAATCCCTCCAAATTCGCGGGTCTTCAACGCGTCTCCCATTAAGGGTTCTTTAAATGAGTGACAGACTTAAGCGTATTTTGAGCCTTGCCAAAATTTACATCCCTGAGGAAGAGTACCCACAACTGGAAAGACATTTTGAAAAAGTCTTAAAAATGGTGGAGAGATTAAAAGAAGTTGACACAGAAGGAGTTGAACCCATTTATTATCCCCATGAAGATACCTTTCTCCGCATGAGGGAAGATACTCCCGGAGAATCTCTTCAAAAGATGGATGTGTTGCAAAATGCGCCGGAGACTTTTACGGATTTCATAAAAGCTCCTTCCCCATTAAAGGGCGTAGCAAAGAAACCGAAATAGATGAAGTATTTACTTTTTGATATAGATGGGACATTGATACATTCGGGAGGAGCCGGTGCCAGGGCTCTGAATAGGGCTTTCAAATTGCTCCATAATGTTGATGATGCAATGTCGGTTATTAATCCCCACGGTCAAACGGATATTGCAATTGTTGAGGAAATTTTCCTCAAAAAGTTAGGACGGTTACCCCAAAAAGGTGAAGTGGAAGATATTTTTGAGTATTATCTTACTTTTCTAAAAGAAGAAGTGGTAAAAGCAGATAAATATCAGGTTCTGAAGGGAGTAAGAGAGACCCTGGATGAACTGAAGGGGAAAAGTGGTCTATTGCTGGGTCTTGCAACGGGAAATATCGAAAGAGGCGCGAGAATCAAACTTGAGAGAGGGGACCTCAATAAATATTTCCCCTTTGGTGGTTTTGGTTCAGACCATAGAGAAAGGAGTCAGATTGTTAGAATTGCCGTTGAGAAAGGCAAGATGCTATCAGGGGAGGACCCTTCTGAGGTCTTTGTTATAGGGGACACGCCTTTAGATGTGGAAGCAGGTAAAAAGGCGGGATTTAAAACCGTTGCAGTTGCCACCAGTATTTACTCAAAGGAAGAGCTTGAAAAATGTGAGCCAGATTTTGTGTTTTCAAGCTTATTGGAAATTATTGATATTATTTAAAAAGGAGGAAATATGACAAAAAGAATTCTTGTCACGGGTGCAGCAGGACAGATTGGGTCCGAGCTTGTTCCTTATTTGAGAAGTATTTACGGGAATGATAATGTGATAGCGTGTGGCCATAATAAACCTTTGCCCGAAGACATTGCTAAATCAGGACCTACAGATTATGTAGACGTAAGAGATGCCAGAGCCTTTGCAGAGATGGTTAAGAAGTACAATGTTAATGTGGTTTATCACCTTGCTGCTATTCTTTCTGCTGCTGGTGAGAAAAACCCCCAGCTGGCGTGGGATATAAACATGAACGGGCTTTACAATGTGCTCGAAGTGGCAAGAGAGTTTAAACTTTCAGTTTTCATTCCCAGCTCTATAGCAGCTTTTGGGCCAAACACACCAAAGGTTAAGACGCCCCAGGACACAATTCAGAGGCCTACTTCAATTTACGGGATTACCAAGGTTGCAGGTGAACTTCTTGCTGATTATTACTATCTGAAATATGGAGTGGATGCACGGGGTGTGAGATACCCTGGTATAATCTCCTATGTTACACCTCCTGGTGGTGGAACTACAGATTATGCAGTGGAAATCTTTTATGAAGCTCTTTTGCACAAAAGGTATAAATGCTTCCTTAAAGAAAATACTATGCTGGATATGATGTACATGCCCGATGCCCTTAAGGCGGCAGTGCAGCTTATGGAGGCGGACTCGTCGAAGCTTAAACATAGAAATGCCTTTAACGTAACAGCTTTCAGTTTTAACCCGAAAATGCTTGCTGAGGAGATAAAGAAACACATTCCTGACTTTGTAATGGAGTATGAAATTGACCCGGTAAGGCAGGCCATTGCTGATTCATGGCCCGATAGTCTTGATGATAGCTGTGCCAGAGAGGAATGGGGCTGGAAGCCCGATTATGACTTTAGTAGCATGGTTAAAGATATGCTTGAAAAGTTGTCCCAAAAGCTTTTGAAGTAGAAAGGAGGGCAAAATGGGACTTGATAGATTAACAAAGGCTTTGAATAGTGAACTCGAACAATTAAGGGCCGAAGGAAGGGCTAAAGGTAAGGAGTATATTGTGGTTGGGGTGAAAAAGCCCGAAGGTGGTAAAGGTCCGAGGTTTTACCTTAAAGGTTTCGGAGATAAAGAATTTATAAGGATGAACTCTAATTCCTATTTAGGGATGCAATTCCATCCAGATATTATTAAGGTTGAAGAAGAGACTGCTGAGAAATTTGGAGTTGGTCCTGGCGCTGTCAGATTCATTAGCGGGACCTATGAACCCCACAGGGCTCTTGAGAAAAAACTGGCTGCATTTCATGGAAGAGAAGAGGCTATGATATATTCCGCAGCGTACGTAACAGTTATAGGTGTGATAGCTTCTCTCGTAACTTCTGATACAATTATTATTAGTGACGAGTTAAATCACAACTGTATTATAAACGCCATAAGACTATCCAGACCCAAGGATAAGTTTATCTACAAACATTTGGATTACAATGACCTTGAGAACAAAATAAAGGACTCTATTGGGAAAGCCAGGAGGCTTATTGTTGTGACCGATGGCGTATTCAGCATGAGGGGTGATTATGCGGATTTGAAGAGGATAGAGGAGATTGTTAAGAAGTACGACGATCAATTTGAAGAAAACATTATTACCGTGGTGGACGACTCCCATGGAGTAGGTGCCTTTGGAGAAACTGGCAGGGGAACTGAGGAAATTACCGGTGGAAGGGCAGATCTTTTAATTGGTACCATGGGTAAAGCTTATGGAGTTAACGGTGGCTATGTGGTTTCTAACGAGACGGTAATTACATATCTCAGGGAAAAGGCTATAACCTATATTTATTCCAATCCTATAACACCCGCAGAGGCTGCCTGTGTTCTGAAGGTTCTCGAAATTCTGGACAGTCCTGAAGGAAAAGAAAGGCTAAAGTATCTGAGGAGCATAGCTAAGAGGTTTAGAGACGGCCTTTTGAAACTTGGCTATGAGACCATTATTAGCGAACACCCCATTGTACCACTCCTTGTGAGGGATACCAGGAGAACGTCTGATCTGGTAAAATACCTGATTGAAAACGGTGTTCTGGCTACAGGGTTAAATTATCCTGTGGTTCCCAAGGGAGACGAGACCATAAGGTTCCAGATAAACGCAGATCATACCGTAGATGACATAGATTACGTACTCGGCGTGCTTGAGAGGTACAAAAAAGAGCGCTGGAGCTGAGTTAGATCGGTTATTTCTGGTTACACACATTTTAATAGGTTAAGTAAATATAGGCTGGAGAGGGCTACGATAATAAAGAGGTAAAATTTTTGTTTAGTTTTTAGATTTTTGGGAGAGTTATAAATTTATCTTGTGGGTGTATTTCTGTGGGGCTTCCTTTAAATAGTTAATGTAGAAGTAATATTTTTAAGGGAGTGACCAACATTGGTCACAAGTTTTTTTGGAGGATTTGGTTGCAAGACAAGTGTATATAATTAATGTTTGTTAAGATTAATGTTTATGTTTGTTAAGATTTTTGTTAAAAATAATCGGCAACATGACTACCTTACAGTCAAACCACAGCCTGCCATTTTAAGAGTTCATCGTGGTTTTCGAATTCTACCTTTAAATTGTCGGAAAGCAACAATTTATTACCTCTAAAAGCAGGGTATTTGTCACCTTCTTGGATTTCAAAAGTTTTCCTGAGTTTACCGAAAGTATATATCATTATGCTTTTTCCCTTTTTTACAATGCATGCGGAGTAGAAAGTGTATTGACCGGGCCTTTTTTCGTGCACTAAAACATTGGGAGTTATAAGTTCCCAGTCAGGTTCTATTTTAGCAGGAAGTTTACCGCCTTTAAATAAGGCAATAAAGGTTATGATGTTTGTCAAAAGAATCAATGCAAGGAAAAATAAGTAAAGTTGCGTTTTCGATTGTAAAAGCCAGATGGGCAAAATGGACCTAAAGTCTAAGAGGGAGTTTTCAAGACCCTCTCTCGCCACCTGTCTGCCATTGACTTTAAGAGTTTTAAGTCCCACTTTCATATACTCAAATTTTGAATCTAAAGTAGTATTCTTATCTGTGAGTTGAAACCATATAACGAAGGTATCCACTGAGAAGATCGAGAATATTTTGTACCCGTTCTTTAAACGCTGGAATGCAATGACCCCAGTGTCTCCGACGGGGATGTATTTATATCTGAGCTTTTTATCTAATACATTGTAATGGTAAAGGGATTCGAAGGTCTTTAACGCTTCCTGGGAGTTTTTCCTGTATATGTATATTCCTCCTTTGAATTTATATCCCGTCCATCCGTTCCCCTCGTCTTTAATGGGCTTAGAGGAGGGAAACTCGCCTTCGAAAATATCTACTTTTTGATATGTTGTTTTTATTTCGCTGGCTTTTTCTAAAGCGAAGAGCACGATACCCAGTATGCTAAATTCAAGCAACAAAGTTATAACTAAAATTCGTCTCATCAGAACATAATTATAAGGTTAAGAATTACTACTTTTTTCTTCATCCTTGGTGATTTAAAATTTTAAATCATGAAACTCGGATTCTTTGTTTTGATATTATCTTTGCTATCTCTGAATTGCGTTTATAGCTTCAGAGGTTTTTCTGGGAAAGAGTCATATGATGTTTTTGTCGAAGTCTTTAAGAATACTTCAGAGAAAGCGGGTATAGAATCGGAAGTTACCCGTTGGGTCATTGACGAGCTGCAGAAGGACGTGAGAATTAATCTGGTTTCCGGGATGAAGGCTAAATATGGCATTTATGCTACCATATCGGGTTATAAGATCGAACCTTATGAGTACAGGCCCGATGGCACCGTACTCAGTTATAAGGTAATTTTGATGGTTTATTTATCAATTCTTGATCTTTCAAGTAATCAAAAGATTGTTGAAGAGAAGGTTCTGTCGGCATGGGGAGTTTACGCCGCATCGCAGAATGAGGACGACGGTTTACAAGGTGCATCTGAAGATCTGGGAAAGAAAATACTTCAGGAATTTTTGGGTGCAGCACT
Source organism: Candidatus Hydrothermia bacterium (assembly GCA_049719805.1). Taxonomy (GTDB): domain Bacteria; phylum Hydrothermota; class Hydrothermia; order UBA1063; family UBA1063; genus UBA1063. Next base: position 825,114 of record JBNARF010000001.1, on the reverse strand, counting down.
TAAATAATTCATGAAAAATACCCTTATTGTCCATATTGATAAAATGGTAAATGAAGGAGTTGGCCTTGCTACCCTGGGAACGGGTATCAAAGTTTTTGTCCCCTATGCCGTTAAAGATGACGTATTAGAAATTATCATTAAAGAAAAGAAGAAAGATTACTGGATCGGGGAAATTAAAAAAATCATTAATCCCAGCACCATGCGGGGAAAACCCCTGTGTAGATATTTTGGCTCCTGCGGCGGTTGTCAGTGGCAAATGGTGGATTACAAGTATCAGCCGGTGCTCAAAAGGGAAATGGTCCTGGATTCTATTAATCATATTGCCGGTATTCGTGAAATTGCAGTTCTGGATACTATACCTTCACCGAGGTCATATTATTACAGGAATAAAGTTCATTTTCCATTGAAGAGAGTGTCGCCCAAAGAGGTGATTATGGGCTTTTATAAGAGAAATACCCACTATATCATTGATGTGGATTCTTGCCCTCTTCATTTGCCTCAATATCATCAGATATTCAAGAAAGCAAAGGTTTATTTAGGAGAAAAGGGGCTTTCAATTTACGATGAGAGAACTCAGAAAGGTGTAATAAGGAACTTTACCATAAGGGGCTCCGAAAAGACCGGCGAGAGCCTGATTGTGGTGGTTACGAGGGAAAAATACTTATCCAGAGGCACGGCCCAGGACCTTATGAAGCTTGATTCTACGGTGGTGGGAGTGGTGGAGAACATTAATCCACAAAGGGGAAATGCAATTTTCGGCGATATATCAATATTAAGAGGGGGTCAGGATTATTTCCATGAAAAGGTAAAAAACTATACTTTCGTTGTATCTACCACGTCTTTTTTCCAGGTTAACACTGATGTGGCAGAAAAGATGGTGGAGGTTCTGGAAAACATTTTAACCCAGATTGGTGAGGTAACTACTATAGTGGATGCATATTCGGGAGTGGGACTTTTTTCCATCCCTGCGGCAAAATATTCAAGGAAAGTTATTGCCCTGGAGATTTCGCCTTCGTCAACGAGGGATGCGGCGAAAAATATTAAAATCAACGCGAAGACAAACATCGAGTTAGTGGAGGGGGATGCAAATGAGGTAATAGAGAGTATCGAGAGAGCTAATGTTGTAGTCCTTGATCCTCCAAGGAAGGGGATCAGCGAGAATGTTGTCAGGTATCTTGCTACTTACAAGCCAGAAAATGTCCTTTACTTTTCCTGTAATCCTGCTACAATGGCAAGGGATATTAAATTGATTTTACAGGCTGGTTACGATATTGAGTATATCCAGCCCTTTGATATGTTCCCGCAGACCTTTCACGTGGAGACTCTTACGTATCTTAGAAGAAAGAATTAAGTTTCAGAAGGTGTTATTTTTGCTCCCAGCGTGTTTAGTTTTTCTGCGAAGTTTTCATAACCCCTCTCGAGGTGTTCTATACCGAACACCGTTGTGGTACCTTCGGCTATAAGCCCGGCTAAGACCAGAGCAGCACTCCCCCTCAGATCCTGTCCCGTGACTTCCGCACCTGTGAGTTTATCAACTCCTTCGATGAACGCTGTTGGCTCCACTACCTTAATCCTTGCGCCTAGCCTCAAAAGTTCAAAGGCATGGGAAAATCTATTAGGATATATTCCTTCTTTGATAATGCTGTTTCCTTTCGCAACGGTTAGCATACTCATAAATTGAGGTTGCATATCCGTGGGAAAGCCAGGAAATGGCTGTGTTTCAATGAACAAATTTCTTATAAAGTTATCCTTTTTTCTGGTTCTAATAGAGTTTTCTTCCTTTTCAATCACTGCACCTGCTTCTTTTAATTTAACTATTACAGGCTCAAGGTGTTCCGGAATACAGCCTTCTATTTCCACCTCGCCTCCGGTCATGAACCCGGCTACGAGGTACGTTCCCGCCTCAATTCTATCGGGAATTATCTCGAATTCTTTAACGGGTCTAAATTTCTTTGTTCCCCTGATTCTTATTATATCAGTTCCCTCACCCTCAATATAAACTCCAGAACTTTTAAGAAATTCAGCGGTTTGAACCACCTCAGGTTCCTGAGCCGCATTAAGGATTACCGTTTCTCCTTCCAGAGCGCTGGCAGTAGTCATTAGATGAATGGTGGTTCCAACGGATTTAAAATTTAATGAAATTTCAGAAGGATTATGTTTTGTGAGTTTTGCTTTTATATAACCTCTTTCTATCTGAATTTCTGCCCCCAGGAGGGATAATCCGTTAATGTGGAAATCAATGGGTCTTGGTCCAAAAGCACAACCTCCGGGAAAAGAAACTTCTGCCTGACCGAATTTCACCAGTAGGGGGCCGAGAACGTATATGGAAGCTCTCATACGGTTAACTATTTCGTATGGCGCAACATAGTTCTCAATGGTTGTTGGATCAACTAAAAGCTCGTTTTTCCCTTTCCATTCCACTTTAGCGCCGAGGATTTGCAGTAGCTCTATCATTGTAAAGACATCCTGGACACGGGGGACATTTTTAAGGAGCACAGGTGATTCATGCAAAATAATTGCCGACATCACGGGAAGAACCGCATTTTTGGCACCCTGTACCCTTACCTTTCCTTTCAGAGTTACGGGACCTTCAACTTTGTATGCCTTCATGTTAGACTTATAGTTTAATGGACTATATGTGAAATTCTACAATGTCCCTATCATGTAGCACATAATCTCGTTCCACTCTCTGGCCTTCAAACTTTGTCGAGCCCCATACCTTTGCATATTTTAGATTTTTTTCAAAGTCTTTATGTATTTCCCTTGCAGCGTCCAGGACGGTAGCCCCTTTTTTAAGTATCAAAGGGTCATGCATGACGGGTGGCTTGCCGGGTTCCTTTGTGTAAACCCTAATAATTTCGAGCTCATTAAAAATCTTTTCTTTAATTTCATAAATCCCTGTGCCGAATTCGGCCGAAACGGGGACAATGGGAAGACCGTAATGATGTTGAAAATATTTTTCGATTTCTTGTAGCATTTCAAGATTATCTAATAGATCCAGTTTATTTATAACAGCGATGGCTCTTTTGTTCACCGGGCCGAAAAGGTCATAATCGCGGGTACCCGATCCCACAAGGAGAACATTCTTCTCTTTCAGAATATTAGCCATAATTTCAAAATCTTCGATTGGACTTCTATCCAGGGACAAAAGCAGAATTAAGAGATCCGTATTTCTAATGACTTCTATGATTTTATAATCCGGGGGGTCTTTTAAGGCGGGTGTATCAACTATTTGTATCTTAATATCTTCATAATCCATCATACCAACCTGTGGAACCTGAGTGGTGAATGGGAAATCTGCACTTAGAAAAGAGGTTCCACAAAGGGCATTAGTAAGGGTTGTTTTGCCACTGTTCTCAAAACCAAGGATTAATGCCTGTCCAGCTCCTTCTTTTCGAATGTACCAGTGGGCACCTGATTTTTTTCCTTTTCTCTGGGATTCCAGTTCCTCCTGAAGTTTGGAAATTTTTGCCCTTATTTCCGCCTGGAGTTTATCTGTGCCCTTGTGTTTTGGCATCACTGCGAGCATTTTTTTGAGGGCGTGGATTTTCTCCTCAATGGTTTTTGCATTTCTATATTCTTTCTCTGCTTCAAAATATTGTGGTGGTAAATTGGCAGGCATAGAATAATTATAAGAAAAGGGTGTGTAAATTTCAAATATCCTAATTTCTGAGTGAAATTTGGAAACGCAAGTAAAAAATCTTTTTTGTGGTGAAAGCTGGATAGTATGGAAGATTAACATCCCCCCTAGCAATTTGCGTGACTATAAAAAAAGTAAAATAATTTATATCGGGAGGGTAATATGAGAAAAATTTTGGTATTATGCGTCATATTATTCTCAAAGGTTTCAGCAGAGTCTATTCTCAGGGTTATTCCCCTTCCAGGGTACTCAAATGGGTACTACGCATATGGACTCGCCTTTGACGGTACTAATCTCTGGGTAGGGGATGACTATGATGGTATGATTTATAAGCTTGATACCCTGGGTAATGTTCTTGGTTCCTTTATGGGTATTTCTGGTTCCAATCATGGGCTTGCGTGGGATGGTTCTGGCTTGTGGTGTGCAGGAGATTATAGCTCAAGATATTTGATTAAATTCACTCCTTCGGGGAGCAGGGTTGATTCTGTATATGAAAACTGGGATTATATAGGTGGGATTGGATTTATGAATGGTAATATTCTGGTGAGTGTATATTATCCCAATACGCGTAATAATATATACGTACTTAACCCTGCTACGGCACAGATTGTGGATACAATACCATCCCCGGGTACCCAGCCCCAGGGGGTAACTTATGATGGACAATATGCTTGGGTTGTAATGGATGATAACGATGGAGACCCCGAAAGGGTGTGGAAAATTGATCCCTTAACTGGCGATACCCTTATGAGTTTCCCCGTGCCTACTACAAGCCCCAGGGGCCTGGTATGGGATGGAAACTATTTATGGCTTATTGCAAGGAATCCTGGTGGACCCGGGTGTGCTGTTTTTAAAATTGATCCGTATGGGGGAGAAACTCCAGAAATTTCGGTGAACCTTTCCAGTTACGATTTTGGTAACGTAATTATTGGTGAGGAGGACACGTTTTTACTGATTTGTACTAATACAGGAAATGGTAATCTGGTTGTTGACTCTATTAAACATAATGATCCAGCTTTTTCTATCAGTCAGTATTTCCCTATAATATTAGAGCCTTTAAGATGCTGTAGCATTTTGGTCGTATTCTCACCTACCGAATACCGTGAATATGTTGACACCCTCAAAATATACTCCAATGACCCTCTTCATCCCATCGTAAATGTTAGGGTTCACGGATCTGGAATTTATTCGGGGCAGGATATTGAACTTTCAGACACCATGATAATATTCCCGGGTGTGAGGGTTAATGGTTCAAAGAGAAGGTGGCTCAATGTTACGAACGTCGGATCATCTATGCTGATTATTGATAGTCTGAAGTTTTCCGGTGAATCCTTTTTTACTACGTCATCTTTCCCGTTAGCAATTGAACCCACCGTCTCTAAGGCTCTGGATATCTGGTTTGCTCCGTATAGGGTAGGTGAGTTTCAAGAGACGCTATACTTGTACAGTAATGACCCAGACGAATCTGTTATAAACGTTTATCTTATGGGTTCTGGAATTGACACGGTTTTTGTGGGGGGTGACATAATATGGTACTACCAGGCAAGAGGTGGATCTGTATATAATCACATCCGATCAATCAAATCTATTCCCGATGTCAATGGAGATGGTAAACCTGACGTGGTGGCAGTTTCAGAAAATGACACTTTATATCTAATTCATGGTAACGGTTATTTAGCTGGAGATGTGTTATGGACTTATGGTGCTAAAAGCTGTTATACTGAACGGGGGCTTATTGTAGTACCTGACATTAATGGTGATGGTTGCTACGATGTTATTCTCGGTACTGTCTGGGGTAGCCGCAAGGTTTATGCAGTCTCTGGAAAAGATGGGAATGTAGTCTGGGAATTTGATACGCACATTTATGGTCAGGGAGGCTGGGTTTATGAAGTAGCTTATGCTCCTGATCTGAATAATGACGGGATAATGGAAATTCTTGCTGCCGCAGGTAATGATGCTTATAACACAGGACCATGTCGTGTTTTTATGTTAAGTGGACAAAGTGGCGAAATACTCTGGGAACGATACTTAGGATATTCGGTGTTCGGAGTGAGGTGCGTTGGGGATATTAATAATGACGGTTATCCGGAAGTGGCTGCTGGAACTGGCAATGGCGAAGTTTCTGCATATTGGGTTTATCTACTTGATGGGAGGACTGGTTCTTTTATATGGAATAGAAACTTAAGTGGCGCTTGCTGGACCGTCGTACCACTGCAAGATGTGAATAACGACGGTGTTTCTGATTTAGCTTGTGGTCTTGGTAATGGTCAGATAATGGGCCTGAGTGGGCTAAATGGGAATCCAATATGGACTTTTAACACGGGTGGAATGGTCATAGAATTGAATGTTATGGAAGATGTTAATGGTGACGGTTACTACGAGCTTCTCCCTGCAGGAGCTGCTATTTACGATTTCATAGCTGTAGATTCCAGGACTGGTAATTCAATATGGCGGTTCTCCAGTGGACACCAGGTATTCAGCCTTGTGGAGATCCCAGATATCAATGGTGACGATTATAATGATGTTGTTGGTGGGACCGGTTATAATGTAAATAGATTGGTACTAATTGACGGGCCAAGTGGAAATGTAATATGGAATAAAACTATGCAAAGCGCCGTGGAGGCCGTTTACCCTATTGAAGACATAGATGGAGATGGGTCCTGGGATATTCTCGCAGGCCTCAGAAACGGTGATATACTTTGTATTGCCAGTGGTAATATAGTGAGTTTGAGAGAGGATTTGAATGCATCCACCGATCTCTCCCTCCTCTCATCAAACTTTATGAAAGATGTACTTTCTGTTCGTTTGTCAGTGAATAAAGGTGGGAGAGTTCGGATTGCCATTTATAATTCTTCCGGCCAGTGTGTTAAGATTCTGGAAAATAGGGAGTTTCCAATTGGAACTTATAAATTTTCATACCCTCTTGGAGAATTGAAGAGCGGCATATACTTTTTGCGAGTTTCCCTCAATGAGGAAAGTAAGGTTCTGAAAATTGTGTATATAAAATAGAGTTGTCTTCGGTTGAATTTATTTTTGCTGATTAAAGGCGTAGCTTTGCTCTAAGTTAAAAAATACTATAAAGGTTACGGTAGTTATTTAAAATGTGAATTTTGAAACTATACAGCCACTTGGTTAATTTTACAGGGTGTGTAGTTCGCAATAGGTAAATGAATGATATGATTTTGAAGCAACAAATAGCGGGTCTCATGGTCAGACTGAGATATAATGGAGGGCATTGTACCTCTTTATAGTGATCAAAATTTTGACATCACGCTTTTTATAAAATTGTGTATTTTATGAGTTTAAGATAATTGTTGAGAAAGCTTGATAAGACGCGGAAATCTAAAAGCATCTTGACAGTCTTTTCTGTGGGCGTTACAATTACTTTTTGAAAAATGAGTTTAGTCATATTTCTACTGTTACTTTGTGGTCAGCTTAGAGATACCACAGTTCAGTGCTCCTTTTATGGATATTCTTATCGCACCAACAACTGGTATGGCGGGAGCACCACAAATTTCTACGTGTTTGCGAGTGATGGCGACCCCCTCAGCTATCCTATAATGGTGGGATACGATGAAGATTGGCTCGACGAGTGGGCAAGGGGTTATGTGCAATTTAATGTTGGATTTATTCCACCGGGGTCCATAGTTCAGAATGCTGGTGTAAGGTTTTACGTAGGCTTTATTGGGCAATGGTCTGACGAGTGGGATGGTCATGCGTGTTACGTTGACCTTTACGGCATGGAAAATAACCTTGCAGATTGGTATCCATACAGCGGTTATGAAAGTTCCACTCTTTTCTATGATGCGGCAGATGGAACCATTTTTACTGAAACGCCTTTCTATGTTAGCATGGATCCCCAGTATAATGTGTACTACCCGTCAGACAGTACTTTCTTGCCCTTAAATTCTTCATTCAGGAGTTATTTACAGGGTCGCGTGAATCAGGGAATAAACTGGGTTGGACTCGGTATTGCAAAATACAATGAAGAGGGGTCCGATGCAGGTGTAAACTTTTTTGGCGAGAGAACTTATCTATACGTCTCATTCATGTTACCCAATCAGCCTGTTCTCTACGATTATCAGTTTTACCCGGAGGAGGGTCCTCCCGGTTCAACTTTTACTTTCCTTGTAAGATATTATGACAATTACAACAATCCCCCACAGTACGTAAACCTCGTAATCAAAAGGCCTGACGACGTTCATGATGTTTATTCATTATATCTTCTGCAGGGTGAGTCCTATGATGGGTTATATGGTGCGAGGATTCCCATTTATCCTGAGGGATCTTACGAGGTTTACTTTGAAGGGGTTAATTTTAATAATGTGCCCATCCGTTATCCTTCTGAGGGTTATTTACCTGGCCCCCAAGTTATACGAGATACTATCTATCTTTATAACAATTTTTGCAACAGGGATACAATAAGTGCTGATTCTTTAATCCATTTTGAGGTATCATATTATTCGCGTTTTACATCCTGTGACAGCGTAATTTTAGTTTTGTATCCCCTTAACGATTTTGGGACCGGCCTAACTGATACAATGAGATTTTCTATGGACCTTTTAGAGGGTACCGCGTTAAATGGAAGGTATGGTGTGAGTGTGCACTTACCTCCGGGTGCATATGTTCACTACTTTAAAGCTTATGCGGGGTGGTCGTCGCTGAGGTTTCCGGCTGATGGATACTTTATTGGCCCCGTAATACTGTTCGCGGGAGTTGCCGAAAATGTTTCCATAAAGAGGAATTACGCGGTTTACGACGTTACGGGTCGATTTATCAAGGCAATTTCCTCAGAAAATGAACTTAAGAGTTTGAATTTGAGAAGTGGTGTTTATTTCCTTGCTCCCCTCAACAAGAATTTAACAAAGACTAAGAAGATTCTGGTTGTGAAATAAGGAGGAGTTTTTTTATGAACTTCCTTTTAGTGTTAGCTTTTTTGGGGTCTATGGGGAAAGCCGAAAAGGCTTTCCTGGGTGACACCATAAGGTTTAGTATCGGGAATGCGCAGATAGTAGCAGTGATCCAGGATATTCGAGGTGACACACTCATTGTGGATGGTTCCATTTCTACTAACAACGTGTTTAATATTCGGGTAGATGATTTGAAGCTGAGTGTCCAGGCCTTCCTGAATGGTCAAGTGCAGGTTTACGGTTACGGAAATATATTTGCCGATGGTGGGAATATTGACTTGAACGGTGTTATAATAAGGAATGTGAGATTATCCCTCACGAGTCATGGCTTTTCTGGGTATGGAGATGTGTTATTTGGCGACAGAAATGTAACTCTTTATCTTTATATAGATACCTTAAATAATGTCGCAGCATCTTTCTATGCTAACCAGTTCCAGGTTTACGGAGTAACTCTTAACAACTTCACATTGAATATATACAATGGACTGATCGATGGTGGCACTGACGTAGCAATATTAGGGAATACTTTCCATCTCAATTTAGGATATGATGGAACGGAACTCTATGCAGAAGCGAGGGATTTGAACTTTACTTATCAAGAACTAATTCTTGAAAACTTTTATCTAAGGGTTGGGAGTTCTACCGGGTTTATTGCTAGAGGCAGGATGCAGATCTATGACTCTTACGCTGATCTTGAGATGGTTGTGAATTCTAATGGATATCTGAGTATTAACAATGGATATTTTGTGGTTGGGGGAGTTGAAGTTCGTAATTTTACGGGGTTCATATCCAGTAGCCGTTACGAAATTAGGGGCAGGGTTAGAATTTATGACACATGGCTTGATGTGTATGTATTTTACAACGACAGGCTATCCGAGCCGGAATTTCAGCTTGGGGTTAGCTCTCCGGAAATTATTGTAGGAAGCGTAAGAATATATAACCTGAATCTGACTGTTACAACAACAGGTATTTCCGGGTATGGTTTTGTAAAGTTCAATAATGTTTCTAATCCGCCCTCTGGCAACGTAAAGGTTAATTTTTATACGGATCGTAGCGGGAAGATATTCATTGGGATAAGCGACGGTTATGTGGTTCTGAGTAATGGAGGTGTCATTTCTAATCTCACAGCTTACGTTAACAATGAAGGATTCTTTGGATATGGTACTTACAGGCAGAACGGTAACGATATAACGGTGGTTTTTGAGTCACAAAATGGCGTAGTGAACTGGCAGATCTACGGTGACGCCATCATGTTTGGTGGCATTCTCTTGAGACATTACTACGTTGGATCTGATGGTATTGCAAGGGCCTGGTGGATTATATCCGAAACTGATTCTCTTTATTTTGAGTTTAACTGGCAGGGACGTTATGCGACTACCTATTACCCTGGGCCTTTCTATTATGGTAATGTAATGATTTACAATTTACAGGGCACAATATATGCTGATTCAGGATTTGTGGGAGTGGGTTACGCGAGGATCGGTGATCAAAACAACTATGTTGTTATACCCATTCAATTCAGGTCCAATCCCAATGGTAAGCTCTTTGGCAAGTTACCCAATTACATAGATTTGCCTGATAATCAGGGAATTGTAGTACATATATACGATATAGAAGTCGTGATTACCGAAGAGGGCATTACTGGGTATGGTCAGGTAAATCTTGAGAATGTAAGTTTCTATATTGAATTCGTCGCAAATTACAATGGTTACATTAACGGTTCCGTTAGAGATGGTTATATTAACCTTGGGAGAGTATTTATAAAAGACCTTGAATTAAACTTATATCCCTTTAATCTTGCAGGTTGGATCTACGTTCCTGAATTTAACGGCGGTATTTACGTGATTTTGAAAGCAAATGGAAGTGGTGGGCTTTCGCTTTACGTTCCTGGATTTGACTTCTGGGTAAATGGTTTTCACATTTACGGGAACTTCTATTACGTAAACGGTGTCTTATTCTTCCAGGGTGGAGTTGAAATTCCCGGTGGAGGGGCAGGAAGTGTGGACTACCTGTACGTTTCCTCCGGTGGAATCGATAGCTGCTCTATTACATTTCAGAATATAAACATAAATGGTTTTAGAATAGTCTATGCCAACGGAAGGTTCGAATCTAACCCTGGTAGGATTATATTAAGTGGAAACTTCGATCTGTCTGCTCTTTCTGGCTTCATCGGGGTTAATAACATCTATTTCCAGAATCTCCAGATTTCGCCGGATGGTAGATTCCTCGGCTGTGAACTTGTGGGAGTGAATAATTTCCACATTGGTGACTTCTTTGCATTTTCAGGCGAGTTTGGGTTCTATAATGAATATCTTGTTGTGTATTTTGCACAAATAGACTTTTCCAATCTCTCCAATGTTAACGGCCGGCTCACAGTTCATTATTTGGTGATCTCTTATAGTGGTAATATTATAAGTGCTTCTGCAATTGGGATTGAATACCTCAATGTGGGGACTTTCCATGCTTCTGGTTGGATTTATTTCCTCGGGAATGGTGTTGTAAGTCTTACAGGAGAGGTTTCTCTTGATAATATTGGATATGCCTATGTAAGGGATCTCGTAATTAATGCCCAGGGTGATATTATTAGCCTTGGCGAAGGTGGTTGTTCCTTTACCATTGGAGGATATTCTTTCAGCGGAAGGATTACATTCCCAGCCAGTAACAGGATTTATTTTGAAGGAAGCATTGATTTACCGGTATTCTTATCAGGCGAAGCCTCTGGATCTATCCTGCTTGAAAGGGTTGCAGATGGTCAGGGAGTTATGGGGCTGGGCTACAGGGTTCTTGCGGGTTCACTATCCATTCCTGAGTTCATGATGGGTGGTTACAGGTTCCTGGGTGGCAGTTTTGCCTTTGATTCAGTAGGCGTCTCGGGTACGGCCAGGATAAATGTCCCCGATGTCTGTGAAGTTGAGATGAGGTTATCTTTCAATTGGGATGGTACATTTAACTATTGCTATCTAGCTGCTACAGGCATGAACATTCCAATAGGGACCACAGGTCTTTTCTTAAATGGTGTCGGTGGTGGTGTGTATCATTACACAAATCCCGAAGAGTACTGGATGTTTGTAATCTGGGGATTGGTTTCTGACCCTGTGAGAGTTTTAGCCCTTGATGCTACACTTGAAATAGGTACCAATGGTCAGGTGTCTGGTTTAGGTCATCTTATGATTGCCTATTACACTTGGGCCACGGCTGGATTCGATGTCTACACCAGGCAGGGATATCTTGATGCCTATGGATGGCTGGGCGAGGATCCTAACGAAGGAATTTCCTTCTGGGGTTGCTATATTAGAGGACAAGATTCAGTATACTATAACTGGGTTAATGTAGATGCATGGGGTAGGGGGAATCTTAGCATAAGCGTGTGGTTTGTAAACCTTGATGCCTGGTTTGGTTTTGCATATAGTTTACCCAGCTATCCCTTCGTTTATGGACCTTACTGGAGGCAGAGGCTTTATAACGACGGTATAGGAGCGTCGGGGCTTGCCTTTGGTTACCTTGCTGGTATAAATGTAGTCTGGAACCAGGTACGTCATAGGTTTGATTACGATGTGTGGTGGGGTCCTGTGGACCAGATGAATCCTGGAAATGCGCCTTTTGTCCAAGATGTAGTGTTCGTAGGCCCTTATCCTGGAAGCGACCTGGAATTTGATTACCTCGGTGGCGAAGCATACGTAAGGCCATATGATAGTTATGAAGCTCCTGGTGGTTTTGTATGGAGCGATGTAAATTCTGATAACACAGGTTACTTTAATTTCAACAATTTTGGCAATCAGGGTGTAGTCTATGCCGGACTCTATATCCACTCCGATGGTCCTAGAACTGCTTATCTTAGGTACGGAATATCTGGAAATTACAAATTGTTCGTGAATGGCCAGGTGGTTACTAGCGGTGTCTCTTCTTATAGTCAACCTGACCAGTATGTCCTTCCTATCTCCTTTGACGCCTCTGGTTGGAAATTCGTAATGTTTAAGGTTGTTAAAGCATATGACCAGTGGGGGCTCTATCTCAGAGTAACTGATGCAAACGGGAATATTGCTGATGGGATTTCCTACCAACCTAACAGGCCAGATGCTATAATTGTGTACCACGACCGAGGGCTTTCCTTCGATCCCTTCAGATTTGAAAGGTTAAATAGTGTCCAGATTGAGGGTGGAAAATTTGTGCTGAGGTCTGACGGAAGATCCCTTTGGCAAACATATTTAAAGGATAGGGTACATTACCAAAGAATAAACTTCCCGTCTTTTAAAGTTAATTTCATGCTTGATGGTGTAGCTAGAAATGACACCACTCTGGTTATTATGTGTGACGAGACCCGTACGAGATATTATGGGGTAATTTTCTACTACCCCTCTAAAGGTGAAGAGTTAGTGGGTGAAGTAGTAGGGGACGGCATAAAGACGGATGTAAAGACAAGTTTTGAAATCGGCCGCTGGTATACTTTGGAATTTGTTTTTGAACCCGAATCTCTATACCTCTACACTTATAATTTTGGGAAGACAAGGCCCATAAGACCATTATTCTACTGGAAACTTGATGATAATTGGGATCCAGCCTTCTTCGCCTCGGTAGGTGGTTCTGATAACGTGCTGTATCTTGACAATTACACTGTAAGACACGACTGGCAGACTGCCACTTTGGATATTGAAACTCCTCATCCTTATCCCAATAATGCTGTTCTTAATTGGACTGTAGAGCGTCCTGGTGCCTCCTTCATTAGACTGCATTTTGAGAATTTCTCCACAGACTATTTTGATACCCTTTACATTAAAGATAAACTTGGGCGTACATGGTTTACTTATAATGGACCTTCTCGTGGAAGCTTCAGTACACCGCTTATCCCGTCTGATATCCTTTATCTTGAATTCCATTCCGATAATATACAGAATGACTATGGTTTCCGTGTAGATTATGTTAGGTATAAATTAGATGTACCTTATTTCTATAGCATGCCTCTAGATATAGAAACTCAGCATCCGCTTCCCAATAATTACGATTATACCTATGAGATAAGCATACCTGATGCGAAGGCTATTAAGATTTGCTTCAATAATTTTAACATGGATGTGGGTGACTCTATCTCAGGAGACTCCGTGATTTTGTATGATGCTAGCGGGAACAGGTATGCAAGTTATACCGGTAACTTGGGTACGTTTTTTGCCCTGTCGATACCAGGGAACGTTGTCAGAGTCAGGGTCAAAACAAATAATGACAATTTAAGATCATATGGGTTCTCCATTAAATATGCATCCTACGTTACTAATGATTATTACGGTGTTAACGAAGGATATTATACTGTTAATTCACCTAGCAGGATCAGTACCCTGACTTGTGGTGGAATACTGAAGGTGCCTTTAATGGGTAAGGCAGAAGGTAGTGTGGATGTGAACATCTACGATGCTTCGGGTAGGAGAGTTTACACGAGAACGTTCTATGTGAATCGTGATGTTAGCGCTTTAGAAATCCGCCTGGAAGAGATTCCTAAGGGCATATACTTCCTGAAGGTCGAAAGTAAAGGGAAAAATATTTTGAGTGACAAGTTTATAAAGGTAAAGTAAGGGGAGGTTAGACCATGAAGAAAATTATTCTTTTAGTTTTCTTTACACTGGGATTTAGTTATGCATTTGATATAAGAGGTCTTCTGGTAACCCCTACCGGGTCAGCAAAGGGTGTTATGGAATTGAATTATTCCTGGCACAGAAATTCCACTTACAGAAGCGAAAGCGACACCATAAAGGTTATTTACACTCCTGGTAATCCGATGTCTCTTACCATAAAGAATTACAGGGGTGTTTTGGGAACTATATATTACGATGAGAAAGGGAAGGTTTTAAAACAAGAGATGAACGGAAAAGTTTTCGAAATTAAGAACGTTGAGAATTATGACGCGGCGCCGATATACAATGTGGTGGAGAGAAAAAACATTAGTTTGAAAGGCAAAAGCACTCTATACGTGAAGTCTGTAAGAGATCATTCTCAGGAGGATAGTAAAAATCATCTTGTGATGAAGACTACCGTAAATTCCACAAAAGAGGAGTACTATGATGCAGAAACCGGGATTTTACTGAGGCAGGAGATTAGAACTATCATAAAACAAGAGACCTATACTACCTTTGACAGAAGCAGGCCTTTGAATGTGAGGCAGAATAATATAACAGAAGTACTGGAGCTTGAGGAATAAATACCTGCGGGCGTCCTGCGGACGCCCCTAAAATAAATCCTTTTTTAAAACAATATACAGAACTCATAAAATATATTTGTAATTAAAGAGGGGGTTAAAGTGGGTATAATCTTTAAATTTTTATTCATTTCCTATACTCTTTTAAATCTTGGAGACTTCTACATAGCACCACGGCCGGTAGAGAACGGTTTATTACTCACTGGCTCCAAATTTCAGGGGATATATCTATTAAGGTTCTCTGATACGACAGTTTCAAAGATTGCCGATGGTAATGCCTTCTCCCTTCGTATTTCCTCCGATGGGACTAAGATATTATTCAATAACTCTGACACTGTGGTTCTGTATGATATGAATAAAGGCAAAATATCCAGATTCTTTTCGAACAGGCTATTAGGATATCCTGTATTTTTAAACGATTCTTCTATTCTTATACCCAACCAGGGCAGAGCCGTACTTTTGACAGAAGACCTTAATAATGTTAAAGAAATTTACTCTTTTTCTTACTCATATGCTTCCTCAGCACAGAATCTTGTAGCTTTTCAAAGAAACGACTCGATTTTCCTTTTCGATTTAAATAAAAATCAGGTTAAGCTCCTGAAAGGGGGTGACGGAATCTATTACATGCCTGAGATTTCTCCCGATGGGAGATATATTTCGTATTCGAAACTGGGCGAGGGTATTTATGTTTTAAATCTTAATTCAGGGGAGCAAATTTTCATTGGGAAAGGCGGAAATGTTTCATGGCATCCATCCTCAAAATTTCTTGTCTTTTCACTCCTCCTTGATGATGGCCATGATATTACTTCGGGGGATTTATATGTTTTTGACCTTGAGCGAAGAATAGCTATAAAGTTCACCGAAACCATGGATGTTTATGAGCATTTGCCAGTTTTCTCACTTGATGGAAAAGGAATCTATTTCAGCACCATTGATGGTAAAATTGGCGTTATTCAGTTTGAGATAAAGTAGCGGGGGTTCCAATGAAGTCTCGTTATGGTGGCTTATTAATAGTTTTATGTATTTTAACTCTCACAGGTTTCTCCTATGCTCAGTTTAAAATATGCCTGGATCCAGGTCATGGGGGAAGCGATCCCGGGGCGACGGGAAGTTACTACACCGAGAAAAATGCTAATTTGGATGTCGCACTCTGGGCCAAGGAGTTTATGTTAAGAAACCCAAGCATTTCTCAAGTTTTAATGACCCGTACATCCGATGTCGATGTTTCTCTTCAAGATAGGGTAAATTATGCCAATTCGAATTACGTCGACAGATTTATATCCGTCCATCAAAACTCCTATAATGGTACAGTGCAGGGTACCGAAACTTACTGCTATACTTACGGAAGCAGTGCCTCATTCAATATGAGAGATTCAACACATCCATACCTTGTGCGGGCTTATGGTTACCCTAATAGGGGAGCTAAGACTGCTAACTTCTATGTTCTCGTGTATACGAACATGCCTGCTATTCTGGGAGAAGGAAGCTTTATAGACTATAGTGGTACTTACAATGAATCTTGGAGGTTTGCATACGATTGGTATGCCCACAGGGGGCGTCAGGGGCTTGCCTATGCCCAGGGACTCTCGGCTCATCTGAATCTTCCAAAGCCTACTTTCGTTTTGCATACGAGCTACCCTGAAACGACGATTACATCCGGTGTGACCTTTCAGGTAAGGGATAGTTTCTACATCTCGAGTTATGATGCTCCTTGTGACCTGGTTTTTGAAGTAAAAAATTATTCAACAGGTAGCGTGATTTATACTCAGCGAGTAAATGGGCTCAGTTCAGGTTATAATATCAGGACTTTTAATTTGAGTCTCCCTTCATCTTCATCAAACTACCAGGTTTATTTCCTCTCTTACATAGTTCCACAAGGTGGTAACTGGGGCAACAAGATTACACACGTTTCTACGAGTCTATTACCAACTAATGTATTCTCGTCTTCACGAGACACTAGTTATATCTTTTACAAAAATTATCCTTCGGAGGTTTATGCAAATACAAACTTTACAGTTCAGGACAGTTTTTATATTGAACCCACTCAATCACCAGCGGATCTTGTGTTCGAAATAAAAAGCAGGGCAAGTGGGACAGTGCTTTACAGTGAGCGGGTTTCCAATATATCTTCAGGTTACTGGATCAAGACCTTTGGCCTACAGCCAACCATAAGCCTTCCTGATAGTGGTTATGACTATCAAGTTTACTTCCTTTCCATCTTGACACCACCCGGTGGTGGGTGGAGCAACAGGTATACCTACGCTTCAACATATTCTAATCCCACATGGGTAAGAACTAATGTGACACCACAAAATTTATACATAGCATTTACTAGCTACCCGGAAGAGCTTTACCCTGATATAAGGGTTTATGTCTCAGATACCTTCTTTGTTCAAGGTGTCAGTTTACCCTTGGACCATGTCCTGGAGATCAGGGATTATTCTACAGATACTGTAATTTACAGGGGAAGAACCCATATTTCAAGTGAGGGTGGTGGAACTTATACTTTTGGAACCTCGGAAAATATTTCACTTCCTGAACTGGGTTATACTTATTATGTATATTTTCTTGGTTATATTGTGGAACCCAATGGTGATTTTTCCAGTGCTTTAGTCCATTGTTCATCCCGGGCTTTACCCACTGTAGTTAATACCCCGATTGCGGACCGAGTTGATGAGTTAGTGGTCATAGGCGGCAAAGGGGTATTTTTGAGACTCCAGATTGAAGACAGTAAAACACAGGGTTTTTACTTTAAGGTTTATGATGCAACGGGCAGAACGTTATTGCACAGTAGTGATGAGTTAATGGCTAACGCCAGAGAAATTATGCTCTCCAGGGAGCTTTTCCCATCTTCAGGGGTCTATTTTTATGAGTTAAAGATAGGAGGTAATAGGAAAACTGGTAAGTTTATTGTGTACTGAAAAATTAAAGAACTAAGGATTTAGTAGAGTTTTTTTCGAGCAGCGCTTACCGGAGGTTTTTCTCAGGTATAATTTGTTAGTTTTTCATCCCTTATAATTTATCGAACTTAAATGCTGGTAAAGGAAGTTAGAGTTAAAAGTATTTTAGCAAAATCGAAGGTGTACGATTACGTTATTAACCCGTATGTAGGTTGTCAGCATGGCTGTACATATTGCTATGCGAGGTTTATGAAAAGATTCTCAGGTCATGTGGAACCCTGGGGCGAGTTTGTGGATGTAAAAATCAATGCTCCAGAACTTCTGGAAAAGGAGATAAGAAGGAAAAAGATGGGTGAAATCTGGATAAGTGGTGTTTGTGATCCTTACCAGCCCGTGGAGAAAAAATATATGCTAACCCGCAAATGCCTGGAGATTCTTTCAAACTATAATTGGCCAGTGTTTATACAGACCAAATCTCCGCTTGTCACCCGAGATATAGACTTATTAAAGCATTTTGAAAGGATCGATGTAGGCTTTTCCATAGGGACAGCTAATGATCGGGTTCGAGAGATTTTTGAGCCTCAAGCTCCTTCTATTTTCTCAAGGATTGAGGCTCTGAGAATTTTAAGGTCCGAAAAGATAAGGACTTATGTAATGGTTGCCCCCGTCCTTCCCGGTGCTGAGGGACTTGTGAGCATGCTAAGGGGTTTAGTGGATTATGTGATCATTGATAAGATGAATTACCATTACGCTGACTGGGTTTACAGAAAGTACGGCCTTAACAGAGTAGAAGACGTTGGATATCTCGGTGATCTGTTCAGGGAATTGAATGTAAAGGTCGAAGTTGTGAGTTAAATCATTTTTAGAAAAGCCTTAAATGTTTTCTTTTTGAAACTCAACTTTGCTTAAAGACAACTTATTTAAAACAGACTTCTTTACATCAAACGCGGGTTAATTCGATGGATTATGCACATTCTAAGGCCTAAATGTCACTTTTCACGGCATTGCTCTTGGATAAATTATGAGCTGTTTAGACCCACCGAGGGATGGATATTTAAAAGTTTGTAGGCGAAAGAGCCCGAGATACTGCAACAATAAAGGGAATTTTTTTGTTTTACAGTTAGTATTGCGATGAAAAAGTTTTTAATTCACCTTCTCGGGCCTTAGGCCGAAGAGGCTTTTAAAACTATTGACTTCTTAATGGGTTAGATTTATACTATTCGAGGGTGGTAGTATGAAAAAGTTTATAGTTCCCCTGTTTGTTGTAGTATTTATATTGTTGGGAAATTGTAAGAAAGAAGAAACGCGGGGAATCCCGCCCGAGATAATTGTGAATTGTTCTAAAAGCACTTATTATGGCATATTGATAGATTTTGAAGTTATAGATGAAGATTTTGAAATTGTAAAGGTTTTCGTGAATAATACGTTATACAGGTCTTACTCAGTTCAGAATGTACACGATACCATAAAGGGATTAACCCCCTGGAATCGCTACACTATTACTATCCAGGCACTGGATGAGAAAGATAATTTGGCAACGAGAGAGTTAAACCTCTTTTTTGGACCTCCACCGTTGTTAATCCTACCTCAATCCTTCGTTTTCTGGTTAGGAGAAAATGTAACTTTCGCCTGGTACGGTGTTATCAACGCTACATCTTATAGAATACAGCTTTCCAGAATGTATGATTTTACAACGATTGATTTTGACACCATTGTTCATGATACTACCTTTGAAAGGCCTTTTACTGATTCCGGTTATATTTACCTTAGAGTTTCTTCGTTCAAAGATACTTTAATGGGGGCTGGTCTGATGTGCGTGCCATAAGAATCGCAAATCTCGCGCCTCCTGATTTAATTTTTCCTCTTAATAAGACCTTCTGGGTTTACGATACAGTGAGGTTTTCATGGTATGAAAAGGAGGGGGCAGAATTATATAGATTTCAACTTGCTGGAGACTCTATCTTTTCTAACATAATACTTGATACCGTTTTAAGTAGTACTTCCTTAACTTACCTTTCCAGCGGGCGCCTGGGGGATTTCTACTGGAGGGTAAAGGCGGGAAAAGCATCAATGTGGACGGACTGGAGCGGGCCGGGTTTTTTTGACATAGTGATACCATCCTTACCGGAACTTTTATCACCTTCAGATAGCAGTTTTTTCTGGAATAGTGAGTATGTCCCCTTTTCCTGGACTTCCGTTAGTGGTGCAGAAGGGTACATACTTGAAATCTCCAGCAATTCTTCCTTTACTCAAATTGTTTCCTCACCCTACACGGTAAGTACTTATTACAACTGGACGCCGGGTTCCAACACCGGCATGCTTTTTTGCAGGGTTAAAGCGAGAAGGGGGAGTAACACCACACAACCCTCCAATGTGGTCAGGATAATATCCATTAACTCCACGCCGAATCTCATTAGCCCTTCAGATGGCGCAGGGTTCTGGAATGCAGAGACTCTGCTTTTCAGGTGGAACAGCATCCTTCTGGCTTCGAATTACAGACTGCAGGTCTCCAGCGATGCAGGTTTTAATACAGTATCTCTGGATATTGCTACACCAGATACCCTTTATAGCTGGATTCCCGTTGATCTTAATGGCAGTGCCTTCTGGAGAGTAAGAGGGGAAAAATCTGGAGTTCCGGGATATTTCAGCAATGTACGAAGTATTATCCTTTATCCCTACGAAGCAGGAGAATTTTTATCATACAATAACCTGGGCTTCGATGTCCAGGGAAACCTGGTATATTTAACTCGAAATGTAGGAAGTGAACTAGCACCTGTGGGCGCATTACTTGTATTAAACGTTTCCAATCCTGCTTCACCTTATGTTGCAGGGAGTTATACATCCCCATCTACCTGGCCAACGAAATTCACTGATATTTTCGTTAAAGGTGATTATGCCTATGTAGTGGATAGTATCTGGGGGCTCAGGATTTTCAATGTTTTATACCCTCAATCCATTAACGAGGAAGGTTTCTGGCAGGTTTATCCTTCTTCTACGTACTCAATCTTTGTGCAAAACCAGTACGCATATCTTCTTGTGGGTAGCGGGAGTGTCACCTACCTTGAGGTATTGAGTGTATCCAATCCTTCAAATCCTGTGATATTGGGAAGGATAAGAATTGACGGTGGAAGGAAAGTTTTTGTAAGTGGAAACTATGCTTTTGTAGCCAGGGGAAGTTATGGGGTCTCTATCCTGGATGTTTCAAGTCCGTTAACCCCACGATTAATAAGTAATGTAGCTACTTCAAGCGAAGCTCTGGATGTCTTTGCGAATATGCCTTTTCTTTACGTAGCTACTGGCAGTGGGGGGTTGATCGTCATTGATGTTTCAAATCCATCAAACCCTATAATTACGGGAAGGTACAGTAATTTGAATGTGGGTGATGTCTGGGTTAGTAACAACGCGGTCTATGCCACAGGAGTAAACAATTTGTTGACGGTGATTGATGTGTCAGATCCTTCTCACCTTAAGGAACTGGGGCGTTTTAGACCCCAGGGGAAAAGTGGAAGATGGGTTAAAGTGGGTGGAAACCTTGCTTTCGTGGGCAATGAGAATGGTCTGAAAATTTTCAGAATAAAAACCAATTAGACCTTTTATTGAAGTTGATATTAAAGGGTGCTTATGAATTTGATGGGGATGAAGGATTGAGATGCTCAATCTCTGTATCCCACTCTTCCCTTAGAGCCACATGGGAACGATTAGCGCTGGAGAAAAAGAGACGGATCCTTAATAAGCAAAAGAGTAGTGACCTCCGGTAAAGTGAAAAAATTTCCATGATGGCCTTGTGCGGACTTTGCAATTATGAATTGGAACGGTAAGATGAAATTTTAGAATCGTTTGTTCTTATGTGCTGTAAAAATGTTGCATTAAGGGAATAAGCTATGCCTACTTTTTAAGCCTTCCGTGGATCTTAAATCCCCTAATTGGGTTGTCAAGTGGATTATCCGATTTTATTGTGTATGTATCCTTTACAGATAATCAACGGGGCGTCATCATCCTATTGGCCTCTTTAAGGGATTATATCAAGTTTAAGACGATCCTCAAATACTATAACTTCTAAGGTGGATGTGGTTCCTATGGAATATCTAACGCGCAGGAGGAGTATTATCCCAAACCTCAGGGTAAGATAAGGCATTGATTTTTGGAGCCGACTCATTGCCATCACTATTTAAAGCCCTGAAAATTATGTATTAGAGTGGGTAATAGTATTTTTTGATGGTTTACGTTAATGTATCCACAAATTCTGCTTAGAGTAGTTATATCAATACTGATTAAGGAACCGCATCCCAAATGGTGGCACTAATGAATTCTTTGCTTTTTGGAGAGAACCCCTAAAGCAACATATGAAACTCTGCGAGATAAACGCTGAAAAATGAATTTAGATCAAAATAATATTTTGAAATTTGCTCGGGATTCTGATTCACCGTTGGTTTACCATTAAAATATTTAACAAAAGGAGTGGGTTTATGTTTAAAAGCTTTGAAGATGTTATTAATCTTGCCAGAAATAAGGGAAGAAAGAGGATTGCGGTAGTGGAGGGAGCCTCAGAGGAGATCGTTGAAGGGCTGAAATTAGCAAAGGAATTAGCTTTCCCCATCCTTATAGGTGATGGAGATAAAATTAGGAAATTTGCCGAAACCCACGGTATTGAGGATTACGAAGTGGCTGATTCCAGATCCCCGGTGGAATCAGCTTTTAAGGCCTGTGAACTTGTTAAGGCAGGAAACGCAGATTTTATTATGAAAGGGAAGATTGATACTCCAACCTTCCTGAGGAGCCTTCTGGATAAGGAAAGGGGTATAAGGACTGACAAGATATTCTCTCACATTACCCTTCTTGAGATTCCCACATACCATAAACTTGTCTTTTTAACAGATGCGGGAATGAATATAAGGCCCGATCTTAAGATGAAAATCAGCATTCTCCAAAACGCCATTGATGTTATGAAAACTATGGGATATGAAGAGATAAGGGTGGCTTTTCTTGCCTCACTCGAAACGCTTCATGAAGATATGCCTGAGACCATTGAATTTGCTGCCATTTCCAAACTTCAGGATAGGTCCTTTTTCAAGGGTGTTAAGGTTTATCTCGATGGTCCCATGGGGTTTGACATTGCAGTATCTAAAAAAGCAGCTGAGCTTAAGGGTGTTAACTCAGTTGTGAGTGGAGACGCGGACTTGTGGATGGTTCCTGATGTGGCATCGGGTAATATTTTGGCTAAATCTCTCATTTATCTGACAAAGGCCAAAGCTGGTGGTCTTATTTATGGAGCCAGGGTACCGGTAGTTCTTCTCTCGAGAGCTGATGAGCCTGAATTAAAATATTATTCTATAGCTTTTGCGGTGGCTGCCTGTGGATAAGTATTTTATTAAAGTTTGTGAATCCACTAACGATATAGCTAAGTTGTTTTTGGACACCGGGGTAAATATACCCTTTGTTGTTACTGCAGAAAGTCAGACCAGAGGAAAGGGGCAAAGGGGCAGAAACTGGGTATCGGATAAGGGTGGCCTTTTTGCTTCTTTCGTTGTTCGTCGAATGGATTTAAGAAAAGCGCTTATAATAGGTGCTTTGACCTCGTATCATGTTGTCTCAAGGTTCATTCCGTGTAAACTAAGATTCCCCAATGACATTATAGTGGGGAAAAAGAAGATCTCCGGTGTCCTTGTGGAGATTACTTCTGAAGCTACAATTATAGGTATAGGTTTGAATGTAAATCAGAAAACATTTCCTGAGTCCCTGTTCGGGATAGCCACCAGTTTATGCATAGAGACCTCAAAGGAACACGATCTGGGAGAGCTATTAGATTTATATATCGAAGAGTTAGAATCGCTCCTTGATATGGATTACAATACCCTTTTTTCGGATTATTCGAAAGCTGTATCCTTTCCTGGTTTGTGTACCATACATCTTTCAGGCGGGAGAAATTTCGTTACTTCTATTGGTAGGATCGAAAGAGACTTCAGCATTGTCACAGATAAGGGTATTTTTCCCTTTGAAAGTGTGGTCTGGATTGAATGGATGTAGTTCTCTGTATTGATATCGGGAATAAAAACGTTAAAACTGGTGTGTTTCAGGACAACAGATTGGATCATGTCTTTGTAGGTTTCCCTGAAAGAAAATTAGTTGAGGAAGCTAAGTCCATTGTTTTAAGTTCTGTTTCAGACTCTAGATTAGGGGAATTCCTGGTTCTTCTAAGAAATTGGGGCATGGAGCGGAAGCTTTTGCGACTCAGAGCCAGTGATCAGAATTTTATAAAGGTAAACTATGAGGATCCGGATAAACTGGGCGACGATCGCATTGCCCTGGCCTTTTATCTTATGTCCTACCACAGTTCTGCTATTGGTGTGGATGCAGGTACCTTCATAAACGTCGAATATGTTAGAGACCGCATGCATTTTCCAATGGTTATTTTTCCGGGGATTCATATATTAAAAGATTGTTTTAAAAGGGGGGAAAGGCTTAAGAATCTTGAAATCCCCCTTGTGATTTTAAATTACCAGAGTAGATGCGACAAATTTCCCCAAACCTCAGAGGAGTGTATGGAGTATGGTTTAATTTTCGCTTTAAGAGGGATAATAAAGGGCGTTATGGACGTAACAGGTTGTAAGAATGTGGTTTTTACAGGCGGTGATGGTGAGATTTTGAGAAATTTATCAGGTTTTGGAGCATATGAGGAAAATGCTGTTATTCTGGGGCTATATGAGTATTATAAGCTTCTTTCTTCTCGTTCTATTTCTTGAAATTCTTGAATTATTCTTTGTCTGAGCTCGTCTACCCCTTTTTTGAGCCTGGCTGAGATGAAGAGGGAATTGGGGTATTTTTCTTTGTATCTTTGAATAATTGATGGTTCTATTACAAGATCTATTTTGTTAAATACGTTGATAATGCGTTTTTCTGAGCATCCTATTTCTTCGAGGACCTTCATAACAGTTTCAATTCTTTTCTCTACAGGTTCGTTGGTAATGTCAATGACATGAAGGAGAACATCAGCTTCTCTTGCAACTCCAAGGGTTGCTTTAAAAGATGCAATGAGATGATGAGGTATATCCTCGATAAAGCCAACAGTATCAGATAAAACTACCGGTTTTTTCAGGTTCTCCTGATACATAACTCTTGTGGTAGCGTCGAGAGTGGAAAAAGGTCTATCTTCCACGGGTAGATGAGATTTTGTCAGTAGGTTCATAATGGAGGATTTCCCTGCATTTGTGTAACCAACGAGGGTTGCCTTATAAATATTTTTTCTTCTTTTGTAGTGAAGAGTTCTGGTTTTCTCAATTTCTTTTAATTCCTTTTGTAAATGTGATATTCTCTCTTTAATTTTTCTCCTGTCTACTTCCAGCTTTTTCTCGCCCGGGCCTCGAGTCCCGATTCCACCTCCTAGTCTCGAAAGATCGATTCCCTTACCCGTCAACTTTGTCATTCTATACAAAAGTTGTGCAAGCTCTACCTGAATCTTAGCTTCTGTGGTTTCTGCATGTTGAGCGAAAATATCAAGAATTAATTCTGTACGATCGATGATCTTGCACTTTATTATTTCTTCGAGGTTTCTGATTTGTGAAGGCGACAGATCTTGATCAAAAATAACCACATCTATATTAAATTTATCGCAAATTTCCTGAACTTCGAACGCTTTTCCTTTGCCTATGAGATAGGCAGGATCAGGCATTGGCCTAACTTGAATGATTTTCTCGAAAACTTCAGCCCCGGCGGCTTCAGCAAGTTGAGCAAGTTCTTCAAGTCTATCCATTTCATGCCATCTTTCTTGAGAGGAGAAGCAGAGTCCTACAAGAAGAGCTTTTTCTTGCTTTTCAGAAGTTGAATACATTCTTTACAAGCTGACTGACATGATCTACGTAGACTATTTCCAGTTTTTCTGTTATATCTTTTTTTATTTCCTCTACATCTTTCTTATTCTCTAAGGGTAAGAAAACCTTATTTATACCATATCTTTTTGCAGCCAGTAGTTTCTCTTCAAGTCCACCTACAGCGAGAACCTGGCCCGTTATTGTAATTTCTCCTGTCATTGCAATGTTATTGGGCACTGGTTTTCCTGTTAAGCTGGAAAGCATTGCAGTAAAGATTGTAATCCCTGCAGAAGGACCATCCTTGGGAATTGCTCCTTCTGGAACATGGAGATGCAAATCAATGTTGTTGTAAAAGTCCCTTTCCAAGCCAAAATCCTGATAATTAGCCCTGATGTAAGTAAGAGCCGCCTTAGCGGATTCCTTCATTACGTCACCAAGCTGTCCAGTAAGTTCAAGTTTTCCGTTCCCTTCCATTTTTGCTACCTCAACTCTTAAGATTTCACCGCCAAATTCTGTCCATGCAAGGCCATATGCCACACCAGGAGGAAGGGTTTCGTTAAGTTCCCTTATTCTGTATCTGGGTTTTCCTAAAAACTCCTCAAGGTTTCTACTGTTTACAGTTACAGGTTTTCCTTTATCTGCGTATATTTTTGCCGCTTTCCTCGTGATTTTTGCAAATTGCCTTTCCAATTCTCTTAATCCTGCTTCTCTGGAATATTCGTTAATGATACGTTTTGTAGCTTTTCCTGTAACTTTTAATACTCCGTCGGAAAGACCAGCGGCCTTGATCTGTTTGGGTATAAGGAAATATTTTGCAATGTAAAATTTTTCGTTTTCGAGGTATCCCCGGATGGGAATTACTTCCATTCTATCCAGGAGGGGTTTGGGAATTGTATAAGTAGTATTTGCAGTGGTTATAAAAAGAACATTAGATAAATCAAACTCCACCTCAAGGTAGTGATCCTGGAAATATTTGTTTACTTCCGGATCCAGAACCTCCATGAGGGCTGCTTGAGGGTCACCTCTCCAGTCTTGCCCCACTTTGTCTATTTCGTCTAAAAGGAAAACAGGATTACAGCTTCCGGCCCTTCTAATCTGCTGGATAATCTTGCCGGGCATGGCGCCTACGTAAGTTTTCCTGTGTCCTTTAATTTCTGCCTCATCTCTTAATCCACCCAGTGAAATTCTCACGAACTTTCTATTTAAAGCCCTAGCAATGGATTTGGCCAGGGATGTTTTTCCAACTCCCGGAGGACCAACAAAGCAAATAACCTGACCCTTAATTTCACCCTTTAGTTTTAAAACCGCAAGATACTCAAGAATCCTTTCTTTTTGCTCCTCAAGTCCGTAGTGGTCTTCATCTAAGATTTTTCTTGCATTTTCAATGTCAAGGTTGTCTTGAGTGAAAATTCCCCATGGTAAGTTTATGAGCCAATCAAGGTAATTTCGAATTACCGCTGCATCTGGAGACATAGATGGGGTTCTCCTTAGTTTGTTCAGTTCACTGAGAGCTTTTTTTCTGACGTCTTCGGGCATTCTGGAATCTTTTATCTGGGCTTCCAGTTTTTCGTATTCGTCCTCTTCGGTGTAACCCAGCTCTTTCTGGATTTCTTTCATCTCCTGCTGGAGGAAGAACTGTTTTTGCTGTTTTTTAATTTCCTCAGATACCTTAGATTCTATGTTTAGCTTAAGGTTAATGAATTCAATTTCTCTAATAAGGATCTCCACGATGCGTTTAAGAATCTCATTTAAATCGTTGATCTTGAAAAGTTCTAACTGCTCTTCAAACTTGAGTCTAAGAGAATTGATTACTTTATAGCATACTCCCCACGGATCTGCTGATTCATCAAAAACAGTAAAGGCTCCTTCGGGGACATTTTTTGTAAGTTCTACGTATTTTGTAAAATATTCTCGAACGAGGCGAAGATAATTCTCAATTTCAGGACTCTCTGGCACCGTAAGTTCAACGGGTTCATAGATAGCGTAAAAAGTTTCATCCTGGTAGATAAGATCCGTTATTTTTACTTTCTGAAGGCCTTCAACTATTGCCCGTATGGTTCCGTCAGGAGGGGTGATGTGTTGCAGGAAAATACCCAAAGTCCCGTACTCAAATAAATCAGTTACTGAATTTGGCATTTCCTGTTCTGCATTGAGCTGCGAAACGAAAACGGCTTTTTTGTCAAGAGTAAGGGCTTCCCTGGCAGCTCTAAGGGAAAAGGGACGGCCTATCATTATTGGTGTAGCTACCGAAGGATATACAATTAGTTCTCTTGTAATGATTAATGGGAGTTTTTTATCCATATATTAAAAAGATTCTCTCCTCTTTCGAGGAACGTCACGGAAAATGATTACCGGTTCTTTGCCGAGTTCGATCACTTCTCTGTCGACGATTACCTCTTCCACAGGTCTTTTCCTTCTCAATGTAGGTAGTTTAAACATAGTTTCGAGTAAGGCTTTTTCAATAATACTCCTTAGTCCTCTGGCTCCGGTTTTCGTCTTAATAGCAACTTCTGCTATGGCTTCCAATGCATCTTCGGTGAATGTAAGTTTTGCATCTTCCATTTCGAAAAACCTCTGGTACTGCTTTATGACCGCGTCCCTTGGCTCGGTCAGAATTCTAATTAGTTCCTGTTTGCCGAGGGAATGAAGGGGTACAATAAGGGGTATTCTGCCTATGAATTCAGGTAAGAAACCGTATTTCACAATGTCCTGCGGTTCAATTTTTGAAATTAGTTCGTCGTAAGTTAATTTAGACGTGTCGAGAACTGCAGATTTAAATCCCATTTCTGTGGAACCAAGACGATTCCTGATAATGTCCTCAATACCTACAAAAGCACCTCCCATAATGAAAAGAATGTTAGAAGTATCAATTTGGTAGGAACCCTGTTCTGGCATTTTCTTGTTTGTTCTCATAGGTACATTTACCACATGCCCTTCCAGGAGCTTCAAAAGTTCTTCCTGAACACCTTCGCCGGAGACATCGCGTCCTGTGGTGGGTTTGTACGCAATTTTATCAATTTCATCAAGGTAAACAATGCCTATGGAGGCTCTATCAAGGTCATAATTTGCATTTTGAATAAGCCTGAGGAGTACAGTTTCCACATCTTCACCGACATATCCCGATTCTGTTAATGAAGTTACGTCAAAAATGGCAAAGGGGACATCCAGTATCTTCGCAAGGGTCTTAGCCAGCAAGGTTTTCCCTGAACCTGTGGGTCCAATTAGAAGTACATTCGTCTTCTGAATTTCAATGTCCCTTTTGGGGTTTAATACTCTTTTGTAATGGTTATATACGGCAACGGAGAGAACTTTTTTGGCTAAATCCTGCCCGACAACATAGTCATCAAGGTAAAGTTTAATTTCTTCAGGTGTGGGCAGGTTAAAGGTTTTAAACTCTTGTTTTGTTTTCTCCTCGTCCTGAATAATGTCATAAGCGATTTTTACGCAATCCTCACAAATATAGGCATCTATTCCTGAAATGAATCTTAAATTATCCTGTTTCGGTCTTCCGCAGAAGGAACAATGGATGGTTTTATCATAATTTCTCTTTTTTGACATTTTATCTCTTTGCCTCCTTACGAGAGTATATTACTTCATCGACGAGGCCGTATTCTTTGGCTTCGTTGGCGGACATAAAGAACTCTCTGTCAGTGTCTTTTTCGATTTTTTCAATGGGCTGTCCGGTATGTTTTGATAAAATATGATTTAATATATCCCTTATTCTCATGATTTCTTCAGCATGAATCTTTATATCAATGGCCTGACCCTCAACACCACCCCAGGGTTGATGGATCATCACCCTTGAGTTTGGAAGTGCGTATCTTTTCCCCTTGGTACCAGCTGCAAGAAGCACTGCACCCATGGATGCAGCCATTCCGACACATATTGTGGCAACATCGGGTTTGATATACTGCATGGTGTCATAGATAGCGAGTCCGGCAGTTACTTCGCCACCCGGTGAATTTATATAAAGATTTATATCTCTGTCGGGATTTTCTGCCTCTAAAAATAACATCTGTGCTACCACAAGATTTGCCACGTGACTGTTAATGGGAGAACCGAGAAATATTATTCTATCTTTTAGAAGACGTGAGTAAATATCGTAAACCCTTTCGCCCCTGCCAGTAACTTCGATCACGTAGGGGACGTACTGATCTAAAACTTTTTTGATGTCAATGGTCATTCTATAATTACCTCCACCTTTATTCTATTTTTAAGTAGCTCCATCGCTTTATTTCTGAGGATCTCCTCTTTAATACCTTCAACAAACCCCCTTCTTTCCAGCTCTTTTCTGTATTTTTCGGGATCCATCCTATAAAGTTTTGCTTTTTCCTCAATGTTTTTAGAAAGTTCCTCTTCAGTAATTTCCAGGCCTTCCTGTTCGATGAAATTTGTAAGGATGATATCTTTTTTCACCAGGTCTTCGGCAAGTTTTCTAGAGGAGTTTCTTACTTCTTCATTTGTTGCATCATATTTAAAGCTCTGTGCAATTCTCGTAATTTTTTCTTCAACTAAAGTCTTAGGAAGTTCGAATTGAACTCTGGAATATATCTGATCAATGATATTCCACTCCAGCTCGTCTTCCGAGGCTTTTTCGTTCTGTTTTATAAGATATTCCCGGATTTCTTCCCTCATTTTTTCAACATTTTCATATCCCAGTTTTTTCGCAAACTCATCATTAACTTCAGGAAGCTCAAGTTCCAATACGTCTTTTACACGGTATAGAAGTATTATGTCTTTATTCTTTTCATCGTCGTGAAAATCAAGCTCAATAACATCACCTTTCTTTTTACTTACAAATTTTTCGAGGAGTGCCGGGTTTATTGATTCACCGGACACGTAAAGGGTTAAATTTTGCTTTTTCTTCACAATTTTCCCGCCTTCTTTCTCCTCGTAGTCAACCAAAAGATAATCACCTTCTTTAGACTCTCTGTCAACGGCTTTTAATTTTCCGAGTTTTCTTTGGTACTTCTCTATTTCATCATCTACATCAATTTCAGAAATTCTGCGGATTTTCTTCTCTATTTTAATTGAAGAAAGGTTTGGGAAAAGGAAAGTGGGAATAGCCTCATATTCCACCGTGACGGTGAGCCCTTGTTCATCAGACCTTTTATCTTTTATAAATATTTCAGAAACCACATCTTCCTTTCTTGCTTTAATCTCTTCAAGCACTTTTATTCTTACAGCTTCGTCCTGGGCGTCCTCAAGGATTTCTTTTTGAAACACAGATTTTACCAGCTCTAAAGGGGCTTTACCAGGTCTAAATCCCTGAATCTTTGCCTTTTTCTGGTAAACTTTAGCTACATTTTCCAATTGCCCTTTTATTTCATCTTCCGTGATACTTACCGTAAGCTCCCTCAAAGCCTTGGGGTTTACGTTTCCAATTAACTTTGCCATTCAGACCTCCATGCTTGATATTTGAACGATGTAATTATAGTCTAAAATCCTTGAAAAGTAAAGAAATATTAAGGAATTTCACTATTTTAACATTAAAGTTGCCAGGGCCAGGTATATTCCCGTGCCTATTATGTCTGCGAGGGTTGTAATTAATGGAGTACTTGCTGATGCAGGGTCTTTTTTAAGTTTTGCAAAAATAAAGGGAAGAGCAAGTCCTAATAAAGACCCAACAACTACGTTTACGAACATTGCTGTAACAACTACTCTTGCAATGTGAAAGCCACCACCTCTTAAAAAACCCATAAAAGAAATTCCGAATGCCATTGTCGCACCGAGAAGACTTGCCACGACAAGCTCTTTGGTAAATAAAAATAGCCAGTCTTTTGGCTTTACTGTGCCTAAGGCTAAGGCTCTAATAAGAAGTGTGGCAGCCTGTGATCCAGCATTCCCTGCAGTATCAACAAGTACAGGCAGGAAAGAAACGAGTACCACGTACTTTGCTATGGTTTCTTCAAAACTTTGTATTATTCCTCCGGTAATAAGGTCCATGATCAATAACGCAATGAGCCAGGTAACTCTACTTTGAAAAATTTTAGTTACAGGAACCTCTTTTAAATGGGTTAGAAATTCAGGACCCACAACTTCAGGAGTGATAGCCGAAATTTTTGCAAGGTCTTCAGTTTGCTCTTCATCAAGAACATCGATCATGTCATCTATGGTAACTATTCCAAGTAGTATTCGTTCTATATCAACAACCGGAAGGACATTAAGATTGTATTTTTTCATCAACTTTATCGCTTCTTCCTGGTCTGTGTAAGCGTCTACATAAACCACCTGACCATCCATCAGTGTTTCTATTTTTTCATTAGAATCAGCTAAAATGATATCTTTGAGATAAATGTCGTCTACGAGGTGCCAGCTCCCGTCGACAACGTAAATAATATCAATTGTTTCCGCTTCACTTCCATATTTTCTTATATGATCAAGGGCCTCACTGCAAGTCCAGTGAGACCTTATTGCAACATAGTAGGGAGTCATTAGTCTCCCCACGGTATTTTCGGGGTAGCCAAGAAGCTTCAGTGTATGTTTCCGCTCATCGTCTGAGAGGAGAGAAAGCAATTTTTGAACGAGTCTCCCGGGGAGTTCTTCAAAAAGGCTTGCCCTGTCATCTGGTTCCAGTTCCTCGATAACACTTCTTACTTCTTCCATACCGAGGCTTTTCAAAAGTTTTTCTTGATCTTCAAAGTCAAGTTCGCTAAAGACTTCTACCTGTGTATCCTTTGGAAGCAAACGGAATAGTATTACTTTGTGTTCATCTATCAGGGATTTAATAAGGTAAGCGAGATCTTGAGGAGGCCATTGGGAAATTGCGGTTTTTAATTCGAACCAGTTTCTTTGTTCTATGAATTCTATAACATCTGGTAGTATAAAATCTATAAACTCGCTTCTCCCCAAAGTCATCCATATCCTCTTTGTATTTAGTTTTATTGTAAACTATTTTATGAGAACTTCAAATCCTATTAATTTTATATGTTGAAGGTGTGATGCTTGAAGAATAAAATTAAGCAAATACAATGAGAATAAAAGAAATAGTTGAAAGGCTAGAGGGAGTATTAATTACAGGTCAGGATAAACTTGATGAAGAGATTGAAAAAGGATTCGCAGCTGATCTTCTTTCAGATGTACTGGCTTTGCTTGATGATCGTCCTTGCCTCATTACCGGGATAACCGGACCTCAGGTTATTAGAGTAGCAGAAGTCTTGAATATTCCCCTTGTTATTATTGCCAGAGGAAAGCAGCCTTCTCCTGCTCTCGTCGAGGCTGCGAGGGCTGCGGGTATACCTGTTATTCTAACTAAGAAAACGGTCTTTGAAACCTCGGGGATTCTATATTCCAATGGAGTTAAACCCTGCAAAATAAAAATATTTCCAATAAATTATCAATGTGGTGAAGAAATATCTGATTAGTGAATTTAATGTACAATTTGACGAGTTTTATAAATGGACTTACAGAAGACGAGGTTAGTCTACAGAGTAAAACCTATGGATCTTGCCAGCGCTGGCACAGTTTCTTCTCAAATTAAAGTTGAGCTTCAGAAAAACCTCGTTGAAGAGGATGTTATTAGAAAGGTGGGGATTATTTGCTTTGAGGCTGAAATGAACATGATACTGTATAGTGTAGGAGGAAAGATAAAAGTAGAATTGGATAATGACAAGGTAGAGATTTTTGCAGAGGACGAGGGCCCAGGAATAGAAAATTTAGAACTCGCAATGCAGCCCGGGTATTCCACTGCACCACCCTGGGCCCAGGATTATGGCTTTGGAGCCGGTATGGGGTTCCCGAATATGAAGATGAATTCCGAGTTTTTTGAAGTTGATTCCAAACTTGGCGTGGGTACTAAGATCCACGCTATAGTCTACAGGAGAAAAACCAATGAAACTAAATGAAGTTATTAAGAGGTTAAATTTGAGGGTTTTTTCTACAGGTGGGCAGAACCTAAATAATGTAGAAGTTGAAAGTGGATATGTATCGGATCTTCTTTCTGATGTAATTGCGGGTGTCTCAAAACATGATATATGGATAACAATTCAAAGGCATGTGAATATCCTTGCAGTGGCTAAATTGAAGGATGTAAGCGCTATTTTAATCTCAAAGGGGATTGAACCCGACGCTGATACTGTCAAGAAAGCAGAAGAGGAAGGTGTAATAATACTTGGAACGGAACTTTGTACTTTCGAAATTGCGGGAAAGCTCTATAACCTTTTAAGGTACGGTGAAGTTAAGTAGATTTATGGCTGATTTGCATATACATTCAACGCTCTCACCTTGTGGGAGCCTGGAGATGGCGCCTAAAGCAATAGTGAACAAAGCTAAAGAAAAGGGTATAAATTTAATCGCCGTTACAGATCACAATTCCTTTGAAAATGCATATTATGTAGAAAAGGCCGCAAAAAGTGCCGAAATTTTCGCATTTTATGGTATGGAAGTACAGAGCCGTGAAGAAGTTCATGTCCTTGCGATTTTTGACATTTACGATAAGCTTGAGGCCTTTGGAAAAATAGTTTACGAAAATCTTCCATTCGTTCCAAATAACCCTGAATTTTTTGGGGACCAGGTAGTGGTTGATGAAAATGATGAGATAATAAGGTTTGAAGAGAAACTTTTGATAAACTCAGTAAGTTTGAGTTTAGAGGAAGTGGTGGACCTCATTAAAGAGCACGATGGTCTTGCTATCCTTTCTCACGTTAATGCAAGTCATTTTAGTATTATTTCCCAGCTGGGATTTGTACCAGAAGGTCTTAAAGTTGACGCCCTTGAAGTTAAGTACGATACAAAACCCGAGGAAATTGAGAGTCTCGGTATTTATAAGAATTACCCCGTTATTACCTCTTCCGATGCTCACTACCTTAAAGACATTGGAAGGGGGTACACCATTTTTGAAATGGAAAAACCAACCCTTGTAGAAATTAGAAAGGCCTTATCAAGGCTTGAAAATAGAAATTACTCTGCATTTGGTAAACATGGGAGGATTTTATGAAGATGCATATACCTGTTGACAACCCACAGTATCAAATGTTAAAAAGGGATATTGCAAGGTTTAAGAGAAGACCAGGGCCCCTAATTCAGGTACTTCACAGGGCTCAGGAAATTTTTGGCTATCTACCACCCGAGGTTCAGTATTTTATCGCTAAGGAACTGGACATACCCCTTTCGCAGGTTTATGGAGTAGTTACTTTTTACAATTTCTTCAGAACCGAGCCTGTGGCAAAACACGTGATAAATGTATGTATGGGGACCGCTTGTCATGTTAAAGGAGCTGAAACCATTGTTAAAGCTATCTCTGAGGAATTGGGCATTAAAGTTGGAGAAACTACCCCGGATAAATTCTTCACTCTTTCCACGGCTAGATGCTTTGGCGCCTGTGGTCTTGCGCCAGTGATTATGATTAATGAGGACGTTTTTGGAAAGCTTACGCCAGAAAAAGTTAAGGAAGTTTTAAGGGAATACCGCGCAGAAAAAGAGAAAGAAGAAAATAAGGCTGAGGAAGGTTCAAACTAAGTGTTAGCAGAACTTTCCATGCACATTCTTGATATAGTTCAGAATTCTGTGAGTGCTGGTGCAAATTTAGTGAGGGTGAGAGTGGAAGAAGATTCAAAAAAGGATTTGCTCCTCATAGAAGTGGAGGATAACGGGGTAGGGATGGATAGAGAAACCATCGAGAAGGTTCAGGATCCCTTTTACACTACCAAGACATATAAGAAAGTGGGGCTTGGAATACCCCTTTTCAAGCAAACTGCCCTACATTGTGAGGGGACTTTTGAAATAAAAAGCGAAAAGGGGGTGGGTACCCTGGTTCGAGCAACCTTTAAAAAATCGCATATTGACCTTCCGCCAATAGGCAATTTAAAGGACACAATTCTAACATTAGTTGTAGCACAACCTTCAGTAGATTTTGTTTTTGAAATTATAAGGGATGGTAGGACTTTTGTACTGGACACAAGGGAAATAAAAAAAGAGCTTCAGGATGTTCCAATAAATCATCCTGAAGTTATAAGATTTTTGAAGGAATATATGGATGAAAATATGAAAACAATGGAGGTTGTATCATGAAGCTTGAAGACCTTAGAAAAATTAGAGAAAAAGCAGAAAAGGAGATGAAATTAAGGGAAGGTAAGGCAAGGGTTAAAATTGTGGTTGGAATGGGAACCAGTGGAATCGCCGCTGGTGCCAGAGAAGTGCTTAAGGCCTTCCTGGATGAAGTAGAAAAAAGAAATCTTCAGGATGTTATTGTTACCCAGAGTGGTGAAAAGGGACTCTCTTCTCATGAACCTGTAGCAGAGATCTGGGAGGAAGGGAAGCCTGTGGTGGTTTACGGAAATCTAACTCCAGATGCCGCGAGAAGAATAATTGCAGAGCATGTGGTTAATGGTAATCCAGTTACAGAATATGTTATAGAAGTCAGGGAGGCATAAATGCCAAAGAGAATAGATGTTCTGGTTTGCTCTGGTGCCGCCTGTATTTCAAATGATAGTATAACGATCAAAAATAAACTTGTGGCGGCAATTAAAGAGGCTGGTATTGAGGACGAGGTTGCCATCGTGGAGACCGGTTGCATGGGGCCCTGTGAGTTAGGCCCTGTGATGCTGATTTATCCCGATGGCGTTTTTTACATAAGACTTAAGGAGAATGACGTTGAGGAGATCGTTAAGGAACATTTTATAAAGGGCCGTCCTGTAAAGAGGCTCCAGTGGACCACCCCGGAAGCGAGGAAAATTGTTGAGGAGAAAAAGCAGATACCTTTCTTTGAAAAACAGCTTAAGATAGTATTACAAAATTGTGGTAAAATCGATCCCGAAAATATTGAAGAATACATTGCAACAGGTGGTTACGAGGCCCTTGCTAAGGTTCTAACCCAGATGACTCCAGAACAGGTTATAGAAGAGATGATTGCCTCGGGACTCCGGGGTCGTGGAGGCGCGGGTTTCCCCACAGGGCTAAAATGGAAAGCTGCGAAAGAAGCACCAGGAGACGAAAAGTTCGTGGTTTGTAATGGCGATGAAGGTGATCCCGGTGCCTTTATGGATAGAGCTATTCTGGAGGGAGATCCACACTCGGTAATTGAAGGGATGGCTATAGCAGCATATGCAATAGGTGCAAAGCAGGGATACGTTTATGTTAGGGCGGAATACCCACTGGCCGTCAAGAGACTGGAGAAAGCTATTCAGCAGGCACGGAAATATGGACTTCTTGGAAAGAACATCTTCGAAACAAATTTTGAATTTGATATGGAGATAAGGATAGGTGCTGGTGCTTTTGTTTGTGGTGAGGAAACTGCTCTACTTGCATCCATTGAAGGTAAGAGGGGGCAACCAAGACCCAAACCTCCGTTTCCTGCTCAAAAGGGACTATGGGGAAAACCCACTGTGATTAACAATGTTGAAACCTTTGCTAACGTAAGGCACATAATGCTTAATGGGGCAAAATGGTTTGCTAGTATAGGTACAGAGAATAGCAAAGGGACAAAGGTATTTGCACTTTCAGGGAAAGTTCAAAACACCGGACTCGTAGAAGTCCCCATGGGCATTACCATAAGGGAATTGATATTTGACATTGGTGGAGGTATTCCTGGTGGTAAAAAATTCAAGGCTGTTCAGGTAGGTGGTCCTTCAGGTGGATGTGTGCCTGCGGAATACATGGATACACCCATTGATTACGAGTCTCTTAAAAAGCTGGGGACTATAATGGGTTCCGGTGGTGTAATTGTGCTCGATGAAGACACTTGTATGGTCAATCTTGCGAAGTTCTTCCTGGATTTTACTGTGGACGAGTCTTGTGGACAATGTGTGCCCTGTAGAATTGGTCTAAAACATCTTTATGATATTCTTGACAGAATTACTAAGGGTGAGGGTAAAATGGAAGATCTTGAAACTCTGGAGAAGCTGGGAGAGGAAATAAGAAGGACATCTCTTTGTGGACTTGGCCAGTCAGCTCCCAATCCCGTACTCTCTACCCTAAGATATTTTAGAGATGAATATATCGAGCACATTAAGGACAAAAAATGCAGGGCTGGTGTTTGTCAGTTTGGACATGAGGAAAAAGTGGAAAGTGTAGAGGAAAAATTAAAGGGTATCATTTGAGGGGGACTTATGACAAGGGAAGAGATTTTACAAAAATATGGTAAAGCCAGGGATAATCTTCTGTACATTCTTCATGACATTCAGGACAACAATCCGAAACACTACCTGAGTGAGGAAGACCTGAGGGCAGTGGCCAAATGGCTTGATCTTCCCTACAGTTATGTTCATGGTGTTGCTACTTTTTATTCCATGTTCAGTTTGAAACCCAGGGGAAGATATATTATTCGTGTTTGTGAATCTCCTGCATGTCACCTTATGGGTTCCAGTGATATAATTCTTGAGCTTGCGAAGACCCTGGGGATTGGGATTGACGAGACTACGAGCGATGGACTCTTTACCCTGGAACTAACTTCCTGTATAGGTGTATGTGGTGTTGCCCCTGCCATGATGATTAATGAAGAAGTCTATGGTAATCTAACTCCTGAAAGGGTCAGGCAGATCATTGAAGAAAAGAGGAGGGAAACGAGATGAGTATCGCTAGAATGCATGTTTTAATTCCATTAGATCCTGATACTGTTTTGGAAGGAGCCAGGGAATTTGAAAGGATTCTGATCGAGGAACTAAGAAAGAGAGGACTTGAGAACGAAATAAAGGTTCTTGAGACCGGTACCATAGGAGTGACGGGGAAGGGCATTCTGATGGTGGTTTACCCTGAAGGTGTTACTTATGCAAACCTGAAAATTTCTGACATATCAAGGATTGTTGAGGAACATTTTATAAAAGGAAGACCGGTAAAGGACCTCCTCCTTGGTGAGGTTCCTGCAAGGCTTGTGAAAAAGGAAAAAGTTGGCCTTGTAAGGGAACAGAAGAGGGTTGTTCTTGAAAATGCAGGTGTAATAGATCCTGAAAATATAGATGAATACATCGCCGCCCACGGGTACGAGGCATTGGAAAAGGTCCTGACCTCTATGAAGCCCCAGGAGGTCATCGAAGAGATTAAGAAGTCCGGACTTAGGGGCCGTGGTGGTGCAGGATTCCCTACTGGCCTTAAATGGGAATTCACAAGTAAAGCCGCGGGTGATGAGAAATATGTTATATGTAACGCAGATGAAGGGGAACCGGGTACCTTTAAAGACAGACTTATAATGGAAGGTGATCCTCACAAACTGATTGAAGGAATGATAATCGCTGGTTACGCGGTGGGTGCCAATAAAGGATATATCTATGTCCGTGGAGAATACCAGTTGTCCATCCAGCGTATGCAAAAAGCCATTGATGATGCTTATAAATACAACATTCTGGGAAAGAACATACTCGGAACCGATTTTTCGTTTGATCTTGAAATAAAGAAAGGTGCCGGAGCCTATGTGTGCGGTGAAGAAACTGCCCTGATAGAATCCCTTGAAGGCAAGAGGGGTCAGCCCAGAAACAAGCCTCCTTATCCTGTAACTCATGGTTTATGGATGAAACCCACGGTGGTTAATAACGTCGAGACCATTGCCAACGTTCCGTCTATCATAAGAAACGGTGCAGATTGGTACAGGTCGCTGGGAACTGAAAAATGTCCGGGGACCAAGGTGTTTACCATACTCGGGCACGTGGTCTACCCGGGGCTTATAGAAGTGGAGATGGGGACTCCGCTGAGGGAGATAATTTTTAATTATGGTGGTGGTATTAAAGACGGTAAGAAGTTCAAAGCGGCCCTTGTGGGTGGAGCTGCAGGTGTGTTTCTCTCAGATAAACTCCTGGATGTGAAGATGGATTTTGATAGCTTAAGAGAATACAAAGCAGTGCTGGGTTCCGGTGCGATTCTTGTTATGAACGAAGATACCTGCATGGTGGACATGCTCTTTTCCATCATAAGGTTCTTTAAGCATGAATCCTGTGGTCAATGCAGCCCATGCCGCATAGGAACCTATGAACTTTATGAATTAATAAATAAAGTTAGGAGAGGAGAGGCTCAAGAAAAGGACCTTGATCTTATGGTAAGCCTATCTGAATCCATGTACAAATCAAGCTTCTGCCCACTCGGGCAGTCTCTTGTAATGCCTGTAAAGAGTGCCATCGAAAACTTTAGAGAAGACTTTATTAAACACCTTGATAAAAATTACAAATGTGAAAAATGTAGGAGGTAATTTTTATGGCTGAAATGGTCAAACTTTTTATAGACGGGAAAGAGGTAGAAGTTGAAGCAAATGCCACAATATTAGATGCAGCAAAAAAAGCAGGAGTTCACATACCTACCCTATGTTATCACCCTGACTTGCCCCCTACCGGGGCTTGTGGGGTTTGTGTTGTGGAAGTTGAGGGTGCACCTACACCAAAGAGATCGTGCTGTACCCCGGTTTCCAATGGAATGAAGGTAAAAACCAATACGAAGGCCCTTAGAGATGTTAGAAAAACTATAGTTCAATTACTTCTCTCCAATCATGATGTTTCATGTCCCACCTGTTCTGCTAATGAAAAGTGTGAACTGCAGTCCCTTGCAAATTACCTCGAGGTGGACATGAATGGGTTACCTGTGCTCCTTGAAAGAAAGCCCATCGATGAAACCAGCGTGTCAATAATCAGGGATCCTAATAAATGTGTCCTTTGTGGAAGATGTATCACGGTATGTAATGAGTTACAGACGGTTTCCGCAATTACCATTGCAAATAGGGGTTTCGAGGCTCTCGTGGATACCTTCTTTTCTCAGGGGCTTGGCAATAGTACCTGTGTAAATTGTGGTCAATGTACCGTATTCTGTCCCACCGGTGCTCTGGCTGAGAAAAGTGAGATAGATATGGTTTGGGATGCATTGCTTGATCCTGACAAGGTAGTGGTGGTACAGGAAGCCCCATCCATAAGAGCTACTCTTGGCGAAGAGTTCGGGATGGAGATAGGTACTGTAACTGTTGGAAAGATGTATGCTGCTTTAAGAAAGCTAGGATTTGATTACGTATTCGATACTAATTTTGCTGCTGACCTTACCATTATGGAGGAAGCCCACGAGCTTGTGGAAAGAGTTAAAAATGGCGGGAAGTTACCGCTAATAACATCATGTTCACCTGGTTGGATTAAATTCATGGAGACCTTCTTCCCTGATTTAGCAGAGCATGTTTCTACCTGCAAGTCTCCTCAACAAATGTTTGGAGCCCTTGCCAAAACGTATTTTGCTCAGGAATATGGTGTTGATCCCTCAAAAATTGTAAGTGTTTCCATAATGCCCTGTACTGCAAAGAAGTACGAAGCCCGCAGACCAGAAATGAGAGATTCTGGCTATCAGGATGTGGATTATGTTCTTACAACAAGGGAATTTGTAAGGATGTTGAAGTCTGCTGGGATTGACCTTAAGGAATTGCCGGATGAGAAACCTGACGAGCTTATGGGCATGTACACAGGTGCAGGAACAATTTTCGGAGCCACCGGTGGCGTTATGGAGGCTGCAGTCCGAACCGCATACTGGATGATTACAGGAAAAGAGCTGGAGAATCTGGATGTGGAGGCCGTTAGGGGTATGGCTGGTATTAAGGAAGCAGAACTTGACATCAATGGCCTAAGGGTTAAGGTAGCTGTGGCTCATGGTTTGGGGAACGCAAGAGAACTTCTAACCAAGGTTAGAAAACAGATAGAAGAGACAGGTAAGAGCGAGTATGCATTTATTGAAATCATGGCTTGTCCTGGCGGATGTGTCGGTGGTGGTGGCCAGCCAAAGGGCAGTACCTTTGCAATGAGGGCTAGGAGAGGGGAAGGCCTTTACAAGGAAGACAAAACATTACCTCACCGTAGATCCCATGAGAACCCGGCTATTAAGAGGGTTTATGAAAAGTTCTTAAAGCACCCGGGCTCTGAAGTGTCGCATAAACTTCTTCACACCTTTTATTATAAGCGTTGTGACTATTCTGGGTGTACCCTTGAACCCGTTACTGAAAAACATGGAGCACATCACTGAGGAGGTTAAGCCATGAGCGAAAAGTGGGGAATTAGTACCATTACCATAGCAATGACCGATAACTCTTATGCCTTAAAGGTGCAGGATATCCTTCACAGGTATTCAAATTACATTTATGGCCGCCTCGGACTTCCCTC
Organism: Candidatus Hydrothermia bacterium; assembly: GCA_049719805.1. GTDB lineage: Bacteria > Hydrothermota > Hydrothermia > UBA1063 > UBA1063 > UBA1063. The sequence goes on along the minus strand of JBNARF010000001.1, from coordinate 783,635 downwards.
TAAATGCGCCAGGTTCTTCATCATTACTGTGGTTTTCCTGGGTGAAGAGAAAAAAGCAAAAGAGTTAGTTGAGGCTTTAACAAATGAAGTACCCGAAGTCAGGGTTGGAATTAGCAGTCTATAAGGTGTAAAATTATATAGGCTGCTTTTCCCCGCTCTGAGGGTAGGGTTTTTCCTGAACCAAGGAGGTGAAGATGGGGGGAGAAAAAAGGAGATAATTTAGAGCGTGCAGGTTTAGTTGGTATTTTTGTAAACGACAAAGACGCAGTAAGGCGTCTCCAGGAAATAATTTCCTCATACCATACCAAAATTTTAGGAAGGGCAGGTTTTAACATCCCTGAGGCCACAGTTATTGTTCTTCTTTTCAAAGGCACCACAGACGAACTTGGTGCTTTCACCGGAAAAATAGGAAAAATAAAAGGGGTTCAAGTAAGAACCCTTTTAAAGAAAAACTTAATTTAGGGGGGATTTTTTATGATTAACATTGAAAGCTGGGTTAAAACCCGAATAAAACAGGATGAAATTGACAGGTATCTGGAGGATGGAAGGGACTTCATAAATGACGAGGAGATCTGGGAAAAAATTAATAAGTATAAAAACCCGGATAGAAACTGGATCAAGGAGATTTTTGGTAAGGCATTGAGCATACAAACCCTGACCCCTGATGAAACAGCGGCATTGATAAATCTTGAGGATGAGGATTTGATAGAAGAGATGAAACAGGTAGCCCTTCTGATAAAGAAAAAAGTATATGACAATAGAATAGTAACTTTTGCGCCTCTTTATCTTGGAGATTACTGCGTCAATAATTGCCTTTATTGTGGCTTCAGAAGAGATAATCACGTAATAAAAAGGAAGGTTTTAAACGAGGAGGAAATAGTTAGAGAAACCGAGGTCCTAGCCGGGGAAATTGGACATAAGAGACTTATCACTGTATACGGTGAACACCCATCAATGGGGGTTGACTATATAGAAAAAAGTCTTCAGCTAATATATAGTGTAAAGGTAAAGGTTAGAAATGGATATGGTCAGATCAGACGCTGTAATGTAAACGCACCTCCACTTCAAATAGACGAGCTAAGGAGGCTTGTTGACGTAGGTATCGGAACATATCAGGTCTTCCAGGAGACATACCATCACGAGACATACAGGAGAGTTCATCCAGAGAATACTATTAAGGGCAATTACCAATGGAGACTATATTCTATGCACAGAGCTCTGGAAGCTGGTGTAGATGATGTTGGAATAGGCGCTCTATTTGGACTCTATGACTGGAGATTTGAGGTTATGGGACTACTTTACCATGCCTTAGAGCTGGAAAAAAGATTAGGAGTAGGGCCCCATACCGTTTCCTTCCCGCGCCTTGAGCCAGCAGCAAATACCCCTTTCATACAGGAGACAAGATATAAAGTAAGTGATAGGGATTTCGAGAAGGTTATTCTTGTTCTAAGGTTGGCTATTCCTTACGCAGGGATGATATTAACGGCAAGGGAACCTAAGGAGATTAGAGATAGGGTTGTGCATTACGGTATTACCCAGATGGATGCGTCAACAAAGATAGGAATTGGAGCTTATAGTGACAGATACAGCGAGCAGGAACTAGAAAGGCAGCAGTTTCTAATTGGTGATACCAGAACTCTTGATGAGCTTATCAGGGACATGGCGAAATTTGGCTATATCACCTCTTTTTGCACTGCGGGTTATCGCTGCGGACGCACGGGTGATTTGATAATGAAGTTATTGAGAAGTGGTAAGGAGGGTCAATTCTGCAAGTTAAATGCCATTCTCACATTTAAAGAGTGGTTAGAGGACTTTGCTTCGCCTGAGACGAGAAAAATTGGTGAAGAGTTAATTCAAAAAGAACTGGCGGAAGTTAAGGAAAGGATGCCAAGAATATACGATAAACTGATGGAGTATTATCACAGGATTGAAAATGGGGAACGGGATCTCTTCTTCTAATAGAATACTGGATTTTCTAAGTGGTCTATCCCGAAAGTACGCTACAGGGGGGATATGGATATCAAAAAGACTTGGGAGAAGATGGTCCTTCTGGTGTGGGCTTGAACCGGAATTATTGTTACCTCCTCAAATGCTGATAATTGATGGAGATTACGCTCTTTTCTGTGAAAACAAAGAGCTAATAGAAAAAGATTGGGAGGAAATAAGAAAGGAACTCAGGACCCTTTTAAAGGAGAGCTTTGAGGAATGTCGCTAAATTTGAGTGTTCGTGATATAAAGGAGCTCCTTCAGGGTAAAGATGATGCCTGGCTGTTTCAAGAAGCGAGAAGAATTAAAGAGTCAGTATTTGGGAAAGATGTTTATTTCAGAGGCGTGGTGGAGTTCTCCAATTATTGTGCCGATAATTGTTTTTACTGTGGTCTTAGAGCAGGGAACAGGAATCAAGCCAGGTATCGACTTACAAAAGAGGAGATAGTAGAAGCTGCTGAGGTGGGATATTCATTGGGTTTGAAAACCATAGTACTTCAATCCGGGAATGACTATTTTTACAAGAAAGACGATATTGCTTTCATCATAAGAGAAATTCTTTCAAAGGTTGATGTAGTAATAACCCTCTCTTTAGGAGAACGAGGCTTTGACGAGGTCAGGGAATGGAAAGAAGCTGGAGCTGAGAGGTATTTACTCAAGGTTGAAACTTTTAATGAAGAACTTTACAGAAGGTATAGGCCGGGAAGAAGCCTGGAGGAGAGGATTAGGCTCCTTGCGTACATGAGAGAGCTGGGTTACGAGATAGGTTCAGGAATTATCGTGGGTCTTCCAGGTCAAACCCTGGAAGATATCGCGGAAGACCTTTACAGACTATCGGAAATGGAGCTTGAAATGATTGCAGTTGGTCCCTTTATCCCTCACCCTGAAACACCTTTAGGCTCAGAATGTCCTGGTGACCCTGTGCTTTCTCTCCGCTGTATAGCGATTTTGAGAATATTAAATCCCTGGGCTAATATTCCATCTACTAGCGCCCTTGCTTCTTTTGGTATGGACTACAGGGCCAGGGGTATTGAGGCAGGTGCTAACGTTATAATGCCCTCAATAACTCCCTCCCGCGTTAGGCTACTTTACAAAATCTACCCTGGAAAAAATGAGGGATGCAAGTGCGTCATTGAAGAGATCGACTTTTTAAAGAAATTGGTGGAAGATACAGGTGGTAAAGTAAGTGATTCTAAAGGTTACTCACCGAGGAGGTTTTATGCAAAAGGCTCCTAAAGGAGAAAGGTTAATTATTGCCCTCCTGGGAAGACGAAATTCAGGAAAATCGTCTTTAATAAATGCTATTGTAGGACAAGAAATTGCCATTGTTTCAGAAGTACCTGGAACTACCACTGACCCTGTAGATAAGCACTATGAGCTTTTACCATTAGGACCGGTAACTTTCTACGATACCCCTGGACTTGACGATGAGGGATATCTGGGGGAATTACGGGTAAAGGCAACTAAGAAGGTTCTCTCGAAGTGTGACGTAGCTTTGGTTGTGGTAGATCAAAGGGGAATTAGCGGCTTTGAGGCAGATATTATCCATGAACTCAAAGTTAAGGGTATTCCTACTATAGTGGTATTTAATAAGATGGACGTAGCAAAACCTAAAGATGCCGATATTAAGTTTTGTGAAGACTTGTCCATACCCTTTGTGAAGGTCTCTGCCAGTACCAGGGATGGTATTGACGATCTCAAAAGCAAGATAATAGAGATTGCACCTGAATACCTTAAGAAGGAACAGGTTCTGGTTCAAGACTTAATTTCGCCAGGGGATGTTGTGGTTATGGTGGTTCCCATTGACCTTTCTGCACCCAAGGGGAGGCTTATTCTGCCTCAGGTTCAGGTTCTAAGAAGCATCCTTGATGCCAATGGCATTGCTGTGGTTACTAAAGAGTCGGAACTTGAAAAGGCTTTGAACGCCCTTTCTATGAAGCCATCTCTTGTAATTACCGATTCTCAGGCTATTGGCCTTGTGTCCAGAATTGTCCCTGAGGATGTGAGATTAACTACTTTTTCCATTCTAATGGCAAGGTATAAGAGTGGTGAGCTATCTACTTTACTTGAAGGGATTAGGGCTATTGATAGTTTAGAGGACGGAGATATGGTTTTGATCAGCGAAGCGTGTTCCCATCACCCCCTGGAAGATGACATCGGGAGAGTTAAAATTCCCAACTGGATTTTAAAGTATACAGGCAAGAAGGTTCATTTCGATGTTCGTCAGGGTGTGGATTTCCCTGAGGACCTCGAAAAATATAAGCTTGTAATACATTGTGGCGCATGCATGTTGAATTCTGCTGAAATGAAGCATAGAATAATTGAATGTAAAAGGAGGGGAGTACCCATAACAAATTATGGGATGACCATTTCGAAAGTACATGGGGTTCTGGATAGAGTTTTAAAGCCTTTTAATATTGAAAATAAGGAGGATTTATGAGCAGCCTGGTTGAAATAACCATAGATGGTAAAAAAATCAAGGCCACCGCGGGTGAAAACTTACTTAAGGTGGCACGGGAAAACCAGATCAATATTCCCGGACTCTGTTTCTGTGAGAAACTGACTCCCAGTGGACTTTGCAGGCTGTGTGTAGTTAAGGTTGAAGGAAGGCCCGGCATGGTACCCGCATGTCTATTAACGGTACAGGAAGGGATGAAAGTTATCGCCTTTGACGAAGAACTGGAGAATACGAGAAGGATTTTACTCGATAACATACTTTCTGAACACAACGATGACTGTATTAACTGTGATAAGGATGGGAACTGTGAGTTGCAAGATCTTGCCTACCGCTACAACCTGAGTAGGGATAAGAGGACGTTTGCACCCATCTGGCAACAGCTTGAAAGAAGGATTGACGACACTTCACCTGTTTTGTTCTATGATTCTTCCAAGTGTATTAAGTGCATGAGATGTATAAAGGCCTGTGCTGAACTTCAGGTAAAAAATGTTTTAAGTTTTGCCGAAAGAGGAATTGAATCCTATGTGGTAGCAGGTCTTGGGAAATGGGGTGAATCGGAATGTGATGGTTGCGGACAGTGTGTTCAGGCATGCCCAACTGGGGCTCTGGTGGAAAAGTGGGATACTTATGGTGTGAGGGTAAGAGCAAAGGATGTGGACAGAAAGGTGGTAACCACATGCCCTTACTGCGGAGTGGGTTGTCAGCTGGAGCTCTGGATTAAGGACAATAGGATTGTAAAGGTGCTTGGAGCAGATGAAATTCCCAATGAGGGCAAGACCTGTGTAAAGGGTCGTTTTGGACTCGATTTTGTTCACAAAGAAGATAGGCTTAAAAAGCCGTTGATTAAAAGAGACGGAAAATTTGTGGAAGTGGAGTGGGAAGAGGCGCTGGATTACGTTGCAAAAAGACTAAAAGAAATTAAAGAAAAGTATGGCCCGGATGCCATAGCGGGTCTTGCCTCTGCTAAGTGCACCAACGAGGAAAATTATGTATTTCAGAAATTCATGAGGGCTGTTATAGGTACCAACAATGTGGACCATTGTGCGCGTCTCTGTCATGCTTCAACGGTTGCAGGTCTTGCGAGGGCCTTTGGGTCTGGAGCCATGACCAACTCCATAAAAGAGCTGGAATATGCTGACGTAATTCTCGTTACTGGATCCAACACCACAGAAACACACCCTGTGATAGCAACGTATATAAAGAGGGCTGTAGTTTTCCACGGTGCAAAATTGATTGTGGTGGACCCAAGAAAGATTGACCTTGTAAAGTATGCTACATTACATCTTGCTCAGAAAAATGGAACTGATGTTGCATGGATAAACGGAATGCTCCATGTAATATGGAAAGAAAAACTTTACAACGAAGAGTTTATTAAAACAAGGACCGAAGATTTTGAAAAAATCATACCAATTATCGAGAATTACACTCCAGAAAAGGTAGAGGAGATTACAGGAATTCCGAAAGATAAGCTCATAGAGGCTGCACGCCTTTATGCCAGGGCAAAACGTGCTTCCATAGTTTATTCCATGGGTATTACACAACATACCACTGGAGTGGATAATGTTCTGTCCCTGGCCAATCTTGCATTGATAACCGGGCATATTGGAAAAGAATCTTCCGGAGTAAATCCACTGCGGGGTCAGAACAATGTACAGGGCGCCTGTGACATGGGAGCGCTACCCGATGTATTTCCTGGCTATCAGAAGGTCACAGAGGAGGATAAGAGGGCAAAGTTTGAGAGTGCCTGGGGCGTTAAGCTGCCAGGGAACGTGGGCCTTACAGTGGTGGAGATGATGAATGCCGCTGTTTCAGGTCAAATTAAGGCTTTCTACATGATGGGTGAGAATCCCATGATGTCTGATCCTAATATTCCCCACGTTAAGGAGGCCCTTGAGAAGGCCGAGTTTATCGTTTGCCAGGATATCTTTATGACAGAAACTACTCAATTTGCAGATGTGGTCTTACGAGTAGCATCCTTTGCAGAGAAAGAAGGCACCTTTACAAATACTGAAAGGAGGGTACTGAAGGTTAACAGGGCAATTGACCCTCTTCCCGGAGTTAAGACTGACTGGGAAGTGATTCAAGAGGTTTCAAAGAGAATGGGTTACGAAATGAACTACAGTTCATGGGAAGATATAATGAGGGAAATCAACGCTCTGACTCCAATCTATGGTGGAATTACTCCGGAGAGGATCAAAAGAGGTGAGAAATTACAGTGGCCATGTCCCACGCCGGATCATCCGGGCACTCAGTATCTACATAAGGAGAAGTTTTCGAGAGGTACTGGTAAATTCCATCCTGTGGACTTCATTCCCCCTGCGGAACTACCCGACGAAGAGTATCCCTTCATTTTATCGACGGGCAGGATGTTATATCACTATCATACCGCCACGATGACCCGGAGGAGTAATTCATTGATCAGGTATCTGAATGAAGCTTACATGGAGATGAATCTAGAGGACATGAAAAAACTTGGCATTGAGGATGGTGAGAAAGTAAGGGTTTCTTCAAGGAGAGGGTCTATTGAGATTAAAGCACTGGCCAGTGAAAGGGTGTTCCCGGGGCTTGTATTTATTCCCTTCCATTTCTCTGAAGCTGCTGCTAATGTGTTAACCAATGATGCCCTGGACCCCATAGCAAAGATACCAGAACTAAAAGTTTGTGCTTGCAAAATTGAAAAAATTAAATAAAAGGAGGTACATGTCATGGAGTTTGAATGCAGAGCACCTGCAAATGTAGCAGATATGCTGACCAATGATGTGTGTGTTAAAAAGGTCCAGGCCAGCTTCTGGCGGCTTCTGGTCCTCGGTATACTGGCAGGTGTGTACATTGGTTTTGGAGCTGAGTTATCTACCCTTGTGGGTCACGACCTTTCCAAATTTTTAGGCGTTGGTTTTGCTCGTTTTCTCCAGGGTGCCGTCTTCTCCGTAGGACTGATGCTTGTTGTAATCGCGGGTGCTGAACTGTTCACAGGGAACAACCTGATTATGCTCTCCGTTCTTGATGGTAAAGCCACAGTGGGACGGCTACTTTATAACTGGGTGGTGGTTTACATCGCCAATCTTTTAGGTTCTCTCCTCCTTGTGGTTTTAATGTACTGGACAGAATTGTGGAAAATGAACGGGAATCTTGTGGGAGCTTATGCATTGAATATTGCCAATACAAAGGTAAATCTTCCTTTCCTTGTGGCTTTTTCCAGGGGTATTTTGTGTAACTGGTTGGTTTGTCTTGCTGTCTGGATGGCTCTGGCTTCGAGAGATATCATTGGCAAGATCTTCGCAATCTTTTTCCCCATCATGGCCTTCGTCGCCTCCGGTTTTGAACACTCCATCGCAAACATGTACTTTATTCCCATGGGACTTTTTCTTAAGGGTGTCCAGGATGTGGTAGCCGCTGCAGGTAACCCTGACCTTTCAAATCTCACATGGTATGGCTTTTTCGTTAAAAACCTCATCCCGGTTACCCTGGGCAACATTGTAGGTGGAGCCGGATTCGTGGCGACTCTCTACTGGCTGGTTTATGTCCACATGCCAAAGAAAAGCAAAGCATAGTCTAATAATACTGGCTGGAGGTCAATCCAGGAGGATGGGGTCCTCGAAACCCCACCTCCTGGTAAATAACAAAAGGCTTATAGACATAGTTGCTTCGAAACTTAAACCCCTGTTTGACGAAACCATTGTTGTAGTGAAAAAGGGAATGGATATAATCGAGCCTTATAATACTGTCAAGGACAATTTTGATGGTTATTCCCCCCTTTACGGAATTTTAGAAGGTCTTAAAAACAGCAGCTCTTTTATAAACTTTGTGATAGCCTGCGACATGCCCTTCGTTCAGCCGGAGCTTATAAGATTTTTAGTTAGAAAGGCGGGGGAGACGCAGGCTGATGTGGTGGTTCCTGTGGTAAATGGTTTTTACGAACCCCTGTGCGCAGTTTACACGAAAAATTGCATTAAAGCGATAGAAGAATCCATACGAGAAGGTAATTTAAAGGTCACATCCTTTTACTCAAAAGTTAAAGTCTATGCAGTTCCGGAGGATCTGATAAAACAGTACGACGAATCTCTTTGGAGTTTTGTGAACATTAACACAAGAGAAGACCTAAAGAGGGTTATTGACATCATTGATTGAAAAGAGGAAAGTTTTAAGGTTTCAGCAAGGTGAGATTTCCGGTTTAGAGGATTTTATATCCCGGGAGGAACTTTACGAGATTTATATTAATGGTGAGCTTTTCAGCCGGAACACTCTTTCACCTGAGTATATCAGGGAGTGGGCGCTGGGCTACTTATTTACCTCCGGGGTCTTAAAAGGGACAGAGGAAGTAGAGGTGGAAGTAGAAGGAGAAAAGATTTTTGTCAAATCTGGAAATATCAACCCTGGAGAATTGTACACCTATTTACCCTCAGGGTGCGGAATGGGCAAAGAGAACCTTTGCCTTGGTGGCTTAAAGCCCATTGAGATTCGTGAAGACTTCAAGGTGGCCCCGGATTCTCTTTTTTCTTTGTTTGAAAAATTTAATTCCCTTTCCGTGAATTTCAAGTTAAGCGGATCCCTTCATTCAGCAGCTCTTTCTGATGGTAAAGATATTTCATTTTTTGCTGAAGATGTGGGCAGGCATAATGCCGTGGACAAGGTCATTGGAATGGCTTTAAATAATAACTTTGATTTTAGAAAAAGTCTCATTCTCACCACAGGAAGGATTTCTGTGGAAATTGTAAAAAAGTGCATAACGTGTGGTGTCCCCCTTTTAGTTTCACACTCCGCACCCACAACCTTTGCGATGGATCTTGCAAATGCTTATAAAATAACCCTCATCGGCTTTTTGAGGGGCAGAAGGTTTAATATTTATACCAATTTTTTGTTTAACTTCTGAAAACTTCTAGAAATTTCTGATAAACTATGCCCTTCAGTTCTTGAAAGTCAATTTCCCGGTTAAGAATAAGTTTCATTGATGTCATGGGAATGTGGCTTATTCCGCAGGGGATTATATATGAGAAAGGCGAGAGGTCATTGTTAACGTTTAAAGCAAACCCGTGAAATGATACCCACTTTTTGAAGGCAATCCCTATAGAAGCTATTTTGCCCTTTTCTGTGAAAACACCTGTGTAATCGGAATGTCTCGTCGCGTTTATTCTGTATTCTCTCAAGGTTAAAATAAGAGCTTCTTCGACTTTTTTTACAAATTCTTTTATACCGGCCAGGGTGCTATTTATTTTAAATATAGGATATCCCACCAGTTGACCTGGCCCATGATAAGTAATGTCTCCCCCTCTTTCGATCTTGTAGAAAGAAAAACCCATCATTTTAAGCTTTTCCATGGGGAGGAGAAGATTAGTCCAGTCGCGGTTTCTTCCTAGGGTAAAAACAGGATCATGCTCCACTAAAATTAATGTATCGGGAATCTCATCTCTTATGCGTTTTTCAACAAGACCCTTTTGAATTTCCCAGGTGTCTGCGTAAGGTGAGAACCCAAGGTCTAATAATTCTATCATTTATTGGGGATGTGAATGGATTTTTTGTAGTAGTTTTCAGCTGCTTCCATTATAGCTTCAGATAAGGTTGGATGCGGGAATATGGTTTTCGCAATATCCTCAATTTTAAGGCTATTTTCAAGGGTTAAGGCGCCGAGGCCTGCAAATTCAGATGCGTGGGGTCCCACTATATGGATTCCTATGATACGGTCTTTCTCATCGCCCAGAATCTTTACAAACCCCTGAGTGCTCTCCTGAGTGATTGCTCTTCCATTGGCCTGAAATGGGAATTTTCCCACTTTATAGTTTATTCCCGCATCTTTTGCCTGTTCTTCAGACATTCCAACTTTTACGAGCTCTGGTTCTCCATAGACTACGAAGGGTACGAATTTTGGTCTTTCCAGAGGCTTCCCCAGCGCAATGATTTCTGCAACATTGATTCCGTCTCTTGAAGCCTTGTGGGCCAGTTGAGGTCCCGGTATAATGTCTCCAATGGCGTAGATGTTTTCAAAGTTGGTTCTGTAATTTTCGTCCACCTTTACAAATCCCTTTTCATCAATGGCAATTCCTGTTTTTAAAAGGAGTTCCGTATTGGGTTTTCGCCCTGCGGCAATTAGTATTTTATCCGGGTTTACTTCCCTCTTCTCATTTCCTTGCTGGATGTAGAGTTTATTGCCATCCTTTACCAGTGAGGCACCAGTTAAGATTTTTACTCCCCTTTTTTCCAGGTTTCTTTTCATTATTTGAACACATTCTCTGTCAAATCCTGCAAGGATGTCCGGGAGTATTTCTACTATGGTAACCTCTGCTCCCAGTCTCCTGTAAATGGTGGCCATCTCAACGCCAATTACACCTCCACCTACCACCAGTAAATGCGCTGGGATTTCTTTTAAATTCAGTGCATCGGTAGAGTCTATTATGTAATTTCCATCAAAGTTAAAGCCCGGTATGGATTTGGGGCTTGATCCTGTGGCAATGATGATGTTATCGGCTCTTAAAATATGGTCCTGAACTTTAACGGTGTGAGGGTCTATAAGCTCAGCTTCGCCCCTTATAAGTTCAACTCCGTTTTGTTTGAAGAGATATTCAACGCCTCTGACCAACCTTAGAACCACAGAATTTTTCCATTCGTTAACCTTCGGTATTTCGAATCTAAAGTCTTCGTAATATATGCCCTTATTTTTGAAAGTCTCGAGTTTTTCCTTGATAGAAGTTATTTCAAGCAGTGCTTTGGTAGGAATACAGCCCACGTTTAAACAGGTTCCTCCTACATTCTGTTTTTCCACTACACCAACTTTCTTTCCCAGTTGGGCTAGCTTGATGGCTGCCACATACCCCCCTGGACCGGCACCAATTACCACCACATCAAATGTGAATTCCACTTCGTACCCTCCTGTATGTGCTATTATTTTTCAGATTTTAGAAGGCGTTTAATTTCATTTTTCAGCTCGGTGGGATCTGCTGATTTTACCACATATGCATCGGCGAACCATGCGGTATATTCATCCTGATAAGAACTGTAGGCAGTAAAAAGGATCACCGGTATATTCTTTTTCTTTTTCTCTTTTTCAAGAGTTTCAAGGACCTCGAGACCAGACTTACCTTTCATCTTTATGTCCAGAATCATAAGGTCAATTTTTTCGGTGGAGAGTTTATAAAGGGCCTCCTCAGCATTTTCAGCAGTGATAACATTATATCCTTCGCGCTTTAACATCTCTCCATAAACCATTCTTACATCAGGTTCGTCGTCTACAAGTAAAATTGTGTAGCTCATAAATAAACCTCCTCGTTAACCTTTAATAACTGCCAGGGGCACCATCCTTGCAACTTTTGTGGAAATTCCCGCATTATGAACCACATCCACTACTATATCCACGTCCTTGTAAGCATCAGGTACCTCTTCTGCAAGGGTCTCCATGGAGTGTACTTTGACGAGTATTCCCTTCTGACGAAGCTCTTCAATTATGTTACGTCCTCGTGTTTGCCTTATGGCCTCACTCCTTGAAAGGACCCGACCAGCACCATGAGCAGTGGAACCGAAGGTTTCTTCCATGGCTCTTTGAGTGCCCAGAAGGATATAAGATGCAGTTCCCATATCACCGGGGATAAGAACTGGCTGTCCGATTTCTTTGTAAACATTGGGTACTGCCGGATGACCTTTAGGAAAGGCCCTGGTAGCGCCCTTCCTGTGCACCACCACTTTCTTAGGTTTTCCATCAACTATATGTTCTTCTACCTTTGCTATATTGTGAGCTACGTCATAAATTATTTGTAAACCGAGTTTTTCAGCACTTTCACCCAGTATTTTTTCAAAAGACTCCCTGATCCAGTGGGTAATGAATTGCCTGTTGGCCCAGGCAAAATTTGCTGCACAAACCATGGCACCAAAGTATGCCTGTCCTTCGGGAGATTTGAAGGGAACCGATGCCAGCTGTCTATCTGGAACATTTATCCCGTAGCGACCCATGGCATTCTGGAGCTGCCTCACGTAATCATCACAGATCTGATGTCCAAAGCCCCTGGAACCTGTGTGTACCATCACCGTAATGGTTCCCTCCTCAATGCCAATTATTTTTGCCGCTTCGCGATCAAAAATTTTTTCTACCACTTGAATTTCCATAAAGTGGTTGCCGGCACCAAGAGAACCCAGCTGAGGAAGTCCTCTTTCTATGGCTCTCCTGGAGACCTTTGAGGGGTCTGCTCCAGGCATTGCTCCACCTTCTTCAATCCTTTCTAAGTCTTCTTTCCATCCAAATCCTTTGTTGACCACCCACCGGGCGCCTTCCACCATCACTTCCCGGAGGTCTTTTTCGGATACTTTGTAAATACCGCCCTTTCCGACACCTGCTGGAACATTGTGGAAGAGTTCGTTGAGGATCTTGTCCAGCTGTTTTTCAATATCTTTTTTCTTTAGGTTTGTTTTTAAAATTCTAACACCACAATTTATGTCATATCCAACACCGCCGGGGGAGATTACTCCTTCTTCTATGTCAAAGGCAGCCACTCCGCCAATGGGGAATCCGTAACCCCAATGGATGTCCGGCATTGCGATGGAGTATTTCTGAATGCCCGGGAGGCATGCTACATTTGCAACCTGCTCGGGCGCATTGTCTTTTTTAATGGCATCAATTAATTTAACCGATGCATAAATTATACCCGGCACCCTCATGCATTTTTTGTAATCCTGTTTAATCATCCATCTGAAATTATCGATTTTTTCTAATGTACCCTCCCACATGTGTTTCACCTCCTCAAGTTGTATTCCTTGAGGGCTTCTCCTAAAATTTTAATAGAGTCTCTTAGCTTGTCTTCCTCAAGAACATAGGCGATGCGCACTTCATCTATGCCCTTGCCGGGCGTCAGGTAAAAAGACTCCGCAGGAGCCACCATAACCGTTTTGCCATTGTAGTTGAAATCCTTTAAGAGCCATAGGGCAAAATCTTCTGCATTCTTAACAGGTAGTTTTACTACCGTATAGAATGCTCCTTCGGGTTTCCTGGCTTCTATCCCGGATATTTTTTCAAGTTCTTCAAATACCACGTTTCTCCTCTTTTCATATTCTTTGATCATTGGTTCAATAAATTCGTCGATGTGTTTGAAGCCGTTAATTGCACCCCATTGCTCAATGGTGGGTGGGCATAGTCTGGCCTGTCCCATTTTCATTATAGCATCGTAAACTTCTCTATTTTTGGTTACTATAAATCCAATTCTGGCCCCGCACGCGCTGAATCTTTTAGATATGGAATCCAGAACGATAAGTTGTTGATGGATTTCATTGAATTTGAGCAGTGTGGAGGGTTTACGACCGTCAAAGGCGAACTCCCTGTAAACTTCATCCACAAGGAGATAGAGGCCAAACTCCTTTGCAATTTTAATTATTCTTTCAAATTCTGTGTCTTCATAAATAGTACCAGTGGGGTTATTGGGAGAACACAGTAAAATTGCCCTGGTTTTCGGAGTAATTAACGATCTAATGGTTTTCTCATCAGGTAGATGGAAGCCGTCTTCTACTGAAGTAGGAATGGGTCTTAGATTTATACCCACTTGCTGAGCAAAACCCATGTAATTAGTATAGAAGGGTTCTGGAACAAGTATCTCCTCTCCATAGTCCCCAACCACTGTGAAAGCAAACTGTATTGCTTCAGATCCACCTGTGGTGACAAAAACCTCCGATGGTGAAACCTCAACGGAGAATCTTTTAAAATATGTGGCTATGACCTCTTTAAGTTCGGGGAGGCCATCGGAAGGCCCGTAGGGGAGTACTTTTTCATTAAAGCTCTTTATACCATCAAAAATTTGGGGCGGAGTAGGAACATCTGGCTGCCCGATATTAAGGTGATAAACGGTAATGCCTTTCTTTTTCGCTTCAACAGCGAATGGATAAAGTTTTCTAATAGGCGAGGCCTGCATCTCCCGAGCACGCTCCGAAATTCTTAACACCATATTTTCTCTGATCATTTTACCTCCTTAATTGCTTATAATTTAAGCCTTCTGGCTCGTTCAGTAAAGTATAAAGCTTTACTTAATTTTGCGCCGATGTTATAATATTAGCGTGAAAAAAGCGATTAAGAAATTTTATGAAATAGCGGTGGAAAATTCCGGTGACGGAATTTATTTCGTGGACAATAGACGAAAGATACTTTACTGGAATAAAGCAGCTGAAGAAATTACCGGGTTTACGGCATCTGAAATAGTTGGAAGTCACTGCTACAGGAACATCTTAAGGCACATGGATGATTATGGAAACTTACTCTGTCTTAAACAGTGTCCCCTTGTAGAATCTATGAAGAAAGGAAGGGTAATCAATAAGAGCGTTTACCTGCACGATAAAAAGGGTTCAAGAATTCCGGTAAGTGTTGAAGTTTTCCCTGTGAGGAACAGTAAAGGCAAAGTAGTGGGTGCCGTTGAGCGATTTAATATTAGCCTTGGTTTATCATTAACGAGGGAAACTATAATAAAATTACAGAGGGAAGCCTATCTTGACCATCTAACTCAAGTTCCCAACAGAAGATATCTAGAACTCAAACTTAAGGAAGCCGTAAACGAAGTAAAGTTACAAAATGCGAGCATCGGCCTTTTAATGGGCGATATTGATGAATTTAAGAAATTCAATGATTTATACGGACATCTTTTGGGAGATGCGGTTCTTAAGGCTGTTTCACATACATTATTGTGGAATGTTAAACCTGTTGACACTGTTGCACGGTATGGCGGTGACGAGTTTGTCATTATTTTGAAAGATGTAGACAAAGAATCTCTGTACAAGGTTGCCCGGAAGCTTCAGATACTTGTCCTAAACTCTAAAGTTAGACATGAGAACAGTTTCCTTGAAGTCTCCATGTCTTTCGGAGGCACCATTATAAATCCTGAGGATAGTGACGAAACGGTCATCAAAAGAGCTGATTGTAATCTTTTAAGAGCTAAGGATCTGGAAGATAGAATAGTCATTTCGTAAAATATTTTTTCCTTTTCTTATTTTCATAAAGTCTTTGATCCGCAATTTCCAGCATATCATTCAGATTCCAGGTTTCCTTCATCTCAGCTATCCCGTAGCTAAAAGAAATCCGCATTGGTTTGCCTTCGCATTCAATGGGGTCAACTTTGAAAGATTTTGAGATTTTGTTAAGTATGAATTCCATAGCAATTAGGTCACACTTATATAACATTAAGATGAATTCATCACCACCAAACCTTACTATATGGTCATCTTTTCTTATCAGGTTCGAGATACGCTCCACAAATTTTTTTAGTACACAGTCCCCAATTATGTGACCATAGGTATCATTGAGTACTTTGAAATTGTCCAGGTCTATTAATGCTATTGAATAAAGTTCTGGAACAATTTCAGATATTTTGAACAGGAATCGCCGGTTTAGAGCCCCTGTAAGTGGGTCTTTCATAGATTCTTGTTCCAGAAATTCAGATTTTTTCTTTTCCAGCATAAGCTTTCGGTACACGCTTGTGAAATCGTGAATTACATAAAGCAGGTTTGCAAATAAGAAAATCGAAAGTATGAGCTGATTCAGTAACGGTGAAGGTTTATTGCTTATGAGTACATAGATGTCTCTAAAGGCAAATGGAAGATAAAATGCTATCAAAAACGCATTTGCGTATATTACGTAATTTTTCTCTTTAAGCGAAGAAATTAACTTCTTTGTAACCATAGTAAAAAGCCACAATATATTGGCATATAATAAGATGTTGAGTTTCAAATATGTGTGGCGCACTACTACGCTGCTATTAGGAGAAGATATGAGAACAAGGGAAGCTAAAAAGTTCAAAATGCAGAAAAGTAGTGCAACTTTTTTGTAAAAGCCTTTGAAATTAAATTCTATTGTAAAACCCATTATGTAAAGTGGAAGGGCTAAGTAAAGAAGGGAAATTACAACTTTTTTATACACCGCGTAAGGAACAGGTAAGTAGGGTATGAACCCATACTCTATATTGTAAAAACCGTAAAATATAATACCAAGTCCAATGAGAATTCTGTGTGGGTGCTCCTTAGTGAAGAGAGAAATGACTGCAAAAAAGAGCCCTATAAGCACAAAAAGTAAGACATTTATATTGCTAACAACTTGATTAAGAATATATAAAATTACGAATCTTGTCCTGATGCGATCAAATTCCCCTACAAAAATAGGATAAAAGATTCCCACGGTGTTTTCTGTTTTGACTTCAATAGTTATGAGGTTGGTGCCTTTTATAAGCTCTTGAGGAATAAAGAAGATCTCGGGTCTATTCCATCTGAGGGAATTGGTCCCCCAGGGGTTCCCGCTGATTCCCAGTGTAACTCCATTAAAAACAACTTTAACTTGATTTCCGTCTATAAAGGGGATGTAAATTACAGGCTGGTGGGCTTTAATGTTGCCTATGGAAAAGTAAAAAACGTGTTTTCCAGGTGCTTCAAAGAAAAAAGGGGTCTTGACTATGTCGCCAGTATTTCTGTAAATTTCCCGAATTAGTATATCCTTAGGCCCTGCAGTGTCACTAATGTCATAAAGTTTTTCAAGGTATTTAAAAGACAGTATGGAAATGGCTATTACCGCCGGCATCAGAAAAACTATGTAAAACCTCTTTATTCTTTTCACAACAGTGATTATACGATTAATTTCCTGATTTTAAAAGAAAAAATTTCGCTTAGTTTTCAAAAGAGCCGCAGTTTATACTTTGCTGAAACCTTATAATTACCCCATGAGGGACCTCTCTAAATATGCTGTGAATATTTTGAAAAGAATTTCTTTCCCTCGCCTTGCAGGGTCTGAAGGTGAGGAAAGAGCAAGGGAGCTTATTTCCAGCGAGCTTAGAGATTTCGGTCTACCGGTTTCTGAACAATCCTTTAGCCTCTGGACTTTTAATCCGGGAAGGGGCAGCGTATTGATTAATGGTAAAAATTTTGCTGCCGTTCCCTATGGAAATTCAAAACCCTTTGAAACCGAAGGTATTCTTCACTATGTTGAAGATCCCGATTTTTGCGGGGATGAAATTAAAGATAAAATTGCCATTATTTATCAGGGTGTTAGGGGGAGACAGTATGAAAAGCTGTTAGATAAGGGTGTTAAAGGTTTAATCTCTATCTCACCGCCCGAAAGAGGCTTTAGTTTTACATCAATTTCCCAGAGATTTGTAGAAGAAGGCAAAGTAATACCAGCGTTAGTTGTGGATTATGAGACCGGGCTTTATCTAAAAAATAATGTAGGTAGAATCGTTAAAATTGCTGGAGAAACTTCACATTTCAAAGGTAGCGCAGTTAACGTTATTGCGGAAATTAAAGGCAAGACTCGTCCCGAAGAAATAATTGTGGTATGCGGACATTATGACTCCGTTGCAATATCTCCAGGAGCTACTGATAACGCAGGTGGCTCAGCTATCATGCTGGCCCTTGCGCGTCATTTTTCTAAGAAATCCTTATCCAGGACCCTTCGTTTCGTCTGGTTTTCCGGGGAGGAACTTGGACTTCTCGGAAGTCAGGCCTATGTAGAGAATATAAAAGAAGAAATCGCGAAAATAAGGCTGGTATTAAATCTCGACGTGGCGGGTGACCCCATTGGTGAAAACAAGGCAATCTGCATTTCGGAAAAAGACCTGTTATATTATATGCAAATCTTATCTAAAGAAACAGGAGTTCCGTTAAAGTCTGAAATAAATATTTACTCCAGCGATTCTATGCCCTTCGCTATCTATGGTGTTCCTTCTGTAAACCTTTTCAGAACTGGAGGAAAGGGCACATTTTATATTCACACACGTTTTGACAGGAAAAACCACGTTAATAAAGATGGACTGAAACCTTTAATAGACCTTTCCATAAGTTTAATTGAAAGGCTTCAAAACTCAAGGGTTTTCCCCTTTGAGAGGAAAATTTCACCTGAACTTAAAGAAAAGATTATAGATTATTTTGAAAGGATGCAGGGTAAGAAGATAGAATTAAAGTGGGAAAAATAAAATAGGGGCCCGTACGGGCCCCGAGTCAAATTTTGTTATTTACTCAATCTGGATCTCAAGTTCTTTAGCTTTGGCCTTTTCAGATTTGGGGATGGTGATGCTTAAAATTCCGTCTTTGTAAGAGGCTTTAGCTTTGTCAGGGAGTACTTCACTGGGGAATCTGATGGTTCTCTCAAACTTACCGTAATTCATTTCAATCCTGTGATAGGTTTTACCTTTCTCTTCTTTCTGCATCTTCCTTTCGCCCGAGATAGTCAGAGTATCGTCGGTGAGGGAAATCTTAATATCCTCCTTTTTAAGACCGGGTAATTCAGCTTTTACGATATATTCATTATCTGTTTCTTCCACATCAACGGCCGGCACCCAGAAGGCTTCGCCGGAGACCATGGAAGTCTGTCTGCCGAAGAAGGTGTCAAATAATCTGTCTATTTCTTCCCTGAGGCTTGAGATTTCTTTGAATGGATCCCATCTCATGAGGTCTCTTACCATATTTTCACCCCCTTTTAGAGGTTTTTTGATATCATATATATTAATAATTAATCAAGTTGAACTGTCAAGGAGGTCTTGGTTCAGGATTTTTCGAGGATCTTCTTAATGATACCCTTTTTGTAAAGATGGTTGAGGATGTTCACTACTTCGGGATCATACCAAATTCCACTCAGGGAATTCAGTTCCTCCATTGCTTTTTCCAGAGGCAGGGCTGCCCTGTAGGGTCTGTGAGATGTCATGGCTTCTATGGAGTCAGCGCAGGCCAGAATTCTGGCCCCCAGATGGATTTCCGAATTTTTAAGGCCCTGGGGGTATCCGCTCCCGTTTATCCTTTCGTGGTGCTGATACACAATTTCCGCTACGGGACCATCGAATTCAATATCTTTCAGAATTTCATAGCCGAATCTGGGATGTTCTTTTACAAGGTTAAATTCGTATTCCGTAAGTCGGGCTGGTTTATTTAGTATTTCAATGGGAACAATTATCTTACCTATATCGTGCAATAACCCTGCATACCTTATAATTTCGATCTCATTTTCATGAAGTCCCAGTTCCTTTGCAACTATTGTTGCAATTTCTGCAACCCTTTTCTGGTGACCTGCAGTGTAAGGTTCTTTTAGTTCCACTATGTGGGAAAAGGCAAATATAATTTCTTCAGTTCTTTTCTTAAGCCTTTCCCTTAATTTAATGTCTTCAGTTATGTCGGTGGAAACCACTAAAGTTTTCGCTTCTTCATCTTGAAGTTCGATAGGTGTTGCATAGATTCTTTGATATTGCTCTTTCCCGTTTTTATCAATTATTTTAAGATCAACGGATGTGAATTTTACTTCTCCTTTTTTAATTTTCTCCAGACCCTGTAAATATAGTTTTAAATCCCGAGAATGTATAAAATTTTTTAATGGTTTTCCCACAATTTCATTTACTTTATGCCCCAGCATCCTTGCACTGGCTGGGTTGGACTCCTCAATGGTTCCATTTTTCGAAAGTACCTGTATTCCAACATAAGGTTGTTCAAAAACTTTCCTCAGAATTTCCTGGAATCTCCTGGCTTCTTTCTCAGCCTTCACTTTTTGTGTGATTTCCAGGGTAAGTTCCACAAAACCGATAAGTTGTCCTGCTCCACTAAATATTGGGTTTGAGCGTATGTAGAACCACCAGCCGTCAGGGGTCATGACCTCGCTTTCTTCAGGTTTTAGGGTTTCCCGTGTCTTCTCCAGGGGACAATTCACGCATGGGAGGCTTCTATGGTGCCATAACTCATAACATTTTTTTCCCTTTAGATCATCGGGATTTTCAATTCCAAGGGATAGTGCAGCGGCTTTATTTGCTTCGATTATATTGTGTTCCAGGTCCTGGATTAATATGTGTTCTTGGATATGGTTCCTAACCACTTCGTAAGTCCACTTTGTGTAGTAAAGGTCTAAGAGTACGCCGAACATATCTATGTGAAATTTTATCAAAGGCTTTTCGTCTTCTCTTAGAGGAAAAGGTTTTTCCCTTCCGGCCACTATAACACCGTAATTTCTTTTTGGGGGTACTATAGGCATAATGTAAAGAGTATTAATGTTATAGTTTTTGACGAAATTCCTCGCTTTTTCAGGAAGGGTATTTGCATTAATTTCAATAATCTCCTGCCCACTTTTCATGAGACTTTCTACAATTACATCTTCTTCGGTGAGGGTGGGATACTCCTCCATGATCTTTTTAGCAGGAGAACCTCTATATACACCTGCGAAAAAAGTTAATTTTTTGGGGTTCACGTTGTTTGAATAGAGAACCGCGGCATCAAAGGAAAGATTGTTACAAAAGTTGTTTAACGGGCCTTCAAAGGCTGACGGTTCAAGGGTGTCTAAAATTTTATAAATGTCTAATAAATTTTCATGTTTGAACATTCTCTAATTATAACAGTTCGGAATATTGGAGTCAAGAGTGGGAGTCTATTTTCGTTGCCGAATAAAAGGGATTTTACTTCTAGTCCTGTGTCAGAAATAAAGCGTTGTTTTTTTGATACTTTTGGCTTATACTTTAAGTATGCCACTTATCTCAGCAAGTCCTACCAGGATGGAGCTTTTACGTCTTAAGAAGCGCACTGCTCTGGCGCGAAGAGGTCATAAGTTGTTGAAGGATAAGCAGGATGAACTTGTGAGAATTCTTTTTGTGCTCTTGGAAGGTCTTAAAGAATTAAGGAACAGGGTGGAACAGGAACTCTCAGAATCCATAAAAAGGTTTGTCCTCGCCCGGTCCTTTATGGAACCCGAAGAGGTTGAAGAGCTTTTCCTTGTGCCTTCTGTAAAATCTGGCATTGAAATAAAAGAGAACAAAATTATGACTGTTTTGGTTCCCGTTTTTGAATCCAGATTTGAGGGTGACTTCATAAGTTACGGTTTAGCTACTACATCTCCAGAATTAGATGTTTCTCTGGAATCTCTTTTTAAAACGTATAAGGATTTGATTGAACTGGCGGAGAAAGAAAAATCTTTGGAACTTCTCGCCATAGAAATAGAAAAAACCCGTCGCAGGGTGAATGCTCTGGAGTATATTTTGATTCCCGAACTGGAAAATACCGTTAAGTTTATTTCCATGAAATTGTCCGAGCTGGAACGTTCTGACATTGCAAGACTTATGAAAATAAAAGATATCGTGAGGGCTCACTAAATTTGACAATTCCCCCGTTAGGGAGCATAATTTGACTTACCTTATAAACACATTTTTAACGGAGGTTGTTTACATGAGTAACGCTAAGAAGTACGGGCGGGTCAAATGGTTTGACTCGCGGAAAGGCTATGGATTCATCCAGCTTGAGGATGGATCTGGTGATGTGTTTGTCCACTTCTCCGATATAGAGGGAGAGGGATACAAGACACTGGAAGAAGGGCAGCGCGTGAAGTTCGACGTAGAAAAGACCAATAAGGGTCCAAAGGCAGTTCACGTAGAGAAGGCGTAAGCCTTAAAAGCCCGAAAATAAAGGGGGGAATTTTTAGTTCCCCCCTTTTTTATTTATAATGGTGCAATTGAGAAAGGAGGATTTATGTATCCCATTTTATTTAAGATTGGGCCTCTGGAAATTAGAAGCTGGGGAGTACTGGTCTTAATTGCCTTCGCAGTAGGAATCTGGTACATATCAAAAAGAATGCAAAAGCACGGGGTGAACCCTGAACGAATCTGGGATCTTGGTTTTTGGGTCGCTCTTTCGTCAATAATAGGTTCCCGGGTTTTTTATGTTCTATACCATGTTCCCTACTTCAAGGAGCACCCAGGTGAGATAATCAAGTTCTGGGAGGGGGGTGCAGTTTTCTTCGGAGGGTTTATTTTTGGTTTGGTTGCTGGCATCTGGTATCTTGTGAGGCATAAAAAAGATTTACCTTTCTGGCTTACCGGGGATTACGCTGCTGAGGCTCTGGCCCTCGGTATGTTTTTTGGAAGATGGGGATGCTTTTTCAATGGTTGCTGTTTTGGGAAGGAAACAACACTGCCCTGGGGTGTGGTATTCCCACCAGGATCTCCTGCCTATGAAATAATGGACTCTCTTCACATACATCCTTCCCAGCTATATGAGGGATTTGCCAATCTTACTTTGTTCTTCCTTTTGCTGGTTCTGGAAAAGAAAAAACCTTTCCACGGGTTTATTTTCCTTTTTTATATGATGATGGCGTCTCTAATAAGGTTTTTAGTAGATTTTACCAGGTACTACGAACCAGGAAATATCATTGCATTCCTTACTGTAAATCAGTGGATATCTTTAGGGGTCTTCATTATATCTGGTGTAATAATGTTTTTACTGTGGACAAAAAAATCTTCTAAAAATTAATTTGGGCGTCTTAAAATTTCTCCTCGAGGTTTTTTACCCGCGTTTCTGTTATTTGTGCGGGAAACCAGCTCATTCAATTTTATGTGATAGATGTGAATTTGAGGTTAAAAAATTGTTAAAGACAGGTGTGTTTTTCCCGTTGAATTCTCGTCTTGGCAAAGTGTATTCCCTCTACGAATATAAAGATTGCATCGTTGAACTCATCCATCTTTTCAAGTATCAAAAACGGTGGGAAGTTATCGATTTTCTCCTTTCCGGAGATTTAATTAAATTGGGACATTACGATTTTATAATACCCGTTCCCTTGCATCATGTAAGGTTAAGAGAAAGGGGCAGGAATCAGAGTGAAATAATATCAAGGAGGTTGCGCAAGTTCACTGGCATTCCGATAATTACCCGCGGTATAAAAAGGGTTCGCTACACGCGCCTGCAGGCTTTTCTGAATAAAGAGGATAGAGTGGAAAATGTGAGAGGAGCCTTCAAAGTGAAAAATCCGCGAAGATTCGAAGGAAAAAGGATACTCCTTGTGGACGATGTTTACACCACAGGTTCTACCATGGACAATTTAGCCAGAGCTTTTAAAGGATATCCTTCGGTTATTGACGGTTTGGTAATTGCTTCTTCTAAGGTTGTAGCTGCTGAATGAGTATTTTCGCTTTTTGTATGGATTCTATGTCAAGACTTTCCCTGGGGTTGGATGCTTTACCCTGTACTTCTGCAAGTTTTTCCATGGTAGCGGTGCGGTAAAGTTCGTAGGTAAAGTTGATTTCATCACCCTGAGTGCCGATAGTCCCCCTTATAAAGTAGTCGCTGTTCAGAGCTAGCGCAATTTGTTGGCATGTTTCAGTAAAGAGTTTATCAGAGGTTAAATTTCTCCTGGAAATTTCCTTGTTTACCTCACCAGTTCCGATTAGTTCTATATTTGCCGTGCCTGTAATGGCCTGGTAAATAGATTTTTGGACCCTGGTTCCGAGTTGAAGTTTTTGAGCATCCGGGTCAGTTTCAGTGAGGGGAAAGATTGCTATTCTTAATTTTGTGAGCTTTTGCTCCTGTTGCACATAAGTGCGATTGAGCTCCTGTAAAACAAGGTCAGTGAGATTTATTACATTGGAAACGTAGAGAATTAGCTTGGCATCGTTGTTTATCACGAGGTCTACATCGTTGGCCTTTGCTACTTTGTTTATCCCTTCTTGAATCTTCTGGTAATAGGGGCTTAAAAGCTCCTGTGTTTTCCTGTAAAATAGTCCATTTTCACCCCAAACAGTTTTCACAAAGTTAGAATAGCTTTCCTGGGCCTTACTTATTTCGAGTTCCTTTTTTTGTATTCCCTTATCAGTTAGACCAGGCCTTTCAATCTCGAGGTTTTGCTTTAGTGAATCTATGTATCTTTTCAGGCTGTCTCTCTGCCTCTCCCACTCTACAACGAAGCGATCCAGTTCTCTTTTAGCATTCTGGAATTCAATATATTCATTGAAAATTCTCTCCAGATCCACGACTGCTATTCGAGTTTCTCTGGCATTAAGATAACTGGTGGTCAAAGTTAGAGCAACAAGGCTCAAAATTATTTTCTTCATCTTACTCCTCCATTTTCTTTTCTGTGATTTCAATTAGAATGTGCCCTACAACTTCGTGACACTCCTGAACTATGGGGGTGTCAGAAGAAGGAACATGTATTACAACATCACACAGGTTTTCTACTTCGCAAGGGTTTTCACCTGTGAGATAAATAATCTTCATATTTTTTTCTTTTGCTGCCTTCACAGCCTCATTTACGTTGGGAGACTTGCCGGAAGTGGATATGGCGATAAGGACATCTCCCTTTTCACCAACAGCACTGACTTGCCTGGAGAAGATATCTTTAAAGCTGTAATCATTTGAGCAAGCTGTCAAAAAAACCGAATCGGCAGTAAGGGAGATGGAAGGATAAGGGGCCCTGTTATTTTTGTATCTAACTGTTAATTCTGCTGAAAAATGCATGGCTTGAGAAGCGCTCCCCCCATTCCCACACCACAGTACTTTGTGCCCCTCTTTTATACTTTCAGCAACGATGGATGCCGCTTTTTCAATGAGAGGAGATAAAGAGTCCGCGGATTCTTCAAGGACTTTAGCTATACGGCGTATTCGGTCCTTTATCATTCGTATTATTTTAATGCCCTCCGTGCGCATATAAAACTTTTTAAATTCTTGACTGTTCCAGAAAATAAAATTACAATTTTAGCTGATAGGTAAAGTTAATAGATGATACAAGAAAAATTAGATTATTATATTGATGATCTCACTGGTGCTAAAAATCGAAGGTTTCTCTCGAACTTTGTGGAGTACGAAATAAAAAAAGCGCTCCGTTACAGAAACAATTTTTCCATCATCGTTTTCGACATTGATAATTTTAAGGAAATTAATGATATTTATGGCCATCTTGAGGGTGATAGAGTATTAAAGGAGCTTGCCTCTTTTGTAATGTCAAAATTGAGGGAATCTGATACCCTTATTCGTTACGGTGGGGATGAGTTCATAATCTATTTACCCAATACGAACTTTGAAAATACAAAACAGGTAGCAGAGAAGATCCTCTCAGGTCTGAAAGATTTAAAAGTTGGTAGCAAAAGCATTTCCATCAGTATGGGGATTGCGGAATTTCCGCGTGACGGGAAGACCTGGTTTGAGCTTTTCAACAAAGCGGACAAGGCGTTATACAGGGCAAAGCGGCGTGGTAAAGGAACTGTCGCATGGGTTGAAGAAGGTGAAGCTGTCCCGTTAATACCTGTACAGCAGTTTATAGACAGGATTGAAGAGAGAAGATGGATTTTAAATTCTATCACTCAAAGTGAGAAAAGCTTTATGGTGAGTGGAACTGCAGGAGTAGGTAAAACAAGGCTTGTAAGGGATGCTCTTTTAAAAATAGATAATGCTTATCTTATCTATGGAGTCGCTCATAGCGCCCTTATTGAGGTCCCATTTGGTCCTATTAAGGAGGCTGTACGCTATCTTTTTCAAGGCGATAGAGTAGGATTCAGAGATGCTCTTTCTTCCTTATCTAACACTGAGAGGAATATCTTCGCTGTATTTCTTCCAGAGGCCAAAGAAAGTGAAGGGGAAGCCATTGAAGTGGACAGATACGTTCTGTATGAATCTTTTCTTAAGTTCCTTAATTCTCTAAGTAGCAAAAGGTTGGTTTTGTTCTTTATAGATGACATCCAGTGGTCAGACAAGTCATCAATTGAACTCCTGTATTACTCCATTAGAAATGCCCCCGAAAGGGTTAAATTTTACTTTACTCGGCGTATTGAAAATCACACCCTGGATTATGTTGAAGACTTCATTAAACAATTGACCAGAGAAAAGTTAATATCCCTATTAGAACTGAAGCCCTTTAGTTTTTCGGCTGCGGCAGAATTTATTGGCTCAATCCTGCAGGAAGAGATGGATGATGAGGTGGTTAAATTCCTGTATGCCAAGTCGGGCGGGAATCCATTTTTTATTGAGGAACTTATTAAGGATTTATACGAAAATGGTAATCTTGTTTTTGAAAATAAGAGGTGGAGCATAAGGGATGTGGATTTTATAAAAATCCCCCAATCCATTCAGCAGGTAATGAAGTCCAGGATTCACGAGTTTGAAGGGGACAGGGTTCTGGAGGTTGCTGCATGTATGGGTCACGAATTCTCTCCAACGGTGATTAAGGGTGTCCTGGGAATTGACATGGGAGAGGTTTATGATTCCATAGAGAAAGCCCTAAAAAAAGGTATACTTGAAGAGTACGCCAATGATGTGTTTGCTTTTAAGGAAGATATAATGCGAGAATTGATTTTACAAAATATTTCCTACAGCAAAAGAAGATATTATCACTCCAGGATTGCCCAGTGGATTGAGGATAACAAAGGACTTTTCTCGGATCCTGAGGAGCTCATTGTTAAGCATGCATATCTTTCTGGTGATAAAGAAAAAGTGGTATTGTATGCCCCTAAGGTTGCTAAGAGGGCTTTCAGTCAGTTCGCCTATGACGAAGCAAAAAAATACTGGAACTACTATTTTGAAGTAGAAACCGAGAAAACAAAGATCTTACAGGCATTAAAAGACTATATAGAATGTCTTAAAATTAAGGGGGATCTTAAAGAGGCTGAGGAATTCCTCTGTAAAATAGAGGAAAAATTTGCTGGTGAAGTGGATTCGGAATTTTATTTCCTTTGTGCAGATATTTACTCCGAACAGGGGCTTTATGAAAAAGCCCTCGAGACGATCGATAAGGCAATATCCCTGGTAAATGTTCACGAAACGGAGGCTTTAGAAAAGGAGATAGAAGAGAAAATTCAAAAAGGTCAACTTACTGAAAGTCCAGAGTTGCCTCTTTATAAGTACTATATAGAAAAAGGTTGGTACCTTATCAAACTCGGTAGGTTTGAAGATGCAAGGGTAATCCTGCATCAGGCGGAACTTAAAGCCAGGTTTTTAACACCATACTGGCAGGGTGTCTTGTACAATGTTCTTGGAGTTCTACATGCTGAAATTTCTACCTGGCAGGAGGCTGATTACTACTATGAAAAAGCTATTGAAATAAGAGAAAGCATAAAAGATTTGAAGGGATTAGGTGCCAGCTATATAGACCGCGCCATCCTGTATCAGGATTGGGATAAACATGATGAAGCTCTCAAGTTTTATATGAAGGCAGAAGAAGCTTACAAGCAGGTGGGATATAAATCAGGGCTTATTACACTATATATAGACCTGGGCACTTTTTATCTTGGTTTGAGAAAGTACGAAAATGCAATGCAATACTTTGAAAGGGCATACAAAGAATCATACAGAATTGGCAGTAAAGATACCATGGTCCTGGCTCTAAATAATATTGGCTCTTCCTTGAGGTTAACGTGTAGGTTCAGAGAAGCCGAGATTTTTTACAGAAGAGCCCTTGAAATAGCAGAAGAGATCAATTCTTCAAATCTCAAAATTTTGGTTAATAGAAATCTGATGTTAACCTATAAGGGGATGAGAGATTATAAGAAAGCTTCTGAGTTTCAGGAAATATGCATGAACATTGCCAGGGGCATGGAAGTGGATTCCCAGGTGGTTAATTTCATCCTCCTTTCTGCAGACCTGTATGTAGATATGGGTGAGATGGACAAGGCTAAAGAATATCTCGATATGGCAGAAAAATATGTCACACTCCCCCGCTTTAGGCATTTTGAGACCTTTTATCGTGTTGTGAAAGCAGCTTACCATTATCGAATGGGCAACATGAAAGAGGGGAACAAATATCTGAAATTGTATCATGACTTTATGCTCCAGAGATATAGAGAATCCCGTGATGATGAGTATAAGTTAAGATACCTTGAGAACTTAATGTATATGTTCATTTACATGGGCAGAAAAGAGGCTGCATACAAAATTTTAGATAGAATCGCAAAAGAATTCGAGAAGAAGGGGTATATTGAGGAACTTCAAAATATCGAATATTATAAGGAAGAAATAGAATTCCTCAGTAGGCCCCATATCCTTTGAATATCTCAAAAACAGTTCTAACCAGTATTACGAGATCCAGGAATAAATTCCAGTTTTTCACGTAATAAGATTCCAGCATTACTCTCTCTTCAAAGGTAAGTTTATTTCTTCCCGAAACTTGCCAGAGGCCAGTGAGTCCAGGTTTCACGCTCAATATTATATCTTTCTCTCCCCCAAGGAATGCAATTTCCTCAGGTAAGTAAGGCCTGGGACCTACAAGGCTCATATCGCCCTTTAAAACGTTGAAAAGCTGAGGTAACTCATCAAAACTTGTTTTTCTGAGGAAATGTCCGATACCTGTAATCCGCGGATCTTTTACTGTTATAATTTTACGGAATTTTTTATATTCCAGCTCAATTTCAGGGTTTTTCGTTAAAAAATCTTTAAGGATTTTATCGGCATTTTCGTGCATGGTTCGGAACTTATAAATCTTAATGGGCTTACCTCCCTTGCCTAACCGCTCGTGAACATAAAATATCGGCCCCTTTGAGGTTAGCTTGATCAAAAGAGCAATTATCAAGAAGAGAGGCAGGGAAAGGATTAACAAGATAAAGGAAAAGAGGATATCTAAAATACGTTTAATAAGAGCATTTCTTGGAATTAGAAGATTGTATTTAAGCCGTATCCCTTTGAAACCGAAAATTTCATCGATGTCAAGTTCTTGAGGATTAAGGGTGTGGTTAAAGGCGCTTATTATAATGTCTATGTTTTCTTGCCATAGAAGGGTTTCAATAGATTTAATGTAGTTGAAAGGGATACCTCCTATGAAGAGAAGCCCTGGTTTAAGGGAAGAGATGTTACTTTTAAGCTCTTCTATATTCGGCTCTTTGATATGTGCGACAACATATATTCCACAGTTCGCGTCTTTCTGCAAAACCCTTTTGATCCACTCCAGTTCTAAAGAATTACCCCAGAAAATTGCCTTTTCTCGGTAAAAACCCAGGTGGTAAAGGACACTCTTTATGATTGTGCGCGCCCCCCAGATTAGTGGAATACTAATAATGTAGGCACTCAGGAAGGCAAGACGTGAAAAAGATGGCGTAACATTTAAAGTATAAAAGAGAAGTCCTGCAAAAGCAGAGGCTAAAGTTGTACCCTTCGCAACCTTAATAAACTCTTCACTTTTGGTAAAATGCTTTGTGTAGAGTCCTTCAAAATAGAAGGTAATTACCCAGATTAAAAAAATAGGGATGTATTTAAAGTAAAGCTGTATGGGCATTAAAGGTGGCAAAGGTGAGCGAGCAGGTAGGTGCTTTCGCAGCAAGTATCCCAGGTAAAAAGAGATGACTAAAAAGGTAAAATCAGCGAAAATTAGTATCAAAGTAGAAAAAAACCTTTTAACTTTCATGAAACACTTTCCCAGTTTTTTTCTTTTAAAGTAAAGTTGCAAAATTCCATGAACGCAATAAGAGGCAAGTAAAAAACCGTAAAAGCAGCTAAAGCACAGGGCATCAGAGTATTTTGACTGTGCTTTTTAGAATAAAGGTAGTATGATTTTATTTTGTGGTATTTTGAGCGCAGGGAGGCCTTTTTTGTAGAAAAACCGTGGAAGTGGGTAATTACAGCCCGGGGGTCATATAAAATGGAATAACCTTTCTCCAGGAGCCTTTTAAAAAAGTCCGTATCTTCAAAGTAAATAAAGAATTCCTCGTCAAAACCTCCTAATTCCTCAAAAACATTTCTCTTTATAACGAAAAAACCCCCAAGGGGAAATCTATCGGTGAGTTTGACCGGCTCTTTCTGTTTCTCAAGGTCAAAACCGAAATAATCCCTCTCTATCTGACTTCCTGAAAATAAAGACCTGAATACAGAGTTTCTAACCACTAAAAGGTGCTTTAACTCCGGAAATTTCCTCGTAGAAGGCTGGAATTTACCGCTGGGATAAGTGAATTTTGGTACCGCAACATGGAAACCGCCCTCTAAGTCCTTTACCAAAATTTTTAAAGAATCTTTCGTGATAATAGTGTCGGGATTGAAGAAAACAATTATGTCGCCTTTTGCCTTTTTAATTCCGAAATTGCACCCGGAACCGTATCCCAGGTTGGGCCTGTTATAAACTTTTACTTTTGGTGTTATGAATTCTTTCAAAATCTCAAATTCTTCCGGGCTGTGGTTAACTATTATGATTTCATCGAGAAAAGGCTCGATTTCTTTTAAGGACCTCTTGAGAATGTCCGCGGACTTAAAGTTCACCGTAATTCCCGAGACCATCGGTGTTTTAAATTTTACAGGTGCGGGTTTATAATTACAACAGGGATAATTCGCTATGTTTAAGTTTTTGGTAGATAAAATTATCGGAAATAGAAACGAAAGGGAGATCAAGAAGCTCTGGCCCATTGTTGAGAAAATAAATGCTATTTATGAGACCTTTCATTATCTAAAAGATGAGGATATTCTAAAGAAAACCGAAGATTTCCAGCGCAGAATAGAGGATGGCGAGAATCCAGATAACATTCTGCCAGAAGCTTATGCACTTGTAAAAGAAGTGACCAGAAGATTGTGCGGTAAGAAGTGGGAAGTTACCGGTCATATGTGGGAGTGGAACATGATCCCCTTTGATGTTCAGCTTCTTGGTGCCATTGTCCTCTATCAGGGGAAAATTGCAGAGATGAAGACGGGCGAGGGAAAGACCCTTGTGGCGACCATGCCTCTGTATCTCCATGGTATTATTGGGAGAATAAAAGGCACAGGGGTTCACCTGGTTACTGTTAATGATTATTTAGCAAGGCGCGACAGGCAGTGGATGGGACCGGTATACGAAACCCTTGGGCTCTCGGTGGGTGTTATCCAGAATGACATGGATACAGCAAGAAGAAAGATCGAATATGCAAAGGACATTACCTATGGTACCAACAACGAGTTTGGCTTTGATTACCTCAGAGACAACATGGTCTACAGGGCTGAGGATAGAGTTCAGAGAGGGCACTATTATGCTATAGTTGATGAAGTAGACTCGATTCTAATCGATGAGGCCAGAACGCCACTTATTATTTCTGGACCCGTTGAGTACTCGTCTGCGGAAATTTATAGGTCAATGAAACCTTTAGCTGAAAACCTCGTTAAGAAGCAGACACAACTTGTAACCCAGATTTTGTTCGTTGCTGAAAACCTTCTCAGGCAGGGCAAAGAGTACGAGGCGGCGGAAAAAATCATCCAGGCAAAGCTTGGCATGCCCAAAGCGAAGAAACTCTTCAAGCTCTTGCAGGAACCGGGTGTAATGAAACTGGTTGATAAGGTCGAGTTGGAGCTTATGAAGGAAATTAACATAGGCGGCGAAAAGACAAAGAGGATTGAAGAATTAAAAGAAGACCTTTATTTCTGGGTGGACGAAAAATCCCATGCCGTTGAGATAACAGAGAAAGGGAGGGAAGAGGTTGAAAAAAGAGAAAAGAACCTTTTTGCTCTTCCTGATTTATCTGTGGAACTCCACAAGATTGATCAGGATAACAATCTTTCTCCACGTGAGAAGTTCTATGAAAAGGAAAGGATTTTGAGGGAGTACGCTGATAAGAGTGATAAAATCCATGCTCTTAAACAGCTTCTGAAAGCCTACATGCTTTTTGAGAAGGATGTGGATTATGTGGTTATGGACGGTAAAGTTATCATTGTCGACGAATTTACCGGAAGGTTGATGCCCGGTAGAAGATGGTCAGATGGGCTCCATGAGGCAGTAGAGGCAAAAGAAGGTGTTACTATTCAGAGAGAGACCCAGACCCTTGCTACAATTACCATCCAGAATTACTTCAGAATGTATGAAAAACTTGCTGGAATGACCGGAACGGCAGCCACTGAGGCGCAGGAATTCTGGGAGATTTATAAACTAGATGTAATTCAGATACCCACCAATAAACCTGTGCGTAGAATCGATTATCCTGATGTAATTTTTAAAACTAAAAAGGAAAAATACGAAGCCATCATAAATGAAATCGAGAAGTGGCATAAGGTTGGAAGGCCTATCCTTGTGGGTACGACTTCTGTGGAAGTATCGGAACTTTTATCCAGACTTCTTAAGAGGAAGGGAATTCCTCATCAGGTTTTGAATGCAAAATACCATGAAAAAGAGGCGGAGATCATTGCTAGAGCCGGTCAGTATGGTGCAGTAACCATTGCCACAAATATGGCAGGACGAGGAACGGACATCAAACTGGGCGAAAATGTGGTAAAGGCAAAAGAGTGCGCTATAAATAACGACCACCCGACATGTACCGAGGATCCAAAAAAGTGTATAAAAGAGGTTCCATGTGGCCTTTATATTATAGGTACCGAGAAACACGAGTCCAGGCGTATAGATAACCAGCTTCGAGGCC
The DNA here is from genome assembly GCA_049719805.1 of Candidatus Hydrothermia bacterium. GTDB lineage: Bacteria > Hydrothermota > Hydrothermia > UBA1063 > UBA1063 > UBA1063. The sequence goes on along the minus strand of JBNARF010000001.1, from coordinate 751,184 downwards.
GTGCAGGAAGGCAGGGTGATCCAGGTTCTTCAAGATTCTTCCTGTCTTTGGAGGATGATCTTTTAAGACTATTTGGTTCCGACAGGGTTATGGAACTGATGGAAAGGTTTGGAAGTAAAGATGAGGGACCCATAGAGTCACCCCTGGTAACTAAGGCTCTGGAAACTGCCCAGAAACGTGTTGAGATGCAGAATTTCCAGATTAGAAAAAGACTCCTGGAATACGATGATGTGATGAATAAACAGAGAGAAGTGATATATAGACTTCGCAACGATATCCTGGACGAGCGGGACCTTAGAGGCATGGTGATGGATTATGCCAGAGGTCTGGCTGAGGATTTGGTGGATAAATATCTCAACACCCGTGAGAAGGATGAATCCTGGAATTTAAAGGATTTGAGGGGTGAACTTGCGTACTATTTCCTCTATGATTTCTCGGAAATAGAGGAAGCTAAAAACAAAGAAGAAGTTCTGAGACTAGTTAGGGAAAAGCTTGAAGAGCTTTATACGGAAAGAGAAGAGGCCTTTGGTGAGGAAAAGATGAGGGAAATGGAGAAGGTAGTGCTTCTTACTACTTTAGACCATCTCTGGAGGGAACATTTGTATGCACTGGATCACCTGAGGGAAGGTGTTTATCTAAGAGCTTATGCCCAGAAGGATCCCCTTGTAGAATACAAGAAAGAGAGTTTAGAGCTTTTTGATGAGCTTATGGAAAAAATCAGAAATGAGAGTGTAATGAGAATTTTCCGCATAGAAGTGCCAAAGATGCCTAAAAAATTCGCCGAAAGGATGGTTGCATTCAAACCCTCTTTTGAACCCCAGAGGGGACCTTCAAAAAAGGAGTAGGGAGGTAAAAATGAGCAAGGTTGAAATAAAATGGGATCAAGGTCTTCGATTCATTGCCACAACTCCCTCCAACCATGCAGTGGTGATGGATACAAAAAAAGATGTTGGCGGGTTTGAAACAGCACCTGCACCTATGGAATTGCTTCTTGTAGCTTTAGGTGGATGTACTTCTATGGATGTAATATCGATTCTAAATAAGATGCGAGAAAAAGTTAGGGATTTTAGGGTTGAAATCGAGGCTGAGAGGGCACCTGAGCACCCGAAATATTATACTCGGATTCACCTTAAGTATATTATTTATGGGAAGGGTCTTAAGGAAGAAAACGTAAAAAAGGCCATAGAACTTTCTCAGACCAAGTATTGCAGCGTATCAGCAAATCTTAGTGGAAAATCGGAAATAACTTATTCCTACGAGATTGTAGAGGTGGAAGAATGAAAAAATTATTCTTCTTTTTTCTTGTTCTACTCTTTGGTTGCGGAACGCAGGGTCAAGGGGTAAAAAATATGGAGCATGGCGATAAGAATTACTGGAAAAATGGGTACTTTCACCAAAAAACCGTAAAGGTGCTGGACTATGAAAAGTGGATGGTGAAGGCAAAGGTAGAGGGTAAATGGCGTACTTTTCAGCTTGTGGATTTGCCCGATGATTTTGTAAAATGGAGTGCTGAAAGAAGGCTTGAGACCCTTGAACGAGTCAGGAAAAAGCAAATGCCAAGTCTTTCAGGGCCACATAACGGCATGGTGGCTTCATATGGTGTTAAGAGAAAGGACTCGCAGTTTAAGATTAACAATGCTGTTAAGGGGATGGGATTTTTACCTAAAAGAGAGAAGGTTAAGGAGCTGATTTCTATCCTGGAAACAACAAAGGATTCTTCTGATGACTATAAACTTGGTGTACTCGAAAATTTTTATAAGAATCCAGATGAGTACTTCACAAGAAAGGGGCTTGTTTCCTTAGAACTCTATGCCACTCCGGAATTTGAAACTCACACTTTTTTAAATCAAATGGAAAATCCCGCAGTCTCCATAGTTTTCCTTGATATACCAAGTTTTGAAGTTCGTGCTATTGCCAGGATGGTTCATCCTGACGATCCCGCTCTGGATGAGTACGAAAGGGACATCTGTAAATATGCAAATTTAATACATTCGTATTTCCATGGAGAATTTCCCAGGGAATTTATAGGCGTTATTTATTACGTGGTGGAGGTATTTGATAACACTCCGGGAAGGGGTGGAAAAGGTAAAAGGGTCGTCCCTCCTTTACCTTGAGGTTTCTACTTTTAATATATCTGTTGCAGGATAAAAGTATTGTAAAATTTCCCTGTAGTTTTTCCCAGATTTAGCCATTTTTCTGGAGCTCCATAAAGGAAGACCCACTAAGATTCCCTTTCCATGACCTTTGAAATAAATGGAATCGCCGTTAACGGTTAGATCAAAAAGGGGGCTTAGAAGAGCAGGATGAAAAGTCTGGTAAAGAACAATTCCCCTAATTTTTACTTCTTTATCCCCATAAAATGCAACGGTATCCGGGATTAAGTGTATTGTTTTGTTGAGAACTTTTACCGAGTCTATGGTTTTAAGATTCAGTTTGTAGCACACTAGTTTTTTGTCTATTTTTGTTTCCCACTGATAATAGGGACAATCGAGAGAAAAGGTATCCTCTACTGCCACGGAGTAATCCAGGGAATCGAAGAATATTTCTTCATAAGGTACTGTAAATCCTCCGGTGCAGTATGTGAGACTGGTGAAAACAGGATAACCCAGGTATGTTAAGATCTCCCCCTTTGTTTCTTTAACAGCATTTTTAACTACATCCGAGATATTTCCATATCCCCTGTAGTGCCATTGGGGGAGAGAGTCTGGCAAGATATAAATCCCGCTTTTCAGCAAATTGTAAACAAAAGTTCTTACGATAACAGCTACGGCTTTTATATGCTCTTTAAGGGTATCATCCTTTTCCACAAGGCTTTGTACGCAGGATGCCACGTAATCCTCTTCATCTACAGCATTTTGAAGGAAAATATAAGAGCCAGTATTTTTCAATATGATATCTCCTGAAAAATAACCTGTGTCACTGGAGGTCTTGACATATTTTATGTTTTCGTCTTCGATGCGATACTCATCGAAGGTTACATTACCCATCTCCATTCTGCCATTTTTAATTTCAAATAAATAAGACTTTCCGCCACTTTTTACATAAACCCAGGAGGAGGGTCTCGTCCAGAAAAGGTTTATTAAAATCAGGAATCTGGCTAACTTTTTAATTTTATTCCCCCTTCTTCCAGCATTTTTAAAAATTCTTCTTCGTTAATGATTTTTATACCCAATTCCAGGGCCTTCTGGTACTTAGAACCAGGGTTTTCTCCCACAATCACAAGGTCCGTGTTTCGAGAAACTGAGCTTGCTGCTCTACCACCCAATTTCTCCACAAGTTCTTTAGCCTGATCTCTGGTCATGGAATGGAGTTCTCCTGTGAATACTACAGTCTTGCCTTTAAAAGGAGACTCCTTTACTTCGATTTTTTCTTCTTCAAAACTTATCCCGGCGTTAAGGAATTTTTCAATGATTTTCTTGTTATCCTCGTTTCTAAAAAATTCCACTATACTTGATGCGGTTTCCGGACCAATGCCGGGAACTGCGATTAGTTCAGAGTACGTTGTATTCATTAATTTGTCCAGGGACTTAAATTTATCCGCCAAAATTTTGGCAGTGTACTCACCCACGTTGGGTATCCCAATGGCATAAAGGAATCGAGCGAGGGTGGTCTTTTTCGATTTTTCGATTTCGTCGATTAGATTTTGAGCTGATTTATCTGCAAATCCTTCTAAAGTCATGAGTTGCCATTTCTTCAAATAATAGAGGTCCGCCACATCTTTAACAAGGCCGCGATCTACCAGCTGTTCCGCAACTTTTTCACCGAGTCCCTCAATATCCATGGCTCGTCTTTGGGCAAAGTGTCGCAAATGTGCTTTTAGTTTTGCAGGGCATTTCATACTTACACATCTGTAGTAAGCGCCTTCTCGAACCACCTTTGAACCACACACGGGGCATGATTCCGGAGGTTGAATTTCCTTTTCTTCACCGGTTCTTGCCTCTTTTATTACTGTAACAATATCAGGTATCACATCTCCTGCTCTCTGGACGACAACCCTGTCTCCAATTTTAACATCAAGCCTTTTTATCTCGTCGAAATTGTGTAGTGTTGCCCTGGATACAATAACCCCTCCTACCTCCACGGGTTCAAGGATAGCCACGGGGGTTATGGCTCCTGTCCTACCTACCTGAAACACCACATCTAAGATTTTAGTGGTCTTCTGCCTCGGTTTAAATTTACCTGCTAAAAAGTACCTCGGGGTTCTTGCAGTAGTTCCTAATTCTTCCCAGAGAGAGAGTTTATTGACTTTGATCACAATTCCATCCAGTTCATAATCAAGGGAATCCCTTTTTTCTTCCATTTCCCTGTAATACTCAATGACTTCCTCAATATTTTTACACAGTTTCCGAGGGCTCGATACTTTAAATCCCCATTTTTCAATGGCATTAAGAACATCCCAGTGGTATTCAAATTTTAGATCCTGCACAACTCCCACACCCCAGGCAATGAAATCCAGTTTCCTTTTGGCAGTGATGTTGGGATCCAGCTGTCTCAGAGAACCGGCAGCCGCATTCCTGGGATTGGCGAAGGGGGGTTCACCCTTGGAGATAAGTTCTTTGTTGAGCTCTTCGAAGTCTTTTTTCTTCATTATTACTTCTCCGCGAATCTGTACCTTTGGTGGAATCTGAAAGTTCGGTAGTAGCCTAAGAGGAATGGATTTTATGGTTTTTGCGTTTAAAGTAACATCTTCGCCTCTAATTCCATCACCCCTTGTGGCAGCGGAAAAATAGGTGCCATTAATATAGGTTAATTCACAGGATAAGCCATCAAATTTGGGTTCGGCTGTATATTCGATATCCACGGATAAAGGTAATCCCAGCTGCCTTTTTATTCTTCTGTCAAATTCCCTTATTTCTTCCTCGTTTCGTGCATCTTGAATAGATAGCATGGGTATTTCGTGTTCAATGGTTCCAAATTCTTCCTGGGGAGGTGCTCCTACCCTTTGTGTGGGGGAGTCGGGCGTTATCAGGTCTGGATACATGCTTTCCAGTTCCTGTAGTTCTCGCATTAGTTCATCGTATTCAGCATCGCTAATCACAGGGGAGTTGAGCACATAATACCTGTAGTTGTGATAATTAATCTGTTCCCTTAATTCCTCAATCCTCTTTTTAGCCTCTTCTTTAGACATTTTCTTTTCCATGGTCGGCCTCCACAACGTTAGTATAATATTAATATCATGATCAGGATAAATCAAGGTTTCTGGAACAGACCTTTAGAATGCTTTAAAATACCTAAAAGGAGGAGGATGTATGAGGAAAACCGAAGATTTTATTAAAGAGGTTGAACAATACAGTGCCCACAATTATCACCCTTTGCCTGTAGTCCTTGAAAGGGGAGAGCGTGTATGGGTTTGGGATGTAGAAGGTAATAAATATCTTGATTGTCTTAGCGCTTATTCTGCAGTGAATCAGGGACATAGACACCCCAAAATTATCAATGCTCTTATTGAACAGGCCCAGAGGATCACCCTGACCTCCAGAGCCTTCCATAATGATAAAATGGGACCTTTCCTTAAGAAGCTTTGTGAAATTGCAGGTTTTGATAAAGCCCTCCCCATGAACACAGGTGCTGAAGCTGTGGAAACGGCCATAAAGGCAGCGAGGAAGTGGGGTTATCTCAAGAAAAAAGTAGAAGATGGTAAAGCTGAAATCATCGCATGTGAAAATAACTTCCACGGAAGGACCACAACAATAATAAGCTTTTCCACGGAGCCCCAGTACAGGTTCGGTTTCGGCCCATATACCCCTGGTTTTAAGATAATTCCCTTTGGAGATGCTGAAGCACTGGAAAAAGCCATCACCCCAAATACTGTTGCATTTCTTGTGGAACCTATTCAGGGTGAAGGTGGGGTTATAGTCCCCCCTGAGGGTTATTATAAGAAAATCAGAGAAATAACAAAGAAGCACAATGTACTTTTAATCGCAGACGAGATTCAAACGGGTTTTGGGCGCACAGGTACCCTTTTTGCTATGGATAGGGAGGGTGTAAAGCCCGATATTCTTGTGGTAGGCAAGGCTCTTGGTGGTGGAGTGTATCCTGTATCTGCCATCCTTGCTAATGATGATGTAATGGACGTATTTAAGCCAGGTGATCACGGTTCCACTTTTGGTGGCAATCCTCTTGCTGCTGCAGTGGGAATGGCTGCACTGGAAGTGATAATAGAGGAAAAGCTTCCTGAGAGAGCCGAGGAACTGGGTAATTACTTCATGAAAAGGTTAAGAGAGATAGAAAGTCCGTATGTTAAGGAAGTCAGGGGAAGAGGGCTTCTTATTGGAGTTGAAATCAAGAAGGAGTACGGCTCTGCAAGACCATTCTGCGAGAAACTTATGAAACTCGGGATTCTCGCCAAGGAAACCCATGATCAGGTGATAAGGTTTGCTCCTCCTCTTGTGATTACGAAAGAAGAGATAGATTGGGCTCTGGAAAGAATCGAGAAGGTTCTTACGGAAAAAATTTAAATTTAAACCTTAAGATTATAACAGAAAGCCCCACTTTAAGTGGGGCTTTTTTATTTAATCTGGAAAGCTTTCCTGGTGTTATTAAAAGTGATTTCAGCGACTTCTTCGGGGGTTTTATTTTTTACTTCCGCTATCTTTTTAACTACCTGGTTTATGTAAGCAGGTTCGTTTCTACCTTTATATTCTGAAGGGGTGAGGTAGGGGGCATCCGTTTCCACGAGGATTCTATCTAAAGGGGCAAGTTCTAAGGCTTTATGTAATACGGGATTCTTGTAAGTTATCGTTCCAGAAAAGGAAATGTAATAGTTGGGTTTCGAAACAGCGTGGATTATTTCATCGGGACCGCCACTAAAACAGTGTAGAATTACTGCAGGCAGATATTTTTCAAAATCCTCAACTATTTTAAAAGTTTCTTTGTAGGCATCTCTGACGTGTAAAATGACGGGCATGGAGAACTTTGCTGCAATCTCAAGGAATTCCTGAAATACCTTTAACTGAACTTCCCGGGGTGAGTAATTTTTGTAAAAGTCAAGGCCTATCTCCCCCACTGCTACTATTCTGTTAGACCCTGTGAGTAAGTGTTCAAATTCTCTGATGGTGGTGTTTGTAAATTTTTTGGCATCATGGGGATGAAGTCCGATGGAGGAAAAAAAACCGTGTTTTTCCGCGAGTTCTACTGCTTTACAGGAAGAGGGGAAATCATAACCTGGTATAAGAATCTGCTCAACTTTAGAATTCCTTGCCCTTTCAATTACGTCTTCGAGATCTTTTTTAAATTGTGGATCGTTCAGGTGACAGTGGGAGTCAAAAATTCTTATTTTGATTCCTCCTTAGGATGGGTTTTCTGTGACATAGTGCAATTCCCGTCGAATACCACGCCTTCTTCAATTACTATTGATTTGCATGTGAGTTCTCCGTTGAAGCGAGCAGTGGATTCGAAGACGACCTTTTCTTCGATGTGGAGTTTTCCTTTAATATTTCCACCTATAACGGCATTCTTTGCTGTAATTTCTCCGTCAATGAGCCCTGTTTTTCCGACGATTAAAGAACCTTGAACCTTCAAAGTCCCTTTGAATCTTCCGTCGATTCTGGCACTTCCCAGTATGGAGATGGTACCTTCCATTTCGGCACCCTGTCCGATAATAGTATCCATTTTTTCTTCAACTATTTTGTTATCTTTCATCATGTAAAGCCTCCTATTTTCCTATTACAAAACCTTTAATGTACTCCTCTTTTTTCCCGTACTCGTCGATTGCTATTAATTTTACAATATAAAGGCCGTTGGACACAATGTCCCCGAAAATGTCCTTAAAATTCCAGTCTATAATTTTAAAACCGGGTGCCATGAAAGTCTCCTGTGTCTGATATACAAGCCTTCCGCTTACTGTGAATATCTGTATTTTCACTCGTGCAGGTGTGTAGAGACGAAAAGTAATATAAACTGGAGGATGCCTGGTGGGGTTCGGTGCAATTACAAATTCATCAATAATTTTCGATGTAGATTGTATGCTGACTCTGATGGTTTTTTGACTGAAATTATTGAGGTTGTCATAGGCCACAATGCGAAGTTCTTTTATGCCAGTGGAGTTGGATGAATAAATATACTTCAATGACCCTTTTGTGTATGAGTTTGGATAGTATTCAAAATATGGGGTTAGATCGATAAAATTGTTGCCTTCAACAAGCATGATGCCCTTTTCGTTTCCGAAGATGTTGTAAAGGTTAATGCCTGATGAATCCTCAAGTTCCACTGTAATAGTAAAATTTAGACCTGTGGTAACTGTAGAATCCACCTCTCTTCCATTAATTAATACCTTGATGTCTGGACCTTCTTTGTCTGAGGTGGTAATGCTTGATAAGGCGCTGAAGATATTCGATTTGTAGATCCCCCTGGTGATTCCATTCTCGTTTGTTTTTTGCAAAAGTACGAAAGTAAAACCTGAGCCGGTATCTGCGGTTCCAGACATAAAGAATGAAATGGAATCTGGAAGATTACGGGGCTTATATGGGCCTCTGAACAAAATCTTGTTTTCCCCGAGGTAGGAGACAGAAACACCGGAATTTTGTGGGTTTAAATAGTTTACAACATATGGCTTATGGTAAAACAGCGTATAATATTCCGATCCAGGTTCAAAGTTGAGAATGTAGGAGGTATTTACTTTACCTATCCAGAAAGTGTCGGGGATCTCGATGGACGTAATTGAATCTGGAAGAGGTAAATAGATAATAGTAGCTGGGTCGCCAAAGAGATGATAATAAGTGAGAGCAAGAGATGTTAGTTTAGCCCTTGCGACTATTTCGCCTGCAGGATGAAATTTCCTGTCGGAAATTATCCTGTGAATATTTTGTCCAAAGAGAGAGTTAATAGTTACAAATTGGCCTATGCTTGAGCCTATTGTTGCAATAGCCTGGTTATAAATGGCCATATACTCCGCGATCCCTAAGGGAGGGTTTTCTCGGGTAAAGGCACCAACTTTACAGGATAAGAATGAGCAAAGAGGGTTTTTATATGGGGCGTTAAGCTGAGGGAGATCCTGGAGGAGCAAAAGCTGTTCGTGGGTAAGTTGTACAGGATTACCGTGTCCGAAGAATGTGAGTATGAAATTTCCTTCATTAAATTTCCTTATGAAATCCTGCTTGGCCTCAAATCCTCTGAGTTTTAAGTCCAATATATTATTCCTTATACCATAGGAAGTTTCGTAAACTAGTCTTACTTCGCAAAAATTTGGAGTCATTATGGTATCTCGTCTTATTATGTTGGAAAGGGGGATATGCCATGCAATTTCTGTAGGTTGTCCGGACTCACCATATTCGTCATCGGCGACAAAGAGAAACCTGGTTCTCCATGCAGAGAAAATTGAAGATTCTTCGTATTTTATGAGCTTATCAAGATATGTGCTTAGCTGTTCTTTAGTTCTAAAAGGAATTCGCCCTATCAAAATATCAGGGTATCCATCGCCATTAAAGTCCACGTAAAAATCGTCTTTTGCTCCCTTTTCTTCGTCAATGTAAGTGGACAGGAAGGGTTCATAGGCAGGTACTAAATTTCCCGAAGTACCATTTATGTTTTTGTAATCGTAACAGGCATCACCCCAGAGCCCAACGTAAATAAGGTTTCCAGAGGTTCTATTAAAAATATATTTCAGGAAATTTCTTAGAGCTACTGGATCATAGGTGCCAAAGGCAAAATCCCTCATTATGTCTTCTACACTTACTATTTCAACTCTGCCCCTCTGAATGGCCCATTCGCCCTGATGTGGTTTCAAGATTTTTCTCTCGCGGTAGTTTTTGTATTTGTAAAGAGAGGAGATAAAGTTAGAGGGTGTGATGGCAATGTAATCTGGATTCGTATTAAGTTCGTAAAGATTACCTGCCTGAATTGCCAGCTCAATTTTAGGGGGTTTCTTTAGAGTGGATGCGAAATAGTAGACCTTACCCGGATAGAGGGAGTCTGAAATAAAGGACGCTGAGTTAATCTCAACTTTTTTTAGTTTTACAGGATTTAGTGGATTTGTTATATCAAATACCGCAATAAGATTATTTGAAATGGGGATTTTGGCTAAAGTGGTGTCCGGAGAAGTATAAAATGCCACTTCGTCACTCAAGCTCTGCGTATACTTCCTGTAAAAAATGGTAAAGTAGTCAAGATAAACTCTATCGGTGACACTCGTGTTTCCTCCATAAATTTCAATTTTTAAAGTGTTATTTGTTCCAGCGCTTCTAAAATAAAACTGCTTCGTTCTGAGGGCGTAACCGTAGAAAGAGGCATCGATTGTGGAGTCTACTCCATTAAAAACCGCCTTTAAACTCCTTGCCAGATTTTCTCCACCGGAGTAGCGAAGCTTTATGTATCCTTCAGGTGTTCCAATACTCTCCAGGTTGATGTTAAGTGTAATTTCTGCACTCTGTCTCCCGGAGCTTCTCAGTATTTCCTCCCCGACCCAGAGAAGGCCTTTCCATGCCACATTTTGAAGGTTTTTCTCGTAGTGATAGTAAGTCGTCAGTGTGGGTACGATATTTGTAAAAGTGAGATTTCTCTCTATAATTCTCTCAGGTTCACTTCCGATTCCCAGCAAGAGTACTAAGGTATCCGTATAAGGGTTATCAAAGTATGAAAAACGTGATATGATAAGAGATTCGGCATTTTCAAAACCGGTGAGATTATTTCGAATGCCTTTTGTTGATTTTGTGTAAAATCTAATTTCATCGTCGCCGTCGAAAACATTGTTATGGTTTTTATCAATAATCTCAACAGGAATTTTAACGAGTTGAGTTACGGAATCGAAAGGCGAAGATGTCAATGTATCGGAATTTCGCGAAAAGAGCGCTACCCTCAAGTTTTCCACCGGATACGGTAACCCTGCTTTTTCAAGGTCTTTGTAGGAAATGGAGTAAAATCCCTCCTCAAGGATTTTTATTTGAAACCATAAAGATGCCTGAGAAAAGGGGTTTATCTGCTTTTTAATTTCCTCTTGCAATATTATACCTTGATAGCCTGGAAAGTTTTCACTGTATATTATGTCATACCAGCCGCTAGAGAGTCTCTCAAGTTTTTTTTCGCCTTCAATTTTGATTTCTATTATTGCTTTTTGAATGTAGGTTAAGGATTTATCTTTTGGATCGTAAAAATACGGGGTAAAGAGGATTTTTGCTGATGGGATACCATTTATAAGCTCTGCCTTGCCCGAATAGGATAGCATCGGGTATTTTACTTCCTCGCCTTTAAAAAGGGCATATCGAGTGCTCAGGCCATCAGATGAGAACTGCGGCACCGTTGGCAGGTTGACATTTTCGCGGGTTATAACCTTCTCCGGCGTGACTTTAACTGAATACCCGGTCCAGTCATTTAGGGCAATCTTAAGCTCGTAATAAGGGATGAATGGTGCAGTGGAATCCCGGTCTAAAAGCATGGTTCCCACAAGGAAAGTTAATTCTTCACCCTTTTCAGTGTAACCCTTTGTGAAATAATAATCCGGACCGATAAATTCTAATACTATTTTATTTTCACCGATACTCTTCAGCTGGAACTGAGTGAGGAGTAGATTAGCCAGAATTAGAAATTTCATTTAGGGGCTTAGCCTCCGAGGGAATTAAGACGGGGATATCGTCCACTATTTCGTAATAAACCTTGCATTTTCTGCAGATGAGTATGTTTTTCTCTCTATCGTATTCTAAGTCTCCTTTACAAATGGGACAACAGATTACCTCAAGTAATCTATCTGATAGCGGCATGACCTAAATTATAATGAAAATTTTACGTAAATTTACATAGTTGAAACTTTAAGCAATGTATAGAGGCCACAGTACCTTGTTACCGAAGTAATAATAAGAATAAGACCCAGAATTATGAGTATGATCTTAAGAGGTTGAGCCATCTTAATTTTCAGTACAGTGTTCATGTGTATAAGGAACCACCCCACGATGGCTCTTATAATTGCATCTAGGGTTCCCACGTTCATTTGACACCTCCTGTGTTAGAAAATTTTGTAGTATATGATAAAATTTGTCAAATGAAAATCCTGTAAATGTATTTTGCCCACTGTATTTTACTTTTCCAGGGATGGCGCATTGCCCTGGGGATCAAATTTAACGATATAACAATCTCCCTCGACACTACCAAAGGATTTTGTAGATCCCGCTATCGCAAATCCCCCGTCGGTAGTTTTGATTATTGAATAAGCGGCATCATCACTATTTCCACCAAAAGTTTTTGACCACAGAGAATCACCCTTTGAATCTAATTTGAGGACGTAAGCATCGTATCCGCCACTTCCAGTAGAATTAGTACCTCCAGCTAATAGGAGGCTTCCATCAGCGGATTGTACGATGGAAGAAGCAAATTCATTCATGCCTCCGTCAAAGGTTTTAGCCCACAAAGAATTACCGTTTGCATCCAGTTTTAGAATGAAAATATCCGATATATCCTGGTCTATATAATTTTTTTCACCTGCAATTACGATGCCACCATCAGAGACCTGAACCACAGTACGCCCGTATTCATTATTATCTCCATCGAAAGTATTAGACCACAACGAGTCGCCATTTTCGTTTAATTTGAGTGCGTAGATGTCGGTTTGCCCATTTTGGTAGCAATACCCTGCTGCTACGAAGCCCCCTTCCTGGGTTGGGGTAACACAGTAAAATCCTTCGAAGTTTGTACTTCCGAAAGTCTTTGTCCAGACGGTATCTCCTGATGCATCTATTTTTATTATGTAAGCGTCACTAGTTCCGTTATGCCCGAAAGAGCAGGTAGTTCCAGCTATTAGGAATCCACCATCTGGGGTGCTGATGATGCAGTTACCCCATTCTTTATCACTTCCGCCAAAGGTTTTAGACCAAAGGGTATCACCATTAGCATCAAATCTCAAGACATACACATCTTGCGAACCATTACCGAAAGAGCTTGTACTTCCCACTACGGCGAATCCACCATCAGAAGTTGGTGTAATAGAACGCGCTAATTCATAATTGCTTCCTCCAAAAGCTTTGATCCAAAGAAGATTACCGCTGGCGGTCAATTTCATAATGCAAAAATCATACACACCGTTTCCATAAGAATCTGTGTATCCTGCAATTATGAATCCGCCATCAGCTGTTTGAATAAAAGAGTAAGCGGCTTCGTTATTGGGCCCTCCATAAGCTTTCTGCCACACTGATATCACAGAGAGAGGAAGTGTTATACGTTCAAGCTGGCCATGATTTATATCTTTAGCTTCGATTCTTATATTGTAAAGGCCTGCATTTGACCATGTATGTGGTAATTTATACTCATTTCCAGTATATGCCCGTATTTCACTGTTTGTCCCATCGCCCCAGTCAATCCTTATGTGGACGGAATCACTATCCTCATGGGTTACACTCAGGCTTAATATATCATATGGTATATTGGCTCCTATAACGTGATATTCTAGGTGTGCTTGAAGTATGAAGTGTTCATTATCCTTTGGGGTGCAGGATGGGGTTAAATGCACAATTACAAATATTGACAATAATTTTAAGCGAGAGAACTTCATAACACCCCCTCCTTTTGTGAGTTGTAATTATTTATCTTCAAATTGATATTGTCAAAAGGGCCTTTTCGAGAGTTTTACTCAATAATAACAAGCGGTTGTCAAGCTGTGTGTTATTGCTATCATTTTACATCGTGGTAATAAAATTAGATGTGATCTTATAAAAGGGAAAGATTTGCATCGGTTTTTAATCTGACTCACCGGGTTCATTGTAAATTGAATTTGATTGTACCTTGTAACGGTCATAAAATAAGCTTATGCGTTCTAGTAAATATTGTGTAGTTTTAGATCCTGGTCACGGTGGGAGCGCCACCGGGGCTGTAGGGCCATCTGGAACTTTAGAAAAAGATTTAAACTTAAAACTTGCCCTGATTTTGTCTGAAAGACTCTCTACAGAGTTTGATGTTCTCCTTACAAGGGATAGCGACAAAGATCTTTCCCTGGAAGAGAGGGTAAAAATAGCGGAATCAAACAATGCAGATATCTTTATTTCAATTCATTTTAACGCCGATCCCCTGAGTGGAAATTTAAATCAAACAGAGATCTACACTCCTTTTGAGGAAATAGGACCTTCAAGGGATCTTGGGGAAGTTCTGTTCAAAAATTTCAAGGCGAGTTTTGATATACCATGTAAGGCACCCCAGCCATCAAGGTATCATGTTTTAAGAAGTAAAATACCTGTTAGATTGCTCCTTGAGGTATCATACCTATCAAATGCTGAAGAGGAAATCAGATTAAAGAACGAAGAAAGACTCTACAAGGTTGCTTCGATAATTTATGATTCTCTTTGCGCATTTACCCGCAAAAGGATCTCACTTTACGAGGGTTATGAACTCAAGGGAAATGAAATTCGATTTAAGTTTAATAAAGAGATAGATCCTCAAAGAATAACAGTATTAGTAGATGAAGAGGAAGTGCCGTGGTTTCAGGTAAAAAAGAAACAGATTGTGGTATTCACGGACTTTCTCAGGGGTGGGTTACGCAGATTTGAAATAAAAGGAAAGGCCTTTGACGGATCCAGCTTCCCTCACGTTGTTGAGGAAATTGAGATTGCCAAAGAGCCGTATTACTTCGTAGCCACGGTTCTCCCTTACACGGGATATCAACTGGTTAAGTTAAGGGTTTTCGACAAGAGTATGAATCCCATTCCCCCTGGAATTCCCTTGAGCTTTGACATGCCCAAGGTAACCTTCCGGGCTAAAAAAAGAGGCTATGTACCTGAGGTGGATTACGAGAATCTGGTAAGAGCAAAAAGAGTGGAATCTGACCCCAAGGGGAGTTACGCTATTTTACTCAGAGGTATAATGGATGAAGCTCAAATTTCCTTCAATGTGGGTTCATTTTCTGGTAAATTGGTGGCAGAGAATATCCCTCGCCGAAGATCAAACATTTTAGGATTTGTATATAATTCCGAGAACAGGGAGCCTTTAAAAGGGGTTAAAGTCATATCTGAAAATGGCGTAGATTTTACCGAGGAGTTTGGCATTTTTGAAATTGAGCGCCACTCAGAAGCAGAATCAGAGAAGGTTGTCTTTTCTTGCCCGGGTTTTTATCCGAAAGAAATGGAATTAAGTACGGGAAAGGAAGCGGAGGTTTTCTTAGCCCCTATATACAATGGAGTATTACACGGTAAGAGAATCTTTTTAGATGTGGATAATAGAGATTTTCTTGATTATGTGGCTTTAAGGCGGAGTTGGGCTATTCTGGAGAATTTGAAAAGCCTTATTATCTCCGCCGGAGGAGAAGCTGTCCTATTAAGAAATTACGTGTTTAAAGAAGTGGATGACTACTATAAAGTTCGCTATATAATGTACACAAACCCTAACATCTCCATACAGATTTCTAATGCTAAACTTCCATTGGAAGATGGTTTTTATATCCTTTATTATGAAAGGAGTCGAGAATCTCTGGAATTTGCCGAAAAAATAAAGAATGAGAAGGCTCTAAAACTTTTTGTGGATCCGGTAATTAAGGAAGCTGGCAACTATTTCCTTATTCAATCCAGCGGTGTAAGAGTTAATATTAATTCTAAGGGAGTGTTCTCCTCGGACAAATGTAATGAGGATGATCTTGCAAAATTTGTGGCGTTGAAGCTTTTTATAAGTATCCTCGCCCATTTTGGTTTTTCAGGGGTTTATTTTAAGGAATACCTTATAGATGAACGGCTTAAGGAATACGAAATTGTAACTGAGGATTTTCATCTTTCTTTTACCATGCAAAATGGATCAAAAATAGGTTTAATTTTTGCCAGGCCTGATACTAAAATTATTATCAAGAAGGGTTCAGAAATACAGTATGTTTTAAATAAACCTCTGGAGGGGACATGCATTACCTTGCCCGATGGAAGTTGAGGGGGGTTAAACCCTATGTTCCCGGTAAGCCCATAGAAGAACTTGCCAGGGAACTGGGAATTACAGGAGAAATTATAAAACTTGCGTCTAATGAAAATCCGTTAGGCCCATCGCCGAAAGCTATTGAGGTTATGGAGAAATTTTTGAAGGATTCTCATCTCTATCCCGATGATTCATCTTATCTTTTAACGAAAAAACTATCGGAAATTAATAAACTTAGTATGGATGAGATCATCCTCGGAAATGGTTCAGTTGAAATTATGCTTATGATCGCTCTTGGCTTCGTAAACCCAGGAGAATCCATTGTAGCTGCTGAAAAGTCCTTCATTATGTACAAGATTGTAAGTGATATAATTGGTGCAAATTTCATTGAAGTCCCCTTGGTAGATGGAAAGATTGACCTTGATGGTATCCTTAGAGCGATAACCGAGGATACCAAAGTTATTTTTATTGCCAATCCCAATAACCCCACGGGGACCTTCAACACTAAAAGTGAAGTAGAGGACTTTATGGCCAGAGTAAGAGATGATGTAATTGTTGTTTGGGATGAGGCTTACTATGAATATGCCAGAGGAGAAGATTTCAAAGAGACCATAGAATACGTGAAAGAAGGGAAAAATGTGGTAATATTGAGGACTTTTTCAAAGATTTACGGACTTGCGGGCTTAAGAGTGGGATATGGCTTTGCAAAAAAAGATATTATTGACGTTTTAAGAAGGGTTAGATTGCCATTTAATGTTAATTCACTGGCGCAGGTAGCAGCTTTGTATGCCCTGGATGATAAGGAACACGTTGAGAGATCTGTAAAAATCAATAACAAAGGCCTTCAATATCTTTACGAAGAATTTTCAAAAATGGGGCTGAAATACTATCCTTCTCGAGGTAATTTCATACTCGTTGACTTTGGTGTTGACTCAGAAAAACCGTATCAATTCCTTCTGAAAAAGGGGATTATTACACGTCCTGTCAAGAATTATTACCTTCCCACATCCCTGAGGATTTCAATTGGCCTACCTGAACAAAATCAAAAACTCATTGAAGCTATAAGGGATTTTTTGAGGAATGGGTCTTGTTGAATCCCGAAGGATTGCCAGAGAGTTAGCATTACTCGTGATTTATTGTAAAAATCTCAGGGAAACTCTAAGTATTGAATCCTGCAAAAATGAGACTCTTAGTATCATTGACGACGAAGATTTGAATTTTGGCGATTTAGAACCTGAAGCCGTTGAGTTCATGGAAAGGGAACTTGAAGCCTTTAAAATGCACAAAAAGACTGCTGATGATCTTATAAACCAACATCTTGAAGGGTGGGAAGTGGAAAGGATGAATGTTCTTGATCTATCTATCCTTGAAATGGCTGTTTGTGAACTTCTTGCTATCAATGATGTTGGATACAAAGTTACAATTTCTGAAGCGGTAAATCTCAGTAAAAAATACTCATCAAATAGGGCTCCTTTCTTGATTAACGCGGTCCTCGATGCTATTGCAGGTACTCTGGGACTGAAAAAATGAGGTATTTAGTCGTCTCAGATATACACTCTAACCTTGTAGCCCTTAAAGCTGTTCTTAAAAAGGCGAAAAGAATCGGATATGATAAGATTATTTGTCTTGGTGATTTCGTGGGCTATTACACGAGACCCAATCAGGTAATCGAACTCATCAATGAAGAACTTGCATTTGCAGTGCTTGGTAACCATGATCATGGAATTCTTCATCCTCAAGAGATAGCCTTTTATTTTAACGATTTAGCAAGAGAAGCATTGTTTTACAATATAAAAATACTTTCGAAGGAATCATTAGAGTTTCTGAAAGGCTTACCGTTAATTCAAGAGTGGGGGGAAATTCTATTCGTTCATGGTACCCCATCCGATCCGGATGATTTTAGGTATATATATTCTTCAACACAGGCGGCTCGGGAACTAAGACTTGTTCCCAGTAAGATTATATTTGTGGGGCATACTCACATTCCCTTCATATTTTCATATGATGTAGAAAAAGATAGAATAAGCATGCATGATACCTCTGTGAGATTTGAAGAAGGTCGGAAATATATGATTAACCCGGGAAGTGTGGGACAGCCAAGGGATGGGAATCCTCAAGCTAGCTTTGGGATTCTTGATATTGAAGAGGGTCAGTATAAGAACTACCGTGTGGAGTATAACATAGACGAGGTCGCTTCAGAAGTGGTGGCAGCGGGCCTTAATCCCCTTCTTGCTGAACGCTTATATGATGGATTCTGAAAGGATATTCATAGAGACCCTGGGTTGTCCAAAAAACGAGGTGGACACCAGGATTATTAAG
Source organism: Candidatus Hydrothermia bacterium (assembly GCA_049719805.1). Lineage (GTDB taxonomy): Bacteria > Hydrothermota > Hydrothermia > UBA1063 > UBA1063 > UBA1063. The sequence continues at coordinate 733,064 of JBNARF010000001.1, read as the reverse complement.
AAATCTCTCCTGGATAGAGGAATAAACACATTAGATGATGCTTCCCTTGCAGATACCATTTTAATTAATACCTGCGGTTTTTTGCAGGAAGCTATAGATGAAACCCTGGAGAGGATAAGGTACTGGAAGAGGAAGAAAAAGAGTGTTATTGTCACAGGTTGTGCCGTTGAGAGATTGGGAAAAAATTTTTTCAAACTTAGGAAAGTTGAATCCCTTTACCTTGATGAAATTTCAGGTCTTTCACATAGTTATCCTGTAAAAAGGCAAAGAACTCTTCCTTGCGCCACAAACCAGATTTTCGATGAAGGGAAACTTTACCATTATTTAAAGGTTCAGGAGGGCTGTAAAAGAAGGTGTACGTATTGTGTCATTTCAAGAATTAGAGGACCTCTTCGTTCCAGGAGTATTGAAGATCTGGTAAGAGAGATTGAGATGGTAAAAGAAAAAGGTGTTGTTGAAGTGATTCTTATTGCTCAGGATTTAGCGCTGTATGGGTTGGAAATTGGCACTAACCTTGTGGAACTTTTGAAACATCTACCCGACCATGTTTTTTACAGACTGATGTATCTGCATCCCGCGGGAATCAGTGAGGAGCTAATCAAGACCATTGGTGATAAGGAGAATATTCTTCCTTATCTTCATATTCCAATTCAACATATTTCTCAGAAGGTTCTAAAAAGCATGGGCAGGGCGGGTGGTGAAAAGGCGGTCCGAAAAAGTTTTGAATTGGTTAAGAAATTCCTTCCTGATTTTTATATTAGAACAGACATAATGGTGGGTTTCCCCGCAGAAGAAGATGAGGATTTTGAAGGCCTCATAAACTTTCTCGAGGAGGTTTCTCCTCAGAGGATCGCGGTTTTTAAGTATTCCCACGAACCCGGCGTCCCGTCTTATACATTGGAAGAACTTCTAGAAGAAGTAAAAGAAGAGAGATACCAGATTGCTTTTGAGGTGGTCCAAAATATAATGATGAAGGCGCAGAAAGACCTTGTCGGTAAGGAAATTCTTGTATTTAAGGATAACAACGATAGCTGGTCACAGTATGATGCACCTCATATTGATTTTGAAGTTACGGTGGAAGGCCTGAAAACCCCTCGCTGGTGGGGAAAGGTCAAAATCGAAAAAGTCGTAGAGACCCTCGATCTTGTTGGTTTTCCTGTAATGCCTTAAAATTTCTTAATGTTTAAAAGGGTTCTTGTTGCCAATAGAGGGGAAATTGCTGTCAGGGCCATACGAGCCCTCCATGAACTAAATATTGAGGCTGTTGCAGTTTACTCCGAGGCGGATAAGGATTCCCTACACGTGGAGATGGCTGATTATGCCATTTGTATTGGTCCACCTCCTGCTAAGGAAAGTTATCTCAATTTTACAAGGATACTCGGTGCGGCTGAGATTGCCAACGTAGATGCTATACATCCCGGGTACGGTTTCCTTTCTGAAAATCCCGATTTCGCTGAAATGGTGGAAGCCAGTGGTTTTGTTTTCATAGGGCCATCTTCGAAGGCTATGAGACTCATGGGAGATAAGATAGAAGCAAGAAAGACCATGAAGAAAGTGGGGGTGCCCATTCTTCCGGGAACAGAGGATCCGGTGGAATCCATCGAGGATGTTAGAAAAATTGTTAAGGAAATCGGACTTCCAGTGATTATAAAGGCTGCTGCTGGTGGTGGGGGAAGAGGGATGCGCATAGTTAGAGAAATGGAGGGGCTTGAGAGGGCATTCCAGATGGCTCAAAAAGAGGCTGAGACTGCTTTTGGAGACCCCCGGGTTTATGTGGAGAGATACGTAGAAAGACCGCGCCATATTGAGATCCAGGTGATCGGAGATAAATACGGAAATATGGTTTACCTTGGTGAAAGGGAGTGTTCCATACAGAGAAGGCATCAAAAACTCCTGGAGGAAGCTCCGTCCCCAGCCGTGACCCCCGAACTCAGGAAAAAGATGGGTGAAAAGGCTGTGGAGGGTGCCCTCTCTATTGGGTATTATTCAGCAGGTACCCTTGAATTTCTCCTTGATCCCCAGGGTAATTTCTACTTTATGGAGATGAATACTCGCATTCAGGTGGAACACCCCGTAACGGAGTGGGTAACGGGTGAGGATCTTATAAGACTTCAGATTCTTGTGGCCATGGGTGAGAGGCTACCTATCAAGCAGGAAGATGTGAAAATCCATGGGCATGCTATTGAAGTGAGAATAAATGCCGAGGATCCTGAACGGGGATTTGCACCCTCCCCCGGGACTATAAAAACGCTACATTTGCCAGGTGGTCCCGGTATAAGAATAGATTCCCATATATACCAAGGGTACAAAATACCAAGTTACTACGATTCTTTGATTGCAAAGCTCATCGTTTACGATAAAACCCGTGAGCTGGCCATTTCCAGGCTAAAAAGGGCTCTTGAGGAGACTGTTATTGAAGGTGTGAAAACCACTGTTCCTTTCTTTTTGAAACTCGTGGAAGACGAAAACTTTAAAAAAGGAATTGTTGATACCCATTTTCTGGAAAGATTCAAGTGGTAATCCTTGATTTAATACGCGATGCCCTCAGGTCGTTTGGTTCTTACCTTTTAATGGTAGCTTATTCCTTTGCTGGCATTACGGTTTTAAAGCGCAGGGAGTTCCTCAGAGAGCTGGAATTTTTCATGATTGACTCCCTTTTCATAGTGGCTCTGGCAGCTGCTTTTACTGGAATGGTGGCCAGTGTTCAGAGTGCCTATCAGATTAAAGGCATACTTCCCCTGGATCTTTTGGGCGCAGGTGTGGGAAAGATGATAACGGTGGAGTTGGGTCCAGTTTTAACAGCCCTTATCCTTGCTGGAAGAGCTGGCGCATCCATGGCCGCGGAAATTTCCACAATGAAGGTTACAGAACAGATTGATGCCATGGAGGTAATGGGTGTAGACCCTGAAAGATATTTAATTTTTCCCAAGATACTCGCGGGCATCATTGCTACACCTCTTCTTACCGTTTTCTCTGAGGCAGTGGCGCTTTTGAGTGCCATGTTTATATCCCGGGTGACCCTGGGTGTGGATTTCCACATTTTTTTGAGATCCTTTAAAGATTTCTTTTTTGTCAGAGATTTATTGGGTGGCATCACGAAGGGGCTAATATTCGGATTTTTAATAACATCCATCAGTTGTTACATCGGCCTTAGGTGCAGGGGCGGTGCAAAGGGAGTGGGGATGTCCACCATGAAGGCGGTCATTTACTCTTCTATCGCCGTTTTGCTCTTTGATTTTATAGTGGGGTCTTTGTTTTATGGCTGAAGTAGTTAATGTAATCAACCTCTGTAAATCCTTCCGCGGGAATAAGGTGCTTCGGGGCCTTTCATTTAAAGTGGAAGAGGGTGAAGTAATCTCAATTATCGGGAAAAGTGGTGCAGGGAAAACCGTCTTATTGAAAACTATAGTAGGTCTTGAAAGGCCAGATAGAGGCAGAATATTCCTTTTTGGTTCTGAGGTAACCAAACTTGGAAGAAAAGCTTTACTTAAATTAAGAGAAAACATAGGTTTCGTGTTTCAGAGCTCTGCGCTCTTTGATTTTATGACAGTTTATGAAAATGTTGCTTATCCTTTTACGGTCAAAGAAATTGATCATGAAATAGTTCGCGAAAAGGTTCGGTATTACCTGGAAAAAGTGGCAATGAAAGAGTATGCTGATACTTTTCCCTCCGAGTTATCCGGCGGCATGAAAAAGAGAGTTGCCATTGCCAGGGCTCTTGCTACCGAGCCTGGACTCATTCTTTACGATGAGCCCACCGCAGGTCTTGATGTGGCCACAGGTGAAACCATAGTGAGCCTTATGGAGAAGCTAAATCAGGAAAAGAAAATTACTTCTATTGTGGTAACTCATGACATTAACCTGGCCAGGAGAATCTCTGATAGAATCCTCTACCTATCTGATGGTGTTATTGTCCGTGAATTTAAAAGAGAGGATTTTAACGAAACAAGTTTCGAGGAGATTTTCAAGAAATTAGAAAACAGGGAGGTCCAATTATGATCAGGGAGGGTAAATTTATGATGTTGGCCATTGCACTGCTTTTTACCGCCAGCTGCTCAAAGGTTCATATAAAGCCAGCAAAACCCCAATCTGGTGAAAAGATAGTGATAGTCACAGAAATGGAGTTTAAGGATCCCTTAATGGAACTGGTGTTCCTTAAGGAAAACGTGGACTTTGATTATCATGCCATCCGTGGCAAGAAAGATAATAATCTCTGGGTATTTCAATTTCAGCCTGATACATTAACATCTTACGTTCTCTGGAGAATTGTGGATGGTGATTCAATATACTTCGAAAACGGGAAGGGGATTATAATTTATTACGGAGAAAAACCCATGAGACTTGCTTATTATTATGCCGGACTCCACAAAGAAAGAGCCATTCCATATCCATTTCCAATATCTGAGAAAGAAAAAAGCAAGATAATAAGGGGAGCTATAAAGTGTTATAAGAGGGAGCTGAAATATTATCCCGGTGAACCCATGGCTTACGGTAGGCTTAAAGTAGTGGAATACTTCAGGATTAAGGGTGATAGGAAAAAGGCTCAGTATCTCTACAGGCTTGAAAAGGAACTGGACTCCCTTTTTAATACGAGGAATCTGTACGCCGCTCTTTCTTCTTTCAATGTGGCCTACTTTTTCGAATTTCCAAAAACTTATGATTACTTCAAGTTTCTCTCTGAGAATCCCTATATACCAGGTGTCCTAGATGCTTCAATGAGTTATCTTTACCAGTATGCAAGAAATCTGGGACCTAAAGAAGGAGTCAAATGGCTGGAAATTGGACTTGAGAAGTACAAAGATTTTCTTCAAGGAGAACAGTCCACAAAAATTAAGAATACCCTCAGAAATTACTATTATTCTCTTTACTATGGCTACTTAACCCTGGGCGACACGATGAAGGCCCTCAATTATCTCTGGAAACTGAGGGATCTTAACCCCTTTGACCCAGAACCTTTTATGGTAGAAGCTTCGCTTAGAATGAGCATGGGTCCATTAAATTACAGAGTGATAGATAGCTTGCTTTATATTTCCGGGAACCTCTTCCATCCCGTAGCATATTGCTTCAATTTCCCCTTCTACCCCGTGGAACAGAGGATGAAGAGCATTCAGAGGAAAGAGCTTAATTATCTTAGAATTAAAGCCAGGTATTATGAAAACACAGGACGGATAGATAGTACCATCTCTACTCTAAGGAAAATCATTGAAATTCAAGGTGGTGATTTTAAAGCAGATTATGGAGACCATGAGGATCTGGGCCTTCTCCTTCTCAATAAGGGCGATGTTAATGGCGCCATAGAGGCCTTTGCCAATGCTGTTATAACAGGATCAGAATGGGGAAATTTAAAAGGGGTATTAAAAGAAGATTTTAAAAAGAGGGGGTTCTCCGAAGACTCCATTAACACTATCTTTTCAAAAATTGAAGAGAAATTCAGCTCTGTAAAGGTGAGAGCCCCAGAATTTACTGTGGAAAGCATTGATGGGAAGAAATTGAAACTTTCCGATTATAAGGACAAAATTGTTGTTCTTAACTTCTGGGCCACCTGGTGTGGACCTTGCAGGAGGGAAATACCCGACCTTAATACGCTGGTGGAAAAATATAAAGATGACGGGGATGTGATTTTCTTAGCTATTACCAATGATTCAAGGGAAAGGGTGTTGAATTTCCTAACTAATAATCAATTTGATTATAAGATTGCCTTTGACCCTGATGATACTTATGAAAAGTACAATGTTACGGCAGTTCCCACGCATGTAATTATAGATAGAAGTGGTTATGTGGCTTACCGGATAGTGGGTTCGTTACCGCAAATGGATAAAATTCTGGAGGAAAAAATAGAGTCCGTTAGGGGTAAGAAATAAGAGAGGCATTTCTTGGAATTTTTAATGGAAAAGGGGCAGAACGTCTCAATTTCTTGATATGGGGTATTTAAAATTGCAGATTCTTAAGTTTATATTTTGAGGTTGGAGCTGGAATATTGGAGGAAATGGCCTTCGCATCTAAAAAACGTTATTTTTTGAAAATGGGATGAAAGTCAAAATGTGAGGTGAGCATGGTAGACACTACCGTTATTTTTAAGATAATGATTCTAATTGTCGCGTTAACTGTAGGTGGCTTTTTAGACCTTTTCGTGGTGAATAAATTACTTAAGCGGGCCAGGAGTAAACATCTTGAAAATCAGAAGATTTTCTACAGTTCCATAAAGTACTGGGTTGTCGGGTGGACTTTGCTTTTGTGCATTTACTTTTCCCTTCAAATACTCAAGGTAAATCCGGCTTTAATGACCACCTTGCGAAAAATTCTCGGTTTGCTCGCTATTTTGTCCATTACCCTCATAGTCGCCAATGTTACTTCGAAACTTGTGGATCTCGCCCTTGCCAGAGTTAGAGGGACGTTACCAAATGTCAGTTTGCTTACGGGTACAATTAAGTTTATTGTGATATCCATTGGTGTGCTGATCGTTCTTAATCAAATGGGCATCTCCATTGCTCCAATTTTGACCGGATTAGGAGTTGGCGGTGTCGCTATGGCTCTGGCGATGCAAGAAACCCTCTCCAGCATCATTGCGGGAATAAATATAGTTCTGGCAGGAAAGATAAGGGTGGGTGACTTCGTCAGGTTGGAAACGGGAGAAGAAGGTTTTGTTGAGGATATTAGCTGGCGCACAACCACCGTCAGGGATCTATCAAATAACATCATCGTTGTTCCAAATAGTAAATTGGCTTCCGCTATAGTGAAGAATTATCACCTACCAGAAAAAGAGCTGTCGCTTATAATTCCTGTGAGTGTTAGCTATGAGAGTGACCTTGAAAAAGTGGAGAAAATAACCATTGAAGTTGCAAAAGAGGTTATGAAAGATGTCCCCGGTGGTGTTCCTGACTTTGAGCCTTTCATCAGATATAACACCTTTTCAGAAAGTGGCATTGGATTTAATGTCATTCTAAGGGTAAGAGAAGTCACAGACCAGTTCATAGTGAGACACGAATTCATCAAAAGACTTTATAAAAGGTATAGTCTGGAGGGTATAGAAATTCCTTATCTTCACAGGGTTTTATGGTTTAAGGGTAAACCTGATTTACATTAGTTATTAAAAATTCCTGCATCAGGGAAAACAACTAAGAAAGTTCAGCCTATTTTTGCGCGAGACCTATAGTTATCCTGTCAGCACAATAAATTTGTGAACCGAACTTGTTCGCCTGTATCTTCTATTTTCCCTTCTTGTAAACCTCAATGAAATATTCTATTGATCTATCATAGGTCCTTTCCGCTTCAGGTGGAAAATAACAGGCGGGAAGTTCACCCTGGGAACGATGATATGCGATGCAATCACAACAAATACCCTTTCTTGAACAAACAGGATAAGAACAGGTGCACCTCTTATTCAAATTGAACTCTTTTTTGCACTCCATCTGTTTACCTCCTTTTTGAAAATTTTAGTGAAGACAAGCTGGACGCTCAATTCGAAGGGTAATGGTGATTATTTTCATGTTTTATCCCTTTTCTGAGTTTATAATTTTCGGTAATTCAAGGGCTTTTGGCAATTGGTATGGAATTTGAAAAGTTCATATATACCGTTGGGCACAGTAATAGAAGTATTGAGGAGTTTATTAAACCTTTGAAGGATCACTCTATTAATGTTATCGTAGATGTGAGAAGATTCCCAAAAAGTAAGTTCCCTCACTTCTGTGGTGATGAGCTCGCCAGAATCATGAAAGATTTGGGCATTGAATATGTATACTTAGGAAAGGAACTCGGTGGTTTCAGGAAGGGCGGATATGAGGTTTATATGGAGTCGGATGAGTTTAGGGAAGGGATTAAAAAACTTGAGGCTATATGTACCGGTAAGGTATGTGCCATAATGTGTGCAGAGAGGCTTTATTTTAAATGCCACCGCCGATTTATTTCGGAGTACCTTGAGAGTCTGGGATGGAAGGTCGTGCATTTAAAGTAGTATCCATCGGGGGAGTTCTTAAGTTAACGAAGTGGTTTAATTAGAAGTTTTTTATATTGGTAACTTAAAAGTCGGCTAAGTTATTACCATGAAATGTGAAATCCAGCGATCGGTTCATTTGACGAGTATTATGTTCTGATATAACTTTGAGCTTTTGTTTACAATTTACACAGTAGGGTCTTATTCCCCTGAAGGTAGGCTTCCAATTTGAAGAAATTAAAAAGTATGCTGAGGGTAGAATATAGAAGAACAACGTGCAACTTAATTCTCGAGCTTTTATAAAATTCTATTTCAATTCCTTATAGGTAGGCTCTGAATCCCTAAAGGGTATTGATATTTCTCACTTTTCTTATTCCCACTCTCTTCTTAAAGACCCCTTCGTTTTATGATTAATTTACTCTTTTTCCCTGTTTTTCAAAGCCTTTTGCTTTTTAATACCTGTCGTGGATCCCCGGGGGTTGCCCATTATTACCCATCGGAGAAGATAAGTAAAATAAAGGAAAATAACATAGGGGAGAGAACGTTAAAACCTGTGATGTATTAAGGAAGTTCACGTGCACACTCAGTAATTCGCATAAAAATCAAGTTACAACAATTAAAGAAAATGATTCGAAGTCGGGTTCTGATAAACAAAATTAAAAAATAATCTCCGGCGTCGATCCCGTTAGATGAAAATATAAGAGGCTCATACAAAATCGTAAGTGGATGACACTCTGTTGACGCTTCTAACTAGCACTGTCTGGGTGCTTAACACAAATGCGTATCTTATTTCAATTCCCTATAGATGAGTTTAGAACAACACCGAGCAAAAGCTTTGACTTCGTTTACAAAGCCTTATAAAACTTTTAGCGATCTTACTCGGCCCTTTTTAACTTTAACCTCACAGGTACTATCGTGGCTCCGTTTTGACATTATAAGACTTTTGCTTTACTCTAATTACATTATGTTTAATGTACTTTTTAGCTTAATTTTAGCTTATCCCATAGCGTTTAATGGTTATTTCGAGGGGGAGTACGTCTCCCAGAAGTCCAGGCTTCCTGTGAGGTGGGATATGTGGAACCCCAAAAATTATTTTGAGATGAAGTTTACGGTGAACCCATCTCCGGGGGTCACGGGCTTTTTCTCCCTCTCTGCGCTTTCTAACTCCAATGCCATGCGCTTTTTCATGAATCAGGGTCACTTAACTTATCGAACTTCCAATACTGAGATAACAGCCTTTTCAAGAGAAGATAGATTCTGGATTTCCAGTCCTATTCTATTTTTGGTAAATACCGACAGGGTTAAAGATGACTCTTACGGCCCTAAGGCTGAGGGTATAAGATTTGACGTATGGGAATGGAAGGGGTTTTACGGAACTCTTATAGCCTCAAAATTCCGTACATGGGATGGTGAAGCATACCTTGGTTCCCTGACAAGAAAATTTGGCGAAAAGTTTGAAATCGGAACTATATATCTCAAGAAAGACTGGAGAGACACTCAGATAACCCCATCCTTTAATCAAATAGTTTCGCTAAATGGGAAGGTTCACATCAAAGGTCCTTTAAATATGAGGTTTGAGGTAGCTAATAGTGTGCATCCCTCTCAAGCAACATCGAAAAAAAGTGATAATTTTGCCTTTGAACTTGAATTCAGGAGGGTAAGGTTAAGAGATCTTTCCGTATCATGGAGCCTTTTTAATTATGGCTACGATTTCATAGATGAATTTTCCAACAAGTTCAATATGAATTTTGATAGAGAGTTTGATAGAAGGGGCATTTATGGGGAGTTCGTATATCTTATGCCATACAAAGCTGTGAACCTTATCTATAAAACGAAGTACTGGAGATCAAGGTTTGATGAAACAAAACCAGGAACCCCTCTGCCTTACGATTACAGTAAGTGGTGGAACTACGGTGAAGTATATGTGGAGTATTACGGTGGTGTTTCTTCTAAGTTCTTTGTTGAATCTACCAGGGATACAGCTGAGACGTGGAATCACCTTTTCTTCGAGATTGGAGGTGAAAATAACTTAATGAAGTTAAGACTTCAATACAAAATTATGGACCTTGGTATAAATAGACATGGACAGACCATCTTTTATTCCATTGGCGAGAGAAACCTAATTGGCGCAGAACTCAGGGTGAATTTAACCCAGAATCTTTTCTTTTATTCAAGAGCGGCTGTGGGTATGGGGGTAGGGAGGTCTTGGGAGAGTTTATTCCTCCAGCTGGGTTATAGGGGTATTAAAAATACCGAGATTTTTCTTGAGTACGGTGAACCCGGACACACCGATGGAGATTTAGTTAATGACTGGGACTTTTCCAATAACCCGTATTTAAGGACTGATGATAGGGTAAAACTTTTGGTAAAATATTGGTTCTGAAAGGAGTGGTTATATGGTTAAGTTAACTTTAATTTTGTTTCTTTTGCAAGCTGTAAAAACAACGCCCCAGGGGGTCAGGTTTGAATATTACAACCCCCAGGCGAAGAGTGTATACCTTGTAGGGGATTTCAACAACTGGTCTCCCACATCACATCCCATGAGAAAAGAGGAGGACGGAACTTTCTGGATTGTAGTGAAGCTGCCTCCCGGAAAATATGAATATAAATTTTTCGTGGATGGACAGTGGACAGCTGACCCTGATAACCCCATAACTGTGGGAGTCTATGGTAATTCGCTGGTGAGGATTGGTGAGAATTATCAGGTTCTTGGAGCGGAGATGCCCACGAATACTCCTGTAAGTTCCATGGTAAACTTCAATCTCGATGCTAGAGGCTATCTTAAACTGGATCGCGATACGGTGGAAGGGGGAAGGCTTAAGTACAGAACCTTTGACTACATGCAAGACCTGAAGCTTGATGTGGATGCCAATCTTGAAAACATGGCGAAATTGTGGGTAAGGATAAGATATAATACGAAAACTGATAGGGATTTAGCAACTCAACTTATTCCCCTGAGATTTGAAAGGGGCTTATTTACAGTAAATGGAACTGGATTTAACCTGTATGCCTTTTATAATGCTCACAATATAAAAGGTAACGATCCCTTCAGGTTAGTAGCTGAAGTGGGTGAATTCAGGAGAGATTTTGGAGATGGCGAACAGGGTGTAATGCTCTCTCTGGACAGGTTTTTACTCCTTGATAAGATTCAGCTTATGTATTCCAACATGGTTCTTGGTGATCGGGATTTAATATATACAGATTTGGGGAAGAACTTTAAGAACTTTAGATGGGGTTTCGTATTAAGGGCTCAGGAGGGTTTAAACAGGCTTTATAGGGTACCATCTCCCGATAGCCTTCGAGAAGTTGTAGATACCACAAGCCAGCTCGTTTACTTTAACACCTATGAAAATGAGAATCTTTATGGGAGTTACATTACTTATAGCGGCGGCAGGATGGGTTTCAACCTCGGCGGTGTGATTGGCGATAGAAAACTAAAGGCGGGTGAACGGTATGTGGGTGACAATGCCCTTCCCACGTCCAGAAGCTGGGATAAATCAAGGATTCTTAAAGGTATATTTAATATAAGTGGAATTACCGGAAAATGGATCCACAACTTTAAAATGGATTACGAAAAACATATTTATACTGATCTTTTTGTGAGAAGTGGCGGGAGATATTTTACCTATTACCGTGGAAAGCTGGGAACACAGTATAATGGATACTTTGGACTGAACTTTGGATACAACATTCTTAAGACGGACTCTTTTATGAACTGGAGTTACCTTTTTGAAGATATTGAGAATCAGAGAATTTCATATGGTGAATTCCCCTTTATTGGATATGCCCACTATCTTGAATTAAGTCCCTTTGTAAATCTCTCTTATAAGGGGGTTCTTCTTCGCTACGAGGGTAAACTCTTCTCATATGCCCTTAATCAGAAACCTTTTACCTTTGAAAACCTTGTAAGGCTTAGATTTAAAGTTTTTAAGCCCATTTTCACTTATGAACTCAGAACTTATACCGTTAAGAGCAGTTATCTCAATTTGAATAAGACCTTCGTTGACCATTTTGCTGAACTGGCATATCCCATTGGCAAGAACGCCCAGCTTTCAATAAATTATGGCCTTAATCCCTGGAATCTTGAAGATGAGTATTTCGCAAGGCGTGAGTACTTAATCTCCCAGGGAGTGGATTACAATCTAATTAAAAATAACTTTCTTGGCCTTGGGAACTTTCTCAGTCTGGCAGAAGATGCACTTTCAAAGGAGAGAGGGATTCAGATATGGTTAAAAATCGCCTTTTAGTATTTTTAATTTTGCTTGGTTTTGCAGGTTCAGGTTGTATCGTTCTCCAGCAGATAAAACCGAGGGTCCCTGCACCATACAGGACGCCTGAAGGCGTCGTATTTCAGTTTTACGCCCCATCGGCGCAGTATGTCAATTTGGCTGGAGATTTCAATCGCTGGTGTGGAACCCAGGATGGTCCATTCAATCCCAATCTAGGAAGGATGTATGATGACGGCACCAACGGTGACAAGAAGGCGGGTGACGGTATATGGACCATTGTTTTGCCATTAAAACCCGGCACCTACCAGTATAAATACGTTGTTAACGGCTCTTCCTGGTATCTTGATCCCTCTAATCCCGAGACAGTCCAATCGGGGCCTTACACAAACTCTTTATTAAGGGTGGAATGACGGGAAGAAGAATAGTTCAAGCCCTTGCTTTAACTGCCTTGCTTTTACAAATAGTTCTCCTCGTATATTCTTTGCTTTTTCTGAAAGGGAAGGCTTTAGAAGAAAATTTTGTGATATTCCTCCGCATAGCCCTTTTAATTGGAAGCGGAATGATGGTTATTCTAACAAGGTACTTTCTAAGGCTCAGCAGCCTTTTCAAAAGTTTAAAAAATATTTTATTTATTCAGGTTTTAAGTATGATTCCCGCCATAATTATACCTGTGGGCGGTTTCATCTTTGCTCACAGGGTAGGGGATGGTGGAGAGTACTTGCTTTTCTTTTTTATCGGGCTTTATCACCTCGTAAGGTATTATGGCCCGATCTCAAAAGTGGGAGGAGTCATATGAAAAAGCTTATACCAGTTTTCATTCTGCTCACATTTCTTGCCTGTGCAAAGGAGGAGGGAGAACCCCTTGTGCCTCCTCCTGGCCAGGCTTACAGAACACAATATAACTCCATGCAGGTAGTAGGAGACTTCCAGGGGTGGAATCTCAACGACTATGAGAATACTAAAATGACCCTGGTGGCAGATTATAAGTGGGAAAGATTGATACGTTTCAATGCTCCGCAGGATAGTATCAGGTTCAAATTTGTTGCAAATAGAGACTGGAACTATGCCTTTGGAACCCCCGGGGCAGATACAGGCCTTGCAGGTTATGCCCAGCCAAATTGTAACGGCTTTGGCGATCACATTACAGCGGGGCCTATAACTAAGGCAGGATACTGGAAGTTCGAATTTAACGAGAATACACTCTTCTACAGAATATCCCTTGTAAGCACTCCCCAGGGTAAGATTTACGGTTGGGTGAGATTCGAAGATGTATTAACTCCGCCTTACCCCATAGCTAATGTGGACATGTATGTGGATACCGTGAGGGTAAGGACAAACACCGATACATTAGGATACTACGAGTTTAACAATGTTGACGATGGTACTTACAAACTGAAATTTACTGCAACGGGATATGCTCCCGAATCCACCTCCGTCACCGTTTCCAATTGGGCGTCGGTGAGGGTTGACACAGTGACTCTGAAAAAGGCCATAAATATTGTTATTGATGGTGATCTTTCCGATTGGCCCGTGGGTCCTGTGGTTCATGATACCATCGGAGACAGTCCGTGGGGGCTTGACGGGGACCTTGGAGCCCTCTATGTCTATCATGATAGAGAGAATCTCTATTTAGGTGCGGTGTTTGCTTATGGTGGTACATACGGAAACGGTAACCCCATCATTTTCTACTTAAATGTTAATAACGATGACCCCAACGATGGTGCTACAAGAGTTGATAGCCTGGATTGGAATCCCAAAAAATTCATATTCCCTGACTCGACCCCTGTGGAATACATCCTGTATAAGGCACCCAGGCCTGCAGGAGTTCCACCTGTTCTAAGGCACGTCCTCTCTAAGACTGCCACTGAGCCGGTACCGCCAGCGGATTATGAGGCACAGGTATTGCAGATTTCTGGCAACATTCACTCCATAGAGGCAAAGATTCCTTTGAGGGTTCTGTATGGTCAGACTATTCCAGCCGGAGCTAAGGTAAGGGTTGTAGTAGTGATTACCGGTGATGGAAATTGGAACGGACCGGAAAGCCTTCCTGAGAATGCGGGCATGACGGGAACTGGCACACTAACGTTACTTGAGAATATGTATATCGAAAACCTGAGCAAAAAGGCACGTAAGAAATAGCGAATTTGCATTAAATTTACAGATTTAAGCCTTTCATTGTAAATAGTGTCGTGTTTAACTTGTCAGAGGTTCTGTCAATACTTGAAAGGGATGATAGGTTAAAGTCTGCACCAGTAAGGACCTTAAAAAAGAAAACCTCAGATCCGTTTAAAATTCTGGTGGGAGCTATAATCAGCACCCGAACCAAGGATGAGGTGACAGCCCACGCGGTGGAAAGACTATTTCAGAAGATCCAGGGTCCAGAGGATATTATAAAGATGGACGAGAAGGAGATCGAAAATCTTATCTATCCTTGCGGATTTTATAGGAACAAAGCCAGAATTTTGAGGAAAATGTCTGAGGTTCTGCTTGAAAAATTTGGGGGTAAAGTCCCTGATACCATGGAGGACTTACTGACCCTCCCGGGCGTGGGTAGAAAAGTTGCAAATATTGTTCTTTCAAGAGCCTATGGTAAAAGGGCCATAGCCGTGGATACCCACGTCCATCGTATTTCCAATAGGTGGGGCATTGTGAAAACGAAATCCCCTGAGGAAACCGAGAAAGCGCTGGAGAAAATTGTCCCTGAGAACTGGCATCTGAAGTTTAACGAGATCCTTGTGGCCTTTGGACAGGTAATCTGTCGTCCTGTAGCACCTAAATGCAAGGAGTGTCCAATAGAAAACCTCTGCCCGAAAATAGGGGTGCCAGTTGGAGAAAAAAATTAAGAAAGCCCTCATTATACGGCTGTCTTCTCTGGGAGATGTGGTAATTGCTTCTTCCATCCTGGAGTTTTTATATAGACACGAAGTGGAAGTTCATTTCGCGGTTTATGAGGAATTTGCCGATATTTTTGAGGGTGATCCGAGAATTTCAAAACTTTTCAGGATAAAACGAACCCTTAAGGGTAAACTGGCGGCAATAAAAGAGATAAGGTCCGAGGAGTACGACCTTGTAGTGGATTTGCATAAAAAGTTTTTCCCTGTCATTTTGTCCCTCTTCGCCAGGACAAAATGGAGGACTTCCTACAGAAAAAACTCCTTTGAGAGGTATCTGGCGGTATGCCTCAAAAAGAAAATAGAGGAGTCCCCCCTTCATAAAAGATATGTGGAGGCCGTTAAAAAGTACTTTGAAATTAAAGAGGTTCCTTTACCCGAGCTAATTTCTCTTAAAAAGCCAGATTTCGAACTCCCTCCGGAATACGCGGTTTTTGTTCCCGGTGCCAGCAAAAAAACGAAAAGGTGGCCTATGGAATATTTCCTGGAACTTGGAAAACTTATTCACGAAAGATTTAAAATCCCGGTGGTGATTATTGGAAAAGAAAAATATGCAGAATCATACCCGGAAGGCTTTATAAATCTGGAACATAAAACCACTTTGCGTGAGTTACTGTATATTTTAAAGAATGCCCGGTTCGTGGTTTCTAATGATACAGGGCCTGCTCACATGGCAGCCGCAGTGGGCACGCCCTTATTTGTCGTTTTCGGCCCTACCATTCCTGAGTTTGGATTTAGACCTGCGGGAAAAGGTTATGTAAAGGTATTTGAGAAGAACCTTCCCTGCAGACCATGCTCTCTCCATGGGTCTGACCAGTGTCCGTTGGGACATTTAAAATGCATTCTTGATATTAAGCCTGAGGAGATTTACAGTGAAATTGAAAGATTTTTCTCCGGAAGCGCTTATCAGGATTTTTGATTTATTAGGTATATTGCTGGGGCTTTTGCTTTATCTTTTGACTAAAAAATGGCTTTATGCCTTAGTTGGCCTTGGTGGCATGACGCTGATATCTTCATTTTTAAGGGGTTATGTTTTCTTCTCTAAAAAGAAGTGGTAGAGATGTAACCCATAAACACAAATTGGGGATTTCCAGAAATTACTAAAAATCTATCCTCTTCTCTTACCTTAAGGACCCCGCCCTTTGAAATAAAAGTTGCCGTATCTCTATAAGCTTTTATTTTTCGTAAAACTCCATAGGATGATAAGACTCCTGAGGCGCAGGAAAGGGTCTCGCCCACGCCCCTCTCCCAGACCCTGTGAAAGATTCCTTCGGAGGTTATTTTGATGAAATTTACGTTGGTCCTCATGGGAAAGGCAGGATGGACTTCAATATCTTTTGCAATTTCAAAGGGAACGTCATCCAGGATTACAAAATGGGGATTACCCATGGAAGTGGTATAGTAGCCTTTTATCTTTTGTCCGCCGACCTCAATTTCCCTCAGCTCACACTCAAATCGCTTAAAAGGGATTTTGAGCTCAATGTTCTCTTTGATGTTAATGGATTTCTCCCCGCTTATGGTCTTTACATCAACTTCGGTATCGTTTAATTTTTTAAAATTTTTTAAGTAAAGCCCGTACGCGAGAAGGGAATTAACGCATATTTCTGCTTCAGAGCCATCGGAATTAAAAAATCTGAGTCTTAACTCTCTATCGTTATATATGACGAGGGTATCCCCACCAACCCCTATATGCCTATCCAGGATAAAGCGGGCAAATTTGTTAAGATCGAAGCCATTCACAAAAATATCTTTTACGAAAACAAAATCGTTCCCCTGGGACTGGAATTTGAGAAATGGAATCATAGAAATCCCTTAGACTTCATCCATTCGTCGTTGTAGAATTTTGAAAGATACTTAAATCCTGAGTCGGGAAGGATCGTTACTATAACCGACCCCGGAGGTGCTTCCTCATAGACTTTCAGGGCCGCCCAAACGTTGGCTCCAGAAGACCCTCCCACGAACAGCCCTTCCTCCCTTGCAAGGCGCCGAGCCATGAGAAAGGCTTCTTTATCCGTTATCTGGTATATATCGTCTATAACTGAAAAGTCCACATTTTTAATTAACGCGTCATCCCCAAGACCTTCGAGTTCGTATTCTCGTGGTTCTACCAGCTTTTTCTCCTTAAAATAGGTGTAAAATACCGAACCCACCGGATCAACGGTTATGCATTTGATATTAGGATTCTTTTCCTTTAAAAATTTAGCAACGCCGGTAAAGGTTCCCCCTGTCCCAATACCAGCAACGAAGTGGGTGATTTTCCCTTCGGTATCCTCCCATATTTCCTTTGCTGTGGTTTCGTAGTGGGCTTTCCAGTTGTCTTCATTTTCGTGTTGATTAACGTAAAATGAATTGGGGGTGGTTAGAGCTAATTTTTCAGCCACGGCGTTCCTGCTTTCAGGTGAGCCATGTCTTGCACTACCCGGACAAATAATGACCTCGGCTCCGAAGGCCCTCAGATGATCAATCTTTTCTTTGGAAACCTTTTCTGTAACAGTAAGGATTACTTTAAATCCTTTTATGGCGCCATACATCGCCAGTGCCACACCAGTATTTCCCGAAGTAGCCTCGATGATGGTTCCACCAGGTTTCAGGTCTCCACGCTCAAGAGCACGTTCTACCATATATACGGCCATCCTGTCCTTTATACTTCCACCGGGATTCATGAATTCCACCTTTGCAAGAAGTAACTTATCTTTACCATTGTCTGGAACTACTTTGTTTAATTTTACGAGGGGAGTGCGACCAATGGCTTCGAGAATATTGTTAAGATATTTCATCCAAATTGCCTCTTATTATTAACCGGAGAGGGTGGGATTCGAACCCACGGTACCCCTCAACGGGATACAACGGCTTAGCAAGCCGCCGCCTTCGACCGCTCGGCCACCTCTCCAGTCAGGTAGAATTATAAGGTAATTTCTTAGTTTGAACAAAGAAGGCTTAAAGCTTTTGCTTGCTGATTCAGGGTGAATGTTCAGTCAAAATTCTATTTTACGCCATTAGGAATTATAAAATTTAATTTAATTTTGTACGTTACAATGAACACGTTAATTTTCTTTCTTTTAATTGTTTTTATTTCAAGATCAAAAGGCGATAAGTCTTTAATATAATAGGTGTAGTCGATAAAGTTTTCGTCAAAACAGCAAGCAAACGGTGCAACTGCGCCGGTAAACTTTACTTTTAAAAAGCCATTTTGATTTTTAAGTACGTTAGCTTTGACTTCAGGAAATCGGAATTTATTAAATTGACGTGTAGCTTTTTGAAGAGTTTTTGTGGGGATTTTCATGTAATAGATTTTAAGCAAATCCCTAAACTCTTTGTACTGCCCCTTAATGCAGCAATGTGTAATAGAATTTGTCATCTTTTCTGCTTTCTTCAAAAGGCAAACTTTAACGATCCAAATTGAAGCAACTTTGCTACTATTATAAGTGTACATTTAGGGAATTTCAGGGTTTAGAGGGAAAAGGCTAAGAAATTTTATCTCACTTGAATTAAGCTATGATCTTTAACAGTGGTTCGGTATATAAAGATATGTTTATTATTCAATACAAGTTATAGAACTTATTTTTTACGAATGTGGTTTTTTATATCTTTCGAAGCTATGACCAACAACAACTTTGTGGGAGTGAAAGTTTTTCATACAAAAATCTTAATATTCTTTTTTGCTAGGAAGTTATGCTTGAATATTAATCAAAATGGCTTTTAAAAATATAACTAAAGTATTTCCGCGTATAGTTAAAGGGCTATCTTAGTTTTTACAAAATCTGATAAATATAAATTTTTGGTTTTTATAGTTTTCTTAGAAGAGGTTTATTCCACTTTATTCCCGCCCATAAGAATTTCTTTAAACCGTTGCGAAAATCATTTTACTCGTAAGAAAATATGCGTCTACTAATTATATCTCCTACTTTGTAATTAAAAGTGTGGCTTTCGACAACCACCGCTCCATCCAATCTTGGGTCGAAAACAGCTATTGCTTTTGATGGATGATAAAAATGAATTAAAAATCCATAAAGCCAAATAGGTCCTCTGCCAGAAAGTATGATACAAGAATTTGAAATATTTTCCTTTACAGGGTCTGGCGGTTTTATTTTCTTTAAATCCTCAGGTAAAAGTTCTCTTTTTAATTCAAAACTTATTAAAGTAAATTCTTTTTGTTTTCTTATTTTGAATTCAATAATGTCATTTAAATATAAATATTCCATAACCAAGCCTTGTTTTTGCACCAATGCCAAACTCAGAAATGGCTTGATTTAAAATATCACAAATTTCATTTTTTAGATTAGAATTAATTAAATTAGAAATGATTTCTTTAATTTTTTCTGGAAGTCTATTTCTCCTTAACTCTTCATCACTCATTTCCAAAATTTCTTTTGCTCTAAACGCATCAAACAAAACATTAAATTGAAATTCAACTCCTTCTTTTACTACCAAAAAGAAAATGGGTCTTGGATTTTCCCAATCACCTGGTGCACCACTTCCTTCATAATAACTTGGATGATGAACGTTTATTATATCAAGGTCAAAAATTTGAGAATTATTTTCTGTTGGATAAGCATCCAGGAATAAAAGTAATCCTTTAAAGTTTTGGGCTCCAAAGAGAATTTGGTATTTTAAAATTTCCTCATCATCTTTGACAAGTTCTCCATAAAATTTTTCTTGAATTCTTTTACTTTCTGGTAGCTTCCAAAATGCAACCGCTCTGCAAACGCCCTTTAAAGCACTTCCTGGAATATATGGAACACCAAAAATATGATGCAATGTTATTGATGTTTCAAGAACATGCTGTGAGCCAAGACCAATAATTAAACGAGATTGGGTTGAAATTTTACCACTATATACTAATTCATATCCTTGATTTTTATTTTTTACAAGAAAATTAACTTGTTCCTCAATTCTCTTTAATGATGTTTTGTATGGCTCATACACTTTACTATTTGAAAAATTAAGTTTAGAAAAATCAACAAGAAAATCCTTCTTTAACTTCGTATTTTCAATTATGTCTTTTTTGATAAGTTTTGTTAAAGCGAGTGAGACATTTTCGCAATTTTGGAAATTTATAGAATTGCCATTATAGGTTTTATTTACCTCTTAATTGCTGACAGCATGTTTGCAATCCTCCAGGGTTTTTGTCTTTATTAAACTATTAACAGGGATTTTGACGGATGTTTGACATTTTTGTCTTGTCAGGTACATTAATAAGAAGAATTTTGATACGTTATGGATGTTCTGTCAAGAGTTTCGCATAGCCCTTTCCGGGGTATGGCTTTTTTCTATGGGGTCTTTGATTTTCGCTCTTTGTATCATTAAAATTTATGTGGAGGTGAAAATGCGCAGGTTGTTAATTTTGGGTTTAATGGGTTTGTTGGTAAGCGGTTTTTCCTGCGCCCGGAGAGGCGCGAGACAGGCTAATAAATTAGTCATCTGGGAAAGTTATAACGACGAAGAGCATGCAGTTTTCATGCAGATAGTGGAGAAGTTTAAGGCCGAGAATCCCGGAATTGAAATAGAGGTTCAGCGGATTCCCTTTGATGGAATGGAACAGAAGGTTCTGACGGCTCTGGCATCAAGGAGTGCACCGGATATAGCGCGAGTTGATTACGCCTTTGTTGCAAAGCTCGCAGATAAAAACGGCATTTTGCCCATTGAAGAGAGCGAGATTGCTGATATTAAAGACAAAATCATGCCCGCAGCCCTTTATTCAAATTATTACAAGGGGAAATTTTACGGTCTTCCCGATCAGACAACGTGTATCGCACTGTTTTATAATAAAGAGATTTTCAGAAAGAAGGGTATTAAAAATCCTCCATCTACCTGGGAAGAATTCGTGGAAGTTGGCAAAAAGATTACGGATGGACAAATCTATGCCTTTGGCATGCACAACTCTTTGTGGTGGACTTTCCCGTTTTTCTTCTCCTTCGGAGCAAAATTCTTAAGTGAAGATGGCAAAACATGCCTCCTGGATTCCCCCGAGGCCATTGCGGCGTTCTCCTTTAAAGTGGACCTTTACAGGAAGTATAAGATAGAGGGAGGTGCCTGGCAGGCGGGTGCCATCAACCCCGATGCGGGATTTCGCAATGGGAAGTATGCCATGATATTTAATGGACCATGGTCCATAAAATCTCTGGAAGAGGCCAAAATTCCCTTTGGTGTGGCTCTTGTACCTAAAGGACTTGCTGGCTCTGCCACCACTGTGGGTGGAACAAACATGGTAATATTCCATAAGGAGTCGAAGGATCTTGCATTGAAATTCATGAAATTCCTACTAACTGCCGAGATTCAGGCCTTCTGGGCCAATGAGCTGGGACAGATCCCCCTGAGGTATGATGCTTTGCCCCTTATTGACACTGTGAAAAATAAATACTTGCCCATTTTCATTGAACAGATGAAATATGCCACTCCCAGACCTCCCCATCCCAATTATACTGACATAGAATTAACTTTTAACGCAGAAATGGAGGCAGCGTTATCGGGTCAGAAAACACCGGAACAGGCCCTCAAAGACGCTGTTGGAAAGGTCAATGAGAGAATTTTGAAGGAGGAGTATTGATGAACATTTTTCTATCCTTAATTTTGGTAGTGGCCTCCACCTACCACACCATCAGCGTCGATGGGAACCTGGAGGACTGGAGCGCTGAAGAACTGGTCATTCCCGACTCTCCCACCGACTGTGGCGTTACCGGTAATGAAATTTACGGAGTTTACATAACTTGGGATAATAACAATCTTTATATAGCGGGAAGTTATAAACTTCAACAAAAGGCTCTTCTTATCGTTATGGACAGGGGTATCTGGAAAGGTGTTCACGATATCAATAATCTGGACTGGTATCCCAGGAACTTCCAGTTTTTTGGAATGAATGCCGATATTTTGGTTGCCCTCTGGAATGCCGATCTGGGTACCGGTGGAGTGAGGGAAATAACGGGTGAAATAGTAAATAACAGGGTGAGAACGTTACCCTTTTCAGGTGTAACGGTTCAGAACCACGCTTTACCTGGGGATTCGGGGGGTATAGAGGTGGCTTTACCCTTTTCTTCCCTATTCCCCGGTGGCTTTCCTGCCAGCGCAAAGATTAAGGTTGTTGCCCTTATAGCCGGCTCGGACCACGAAGGCGGGGTAGAGTCTGCCCCAGATAACCCTACCATAAGGCCTTATCAAGCTTCTCCCGTTCGGAAATTTGTGGAATTGACACTTGATTCTGATGGTAACGGAGTCCCGGACTCTGGGGCGGTCCCTGTGAATGTGGCAAGGCTTGTGGAAGTTCCCGAACAAGCATTAAAGATTTCCAGGTTTGACCTCTCCGAAAGGAGCATAAGGATGGGCGATAACCTGGATGTTACAGTGGAAATTTCCGATTATGCCAGCATTGATGTTTCTATTTACGATGAATATGGAAGATTAATGGCTAAGAAGGTGTGGCAGAATGGATTCCCAGGGCAGAGTTACACATATACGTGGAATCTCAGGGATATGTCTGGAAAAGAAGTCCCCCAGGGAATATATATTGTGGTGGTAAAAGCTGGAGAATACGTAAGGGAGAAAAAGGCCATCTTTGTTTACAGATAGGTTTCTAATAGGCGTTGATTTAGCCTGGAAAAGGGGTAAATCATCTTTCTTTGTTGTGGTGTCTGAAGATTTAAAAGTCCTTTATGCCTCGACCTTTTATGAATATGCCGATTTTTTTACGGAGATTAAGGGATTTCAGGGGATTCTAAATGTTTTTGTGGATGCGCCTCTGTGTGTGGAGAAGAACTTAAAGTTCAGAAGTTGTGATAAATTATTTCTCAAAGCCCGGATCCCTATCCTGCCCGTCAATGAGAGTATTATAAAAACAAAGTATTCACCTTTTTCAGCCTTAAGCTTCAGGGAATTTTTGGAATCCCGTGGTTTTAAATATTGTGGCTCATTTGACGAAAATAGCTTTTTTGAGGTTTATGCTTTTGGAAATGCAGCTTTGACCTTTGGATTTAAGAATAAAAGGGAATTTCTGAAAAGCTGGCGGGAGGCCTTTCAAAGTCTTGGCTTTTATAATCTTGACATGATAAAGTCTCATCATCACATAGACGCACTGGCGTGTGTCCTGCCTTACTTTATGGAGAAGTGGGAGTTTCCCGTTTTTAAGCTCCTTAAAGAAGGGGAATACTGCATCTTTATTCCCGGTGAGTAAGATGTTTGAAGATTGGGGTGGAAAAAGGTATAACAGTTTGAGTGTTCACCTGAAAAAGGTTTTTGGGGAGAAGGTTTACAGGGTGTCCCTGGATGCGGGGTTTACCTGTCCCAATCGCGATGGAACCAGGGGCCTTGGGGGGTGTATTTTTTGTGATGCAGGAGGTTCGAGAGCTGGCTATGTGGATCCCGAAGTTCCCGTTCTGGAACAGTTAAGAAAGGGTATGGAACTTATCGGGAGGTCCACCGGGGCAAGGAAATTTATTGCGTATTTTCAGGCTTTTTCCAATACCTACGCCCCTGTAGACAGGTTGGAGAAACTTTACAGGTCTGTACTTCAATTTCCTGAGGTGGTGGGCATTTCCATTTCCACAAGACCAGACCTTCTCCCTGATGATGTTCTAGATCTCCTTGAAGATATCGCAAAGGAGAAGTATCTATGGCTTGAGATCGGCGTTCAGACCATGAAGGAAGAGACCTTAAAGATTCTTAATAGAGGCCACGGTGTTAAGGAAAATTACGATTCTATTATAAGGAGCACCAGAAGACCCCACATACGGGTTCTTGCCCATGTTATTCTGGGCCTTCCAGGAGAATCTCTGGAAGACATGTTATTTACTGCGAAAGAACTTTCGCACCTGGGAATTCACGGAATAAAGATGCACCACCTGTATGTGGTCAGGGACACAGTTCTTGAGAAGATGTACAGGATGGGAGAAGTAAAGGTTTATGAAGATGTGAATGAATATGCGGAGATTGCGGTAAAGGTTCTGGAGGTTTTGCCTCCCCGCGTCATTGTGCACAGGCTTCAAGGATTTGCCAGGGAAGGCCTTGTAGCACCTTCCTGGACTTCCAATAAGTTTATAGCCACTCAGCTAATAGAAAAGTTGCTTGTGGAAAAAAACACCTGGCAGGGAAAGGGTTCAGTTTAAATCATGCTATTTTGAATGTACAATTTTTTTAGTTTAATTTTTTAATAGTGGAAAGGAGGGTGTATGAGGAAGTTAGGGGTCCTTACAATGTTAATGGTGGTGATCCCCTCGCTGGTAGGGGCGAAGTTACAGATATATGATGCACTGGACTTCTCGGCAACTAAAGGCTTTAATATAGTGCCTGATACTACTCCCGATGGGACAGTATCAATAGATACTCTAAATGTATATAGTCCTTC
Organism: Candidatus Hydrothermia bacterium; assembly: GCA_049719805.1. GTDB lineage: Bacteria > Hydrothermota > Hydrothermia > UBA1063 > UBA1063 > UBA1063. The sequence continues at coordinate 708,680 of JBNARF010000001.1, read as the reverse complement.
CACTGCTGTTACCCTCAGAAGGGTTAAGGGTGCTCGCAATTTCAAAGGACCCAACGATGATACTTTAAGGCTTGTAATGGTACAGAGTGCAACCCCACGTGCCGTGTTGCTTCTTACAGATACTTCAAGTAATGCATTTTCTGCCTTTAGAGTGGATACTATTTTTAATGTTGCGCAAAACCCTCAGGGGTTAGCTTTAGGAGATATTGATAACGACGGTTATACTGAGATTTTCATAGCAAATTTCGGTACTCCTAAAAGGTTTTATGTTGGCAAATGGAGAGGGAACAGCTTTGAGTTCGATTCCATCACTGTAACCGAGGATGGTGTCTTTAACCTCGCTTTTGCTGACGCTGATAATGATGGTTTAGGCGAAGTATGTATTCCTGCAGACAGTGAACTTTACGTTCTTCAAAGGTGGGTGAGTTCTCAAGACTATACTATGGACACCATTTACATAGGTGATTAGATCTCTGCTGTGGCTGTTGGTGATCTTATCCCATATTTTGTTGGAAATGAAGTATATGTAGCAGGGAAGAAAATCTACATGGTTTACCATTTACCTGGTTATGTACGGTGGCGAGTAGACTCGATTTATAATGATTCTCTTAGCCTTGTTCACAGTATGGCCATCGGAGATGTGGATACTACTAATTTTGGTATAGAACTTGTGCTGGTTCACGGAGGTACTAACTATCAGGTTTCTGTCTGGAGCCTTGACTTTAACGTAATTGATCGTTTTATAGTTGACGGTAAAGCGTGGAGGATCTCTAGTTCCTGGACTCCCAGCATAGTTAACAATCCTGCGGATGTTGATGTCGGAGATGTCTTGGATGTGGGTCCTGCAGATGAAGTTGTAATTGCCAGTGGCTGGGCCGGTAGCTCTCCGACCCCTTCGTACCTCTTCTGGATTGATGGTCAGGGGAACGCTTATAAATATGCACTTCCTGAACCCACTTCAACCCAGGCTGAATGCGGTGTTTTTGTGGGGAATATTAATAAATACTGCGATCGAAAGCAAGAATTTGTTCTAACGGGTGGCAATGAAAGTGGAAGGGTTGTTCTTTATCAGGAGCGTTTTTTAGATATTTCAGTGGATTCCATATACCCTGATCCCCATGTTTTCAAAGCGGGTCAGAATGCCACTTTCTTTGTTGAAGTGAAAAACCATGGTAATATTAATGTGGACTCTTTCAGTTTAGACTATGTTCATAAAAATCAACATAAATACGATGGATCTTACACATTCTCTGGTGTCATTTACCCATCGAAAAAGGTTACCATTCCTATTAATATACAATACAACTTTCTTGGCTGTGATACGGTGAATTTCATTGCTGATACTACTGGAGATCAGAATGTCGGAAACAACACCCGTAATTTTGTTTTTGAAGTGTGGAGTGACTCTACCCTCGCGGCATCACTCTTTAACTCCAGTTACTTCCCACCTGCTGGCTGGTCTGTAACCCGTGAACAGAATGTTGACTCCGTCTGGGGATGGTATGACACCTGTATTGTAGTTCCATATTTAGAAATTCCTGAAGGGGATAACTCAAATGATACCCTCTCTACTAAAGTTTTAGAGGGAGCGGGGTGTGCTGGATATCCATTTTTCTATATTGAAGAAGGGAGCTCAAGACTTATAACAAATCCTTTTGTTATTACAGGGAATTCGAGAAAAAGGATTGTGTCAGGATTTTACATGCTACACTCCTACAGTGCCTTTGTAGAAGGTTTCAATGATACCATTAAGGTAGAAGTTTTTGATGGCGCAAACTTTATTCCTAAAGGATTTTTCACAAGGGAACTTCCACAGGCTGCGGCTCCTTACTGCAGTTGGGAGAAACACGAAGTAGTTCTGGGAGATTATGCCCATGACGTTACTTTGCGGGTTGCTTTTAATGCTATAAGTGGATTCGGCGGATATTCCTATATTGACTCTTTTTGGATTTTTGCCACAGCACCGGGACCAGAATTTGATTTTAATGTATCCAGTGATGTCGGTAAGTTTAGAACTACTGACAATTACTGGGTCAGAATAAAACCAAAAAATTCTAGTTATGGTATAGATTCTGCCTTTATTTATTATCAGCATAACAACGGTTTAAAGGAGTATACAAAGTCCTTATATGATAGCGTTAACTCGGATGTATACTACTACTTTACTTTAGAAAATCCGACTCCTTCGCAGAATCATTCTATTTCCTTCTACTTCGAGTTTTATGATGATTCACCGTGGAAATACGCCAATAGGTATCCAGAAACGGGTGAGATTAATTACCAGATTCTCCCTATTTCCAATGAACTGCCCACTTCCTTTGCCTTTGCAGTTTTAAAATCCAATTTGTCTCCAGAGGTTTTCCACTTGAAGTATGCTCTTCCTGAACCCTCTTCAGTGGATATTTGCGTATATTCTATTAACGGGCAGAAGGTTGCTACCCTTGTAAAAGGGAATAAGGGTGCAGGGTATTATGACCTGAAATGGAATGGTAAAAGTGATACGGGTTCAAAGTTACCAGCAGGTGTTTATATTGTTAAAATGTTGACACCGAAAAAGACTTTTTCTGAAAAGATTATTATTTCCAGGTAGAGATAAGGAAGTGAGTTTGCGAGCGGGCCTTCGGCCCGCTCGCTTTTTAAAGAGAATTCCCAAGAAGTTCATAACATTAAAAGTGTTGTTGCTTCTTCAAAATCTCACTCTTGACAAAAGTGGTTCAATGTGTTATAATTAACTTAGATTTTCTTACAAAAAAATAGGAAAAGTTTTTAGTATTAATTCTCATTAATACTTGAAACTTTTCCCTGCCTACCATAGCCCGTAGGGACAAAGGAGGTATTATGTTAAAAAGGCTCATGATCATTGGAATGCTGATAGTTCCATCCATGCTATATGGATGGGGTAATGACGTGTTAGTAGACATTCTTCGGTCTTCCGAAGGGGAATATTCAATTGATTTTGACGTGGTTGTTGTTGGTAACACAGCTATTGCAGCTATAGGAACCAACATTGGGGGTAATTTCAGCATTTATATTTATAAATCTCCAGTACCAATTCTAAACTGGCAATATCTGAGGAGCGTAACGGGGTTCGATAGAGGAGGTTCAATGATAAACCTTGATTACCTAAGCGACACAGTTTACATAATGATTCTTAATGATAACTACACACTGGAAGTTGTAAAAATTAATCCTACAACAGGTTATCTCTACTGGAGTGGATGGGTGGACGTGCATGATTCTGTGACAAGCGCTTACATGAAGGTAGGAGAATGGAATGGACATCCGAGAATTTATATTGCTGCGATAACTAGGGGGAACAACACAGACACAATTAAAGTCTTTAGAGACATTGGTGCGGGATTTCAAAAGGTGTATCAAGATTACTATCAAGGTCCTTTTATAAGAACAGTCAGACAGATGGACGTAGCTCGTGTTTCCGATAGTGCCTTTATATATATGGTTTATGAGCGATTGGATACAACTACAAATTTAAGAGATATCTATTATTTTTCATGGATAGATGACCTCGGGACCGACAATTTTTCCCCACTCCGGGAAGGATACTGGATTGCTGCCTCGACAGACGATGATGAATACGCACCTTCTTTCGCTGCAATAGACAGCTTCGCCATATGTCTATATACGGTCAACAATGATATTAAGTATGTATATTCTAAAAATTATATGATTAACTTCAATAGATACGATTTGCCCTTTAATACTCCTGATTCCTCTGAATGGTCTCCCGCAGTGAAAAGCTGGTATTCTTATAATTTTAGAGGGTTCGATCTTCTTTATATTTACGGGCATAATCTGTATTATTCTATGGGTACTATACTGATCGACAGCATATCATGGAATCCGCCTGCCCTAATTTCCAATCAGATTAATATTTACTATTATATTTTCAGAAACAAGTCCATTTTCAGCCCGAAGTTAGAAAACGGAAGAGGAGGTTATCTTCCAATCGTGATGTGGTCTTATGATTACTGGCACATGATTCCGCCATTTATTTTTGTGTATGACAGTACTTATTTTTTGTCAGATCACATGAGTGCGACTCGGATTCGTGAATTTGGGAGAAATGAATATGCTTTTGGTTTGAAAGTAAATGCCATTAATAGGGGCCTTGTAAAAATATCCTTTTCCACTCCAAATGACGGAGTGATTCACTGTTCTGTTATTTCTGCGGATGGTAGAGTAGTTAAGGAATTCATAATACCTGCGGGTTTAGAAGAATTTTCTTTCCCTGTTAATAATTTCAAGAAAGGTGTTTATTTTATTTATATGAGAAAGGAAGGGAAGGAATTAGTTCAAAGATTTATAATTGACTGAAGAGTTTGTTTAGATAAGTGGGCGGTTAACTTGCCCTTTATTTTAGTATAGCCTTTAAGAAGGCAACTTACTGGAAGGAAAAGATTACAAATATGTTTGTTCTTATTTTTATTTCTCCCTCTTCAATTGGGACCTCTGTCATCATTTCCATAGTGGCCTTTGTAGTGGTTCTGGTATAGGGTAACACGGGAGTCTCGCTTTGAATATTAATACTTTTGATACCCGTTACTCTGTAACCTGTGCCGGAAAGAGCTTTCTCTGCCTTTGTTCTTGCGTCCATTACGGCAAGTTCAATGGCTGCAAGTTCCAGGGAATCTCTTTTTGAGTAATCAAAATTTATACTGTTTATGTTATTCACACCTGCATTCACTATTGTTGCTAAAATTTTCCCGGCATCCTTTACTTCGCATCTTACGTTTATGTTGCTTTGCGCTCTGTAGCCTTTTAAATATTGCCTTCCTGATTTGTCGTAATCATAGATCGGGAAAAGCTGCATGCTGGTGGTTTTTATGTTTTGTTTTTTTACCCCGGAGAATTCTAAGCCTTTTACTACTTTATTCATTCTCAAGGAGAGGTCATTCATAACTAATTCCGGTTCACTTCCTTCTGATATCACTCCTGCGGATATTGTGCAAATATCTGGAGTAACCGTTATTTCCCCGATACCATTCACGGAGATTGTTCTTGTGGTATCCATGCTCTGGGCAGATAGGGGATAGACAAAAAGTATAATAACTATAAGTATTTTTAAAATATTTTTCATATCTTAATCCTCCTCAGTTATTAGTGAAGATTATCTTTTAGATATTCTTTCAAAACCTTACTGCCTGGCAAGATAGTTTTCGATGCCCATTTGTTTTATCTTATCCAGCTGTTCTTCGATTTCGTCTATGTGATTTTCTTCGTCTTTCAGAATGGATTCCAGAAGGGTTTTGGTTCCATTATCGCCTAGTTCCGCGCAGAGTTTTATAGCATCGTTGTAGGCTTTTATAGCATCGTATTCTGCCTGCCAGTCATTTTTGAACATTTCAGGAACCTCGCTGCCAATTTGAAGCTTTTTGATTTTAGAAACCATTGGCGTGCCTTCGAGGAACAGGATTCTCTTTATCAGCATTTCCATATGTTTCATTTCTTGCTTGGCCCTTGCCTCAATCATTTCGTTTAGTTTCTCGTACCCCCAGCTTTCGCATGTTTCTGCGTGTACTATATACTGGTTTATAGCAGTTATCTCATCAGCCAATAATTCATTGAGTACTTCGATGATTTTTTCATTTCCCTTCATAATTACCTCCTGCTTGTAAGATTTTAATACAAAGGCTGTAAATTTTCAAAAAATTTTGAAGTTATAATCCCGATGAGGAAAAAGATATTGGATGAAAACTTGAAGCAGAAATCTAATTATACGTAATAATTAGCTATCTGGAAGTTGCATAAGAGGAGATGGGTAGTTTGCAATTTTTTTTAAAAGGGAGAAAGTTATAAATGAAGCTTATTGCAAGAGTAGTGATAGTGCTCTATGGATGCCTGTGATGTTTTTCACATGGGCTCCAGACATTACGGTAGATACTCTGAGAGTCTCAGAAGATGGTCATCCCGTAGATTATGATGTAGTGTGTACACTGATGGTTTTATGTCAATTACTGTGGCTACTAATTACCCAAATGATACTGCAGGTATCAGGATATATGAAACTGTGGACCAGGGTCAAATGTGGATAAATGTAGGAGAAATTGCAAGGGCTGGTGTCAACTTAAGAATATTCAAACGAAATATTGAAAGGACGTATTATGTATACTACGTACCACTACAAATGGAGAATTTTCTTTGATTCGTTTTATAAAGAATAAATGGGAGCCCTCTGTTAAGATGTCTTTCATTGTTGACAGAGTGACTTCAGCATGTACGGCACATGTTGTAAAAAATGACTCATTGATAATTTATTTTGCCATTACTTCCCGATGTTCTTACTACGCTATCCTTCCTATCGCAAGGTGGAATGCGTCTTCTGATTAGGGAACTACGTTAGATAAGTTCGCTTTCTCCAATAGTGATTATTATTCTACTTATCGAGACATCGATGTGGTTACAAAGGGTGATAACATTAAAGTGTTTGCTACTTTAGAGACCACTGGTGATAAAAATATTCATTCTCATTTTTTATGAAAATCCTGATGGTTCTTTTGAATATTATTTTTATAGGGTGTTGAAAAGGGATCCGTTCTGGACTCCAAATATCCTTCCTGCAATGTTGCACCTGGAGGTTATTCGCTCTTATCTTTTTAAGCCAATAGGAATATTTACTATGTATATGGTAATGACTACGGTGATAATTTTGCTTTTAGTGGTTTAACTTTCAACTTTGCGGATTCTAGCAAATCAACTCCTGTTGTGGAACGGTGGGTGTTGCCTACTTTGTATCAAGGATTTCACCTTTTATTCTTAAGGGGGGTGCTCTTTACCTCGTTGAGGCTTACATAAACTCTGAGGGGAGTTTAAGCTGGGGTGAACCTGTGGTTGTTTCGGATGTAAATTATTATGCGTCATATGTGTTAAGAGACTATATGACTTTTTTGCCCAGATTAGCAATGTGATATAATGTCTACACTCCTGTGGTGTTATGGGCGTGGGATTTCCGGCATTACGGAGGATATTCGTATTTGCCTATTTGTGACTGTACTTTCTTGTGTGTAAATAACGTGCTCAATACCCGCATCAAGGAGGCCACGAACATGGAAAGTTCAATTTTAGTGTAATTTTATCAAACGCTGGCTTTGTGAGAATATAGTTTAGCGATGGGCTTAAGGAGACTGTTTCAGGAGAGATAATTTCTGTGGATGGTAGGGTCGTGAAGAAGTTTAACGTGACGCCGGATGTGAAGGAATACCAAATTGATGTTTCCATGTTGCCCTGTGGTGTTTACTTTGTTAAGCTGGATGGTAAAAACTTGCGGCGGAGTTAAGGGGTTTGTTATAACTCGATGAGGGATGCTTGCGCGCCCCGTGAGGGGCGCGCATGCTGAAATTTCTATTTAAATCATTTCCCGACTATTGATTAAGTTCACTTTGTAGTATGTAGTTGGAATAATAAACATTCTCCCTGCTCAGTGCTTGACTTCTCCAGAAATGCGCCATGGGAAAATACCTCTTGACTCCGAAAAATTGATGATGTATAATATTAAAATTATTATAAAATTTGAGAATTTTAAGTAATCGATCTAATTAAAATAGTTTAAGTTTCTAAATTCCACGAAAGCCTAAGAATTTCTTAGCTTTCCGGGATTTTTAGAGGGAGGATAGATGTTTACAAAATTCGTAAAAATTGTGATCTTTTCGTTTATTCCGGCCCTTTTGTGGGGGTTTGGAAGCGATGTGGTAATAGATACCATGCGTGTTGTGAATTATGAGTGGCCTGTGTCATATGATATTACATGGCGTGATACTACAGATATGCTGGTGGGAATAGGATTCAATCAATACACAAGTAGTGACACTTCTGCTCATGTGCGCTTCTATCATTCTTATGATAGGGGAAACACATGGACAAGGGGTGAGGAGGTGCAGTGGCCTTCACAAAAAATTAGTAAAATACAACTTTTCGAATCACCTCCTTACCTTATAGTCTTCTGGCAGGGAATGAATAACGAAGTGGCACTCACATTACACCAGAGGGATAATATCAGTGCTTATGTGGGATCTACCTTGAATGCAGGTGACAGTGTGGCAAATGCTTCGTGTTTTTTGATAGAAAATGGCAGTCAAAAGATTCTTTATCTCGTGATTATAACGAGAAATTCCTCCTATGATGGATTGAAAATTTACAGGTCTTTTAATTATGGTGCCTTTCAGCAAATTTATTCTTACAATTTTAGTAATAGCTCGAGCTACATTGTCCTGGATGATGTTGATGGAACCTTAAAGGGTGACAGCGTATACCTATACCTGTCCCTGGAAAACTTAACAAGATCCACTAACAGTTCTACGGTATCTTACAGGGTATTTGTGGATGATCTTCAGGGAAATGTATCTTTTTCGGCTTTTGGCTTTCAGATTGCTTATTCAAGTCCTTTGAATTTAAGTACGGGTGTTAGAGGTTCATATGCGTTGTCCATGTTCCAGGCCGATGGTGATCTAAATTATGTTTATTTAAGGGATTATTTCACGCAGAGGGGGCTTTACACGTTTCCACATAATAACGCTGATTCCAGTGAGTGGGGGCCCTTTGTTAAAGGGTGGACTTTGGATTCTGACTCCGGTTTTCACATTATTTTTGCTCGAGGGAATCTTCTTGAGGGAAGCAATCTTTACTACGTAAAAGCTACTCTTTCAGAAGGTACATTACATTTTGACGAGCCTGTTCTCATTTCCGATGGAATACCTGTAAGCTTGTATAATCTCGTATGGTTCCCAAGAACATCAGCTTACAATCCAAAACTTGCAACTCTTTCTGAAGTATATTATCCGGCTGTGATATGGCCCTTTGATTTCTGGCACATATTTTATGCTTACCCATGGTACGATAGTACCCTTTTTGTGGTGGATTGGATAGAACCCGTTAAGATCAATGAAAATATAAAGGGTGAAAGTATTGTCTTTAATTCCCATACGTCGCTGGGCACTTTGTATTTGAATTTTGGCTATGAAGCCAAAGAAGAGATGGAGGGCGCCATCTATAATGTGGAAGGTAAATTGGTGAAGGCATTCCATATTCCCATGGGTGTCCGTGAGTTTAGGTTGGAATTAGTGGGTTTGGGGCGTGGAATTTATTTTCTTAAATTGGGAACTGAAAATGTAAACTATTTGAGGAAGTTTTTGGTCTTGTAAATTTTAAAAGCCCTAACAGGGCGTAAGGAGGAATGTAATGAAAAAGATGGTAGTAAAAGTAATGGCACTCGTAATGGCTGCACCCGTGCTTCTGTTCGCATGGGGTAACGATATAGTGGTGGATACCTTCCGTAGAAGTGAGAACGAGTTCCCAATTTGTTACGATATAATGTGGCCCTCGGATACTAATATGATTGCGGCAGTGGGATTTAATTATAATAATACCCATTCTTATGTGAGACTATACAAATCTACCGACGGCGGTCAGACATGGCCCAATCAAGCGGGAATTAATTATCCAGATCATAACATTAAGAATATTCAGCTTGAATACTATGGAGATTTTGGTATTATCCTCTGGTTAACATCAGATGGACTATTGTGGTTTTTGACTTTTAATCTCGAGGATTTGACTTTTTTAAGTGCTTTCCAAATTGCTTCCGCCGATAGTGTTATTTCCGCTTTTGTGGAAAAAATTGAGAGAAGCGGAACACCATATTTTTACATCGCAACCACAAGCAGAACTTCTGATAACGATATATTGAGAATTCATAGAAGCATTGGGTTGGGAGCTTTTGTGCAGGTCGATAGTATCACTATACCTAACACTAATCTTTATTATACTTATAAAGATTTGGACGCTGCTGTGAGAGGGGACTCGATAAAATTATATGCTACTTTAGAGGTATTAGAACGCAGTACGAACAATAATGATCTCAAGTACTGGATTTTCAACGATGGACCTGATAGCTCGTTCAATTATCAAGCTACAAGAACCGTTGAAGGCGAATACGGAGTTAACTTCAGATTCCCGTCTCTTGCTGTATTATCCCCCGGATATTTAATTTGTTTATATGAAACCGACTCAGATATTAAGTATTCATTCAGTAACGATTATGGTTTTTCCCTGGCAACCTACGATTTCCCCTTTAATTACGCGGATTCCATGGAGACGACTCCTTTCACTGAGTGGTGGGCTTTCCCTCCTCTGGCAAGAGGATTTAACACAGTTTTTACGAGGAGTGGTAACCTTTACTTTGTGGAGTCGTCATGTGCAGGTGGTGGTATGAGCTGGGGAACTCCTGTGCTTGTCTCCAATGAACACCTTTATAGTTCCTACTTTTTAAGAGATCAAAATCCTTATGTTCCAAAGCTTGCAAATAGATACGATATGTCGGTACCAACTGTTATATGGGCTAGGGATTTTTCCCATTACGCATATCCTACCTTTTTCTACGACAGTACATACTTATGCGTGGATAACATGAACGCTGTGAGAATAAATGAGAATAACGTTGCCTCTTCAGGTTCTTTGTCGTTCTCGGTTAGTGGTGTTTCCAGGGGTGGTATAGTTCTTCGTTTTGCACAGAAAACCACAGATAAACTTGAAGGTACAATAATTTCTACGGATGGAAGGGTGGTGAAGGAATTTGTTATTAATTCTGGTTTAGAAAACTTCAGCCTTGATCTTAAAGGTTTACCAGGGGGTATTTATTTCGTAAATCTCAAGGGCAAAGGAATGGAAGGAAGGAAGAAGTTTGTTTTGACAAGGTAGTGTTCTAGCGCCGCCCCCTGGAAGGGGGCGGCGCCAATTCAATTTCACCCTCTCTTTTGTGGTTGACAATGCAAATGAGCCCCAGTAAAATTTCCAGAGTATAAAAGGAGGTTTCTATGAAGAGATTTTTTGTGATTATAATAATGGCAGCCTTTGTAATTCCCCTCTGGGGTCAAAGTGCAGTAAATCTTCTTCGTAACCCGGGCTTTGAGGTTTGGGACACTTCAAGTACAGGTCAGGATTCGATACCAAGTTACTGGCATTTCTTTACAAGAAGTGTTTTGTGTTCAGGTTATGTTTCTAAAACCATGGGTTATGAAGGTTACGGTGCAGGATTGGTAGTTATCGGTGATACTTCGGGATACGATGCCTCTTTCTATCACTATGTAAATAGAATAGATACTTTGCCCTTTGCAAATGATACCTTTCTTCTTTATATAAGGGTTAAGGAGAATTCTGCTAATATCGGTGGAAGGTTTTACTGCTACTGGCAGGATTCTGCTGGGGTTAATGTCGGCGCTGCTGTATCCAGCTCATATACAAGTAATTCCCCTGATTGGCAAGAGTTATACGTTACAACTGCAAGACCAGGTCCCAACGCTGTAACATTTAAGTTTGACTTTAGAATATATAAGTATGCTACCAGTGAAGATTCAATAATTGTTGATGATGCTTATTTTGGGCCGCTGTTAGTTGGAATTGCTGAAAAGACCCTTCTAAATGCTTCCATTCCTTCCATTGTTGATAATGTGCTTAGAATGGAATTTTCTGCCTTGAACAACATGCCCCTTGAAGTTTCCATATTTTCTGCAGATGGCAGGAAGCTGAATACCCTTTACTCGGGAAGTATTGCAGGAACCATGGTCTTGAGCAAGGACATGAGCCTTTACAGGAAGGGTGTTTACTTTGTGGTGGTTAATTCTGGTGGAATGAGTCGGCAGTATAGAGTGATAAAATTGTAGCAATATTTGTTGTACTTTTTGTTTTGGGGCGCCCGAAGGGCGCCCCAAAATTTTTAAATCCCATCTTCCTTTATTTGCAAATCCAGACAAAATGATATAATTTAAGTCTCGATGATAAAAAATTTTTCCAGTCTTATCCACAACTGTTCTGAGGACGAAAAGCGTCACTACAGAGAGTTTCTGCTTGTGAGTATTGATGAAATTCTCTTTGAGCTTTCCCATAGGAATTATTTTGAAGATTACCAGGACCTGGAACTGGAAAAACCCCTGGTAATCGCAGTAGGTAAAGGAGCTTACGGCATGTTTGATAAATTTTCAAGGGTTTATGAATATGCTTATGGGATTATATCTTCTTATCCAATTCCTTCAAAATTTAAAAATGTAGAGCTTTACTCCGGAGGTCATCCTTTCCCCAATGGTGAAAGCATTATGGCAGCGAGACGGGCGGTAGAACTTCTTGAAAATTTTGATTATAAATCTTTGGTATTTCTCGTTTCAGGGGGTGGGTCTTCAATGTTTGAACTACCCAGGGTCCCCCTTGAAGATCTTGTGAAGACCACAGAGCTTCTCCTTAGTTCAGGTGCAAACATTGATGAGATAAACACCGTCAGGAAGCACTTATCTTATGTAAAGGGCGGACAAATTCTGAAATGGCTTAAAAGCAAAACCTATGCTTTTTTAATGTCAGATGTTATAGGCGATAGAGTCGACCTCATCGCGTCAGGGCTAACCACATGTGACTCTTCAACTTTTATGGATGCCCTTACAGTTCTTCAAAGATATGGGCTTATCTCGAAGGTACCTGAAACTGTCAGAGATGTTATAATAAGAGGCTGTGAAGGATTAGAGGAGGAAACTTTAAAGGATTGTGAATATGCTCAAAAAATGGTTAAGAACTTTGTTATACTCAAAAATTCTAACTTTCTCGAAAAATTAAAAGAATCTGCCAACAAAATGGGTATAAAAGTTATGGATCTTGGTTCTGATAACCATCAAGATGTAGAGGAGTTGGTTTCAGTATTTGTGGATATCTCCAGGAGGCATTATTTGAAAAATGGTAAGCCTTTAATGGTACTGGCAGGAGGAGAAGTTAAGGTTAAGGTTTCAAATCCTTCGGGGAAAGGTGGAAGAAATCAGGAACTTGCTTTGAGAGTAGCTCTGGCGATGAGTAAGATAGAAACAAAGTTTATCTTTGTGGCTATAGGTACCGATGGTATTGATGGAAGCAGTGACGCTGCAGGTGCTATAGTCGATGATACCACCCTGAGAAGAGGTAAAGAGGCGGGCCTCGATGCCCTCGAATTTTTAAAGGGAAATAACTCTAATGAATTTTTCAGGATTCTTGGTGATGCAGTTTTCACGGGACCCACGGGAATAAACTTAAAAGACGTTTACTGTTTACTCTTGTACTGAGTTATCAATTTAATAGACTAGAACGGCGCTTTTACTTAGCTTTATAACTAAAAGATTCACCTTGTTTCCCTTAAAATATAAACAATGCTATCTATTGACCTTTTTGATTATAACTTGCCTTCGGAACTGATTGCTCAGGAACCTCTTAAGGAAAGGGATCAGGCTAGATTGCTGATATTGAGTTTAAAAGATAATCGTTTAATTCACTCTTATTTTTACGAACTACCAAAGTTTCTGAACTCGAAAGATGTGGTGGTTATTAATAAAACAAAAGTTTTGAAAGCAAGATTATTCGGCGAAGCCCAGGATACGGGTGGGAAGCTGGAGATTTTCTTTGTTGGGTATGTTTCGAATAAGCTTTTCAAAGCTTTGGTTTCCAGCAGGAAGAAGGCAAAACCTGGCAGGATTTTTAAGATTGGTGATGAGAGGGTGAGGATCGTTGAGTTTGAAGATGATAAGGCCATTGTGGAAATTTTGACTGATATCAGTGTGGAAAACCTACTAGATAGATACGGGTTAGTTCCTCTTCCCCATTACATAAAAAGGATGCCCGAGAAGGAAGATGAGAAGTACTATCAAACTATTTTTGCGGAAAGGGGCTTTTCGGTGGCAGCACCCACAGCAGGTCTTCATTTTACTGAAAGGGTTTTTAAGGAACTTGAAAACAAAGGTATAAAAGTGGTGCCCATTTATCTTCACGTGGGTGTAGGGACCTTTAAGCCCGTGAAAACCCAAAATGTAGCAGAGCATAAAATGGATGTAGAATATTACGAAATACCAGAAAGTTCAGCAGTGGAGATAGAAAAAGCAAAAAGAGAAGGCAGTCGCATTATAGCCTGTGGTACCACCTCTGTGAGGGCTTTAGAATCGTGGAGATTTGAAGATTCTAAGAGAGCCGGGGGGACAGACCTTTTTATATATCCCGGTTTTGAATTTAAGGTTATAGATGGCATGATTACTAACTTTCATCTACCTAAATCCACACCTCTAATCCTGGTTTCGGCCCTGGCAGGGCGTGAAAGGGTATTAGCTGCTTATGAGGAGGCTATAAGAGAGCGTTACAGGTTTTTGAGTTACGGTGATGCAATGCTAATTCTTCCTGAAATTGCATAATCTTTGATTTACCTTAATAATTCCTATATGGCAGATGTAGTAATAGGCCTTCAATGGGGGGATGAGGCGAAAGGCCGTTTTGTGGATTATCTTGCAGCTAATTACGATGTTATTTGCAGGTTTCAGGGTGGTGCCAACGCAGGACATACCATCGTTTTAGACGGAAGGAAATTTGTCTTACACCTCCTGCCTTCAGGCGTTATAAGGCCCGACAAGAAGAACCTTATCACTGCTGGAGTTCTGGTGGATCCTGAGGCTTTTTATCGTGAAGTAGAGGAGATTACTCTTATTACCGGATCCCTGGAAGGCCGGCTTTTTGTAGACGAGAGGGCTACATTGGTCTTACCCTTTCACAAGGAAGAAGATGCACTTGAAGAATCGTCAAAAGGGGGAGTAGGGAGTACCAAACAAGGTATTGCCTACGCATATAGAGATCTTTACGTGAGACTGGGCATAAGGGTGGGGGACCTATTTTACCCTGCAAGACTCAAAAGAAAATTAAAAGAAGTTACAGAGTTTAATAATGAGATTATTGCTGCGCGTTATGGGCATCCGCCCTTTGATTATATGGAAATATACGAAGAGCTTTTGAGGTTTTCAGAATTTATTAAACCCTTTGTAATAGATGGTGTTGAGTTTATTAATAAAGCGGAGTATAGTGGCGAAAAAATATTATTTGAAGGAGCTCAGGGTACCCTCCTCGATGTAATTTATGGTACTTACCCCTACGTGACCTCTTCCCATACCATATCCTCAGGGGCTCTGGTGTTCTCGGGACTTGCACCTCAGAAAATCCAGAAAGTTTACGGTGTGTTTAAGGCATACACCACAAGGGTTGGTAAAGGTCCATTTCCAACGGAAGATAAGGGGGAGATGGGGGAATTAATGAGAAACAAAGGTGGGGAGTTTGGTGCCACTACGGGCAGGCCAAGACGATGTGGATGGCTTGATCTCGTGATTTTAAGGTACTCCATTCTTTTAAATGGCGTTACAGATCTTGTGATTACAAAAATTGATGTACTATCAGAAATTGGTCCGATTAAAGTTGCGGTTTCCTATGTTTATGAAGATAATATCCTGCAATTACCCCCTCCGACCTCTGAAGCCCTGGAGGAGGTAAAACCTGTATTTGAAGAACTTAGTGGTTTCAAAATAATGGGAAATGAACGTAGCTTCGAGGAGCTGGATAAAAGTGCACAGGACTATGTCAGATTCATTGAAAATCAGTTAAATTTGAAAATTAAATATATATCCCTGGGACCTGAAAGGGAAAAACTTGTTGTCCGCTAAAGTCTCAAAGTATATCTTTTAGAAAGTTTCCTGTGAAACAATTAATGATGGTAGTACTGAGAGCTTCTTATTTCTCAGAGATTTAGGCCAATCCTGAATGCAGCAAGTTCTTCTTCCCAGTACTTTTCCGGAACGTTATTACGAAGTGCAGTTATAGCTTCCTCTTCCGAGAAGAAGTCTTTGAAGAATCTAAGAGTGTACCCAAAGGTAACAATGTTGAGCAGGAAATTGGAATTAAATCTCTCAAAGCACTTATGGACCAATGGTACTTTGATAAAGTTAAAATTATTTTTGAGCTCATCTTCGTCTTCGAAAATTATCATGTTTTCATCAACAATGATAATGCTTCCTGGTTTTGCAGAAGATATGTAGTGGTCTAGAGATTCCGGGGTTAAAGCCACAAGTAGGTCGGATTTTTCCACATACGGGAAGGGAATCCATTCTTTTCCAAGAACTACATCGGCCGATGTGATACCACCTCTAACCTGCGCCCCATAGTAGGAACCCTGGGTAGCGTAGTTACCGGCTAAAGTTGCAGCCTCTGCAGTAAGAACACCCAGTAAAATTATACCCTGGCCACCTGTTCCCGCAAAACGAACCTCCATTTTTTCCATTTTAGAACTCTCCTATGGTTATCTTGTCTTTATGTTCTTCAGGATTGAAATTCTTAATGTTAATGGAATTTTTCTTCAGGTACTCAATGAATTCAAAGGGATCAGGGGTTACGTTTCTTCTTCCAAAGTGAGTTGTGCATGTGCTTATAGCCTGTACGAAGGAGAATCCCTTTGTTGTAATGGCTTTTTTAATGGCGTTAATAAGCTGAGGGAAATGTGCCACTGTGTATCTTGCAACATATTTCGCACCAGCTGCCTTTACTAGCTCAGCCACGTCGAAAGGAGGCTCCTTATGACCTTTCCTTGATGTAGTGGTTTTTGCCCCCTCCGGGGTGGTGGGTGAATATTGCCCTCCAGTCATTCCATAGTTGTTGTTGTCCGCCATTATGCAGGTTATGTCAATGTTGCGCCTTGCGGCATGTATCAGATGATTACCTCCGATGGATGCTAAATCTCCATCGCCTCCCACAACGATGACCGTAAGCTCAGGTTTTGCGAGCTTAACACCCGTAGCGAAGGCAAGGGCCCTTCCATGGGTAGTGTGAATGGAATCAGTTTTTATGTAAGGGCTTGGTATCCACCCAGAACATCCTATACCTGATACAAAGACAACTTTATCCTGTTCAAGGTTCAGTTCATCTAAAGCTTTTACTATGGCACGTAATATAATACCATGTCCACAACCAGGACAAAAAGCCGTGGGGAAAAAGTCAGTCCTTATCCATTCCATATAAGTTTTCATAAATTTTCCTCCACTATTTTTACAATGTGCTCAGGTTTAATGATCTCCGTTCCCAATTCGCTTATAGGAATAATGTACGCGTCCGCCACTCTTTGTAGCTCTAATGATAAATGGCCTGCATTCATCTCTGGTACAAATATTTTCTTTACCCCGCCCAAGATTTTTTCTACATATTTATCCCAGAAAGGCCATATTACTTTGAATCGGAGGAATCCTGCCTTTACATTCTTTTCTCTCAATCTTTTCACTGCTTCATAGGCACTTCTTGCAGTAATTCCGTAGGAAGCAATGACCACGTCAGCATCCTCTAAAAATTCTTCGTGAGTTTCGAAAATGTCTGAGATATTATTCCTTATTTTTTCGATGAGATGTTTGACAAGCTTTCTGTGGATCTCTGCGTCTTGAGTAATTCTTTTCCCCATTTCAGTATGCGTTGAACCGGTTATAAGTAAGGCTTTTCCGTCACCAATAAGGGGCATGGGTGTGGTATCCCTCTCGTCAAAACTAAAGGGTGGAGCATCGGGGTCATGTTCTCGATCAAAAACGTCAATTTCTTCGGGAATTACTACTGGTTCACGCAGGTGTCCTACAGCCTCATCGGTTAGAATGATTACAGGGACCCTGTATCTTTCAGAGAGGTTAAAGGCCCTTATGCCAAACTCAAAAAGTTCCTGGCAGGACCAAGGCGATAGGACTATGATTTCGTAATCTCCATGAGTGCCGTATCGTGCCTGATGAAAATCTGCCTGGGAAGGTCGCGCAGCTTGTCCCGTAGAAGGTCCTGCCCTTTGCACGTCAACAATTACCAGGGGAGTTTCGGTAAATATTGCGTACCCGAGGTTTTCTATCATAAGGTCAAATCCAGGGCCGCTGGTGGCCGTCATGGCCTTTACACCGGTCCATGAGGCGCCAATACATGCTGCGATGGATGCGATTTCGTCTTCTCCCTGGAAATATGTTCCCTCACCGGACTCTTCAAATCTATCAAGGACTCTCGTAATCACCTCGCTTGCGGGAGTTATCGGGTATCCTGCGTAAAATCTCATACCGGCGCAGAAAGCTCCATCTGCCACGGCTTCGTCGCCCTGCATAAAATAACGTCCAGGTTTAATTGGAGATTTAACTCTCTTCCACGGCATGTTCCTTCTCCCTCACCTCTATGGCAAAATCTGGGCACATGTTTTCACACTGTAAACAACCTATGCATTCATCAAGGTAAGCAGGAATTACCTCTCTGAAACCTCTGTAAGATTCTTTCTCTGCAAGGGTAAAAACCTGTTTGGGACAGATTTTCACGCAAATATAACAAGCCTTGCACCAATCATGGTTGATTTCAATTTCAAATTTTTTATTCATATTACTCCTTTTTCCCTTAAAACTTTTATATCATCCTTTGAGTATCCCAGCTCTGTTAAGATTTCTTCAGTGTGTTCTCCTAAAAGGGGTGGATGTCGGTAAATGTCTAGGTCAATGTCCCCAAAGTGTATGGGGTTTTTCATTAATTTGATTCTACCTGCTGTGGGATGATTAATTTCCTGGATAAAATTTCTTGCCTTTACCTGTTCGTCATTAATGGCCCTGTCTACGGTATTTATGGGACCTGCGGGTATGTGGGCCTCATCCAGCTTCTTAAGCCAGTAATCTGATGGTTTCTGTTTTATAATCTCCTCAATTATTGGAATGAGGATGTTTCTGTTTTCCAGTCTTTTTGCATTGGTCTCAAAACGCGGATCGGTGGCCAGATCTTCTCTTTCTAAGACCTTGCAGAACCTCTTCCATTGTTCTTCGTTTCCCACACCAATTATTATGTAGCCATCACTGGCTTTAAAAACCTGGTAAGGGACGATATTTGGGTGTGCATTTCCATATCTTTTTGGGATTATTCCGCCGATCAGGTAATTGTTGGCGACATTTACAAGGCTTGCAATACTTGCCTCAAGAAGGGAGTTATCAATCATGGCTCCTTGTCCTGTAATACTGCGCCTTATTAAGGCGGCCTCCACAGCTATGACAGTGTAAAGGGCAGTAAGTACATCGCAAATGGCCACACCTACCTTCATGGGTTCACCATCGGGTTCTCCTGTTATACTCATGAGTCCGCTTATTCCCTGGATTAATACGTCGTATCCGGGTTTTGAGGCCTTTGGACCTGTAAGTCCAAATCCTGTTATAGATGCCCAGATTATGTCTTCTTTAATGTTTTTCACATCTTGGTATGTAAGTCTCAGCTTTTCAAGAACATCAGGCAGAAAATTTAGAAGCACAACGTCAGACCTTTTAATAAGTTTTTCGAGGATCTCTCTTCCCTCCGGCGATTTGAGATTTAATGTGATGCTGCGTTTATTTTTGTTGGCGCACATGTAGTATGCACTTTCGCCGCCTGCAAAAGGTGGCCCCCAACCTCTGGTTTCATCGCCTTCGCCGGGCTTTTCCACTTTTATGACATCGGCACCAAGGTCCCCCAGGATCATGCCCGCCGTGGGCCCCGCAAGAACCCTGGAGAGATCGAGAACTTTAACGCCCTCTAACGGTTTCACTCTTTTTCACCTCTTATAAGAATTACCCTTTCAATAAAGGTTACTATCAAAATGGCTGCGAAAGAAATTCCCAGTGCACCAAAAACTTTATCAAATTTGAAGTTTTTATTGAAGTAAGCAATGATCGGGAATAGGACGGCAACTGCAGCTCCAAGGATCATAGCAATGCTTGCCGATAGTTTTGTGGGAATAATGCGATCTTTTATTTTCCAGTAAACACCCAAAAGCACTACCACCGCTGCTGCAGCCCTGATGGCGTAAGATATATAGGCAGTGTCGAGAACGAAGCCTTTCATATATATGGCAAGGGGTATAAGGAGTATACCCACAACAAAAGTGAATTGTCTTGAAACACTCAGCAATTTTTTTTCATCAGCATCCTTATTTATGAGGTAGTGATAGATATCTTTGACCAGAATTGTTGAAATGGCGAACATTACCGGGGCAACAGTTGAAAGGATTGCAGCGAGTATACCGGCTAAAGCCAACCCACCAAACCATGCTGGTACAAATTGGGTGGACATAAGAAGTTGTGGAAGAGCCTGTTTTGCGTTCTGGATAGTGCCGAACTTTCCTGTAGCAGCAATCATTCCTAATGTGGCAGTCATAATCCCCGTAGGGAATATAAGCAGAGCTGAAAGGAGAGAAGCGTTTTTGGCGGTTTTTTCGTCTTTAGCAGCGAATACAGGTTGTATAGAAGCCTGGGCGGCGAAGGCACCAAAAATTCCACCCACTATCCATGATAAGACTGTATTAACACCGACACCAAAGGGGCTTTTAAACTGCACGACATTTTTGCCTGCAGCCTGGAGGGAAGCAAAAAGACCTGAATATCCTCCAATTTTAACAAGTCCAATTATAAAGGTAGAAATTACAGCAAAGTAGAGGAGGAAGGTGTGGATGATGTTGGTTAGGGTGATGGACCAGAACCCACCAGCGGTTACGTATATAGCAACAAGCAACCCACCAATGAGGACTCCTCTTTCAAAGGGTATATTCAGAGTGGACGCCATTACCGATCCCACAGTTTGTACCTGCACGTAGCCCAGAACTATGTAAGCTACGAGAAAGGCAAATGCTGAAATAACTCTGGTGTTTTTGTCGTAGAGTTTTTCAATCATCTCGGCAACGGTATAGACCTTATGTTTTCGATAATACTTAGCCAGGAGCAGTCCAAAAAGGAACATACCTATTGATGTGGAAATGTTATACCAGGCTGAAGATATACCGGTAGCAAAGGCTCTTTCCGAAACTCCGATGGTGCTCATCCCACCAAGCCATTCGCCTACCACCACTACAGTGCAAAGCCAGAGTCCCAGGTTTCTTCCAGCGATCAGGTAATCTGTTCCCGATTTTGCAAGTTTTTGCGCCAGAAGACCCACCACGAGAACCAAGATGAAGTAAGCGAAAAGGATTATAAACTGGACTGAAAAATGCATATATTTCACTCCTTTTGAGAATAATTATATTCTGAGCGATAGATATCATCAAATAAATGGCAGCTTTTATGCAAAGATGCATTCTTTTTTGATCCGATTGAGTCTGGAAAGAAAACCGAAAAGTGAGAGTTTTGTTTACCGGCACTTATTGGCCTTCGGGAAAAATTGCAGCTTAAAGCTTGTTATTCTTTATAAGTTTGCTCATCAGGTGTATAATAGGGTAACTTAACTGTGGAGCATGTGACGAGTGTAGGAAGGAGATTTTTGAGTGATTTTGATTGTAAGGTGCAGGGACAAGTCAGTGTAAGAAAGAGGAGGTACTCATGGGTAAGAAGTTCTTTTTACTGGTCATCCTTGCTTTGGGAATCTTATCCGCCGAAAAGCTATCCATAGTAAGGCTTTCTATAACTAACTACAAGGACATAGAGCAGTTTTTATTAACAAACTTTGATAAGGCAGAAATGCCCGAAATAGCTGCAGGGAGGCCCGGAGAATGGTATGACCTTATTGTGAATGAGAATCAGCTTTCAATAATTGAAAATAGCGGTATAAAATACCAGATTGTAGTAGAGGACCTTAAAAAGGCCAAGGAGAAGGTCAAAGATTCATATCATTCTTATCAAGAAGTGGTTTCTATTCTTAGAAACATAGTCCAAACCAATCCTGATATTGCAAGGTTGGATAGCATTGGCCCATCCTATGAAGGGAGATGGATCTATGGAATTAAGATTTCAGATAACGTAAGTGTGGATGAGGATGAGCCCGAGCACCTTTTCTCCGGATGTCACCATGCAAGGGAGTGGGCTTCCGTGGAGGTTCCCGTATTTTTTGCAGACACCCTTACCAGAGCTTATGGAATTGATCCTGTGGTCACAAATCTCGTTAACACCAGGGAAATCTGGATTTTTCCGATAATAAATGTTGATGGTTATGTTTATGATTATTCAAACGGAGGGGCTATGTGGCGTAAGAACAGAGAACCGTTCGGGGGAGCCTTAGGTACTGATTTAAACAGGAATTATAACGGGATTTGTGATACCAATGCCATTGACGGCTGGGGTGTAATAAATTCTAGTTCAGTTAGTCATTACCCCTCACATGATGTCTTTTGTGGAAAATCTGGAAACTCTGCGCGGGAGGTTCAAAAATACGTGGAGTTTATTAAGTCCCGGGAATTTGTCACCATTCTCGATTACCACACCTATTCTGAGCTGGTTCTTGCTCCGTGGGGGCATAAAAATGACCCAACCCCCCATGATAATGTATACAATCTTATAGGACAGGGTATGGCACAGAGGATTCAGAGACTTGGTGGTGGAAATTATACATACCAGAAATCCATCAATCTTTATCCTACTTCTGGTGGTTCCTCGGATTACGAGTATGGGTGGAACATTTTTGTAAATGGAAGGCCATGTGTGGCGTTAGTTGTAGAAATGGGGACTCAATTTTACCAGAGTACCGGGGATTTACCTTCTATTAAGAGAGAAAACTTCGAGGGAGCAGTGTATTTAATGCAACAGGCTGAATATATACTTGCTAATATGAAGACTTACGTGCCAGCTCCCGAGATAATAAGCCCTTCGAATGATACCGTTAGAGATACATTGAAGATAGAGTGGCACCTTCCTGAAATAAGATTTTTTGACCTTTCTGGTTTTGAAATCCAGTTCTTTAAGGGGCCTCACGCTATTGATGATAACTTTGAGAATGGAACGAATTTCTGGGTTCTTGAGGGTTTTTCAAGAAGTTCATTACGAAGACACTCAGGAAATTATTCAGTAAGGTCTGATTCTGTGAATAACCTATATTCGCAAATCAGGACGAAGTATCCTTATTATGTTAATCCAGGTGACTCTTTGAAATACTGGGTATATTATGATCTTGAGACTAACTACGATGTTGGCATTGTGGAAGTTTCGGAGAATTTACGAGAATGGATTCCCATATCAGGAGAGAGGTTAACGGGAAACTCAGGGGGATGGATCAGGGTGGCTTATAGTCTTAGTAATTTTGCAGGAAAAACCCTTTATTTCAGATTTAGGTGTTTAACTGATCAATCTGTTTTGCGAGAGGGTATCTACATTGATGATGTTTATCCAGTGGCTACCTGGGACTCCATATGGAGTTTTACTGGGTTAATGGATACTTTCCTCATTATTACAAATTTACCCGAGGGTGAGTATTATTTTAGAGTCGCGGGATACTCCAGTACTTTTGGGAGGGGTAATTTTAGCCCTTTAAGGAGGGTTTATTTTTCTCATACCACCAGTGTAACAGAAATTGAGAACATGAATTCTTACGTCTCCCTTCTCTCAAAAAATAATTTTGCCAGAAAGAACGTAAAATTTCTCCTTAACGGAAAAAACATAAAATTAAGCATATACGATATTCAGGGACGAGAGGTATGGAATATGGAGCTTAGAGAAGCAAAACAAAAGGTTGTCTCCGTGCCAATTCCTGCCCAAGGAGTTTACTTCTACGTTTCATCAGCTAATGGATTGGGGCAGCAAGGCAAATTTTTAGTTATAGAATAACTACTGCAGGTATTTTAAAGGATCCACGGCTTTACCCTGATCCCTGATCTCAAAGTGAAGTTTTGAACCAAAATAATGGTTGATACCCCCAACTTTTCCAATTATAGTACCACGTTTTAATTTTGAATTTGTTGTAACATTATAGGATTCGAGGTATGAATATACCGAGAAGAATCCACCATGGTCTATAATCACCGTGTTACCATATCCTGTTACAGTTCCAGTAAATATAACTATTCCGTCATCAATGCAAACAACTGGGCTACCGGGTTCTGCTTCAATATCAATCCCCGGATTAAAAATCCTGGTATTGTATTTTGGATTTACAATGGTTCCATAGTTCAGTACTATTCTTCCCCTCACGGGCCATGGGTATTTTCCCTCAGGACTCTTCGCAACGATACGCTCTGCCTGCCTTTTTTTCTCGGCTTCTTTTTCCAGCTTTGCAATCAAGCTTTGCATTTCCTTGATAGCCTTTTCTAGTTCTGCCAGTCTCTTCTCTTCTTCTGCTTTTTGTTTTTTCAAAGAGGCGAGGAGATTCTGCCTTTTTAGTCTTAAATTTTCAAGAGTTCGCTCTTGCTCTTGAACTTCTTTCTTCATGGTGACGTAGAATTCCAGGTTTTCTTCTTTTAATTTCTTATAAGCAGTAAGTTCATTGTAAAGCTCCAGTGCCTGGTCTCTTGACTTTTTCTCGCTCTGGATTACGTAATCTAATATGTAGGCTGCTTCTTTTTCTTCTTCATTCAGCGGGAGAAATTTGAAAATTTCGTTTTGATGAGGAGTCTGGTAGAGGAAGCTAAGACTAAATTTGATTCTGTCTGCGTGCTCTCTGAGTTCTATTTCTTTCTGGCTTATCTGGACTTCGAGTTTTGCAATATCGTTCTGGATTTCCTGAATATCGCGATTGAGCTTTGTTATGAAGCGTTCAATTTCCTGCTCCTGTCTTTTTATTTTTTCAATCTCTTCTTCCGTGGATTTTACTTTTATCTCCATTTGGGCAATTTTGCGTTTGCCCTCTTCGAACTCTCTTTTAAGCCTTTCTAATTTTGCCTTTTCAGCTTCAATATCTGCAGATTGGGAAAAGATTAAAATAAGAAAAAATGGTTTCATTGCTCTAAGACATCTATGCTGAAAAGGAATTGCAGTATGAGAAAGTACAGAGTAAGAAGAAGAATGGGCCAGGTGGAAATATCAAAAAGTTTTGAAATTTTTTGAAAGATGAAATAATTTATAAGGGACATTATTACTAACGGAATGGCTACTCCTATGACAAAGGTTACAGCGAGGGGTGTTCTTGAGCTTCCGAAGAATTCGGTAAGAGCAAAGAGTTTCTTTTCTTTTTCGAAGATGCTTCTCAAGAAGGAAAGATTCAGGGGGATGTAAAGAACCATGAATGCTACAAAAAGAATCAGGCCAAATTCGATGATATTTTTCTGGATGTTGAAAAGACTGATGGGTGTTTGGTAATTATGCTGGACATTGGCAACATATGGGAAGCGGGAGAGAAAATCAGAAGTACTCTTAATTATTCTGGTACTAATTGCATTTTCTTTAAATCTTATCTCAATATTTTGCGGAAAGGGGCTTTCTTTAAACATTTCAAGTAGAGGTGCATACCGGGGGAAACGCTCTTTGAACTCTTCCCTTGCACGCTCTTTTGAAATGTACTCCACTTTATCCACGAGGGGATTTTGACTAAAAAGGTTTGTTATGACGTTTATTTCATTCTGTTTAACATTGTCCTGTAGAAAAGCTTTAAGGTAACATGCTTTAACTGATTGGTTTAGAATCTTTGAAACATAGAAGGATGTTTGTATAATGCCTGAAAATATAATAAGTGTGAGGAAGTATATAACCGTAAGGAAAATGAACTCGCTGCGGGATTTCTTATAGATGTACAAGAGTTCATCCAAATAGAATTTAATGTTCAATGGTTAACCTCCCCTCTTCAAGTCGGAGAATCCTTGCTTTTGGTACCTTTGATAGAACTTCAAAATTATGTGTAGAGATAAGGATAGTAAGTCCCTGCTGGTTATAATATAGCATCTTTTCGATGAGCCAGTTTATATCAGTAATATGAAGGTTACTGAAGGGCTCGTCGGCAAGAAGAAGTTCTGGTTCAGTAATAATAGCCCTTGCGAGAGCGAGGCGCTGCTGCTCTCCACGGGAGAGAGAAGAAACAATGTCATTAGATTTATGAGTTAAGTTGACATCCTTTAAAGCCGTAACCACTTTTTTCATCAGGTCCTTTTCTCCTCTGAGTCTCATGGGAAAAGCGAGGTTCTCAAAAACGGTTCTATCTTCTAAAAGCATAAGATCCTGAAATACTATACCTATGTTTTGTCTTATGTTGAGGAGCTTTCCTTTGCTGGCTCTCTTTATGGGAAAGCCATCTATTCTAACCTCTCCTTCATCGGGTTTTATTTCACCATAGATGAGCTTTAGTAGAGTGGTTTTTCCTGCTCCCGTGGGTCCCACGATGAATATAAAATCACCTTTCTCAACGGTAAAGGAAATGTTGTCCAGTGCGAGCCACCTGGTATTATAACGCACACTTACATTTTCGAATTCTAATTTATATCCCATAAAGTTCTCTATTTAAAATATTTGGGGGAACACGACCCTCAAAGAAAGCTTTAATGTTTTCTACAACGAGTTCCAGCATTTTCGTCCTAGCTTCGATGGTAGCGCTTCCAATATGTGGAAGAAGAACGACATTATCCAGATTTTTTAAGTCTTCGGGAACGTGAGGTTCAAACTCAAAAACATCAAGCCCTGCCCCGTATATTCTCTTTTCTTTTAATGCTTTGATTAAAGCCCTTTCATCTACGAGTTTACCACGACCGGTGTTAACGAAAATGGCCGTGGGTTTCATTAAATTAAATTCCCTTTCTCCGATGATGTGGTAAGTTTCGGGAGTTAAAGGTAGATGGAGAGAGATGATATCTGACTCTCTTAGAAGTTCTTCAAGGGAGACCTTCTTTGCCCCGAGTATGCCTTCCAGGGTGGGGTTAGTTCGGCGAGAGAAATAAAGTACTTTGTTTTCGAATCCCCTTGATTTTAGAGCGAAAGCTGTTCCGATTCTGCCTGCTCCTATTACTCCTAAGGTTTTGCCTCTAATTTCTGTGCCGAGGAACAGCGTGGGTGACCAGCTGATCCAGTTTCCATTTTCTACAAACTTATGAGCCTCAACCACTTTCCTTGCAACTGCAAAGACCAGTGCCCATGCGAGCTCTGCAGTAGCATCAGTGAGTACGTCAGGGGTATTGGTTACTGCAATGCCTCGCCTGGTACACTCTGCAATGTCAATATTGTCATATCCTACAGCATAGTTAGCAATAACTTTTAAGTTCTTTGCGTTATTTAAAATTTCAGAGTCAATCTTATCTGTGAGCATGGTGATTAGCCCGTGGATGTCTTTGATTTTTTCACTGAGTATTTCGCGTGGAATGGGAAGGGGACCTTCATAAACTTCCACATCGAAGTCGCTTAGAAGCTCTTTAACGTCAAGTAAGAGTTTTGCCGTACAATAAATTTTTTTACGGGGTGACATATTTTTCAACTCCTTTTGGATCCACAAATAAATCTTCACTATTGTATTTTTCAAGTCTGGATGACAAATTTGAAGCGATTTTGATGATGCGTGACCTTAGAGGTTTATCGTATGGTGCCTTTTCCATCTCTTCTTTACATGCTTTAGAGTAAAATAAAGCCCTTCTTTTATCACCAGTTACATAGCTGCATATAGAGAGATAATATAGTGATAAACCTGTATTATAATAGTTCCATGGCTGATCCCTCAAAGTTAAATAGAGAATCACTTCGTGGTTTTTAAGGGCATCATTCCACTTACCTAGTTTTCGCTGGCAGTAGGAAAGGGTCCACCTGAAAGTCCTTGAGCTTGGATATTGTTCAACGAGTCTTTCGGCTATTTTAAGCGCGGAATCTGCCTGTCCATCATATAATAAAACCCAGGTGTAAGCGTTTTCTGCGTAGGTTTTAAGATATTTCGAATGGGAGATTGATAGTTCAATTTTCCTGAAGGCCTCTTCCCGGGAATAGTTATCAGGAACAAGTACTTTAAGTACGCCTGGAACTTTTGTCATGGCGAACTCAAAAACTCCAAGGGGAAGGTATGCGTCATAGAGGGTTGAGTCGTATTCTAAAGCCTTTCTTAAAAGTTCTATACTTTTTCTGCCATAATTAAGGGCGCTTATGTAATCTTTACTCCTTCCTTTTCTTAGGGCCTTGTAAGCGTAAGCCGAACCTTCAGTGAAATATGAGAATGCCAGGCTATCATTTGATAAGTTAGCTTTTTTTCGCAGCTCTTGTGCTTTTTTCGCTGCCGAATCAGTATATTCGTAAAAGACTTTTTCATACGAGTCTGTTTCAAAGTCTATCATATAAAGGTCAAGTAGAGCGGCTTTGTAGAGATAGCCAAGGGGATTCTCAGGATAGTTTCTAATGGCAAGGTCAAAGTAAAGATGCGCTTCTCGATATTTTTCGGCATAAGCATAGGTAAGGCCCTTTACGATTAAAGAGTCCAGCGGCTCCCAGAAAAGTGAGTCCACTGGTAAAGTCAGAATTATTGAAAGTAATAAATTCATTTCGATGCCAGCTCGCTGGCTAACTTTGCTCCCTCTGCCATACTGGAGACTGAGTAAAGGGGCAAGCCCGAATCTTTAAGAATTTCTTTCGCCTTTTCTTCATTGGTTCCAGTAAGCCTTATTACTATGGGGAGTGAGATATTAAGTTCTTTATATGCCTGTACAAGACCAGAGGCAACATCATCACATCTTGTTATTCCACCGAAAATATTGATGAAAATTACTTTAACTCTTTTGTCTCTTAAAATTAGTTCCATTGCGTTCTTGATTTTTTCCGGGCTTGAACTGCCACCTACGTCAAGGAAGTTTGCAGGTTCGCCGCCATAAAGCTTTACAATATCCATAGTGGCCATGGCAAGTCCTGCGCCGTTGACGCAACATCCGATATTACCGTCAAGTTTTACAAAGGAAAGGCCTTTCGCCTTTGCTTCAAGTTCTTCAAGATTTTCGTAATCCATATCTCTCAGGTTTTCAAGGTCTGGATGCCTGTAGAGAGCATTGTCATCAAGAATGATTTTTGCGTCCAGAGCGATTACGTTACCATCTTCCTCGACTACGAGAGGGTTGATCTCGGCCAGTTGGGCATCTATGTCTACATAGGCTCGGTATAGTGCCTTAATAAAAAACTGAATTTTCTTCGCAACTTCAGGGTCGTCAGTAAGTTTGTAAGAAAGTTCTTTTGCCTCATAGTCCTGAAGACCGAGATAGGGATGGATTTGTTTCTTTATTATTGCATCTGGATGGGTTTTTGCCACCTCTTCTATTTCCACTCCGCCTTCCCTGGAAACAATTATTACATTCTTTTTGGTTACACGATCAAGAACAATACCAAGATATAGTTCTGTTTTAATTTTGGCGGCTTCCTCTACTAGTACTTTTTTCACCGGGAGACCTTTAATTTCCATGTTGAGGATTTGCTCAGTGATGGCGATAGCCTCTTCCTTGCTTTTCGCTAGTTTTATTCCACCGGCTTTTCCTCTACCACCTACAGGAACCTGGGCTTTAATAACAACGGGAAAATTAAATTCATCTATAACAGCTTTCAGCTCTTCTAAACTCCTGCACAGTTTGTTTTTCTTAACAGGAACGCCATACTTACCAAGAATTTCTTTAGATGCGTATTCTAAAAGTTTCATTGTAACCCCCTTTTTACTTCAAAAAACTCCCCATCAATTTTCCTTCCTGCCAAAAAATCTTTTGCCCTCATTACTCTTTTCCCGGCCGGTTGAAGTTCCAGGATTTCCAGGGGATGGTCGCCGGTACCAACAAAGATTTCAAAATTCTTCACTTTAATTTCTCCAGGCCTTAAGTTAAAGTCGTCATTGATGATTTTTGCCTTATATATTTTCACCATAGAGCCCTGTAAGATTGTTCGCGCCCCGGGGGTAGGACAGAAGGCACGGATCTTATTAAAGATGCTACGTGAAGGCTCTGTCCAGTTTATAAAGAGTTCTTCTTTTGTGATTTTTGGTGCGTAGGAAATTTCGCCAATCTGTGGCTTTTTATGGATATTACCTGAAAGATAGCTTTTAAAAATCTCTTTTAGCATTTCAGGCACCAATTTTGATAGTTTTTCCATGAGGGATCCTCTGGTATCATCTTCCGAAATTTCTACTTCCACCTGGGAAATAATTGGACCTGCATCCACTTCTTCAGTCATTTCGATGATGGTAATTCCGGTTTTAGTATCGCCGCTCAATAAACACCGTTCTATGGGAGCAGCACCTCTATATTTTGGAAGGAGAGAAGGATGTATGTTTAAAGCCGGGAATTTGTATAGGTTAAGAAGCTCTTTTTTGAGAATTTTTCCGAAATCACAAACCACTAGAAAATCAAGTTCCTCGCTTTTTAGAAATTCCTGTGTTTGAGGAGAATTAACCTTAGCAGTTTCAAAAAATCTTGCTTCTACGTTTAAAACGAAGTCTTTTACAGGGTTAGGAGTGGGTTTAAGACCACGGCCTGCGGGTTTATCGGGGGTTGTAATGACCAGGTGAGGGAAAAAATTATGTAAATATAGTTCCTCAAGAACCTCTCTGGCGAAATACCCGCTACCCATAAAGGCCCATTTAAAGGGAATGTTTGTTGTATTCATTCCTCCATTTTGCAAGGAGAATACGCCTTGTTTCTTCATCGAGGTAATCTATAAACAAAACTCCTTCAAGATGGTCGATCTCGTGAAGAAATACCCGTGTTAGGAATCCTTCTGTTTTAATCTTGACGTCTTTTAACTTTCCGTTGGCCTTCAGTTCCACAGCTTCAAGCTCTAAATAAGATGGTCTTGATACGTCCGCATAAAGGCCCGGTATAGAGAGACATCCCTCCTCGTCCACTTCAAGTCCGTCTAGAAAATTTACCCGAGGATTAATAAAAACTCTGTAGTTAGAACCAAAGTCCAGTTCTTTTGCATTTATAATGAAGATTTTTTTAGGAATTCCTATTTGCACTGCGGCTAAACCTAATCCCCTCTGGGAATTAAGAGTATCAATAAGATCACCCGCTATCTCTTTAATTAGTTCAATATTAGAAAGATCTAATTCTTCCGACTTTTGCCGCAGTATATCCTCGTCGATGATTTTAATGGGTCTAATCAACCTTCAGTCTCCTCAGATTTTTTGAGAACGCCCCTTATGGCCTGCTTCTCTACTTTTATGTTAACGTTTTCGGCGACCTTGAGTGTAACCACATTTTCATCAATCTTCTGGATGATCCCTATTATACCACCGGTGGTAACTACTTGATCACCCTTTTGAAGATTCGCCAGCATCTCTTTACGTTTTTTCTCGTACCTGGACTGAGGAAGAATTAAAAGCACATAAAAGATGACGAAGATTAAAATTAAAGGGAGCAAAGATCCAATTATCCCATAGGAAGGAGACTGAGAAGTCTGCTGAGCATAAAGTATGTTAGAAACACCTAAAATAACTCCAATATATTTTCCCATAAGTACCTCCGTTTTTTATAATGATAAACTTTAAGGATTGTAACTCCAAAAAGCTTATATGCTTAAAAGTCGAAGCCCAGAGAAAATTTAATCAGCGGACTTTTGCTAATAGTTTTTAAATTGGTTTTGTGAGCGAAGTCAAGTTTGAGCTTTGCGAAGCCTAACCATATTCTAAGTCCGTATCCCAGAGCCGCAGTGGGGTCCTGAAGCTGAGGAAACGTTGAGAAAACCTTTATTTCGTCAATTTTCTTGGGGGTACATAGCCCTGCGTCAAAGAAAATAACACCGCCTAGGTTGGAAATTTCCAGAGGTAAGGGGAAGCCAATTATAATCTTTTTGATAAATGGGAAGCGGAATTCGGAGTTAAATAGTATGTATTTGTCGCCTATCTGTTCTCCGTAATAAGATCCTCTATGGTCATCAAAACCATTGAAGGTAGTGTAGTACCTGTCTTTGCCCAGGGAGTAGATGGTTTTCACCCTATTTGCCCAGATGTAACTCTCGTCAAAGGCAATATAATGCCGAAAGTCAAGGACTGCTAAATTCAAATCCAGATCCAGTGGAATGGATTTTAAGAGACCAAAGTAATATCTGGTTCCACTCACCGGGTCCTGAATATAATTGTAGTAGACATTGTCCAGAACATGAGCAGCGTAGATACCGGTGAATAATCTTTTTGAGTAAAGTTCGGGGAGATCTATGAGGTTTCCGAAGGGCGTTTCCCAGAGGTAATTGATTTCTTGCATTTCAATGTTCAATCCCATCTCTGTTCTTCTTATTCTTGAGTAAGGTATGCTCTGGAGGAAAAAAGTCCCTAATGTTCTGCTGACCATAATGGTGTCGTATGCAATGTAACCGGCATCCCAGAGCTGATATAATGAGAAACCATAGTCTATTCTTTTTTTAAGGTTCCAGTATTCAAAGATAAAGTTAGAATACAGGATGTTGGAATTCAAGTCGGTGGAAAATGTTATCTGATGATCTCCCAATTCATCGGATAAACCCAATGTTGTGTTACCCTGAAATCCATAAACCGATGAGAGCGAGGCTGTTCCATAAATCCAGTCGATGGTGAATCTGGGAGAGTAATTTCTGGAGCTGATGGTTCCGTAAAGGGGTAAGGTACTGAAAAAAGAACCTTCAACGGGTTCTTCCGGAATTGCTTTGAGTTCTCTAATTTCAAACACATCATAACCGTTGTCGTAAAGAATGGACGTATAAATTCTTCCGTCATTTGAAACGCTAAACCACTTAGCTTCGGTGGCGAAGTTGGTAATTTTTGTTGTTTTTCTGCTATTTAATTGATGGCTGAATACATTGAGGGCAAGGAAAGAATCCTGAGCACAGAAAAGAAGTGTGGAATCATCTGTCATAATGGGATTAGACAGTTCCGCGTAAAAGTTTGTAATTCGGGAAATGGTTCCACTTTTTATGTCGTAGCGAAAAACGGCATACGCACCATAAAAGTATCTTTCGCCGCTTTCTTCGTTTCTGTCAGATGCAAAGATTATGTTCCCAAATGGGTCAAAAGAGGGATCACGATCATCGAAGGGGTCATCGGTAATCTTTATGAGTTTTTCCTGAGGGATTGAGTAAAGATAAATATCGGACCTTCCGTCCTTTAGCCCGCAAAATGCTATATTCCTTCCATCCACGGAAAGGGCAGGAGTATAAATAGCATCCAGTTCAAACTTAAGGGTTCTAATAACCTTATTTCTTTTGGTGTCAAAAATATATATTACGTCTCCTTCTCCTGTCTGTGCCGAAAAGGCTAATAATTTCCCGTCTCCTGAGATTGAGAGTGAGGGTCTTAAAATATGAATATTCTCGAAATCTGGTATTTTTGAGCTTTTAAATACAATACTGAGCTTTTCCCCTGATGCGGTGGAGTACTTAACAATGTAGAAATTGCCCATTTTCTCCCGAATGTAGTATAAGAGGCTTCCATCCTTTGTCACAACTGGAGCAACATTGTAAAAATTACGCTGTTTTTTGTGATCAGAGAATCTTTTTAGTTTTACGGGAGTTGTCAGCTGGCCCAGGGATGTATAAAAATTCTGTCTCACATACTCTCTGAACAGTTCATTAAACTGCTTTGTGTCCAGCCCGAAAGACTTTTTAATGGCTTTTTCAAAGGAGTTTGTGAATACTAAGAGGGAGTAAAATTCTGAAATTTTGCCTCTGCCATAATTGTCTTCAATAA
The DNA here is from genome assembly GCA_049719805.1 of Candidatus Hydrothermia bacterium. Classification (GTDB taxonomy): domain Bacteria; phylum Hydrothermota; class Hydrothermia; order UBA1063; family UBA1063; genus UBA1063. Next base: position 675,572 of record JBNARF010000001.1, on the reverse strand, counting down.
ATTTATAGATTAGTTGCCCCACCTTATATACAATATAACCCCCATAGTAGTTTAATGCCTCTATAGAAGGCAGATTGTCTGATAGTATTAGGTTCCTCAAATATCTTTCGGCGTCAGGGCTCCATCCTATGGAAAGGTATTCTGCAAGTCCTTCGGTGCACCAAAGTGGTATCTGGGTGCCCATAATCACTTGAAGTGTAGAGCGTTTGTTTCTTTTCATAATTTCGTACTGGAAAGCATGGACCAGCTCGTGTCGTAAGACATGATAAAAGTCTTTATAAGAACCAGTAAAAGGTACCACAATTCTATTCTTGAAAATTTCTGTGAAACCTCCAATTCCTTCCTCGATTATATCGGTGATAACATTAGTCTCAGAGAAATGTTTTGGAGAGTTATAGATAATCACGGGCACTTTTCCTGAGATTTTAATCCCGAAGGTTCCGGAATACTCAGTATAGGTATTCTCCAGTATATTTTGTGCGAATCTTACGAGAAATTCGTCGCCGGAATAAGAAAAGATTCTAAAATTTTCAGTTTCGTAAACTTTAAAGTCGTAAGCGCGCGATTGAAACTTGTTTTTTCCGAAAGTGTAGGTAAAAGCCGGATTGGTCAAAAAGAAAATCAAAATAAACACATGTCTAAATATTCTCATTCTACTATTCTAAATCCATCTTGACGAAAGGAAAAATTTGGAATTTAAAAAGATTAGTCGTAATACAGGCCGGAAGGAATAATGTACATCACCGGGTTAATGGGTTTGTCATTTATTCTGACTTCGTAATGAAGATGTGGAGCAGTGGATCTACCAGAGTTACCTACGTAGGCAATAATGTCACCTCTTTTAACATATTGACCTGGAGAAACTCTGGCACGAAGAAGGTGGGCGTACCTGGTAACAATTCCCAGCCCGTGGTCAATTTCTATGTAAAGCCCAAACCCCGAGTCCCATTTGACGGCTATTACTATACCAGAAGCAGGTGCGACTACTGGTGTCCCTACTGGTGCTGCAATATCAAGCCCTTCGTGGAATGCTATTTGACCTGTAAATGGATCTCTTCTTAGACCAAAGCCTGAGGTAAAGTAACCAGCGGTAGGGACAATTGATGGAGTGTGCTCTCTGATTCTCTCATTTTCTTCAAGTTTTTTTGAAACTTCCGAGAAGCTTTCCAGCTGGAATTTTGCAAGGTTGAGAAGCCTGTCGATTTCTGCTTTAGTGTACTCTAAATCATTCTTCTTCTCCAGGGGTAACTCTTCTATGTTACCACCCATACCCATCAGGGCAAGCTCTCTTGGCACGGGATCGAGGCCAGCAGCAAGTCGGAGTCTATTATTTGATTCAAGGAGCTGGTTTAATAAATTGTTTAACTTCCTGGTATTAAGTTTCAAATGGTTTACCTCTTCCTTCAGCTTCAGATTTTCCTTTTGCAAGTATGAATATTTAAACGCGTCAATTTCAAGGTTTACATATCTGTAGATAGCAATTCCCAATGCGACCAGGAATGTAACTGAGAAAATGGCAAAAATTTTTAGCATCCAGGGCCTTATAGTGATTTCGATTTCTTGTCTATGGGAAGTAGGATATATAAGACGAATTTTAAAGGACCATTTTTGCATTTTTCTAGTATAATTTACCCCCCTCAAACTGTCAAGTCAATGGGGCGCTATTCTTCGAGAATAATCTTACCGAAAGTGGTATTGTTTCCTCAAAAAAGTGTGAAAAAGAAGAGAAGCTCCAAAGGGTTTATAATCAATAACCCTCACAAAAAGAGGAGTTCCCCATTGACGTTGTTACACCATGTTATAACCTTAATGCCAAACAAAAGAAAATCATAATCTCCGCTAACCAAAAACTGTATAAAAAGCCTCTAAAAAAGAAAAAACCTCATACTCAACGACCCACAAATCATCACAAGATACTCAAGAAAATACATCATTTACCTCTTTAACACCATAATAAAACCATAACAAGGAAAGGAAATGTTACCCTTAAAGCAGACATCACAAAAACCTCTACCTTAAAGAAAGGAAGGAAAAGAATTTATACCAGAGATATAGCACAAAAACTATTCAAACTCTGGAGAATATCAGGTGGTATAAGTTCAAAACACCTCAAAGCTTTTATTGTAGAAAACTATGATACATTGTAGAAATATCTGAACTTAAAGATGTCCCTGAAGAAAGAGGAAACTTACCATTAATAGATTGCTTAAACCTTACAGAGACAGATGTAATGATGGATGTATACCATTTCTAATAAGGAAGAAAGGGAGGGAATCTGCGCATTTTGTGAAGGGTCAGATAAGCGACCTAAGGAGTCTTGTTATATTGAGGTTGACCTTGTGGAGCACAATGGGGTAAATAGTAAAGGTGAGTTTATTTATACCCTTTGTGGTGTGATGTAAAGACTTACTGAATCTTTTTGAGACCTTTGAAGAATAAAGCAAGGGTATGGACTGTTGAGGCTTTAAATGACATTATATGCAGCTCGCTCTTTACTGTTTTACCATATTCATAGTGACAATGGGAGTGAATTTATCAATTCACATTTGCTTGAGTATTGCAGAGTAAGTTGGATAAGGTTCACACGCAGCAGGGAGCATGTGAGGAACGACAATCCTCATGTGGAGAATAGAAAGAAGGTAGTTGTTAGGAGATATGCTCGCTATGACAGAGAGAAGGAGTTAAAAATTCTCAAGGGGTTATACCATTACATTGAACTGAGGCACAATTTCTTCATTCCCACAATGAGATTAATAACAAAGGAGAAAGTAGGTAAAAATACAAGAGGGTTTATGAGACCAAAACACCTTGCCAGAGAGTAATAGAAGACCCTTCTGTCCCGAAACTTATAAAAGAGGCGCTCATAGAGTTCAAAAAGAAACTTGATATTGTAAAAAGCAATAAAAAAGAGGTATAGGCATACCAACCACACAAAAAGATAAATCCTTGGTTAGAAATAACTTTGAAGAAGAGGGTGGGGTTTCTCAGATACTCAAACTCACAGAGTCTATGTATTTTGAGGAATTTTCCTTGTTCTAAACTTTACATTTATAATATTTCACAGGGAGGCGCTATGAAGGAGAGAATTGCAGATTTGCTTGCTGAGCTTGTTAAATATAAGACCGTAAGTAATAATCTTGAAGAGCTGTCAAAAATTGTAGACTATGTTGAAGACCAGATTAAGAACTTAGAAGGTCTGTTGATACGGCGATACATGGTTAACGGGAAACCCTCTCTTTTTGCAACGTTCTATAACACTTACCATCCTGAACTTCTTTTCGTGGGACATCTGGATGTGGTGGATGCAAGGCCTGAAGATTTTGTACCTCGTAGAGAGGGCGATGTGATGTACGGTCGCGGCACTTTAGATATGAAGGGTGCTTGTGCTGTGATGATAGAACTTTTAAAGGAAGTTTCAAAACTTCCTGAGAAACCCAATGTAGGATTTCTCTTTACTACTGATGAAGAGGTGGGGAGTGAAAATGGCGTTAAGTATCTCGTGGAAAGAGAGGGTATTGGTGGAGAATTCGTAATTATTCCCGATGGTGGAGAAGATTTTCAGCTGGTTGTTGAAGGAAAGGGAGTATTTCACGTTAAAATTATTGCGAGAGGAAAGGCTACCCATGGTTCGCGGGTTTTTGAGGGTGATAATGCGCTGGATAAATTGGTTTCTATTTATAATGAAATTAAATCCCGTTTCCACCCGGAACCCTGCGGCGATCCTGAACACTGGCACAACACTATTAGCCTTGGAAAGATGGTGGGTGGGGATTCGATAAACAGAGTCCCTGACTATGGAGAAATGTATCTTGATATCAGGTTTGTGTATCCCTTTACCGTTTCTAAAATGGAACAAATGATCAGGGAAATTATTGAGAAATATCCCAATACCTCTTATGAGCTTATTTCAACGGGAGAGACGGTTTTTACCCCCAGGGAGAATCCATACCTTCAAAAATATAAAAAGATTGCTGAGGATGTTCTGCAAAGAAAAGTCAACTTCGCCAAAGAACACGGAGCCACCGATGGAAGGTTCTTCTCAGAAAGGGGCATGGCTGTATTGATTACGGCTCCTCATGGGGGTAATATTCACGGAAACGATGAATGGGTTGACCTTAATTCACTGGTTAAGCTTTTTGAGATCTTTTTGCGGTTTGTCCAGGAGAAATAGCACCATTCCCACAAGGCTCAATAATAAAGAAGCAGAATAATAGAGAAGGGAAATGAGGAGGGAATTTTCATTACCTATAGTATTTCCATAAATTAAAACAAAAGCTCCTTCTCTTAGGCCCAGCCCTGAGATTGTTATTGGGATCATCATCACAAAATTTACTATAGGTAGAAGAAGTATTGTTTCTTTTAGGGGTAATTTTATATGTATGGAAAAGGCTAGAGCCCAGGGAGTTAATGAAAATAGAAGCTGGATTAAGATGGATATAGGTAAAGTTTTAAAGAGTAGAGGGTAGTTATCTTTGAAATTATGTAAGGTCCACAGGAATGAGATTATAGGTTTTGTGATTTTATTAGGCTTTATTTTCCCGATGGCCTTTGCAAAGAGATTAGAGAATACAAAAATATTGCCGAGGAGAATTAAGGTAATCCCAACTAATGTGAAAAGGAAAAGTTCTTTTTGTGATATAGTTAGAAAAAAGAGAGTCAAAATCAAGTAAAACAGTATAGCGTAAAAGCCCACTAGTCTGTCCATTAATGTAACAGCCAGGCACCTGGAGACGCTACTTTTTCTGCCAGCATAGTACGCCCGCACTACGTCTAATCCACCAGAGGGGAGAAAATTACCGGCGAATATTGCAATAAGGTAGTATTTAAAAGCTTCAAAATTGCTGATATTTACCTGTGAGTGATTTAGAAAAATTTTCCACCTCACTGCGGAAAGGAATATTGCCAGCATATACAAGAAGTAGCCGGGAATTAGTAAAGGAAGGTTTGCACCTTTTATGGACCGAATTAACTCATGGGCATTAATTCTTTTAAAAATAAGGTAAAGTAGCAAAGTGGAAATGAGGACTTTTAAAAAGTTGGACATTAATTTCTTCATAGGTCTCCTGATAGATTTTGGATGATTTTTAAGGTATTTTCTCGCACTTCAAAACTATTTAATGTGTGCCAGTCTTTTTCCAGGATAAATTTAAGTTCGCTGAGGATTCCGGCATCTACCATTAAGAGATTATTTTCTTCCGATATACACTTGTGGCAGAGGAAAAGTTTCGAGGTGATGCTGAAAAAAGTGACGTTTTCAGAGCCACATTTACTGCAAAGATCGAACCTGGGCATTTCTCCCTGTATTTTTAAATTTTTCAGAACCATATAGTAATATAGTTTTCTGTTGACTTTAGATGTTAGCTGAAGGGTATGAATAAGCTTCTTGAACATGGGATAAAAATTCTGGCCTCCTCCCTGAGGAAATGCCTTCAAGACGTATGAGGCGCATTGTGATACAAGTTCGTACTTTTCAACGTTCTCCACGATTTTTTCTCCGGAGAGTAGAATCTTACCTTCCTTGAGAACGTTTAATTCCCGCTCGGGCTTATAATAATAAATTACTTCACTTACGCTAAAAAGTTCAAAAGCCATTCTTAAACTTGATTTAACTCTCCTTGCTCCCTTTGCCAGAATCTTAAATAGACCACTTTCTCTCCCATAAGCCCAGATAATTGTGGAAGACTCCATAAATTCATCAAGCCTCAATGCGATAATCTCTTCTTTCCTAAGCATAGTATTTAAATGCGAATTTCATGTATCTTCTTTTGAGCTCCAGGTCAATTGTAGCGTTTTGATTGTGAAAATGAAAGTCAAAGCTACATTTAAGCCTCAGATCGCTTTCTCTAAGGTATTGGGTTAAACCCACTGAAAATAATGGATTTGCTAAGGATAATCCAAGCCTTTCTTGATCTGTAAAGGTATAGAAGATGTTAAGAATTTTACCTTGTATTCTTATTTCGTGAAATTTTATGGTATTTGGTGTTATTTTTGTTCTAAAAAAGAGGTTTACATCACCTTCAAAAAGTTTTGAGATGGATACATAATGGCTATTACCGTAGCTGCTCAGTGTAAAATACGTATCGTTGGAAATTCTTCTCTGAAAATAACAGGAAAAATTTGGTGTTTTCTCTTTGACTCTTATTTGACCCTTAAACCGGGTAGCATAGCCCGAAGCCCTCACCGCGCACTTAATTTCTTTTTGGGAAGAGTTAAAGTCAATGTCAACCGCGGAACCCTTTAAGGGTAAACGGGTGTGTAAATAAGTTAAAATTTTTTGGTCCTTTTCTGCAATGAGGCCGCAAGCTATTTTGTAGGAGTGGGAATTGACTTTACCCCCAAGAGCCATCTTATTCTTCCCGATAGAAAACTGGATTGAGGATTTATATAGCAATGAAAAGTCATGGCTCCTCAGGGTGGGAAGAAACCCATCAGAGCCCCAATTTAATCCAAAATTACCGATGTAAAGTTTCTTGAAAATTATGTCATAGGAATATACTTTTTTGCTAAAAAGTCGCACAGAAATTTCGTAATCGTTGAATGTTGCTCTGCTCACTGTTTGCGCTGTAGAGTTCTCGGAATAGAAACTCAATGTTGTTTTTACCGATTTTTCAAAATGGAGCAATCTTTCGAGTTCTGAAGCGCAGGTGGAATCAATGCCTGTTCTTTCTACGAAATCTGGAAAATTTCTAAAGGGTTTAACATCCCTTTGAGTAATTATTCTTAATGCAATGTCTTCGTCTATATAAGGTATGGATATGAGCTCTTCAAAGGTCGCCTCATTGGGATTTATTTTTGTTGTTGATTCCCGGAGAAAAGAGATGAATATAGTACAATATAGCAATAGCAGTTTTTGCATCTTCTATTTCACCTTTTTTTAGTTTGTCTTCAAGCTCAGAGAGGGGGAATTTCTTAATTTTTATATCTTCCCCGAAATCGTGGGGTAGCGCATTTTCTGAAAGGTCCAGACCAATATAAATATGAATTTTCTCTGTAGAATATCCAGGCGACAAATAAAAGCTACCTATCTTTATGAGCCTTTTGGTTTCCATTTTTATTTCTTCTCTAAGTTCTCTTATGGCAGCTTCTTCTGGTGTTTCTCCTGGGTCTATCTTTCCCGCAGGAATTTCTAAAATTTCCCTTTTCACGGGAGCCCTGTATTGTGTGATGAGAATAGCATGTCCATCTTCTGTTATGGGTAAAACTGCGCAGGTTTCGGGAAAAGCCACAATATCCCTGTGGATTGTTACATTTTCGAACTCGTAATACTCTCTCCAGACCTCAAAAATTGAACCCTTAAACTTTAGCTCTCTTTTTATAATCTTCATAAAGTTCTAAAATTTTAACGGTCACGGCATCGGCAACCAAAATCCCTTTCTCCGAAAGTTTTAGAGAATTTTTTTTCACAGTCACCAGGTCCCTCAACTCCCTTTTAACACTTTCTACGAAGTCAAGTTCCAGTTTTATTCCAAATTTCGTTCTAATCTTTAGAAAAATTTCTTCGGTGATTTTATCCTCCTCCCTCAATTTTTCTACAGTTCTATTTCCACTTATATATTTTGCTAGACTTTCGGGATTTTTGTACCTATACTCAGCACCATTTAAATTGTAAAAACCTGCAGCTGAAGGACCTAAGCCAATGTAATAGTGTCTTAGCCAGTATTTAAGGTTGTGAATGCACTCAAAGCCTTTCCTGGCGAAGTTGGATATTTCATACCATCTGAATCCATTATTGGTAAGTATGCTGTTTCTTATTTTTATGAGTTTTTCGAAGAACTTCTCATTTTTATTTTCCAGGTTTTCCAGTGAACCTTTCTCGTAGGTCATGGAATAGGTGGAAATATGGGTTACGGGAAGTGAGACGACAATATTTAAAGTTTTTTCAAATCTTTCCACAGTTTGCCCTCTAAAGGCAAAAATGAGATCAATGTTTATATTAGAAAATCCCGCTTCGTGAAGGATAAAAACGGATTTAATAGCTTTCTCTGAGTTATGAAGTCTTCCCAGGATTTTGAGTTCTTCGTCACTGAAGCTTTGTACCCCTATGCTCACCCTGTTGAAGTTAAATTCTTTGAGGATACTTGAAAGTTCTTCATTCACATTTTCAGGGTTAATTTCGATGCTTTTTTCTTTTACTGTTTTTAAGTCCAAATTATTGTGTAATAGATCGAGAATAGTGTAAAGATCCCCTGGAGGGATAGAATTAGGCGTTCCTCCCCCAACGTAAAGGGTCTCAAATTTGAAATTAAATTTTTGGAAGTATTCAATTTCCTTTCTCAGGCCGTAAATGTATTGCTTTATATTTTCTTCGCTCCTATCAGTTATGGAATAAAAGTGACAATATTTACACTTTGAAAAGCAGAAGGGGATATGAAGGTAAAGTCCGTATTTTTCTTTAGAACATCTCACCAAGGTTAATATAAACGTTTCCAAAGTACCCTTTTTGTCCGAACCTTGTAGGATTGTACACCCAGTCAATTCTCAGGTTGCCCACAGGGAGGAAGTAGCGAAAACCTATGCCACTGGAGAACCAGACTTTTCCCTTGTATTCAGGGTATAAGTCAAAAATAAGGGAAAGCCCATATTTGTGGTTTATTTTACTACTTATTTCGGAATTCAAAAGAAGAAGATTTTGGGTAGAAAAGGCATTCTGTCTGAACCCCCTGAGAGTGCCATCACCGCCTACTTTGTATTTTTCAAATAACGGTATTTCAGATCCTCTTACAGGAATTATCTGAGCTACAGTGATCTTCGTAGCAAGAACACCATACGGCTTCCAAATTCTTTTATATATGGCCACTCCCGTCAGATATTTGTAGAAGGTATAATCTCCACTCAAAAAGCCTCCTGCACTCTGGAAGTCCAACTGAAGCCAGAATCCTTTAGTAGGGAAAAGAGCATCGTCGCGCCTATCGATTATTGAGGTGAATAGAGCTTTATTAGTGACCCCATATCCGTGATTTTCACCGAAGAACTTTCTCCACTGAATACCAAAAAGACTCCTGCTCCTTTCATCCCAAAAATAAGAAAGATATGTTTCAATGCCAGCGAAAGAAGTGGTGTCAATCCTGGAATATCCTCCAAAACCTTTAAGGTTAAATTTAAGGGGAGAGCTAAGGAAATAAGGCTCCGTATAAAGTACCTCGCCATAGAATTTCTCAAATTTATTGGGGAAGTACACAGAATTTTCAATTTTTGCAGTTATTTGCTGATTATTTCCAAAGGCGTTTTTATTACCTGTTTCAAGGTTCAGGTTCAAAGCCGAAAGAGGTACAATTCCGCCTTGTAGCTTAATATAGCGGGCTTTTCTTTCTGTCAGGATGAAGTCTACGGATACGAGGGAATCTCCCTGGAAATTGTAAATGTGATAAACACTGGTAAATAACCCCGTGGCATAGATTCTCCTTATGCTTTCTATTATTGAAGAAGCTGATACGTAATCTCCCGGTTTTATCCTGATTTCGCGTTCAACTATAACCCTCCGCACTGACCTTAAACCGGATATGGAGATGGAGTTTACTTTGTACCTTGGTCCGGAATTAATCACATACTGGACAGAACAGGTTTTTGAGGCGGAATCTGGAATTACTTCCCTGTCTATCTTTGCTTTTAAATATCCGTAATTCCTAAATATTTCAAGGGCTTTTTCCTCTTTACTTACGAGGTCTGAAGAATTATAGAATGAGCCCGGAGGCATATAAAGAGCGTTGAAGATTCTTCCTTTTATTAGAGTATCTGAACTTAGCCAGGAGATTTGGAAAGAACCTATCTTATACCGAGGCCCTTCCTTTATTCTCATTTTGATGAATACCAGGGAATCCTCTTCTTTTACTTTTAATTCTGTAACGGAGGCTTCAAAAAATCCTTTATCTTTAAGAGCTTCGATCAAGTTATATGCCGCAACATTTAATAAGGGGGGATAATATTTATCCCCCCTTTTAATTTTTGTGATGCTGGTTATTTCTCTGCTGTTTAAATTTTTTGTACCCTCAACACGAAATTCTCTTACAACGAGGGTCCGGGAGAGAACTAAAAGATATAGCAGCCATGAGCCCATCATTCAAGATCGATAAACCTGTTTTTTATTTTCTTAAGTACATCGGGTAGAGTTGTGTATTCCATTTCTTTAAGGCCAAGTCTGTGGGGTTCAAATGGCCCCAGCTTTCTTATGTAATCTGCTATCTGGTTTGCGACTCGTCTTGCTTCGTCGAAAGCCGGATCATCAAATAGGTCTCGTGGTCCAATTAATTTCCCCTCAGCCAGTTGAAAACCAAGGGCGCAAACTCTTGGGGGACCGTCGAACCTTGAAGGATTCGCCTGATGTAATGCCACGGGCATAAGTGGCCCGTAATGAGACCCCCTCATCCATCCTGCTACAAGGTGTGGGAAGGCAAAGGGCTCGAGAACTTCTCCAACGGCAGGGAAACCACTCTGAGTTCGGACTATCAAAACAGGATCGTCTTTACCTACGTATCTTCCTGCCATCATTGACAATCTTTGTGTCGAAGAGATTGCTGCAATTTCGTTGTCTTTCCTGTATACAGCTTTAATGATATAATGCTCAGCAGCACCTATTAGAATTAAAAGGTCGTAAAGCTCTTCAGGTGTATTTAAGAGTACCTTCTTGTGCTCGTAAACGTCTAAGACTTCGAAAACAAAGCCGTCATGGAGTTTGGGGTCTATCACAAGTCCAGGGGTGTTAAAGGGATCCGCAAACATCCTGAAAAGGGGAAGATTCCAAGCTCCAGGAGAGGTTTTATCTGCCATGAAAATAATGATGGGTTCGCTGGGTCTTTCTTCGATCTCCATTTCTGCAAGACCAGGCCCCATCCCCTTTATGTTTCCACTGAAGGCGTCGGAAAGTAAATCTTGCCCGGCACCATACATTTTTAAAGACTTAGCAATTTCTGTGGCCTCTACAAAAGTATCCCACGCAAGCTTATGAATTTCTCCGCAATTAGTTCCCTTTGTATGGGTCATTATAAGCTGAAGATCATCCCCGACTTTGGTTACAAAGTAATCAATAATTATCCCCTGTTCTTTTGCTTTTTGTAGATGATCTTCTGCTACTTCCATTATCCTCGGGTGAACTGAAGTATGGCCTACATATCCTCCAATATCCGCCTTAATTACGGATATGGTTACTCTCATGATATACCTCCCGTTTTATTTTTTCCATTAAATCTTCAAAAGTTTTCTCTTTCAGGTCCTTTTTGTTTATTTCTAACACAGTAATGTTAAGGCCGTAAATCTCAAATCGCAAAAGTAATGGGTTGTGTTCTTCCACAATGGAGAAGATACGGTCGAATATACGTTCCTCAGGCTCGTAAACCAGTACAATGAGGATACTGTTTTTATCTTCCTTTCCGAAAACTTTTTTTGTTTTGTCTTTAAGATGCTCTTTGACGGAATCGTAGACGAATTCAATTTCTTCCAGAACTTTGCTCGTGTTTATAGTGGGCCTCAAAAGATCATCGATGGAGAAATAGAATTCTCTGACAAACTCCTCCGGGATCCTCAATTCTCGGGCTTTTTCATAAACGAGTTCGAGATTTCTACGGTCCAGGGTTCTTAACCCCTCGTCAAAATCCCTGAAGTTTCCAATACAATTTTTAATTATCTCTTTTAGTTTTTCGTACAGTTCAGAGTCGCTTCGGAAAAAAGACATGAGTGCTCTTATGGTGAAGAAAGTTACGTAGACATTTTTAATTTTTGATGGGAATCTATAGGTTATAAGTAAAAATCCATCAGATTTAGCGATGTTTGAGACGAGTTCATCGAAGAATTTGTTATCATGGCTCACAATACATAATCTGAAGGTCACAGAATTTCTATCCTGATCTATGGGAATTATGGCCACATGAGGTAATTGTGTTTGTATGGTTTCATCCACCATCCTGGGGATAAGTGCTCTACCAAAAATTTCTCCTCCAAATTTTATATTTACAGGTATCCTGAATTTGGATTGTTTGAGCCTATTCTTTAGATGCTGCTCAAGGAGTTTAATTTCGTCGTACGTCAGGGGCCTGTCGTCAACGGTGAACTCCACCCTGACTATACTGATTCCGTCGGGAGTGATGAACTCTTTGTCAAATTTTCTCCGGAAATTCGGAAAAATCTCACGTATTGCATCAAAAACACTGTCCATGCTGATATCTTTCTCAAATCCTCCAACTGTAAGCCCTGTAAGTTCCTCGCGTTCTGTTTTGATGTTCTTTATGAAAACTTCTATACCCATTCCGACCTGTCTCAATTTTTTTATAAATCTATGACCTACAAGGATTATTTCAGCAAGGGTTCTGGGATCCCGCTCCTTTAAATAAGCAAGAGAACGGGAGAAAATAAATTTTTCTAATTCTCCACCAGGCTTGGAGATCTCGTCGAATTCTTCTGGGAAAGATATTTCCTTGAGCGCATTTTTGGTTTCCTCGAGAATTTCTAACTTTTCAATACCAGTAGTAATTAGCCTGGTCTTGATTTGATCTACTTCTGCAGTTAAAGTTCTTATTTCATCACAAATAGCAACAAGATCGCCTTTCACCTGGTTTAGTTTCTCCACAGGGAAGGGAATTTTGATAGAAATGTAAGCATACTTAAGATCAGTGGAAACCACACCATATATAAAGCCAATGTTATAACCTTTTTCGTGAAAAATTCCTGTAACAGTTTCACCTAATCCAGGCCAGTCATAAGCACCAATATGTACCCTTGCCAGGTAAAAATTGCCAGAAGGAATAATATCAAATACTACGATAACTTTATCTTCGCCCTTTTCCAGCCTTTCTAAGAATTCGTTCTGGTGCTTGAGATCCTCATCATCAAGGGTACATAGGATGTCTACCATTTTTTAATGTTAAAGCAAAAAGCATTGATAGTCAATTGAAGTTATGGCTTTCAATGCTTTCAACCCTGTGTATCCATTCATAGTTATCTACTTTCGAGTTTCATGTGTAACTTTTTAGTTTTCAGTTTTTCAAGTATAATATCTGTGGGGAGGATTAAATGGGGTTTAGAATTTTTGTTATTAATCCTGGTGGAGGTTCAACAAAAGTCGCCCTCTTTGAAGATGAGACGCTCTTAAAGTACAGGGAGATCAGGCATTCTGTTGAGGATCTTAAACGTTTTCCCGATACAATTTCTCAAAAGGAATTCAGGTTTAATGATATTATGAGGTTTATTGAAGAAGAAGGGATAGATATTAAGAGTCTCCATGCTATTGCTGCCCGCGGAGGCCCATTTAAGAGTCTGGAATCGGGAGTTTATAGGGTTAATGAGGCTGTTATATCAGATGTTATTAATGGACGCGTTCAGGCAGATCATCCTTCAAACCTCGGTGTACTTATAGCCTCTGAAATTTCCAGGCTTTCGGGATGCCCTGCATATTTCGTGGACCCTGTTTCTGTAGACGAATTTGACGATGTAGCCAGGCTTTCCGGACTAAAGGAGTTGCCTAGGAAAAGTTTACTACATGCATTAAACACTAAGTATGTCGCGAGGAAGCTGGCGGAGCATGTAGGAAAACGGTATGAAGATATGAATCTAATTGTGGCTCACCTGGGTACAGGGATTTCCATCTCTGCCAATCGAAAGGGAAGGGTAATAGATGTTAATAACGCAAACGATGGAGGCCCATTTAGTCCTCAAAGAGCCGGAACACTTCCCACAACAGGTCTTATCCAGCTTTGTTTTTCTGGCAAGTATAGTGAAAAGGAGCTTCTAAATAAAGTGGTACGTTTTGCAGGCCTTGTAGACTACCTTGGTACTGATAGTCTGGAAGAAGTTTTGAAGAGAATCGAGAATGGTGATCAGGAAGCAGAGCTTGTTTATAACGCCATGGTGTATCAAATTGCAAAGGAAATAGGTGCCATGGCAGCTGCATTAAAAGGGAGGGTGGATTACATTATTCTTACTGGAGGTATGTCAAAATCTGAAAAGCTTGTAAAAGACGTTTCGGAATATGTAAGCTGGATTGCGCCTATTAAGGTTTTCCCCGGGGAAAATGAAATGGAGGCCCTGGCATACGGTGTGCTCAAGGTATTAAAAGGTGAACTGGAACCAAAAGAATATGCGTAGGAGGTTGTATGGACAGCAAAGCAATAAAAAATTTAACCAGAGTAATCCTGGATTACTCATTGGAAATTAAAAAAGATGACATCTTCGTTATCAACTCATCTTACCTGGCTGAGCCTTTGCTACTGGAACTATATAAGGAAGCTCTCCTGAGGGGGGCACATCCGGTGCTTAAAATTTCCATTCCTGATGCTGGTTATCTGTTTTATAGGTATGCTAACGAAAAGCAAATTTCTTTTATTCCACCCTGGTCTAAGGAGGAGGTTCGCAGCACCACTGCCTACCTTAATATAATAGCTCCAAAGAATACTAAAGCACTTCAGAGTGCTGATCCAGAAAAAATGAAATTAGCCAGCTTATCTTCAAAGGAGATCCTTGAGATATTTCAGGAGAGAGAGCAAAAAGGGGAATTGAGGTGGAGTATTACCCTTTATCCTACTGATGCCGGTGCCCAGGAAGCGGGAATGTCCCTTCAAGAATATGAAGATTTTGTGATAGGTGCAGGGCACCTTGACCTTGATGACCCGGTGGAATTTTGGCAGCAAGTAGATAGTAAACAGGAAAGAATATGCAAATTTTTAGAAAGTAAAAAGGAGATCAGGATACGTTCTGAAGGTACGGATTTAATATTAAATGTGCAGGGTAGGAAGTGGATTAATGCATCGGGGAAGCGCAATTTTCCAGATGGTGAAGTCTTTACTTCTCCAGTGGAAAGTGGGGTAACTGGCAGGATAAAATTTAATATTCCCCAATATTATATGGGTAAGGAAGTAGAGGGGTTGTACCTCGAGTTTAATAATGGAGTAGTTACCAAAATGGAAGCCGGGAAGGGGAAAGATTTTGTAGAAAAAATTTTGAGTTCCGATGAAGGAGCAAAAATGGTTGGAGAGCTGGCTTTTGGTCTAAATTATGGGATTAAGAGTGTGACCAAGAATATTCTTTTTGATGAAAAAATCGGGGGAACTATTCACATAGCACTTGGAAGGGGATTCCCCGAAGCAGGAGGCGTAAATAGATCTGTGGTTCACTGGGACATGATTCTTGACCTTAGGAATGGCGGAGAAGTTTATGCAGATGGTGAACTTGTTTATAAAGATGGGAGATTTATTGTTGAGGAGTAAAGGATCTGGAAAATTATTTATTTTTCTCCTGGGTCTGATTTTTGTGTTTACCTCGTGTTCGCCAAAAGAACCTGTCTTAACCATTGAACCTGTCTCTCTTCCAGATTCTATCAAGGTCCATGATCCCGATGGGAATCCCTCTAATGGATGGCTTGGAACTCCTGATACTGTAATGAAGTATGACTCTGTTCTCGTTAAACTGAGGATTTCCTATTCAGGACCTACAGATGGATATATCACAGAGGTAATATGGAGGGTAAGACGGGTGAATTCCGATTCCCTTATTAAAACGTATAGTGCAGTTTTTTATCCCATAAGGATAATGGATGGAGAGAGTGGCAATCTTAATTTTTACCTGTATTTTGATAACCTTACTGCTCACAAAGTGGATTCCCTTTCTGACTCAACAGTAGACTATCACGGCGAAGCCGAAATTGAATTGCAGCTAACAGGCACTACTTATGAACAATTTTTCAGTAGCAACAAGTTAACTTTTCCCCTTCTATTTGTCCCTTGAATAGACTATGGAAGAAGGTTATAATTATAATGCATCGGGGCGTAGCGCAGGTTGGTTAGCGCACCAGCATGGGGGGCTGGGGGTCGGTGGTTCGAGTCCACTCGCCCCGATGCTTAATTTTTTTATAGTAGTACCTGTTTTTAATGAGGCTCCAAGAATCCCGGAATTAGTAAAAAGATTAAAGGAATACGGTTTTTTTGAGAAAACCATTTTTGTTGATGACGGATCAACAGATGGAACAGCGGAAATTATAAGAAATTCCGGCGGATTATGTCTAAAAAATGTTTCAAATTTTGGCAAAGGCTATTCCCAGAGGAGGGGTTTTGAAGAAGCGCTGAAAAAGGAAGCCGACTTTATTGTAACTATGGATGGGGATTTACAACATGATCCCCGGTGGATACCTCTTCTCATCTCTGAACTTCTAAAGGGATTTGACATAGTAATTGGATCCCGGTGGAAAGAACTACATAAGATGCCAAAGGACCGTTATCTTTCAAATCGGCTGACTACCCTGGCCATTTCTCTTCTGGTAAAAAAAAGGCTTGAAGATACGCAAAGTGGATTCAGGGTTTATAGAAGATGGGTCCTAGAAAAGGTCAATTTTATCTCTAATAAATTTGAAGCGGAGTCAGAACTTTTAATAAAGGCTGTCTTTAAAGGTGCGAAAGTTAGCTTTGTTAAAATACCTGCATTGTATAGCGCAACTTTGAATAGCAAAATTAAAAGGGGAAAAGACACTTTAAGGTTCATGAAGATGTATTTTAAAATCGCATTAAGTCGAAGCTAAATTGTTCGCCATTTAACCATTAAAATTACCAAATTCGTGCCATGGAGAAAAAGTTAATATTATTGTCAAATGATGACGGTTACGATAGTGAAGGCATAAGGGTACTTAAGGAATATCTTTCAGACCTTGGAAGGGTTGTTATTATAGCTCCAGCTTGTGAGCGAAGTGCTGCCAGCCATTCTATTACTCTTAAAAAGGAGGTGAGAGTTGAGGAAGTGGAAAAGGATGTCTTTGCTGTGGACGGGACTCCGGCCGACTGTGTTTTAATTGCAATTTATGGTATTTTAAATAAAAAACCTGACCTTGTGGTTTCGGGTATAAACCGGGGACATAATCTTGGAGAAGATGTTTTTTATTCTGGGACTGTAGCTGCTGCCAGAGAGGGAGCCATGTATGGAGTTCCCTCTGTGGCTGTCTCATTGGTCCTAAAAGATTCACAGAAACTATACTATGAATCAGGAGGATATTTTGCTCACAAGATTGCAAAGTTTTTGCTGGAAAGGAAACTAAATGGTGAGCTCTTAAATGTTAATGTACCCAATTTGCCCATAGAGAATATTAAAGGTATAAGACTTACTCGCCTTTCCACCAGAGTTTATAAAGATCCTGTTATTAAACTTCGCGAAAATGTCTTCATGATAGGAGGAGAACCCCTCTGGAATTTAATTCGGGGGAGTGATCTGGAAGCTATTGAAGAGGGGTATGTATCGGTATCCCCCCTTCTTATTGATATAACGGATTATGAAAGACTCGGAATACTTCGAAAACTTGAGAAAGAGATTGGTTGAGTCCTGGAAACGTTACAGGGATATCTATGACGAATCTGTGATTCAAGCTTTTTTAAAAGTGCCCAGGCATAGATTTGTCCCACAGGAAATGATTGAAGAGGCCTACGGGGATTATCCTTTGCCCATCGGATTTGGCCAAACTATCTCACAACCCTATATGATTGCGTACATGGTTCAGGCTTTGAAACCTGACAAAAATGCGAGAGTGCTGGAGATTGGGACAGGCTCTGGTTACACAACAGCAATTCTTGCTGAGCTTTTTAAGGAGGTTTATACTGTAGAAATAATACCAGATCTTTCAATTAGGGCACAGAAAGTTTTGAAAGAGCTGGGCTATGAAAACATATATTTTCGCATTGGGGATGGGAGTGAGGGGTGGGAAGAATATGCTCCTTATGAACGGATTATTGTAACTGCTGCTGCGCCAGATGTTCCACCCCCTTTAGCCGGTCAACTTACTGAGGGCGGCATTCTTGTGATTCCCATCACCAGAGGTTTTGGGGAGGTTTTGTACAGGTATACAAAGGAAAGAGGAAAGTTGAAGGGGGAAGAATTAACCTATTGTAGTTTCGTTCCCCTCAAAGGAAAATATGGGTTTGGGAAGTCAAATTATGAAAACTAAGGAGGGTTAATATGTTAAGCCTTTTAGTTTTGCTGACCCTTTCAATTCCCAGATATCTCGTAATGGATGTGAAGCATCAGGGTATAGAATATCTGGAGAAGCAAGGCGTTATTGTGATTGCCCAAGTAGATAGCATTACATACCTTGTGGAAGGGTATCTTGATAAGATGGATCATTCGCCTTATGAAATTGTCCTCTATACTGAACCCGAAAAGGTATCCAGAGTCTTGTATAGACAGGGAAAGTATTATATTCCTCCCATGGATAATGTGATAAACACTTTTTTTAATATGATAAGCCCTGATTCCATATTTTCCGTTATTCAGAGATTGCAGGATTTTAGAACGAGATATGCTTACACCGATAGCTGCAGGAGGGCAGAACAATTCCTGAGAGAGAAATTGACCAGCTATTCTAATAGCTCAGAATTATGGCCTGTTACCTGGAATGGAACTCAGATGTTCAATGTGGTAGCTGAGAAAACGGGTGTTAGTCAGAAGTTTATCATTATTTCCTCGCATCTTGATTCCATCTCCAACGATCCGTGGAATAACGCCCCTGGTGCCGATGACAACGCTTCAGGAACGGCTGTAGTTATGGAGTGTGCCAGGATTTTAAATAGCGTTTCTTCCCCTTTTGTTACCTTTAAATACACTCCTTTTACTGCCGAAGAACTCGGGCTTATTGGGAGCAATTTTTATGCCGAGTATGTTGCAAGTCAAAATCTTCCCCTTTTAGGTGTTTTTAACTCGGATATGGTAGGTTACAATCCTCAGGATGGACTTGATTTTGATATAAATCTTGACACCTTGAGTCTTTTGGGTCAGGTTACCCGTTTTGTGGTGAATAATTATGTTTATGGGAACAATAGGTGGTCTTTTTCACCCTTTAGCGGTTCAGATCACTATCCCTTTGCACGGAGGGGTTACCCATGGGTATTTTTGATTGAGTCCAATTACCAGTATAATCCAAATTATCATAGAACTTCGGATCTGATAACCACTCTGGACACCCTCCAGATGGTGAATGCCGTAAAAATTGCATTGGGAGTTTCTCTTTATTTTGCTTTACTACCTCTCCCTCCCGAGAGTCTTGTGGCCTTAAGTTACGGTGATGGGCAGAGTGTAGTTTTGAGATGGCCAAGAGCAGGATACTCTGGTGAAAGTTATGTGATTTACAGGGGAGGGAATCCTCAAATCCTTTTACCAATCCTGGAAACCACTGATACTTTTGCTATAATTTCTGGTCATTTTATGGACAGCACTTATTATTACATGGTGAGGACAAAGGTTTCAGGAATAGAGGGTTTTGGTACACCCGTTAAAGAAGTTTACGTCAATGATGTTCCTTTACCACCCATTCTTGTAAGTGCCGAACCTATGCGTAATTCAATTTCTCTGACCTGGAAAAGAAACACAGAACTTGATATCGAAGGCTATAATATTTACCGTAGCCTTGATGGTACGAATTATGTAAAGATAAATTCCGATATCATTACTGATACCACCTATGTGGATTTTGATGCGTCAATGCCTGTATGGTACAGTTATTATATTACTGCTATTGATTCCACTGGTTATGAAAGTAGCCCAAGTGATACCCTTGAAGCAAGACCCGTAACTCTCTCGGAGGGTATTCTGGTCCTGGATGAGTTCAGAGATGGTAGTGGTACAAGCCCTGTTGCACCTAATCAGGCCATGCAGGAGGCTTTTATAGACAGCGTACTGTATTTATCGGGAATGGGGCCTTACACCATTTTAAATGTTGCCAGCTTCAGTAAAATAACTTTATCCCACCTGGGAATCTACGGACTTGTGTGGGTAATGTCCGATGATTATACAGAACCTTTAGGTTCAAGATATAGTGAAGCATTAAAGCGTTACATTTCCTTTGGCGGTAAGGTAATTATAGAGGGCTACAAGAACCTGTCAAATCTTGGTATAGTTTCCGGTTATCCCAGTACAATTCCCCCGAATAATCCTTATGGTCTTGAGTTAGACACCGTTTATTTAAATACCAGCCTTGATTTTGTGAGGGGATATAGTGGTTTATATAATTTAGAGATTCATCCCAATCCTCTGAAAATTGTGC
Organism: Candidatus Hydrothermia bacterium; assembly: GCA_049719805.1. Classification (GTDB taxonomy): domain Bacteria; phylum Hydrothermota; class Hydrothermia; order UBA1063; family UBA1063; genus UBA1063. Next base: position 655,579 of record JBNARF010000001.1, on the reverse strand, counting down.
CTTCATGGAGCGGCAGACTTCCAAATATTGAGGCCTATGGAGTACTCAATGGTGATGTGATATATGAATTTGATTCTTATACTGATAATCCTGGTTTTGAAGGTAAAGCATGCGGTGTAATTTTCGGTGACAGTATTGTACTTCTTGGATTCCCCTTGTACTATATGGAGACTCAAGATGTTGTTATGTTTTTTAATCTTCTCCGTTCCAGGGAATTTAATGTCAAAGAGATTGCTAAGAAGGATCCTGTTGACCAGCGCGTTGTTCGGGGAAATTACCTGATTGCAGAGGATTTTGAGAGGGGCAAAGCGCGTTTTTATGACGTGCAGGGTAGATTGACTCTGGATAGCGAGTTTTATAACGGCAAAATTGACATCTCTAAACTCCCTTCGGGCATCTACTTCGTGATTCTAGAGAAAGGAAATAACAGAAAAGAAATAAAGTTAATAAGGATTAAATAACATGGAGCGGGCAGTTATCATCGTTAATCCCGAATCCAGAAATTCTCGCAGATTTAAAGAACATCGCCAGGAAATTTTACGTATCCTTGAGAGTAGATTTGACCTTTACATATGGGAGACTGTGAAACCGGGGGATGGGAAGAGGCTTGCAGAAAAGGCAATAGATTTTGGGGCCAGCGTAGTTATAAGTGCAGGTGGTGATGGAACTCTTAATGAAGTGGCCAATGCCTGTGCAGGAAGGGGTGTTAGAGTCGGTATATTACCCCTGGGAATTACGAATGTCTTTGCATTATCACAGAAAATTCCTGTTAATGTAGTGAAAGCCGCCGAGATTATTGTTAAGGGATACGAAAAAACTGTGGACCTTGGTCTTGTTAACGGTGAAAGGTATTTTCATATGATGCTTGGAGCTGGCATCGATGGATTCACTATAAAAGAGATGCCCCACGAATTTAAAAAGGCTTTTGGTGCACCAGCACATGTAATGCTGGCTCTTATAAAATATCCCGAATATGACCCGGAACCCATTTATGTGGAAATCGATGGGCAGGATTATGGTATTGGATATGAAGTAATTATCTCCAATATTCCAAACTACGGTGGTAAGATGAAGATGGCACCCAACGCAGACCCATCAGATGGAGTTTTTGATGTGGTGATTTTCAGAGAATCCGGTTTCGTAAAAGATATAAGCCACTGGCTGGGGTTTTTAATGGGTGTACATCACAGAATTGGAAGCGTAGATATTGCAAAAGGCAGGTACGTAAAGCTCCTTGGAAGAAATACTTATTACCACATAGATTCTGAATTCGGTGGCAGATTGCCCGTTAACGTAGAGTGTGTTCCCAGGGTTTTAAAAATTATTGTGCCTGCGCCTGTGGCAAAATAAATTTTCTATATACTCTGTAAGTTTTGTAATGTTTACCGCGCATAAACTCGGTGGCACGAATTATTAGATAGTTATCTTCGAGAAGCCATGAAACTTCGCAATATTTGAAACGATTCATTTTAAGGGCATCTTTCATAAGGTGATAGTAAAGCAGGGAATCTGCTCCTTTACGTCTATATCCTTTCTTTATCCCTAGAGCCAAAAGTCTTAAACCATCAATCTTCTTGAGCCCAGTAAGAAACTTAATAAATCCAAAGGGGAAAAGTCTCCCATTTAATTTCTTCAAGATCTGGTTTATATCAGGAATAATTAAGCCGAAAGCGGCAGGGACACCGTTATATTCCACAATTTTTGCAAGTTCCGGGATTACGATCTGTTTCAGGCTATTTGCAAGGTGTTTAATTTCCTCCTCTTCAAAGGGTAGGGAACCCCAGTTTTGTTCCCAGGCATCGTTATAAATATCAAAAATTATTTTTACTTCTTCTTCGAGTTTTTTCAGGTTTACATTTCTAATGGTGAAGCCATAAGACTGAGCCTTTTCCGAAAGGGGTTTTAACCTGGCTTCAAGACGCGTTACAAAATTCATGAATTCTTCGTCAATATTAATTATGTGCGCAACAAGGTCTTTAGCTTTCTGAAAACCGTAACTCTCCAGAAGGTCAATATAGTAAGGTGGGTTGTAGGTCATCCCTACCACAGGGGGAGAGTCAAAGCCATGTATCAAAAGCCCGCACTCATCGTCGTTGGTGTTAAAGTTCATGGGACCATAAATGATCTCAGCTCCTTTTGATTTCAGCCATTCTACAGCTTGATCTAGTAGAAGATGAGCTACTTCCTTATCATTGATACATTCAAAAAATCCAAAAAATCCGGCATTTTCGTCATGAATTTCGTTGTATTTCCAGTCTATGTGGGCATCAATTCTTCCCACTGGTTTCCCATCTTTATATGCCATGTAATACTTGGCTTCCATATGTTTAAAGACAGGATTGGTTTTTGGATTAAGTCTTTTAATGTCTTCGTCAATGAGGGGAGGGACCCAGTTGGGGTCTCCTTTATAGATTTCCCACTCGAGAAGGACAAATTCTTTTAGTTCCTTTGTATTATTTGGGTTTATTTCCTTTATGATTATCCCCATTTTTAAGCCCCCTTTTTTACTAAAATTTCATAAAGTTCATTCCAGTTTTTACATTCTACGCCGAAATGTATTGCATCCATGCCCACGCTTTTGGCCCCTTCTACGTCGTTGGTTAAAGAATCACCTATAAAAATAGCATCTTCGGGTTTTATGCCCAGTTTGTTGAGGGTGTAAAGAAAGATGTTTTTGTTTGGCTTTCCATAGCCTAACTCTTCTGAGGTTACAATTAGTTCGAAAAGATCGTAAATTCCCAGTTTTTTTAAAATGGGCTCGATAATTTCATTATCTATGTTGGATATTATCGCCATTCTGAATCCAGCAGTTTTTAATTTTATTAATGCAGGAACGGCACCGGGAAAGGGTTCTGTGTAATTCTCGTGATACTCAAGATACAATTTCTTAAAATATTCCAGATGCTCCATTTTAGGATCAATGTTTTTTTCTCGTAAGAAATTGGCAAGTCCACTTACGTAGATATCCTTAAGGTTTGGCCATCTTTCATGGGCATTTTTCAATGCTTCCCTTACTTTAGTTTTCAGGTATTCAAAGAGCTCTCTGTCGCTAAAGTTGAAATTAAATTTAGCAAGAAATTCCCTGTAAAAGGCTAAGTGAAGTTTATCGTCGGATTCGTCTGTTACAATAGTTCCCCCAAAATCAAAAATTAGAACTTTTTTCATCAGTAACCTCCTTGTTTATTTTCTTAAGATGACCGCATTTTGGGCATTTTAAATACTCTGACTTTCCTCTCGTGTATTGCATCATTAAGGGGTAACCACACTTATCACATTTAGTTTCCACTGGAGGTAAGGGAAGAGTAAATTTACAATCGGGGTAGTTGGAACAACCGTAGAAAGTTTTACCTTTTGGGGCTTTTCTTTCTATTATCTCGCCTCCACACTCAGGACACTTAATGCCCGTGGAATAGGGTCTGGTACCTTTGCAGTTCGGGTAGTCTACACATCTATAATATCGACCGCTTTTACCATTTATCAGCATCATGGGTTTACCACAAATAGGGCATTTGACACTTTCATGGGTTACAGATTCTGCTGGTCTTGTGTACGTACACTCGGGATATCTGGAGCATGCAAGAAAAGATCCATACTTGCTCCATTTAAGAAGAAGGGGGGCACCACAGAGGGGGCACACTTCATCGGTTTTTTGCATCTCAGATTTTATTGTTTTAATTTCTTTTTCAAAAGCTTTTAATTCCTTCTCGAATTCTGCGTAAAACTCCTTCAAAACTTCCAGTGAAGTTTTTTCTCCACTTTCCACCTGGTCTAACATTTCCTCCAGTTTTGCAGTGAATTTAACTTCAAAGATTTCTTTAAATCGAGGGATTAAGAGGTCATTGACCTTCATGCCCAGTTCAGTGGGAACAAGATACCCTTTTTCCTTTTTTATGTATTCTCTTTCATAGAGAGTTTCAAGGGTAGGGGCGTAGGTTGAAGGCCTGCCAATGCCCAGATGTTCAAGGGTTCTGATTAGAGAAGCTTCAGTATATCTTGGCGGAGGTTCAGTCTCCTTTACCTCATAGATGGCGTTTTTAATTTCTAATGACTCACCAGGAATAAGATCCGGGATGTCCTCGTAGTGTGGGATTTCCCCTAACACCCGGAAAAAGCCGTCAAAGGTGAGCTTCTTACCCCTGGCCCAAAAGTTCAGTCCATGAACTTTGATTAAAGCTTCCTTTAGTTCTTCCTCAGCATAGTTTGCCTGGCATGCCATAGCCCTTCGCCACACCAAGTCGTATATTTTAATCAAATCTTTTTCGAGTTTACCTTGCAGGTTATCCGGGTGTATTTCGGGTTTTGTTGGCCTTATGGCCTCATGAGCACCTTGAACCAGTTTATTGCCTGTTTCGTGATTTATGGGAGAATGGGGCAGATATTCTTCTCCATAGAGTTCCTTAATTTTCTCTCTCAGTTCCTTAATTGATTTTTCAGCAAGCCTTAACGAGTCGGTCCTCATATATGTGATAAGACCTATGCTTCTGCCTTCAATTTCCACCCCCTCGTAGAGTTTCTGTGCGATCATCATGGTTTTACCCGGGCTGAATTTAAATCTCCGGGAAGCTTCTTGCTGCAGGGTGGAAGTCTTTAAGGGTGGATATGGTTTTACCTTTAGAATTTTCTTTTCAAAATTAACTACTTCCCCCTTTTTACCAATGATCTGTTCAATGATCTCCTTTGCTTTCTCTTCACTTCTTATTTCCTCATCGGTTTTAAGGGTGGCCCAGAATTCTTTGCCATTCTTAGAAAACAATACTTTAACGATGTAGAATTTTTCTTTTTTGAAACTTTGCCTTTCCTTTTCCCTTTCGCATAATAGCCTGAGCGCCACCGTCTGGACTCTTCCAGCGGAAAGGCCCTTTCTAATGGTCTTCCAGAGCAATGGACTTACCAGGTAACCCACTAATCTGTCAAGAATTCGCCTAGCCTTCTGGGATTCTACTTTATTGGGGTCTATTTCCCCGGCATTTGCAATAGCCTTCAAAATTTCTTCCCGGGTTATTTCGTAAAATAAAGCTCTTTTTATAGGCTTGTCTTTTACTTTTTTCTGAATTTCTTCTTTTATATGTTGGGCAATCGCTTCACCTTCCCTATCTGGATCACTCCCAATGTAAATTTCCTGGGCTTGCTGAGCTTTTTGCTGTATTTCTTTCACTACGGGCAGTTTCCCGGGAAGGATTTTTATCTCGGGTTTAAAATCGTTTTTAATGTCCACCGCCAGACGATCTTCTGGAAGGTCTTTTATATGGCCTTTCGATGCGATTACTTCGAAGCCTGCCCCCAGATAATTTTTGATGGTTTTTGCTTTTGTAGGAGATTCAACAATTAATAACTTTTTTTTAGACTCTTTCGCGGTATTTGGTTGATTTTTGGCCTTATCTGTGTTTTTTGTGGTACTAGATTTTTTGGATTTTGAAGTGCTTTTTTCTTTTTGCATGGAGTTATTTTAAAACTTAGGAGAGGTTTTGAAAACTCAGGGGTTCAGTTTTAAGAGAAGAGTTGTGTCTTGTAATTTGATCATAATTCTTTCAATCTTTTTTTCTTTGTAACTGAGCATAGCACAGATGGGACCGTAGGTGATGGAGACGGGAAGGGAACTTCTCGTTTCCACCTTTAAAGGATATTCGGGAGTATCAAAAATGATAGAATTACGCTCAACTATGTAGGGAATTTGAGAAAAGTCGCCTTTAAGAATATCAAAAAAGAGTAGGGAGTCTTCGCTAATTTTATAGACAGCGGGAAATATCGGACTTTTAACGATTATAATCCAATCTTCATTTTGCCTTTTCACAATGAATTTTCCGGTCAAATTAATATCTCCTTTTGTAAGAATAAATTCTCCCGAGATGCGCTTTGAGGATAGATGGGTGTAAATGTCGTAGATATTTTTCTGCAACTTATTTACATCAAGGGTTTCATAACGATACAGCCGGGGAGCACAGGAGAGGAAGAGCAACATTAAAATTAAAATTGATGTTTTTCGCACATAGGGATTTTACTGGCTTACCTCTAAAATTTCAAAGGATTATGTAGATTACTTGCACTAAATTGTGATTTTGATGAATAGTTTAGTTTCCGTATAATTCTTGCAATGATTAACAGGAGGTGCGGGAATGATTTCAAAAGGTAAACAAGATATGAATAACGTGGAACAGGTAAAGAGAAACACGGAAATATTAAGGCATGCTATCATTGCGGAACTTGAGGCAATAAATCTTTATGAACAACTGGCGAGCACAACGGATGACGAGAATGTTAAAAAGGTATTATTAGATGTGGCTCATGAAGAGAAGGTACACGTTGGTGAGTTTTTGACGATGCTATTGAAATTTGACAAAGAGCAAGTGGTTGATTTAGAAGCAGGCAGAAAAGAAGTGGAAGAGCTTCTGGGTGGGTTATAAAATTCAGTTAAATGTAGAAGTTGTTGAACATTCACGTTTCTGTTTTTATAATTTTCTCTAACACGGCGACGTAGCCAAGCGGACTAAGGCGGCGGTTTGCAAAACCGCTATTCCCCGGTTCGAATCCGGGCGTCGCCTCTGCCGGGGTGGCGGAAAGGCAGACGCAGGGGACTTAAAATCCCCTGGGACAAAATCCCGTGCGGGTTCAAGTCCCGCCCCCGGCATTTTCAATAAAAATGCTATTGAGAAGAGATTCAAAAAACGTTTTCATTGCCACAGTCATCGGGCTTATAATGGGTAGTGTGGTGGGGAAAGTTTTATATTATGTTTTCCCGCAAAGCTACGCCCGCGAGGTGGTTTTCAACGAAATAAAAATTGGAATCCCTCAAATAAACCTGAATCTTTACATATTTGGGTTTTCCTTTTCTTTCTTTATTACTATTAGTATTTTTTCCGTGGTCTTTGCTCTCTTTGTGATTTATCTCTTGATTAAGCTTTAAGACCGCGTTCTTTCTCCAGTTTATCAATACTTTCCGCAATCCGTGTTGCTGCCTCAATGAGATTTTCCAGCGAATTTGCGAAAGAGATCCTTATGTGTCCTTCACCATTATCACCGAACGCATTACCGGGCAAAAGGGCAACTTTATAGTTTTGAAGCACATATTCAGCGTATTCCTGGGAGGAAATATTGATTAAGAGCTCCGGGAAAAAGTAAAACGCGCCTTTGGGTTTGTTGATACGCAGTCCTCTCACTTGACTTAATATCTCATACATTTTATCCCTTCTCTCACTAAAGGCTGAAACCATTTGTTGGATGAAATACTCTCCTTTCTGGAGAGCAGTTATACCTGCCCGTTGTATGAATTCTGGAACACAGGAAAAAGAATTCTGAACAAACTTTACCACCGCACCCACGAGCTCCTTTGGAAGTATCCCATAACCCAGTCTGAACCCTGTCATGGCGTAGGTCTTGGAAAAAGCATCGATTAGTATAATATTGTGGTGTTTGTCGGTAAGATTCATAATGCTGAGGTGTTTGTGCCCTTCGAAGTAAATACGCGAATATACTTCGTCAGATATTATCAGTAAATTGTGCTCCTCCGCAATCTTTAATATTTCTTCCAGTTCTTCTCTGGAGTGAATCATTCCTGTGGGGTTTGATGGAGAGTTAATTATAATGCAGGTTGTCTTTCTATTAATCTTTTTCTTCAGATCCTCAAAGTCTATCGCAAAGCTCCGATTCTTGTCGAGTTTGTAGGGTACGGGGATTGCACCTATAAAACTTATCAGGCTCTTGTACGATAAGTAACCGGGATCAGGGTACAGAACATGTTCGCCGGGGTTTATTGCTGCAAGGAGAGCAAAAAGGATCATAGGTTTTGCCCCGGGGGTAATAACCACTTGAGACGGAGAAATATCTAAATTTCTGAAGTTCTTTTCGTACCTGGCGATTTCTTCTCTCAGTTCAATTAGCCCCTGTGCGGTGGTGTAGTGGGTCTCGCCGCGATTTAAAGAATCGATAAGAGCCTCTATGGATTCTTTGGGAGGCGTGAAATCAGGCTCCCCGATCTCAAGGTGTATAACTTTCTCACCTTTTTTCTCCAGTTCCTTTGCCTTTCCAAGTACTGAGAATGATGCAGACTCTTCAATTCTGTCAACTATCTTTGCAGCCTGAAGTCTGTTATCTTTTATCACCTTTTAACTCCTCTTTATTCCTCAATAATCTCTACATTGGCTCTTGGAACTATGGCTCTTGTTCCATCGTCAAACTCTATTTCCAGAACCCTAACTTTTGCTTCGGTTTCTATAACCCGTAACTCTGGAGGAAGAGCTGTAACCTTGCCTATACGTCCAAAGTAAGGTTCGCGAATAACCCTGACCATGGTCCCTATGACAAGTCCTTCTTTCAAAGTCTCTTCTTCTTTACCTATGTCTTCGGGTTTTTCACCCTCAAGGGCTACTATAACTTCAGGTCTTATTACACCGGCTCTGATCTGCGTTGCACCATTCATTGAGGCTTTTTTACCATTAAGTTCTTTGAATAGCTCAAAGGTTCTTCGCGCCATAGCCAGTTTTCCAAAACCTTCTGTAATCATAAGGGTTATGCCTTTTTGTTCATTTCCTGTAATTGCTACTCCTATATCGTATCCAAGAAATTCCTTTAGGTTCTTGTCATCAATAGCGCCCACCACAATGCCTTTAACGCCGAAGGAGACAGCTTTCCTCAGAGCAGCAGCAGTTACAAAACTCCCGCCAATTACTATTTTGCCCTTCATCTCCTCTTTTATCTTGTCTTCGGTTAGTTCTTCGTCGGGGCTGGAAACTGCGACCAAAATTTCTCCAATGGTTTCACCGCCTATTCCAAAAATACCCTGTACGAAGCTGGCTACTGTTTCCACCACTACACCTTCATTAGGTATCACTTCTTTCACCTCGCCGTCAATGTAGGCGTTAACTGTGATAGGAATTGGTGGTTCTCTGAGAATAACTTGCCCTGTAATATTGGAAATGCTCTCAATTATACCATCTACAGGAGAGGTTACACTGTTTTTAAACAGACCGAAGAAGCTTTTGGATTCTGCAATGGGCTCACCTTTTTTTACAAAATCATTTACCTTTTTCAACATTACACTTTCTATTTCCTGAGGTGGGATGGATAGAAGACCAGCTACGTTAATTGGCTGAACATTCCCTGGAAGCTCTGTTCTTGCTACGACATCCTCTGCTTTAACCCTCTCTCCCACTTTTACCACTACCTCCCCGGGAAGAGGAAGCCTTCTTTCTTTTCTCAAAATCGTTTTTCTTGTAACTTTCAAGCCCGGTGTATAAGCATGTGCCATTTTAACCTCCTACCTTAATTTTTTCGATGTTTCAATTGCCCACTTATTGGTTGAATCAATTTTTAAAAGTTCCATAATGGTGTTTCTAGCCTTTTCCATTTCTCCTTTTTTAATATAAATCTCGGCAAGATTCTGGTAAACTTCCACATCCTGCGGGTTAAGCTGAAGCGCTGCCTGCAAATTGGAAATCGCTTCATCAAGCCTTCCCAGGTTGGAAAGTGCCTTTGCTTTAAGAAGGTAGAAAGTGCTTACCTGCACGAATTCTGTTATTTCATCAATGGTTTCAATAACTTTTTGATTATCACCTATTTTTAGTGAAAGATCTGCAATTTTGTAGTATATGAAGGGCAGTTCTCTTTTAAGGGCATATTCGTCAAGACGTACCTGTCTCAAGAGTTCTCTCGCAAAATCCCAATCTTCGCGAGCTTCTCGAAGGTTGCCCTCATTTTCAAAAAATAGAGCGGTTCTGAAACAGACGCTGGCATAGTTTCGAATCATCCTTTCCTGATTGTCATCTTTGTAAACCTTTTTATTAAACACGCCTCTATATCTAAAGGTTTCAAAAGGTGGTAATTTTTCACCGTATTCTTCGATATACTCTTTATAAGGCATTTTTCCCCTTGTAAGGAACACGGTCCTATCCAAATCCATTCCTTCTTTTATTTCCTGAAGAGTTTTCTGTGGTCTATTCATAACTCGCATTGCCATTCCTTCGAGCCTGAGGTATTGATTCCAGCCGTCGTAGTGATTAGAAGAAACGGTCATGGAGAAAAATATGGGTATTCTGAAGGTATCTGCTTTCTCTATAACTTCTTTTGCAAATTCTTCTTTACTTGATAGATATACTCTGGGAATTTTTATGTCCACATTTTCAAAACCATATTTCGGGAACATCTTTGCAGGGTTAATGGTTATGTAATCCGTGGTCTTATAACCAGCTGATGTTGCAATGAGATCCCTGATCATAAGGTCCACGAGATACATATATCTTCCATCAAGAGTGGGAAATACAGGAGGAAGTTTCCATATTATGGAATCTGGAAAGCTAACGGGAGCACCTTGCTTCTTAATCTGATAGATGTGCCAGTTAGTATTCAGGAGACTCATATTTGCAATAATCACATTTTTGCCTATGCCCAGGATCGTTTGATCAGCCCAGAGGGGGAATGTGTCATTATCACCGTTGGTAAACAGTATACATTTTTCTTTAGAACCAGGCGATATTAAAAGATTGTAGGCATAGTCTTCTGCGAGGTAATTTCCATGTCTGTCAATTTGAGGATAGTATGTATAAATTTGCCCAAAGGTAGCACCTGCTGTGATCATTCCTCCAAGAAGAGCAGGAACCAGGACATTTTTCTTCATGTTTTCGTACAGGAGTCTTAAAATCATGAAGAGCCCTATACCCGCATATAGTGCTGTAAAGATATACGCTCCAGAGTAGAAATAGTCTCTATCCCTGACCTCGGTTAGACCTTCTCTCAAGTTGAGAGGGTTCACTGGTTGGGAAGGTGAGTCCTTTAAGTTTAAGTACCATAAAAATCCAAAACTTAATATCAGGAAGGTAAAACCAACGAGGGCAAGGGTTTTTCTATCGCTGGTGATGTGAATTACCAAGCCGAATATGGCAAGAATGGTAATAGGTATGAGGAGTTGCTGATATTGCCAGGAAAAGTATACCCAGTAGTTTCCGAGCTGTTCAATAAGAGGAATTTTCCTGGGGAGCATGTTCATCGGACCGTACTGTTTTCGAGTCAATACATCCATAAAAGCCTTGAAGGTAGAGGGGTCAGCCTCATTTATATATGGGTTATGGATGGCCCTAAGGACCATGGTTATTTCAAGTAGAAAGCCAAGGAACATAAAGAGCACCGCCAGTCCCTTCCAGTCCTGGTATGCCTTAGTCTCAACATAGAACAGGATTCCTATTGCTATTGCGGGACCGAGGATTAGATAAGGGTTTTTGGTAACAAGGCCAACGATATAGAGGACCCCTAAAATGATCCATATTATCTCATAAGGGGTTTCGGATTTCTTAATTTTCTTGAATACAGCAGAATAAAGATAGTAAAGTAAAAGAGCAGCACCTATAGCAAAAACTACATAACCCAGGGCACCCGGCTCGTATGCTAACTGGAGGGAGGCAAGGAGGAAAAAGGTCAAGCCTAAAAGCCCTAAGGTTAGTCTATCCCAGTATAGTTCCTTTTTTACTACGAATGTGAAAAGTAATAGGGCAGGGAAGAAAGCGAAGGATGTAAGATGAAACCCTATTCCCGCTGTTATGACGTATCCTGCGAATATTAGGTATCGCGTCGATGCTGGATCATCCTTTTCTTTATACCATTTTAGTGCCAGCCATGTTAGTGCCACGATTATAAAGTTAGCAGGGGTATAGGTCTCAGCCTCTATGGAATTTTCCCAGTTTACTTTTGCAAGCATGGACATGAATCCTGCGAAGATTCCTGCAATATGAGCGAATACTGGAGGTGTATCCTTAAAGATCATTCTTAGAAGGTCATAAACTATAAGGTATACAAAACCTGCCGTCATAGCGCCAGTAACCATTGCTATTAAAGTTATTTTAAGGACAGTGTTAACGGGGTATGAGTTTGGATAGAAAAGTTTAAAGAGCGAATCCATGGGTAAAGGAAGGATGGTCATGAACCTTCCCAGAAGTACATATAGAGGGGTTCCAGGGGGATGAGGGACACCGAAAATTGCTGAGCAGGCGAGGAATTCACCTACATCCCAGAAAACTATGGTAGGGGAAGTTGTGAGGAAATAGAGTAACCACATGGAGAAGGATATTATTCCGAAAACAAACCACTTTACCTTTCCCTCATTTTGCATTTTTACCTCCAAGTTGTTAAAAATTATAGTTTTAATCGCGTATCCAGTCAATTTAAAAGATGAAAGTTTGATAAATCGTTCTGAAATGGTTATAATTCTACCATGTTTGAGAGAGAGCTTTATAAATCAGCATTTGGGGCCAGTCCCCTTCCCATTGTATTGACGGATTTTAATGGGAACATTCTCGATGCTTCCATCGGGTTTGCGATGCTGTTTGACGTCCAGAGGGATGATCTTATCGGAATTAATCTACAAGAAATAATGGACATTGAAATAAGAGATAATCTGGACGTTAAAACCAGTGTTAAAGGTGAGTATTATCAGATTTTCTCACAAAAATTTGAAGTTGAAGGCTTCGAATTCCTGGTGTTTTCATTCTCAAAACTCGAACAGCTGGAGGCTGCTCCAGCTACTGCAGTTTTGACCCGCATAAGGGATATCTTTGATATGAGTTTGAAGGCCAACTCTTTTCCTCAGTTTGTAGCGGATTCTTTTCCATTACTTCAGAGCATCTTCAATGCTGACTCTGTTTTACTTTTTAAACGTAGCAAGAATCAACCCGAGATCTTCTTCCCTGTTTTCAGTACCAGCAACCTCCACAAGGAATTAAGGGACAAAGTAAGTCTTGGAATCGAATCAGAAAATCTGGTTTCCATCGGTATTCCGGTAATAGCAGATGAAAATTATGTAGAATGGCCCGTCATTCCCGTTTTGCTGGAAGTTGCTGGTTTTGCAAGTGCCTGGGTTATTCCCTTTGGCCTTTACGAAGATTTTGTAGATTCACTCATATTTTTGCTTTTTAGCCAAAAAGCTACACCTTCTCCTGAAGAGCATGACCTCCTCGTATTTGGTTCATATTTTTACTCTCTGGTTTATCAGAAAATGGAGTACAAGAAAGAATTTGAAGCTCTTTCTTACAAAGACACTGTGAGTCAGACCTTCAGCGAAGCAATTATTAAAGAGCTTTTGAATTTGCAATGTGAACAGGCTAAACGTTACGGATTTTCGTTTTCGGTAATGATGATCAGGATGGAAAATTACGATAAGCTTCTGAATATATACGGCAATTACGCCGTAGAAACGTCCACACAAAAAGTTGCACAAGCTTTGACCAGTAGCCTTCGTAGATCTGATGTGGTGGGCAGGTATTCCCGCAACTCCTTTGTGGTAATTTTACCATTTACCAATTCTGAGAACACAGATATAGTATTTTCGAGAATCTTAAATATCCTGAAATCCTCGACTTTCCCGCCATGTAAGAATATTAAATTCTCTGCAAGTATCACGAGTTACATGGACGATACGGGTTACCAGAGCATCATCAACCGCTTGACGGATCTTTTAAGGCCTATTCTCTAATTTTTGCTAATACCTTGCATTCAAATTAAAATTTTCTCATGAACGAAAGATATCTTGAAGATTTAATGAGCCAAAATGGGATTGATTGGTTAATAGTGGAGGGCGGAAAGTCCTCTACCTCAATCTTTTATCTAACTCAGGGTGCTCACATTGGTTCCGGGATATTTCTTAAAAAACAGGGGCGGAGACCAATTATTGTCCACATCGATATGGAGAGGGATAATGTCAAACATCTGGAGGAATATGAGAAAGTTCCTTTTTCGGCATTGAATCTACGAGAAGTAAATGCCGTTAAAGATCCTGTGGAAAGGGGAGTAGCATATTACAAAAAGATTTTCGAATTTTTCGGTGTATCGGGAAGAATTTCTGTTCAGACTGATCGCTTTAATAACAACGTATTGCATGTATATAAAAGGCTTACAGAAGAATTGAAGGACATAGAATTCCCTCCTTTGAAACAGGATCTCGTATATCTGGCTCGAAGGAGAAAAACCCCCGAAGAATTAGAGAAAATAAAGAAGGTTGCTCAGAAAACTCAGAATGCTTTCTGGAATTTAATTGAGTTTCTTCGCGGTCTTCAAAGGAAAAATGGTTTTTTAGAATATGAGGGGCGTCCTTTTACTATAGGTATGGCAAGGCAGTTCTTAAGAATGGAATTGATAAACCAGGGACTTATAGATGGTGCTGGGATGATTATTGCCCAGGGAAGGGATGGCGGCGTGCCTCACAATCACGGGAACGATGAAGAACCTATTCGTGTTGGTGTTCCCATTGTGTTTGATATTTATCCAAATGAGTACGGAGGTGGCTTCTTCTTTGATATGACCCGCACATATTCCTTTGGTGAGCCTTCTTCCGAAGTTTTACAGGCTTTTCTTGAAGTAAAAGAAATCCAGGAAAAAGCAGTTCAAGAGGCAGTGGAAGGCAAACCCTGCAGAGAGCTGGAAGAGCTGGTGTTGAACTATTTTGAGAGTAAGGGGCATCAAACCTTGAGAACCAATCCTCAAGCGCAGGAGGGCTATGTCCACAGTCTGGGGCACGGTGTAGGCCTGGATGTTCATGAGCTTCCCGTAATAAATATGCACTCGGAACACATTCTGGAAAAAGGCGATGTTTTTACCATTGAGCCCGGCCTCTATTACCCTTCAAAGGGATTTGGGATAAGAATTGAAGATACTCTGTTTATTGATTTTGATGGGAAAACCCATAATTTAACTGATCTTCCCAAGGATCTAATTTTGTAAATACAGGAGGATTTATGGCTCTCAGAGAGCAAATTGCAAAGTTATCAAAACCTTTTAACGTAAGGTATATAGTAAATCCCACACAAGATGAAATAAGAAAACTTGCACTGGAAAACATTAAGACGTGCCTTGTATCCTTATACGGAAACATAAACAGAATCACCCTTCGGAAAGCCAGAATGGAGAAGTACACTTACATCATAGCGGAAAAAGGTGAGGAAAGCAAGTTTTCCTCAAAAATAATGACACCTGATCAGGCTGAAAAATATATAAAACTCCAGAAAGAATATATAGAAAAGGCCGGAACCCTCATTGAAATCCAGGGATATTACGGCATCGGGAGTACGGCTGTTCCCATACAGGCCTTTTATACGCTGAATGCTGCTAATGTAGCAGGTATGCAACAGGTAATGATGTTTTCCCGTGAGTATGTTGAAGGGCCTGAGTGGTACAAGAATGAGTTTAAGCCCGTTTTTAAGATAGTCTATACCCCTGACCTTGTTCTGGAGGATCTCCCTGGGAAAATGGCCATAATAGTGGACCTGGAAAACTATGTCACATATGTTATGAATTCTGACTATTTTGGTGAATCCAAAAAAGGCATTTTAAGGATGCTTAATCACTACTTTTATCTTAAAGGTGGCCTGGTACTCCATGCAGGTGCAAAATCCGTAAGGATAGATGGTGTGGATTATGCTGTGGCAATTCTTGGCCTTTCAGGAACAGGTAAAACTACCACTACTTTTGCCCGTCATGGTGAACATTCTATGCCTATCCAGGATGACATGATTACTTTGTGGCCCGATGGAAGTTACACTGTAACGGAAAATGGTTGTTTTGCTAAGACCTTCGGACTTACGGAAAAAACCGAACCTGTTATCTATAGAGGGACCATTGATCCATCGGCATGGGTAGAAAATGTGTATATGAACCCCGATGGTTCCTATGATTTTTCAAAAGAGGCATTAACACCTGAGGAAGTGGCAAGATATAGAGAGATTTTTATACTTACGGGCAATGATCCCGCTCATGTGGACGCTTACATAAATGGAGAGGTTAGATTTGAAGAAGTAGTGGATGAATATGGAATCCCCAAAGATGGCTGGGACTTTGTGGTTTGGACTCAAAATGGTAGATCAATTATACCACTTAGCGCTATTGATAATGTAGCAGATCTTAATAACCTTCCCCCTTTGAAGTTTATAGGGATACTGAATAGAGATGAGGGACCGGATGCGGCTACACCTGGTATTGTGAAGTTTGCAACCCCTGAACAAGCTTCAGGATATTTTATGCTCGGAGAGACCTCAAAGACTTCGGCTGCAGGTAAAGAAAGGGGAAAAACGCGCTCACCATTTACACAACCCTTCTTCCCTTTGAATCACAAATTGCAAGCTGAGAGATTTCAAGAGCTTATGGAGAAAAATAAAAATCTTATCACCTGGATGATGAATACCGGTTACGTTGGGGGAGATCAGTTAGATGAAAAGAGGGGTAAAGCTTTAAAAGTCAAGATTTCTCACTCTACTTACATGCTGGAGGCTCTTTTCAGAGATCAAATAAAGTGGACTCAGGATCCAGACTTTGGTTACCTGGTTGTGGATATTGATGCACCCGAGAATAAGCCACTTCTGGAGAAAGTACCTGTAGAGATTCTCCGTCCGCGGATTTTATATGAAAAACAGGGGCGAATTAAAGAGTATGAGGAATGGGTTGTGAAAATTAAAAAGGAAAGAGAAGAATTTCTAAGAAAATACGGGGTTGCGGAAAATATAATAAAGGCTGTTTTGAATGTGAAATAAGTGCTTTTAACTGCCATAATACTTTTTGCGTTTTCTGATACTTTATACTTTAGGAATCCCAAAGTTATTTTAGAGGGTGATTCCAGCAATCTTGTTGATTCTGTGTCCACTAAAGGAAGCGAATACACCCTAAACTTCACGGGCTCAAAAGGTTTTTTTGTCTCCTTTGACGGAGTAAGCTTGAGTCTCTCTCAATCTCTTGATATAACCCTTTCAGGGTCATTTTCGAAAAGGTACTCTGTAAGTGCAATACTCAGGGATCACGGAGCAAGTTATGGTTCCGATTACTACACAGCTTCCCTGACTGATGTTGATGAAGTTTTTTTTGAACTAAAAGATACCTCTTCAAATTTTTTCAGGCTCGGTAAAATTTATTTTAGAAGTCACAAAATCCTTGGGTTTTGGGTAAATTTCAATCCCCTCCAATTGGTCTATGGTTCCATGGGAAGTATCACTACCAGAAAAGAACTTTTTTTAAAGTATCCTTATAAAGGGCCTTATTTCATTGATTACGGATACCTTATCGTTCCGGGGTCCTTTCGTCTTCTTGCAGGTGAAGAAGAGTTGGATAGATCAAAGTATTCCTTTGATTACACCACAGGGAGCTTGTGGATTAATGATCTTGATATCCTAAGGGAGATGGGCCGGGTGTGTGCCGAATATCAGACTTTTGCAGTAACCTCAAGGTCCTTTCTTTCTCTTTCTTATTCTAAAAGAGCCTTTAGAATGGAATTTGAACATTTTGAAGATTCCAGAAGGTTTTATGAAGGGTTGCCACAGTCCTTGAGAGATTCCCTTTCACAGGGCGGAGACCTCGTGGACCAGAAGAGTTTTCAGGCTGGAATTAAAATAGATGGGGGCGATTATATTCTGGTAGATTCTATTTACGTTTTTGTAGGCCGGGGGAATGGGGATTACTCCGTCTATTTTGATTTTGCTGGAATAGGGAAAGGAAGTTATATTTTTGATAGTTTCCTTGGCGGATATCGTTATGTGGGTGAAAACAAAGGTAACTATGAGCCTTCCGTGAAAATTACAACTCCCAAAAGATTCGACGTTTTTTCTTTAAGTTATTATGGCAGTATTTTCACAGACCTTAAATTATCCTACTCAGACCTCAATACCCTGAGCGGGTTACAGGATGATGATAATCTTGGTGTTAGCTTTAACTCCTATAAAGAAGTTCGCGCAGGCAAAGTGAGCGGCCTATTAGGTTTAAAAGGTAAAAGTAAAAATTTCATGTTAGAATCGCCTGAATTTAGTGGTTTCTGGGGGCTTGAAGGAAGAAGTGCCGTTATAGAACAATTTGGAAGTTTGGACTTTTTGCTGAGTAAATATCATTTGAATTATTCGATAAGATACGAATCACGAAAACTAAAGGGTGGAATCCGATTTTTTACTACAGGTGGCCCTGTAGATTTTTCGGGGGATTTCAGAAAAGAAGATTCTACCGCGTATAGATTTTCAATTCATCATGACATTAGAAAGGCTCCTGATCCACGATTGATTCTTGAAAAATCTTCATGGCCCCTGGTCCTTCAGATGGAGGAGAGGGGTAAAAATTTTGATGGTATTGCTGGCATAATGTGGCATAAGGATAGCCATAAAATCCTTCCATTTTTTTTGTTAAATATGTTTGAAACGGGGGATTTGGTTGAGTATAAAACTGAATTAAGTTACTTACCCACGTTCTGGAAGGAGCTTATCTACAGGGTTAATTTCTCTCTAAAGGCATTAAGTGGTTTTCAGATTGGTGCTGGTATTTCAAAAACTCCAGATGTTGAGTACGTTAAAGAGGAAAGGTTTTATAGGTCTCCTCATGGTGGCTATGAACCCGATACCTTCTCCGGCCTCTTTGTGCCAGCAAGTAGTGGGGGATACGAGAGACAGGTATTGGCCCTTGGGATTTCCGATACTGCGCTTAAGACCATATTTACCACGAAAGTTGAATATAATAGTAGCCCTATCTTCCTTCAGGCTTCTTTTGAGCGCTGGCTTAAGCAAAAAGAGAGTGGCTATTCCCTTGAAGGTAGCATTAATTTCCGGGGTGCATACGGAACTTTCACTTCGCGAAGAGAGGTGGATTCTACCTTCACACAGCCCTGTGAAAGAGCGTTTAGAAGATATGAACTGACCTTGCCTATTTTCAGTAATTTATTTTTAGCTCCGGCGTATGAATATTTTCTTCGGGACAATCTTTACTATTCGGTGTTGAACTCCGGTTTTGAAGTCAGATCAGGGCTTTTTTCGGTCAGGTCTGGGTTTGCTTTCACTAATTTTCAGGGGGAAGAACTTCAGAGTTTTCTTTTTCAGAGCATATTTACGGTAAATAGAGGCAGAATTAAGGGGTTCGCGAGCCTTATCCTCAATGTCCCTTTGCGGGATTACCGCGGTGTAATACCCTTAGTGGTGCCAACGTCACGAAGATTAGAGGTTAATGCATCTTTTAAGTATGTAGTCAGGCAAGGAGAATTCTTTTTTGAAGGAACATACTTAAAAAAACCCATAGATTTAAAAAGGCTCAGAATGGGATATAGTTTTCTATTTTAAACCCAGCTCAGATTCACTAAAGACAAGGGCTTCGAAAATATATATCTCGGTCTTCTCGTCTCTCCAGCAGCCAGGATAAAGACCCGCTTTAAGACATGTGTGATCTAAAAATGTCTCCCTGTCCCAATTCTCTTCTGTGGCCACCTGAGGAAGAAGGAGGCCTTGCATAAATCCCCTTTTAATCAGGATACCGTGTTTCCCCACCTCAATAAGCTCAGGATTGGAAATTTTCACAAGGGGAGTCAAAACAGAAATTTCTATCTCAATATCTTTAAGTTCTTCGGGCCTTAACGGGTAAAATCGTGGGTCCCTGAAGGCGGCTTCCCTGGCTAAATCCACTATCTCCTGCCATAGAGGTTTAATCCCTTTTATGTATCCTATGCAACCTCGTAATTCCCCGTGTTTTTTGAGAGTTACAAAGGCACCGCAGTAAGTTTTTAAGTTTTCTGTGGGATTTTGTAAAATTGGTTCTTTTTCTCCTTTGAATTTGCTCTCAATGGACTTTCTGGCAAGTTTAAGTAGTTCTATTTTTTCCTCGTCAGTAAGGTTCAAGGTTTTCATGCTATACTCCAAAGATTATTCCACTATAACCCACTACGTATCCGCCCTTGAGTCCCGTTACATCTGCAGAGTTGGTATACATCACAAGTTTCCCTTCTACAGGTTTCCTCAGATGTTCTAGGGTGGAAAGCAGAATGGAGATGGGCATTTCACCACATGCCATTATTTCGCCACTCTGAGCCTTTCGTAGGAAATCTTTCCAATCCCTCTTGAGGATAGCATCGATGGTTCTTTTATCGGACTCTATGCAGGCCCTGTAAGATTCTCCGTGATATAGGTCTGAACTTGCAACGATCAGGACGTCATCCCTCTCAGACAGCGCTTCTGATATTGCTTCTCCTAATTCTTCTATCATTTTGTCCGTAAGATCACCTACAAGAACAGGAACAATTTTGGCCCGGGGCTGGAAAAACTGGATAAAGGGAATCTGAACCTCAATAGAATGCTCCCTTCTATGGAGCTCAGGAGCAGATATGAAATGTGGAGATTTTTCAAGTAACTTTTTTGCACAATCCGAGTCAATTATAACTTCCCCCATGGGAGTAAGCCATGAGCCCTCAGGGTATATTGAGGCACCGGAAAGATAGACATAATGAGATGGGCCAAGAATTATTACGGTATTGTAAATTTTTTGGAGGAAAGTATTTTTGTAAGTTGCATAGGCAACCATTCCTGAGTAGATATAGCCTGCGTGAGGAGAGACAAGAGCAAAGGGGTTCTCAACGGAGACAATGATGTCTCGTGTTGCACTTTCAAATTTCGAAAAAAGCTCCCCTATCTCGTCCTTTGAAGCCGGATAAAAGGAGCCCGCATGAGAAGGATACCTTATCATCTGATGGTAATAGCGATGAAAATTGGCATGCCGTTTCTTATGATTTTGAAACGCATGGGACCCTTTACATTTTTGTAGGTTTTTGAAGCTTTCGAAAAGTCATTAAGGGATTTTATTTCAATATCACCTATTTTCTGTAATAGATCACCGCGAATTATACCGGCAAAATCAGAGACAGAACCAGGTTCTACTTCCTTTACCACCACGCCCTGTTCATCCCCCGAATATAAACCCATCTTTTTTGCAGTTCCCACATCAACAACGGTCATTCCCAGCCATTTAAGTTCATTACCTCTTGCCTCATCAACGTTCTCTTCTTTGCTCGTGTCTGCACTTGCTGTTTCTTCCGGGTATTCGCCCACTTTCACTTTTAGAGTTTTTCTTTCGCCTTTCTGAGTTATAACTTCTACGTCTACAACCTTTCCTGGTTTGGTCTGCGCCACGAGTAATCTAAATTGTTCTACATCGGTTACGTCCTTGCCATCAAATTTAATTATCACATCTTCCTCTTTAATTCCTGCCTTATCTGCAGGACTGTCCTTCATCACTCTTGCAACCAGAACACCTCTTGGGGAATCAAGACCGTAGGTTTTGGCAAGGTCTTCCGTTAGCTCTTGAGGATAGATGCCAATGTATCCTCTTACGACTTTTCCTTTATTGAGAATCTGCTCTATGACGTATTTTGCAGTGTTTACAGGTATAGCAAAGCCCACACCGGCATAAGCCCCCGATGGAGACGTGATAGCTGTATTTATACCGATAACTTCACCTTTTATGTTAAGAAGGGGACCGCCTGAGTTACCAGGGTTTATGGCAGCATCTGTCTGGATAAAGTTTTCATACACAGGCCCATCGGGCAATGGAATTCCGGAACGCCCTTTGGCACTTATGACACCAACGGTAACAGTGCCTTCAAGACCAAAGGGATTTCCAACGGCAATGGCCCAATCCCCAACTTTTATTTTGTCAGAATCTCCGAGTTTCAGTACAGGAAGGTCCTTTTTAGTTTTTATTGAGATAATAGCAAGGTCAGTGTTTTTGTCAGTACCAACTACTTTGACGTCATCACCTGTGATTTTTGTGCCATCATTTAGCTTTACGATGATCTTATCTGCGTTCTTTATAACATGGTTATTTGTTAGAATGTAGTACTTGTCTCCATCCTTCATAAAAATAAAGCCGGAACCTAAGCTTGTGGATTTGTATTCTCGGGGAATTTGAGGCATGGGAAACTCAAAGAACCTTCTGAAAAACTGGTCAAAGGGGTCATTCTCATCAAAAAATGGAGATTCTTTGAATTTTATCACTCTTTCTGTACTGATGTTAACAACCGCCTTAGTAGCAAGATCTGCTACTTTTACGAAGGGGCTCTCTACCTCGCCACTATCGCCTTCGGTGAAGTAGACCCTGGCATCCTTTCCTTCTAAACTGGACAGGTGTAGCTGTGCCGTGAGGATGAAGCCGCTAACGGTACCGAGGATAAATACCACTAAAATCGCTAAAATCCATTTTAATTTTTTACTCATTTCTTACCTCCTTGTTAAAAAGAGGTTCCAACCTGAATGTGGGGTATCCACTTTTTAGAGTCTATTCCGTATGCAAAGTCAAAACCTAAAATTCCCATCATAGGCACTTCCATTCTAATACCAACTCCTATACCTTTTTTGACGATAAAGGGTCTTAGGGTGTTCACATTCCTAAAAGAATTACCTGCGTCAAAAAAGGCAAGGAGGTACACATTATCGTTGATCCTGTATCTTTGTTCCAGAGTGAAAATAAAGTAAATTCTTCCACCGACATTAACACCATTTTCTACAGGACCCACGCTCCTGAGTTCGTACCCTCTAAGGCCATATGGTCCCACGTCACCCAGGAAGAATCTCTCATAGAAAGGAATGGAGTCGGGGTGGTATATCCCTCTTATGTAACCTGTTTTGAGGGATAGGGCACCGATAAAATTCTTTGCCTCTGGAACGAGTTTTGAAAACTCAAACTCCTGTTTTATAAAGTGAATATCTCCTCTAAGGGGTCCACCGGACAATGTTCCATCATATCTGAAGACGTTCCCCTGTGTTGCATTGAAAACTCTGTCTCTATTATCAAAGGAAAGGGTATAATTAAAGGAAGATGACCACTGCCAGCCCTTGTTTGCCCAGTATGAATAGGTGGGGCTTACTAAAAGACTTGAGTCAATATCGGAAAGCCTTGTGCGCTCAAGGGTATACTGGGTGTAAATTCGCCAGTAATCATTGAAGATTCTTTTGCTATAGCTTAAATTACCACCGTTCTTTGTTACAGTATACTGGGGATAGTAATTTGATAGGGAATAGAGGCTAAATCCCGCCTGCTGTTTCTTTCCAAAAAGCCATGGTTTGGTATAACCTATCTGAAAGTTCCTCTTTCTGAATCCGTATTCCAGCAAAAAGTTTACGATTTCCCCTTTACCACGGAAATTTGGTTGCTGTATCTGGAAGTATGCCGAAAGACCATCAAGCTGAGAATATGTAGCGCCAAGGCCCACAGAGCCTGTGTATTTTTCAGACACTTTGAAGGTCAAATCAATAAAATTGGAGTCCTCCGTTGGAGTAAAATTAACTTCAACGTTTTCAAAAAAGTTCATGTAATAAAGGTCTCTCTGGCTTTTAATGAGTTTCTGGCGGGAAAAGTATTCTCCAGGCAAGACATCAAGTTCTCTTCTGATTACTTCATCGTAAGTCTTTTTGTTCCCAACTATGTCTATTTTTCGGATTTTGATTCTTGGCCCCTCGAAAATGTAGAATTTCAGGTCAAGGATCGAATCCCTGATGGCCTCTGTGAAGGGGGTTACGTTTACGTATAGAAATCCCGAGTCACCGTAAACCTCAGTTATATTTTCAATGGTTTTATTAATTTTCTTCTGAGAATAAATTTCTCCGTCTTTAATTTTTGCGAGTTTTGTAAGAAACTCCGAGCTGAAGAAGTTGTTCCCTTCAAGATTTATGTTTCCAATACGATACCTTTTGCCTTCGTTTATAAAAATATGGATGTAAAGATCTTTGTCTTTGACTTCTAAACGGGTGGAATCAACGGTGACATCGGGATAGCCGTTATTCATGTAAAATTCCCTGAGTCTTCTTATGTCTTCCTGAAATTTAGTTTCGTCCAGTTTGCCTGTAAAAATGAAGAATTTTTTTTCTTTGGTTTTCATTACTCTTTTGAGCCTGCTGGAGGTGAAGGCCTGGTTCCCGTGGAATATTATCTCTTTTATTCTTGCCTTCTTGCCTTCTTCCACGTTAACTATTATGTCCACTTTTCCATCTTCGGATATTTTTCTATCAATGTTCACTTTGGTATCAAAATATCCTTTCTTTTTATATTCCTCAAGGATATAGGATTTTAGTTTGAAGAGTGTGGCTTGAGATACAGGAATATTTCCTTTAAGTCCAAGTGTGTCCTTCAAAGGGTTAGGTTTTAGAGCTTTCATCCCGTTGAAAGTGATGTTTCCCAGTTTTGGATTTTCTTTAATTCTCAGATACAGGTCTGCTTTTTGGTTTTCAATAACAGCCGTTAGTGATAGTTCATCGAAGTATTCCGTTAAATACGCCTTTTTGAGAGTCTGCCGGACGGCTAAGGGATTTAATGTTTGTCCCCTTTTTAACCCCGTTGCGCTTAATAATGTCCCCTTATCCCACCATTTTGCACCATCGATGTTAATGTCTCTGATAGTAAAATTATACTGTGCTATAATAAAAAGCACTGTGAGGAAAAACACGGAATTTATCCTCCCTTTTTAGCGGGTTCGGGTTTTAATACTTCGAAATCCAGGGAGTCCTCTTTTCTTGACACCCTCACATGGGAGTTTTCATGGACCACCCCACTTAAAATTAATTCCGATAAAGGCTCCTCAATATACTTTCTAATGGTCCTTCTTAAGGGCCTTGCACCAAAATCCGGCTCGAAGCCCTTTTCCAATAGAAATTCTTTCGCTTCAGAAGTAAGCTCTATTTTAAGATTCATTTCTTTGATTCTTAATTCCAGGTCTCCAAGGAGTAAATCTACAATGGTAAGCAGGTCCTCTCTGGTTAAAGGTTTAAAAATAATTACCTCGTCTACACGGTTATAAAGTTCTGGAGGTATGGTATTCTTCAGTTCCTGGACCAGAAAGTTTCTCATTTCATCAAAAGTTTTCGAGAGGTCCTCGGATTTAAAACCAAGCATCTTATTCTTACTCAAAACCTTCGTACCGATGTTTGAGGTAAGAATAATTATGGAGTTTCTGAAACTTACCCTTCGTCCGAAACTATCAGTAAGTACTCCTTCTTCCATTATTTGAAGGAGGATATGAAATACTTCGGGATCAGCCTTCTCAAATTCGTCAAATAAAATAACAGAGTAGGGCTTTCTTCTCACTTTTTCTGTTAATTGACCACCCTCTTCATACCCCACGTATCCAGGTGGTGCACCTATTAACTTACTAACGTTGAATTTTTCCATATATTCGGACATGTTGATTTCGATTACGGCATCCCGATCGTTAAAAAGAAATTCTGCTAAAACTTTTGCAGTTTCTGTTTTTCCAACACCTGTAGGTCCAAGGAAAATGAAAGATCCGATAGGTCTTCTCGGGTCCTTTATTCCGGCCCTGGAACGCCTTATTGCCTTGGCAAGGGCTGAGATAGCTTCATCCTGCCCCACAATGCGCTTTTTAAGTTCCTCCTCCATCTTAAGGAGTTTTTCCATCTCGCTTTCCGCCAACCTGGCCACAGGAATTCCTGTCCAGAGTGAAATGATTTCCGCTATGTGATTTTTAGTAACAAACAACGGCTCACCCTTTGATCTTAGTCTTCTTTTACGTTCAGCGATTTGATCTTTTAAATTTTCCTCTCGTTCTTTTAGAAGCGAAGCTGTTTCAAAGTCTTGCTTCTCCTTGGCAATCTCTTTGGCTTTTTTCACGTTCTCAAGGTCTTTCTTCAATTCTTCAAGGTACTCATCAGTTTCCGGAGTTTTTAACTTTACCTTAGCGCCAGCTTCGTCCAGAACATCTATGGCCTTGTCGGGAAGATACCTATCGGTTATATATCTATCGGAAAGTTTTGCAGCGGCCTCAATAGCCTCATCTGTATACTTTACTCCGTGAAAAGCTTCATACTTTTCTTTTAAACCATAAAGGATTTCAATAGTCTCTTCTACTGTAGGTGGATCAACAAACACAGGCTGAAATCTTCTTTCCAGTGCGCCGTCCTTTTCGATATATTTGCGGTAGTCCTCAAGGGTTGTAGCACCTATGATCTGGATTTGGCCCCTGGCAAGAGCGGGTTTTAATATGTTGGATGCGTCGAGAGAACCTTCGGCAGCTCCGGCGCCCACAACGGTATGTAATTCATCAATAAAAAGAATAACGTCAGGGGCTTCTTTAGCTTCATCAAGTATAGCTTTCAATCTTTCCTCAAACTGACCACGATATTTTGTTCCAGCCACAATGGCAGTGAGATCAAGTTGCAAAATCCTCTTGTCCAGAAGTTGGTCTGGTACCTGATCCTGTGCGATACGCTGAGCAATGCCTTCAACAATTGCGGTTTTTCCTACACCAGGTTCTCCAATGAGAACGGGATTATTCTTTTTCCTGCGGGATAGAATCTGTAAAACCCTTTCAATTTCCCTTTCTCTTCCTATTACAGGATCAAGTTTCCCTTCTCTGGCTAATTTTGTTAAATCCTGTGAGAAAGTTTCAAGATTTTTTAGCCTTGTATTTTTAAGCCCGGTTCTGTCCTGATCCTTTGATGCTCTGAGAATCTTTTCTAAAATAAGTTCATAGGTAATGTTGAAGTCGATAACAAGAATTCTGTAAGTAATATCTTCTTCGATACGGAGAATCCCCAGGAGGAGATGTTCAGTTCCTATGTACTGCTTATGTAGTTTTAATGCCTCGTCTTTTGCATATTCAAAAGCCTTTATAGCCCTTAAACTATATTTTATTTCTTTAGCACTTATCGGGTTTTCAAGAATAAGCCTTGGGGGTCTTAGTCTATCCAGTGACCTTTTAAATCTATCGTAAGTAACACCTTCCTCTTCTAAAAGGGCATAAGCACTTCCATCCTGGGTGGTTAGAATTGCCAGGACCAGGTGTTCAATATTTACAGTGCCGCTATGACCCTCTTTAGAAGCCTCTTCCTTTGCCCTTTCTACTACCTTTCGGAGGCTGGCGGTGAAATCGTTATAATATGGTAAATTCATGTTATCTAATTCACCTCCCCAAGTATGCCTTTCATAAAGTTAAGCTCTTCATTTATTGCTGATTTTATGGCAGACTTGGGGAATTTTTTCTCGAAAGATGCAAGCATTTCCTTTGATTTCTCTATGTTTCCCTTAAGGTAGTAAAGCTTTGCAAGTTTGTAATAATAGTATGCTTTTAAAGATTCATTTGGTGCATTACGATAGGCTTTTTTCATGTAATAAAGGGCAGTGCCTGATTTTTTCATATCCATATATATATCTGACAGCTGGCTATATGTAAATGTTCGAAGGAGCTTGTCATTAAGGGGTGTTGAGAGAAATTTTTTAAAGTATCTTATGGCCGTCTTCTCGTCGCCTCTCTTCAGGTAGTAAACACCTGCGTAGTATAATGCTCTCATTCCCGAAGTGGACTTTGAGAATTTTGTAGTTAAAGAGTCCAGAAGTGCTGGAGCCTGTATTGTATCCTGGCTGGAAATTGCGTAAATTGCCTGGAGAAGATAAACATCTGCCTCATAAGACACCCTAGGTTTTGTGGAGTTTTTATAAAAAACCCAGGCAATTACTATTACCAGGATTCCACCAAGTCCATAAAGAATGTAGTTAAAATACTTAGTTTTTGATAAATTTTTGAAAAACGCAACTACCTTTAATAGAGCTTCTCTGACCGGGTCGTGTTTTATTTCCTCTTTTTTCGCAATCTTAACTTTCTTTGCCATTTTTATAATACCTCCTATGTCTTAATTATAGTGTTTTTTCTATGAAAAATCAAGACTTTTACTCGACCACCTCCAGCACCACGGGTAATTTCGCAGGTGGTTCTGAATTTATTTTAAAAGATTCCATAAATAAAGGTAATGCTATTTGAAATCTCTTTTCTTCATTGTAACGAATCTCCATTATGGGTTCTCCCATTAAAACCTCATCGCCCACCTTCTTGTAAAGTATTACGCCGACCTGTGGATCTATGGTGTCCTCTTTTTTGTTCCTTCCAGCGCCCAGAATGGATACTGCCACACCTAACTTATAGGTGTTGAAACTCTCCAGGGTTCCTTCTTTGTCGGCTTTTATATATTCGATGTACTTAGTTTTTGTGAATTCCTCCGAATACATGTACTCAATGTTTCCACCTTGAGCCTCCACAATTTCATGCCACTTGTTCAGAGCTTTACCTGTTTTTATAACCTGTTCTATTTTCCCGTATGCCTCGTCGTAAGTCTTACAGATATCCGCCATGAATAACATTTCCGCTGCAAGCCTATAGGTTAGCTCTTTAACATCGTTAGGCCCTTCTCCTTTAAGAACTTCAATGGTTTCCACCACCTCCAGGGCATTTCCGATCTTATATCCCAGGGGTTCGTCCATGTTCGTTATCAGGGCTTTTACCTTTTTACCCAGTCCCTTTCCTATCCACACCATGGTTTCGGCAAGCATTCTGGCATCATCAAATTTTGACATAAAGGCTCCGTTTCCTGTCTTAACATCAAGGACAAGCCCATCTATATCCTCAGCGAGTTTTTTGGACATAATGCTGGCAGAAATAAGGGGAATGCTCTCTACGGTGGCTGTTACATCCCGTAGAGCATAAAGTTTCTTGTCAGCGGGACATATATTTTCTGTTTGTCCTGCCATTACGGCGCCAACATCTGCAAGCTGCTTCTTAAACTCTTCAACGGTTAAAGAGGTTCGAAAACCCCTTATGGATTCAAGTTTGTCCAGGGTGCCCCCTGTGTGCCCTAAGGCTCTGCCTGAAATCATGGGCACCTTCACGCCAAGACTGGCAACGATTGGTACCAGGGGTAATGAAATTTTGTCCCCCACGCCACCCGTGGAGTGTTTGTCCACTTTAAACCCAGGGATATCGGATAGATCAAGGACTTCACCGGATTTCATCATGGATTCTGTCAGGGCTACGGTTTCTTCCATGTTCATACCCCGAAAATAAATGGCCATAAGGAGTGCAGAGGCCTGATAATCGGGAATCTCACCCTTTGTGTAGTTTAATACGAAAAATTCAATTTCTTCCCGGGTAAGGCCATGCCCGTCCCTTTTCTTCTTAATTATGTCTACCATTCTCATGACTTTTGCCTCCCGCTTCTTCCTAAAGTATAAATTAATGCCGTTATGATGAAAAATAAAATTAAAAAAGTAGGGTTACCCTGAGCAGGAAGGAGTTTAATAGTAAGTGTTGATTTTTTCGCAGATTTCGTGATAATATTTTTTTGTCGGATATGCGGTTTTACCGTTATATTGACACTATCGATGATTTCACTTCCTATGAAGACTTTAACAACGTAGAGGGTTGAATCCCCCTTTGCCATTAACTCCTGGTATCCCTTTAATCTTATTTCCGGGAAGATTTTATCTTCGGGCGTAAAAATTTCGATACCCGTAGTGTAGGGGATCTGACGTGGTTCCGAAATTAAAAAATCCTGCCCACCCAGTTCAATATGTCTGATTTTTGGAAAGTAGGCACTATTTATAACATACGTGAGTAATGATTCAATGGCTTCAGGATTTCGCATGTAAAGCTCAAAAAGGTTAGAAATATTCAGTTCAAAGATGGTGGGAAAATTTCTGGCTAATATCGGTACCCCATAAGGCTCTAAGAATAAAAGGTTATCGGTATAATCCCTATTCCCCGATATTTTTAGCCCTTTGAGATGTATTTTGATGTCAGGACCCCTTACGAAGCCTTCTCTATAGAGTTGACCGAGACTTTCGGAGGAGGGGAGGGTTAGAAGGGGTGTTTTTAAATTCAAAAAATCCCGTAATAATGATTTATCCAGTAATATCAAAAGGTTGTAATCCCCGTATTTAGGTGTTCTGCACTTCTGGATGGTACTTCTTGAAATTTCCCAGAAATCCTCATAAGACTTTATGAAGAAGTAAAACTCATAATCCGGGTTTTTCTTCTCTATGTTTCTGAAAATCTTGATGGCAGGATGCAGAAAGGGGGTTATAACGGCGACCTTCAGTTTTGGGGAGGCTCTGTATATGTTGAGTTCCAAGGTGTCTTCCAGGCCATTGCAAAAATGTAAAAACCTGAACTTATTAAGACCATATTTTAGCATTAATTTGATATTCTCCGAAGCGAATTCCTGACCACCGGAGTCTGTTAAAATTTTTACAGAATCGGGGGTGTCTTTAGAATTAATATAGTAATACGGCTCGTAAGTTATAACATTCATGGGTAGGGGTTGTGCCTTCATGGAATCATTTTTGTGACGTGGCTCAGTTCTGGTAATATGGGGAAAAGGAGCATTTAAAAGCAGGATAAGGAGGAAACTGATTATCAATACTCGCTCCGGCATCCTGTAAATTATAAGTTATTACTAACGAATTGCGATTTTCTCTGAGTGTTTTCCTAAGCCTTTCAGGGACATGTTCAGCGGCCATGATAAGCCTTGTATTTCCTGAATATTAGCGGCTTCTTGACTAGACCATTCTGGATGGGTATAATCTTTTTCACACAGGAGGTTTTTATGTTTAAACGCTGTCTCGCATTCCTAATCCTTCTGGGGATGACCTATGCCCAGAAGGCGAAGGTGGATGATGTCCCCCCCATACCCGTGGAGAGTGCCACATGGGTGGGACCGTTAACCAAGGCTCCTTCTCCAGTCCTTGATACTAACTACATCTTCCGTGGAACTACCGCAAATCTCACAAGGCAGGTGGGAGTGGGAACTCGCTTCAAAGGACTTACGGACGATACCATAAGGGTAATCTCAGTCCAGAGTGGAGGCACCAGGTACCTGATAATTGCCACTGACACCTCTACTATAGGGTTTGGCTCTGATAAGTTCAGAATAGAGATGCCTTATACATTTCCTTCTGGTGCAACAGAGCATGCGGTTTGTATTGGCGATGTGGATGGAGATGAGTACACAGATATCCTAACGGCGGACAATGCTTCCGTTGGTGGTAGAGTCTGGCTCAGGTGGTTTGAGTGGGATGGAATGTTTACGGGAGGCTGGGTGATTAGGGATAGCATCGGGGTAGGCTCAGGCGACTATATAAATAATATTGTTATAGGAGATGCTGACAACGATGGTGTTGCCAGGGATATTCTCTTTAACCTTGGAAATAATACCCTTTCGGCCTTTATGGTTGCCAAGTGGAACGGAACCTCCTTTGATACCGTAAGGGTTACCTTTACGGGAAGAGCACAGAGATATAGAGGTGTTGCTATAGGTGATTTGATTCCGGGACTTCCTGGAAATGAGGTCTACACAGGTGGTGGCACAGACTTCGCAATAGCCTATTACGATGGTACTCAGTGGCAAACCCAGGTTCTTTCCACGGGACTATCGGGTGTCAATGATATTGCCATTGCCGATGTTAACCCCACCATCCCCGGACCAGAGGTTTACATTGTTCACGGTTCCACTTCCTATCAGCTCTCCATGTGGTATTATACGGGAACGACCTTCAGTGGTGTTGCCTGGGCCCTCTCTGGAACCTGGGGGACCACTTATAACGACATCGAAATTGGTGACTTCTTATTAACAGAAATTCCGGGTCCCGAGGTTTTACTTTCCAATACCAGTACTTCAGCTACTGGATATTCTCTTTGGTTTGCCTTCTCACCCACAGGTAGGGCATATGTGGGGGCACTTCCCAAGATTGCCGCTGCCGCAGATTATGGTTTAAAGATAGCTGATGTGAACAGGTGGAGACAGGGCCTTGAACTTGTGATCAGCTGTGGCGGTAACCTTGTGGAGGTGGAGCAGAGAATCTTTGCCAACGACCTGTCCCTTATGGGGGGCATTAGGACTGTGCCACTTCTCCATCCAGGGACGGTGGATACTATAAGGACTCTCGTGGTAAATGCGGGCTCCAATCCTGTATCTAGTGTGACCTTTACTTATAATTTCCAGAACTGGTCTGGAACAGGCTCTTACACTGTGCCCGTTTCCTTAAACCCTGGACAATACTCTCTCGTTGATATCCCCGTTCAAATGCCAGCACAATTGGGGATTGATACACTGTATTTAAGCCTACAAGCGGATGACAATACTGCAAATAATTCTGCCAAAATCTACATTGAAGTTTGGGATGATTCAACTGTAGCAGCATCTTCCTTTACCGATGTCACCTTCCCGCCCCTTGGATGGAGTACCCAGATTATTAGTGGAACCTTTAATTGGATACGGTATACTTCTGGGTCTAATCCCGCCTGTTCGCCCCTGGATGCTCCTGCCATGGCGGGTTATCCATCCTATAGTGCTACCTCTGGTTCTGGTGCAAGGCTTATAGCTCCGTTGAATGTCGGTCCCACCGCAAAGAAAGTAGTTCTCAGATTCTACATGATCCATGACGCAGGCTTCTCTTCAGCATATGACTCAATTTACGTAGATTACTCCCTTGATGGAAACAATTTCTATACCTTAGCAGGTTTCCAGAGGTACGATGCCAGTGCCACAACGCCCACATGGAGACCCCATGAGGTAGAGATAGGGGATTTCTCAGGAAATACTCAGCTTTATGTGGCTCTCAGGGCACGAAGTGGATATGGTAACAACATGTATGTGGACTCAGTAAGGATCTTTGTCACCCAGCCCACAGCCCCTGCAAATGACGCTGAAATTTTGAGCATTTCCATCCCCAAACCTGTTATACTGGGTGAAGGAAGTCCTGTGAGTATTGTTTTCAAGAATTCCGGTATCGATCCCATTACTTCAATTAATCTCTTTCACACACTGGGTGGTGCTGACACAGTCTGGGAGATCTGGACAGGAAATCTGCCCGGTGGTGTTTCTCAGCCTTATACCTTTGCCACTCCCCTTGTAGTTCCGGATACCGGTGATTTAACTGTTTACGCAGGTGTTAAACTCACCGGTGATGCAAATCCAGATAATGATACCACTTCTGTTCCTATTCATGCATGGCCCTATGCCCAGAACCTTCCTTACACGGAGAATTTTGATGAGAACTGGACTAACTCCACTAATCCACCCTTCGGTGGCTGGAAAATTATAGACGGTGGTGATGAAGCAGTGCCTACGGTTAATAATAATGACTGGCACCGATTTGTGGCTGCTGCTCCCGCAAGGACCGTTGCGAGGGTCTCCTATTCACCCGTTGAAAACCAGGATGACTGGCTGATATCACCGAGGTTTACCATACCTGGATACGGGACATATACTCTTAACTTCTGGCACTACTACAACGATTTTTATACTACTACCATGGACTCAGGTCGGGTTTTGATTTCTTTTGATGATGGAGCAAATTGGACAGAGATTTCAAGATACTCCAATGTCGATGATAGTGGTTACAAACATATTGATATAACCTCGCTTGTGAATAATGCTTATACAAATGGTGCTCAATACTTCAAGATTGCCTTCCATTATGGTGCCAGAGATGAGTATTATTGGTGGGTGGATGATTTTAATGTTACTTATGAGCCTGACACACTGCCGCCCATGGTAGAAATGTTGAGAGCTCCTCAAATCACGTATGACACAGGCCCGGATACTGTAATTTTTGAAGTAGGTGATATTTCGCCTTTCTATGTTTACGCTTTCGTGGTGGCTAACGACTCTATTATTGCCAATTTTGAAGCCAATTATGGCCCCGGTGTAGATACGATTACTCTGGAAATACCTGGTAGACCTGCGGGTACGGTAACGGTATATGCGGGTACGGTATATGATGGATATCTTTTTGTAGAGGATGTTAGCGGGAATAGCTTTTCCAGTCATGGTACCTGGTGGAAGCTTTTTGCCTATAATCCCGGCACTCCATCCATTCAGGCTGTGAGAGACCCTGATCCCGGAATTAAACTCACCTGGGCAAGACCAAGACAGAGTCTTGTGTACGATGGCGGTGCTGCATATTACTTCAGCGAACTTTATCCAGGTGATATTGTATCTGTTAGATTCACTCCTCAATACACTCCCGCAAGGGTGGATAGTGTCGTCGCTTTGTTCTTTGGTACTCAGGGTCAATTACGCCTCAGGATTTACGACGATAATAACGGTATACCCGGCAATGTAATTTTCGATACTCTGATACAAGCGCCAGTTTACCCGAACTACCTGCGCCTTGACCTCAGGAGCAGGAATATAATGGTGAATGGTGAGTATCACGTGGGCTTTGAATGGATAACGCAGAATCAGCCTTATCCTGTATGCGATGGGGGTGGAAATACCGATAGAAGCCTTTACTATGAAGCAGCAAGTGGAGCATGGTATACCGTTGGTTACGACTGGATTATACGAAGTGCAGTTACCTACTATCCTCAAAGCAAGGCCTACGCTTCCGGTATGAAGCCGGTAAAACTTGCTAAAGCATCTAAGCTTTCAAGATCTGAACTTCCTGTGGCTATCGCAAAGGATGAAAGAAGAGCTGATTCGAAGTACATAGAAAAGTACACTATTTTAAGGTCAACTGTTTCTGGCGGTCCCTATGATTCCATTGGAGTAAGCTCTGATATTACATACACTGATTACAATATCCTGGATGCTACTCAGTACTTCTATGTGGTCCGTATGGATTATGAGAGCCCCGATACCATGACATATTCCACTGAGGTCTCGATGTTGACGGAACTCACCGGACCGGAATTTTATGCCTTTGCATATGATACAGGCGGAGTGAACAACATATGGTTGAGCATGGTTATCACCGACCCATCCGGAATATATGGTGACACCCTCTATTACTCCGTTAATGGAACTGCGTTTACCTACGCACTCCACGATAGTGTAGTAACTTCTACATATTATTACACAATACCCAATTTACAGGTAGAAGACACTGTGGAACTTTACTTTGTAGCACTGGATAACTCACCATGGCGTAATCCTTCGAGGTTCCCCGCATCAGGATATATCTCCTTCGTAGTTACACCTGTGAGCGACAATAAGCCAGCGCAGTACGCCTTTAATATAAAGGGTTCCATTGCCGGCTCCAGGGGTTTTGAATTTACCTATGCTCTGCCTGAAAGAAGCGATGTGGAGATTGCCGTCTACTCTGTAAATGGACAGAAAGTGGCCACACTGGTTAAGGGCGAGAAGGGTGCAGGGTACTACACAGTGAGATGGAATGGTACGGACGACCGCGGCTCCAGGCTCAGCTCCGGTGTTTACATCGTAAAGATGGTGACGCCCAAGAAGACCTTCACCGGTAAAGTGGTTCTCACGAAGTAAGGCTTTCGACTCATGGACTTGAGGGGGGCCGAAAGGCCCCCCTTTTTATTTTCACCCCTGACCTTATACAATGTTCTCATGCTCTTTCCCACACTTTATCCTGCAAGGGTTTTGAAAAGGGAGAAACGTTTTAGATTGTATGTGGATTTTACTGGTGAAGAAACTGTTGCTTATCTACCCAATCCTGGAAGGCTTCAAGAGATAATATATGAGGGTGCTAAAGTTTTGCTGAAGAAAGTGGACGATTTATCACGCAGAACTTCCCTTGAAGCTGTCGTTGGATTTGCCCATGGAAAAATTCCCGTGGGTTTAAACGCCTCTCTGGCAAACAAAGTTTTCCTTGAAAATATAGAGAAAATTTTTCCCTTCACTGAGAAAGTAAAAGCGGAGTTTGTGTTTGAAGATTCCCGATTTGATTTTTTAATAAATAAGGAAGTTCTCGTTGAAGTAAAATCTTGCACCCTTGTGGAGGGGGGTACAGGACTTTTTCCGGACGCCCCCACCATGCGGGGAACCCGTCATCTTCAAACCCTTTTAAGGTGGCCCTTTAAAAAAGCTCTGGTTTTTGTGGTGCAAAGGGGAGATGCTAAAAAAGTAATGCCCAACTACTCCATGGACCCGGAATTTGGAAAGGCCATGAGAGAGTTGTTCGGAAGTTTAGACTACAAAGTAGCCTTTACGTGTGAGGTTTGTGAGAAGGGCATATTTTTTAAGGAATTTATACCTGTGTCCCTTTAAAATTTCTTACTTTCCTATTTTCAGTATCCTATATATTTTTCGGAAAGTGGGACTTTTAAGCTCCAAGAAGTAGATCCCTTCTTTACCGTGAAGTGGTATGGAGTGTTCAGCTTTGTCCACAAGACCCTTTACAAGGACCTGTCCTGAGGGATTGTATATTAGAAATTCAGTGGATCTATCTTTAAGAGCATCCCCGGGGAGATTAAGGATGTCCCCGTTAGTTATCATAATCACATTTTTAGGGTTGTGTGCCTCCTCATGAATAGCCAGCGGGTAAAGTTCGTAGATTCCGAGGTAGCCATTGAACAGAGCTGTATAAATTAAATTTTCCTGTGCTTTTATATCATAGGCGTACCCGGGGGTACTGAAGTAGCCAGTAAGCACGGGGTTTGAAGGATTTTTAATGTTAAGAACTTTTATGCCTAAATGATATTCAGCGACAAACAGGAGGGTATCTTGAGGGAAGACGCTGTAAACCCATCCTAATGTGGGATATGTACTTACAATATTGGGATTAGCGGGTGTTGATACATCCACAATCATCGTTCCGCCTTCTCCATCAGCAACATAAAGGAAATTGCCCTGCTTATGAATCTTCCTTGCAAATCCTGGAGTATCCAGATGGGAGATCTGGTAGGGACTGTAAGGATTTGCAACACTTACAATGTAAACGCCACTGTTCCCGCAGGCGAGGTATGCTATTCCATTTTCCTCATAAACACCCATACAGGGTTCGGGTGTTGGAAAGTAGCCTGTTTCCACAACATTTCCCATGTCAATGGCGTCCAGGATCCTCATACCACCGTAACCATCCGCCGTATAAATGTAGTTGCCGTCTACAAATAAATCATAGGCATACTGCGGCAGATGGTAGTATCCCTGTTCCATCGGATTAGACGGGTTCTGTATCAAATAAACATAGACATCTCCGTAGTATGTTATCACATAACTATAATTTCCCTGTACCTTTACTGCTTGTGCTACCCCTGAAAGAGGTACATTGCCAACTGGTACTGGATTTTGCGGCGTAGAAATATCCAGGATGACGTAGTTTCCGTTAATTAAGTGGAGAAGGGTGTCATTAACTTCCAGATATCTGGGCGAACCGGTGACATTGTAAATAGAAACAGTTCTTATGTTGAGAGAATCCTGAGCCCCCAGTGGGGATATTGCCCCTATAGTAACCAATATAACGCGTAAAAGATAGCTTTTCATTAATTTCATAGCTTTATTTTAAAATTCACTTCTCTTTTAATCAATTACGTTATAGTTTGGGTTTATTAGCGGGGTATTCCCCGGGGTGGTATTACATGGTGGCTGGTTTCCATCCCTGCCAGCCTTGCTCTTCTTACTGTGAACTCGCCGTAGGTATCGTTGATTCTGTCCAGGGTACGATCCAGCTGAATGTCCTTCAACTCTTCCTTAAAGAAGGAGAGCTGTAGGTTTATAGGGGCGAGATCAAAGACGGATATGCCTATAAGCCTTATGGGTTTTAAATCCCATACCTGATTTAAGAGAAGCATGGCTCTCTTGTAAATTTCGGAGGTGGTGAAAAAGGGCTTCTTAAATTTCTTTGAGATACTATTCCCTGTGAAGTCGTAGTACCTTAAGTAAACCATCACACCGTATGCCATTAAATTGTGTTTTCTAAGTCTCCTGCCCACTTTTTCGCAAAGATAAAGGGTGTAGGTCTTTATGTCTTCTATATCCGTAATGTCTCTTGAGAAGGTTTCTGAATGGCCGATGCTCTTTAATGGAAGGCCGTTTTCAAGGATAGTAAAGAATCCCGCGTCTTTCCCCATGGCCATGTCCTTGTACCATTTGCCCCTTATTCCCAGTCTTCTTACCAGCAGGTCTTCATCCACCACCCAGAGATCTTTTACGATTCTTATACCCATATTTTTGAGAGTGGAAGCATTTCTATCTCCGATACCGGGTATTTCGTCAACCTCAAGATCTCCAAGTTTTTCAAGAATTTGCTCTTCTTTTATCTCCATGAGTCCGTCAGGTTTTGAAAGTTCACACGCCATTTTTGCCACTACCCGGGACGGTCCTATGCCGATGGTCAGAGGGATATGAAAATGAGCCTTAATGTAATCCTTAATCTCCTTCGCGAGTTTTAATGGATTTTCCTCTCCTGTGACATCTATGAAAGCTTCATCCACAGAAAAAACCTCCACCTTTTCAAACCTGTTTTTCAGGTACTCCATTATGGACTCCGATATGTATGCATACTTTACTATATCAGCCGGGATAAGGATAATGTCCGGACAAAGATCTCTGGCTTTGTAAACCGGTGTGCCCGCTTTAAGACCGTATTTCCTGGCTTCATAGGATACCGATGCCACCACACCACCCCTCTGAGGTCCTGTGACTACTCCCACAGGTTTCCCTCTAAGCTCGGGCCTCACAGCCACTTCGCATGAAACAAAAAAAGCGTCCATATCTATGAGCATGAAGGTTCTTTTACCTTTGCTACAAGATTTATTCACTTATAATCACCTCCAACTTCCACTCCAGGGTTTCGTGGTTAAGTGCCAGGATGTAGCGGTTTACACCATCACTTACGGAAAAACGGGTAATGAGATTTCTGCCTATTCTTTCCTTCCATACTGCATCGGGTTTTTTAAGTTTTATTAATGACCCTGAAAATTCCATATAGAGTGGGTAAAGGGAGCTGCTTCCGTTGAACTTTGCGATTACCGTAACCCGCTTATTGATCCTTTCCATAGTTATACAATTGTATAACTATGGGGGTGAACTGTCAAGATAGATTAAAACAAGGATAATAACTTGAAAAGTCACAGTTAATAAGGTAATATATACACATGCGAATCGAACTTCTGCTAATTTCTGCAGTTTTAGTAGTAGCTTTGTTGCTGCTCCTTATCTACAATACCTTTATCCGGTGGAGGGTTAGGGTTAGGGAAGCCTTTGCCCAGCTTGATGTTCAGCTTAAAAGAAGGCACGACCTGATTCCGAATCTGGTAGAAACCGTCAAAGGTTATATGAAACACGAAAGAGAAGTTCTTGAAAGGGTTGTGGAACTCAGAAGCCGCGCTATCCAGGCCACAGATCTTAGGGAAAAGGGTGATGTGGAGGGCGGGATATCTCAGACCATAAAGAGGATTCTAATGCTCGTGGAAAACTACCCTGATCTTAAAGCTTCTCAGAATTTTCTGGTATTACAGGAGGAAATTATCAGTACCGAGAACCGTATTGCATATGCACGACAATTTTACAATGATACGGTCAGGCATTTTAATACCTTGTGTTTGTCTTTTCCAACGAATATAATTGCAAAAATTTTTGGATTTAAGCCAGTAGAATTCCTTGAGTTCCCGGAAGAGAGGGCAAGTGTTGAGGTTAAGTTTTAAGAAGGAGGTGATTTTATGAGTGCTCTGGACTTTATGGCCATTGCTTCAAGAAATAAGAGAAGAACCTTTTTCCTGGTCTTGTTTCTTTTCTTTCTGCTCTACGGAATTGGGAGACTTTTTGATTACCTTTTCAACGGAGGCGGTTTTTACACATTTATTGCTCTTGTAATTGCTGTAGTTCAGGCTTTGATTTCATACTACTATGGTGACAAAATTGTACTTGCCTCTGTTAGAGCACGGGAGCCAAACCTTTCAGACTACGAGGAAAGGCAGCTGGTAAATATTGTGGAGGAGCTCAGTATAGCAGCAGGTGTTCCAAAACCTAAAGTATATGTTATGGATGATCCATCACCCAATGCTTTTGCTACGGGAAGGGATCCGGCGCACTCCTCGGTCTGTGCTACAACAGGTCTTTTAAAACTCTTAAACAGGGAGGAGCTGGAGGGTGTAATTGGTCATGAGCTTTCTCATATAAAAAATAGAGATATCCTGACCATGACTATGGTGGCGGTTCTGGTAGGTGCCATCGTGATTCTTGCGGATATGATCCGTTTTAACTTATACTGGAGTGGTAGAAGGTCAAGGAGAGACAGAGACGAAGGCGGAGAAGTCTTTTTGTGGCTTATTCTATTTTTGGTGGTCATTTTTGCTGGAATCATAGGCAGACTTATGTCGCTGGCCATTTCCAGGGCGAGGGAATATATGGCGGACGCTGGTTCCGTTGCCATTACCCGTAATCCACTCGCTCTGGCTTCAGCCCTTGAAAAGATAGCTAATTATACCCGCCCCATGCAGGTAAGTGATGCAGTCGCTCATCTCTTCATAAGTGACCCGAAAAAGAGGGGGTTGTCGGAAAAGGATTCTCTCTGGGCAAATTTGTGGAGTACCCATCCCCCTATCCTAAGAAGAATACGCATTTTGAAGCAAATGGCTGGCGTAGTTGCTTAGACTCTGAATCAAGCCTTTTATGAAAATTATTTTGCTTTTTGT
Source organism: Candidatus Hydrothermia bacterium (assembly GCA_049719805.1). Classification (GTDB taxonomy): domain Bacteria; phylum Hydrothermota; class Hydrothermia; order UBA1063; family UBA1063; genus UBA1063. The sequence goes on along the minus strand of JBNARF010000001.1, from coordinate 615,666 downwards.
TTTAGCGCAGTATGAGTATTCCATCCATTATCAAGAATTCAATGAGCATCTCTGCGAAGCTTCCTTTTCAAAGGTATCCGATAAGCCCCTGAAAGTTGAGCCCCTAGCTGAAGGGAAAGGACTTTTAAAAACCTTTTACGGTTATGCTCCCTATTGGGTTGATACCACATCCCTGAAAAATCTGGACTGGTCCCTGTTTACCCATGTTGCTTATTTTGCAATAGAAATAAATTCAGATGGATCTCTTGGAAATATTCCTAATGAGGCTAAGTTTCTGTTTGTCATTAACTATGCACACCCTAGGGGTGTTAGGGTCCATATGACCTTCACTATCTTCGGAAATACGAATGTGTCTACCTTCCTAAACAGTGTTACTGCGCGCCAGAATGCCGTAAATAATATTGTTAACTTTGTGGAAAATTATAACATTGAGGGTGTGAATATCGATTTTGAGTTTGTAACCTCCTCGGTGAAGGATAGTTTCACCTCCTTTATTGTGAATCTTAATAATGCACTGAAAAATCAGACTTCAAGGCGTAGGGACCTGTATATTGCTATGCCCGCAGTTCCCGAGTGGTATCCAGGTTATGACTATGCTGCTTTAGCTAATAATTGTGATGGTTTATTTATAATGGCTTACGACTTTCATTACAGCGGGTCATCCACTGCGGGCCCCGTTTCACCCAATGTGCCTTCTACATTCTGGGGAAATTACTCTGTGGCAAAAACTATCGGAAGTTATAAAACAAGGTGCAATGCATCAAAACTGATCCTGGGCGTGCCTTACTATGGCTACAGGTGGCCTACTGTTTCGGGAAATATAGGTGCTTCAACCACCGGTACTGGAAGTTCTGTTACGGCATCTTTAGCTATGAGCGAATCCAGGAATTATGGGAGACTCTGGGATAACTACTCTCAAACCCCGTGGTATCGATACCAACTGAGTAATCAGTGGTATCAGGTCTGGTATGATGACACAGCGAGCATACGAATAAAGTTAAACATGGTTATGGACAGTTCCATTCAGGGGGCTGGCTGCTGGGCTTTAACCTATGATTCTGCTATTTTCAGTGATGTGGTAAGAGAGGTCCTTTTTGTTAATCCGCCCCAGAGGCACTTCGTAGTTCGTGTGAATACCAATGCTCTGAATGTTAGAGAAGGTCCAGGAACTTCTTACCCTGTTATGTCCTATGCAACCTATGGAACGAAATTGGTTGCCTTTGATTACAATGGCAACTGGTATAAGGTCTATTATCCTTCTTCCAGTGGTTTTTACTATGGATGGGCCTACGGAGGAGATGGTATAAATTACCGGTATCTCGAAGGGTCCTCCGGGGATTTAATAGCTAAATGTACTGCAAGCCTCCTCAATGTAAGAGAAGGTCCTGGAACTTCCTATAACATCATCACCAGGATTTCTTATGGTCAGGTTTTTGTGGTGGACTCCCTGGATAACGGATGGGCAAGAATTTCCATTCCTCAAATTGGTAATTTTACCTCCGGATGGATTTCCCTGTCATATGCTGACACCCTTCGAGGTATAGAAGATTTTAATCCTTTAACTGGAGAGCTTCTCGAGGTTTCATATCCCGGAGATACCGTTATTCCGGGGGATACTTTCGTGGTGAGACTGAAGATAAGAAATGCTTCCTTTGCTCCCTTTGATTCCCTTACTTACCTGTTCTCTGTATCAGATGCTTCGCCCTTTTACACACCGGAATACTGGATAGACCAGAGGACAGCAATCCCTCAGGGGTTCTTTGGTTTACCTAATCAGACCTTCTACTTTGAGTATGTTTTTAGAGCACCTCAATCCATTGACACTAGCGTCTTTTTGGATCAATTTTATGTCGTGAGAAAGGGAAGAGTGGTCCTCGGCCCTTTAAATATAAATATTTCTCTCGGGCTTTCTGAGTGCACTTCCCAAAAACCCTTAAAGGTGATATACCAGGGAGGCTTTTTAAGGTTTCAGGGCGTGAATGATCACTCAGATCACAAGGTTAGTTTTGAAGTTTTTGATATTTCAGGAAGGCTGGTGTTTACCGGACTTTTGGAGGGATCTGGCGGATACAGGGTTTCCCTTAAAAAAGGTTTATATTTTGTCGTTCTTAAGTCGAACAATATAATCTTTTACAGAGGTAAGCTATTAGTTGTTGAATAAAAAGGAGGCTTCTATGGAGCTTGAAAGAGAAAAATTCCTCGAGGCATTGGTTAATGCCATGAGTCCATCTGGGTTTGAAGAAGAGGCTGTGAAGATCTGGGTGGAGAGGGCCAAAAAGTACGCTGACAAAGTTTATACTGATTACCATGGTAATGCTGTTGCGGTTATTAATGAAGGTAAAGAGCCCAGGATCATGCTGGCAGGTCATATTGATGAGATTGGCTACATGATAACTTATGTGGATGAGCAGGGATATATATATTTCAATACCATTGGTGGGGTTGATCCTCAAATTGCTCAGGGACAAAGGGTGTGGATAAAAGGGAAAAATGGCGAGAGAATTCTCGGAGTCATCGGGAAGAAGGCGATTCACCTCCTGGATGAGGAGGAGAGAAAAAGAGTCCCTAAGTTCAAAGAGATGTGGATCGACATAGGTGCAAAAAATAAGGACGAAGTGCTCGAAAAGATTGAAATTGGGACATGTGCGGTGAATGCTCTTAATTATGAAAGACTTTATAATAATAACGTAGTAGCCAGGGGATTTGACGATAGAGTGGGTGCCTTTGTGGTTCTTGAGGCTCTCATTGAGTTGTCTAAAATTAAAGATAGACTTAATGCTTCAGTGTATGCCGTGGCTACTGTACAGGAAGAGATAGGTTTAAGGGGTGCACGGACCAGTGCCTTTGGTATTGATCCCCATGTGGGAATTGCCGTTGACGTAACCCACACTTCAGATCAACCTGGCGTAGAAAAGAAAGTCATCGGAGATGTGAAACTCGGTGGTGGCCCTGTGATTTCCAGGGGCCCCAATATTAGCCCGAAGGTTTTTGAAAAGCTTGTGAACACTGCAAAGGAGCTTAATATTCCATTCCAGATTGAGCCTGCTCCCCATGCCACCGGGACGGACGCCAATGCCATCCAGATAACCAGAGCGGGGGTTGCTACGGGACTTGTATCCGTTCCAAACAGATACATGCACACGCCCTGTGAGGTTGTAAATCTTGATGACCTGGATAACATAATTAAACTACTCGCAGCTTTTAGTGAACGAGTGAAAAGCAAAGAAGAGTTTTTGATTTATAACTTTTAATGGACAAAGTTACTGTTAAGGATTTTTTCAAGCTTAAAGAGAAAAATGAACCCATTGTGATGATAACGGCCTATGACTACGTTTCCGCCAGGATGGCTGACGAAGCTGGAGTTGATGCTATTCTTGTTGGTGATTCCCTTTCTATGGTTATCCAGGGGCACGAAAATACAATCCCATGCACTATTGATGATGTTATTTATCACACACGACTTGTGAGAGGAGGTGCTAAGAGGGCATTCCTTATAGCCGATATGCCTTTTTTGTCCTATCAGGTGAGTATTGAGGAAGGTATAAAAAATGCTGGACTTCTTTTGAAAGCCGGTGCTGAGGCTGTAAAAATCGAAGGGGGGAGAGAAGTCAAAGAACTCGTTGAAAAACTCGTGAGCTATGGTATTCCTGTAATGGGGCATATTGGCATGACTCCACAGCATGTCTACTCCTTTGGTGGCTACAAACTCCAGGGAAAAACGGAAGAACAGAAAAAGAGGCTTCTTGAGGATGCCAGAATTCTGGAAGAAGCAGGGGTATTTTCCATTGTACTGGAAATGATCCCGGCGGAAGTTGCTAAAGAGATAACCGATAGCGTAAAAGTCCCTACCATAGGAATAGGCGCCGGACCCCATTGTGACGGTCAGGTCCTTGTTTTTCACGATTTGCTTGGATTGTATCCTGATTTCAGACCGAGCTTCGCAAAAGCCTACAGGGAATTATACAGAGAGGGTTTGGAAGGGATAAGGGAGTTTACAAAAGAAGTGAAAAGTCGCAAGTTTCCCGATGAAAAGCATTACTTCAAACTTTCAAGGTAGGGTGAAATGGAAGTATTAAAAAAGCCTCACGAAGTTCAGATCCTATCCGAGAGACTCAGAAAAGAGGGTATAATCATAGGTTTTGTTCCTACCATGGGTTATCTGCACGAGGGTCATTTATCCCTGGTAAAAAGGTCGAAGAGTGAATGCGGTATTACTTTTGTCTCCATATTTGTGAATCCTACACAATTTGGACCCGGGGAAGATTATGGACGTTATCCCCGTGACGAAGAGAGAGATTTGAAACTATTATCGAGGCTTAATGTAGATTACGTATTCATGCCCTCCGTTGAGGATATGTATCCTGATGGATATTCAACATATGTAGAGGAGATTTCCCTTTCCAGATACCTGTGTGGTGCTAAAAGACCGGGCCACTTCAGGGGGGTTTGTACAGTAGTTACAAAGCTTTTTAACATAGTTAAACCTCACAGAGCCTATTTTGGAAAGAAAGACTATCAGCAATTCCGAATTATTGAGAGAATGGTGAAGGACCTCAATATGGAGGTAGAAATTGTTCCCTGTGAGATTGTAAGGGAGCCCGATGGCCTTGCCATGAGTTCCAGAAATGTTTATCTTTCACCTGAAGAAAGAAAGGATGCTGTTTGCCTTTATAAATCTCTGGAACTTGCAAAAGATTTGATAAGAAAGGGCGAAAGAAATCCAGAAAAGATTAAGGCTGAAATGGAAAAATTCATCCTCTCCCATAAGTCTGTTAAGAAAATCGACTACATTGAAATAGTCGATAAATTTACCCTTGAGCCTGTTTCAGAAATTAGGGGTAAAGAACTTATTGCTCTGGCAGTGTTTATTGGTAAGGCGCGCCTTATTGATAACACCGAGGTTGAATTGTAAATTGAAATTAGAATAGGTCATTTTAGCTTTTTCTCAAGGATTTCTTTGACTTTAACAGGGTTTCCTGCACCCTTGAGTTTTTTCATACATTGACCCAATATTGCCTGAAATACTCCGGTTTTACCTGATAAATACTTCTCGACAAGTTCCCTTTGTTCTTCAAGAACCTCGTCAACTATTCTTTCGATATCGGAGTCAGACAGGGATTTAGCGGCTGATTCGTATTTCGTAAGGGATTCTTTTATAGGGATATTATCCTCGAGGAATTTCACAATTATATCTTTTGCCTGATTTTGGTTTATAAGACCCTGAGAGAGTGCAGCTTCAACCATGATGAGGTCTTCCGCGTTTACTTTAGAGAGCGATTCCTTTTCCTTCAGGTATCCGGGGATTAAAACCGTCAGCCAGTTTGCCACGGTTTTTTTATCCCTGGCCCTTTGGCATATTCTGTCGTATAATTCTGCCGTTTCACGGTCAAAGGCGATTAATTTAGCCTGCTCGGGAGATATACCATATTGTGATACATACCTTTTGAATTTCTCATCCGGCATCTCAGGCATTTCACTTTTGATTTCTTCAATAAAACTATCTGTAATGGAAAGTGCAGGGAGGTCAGGTTCAGGAAAATACCTGTAATCCATGCTTTCTTCCTTCTGCCTCATGGGTCTTGACTCCTGCGCATATTCATCCCACAACCTGGTCTCCTGATGTATCTTTCCACCTTCAGAAAGGATTTTGATCTGCCTATCAATTTCGTATTTCAACGCATCGTAAACACTCCTGAAGGAGTTAAGATTTTTGAGCTCTACTTTTGTGCCGAGTTTGTCCGGGCTCGTGGAAACCGATACGTTGGAGTCTACTCTGAGTTCTCCTCTTTCCATATCGCAATCTGAAATTCCTAAAAATCTTAAATAATCTCTGAACTTTTCCAGGAATAATTTGGCCTCCTCGGGGGAGGTCATGCAGGGTTCTGTAACCACTTCAAGCAGTGGTATTCCGCTTCTATTGAAATCCAGTAAGACTTCACCCTGCTGGGTATGGATGGACCTTGCAGCTTCCTCCTCAATATTCATTCTCTCAATTATGATGTTTTTGACACCTTCATCGGTTTCAATGGGCAAAATGCCTTTCTCTGCGATGGACTCGGTATATTGGGTTATCTGGTACCCTTTGGGTAAATCGGGGTAAAAATAATTTTTCCTATAAAATCTCGAGATTTTGTTAATTTTTGCATTAAGGGCTAAGGCAACTTTTAACGCAAGGCGAACCGCCTCTTTGTTGAGAACTGGTAGGACTCCTGGATAGCCGAGGCAGACGGGGCAGACATTGGAATTGGGAATTGCCCCATATTCGTTTTTACAGCTACAAAACAGTTTTGTTTTAGTCTTGAGCTGTATGTGAATTTCCAGACCAATCCTTGGGTAAAAATTTGCTGCCATGTAAAAATTTTAAAGGTTCTTTGAAAAACTTGAAATTTTCGCGTAAAATTAAAGTATTGCAAGGAGGTTCTATGGAGATGCAAAAGCCTTTAGAAGTTGAAATTGATGAACAAACAGCCCAGGGGGTTTACTCTAATATGGTCATGATAGCATATTCACCATCGGAGTTCGTACTGGATTTTGCAAAGATCTTACCAGGTCTTTCAAAAGCCAAAGTTCAGGCAAGGGTTCTAATGACGCCCCAGCATGCCAAACTTCTTCTTAAGGCCCTTGAGGATAATATTAAACAGTATGAGGCCAAATTTGGAGAAGTAAAACTCTTTGGAATGGAACAGAGGAGAATGGGATTCGGGCCTGAGGAAAGATAGTGGATGGTGATAAAAGGTGTAGTGGAATACGATGGAAGTGATTTTTTCGGATGGCAAATTCAAAAAGATAAGAGGACTGTTCAGGGTGTATTGATTGAAACCTTTAGAACCATCTTGCAAGATAAAGAATTTCGCCTAATTGGAGCATCAAGGACTGACGCAGGGGTACATGCAGAAAATCAGGTGTTCAGTATACACCTTCAAGGTAGTGTGCGAATGGAGCTGGAAAACTTAAAGAAAGCTGTTAACAGTTTATTACCACGGGATGTCTATGTCAAATCACTGGAAGAGGCTCAGGAAAATTTCAATGCCCGTTATAGCGCAAAATCTAAGATTTACAGATACAGGATCCTGGATGGAAAAAGATCACCCTTACGCACTCGTTATGTGTGGGAGTTACCTTATAGATTGAACGTTGATATTCTCAATGAATGCGCTGAACTCTTAAAAGGCGAGCTGGATTTCTCTTTTTTGAGAATGACCCGGGAAAAATTGAATAGAAAAATCAGGTTCTTTGATGCTCACTGGGAAAAGGAGAACGACGAGATTGTATTTACTGTAGAGGGTGACCGATTCCTTTACAAGCTTGTGAGGGCTCTTGTAGGGGCCATGGTCTACTCTTGCAAAAATTTTGGGAACAGAAGTTTTTTTGAATCTTTTCTTTATGGAAAGGAGAAAAAGGTTATTGTGGCCCCGGCGAAGGGGTTAACCCTTGTAGCCGTTAAATATTAAAGGAGGATTTGTTATGAAGATTTTTGTGGATTCTGCCAATGTAAAAGAAATTGAGGATCTTGCTCAATGGGGTATTATCGAGGGAGCAACCACAAACCCGACTTTGCTGTCCCAAGAGGGTGGCGACCCTGTAAAAGTCATCAAAAGGATTTGTGAAATTGTCAAAGGACCGGTATCTGCTGAAGTGGTTTCCACGGATTATGAAGGCATGGTGAGGGAGGCAAGGGAGCTCGCAAAAATAGACGAACATGTGGTTATTAAAATACCTATGACCGTTGATGGTCTAAAAGCTGTGAGAACTTTAAGCAAAGAGGGGATTAAGACAAATGTTACCCTTATTTTTCAGCCCGTTCAGGCACTGCTGGCGGCGAAAGCAGGTGCTACATATGTATCACCCTTTGTTGGGAGGCTGGATGATATCAGTAATTACGGGCTGGATATAGTGGAGCAGATTTTGCAGATATTTGAAAATTACGGATTTGAAACGGAAGTTATTGTTGCGTCCATAAGGCATCCTCTTCATGTACTGGAAGCGGCCTTGATGGGAGCCCATATTGCCACAGTTCCTCCCAAGGTCATCAGGCAGCTTGTGAATCATCCTCTGACAGATATTGGCATTGAGAGGTTTCTTAAAGACTGGGAAAAATTAAAGGAAAATAAATAATTCATGACTTTAGAAGAGAAAGTAGGACTTACCGCTTTTCTCCTCCTCCTTCTCCTTGTGAGTGCCTTTTTTGTAACCCGGGATTTTTCCCTAAAAAGAAACAGATTTTTCTACGAGGTGGTTTTTGAAGGTCCAGTTTATCTAAGGAGCGGCGATCCCGTGGAAGTTCTGGGAGTACCGTATGGAAAAATCAGTAATATTTACATTGAAAACGGGAAGGTTGTGGCAAAGTTCTACCTCCAGAAGTACAGAATACCGGAGGATTCAAAAATCGTTCTTGAAAGTGCAGGACTACTCGGGCAATACAGACTGATGGTATTACCAGGTAAAGGTTCCATCGCCAAAAATGGTATCCGCTTTCAGGGAGCTCGTGGGGAAACCATCGATGAGGCGGTTAAGAAACTTTTTTATCTGTCCGACACTTTAATGGGGTTTATATCGCGAATGGATGTTGCAATGCAGAAGACCGAAAAATATGCAGAAAGGCTTCAAGGGTCCCTGGAGCAACTCTCTATTTCCCTTAAAGTATTGACAGACACAACCTCTAAATTAATATCTCAAACTCAGGAAGAAGCATTAAGGCTTCTCCCACAGATTCAATCTACCCTTATAGGTCTTGATTCCCTCCTTTTGGTTCTTCGAAAAAGTGGCCTCTTAGAGAATGATTCCTTATTTGTTAGGGTTGAATTATTGACCAGAGAACTTACTGACCTTACCAGAATGTTGAAGGATAAAGGTATCCCCGTCAAGCTGCGGATTTTCTAAAATGGGTAAGACATCTACATACTATGTTTGTTCAAATTGCGGATATACAAGTCTAAAGTGGCTGGGTAAGTGTCCATCCTGTGGAATGTGGGATACCTTTAAGGAGTACAAAGAAGGTGCTCAGGAAAAGCAAGGAAAGGTTAGAATGTCTTATACTTCCTTGAAAGAAATAAAAACCACTGATTTTAAAAAGGTTCCTACAGGTATTTACGAGTTTGACAGGGTGCTTGACGGGGGTATAGTGCCTTCAAGTTTTATTGTAATTGGCGGTGATCCCGGTATAGGCAAATCCACGTTGCTTCTTGAGGTTTCAAGAAGGTTCTCTGAGAAAGGTTACAAAGTCCTTTATGTTTCAGGGGAAGAGTCTCTGGAGCAAGTTAAGTTAAGGTGCGAAAGGCTTGGAATAAATTCAGAGAATATTTACTTAATGAACGAGCAGGATTTAACGAGGATACTGGAGGCTGTAGAGGAGATAAAGCCATCTTTTGCCATAGTTGATTCTATCCAGACGATTTTTAAGCCAGAAATGGATCAGGTAATAGGAAGTGTAAGTCAGGTAAGGGAGTGTGGTGCGGAACTGTTGAGGCTGGCCAAAGAGGGTGGAACTACTGTGATTGTGGTGGGCCATGTAACGAAGGACGGAACCCTTGCAGGTCCTAAAACTCTGGAGCACATGGTGGATGTGGTTTTGTACCTGGAGGGGGAAAAGAACCTCAACTTAAGGATTTTAAGAGCAACAAAAAATAGGTTTGGAACCACTGAAGAGATAGGTATCTTTGAAATGACGGGTGAAGGGCTAAAAGAGGTAGCAGATGCTTCCACGCTTTTCATCACTCGGGATCATGTGCGTAAAGAGGGTATAAGTTATACTGTGCTTCTAGAGGGCAAAAGGCCTTTGATTTTAGAAATTCAGTCTCTGGTTTTGCCCACTTTCTTTGCCGTTCCTCAGAGAGTGACCACCGGATTTGACACGAGAAGGCTTTATATGCTCCTTGCGGTTATGGAGAGGTTTGCTGGAGTTAATTTGAGAAATATGGACATCTTTTTAAATGTCACCGGAGGAATCAAAATTATGGACTCCTCAGCAGACTTGGCTGTGGTTGCATCCATAATTTCGTCCTATAAAAAAATACCTTTAGGTGATAACACCATTTTTTTGGGTGAGGTAGGTCTTGGGGGTGAAATAAGGATGGTCCCGGGACTTCATAAAAGAATCGAAGAGGCCAGAAGGCTGGGTTTTACAAGTATATTTTCACCTTTAGAATATAAAACCCTTGAGGAGGTTGTCAAGTTATGCTTTGGGTAAAAATAAGGAGGGTCATAGTATTTCTTGTATTATCTGCCCTTATGACCCTGGTAGGGGTCAGGATGGGGCTTAAGTACTATACTGCGTTAATATTATCTCTGGTTCTATCCTATTCTGTTATTGCTCTGGAAAAGGCACTCTACCAGAAAAACTTTCGGGAAGTTGCCATTGTCCTTGCTACCATCGTTTCCGGTGCACTGTTTGGTTCTTTTATTGCTTTTCTTCTTATTCAATTCCCTATCTTCAGAAAACCTGAACTTAGAGGGTGGATTTTTCTCATTTCCAATCTGGCTTCTATTTACCTTTTCATGGCATACATTTACTCTCGTAAAGACGAGCTCATCAAAGGAAAGGATAAAAGTAAGAAGGATCAAAGGCGTTTTAATAAACTAGTTGATACCAGCGCAATTATAGATGGAAGGATTGCTGACATGGCTGAGCTGGGTTTCCTTGAGGGAACCTTAGCCGTTCCTGTTTTTGTTTTAAAGGAATTACAAGCTATTGCAGATTCAAAGGATCCAGATAAACGCGAGAAAGGACGTCGGGGGATGGAAATGCTGGATAAGTTAAGAGAGGTCCTGAAAGACAGGTTGTTGATTATTCAGGACGATATACCCGGAAGAAGAGAGGTGGATGAAAAGCTTATAGAACTTGCGAGGAGAAGCGGTGCCAAATTAATTACCACTGACTATAATCTTAAGAAAATAGCTGAGCATCAAGGGGTTTTTGTTCTTAATGTAAATGAATTGACGGAGAGGCTTAAACTCCCGTTAAGCTCTGGAGATGTGATAAAAATTAAACTGGTCAGGGAAGGTAAAGAGAAGGATAAGAAGCAGGGTGTGGGATACCTCGTTGATGGTACGATGGTTGTGGTGGACGGTGGATTACCTTATATAGGACAGGAAATTGAGGTGGTGGTTCATTCGGTACTTCAAACGGAAACAGGCAGGATTGTTTTTGCAAGGCTAAAAGGGGAGATGTGAAATGGGGATTTTTCACACAGCGGCTGATGATGAAATTAAAAAGGGCTTAACCACCGATATTTACTTTAAGAGAACCGTCGAGATCTTGAAAAGAAAAAATATTAAGAAAAAGGTTATTGCTGAGTTTACAGTAGGAAGTTTTCCGGCCAGTTATCCTTGGGCAGTGTATGCTGGACTGGAATACGTTGTAAAGTTATTTGAGAAAGTTCCAGTAAATCTTTATTCGCTTCCGGAAGGAACTATCTTCAGGAATATTGACGAATCTGGAGTGCCTGTTCCGGTTCTCGTGGTTGAAGGGGAGTATGATCTTTTCGCGGAACTTGAAACTCCTGCGCTGGGATTTATCTGTCAGGCTTCGGGTATTGCGACGAAGGCCGCCAGAATTAAAAAAGCCGCTCAAGAGTCCATAGTCCTTTCCTTCGGAGTGAGAAGAATGCATCCCGCTATTGCGCCTTTCATTGATAGAAATGCATACATAGGTGGGTGTGATGGTGTTTCCTCGATTCTTGGGGCTCAAGTTATTGGTAAAAGGCCTTCAGGTACTATGCCCCACGCTTTAATTCTTGTTATGGGAGAGGAAGAGGCATGGAAAGCCTATGACGAGATTATCCCCGAGGATATCCCCAGAATTGCACTAATTGATACTTTTGGAGACGAAAAGTTTGAATCCATCAAAGCTGCGGAAACTATTAAAGACCTTTTGGGAGTAAGGCTCGATACACCTTCTTCAAGGCGAGGGAATTTTGCAAAAATAGTGCGAGAGGTGAGGTGGGAACTGGATATCAGAGGCTATAAAGACGTAAAGATATATGTGTCCGGTGGCCTTGACGAAGATGATATAACTTCCCTCAAGGAAGCAGGTGCATTTGGATTCGGCGTTGGGACAACTATTTCCGGTGCTCCTACTATTGATTATGCCATGGATGTAGTTGAGATTGAAGGTAAACCTTTAGCGAAAAAGGGCAAATTTAGTGGAAGAAAACAAGTTTTTAGATGTGAAAGTTGTATGAATACAAAGGTTGTGTTAAAGGGCGAAGAAGAGTCAGGGGTCAAGTGCAATATGTGTGGCGGTGAAATGATTCCTTATCTAATTAAATATGTGGAAGATGGAAAAATAGTGAGGGAACTTCCTAATGCCGATCAAATCAGGAATTATGTGCTTTCCCAGCTTGACAAAGTAAGCTTATAAGAGGATGAAAAGTATTGTAATACTAGCGTCGGGTAATGGTTCTAATTTTGAGGCCATAGTAAAACGTATAAGAAAGGAAAAATGGCCGATACAGGTAAAAGCATTGATAACTGATAATCCACAGGCTTATGCTATAAAAAGGGCAAAAAGGCTGGGAATACCGCAAATAGTTTTGGATTACAAGGCATTTGGGAATAAAACTGAATATAATAAGGCTCTCCTTGAGAAACTTGAGGAGTTTAATCCTGATCTTATCGTGCTGGCCGGATATATGAGGATCTTGCCGCCCTTTATCGTAAACAGGTTCCCTTTTAAGATAATAAATATTCATCCGGCACTTTTACCGGCTTTTCCCGGGCTTAATGCTATAGAAAGGGCCTATAAGGCCGGATGCAGAGTAACGGGAATTACCATACATTATGTGGATGAGGGTGTAGATAGTGGTCCCATCATAGAACAGGCAGCTCTCAGGATCAGGGATGGAGAATCCCTTAAGGAGCTGGAAAAAAGGATTCACAGACTTGAACATAAATATTATCCATTGGTTATTAAGAAAATACTTCTAGGAGAAAACTGATGGAACACTTTGCTCTTATAAGCGTTTTTTATAAGGAAGGTATAGACCGACTTGCTGAAGCTCTTTTGAAAAAGGGATTAAAGCTTCTATCCACCGGAGGAACTTTTGATTATCTTAAAGCTAAGGGTTTCGACGTTGTAAGAGTGGAGGATCTTACCCGATACCCTGAATCCCCTGGAGGCAGAGTTAAGACTCTTCATCCCGTTATTTTTTCGGGCATCTTAGCAAGGAGGGATAACGAGGAAGATCTGAATTTTTTGAGAGAGCACAATATACCCCTGATAGATTTTGTTGTGGTTAATCTTTATCCCTTTGAAGAGAAAACCGCTCTACCCCTTGATGAGCTTCTTGAATTCATAGACATTGGTGGAGTGAGTCTTATCAGGGCCGCTGCAAAAAATTTTAAATGGGTTACCCTTATCTGTGACCCCGAAGATTATGATCGGATAGCTGAGCTTTTAGAAAATGGAGAAATTGGAGAGGAAGAGAGAAAATTTTTGGCATTAAAGGGTTTTGAAAAGGTCCTGATGCATGATTCTCACATATACAAGGTCCTCTCCGAAAGGTTTCAAAAATCCGAGGATATTAGAGTCTTTTTGTTCAGGAAGCATTCAGAACTTCGATACGGAGAGAATCCACACCAGAGGGGATACGTGTATTTTAACCTCTTTGATGGCAGATCTTTTCTTAAAAATATCGAACTTTTGAGTGGTATAGAATTGTCATATAATAACATTCTAGATGCCCATTCTGCCTGGAATCTGGTTCTGGAATTTGAGAAACCAGCATGTGCCATCGTTAAGCACAATGTGCCCTGCGGAGCTGGATTAGGAGATAATCTTTTAGAAGCTTACGATAAAGCCCTGAAGGGAGATGAAATGTCAGCCTATGGAGGAATAGTAGCATTTAATGGTGTTATGGATGAGGATGTAGCTAATGCTCTGAACGAATTCTTTTTTGAAGTTATTGTGGCAGAAGGGTATTCAGAGGGTGCCCTGGAGATCCTCAAGAAAAAGAAAAAACGCAGGGTAATCAAGGCTAAAAAAGAAAAAGGTTTTAATTGGGATTACAGATTTGTAGACTTTGATCTTCTGGTTCAAGAGAGGGATTTAAAAGACCTGAAACCTGGCGAACTAAAGGTTGTAAGTGGTAAGCTGGATGATAAATATATACCGGACATCGTCTTTGGAGATAAGGTAATAAAGTATGTGAGGTCCAATGCGATAGTTGTAGTTAAAAACGAGATGCTTCTTGGTTCGGGTGGAGGACAAACCAGCAGGGTGGATGCAACGAGAATCGCTCTGGAGAAAGCAGGGGAGAGGGCAAAGGGGGCAGTCCTGGTGTCCGATGGTTTCTTTCCCTTTACGGATTCCCTTGAGTTGGCCCATAAAAAGGGTATTACAGTGGTAGTGGAACCGGGTGGTTCCGTGAGGGATGAGGAAGTAATTAAGAGAGCCCAAGAACTCGGTTTAACTTTGGTTTTTACAGGAATTAGAAGATTTAGACATTGAGCTCGAACTTGAGTTAAACGTCTTGTAAAAGTGAAATTTCAAAGGTAAGATCATTAACAACTTTTGTAGATATAATTTTCACATGAAATTCGCGGGAAAATTTACCTGTATCTTAGTTTGTTTTTGGGCTTTTTGATTGCCCAGGATCTTATTTTTAATGGTGGTTTTGAAGAGCGGTCCGGTAGTGTGCCAGCAGGGTGGATATAAAAAGATATTGAAGGTTAACTGAGTTAGCTTAAAAGTGCTGAAATTATTCCGGTGAGGAAGATTCCATCAAATACTCCTGCACCGCCTATGCTTACAAAGGTACTTCGAAGGTCCTTAACTCTGTGAAGATTCATTAGATCTGCTCCTATTAGAACGCCGAGGGTGCCTGAAACGTATGCACATGCAGCTGGATATTCCGGGTAGAATGCGTATGCCAGAAGTGTTGCAAGTATAGGTGGAATGAATGCCGGCATCATGAATCCTCTTCCAGGTACCACTCGAGTAAGCCCCTTAGAAATTACTGCCATTACCAGAGTGGGAATAACACATCTTGCCGCATCAATTTTAGAAAGGATAAGAAGAGAAAGTGCCACAGGGATTACAGCACCACCAAGGTTTACAGCGATGATGGTTTCTCTGACTTCCGGTATGGCAAACCAGTAAAAGCGTCGTATGAAAACGTCTCTCTTTCTCGTTAACGGAATGTTTATAAGGCTGCCAAAAAAAGAGAGAAGGTAAAGGGTTATTGCCGAGGTGGGAGTGATTCCTATTTTTGTAAACGCAAAAGGTATGGCTCCCAGGAGCCAAAGCGTGAAGAAAATTCCTGAGAAAATTAAAATAAAAACGAAGATAAACAGGGTTAAGGGAATAAATATCATTTCTATGTTGCCTTTAGTTTGCTATAAGCGTCCGGGAGTCTGATATAAAAGGGTTCCGTGGCGACGGGATCTTGTGTAGATAAACTGTTTTTCAGGTTATTAAATGCTTTAAAGAGAGTCTCAGCATCGGGAAACTCATAAAAGACCTCAATTTTGTAATCTTGATATTTTTCGAAAATTTCTTTCTCTTTCCCAATGAGGTAATCGGAAATTCGCTGGCTTTTTTCGTATATCGCATAAAAAACCTCATTTTTCTGTGCTGGCAGGCAGGGGATATATTTTGAATCCTGACTGAGGGAGGCTAAAGCATCCAGGGAGTTTATGGTGTAAAGTTTGTAGTCTCGCTTTTTAAGGTAGAAGGCTTTGGCAAATGCAAAACCGATTCTTAGACTTGTAAATAAACCAGGTCCGCTGTATATTACCAGGGCGGAGATTTCTTCCACCTTCGCTTTAGAAAGTAGAAGGATTTTGTCGAGCATTTCGATGAGATTTTCCTGGTGAGAATAAGGCGTGAAAGACTTCAAGTAGTATAAGGGCGTTTCTTCCCGCGCTATTAGTAAAGAAGGGTACCTGGAAAGATTACCTATAAAAAGAGTGTAAGAAAACATGCTGATTTATGGGGCCCCCTTTCGGGGGCCCCACCCCATAGCCTTACTTTACATTCTCTGCTACATGAGACTCTTCAATATACTCATAGAGCCCGAGCTGAGCAAGTTTGGCTTTCGTTGGTATACCTTCTTTATTCCAGCCCCTTGCGATGTAGTATTCATCAAGCATTCTATTGAATTCTTCTTCAGAAACATAAAGACCTGCAGAAGGTCCTTTTGGTATGGGTACATTCATAACTTTCCAGGGCAGGTGATCATCTTTTCTTGAGAATCCTTCTCTTACATTGAAGAGTTTCGTCAAGTTGTAAATTCTATCACCTGTAACCCAGAGCTCTTCCACACTTACATCCCAGCCTGTGACCGCCTTTATCATCTCGGGGAATGCCTCTATGTAGAACATATGCCTTGAAAATTTGCATGCACCAGTGGCATCATATAAGGTCATAAGGTCTTCAAGAGTTTTAATTTCGAAGCCTTTCCACTCGCCTTTTGTTCTGTCAACACCACCCATTTTCCACCACTTTCCTGTGAGCTCAATTCCATAAGCGCCTCCTGTAAGATGGCATCCACCCCTTGTGGAGACTGCGAAGGCCAGTGCCACGCCCTTTAAACCTCTGATGTCATACGCTGGAAGTTCCAGGCCCTTTATGTGTACTGCGTACTTCCAGGAGTCTTTTCCGAGTTTTTCCGCAGCTTCCTTTGAGCCGTTGAATAGAAGTTCACCGAGCTTTCCTTCTTTCTTTCCCATCATTTCAATGGCTTTTACTGCGGCCTCGTCGTTGCCAAATCTCAAATCGAGACCATCGGTATCTTCCTTAGTGAGAAGACCGTTTTCATAGCAATCCATAGCCCACGCAAGGGTTACACCTGCGGAAATGGCGTCAAGTCCGTAGTCGTCGCACAGCTTATTCATCTTGGCCACAGCGCCTATGTCGTCGATTCCCAGAACACCGCCAAGGGAGTAGAGTACTTCATATTCCACTCCTTCAACTTCTGTCCCGGCGTATTTTCCATCTGTGATTTTCAGATATCTTCCGCACGGTTTTGTACAATGCGGACATGGTCTATTCTTAACGGTGTATTTTGGTGCCCAGTAATATGGATCGAGCTTGGATTTTTCACCCTCTTTGAGTTCATCATAGACAGGCATGTAGCCATAACGCCAGTTGAGGGATGGGAATGTACCTCTTTCCTTATTAACCCACTCGTAGAACTCTCCGCTTCCATATTTCATATCCGCTTCTGTAGCTGGATGTTCCTTCAATATCTTTCCCCATTTAATGATGAGCTCTCTCAGCATGTTCTTGTCGTAGTATTCAATTTCACCTGTTCCTTTGACTGCAATGGCCTTAAGCATTTTTGAACCCATAACGGCACCAACGCCACCTCTTGCTGCTTGCCTTTCTTCAAAATCCACTTCAGCAATCTTGGACAGCTTTTCACCTGCAGGACCTATAATCCCTGTCCTTACCTTTCCGTGCATCTCCTGGAGCTTCCTGTGACATTCCGAGGTCAGCGTTCCCCAAAGTTCAGCTGCGTCTCTTATTTCCACTTTATCGTCTTCAATAAGTATATAGACTGGTTTTTGGCTTTTACCCTCAATTATAAGACAATCGTAACCGGCTTTCTTTAGTTCTTCGCCAAGGTAGGCACCTACCATGGATCTTCCGTAACCCCCTGTGAGGGGTGACTTGAAGTTGAGAGCCGTTTTTGACATGGTGGGGAGCCCTGTATTCACCAGCATTCCCGGGGTTATTATCAATTTATTCTCAGGCCCAAAGGGATCTGCCTTGGCAGGGACTTCATCATAGAGAATTTTGGCTCCCAGACCGACGCCACCAAGATATTTCCTGGCGACGCTTTCTTTTAATTCTTCCTTCTTGATTTCACCGGTGCTTAAATTAATTCTCAAGATTTTGCCAGCATAACCCTTCATACATACCTCCTTGGCTTAGGTTAAATTATAAAGAACAGCTAAGATGTCTTCAAGTTTTAAAATGACCTAAATTTGAAGCTACTATCTACATCCGTTAAAATTTTAGCATGGATTTAAAAAGGTTTACTATTTCGCAAATTCATCATCTTTATAAAAGTGGTCAATTAAAGCCTGTGGAACTTATAGAAGAGTATTTAGAACGTTTAAAAGATTCTCAGCCCGTAACCAATAGTTTTATCGATATTTTTGAAGACTATGCTCTTGAGCGCGCTCGGGAGCTTGAAAAATTTTTGATGGAAAAACAGGAATTACCCCTTCTTTACGGTATTCCAGTGGGGATAAAAGATAACATAAATTTCAAAGGTTTTCCCACTACCTGTGCTTCGAGGATATTGTCGGGCTATAAGTCTCTTTATAATGCAACGGTAGTGGAGCACATTCTCGAGGAGGGGGGCATCATTATTGGAAAGCTCAATATGGATGAATTTGCCATGGGGGCCCTGGGAACTTATTCCTTTTATGGTCCTGTTAGAAATCCAAATAACCCTGATTATCTCGCCGGAGGCTCTTCCAGTGGATCCGCGAGTAGTGTTGCAGCCGGTGAGGTGCATGTATCACTGGGTTCCGATACAGGGGGCTCCATCAGGTTGCCGGCTTCGTACTGTGGTGTTTATGGTTTGAAGCCCACCTACGGAAGAGTCTCAAGGTATGGACTTGTGGCCTTTGCCTCGTCTCTGGACCAAATAGGTCCTTTTGCGAGAAACGTGGAGGATCTTGCGAGAACTTTTGTAACCATAGCTGGTTTTGATCCCAGGGACTCCACTTCTTTTCAAATAGAGAAGCCCGAGCTTAAGGATCTGCTAAAGCCCTTAAATCCGCGTGAAATGGTATTGGGGTATCCTGACTTTTTAGAGGAGGCGAGGGTGGATGGAAGAGTGCAAAAAAATTTTGAGGAAACACTCTCTCTTCTCGAAAAGTCGGGGTTTAAGCTTAAAAAAGTAAGTATGCCCCATATTAAGTATTCGGTGGAAGTATACCAGATTATTGCAATGTCCGAAGCTTCGTCTAATCTCCTGAGGTTTGATGGAATAAGATATGGATTGAGAAAAAGAGAAGAAACTCTGGAGGGCCTATATGTTAAGACCAGAGGTGAGGGGTTTGGTAAAGAAGTAAAGCGGAGGATCGTAGTGGGCACTTTTGCTCTTTCCCACGGATACTATGACGCCTATTACTTGAGAGCCCTCAGGGTTAGAAGACTCATTAAAGAAGACATTGAAAACGCTTTTAAAGAAGTTAACCTTATTATATTACCCGTTGCACCCTCCCTCCCGCCGAAACTTGAAGAGAATATTGATCCTGTGAGTGCGTATTATCTCGATTTATTTACAATACCTGCTAATTTAGCAGGGATTCCAGCCATGGCTATTCCCTTTGGGCGAACAGAGGAAAACCTTCCTCTGGGATTTCAGGTTATGGCCCCCGCCTGGGGCGAGGGCCTTCTTTTCAATTTCGCCTACTTTTTTGAGAAACTCACGACTTAGGTTTTGATATTACTATTGTTTTTTGTACTTTACCACTTTTACCGCTGGGAGTAGTGAACTCCAGTAGGAGAATGTAAAGACCCGGAGGAAGCTGCTTGCCCGTTTCGTCAGTTCCTCTCCATTCTGTCACAAAAGGTGAGGTTTTTGATAGAGCGATAGTTTTAACTAACATTCCCCAGGTGTTAAAAATTTTCAAATTGTAAGTGGCCTCAGCAGGACCTGAGACTTCAATTCTCAACGCTTCACCTAAAAATGGAGAGAAGACATTGGGAGATGCAGTGAGGGTTACTTCCTGGCTTATAACAGGCTGGATGAGTTCGATATCACTCTGGAATCTTGGTAATATCTGGTAGCCTGATAAATATGGGGATGTTGCATCATACTGACCTACTACTCCGGTGATTCTATAGACGTTTCCTTTTTGAACTGCGGAGAGGTCAATTGAAGTGGTGTTATAGACGTAGACATCCAGAGGTGAGAGCCCATTGTAAATTGTAAATGCCTTCCCAGAGCCAGAGGCGTAGGGTGTATTTCCACAGGTACCTTCCACCTGAACTAATAAACCCTCAAGGTTTTCTGATAATATCTCGCCTGTTCTTAATACCCTCGCTTCAACTCTGTAACCTTCTCCAAGGAGTATCATATCTGAAGAGGAAGCAGGAGAAATTTCGGTTAGTCCGTTATATTGTAAAATAGTGCCTCTAATTCTGACGAGATCCCCTACTTTGAAATTGACGAAGCCCCCCGAGTAGTAAACGTTGATTCCTCCGGTTTCGTCCTGAACATACATGGAAGTCCTTGTAGTAGAAAATATGTAAGGTGGCGCAGTGACTATACCTATTATTGAAAACTGTTGATTTAAAAATTCTGGAGTAAAGCCATCAGGACCGTTTCTCCTTACGTATCCTATTGGTGTTCCTACGTAAAGGACGGGATTAGTCAGGATTGGGGAGAGATATCCAGCCGAGTCAACGGAAGTCTTTATGGAAAATTGAACCTGATCTACACTATTTAAGGGCTTCAAACCCACAAAGGTGAGAGTATCTTCTATTAACTCGATACCTCCAGAAATTCTTAAATAGAAAGTGGCAGAGTCTTTATAGCATGAGTCAATAACGGGGTTATAAAAACCGGTGCTGGAGAATGTAAAGGTGTCAATAGCTGCTCCGTTAATTGTAATTTCAATGCTTTTAATGGGGTTGTAAATTGAAGAAACCAGGAGGTTAATATTTCTTGTGGAGTCATAATAGGTATAAGGAGGATTTAAGGTAAAAGTCCCTGTTCCGTTTTCTTTTGCGGTGACGTCTTTCGAACTTCTGGGTTGAATCTGATAATATGCGTCGAACTGATAGACACATCCTGTAATATCAAGCTTTCCCTGAGGGATGGGTTTGTATGCAAGGTCTGTAACGGAAGAAACGTATATTCTGTATTCTCTCCCTAGTGAGTCTTTAAAGACTAAAGCGCTATCTGGAATAAAATAAGTCACACCGGGTGGGGGAGTAATATCGAAGGCTTTAACAAGCATCCCTTCCTGGGCCTCCTGGGGAGGGAAGGTCAGATAATAGGGTTCAACTTGAGCTGAACCGTAAGTTGAAAGAAGACTGGCCGAATAAAGTTGAGCAGAATTTCGGTATTCATTGTATTGTCCTATTAATTTTACAACTGTGTTCTGGGATAATGCAGGACCCCGGTATATAATAAGTCCTCCGGTGGAATCCTGAATATAAGTTCTGTCGCCAATTATACCTGTTACCGTTCCTTTTACCATCACAGTCTTTCCAAGAAGGAAAGACTGGGTTAAAGGTGTGTGGAAATACTTCATTTTTACAGTTGTATCCTCTAAGGCGACGAAAACTTTAGGCTGATTCTGAACGGGTGCAACGGAATCCATGGTACCGGTCAGGACTTTGAATTCCACGATGGGCAAGCTATCATGAATAAAACTGATATTATTAAATACCACCGATCCAGACCGTAGAGAATCAATGGTGGCATTGATAATTGTAAGTGTATCGTTGGCCAGGCTCCACGATGCGTTTGAGAACCCTGATCCCTGAAGGGTTAAAGTTCCACTCCAGTTTATATTTGTGGTGGGTAGAACAATTTTCACCTGTCTCAAAGTTCCGAAGTAGTTGTTTAAGTCAAGAATTATTTGTGAAGAAGTGTTTTTAGGAATTATCAGGGGATTTATGCTAACACTACCTCCACCCACTATGCTCATCACGTTGAGTTTTGGAGGCTCCGCCACAGCGGAGAAATTTGAACTAGATTTTGTAAATACATTAAAAGTATATAAGCCGGGAGTATTTGGTGCTAAAAGGTTAGAAAATTTAATAATTCCGGGTTTGTTTTCTGTGACATCAGCTCCTGTTATCAAGATTGTGTCGTTAATTGTGGAGAATGTGGCATTCTGTAATCCTTCACCTTCTAAGCCGATGGTTCCTACAATGGAAAACCCCTGGGGTATTACTATTTTCATCTCACTTATTGAAAATGGGGTATTTGCTGAGGCGTAAAGTAAAACTTCTTTTTCTTCTGCTGTTGCAATTATGTTATTGGGGAAGTAGAAATGCCCTGTCCCATCTCCCGTAAAGACAACGTCTTCATTTCCCCTGGGGACTATTTTAAAAGCACCATAGGAATAGTAGTCTATCCCGATAATTGAAGGGATGAAATCATTGTTTTGTGGACTATAGGAAAATCCCGAGCAATTTTGAACGAGAGCGGTGTTTCCCTGTTGATCTCGAACCTGGAATTGATAGTTTCCGACATTACTGTTAACTACCACAACACTATCTATACGGATTAAAACACCTTCGTAGGGCTCCGTATTTAATTGTGAACAGTTTACCTTAATGGGTTTGGGTATCCTTACACCTTTCTTAAGTACAACGATATCTGAAGCAGAGGATGGTGATATTTCTGTAAGATCGTAGTATTCCTGTACCCTTCCTGTCACCTTTACAGAGTCACCCCTTTCAACATTTACCACTAAACTTCCGGTGTAAACATAGATTCCATGCCACGGTGCGTCAGCATCCTGTATGAAAAATCCCTTAATATACCTTGTCCAATCTTGAACCGTAGCTGTGACGACTCCCACAGTGGTTACTGTTCTATTATTATAAGGAGAACTTGGACCGTACCCCTGGATGGAATCTATAGGTACAATTTGAGCCTTTACAAAAGAAGATGTTAAAAGAAAAATTACAACCAGTAAACGCTTCATAGCTTTTTCCTCCTGAGTTCAATAATAAACACTACTACAAGAAATACAAAACACAAAGCCACAAAGGCGTCACCTATAGTGGTATAAAGTGTCTTTTTGTAAGATGCATGAATTTCGGCGGAAATATAACCCCAGGTGAATAGTGGAAGGGATTTTATAACCCTTCCCTTTGGATCAATAATCGAAGATATTCCGGTTTTTGCTGATCTAATGGCATACTTTCCTGTTTCTATTGCCCTTAACCTTAAATGTTCAAAATGTTCCACAGGACCGAGGGATCTACCATACCAGCCATCACTTGTAATATTGACCAGGAAACCAGCTCCCTTTTTTGCGTGTTCCCTGGCAATATATGGAAATATAGACTCAAAGCAAATTAGGGTTCCAAAGGGAATTCTGTTTTTAGTATAGAGTAATACCACTGAGTCGCCCGGGGAAAAATCACCCTGTCCAAACTCTAATTTTTGAAGCAATTTAATTTTATTTTCATAAGGGAGCCATTCTCCAAAGGGAACCAGATGGTTTTTGTCATATTTTCCCAATACGGAGTCAACGTTAACAAGAAAGGCAGTGTTAAAAACTTTGCGTTTTCCATTGATCTCTACATCGGCACTCCCCAAAAGCACAGGAGCTTTCGTTTTTAGTGAGATGGATCTGACGATTTCTTTTGCCTTTTGCGAGTATTTAAAATAACCCGGTATAGCCGATTCTGGAAGGACCACAAGGTCATAAGTATCTTTTACTTCCTGTAGAAATTTTCCGTAAGATTCCATAACCTCTACCCACTCCGAGTAGTCATCTTCTTCTCTTGGTAGAACGTTTGGCTGGAAGATCAACGTTTTTACTATACTTTCGGGTTTTTCTTGCTTATAATAAAGATAGGCGCCAATAGTGTGGCTCACTGTAAGGGTTAGTAATAAGATAAGAGCGAGTTTTTGGGATTTCCTCTCTAAAAACTCAAAAAAGAGTAGGTTTATTATAACTACGAGAAAACCGGTGAAATAAATACCACCCACCGCGTTGAGCATACGAAAGTAAGGATTTTCCAGCTGGGAGTAGGCAAAATTTTCCCATGGGAATCCGGTATAAGCTGCCCCCCTTATGAATTCTAAGAGGGTCCAGAGGGATGGGATTATGAGAAACCGCAATGAATTTTTTACGAAAAGGAGAGGAATTGCGTTGTATGTGGCGAGGTAGAGCGGTAATACCATCAAACCGGCAACCAGCCAGGGTTTTGTGGAGGGCTCCACCTCCATATTCAGAATCCACCAGGTGTGGAATAACCAGAAAAAGTAAAAATAGGCTATGGATACGATGAATATTTTTTTCCTATCGAGATCTTTAACAGCTGCTAAGAGGGGTACAAGGGCGAAAAATGCGACAGGAAAGATTTTAAATGGGGGGAAGGAGAGCAAAAATAAAATAAAAGATAAAACGATGAGAGGTAAACGTTTCATAGGATGGCGAGCCCCTTACGGGGCTCGCCTTGAAAATTTTATTTCTGAATGTCCTCTCTTTTCAGTATGGAATTGGTAAAATCTACTTCTCTAAAGAGGAACTGCATCTCCATGAATTTCTGAACTGTTCTCTTGATATCAGCAACGTCAGTAATTTCAGAGTACTTTTCATACACTGGTAAGTTTATCGTGATGGGTTCCTCAATATTTACATATTTTCTCAGAATTTCCTGTGCCTTTTGGGGATCCTTCCTAATAAGGTCAATAGCCATGTTCAGTGCATTCACCAATCTTGCAACACCGTCTTTGTTGAGCTGGACGTTGACCTTTGAAGTATAGCCAAGACCCACGAGAAATGGAGTCATAACTCTTCTCTCAAGTACACCATCTTCGACTACATTGACTATGCCTTTACTTATGAGGTAGGACCTGACAGGTTCTGAGACTAGCATTACATCCACAAATTTCAGGGTCATGGTGTCTATCATTTCGTTTGCAGTAAAAGCCATTAAAGAATAATTATTCTCACTTATTTTTTCTGCCGCAAGGATATATTTCAACATTTCAGCCTGTCTCGTATCTTTTAGATATCCAATTTTAATTCCTTTCCTTGACAGGTCTTTAAAAGTTCTGATACCTTTTGTTTTGTGGGATACTAATGCGGTTTGAGGGTTATCAACGGAAGATTTCGCATTATAAATAATTCTGAAGATGGTCGGATCTGCAGAAGCTTTGAGGGCAAACTGATCCCAGGAGGATCCAAAACCAGCACCCAGAGCACCTCTTCCCACTCTCTCAACTTCTTCGCCCGCCCTGTCAACTTCTTCCATGGAAACTTTAAGTTTTAAGGAGTCAAAGTATCCCATTTCGTTAGCTACAAAGAAAGGTAGAGCAGCGGTATTTCTTGCGTATATTACCTTAATTTCTTTTACCCGAGCAGCCTGTATCTGGGGTTGGATGAGAATGAACACCAGCACGGCGAATAAGAGTATATTTATAAGCACCAATACCTTCCTCATTTTACCTCCTTATTTGCTAAAATTATAAAACACTTCGCGCTTTCTGTCAAAACTCAAAAGTATATCCTTCTTTTGTGTCTTTTACTTTTACACCAATTTTTTCCAGGGAATCCCGAATAGAGTCGGCAAGCGCAAAGTTTTTTGATGCTCTGAGTTCTTTTCTAACATCGAGGACTAACCTTATAACCTCCATTAGCATATTTTCTTCAAACTTCTTGGCATGGAGATTTTCAATTCTAAATCCCAGAACATTCAAAAGGAAAAGAAGGGTGGACTTCTCTTTTAACGGGATCTCGCCAGATTGAAGTTTCTGGTTACCTTCTTTTACTAACTCAAACAGAATCCCCACTGCCTGGGGTGTATTTATGTCATCATCCATGGCTTCCTCAAATTTTTTAAGGTACTCTTCAATTAACTCAGTTTTATCCACGGAAGGAACCGAGTTCAGGAAATTTTTAATTCTTTCAATGGCACGCTCAGATTCATCCAGGAATTCAGGAGTATATTCAGCTGGTGACCTGTAATGCTTCTGAAGAATAAATAGTCTGATAGCTTCAGGGGAATATTTTTCAAGTAAATCTTTAATAGCAAAGTAAAGCCCCGTGGATTTTGACATTTTTTCACCTTTCAGAAGCATAGGGGCAGAATGAATCCAGTATTTTGCAAACTCCCTTTCGTATGCCGCTTCAGATTGTGCAATTTCATCCTCATGATGAGGAAAAATAAGATCTTGACCGCCCATATGTATATCGAAGGGCTGACCCAAAAAGTGTGATGACATTACAGAGCACTCAATGTGCCAACCCGGCCTTCCTTTGCCCCATGGAGAATACCAGTAAGGCTCACCTTCTTTATGTGCTTTCCAGAGGGCAAAGTCATAAGGGTTTGTTTTATTGGGATCAGGTTCTATTCTATACGATTCAATAAGTTCATCAAGTTTTTTCCCTGAAAGTTTTCCGTAGTCCTTAAATTTTGTTACATTATAATAAACGTTTCCATTCTTCTCGTATGCAAATCCCTTCTCAATGAGTATCTGAATCATTTCGATGATTTCCTGAATGAATTGCGTGGCGCGGGGATGGTAGGTGGCCGGTTTCAAGTTCATTGCTTTTGCTGACTCAAGATACTCCTGTACATTGATTTCACCGAGATGTCTCCAGTCTATACCCTGTTCTTTTGATTTTTGAATTATTTTATCGTCTATGTCTGTAAAGTTTTGAATGTAAATAACCTCATAGCCCTTGTATTCCAGATATCTTCTGAGAACATCACCAAAGATGAAGGTACGCATGTGGCCAAGGTGGGGTCTATCCTGAACTGTCATGCCACACATATATATACCTACGCGAGGGGGGGTAATGGGTTCAAAGGGTACTACAGTTTTTGTCAGAGTATTATAAATCTTTAGAGGCATGAGAGTATTTTAAAATTTGCCGCGTGTATAGTCAAAGAAAGGGTAATCCCCAGCGGCTTTTAAGACATATTAATAAAACTCTGGTTTTGGGGGACGATTCATTATATGTTCAATTGCTTTCTCTGGAGTTATTTCTCCAAGAAGAATTCGGTGAACCATATCCACTACGGGCATTTCGATGTTAATCTCTTTGGCCAGCTCATAAAGAACATGTGATGTATGAACTCCCTCAGCTACCATATTCAGGCTTTCAAGTATTTCCTCTAATTTTCTTCCTTTGGCCAATTCCTCACCCACGATCCTGTTTCTTGAGTACCTAGAAAAGCATGTGGTTATTAGATCACCGATTCCTGAAAGGCCGGAAATGGTGATGGGATCAGCACCGAGTCTCTCTCCGAGTCTCATAATCTCCCTTGCGCCTCTAACGATTAGCGCCCCCTTGGTGTTGGCACCGAAACCGAGGCCATCCAGAATTCCAGCTGCTATCGCTATTACGTTTTTTGTAGCTCCACCAAGTTCGCATCCCTTTATATCTTTGGAGTAGTAGACTCTGAAATAATTGGTGTGAAAGAGCAATTGTACTTCCTGGGCGTATTTTTCATCCTTTGAAGCTACTACCACACTGGTGGGTATTCTGGCCAGCACCTCCCTGGCGATAGAGGGTCCTGTAAGAACAGCAATCTGGCTTTCAGGAAAAAAATCCTCTATAATCTCCGATGGAGTTTTGAAGGTTTTCTCCTCAATTCCCTTAATAACGGAGATGAGTTTTTTTGTTTTGATGAATTCATGAATTCTTGTGAGGTATGCTCTGAAAAATTCAGAGGGAACAGCAAAAATGATATAATCGCACGGAGTTAAATCCATGGGGTCTGCAGAAAATTTTATGCCCGTGGGAATTAGAAAGTCTCCAAGCCTTCGAGGGTCTCTACGAGTTTTCTCCAAACTTTCTTTCTTTTCCAGGGTTCTGCAAAGTACGGTTACATCGTTGCCCTTTTCATGGAGCATAATGGCGAGAGTTAAACCCCAGCTACCTGATCCGATGACGCCAATTTTATTCATCGTTTCAGATTAATTTTGTTTTCAGTGCCTTTTAAAAGCCTATAAATGTTGTCTTTGTGCCTGAATATTATTACCGTTGCTGCTATAAAAAGAATAATAGTTTCCAAGGGTGGTCTTCTAAATATAATGGAGTAGAGGGCGGGCACGAGAACACTTATCATGGAACCCAGGGAGACATACTTTGAGACAACAATAATTACAAGCCACACCAGGAAGGTTATCGCAGCAGTTTTGAAGTGAAGAGCTAAAAGGCCTCCGAAGAATGTGGCAACACCTTTACCACCCTTAAATTTAAGAAAAGGGGAAAAACAGTGCCCTGATATCGCTATTAACCATGTTATATAGGGATAATAGGGATTAGAAAACCACTTTCTTATGAGAAGAACAGGAATTAAAGCTTTTAAGATATCTGAGAGGGCTGTGAGAAGTGCAACTTTGATTCCGGCTGCTCTTAGGACGTTTGTGGCTCCGATATTACCGCTCCCCACTTTGCGCACATCAATGTTTTTAAAAATCTTTGCGTAAATAAGTCCAAAGGGGATTCCGGACACGAGGTATGTTAGAGTTAGCAGGATTAAAAAAATCCATAGACTCTGCATTTTTTTAATATAAAGAATAGACCGTGCACCGCAAAATGACTATTGAATAATTAAATGATGTGTTTTGCTTTCTTGCAGTTGCGAAGTTGTGGAATTAAAATAATTTATTGACATGATAAAAGCAGTTCTCTTTGATCTTGATAATACCCTTGTAGATTTCATGAAAATGAAGGAAATGGCCGTGATCGGGGCCGTTGAAGCCATGATTGACGCCGGCCTTTCCATGTCCAGGGAGGAAGCCATAAGGAAAATATATGAGATATACGACCGTGAGGGTATTGAAGATCAGAAAGTTTTTGATAAATTTTTACTGGAAGTCTATGGTGAAATAGATTACAAGATATTGTCCGCAGGTATTGTGGGGTATAGAAGGGCTAAAGAAGGTGCGCTGGTTCTTTATCCGAAAGTGGTGTATACCCTGATGGAGCTTCTTAAGCTTGGCAAGAGATTGGCTGTAGTTTCTGATGCCCCAAAGCTACAGGCCTGGACCAGGCTAGTGCAGACCAATCTCCATCACTTTTTTGAGGTAGTTGTTGCTTATGAAGATACTTACAAACGTAAACCTGCTCCTGAACCTTTCCTCTTTGCCATACAGAAGCTCGGCGTAAAATCGGAGGAGACACTTATGGTGGGAGATTGGGCAGAGAGGGATATCCTGGGAGCAAAGACCCTGGGTATGATCACGGTCTTTGCAAGATATGGTAATACTTTTGGGACTGTGCATTCCGGTGCAGATTATGAGATAAATTCAGTGGATGAGATTTTGAAAATAATACAGGAGCTTGATAGGGTTGACAGCTAAGGAACTTGCAGCCATCCTTAATGGAAATCTTAAGGGAAATCCTGATTTTCCAGTGAAGAAGCCCCTTCCTTTCAAAGACGCTGGTGAGGGTGACACTACTTTTTTATTTGATGGAAAGCTGGACGCTGAAAAACGGGTAGGGATATTAATTTCTACTTTTGAACCCCAAAAATGTAAATTTGAAACTCTCATTCTGGCTGAAAACAAAGATGAGACTTTAATAAAAGTTCTTTCCATTTTCGACAGGGAAAGGAAGAAAAGGTTTGCCGAAAAAATATCAGAGAGCGCTAAAATTGCCGATTCCGCAATTGTAGGGCCATATGTTGTGATAGGGGAAAATAGCGAGATTGGTGAGGGTTCCATGGTTTACCCTTTCGTTTACATCGGTAATGATGTCAAAATCGGTAAAAATGTCACGATACATCCTCTGGTCTACATAGGAGATGATGTTACCATAGGGAATAATGTGATAATATTTTCAGGGGCTGTGATTGGTGCTGATGGCTTTGGTTTTTATAGAACTAACGAGGGTTATTTAAAGATTCCCCAGATTGGAGGAGTAATAATTGAAGATGATTGTGAAATCGGTGCTAATGCTACCATTGATCGTGCTACCATGGGTTACACCAGGATAAAAAAGGGAACAAAGCTGGATGATCAGGTTCATGTGGCTCATAATGTGGAAATCGGCGAACATACGGTTATTGCAGGACAGACAGGGATTGCAGGAAGTACTAAGGTGGGAAATTGGGTTATGATGGGGGGACAGGTTGGAGTTTCGGATCACGTTGAAATCGGTGATAACGTGATAATTCTTGCAAAGACCGGTGTGTCAAAGAGCTTATTAAAGCCTGGCATTTATATGGGTTTTAGAGCCATGGAGAGACGTCTGGCCCAGAAAGTTATAGTTTTGGAAGAGAGGCTACCAGAACTTTTCGAGAGGATAAGAAAACTGGAGGAAAAAGTTGAAGGAAAGAACATTAAAGAAGAGAGTTGAATTTAGAGGAAAAGGTCTGCATTCAGGTGAGGAATCATTTTTAGTAGTGGAACCTGCAGAAGAAGGAGTTGGTTTAATTTTTCATAAATATCCTGAAGACGTTACGATCCCTGCTCATTACTCCTATGTTAGCGATGTAAATCGTGGTGTAACACTTTCTAGAGATGGAGCGTTTGTTAGGACTGTGGAGCATCTTCTTTCTGCATTATGGGGTCTGGGAATTGACAACGCCAGAATTATCTTGGACGGTTCGGAAGTCCCTGCACTGGACGGTAGCTCCATGGGATTTTCTGAGGCTTTTCTTGAAGCAGGAATTGTTGAACAGAACAAAGATCGAGAGTATATCGAAGTCCGAAGGCCTCTCAACATCAATTTCCCGAGCTATTCTGCGGTGGCTCTCCCGTCGCCTTTCTTTGAGGTAAGCTACGCCATTCACTATCCTGGGCATCCCATTTTAAATTATCAGTACGCTTATTTCAAGATAGATCCTGAGGTTTATTTCAAGGAGATTTCCAGAGCAAGAACCTATATCCTGGAAGAAGAGCTTAATGAAGTGTTCTCTGCAGGTCTGGCTAAGGGTGGAAGTCTGGATAATGCCGTGTTGGTAACCCGCACCGGTTTTGAGGCGAAAGGGGGTCTAAACTACGCAGATGAGCCCGTGCGTCACAAAATTCTTGACTTCATTGGAGATATTGCACTTCTCGGAAAGCGTGTAAAGGGAAAGTTTATACTGGAAAGGACCGGACATAAGGCCCACCTCGAACTGGTCAAAGAAATTGATGGATATTTTGGAGGTAAAACCTTTTCCATCTATGACATTCTAAAGGTAATGCCCCATCGTTATCCCTTTCTTCTTGTGGACAGGATAGAATCTCTTACAGACAGCAGGGTTGTGGGCTTAAAAAATGTAACCATGAATGAACCATTCTTTCAGGGACATTTTCCAGAGTTTCCAGTGATGCCGGGTGTTCTAATAATTGAAGCCATGGCACAGGTGGGTGGTTTCTTGCTTTTGAACAGGTTAAAAAGAGTGGATAACATTTTACTCCTCTTTGCAGGTATTGATAATGCTCGATTTAGAAAACCCGTTAAGCCGGGAGATTCTATTGTATTTGATGTGGAATTGGTACGTTTTGGTGGAAAGGTAGCAAAAATAAAAGGAGTGGCAAAAGTTTCTGGAGACATAGTGGCGGAAGCGGAACTAATGGCTCAAGTTGTGGAGGTTCAAAGGTGAAAAAAATTCATCCTACCGCTATACTTGAGGGGAATGTAAGTATTGGCGATGATTGTGAAATAGGGCCTTTTGCTGTTATTAAAGGAAATGTATCCATCGGGAATCGCACCGTAATTGAATCCCATGTAAGAATCGAAGGGAACGTATCCATAGGTGAGAATAATAGAATCTATTCTTTTGCTTACATTGGTGGTTCCCCTCAGGATGTTTCATATAAGGGCGAAGAGAGCTATGTTAAAATTGGGAACAATAACATAATCAGGGAGTATGTAACAATCCATCGTGCCACAGGTCAGGGAAATGTAACTCTCATAGGGGATAATAACTTTATTATGGCTTATGCCCACCTTGCCCACAATGTTAAAGTGGGGTCTTTTTGCATTATAGTAAATGCAGCTCAATTAGCTGGTTACGTTGAGGTTCATGACCATGCCTTCGTCTCCGGGCTCGTCGGAGTTCATCAATTTACGAGGATAGGGGCTTATGCTATAGTTGGAGGAGGTGTTAAATTAACTCAGGACGCTCCTCCCTTTATGATGGTAGCGAGGGAACCTGCCCGCGTTATGGGACTCAATATTGTGGGACTTAGAAGGAAGAATTTTGATCCTGAAAGGATTAAAATTTTGAAAAGTGCCTTCAATATTTTGTATCGGAGAGGTCTCACTATACCCTCTGCCGTTGATGCAATTAAGGCTGAATTGCCACTGAATGATGATATAAAATATCTCCTGGAATTCTTAACTACGTCAAAACGGGGCATTTTGAGGAGAAGTGGCACTGATGAAGAAAATTAGAATTGGCGTCGTTGGAGTGGGTTACCTCGGAGAAATCCACACAAGGAATTTAAAAAGTATCATTGATAACGATGAAAGATTCGAATTTTCGGGAATCTTTGATGTTAACCCAGCAAGATCTGCAGAAGTATCAGAAAGATACAAAGTTAGAGAGTTTAGGAGCTATGACGAACTTCTTGAGGAAAGTGATGCGGTAATATGTGTGGTTCCGACACAGTTTCACTACGAAGTTGGTAAGAAGGCCCTTGTCCACGGTAAGCATCTTTTTCTGGAAAAGCCCATGGCAAAGACCATTGAGGAAGGGGAGGAACTCCTTGAACTTGCAGAAAGTAAGGGTCTAATTTTTCAAATAGGCCATGTGGAGAGGTTTAATCCGGCTTTTATCGCCGTTGAAAAGTACATAGAAAAGCCCCTTTTTGCTGAGGTTCACAGGCTTGCCATTTTTAACCCAAGGGGAGCAGACGTGGATGTGATTATGGACCTTATGATTCATGACATTGATATAATCTTGCATCTTTTTAAGGAAATTCCTGATCATATCGATGCCATCGGCGCTCCGGTCATTACGGATAAAGTAGATATTGCAAATGCAAGACTTCACTTTCCTTCAGGTGCTTCGGCGAATTTAACGGCTTCGAGGGTTTCTTTTAAGAAGGTAAGAAAGGCAAGGTTCATACAGATAAATTCATACATTAGTATTGATTACCTTCAGAAAACAGTGGAGATGTTTAGAAGATTTAACGACGAAATTCTACCTTATTTTCCCGAAGTGGATACGTCTTTGGAACCCATCAATCTGGAACTAAGGAGCTTCTTAAACGCATTAGCCAATGGGACTCCTCCGCCTGTTTCAGGTAGGGATGGTTTTGAGGCTCTTAAAGTGGCTGTGGAGATCAGTAAAAGGGTAAGAGAAAATTTAGAATGGTACATTAAGAGACACCCTGAGGAATTCGGAATTACTCCAGGTTAGCGGTTCTGCGGGTCCAGGAACACCGTCGTTTTCACTTTCACTGATTTTAAGCCACTTTTGTTTTCCTTCTTTAGTGAAAATAAGGGGATCATCGATGATTTGTTCCGGTAAGGGGAATCTAAACCGGTATTTCAGTAACTTCTTCGTCTTATCTTTCTCACCCAATTTAAGATAAGCTTCAGCGGCCCAGTAAGTGGTTATGTACCAGACTCCTCCACCAAAATACTCATCTACTTCACTTTCGATGAGGAATCTTCTTAGCCCAAAACCATCGGAAGAAAGGTGATAGTACAGGTTGTTAAGAGTGGATTCAAGTAAATCCTTCTCGTCAAAAACGTTAAAAAGAGTGAAAAGGAGAAGAACAGAGGAATCCAGACCAAAAGGAGTGCCATTTTTGTGGGATTTCATTTTGTAGACCACATCATTTCTCACAAAAGTGTATATTTCTTCTTTAATACTTTTACTCAGGGCTTCAATTTTTTCGTATTTTTTGGGCTCCTTTCTTAGTTGTTTTATGCGTTCACTCAGTGCCCAATAAATGGCACCAAGGGTCTGAACATGAATAAATGTATCGTGCATTTCCCATAAGTCGGCACATGGTGTGATATATACCTTTTCAAAATAGAGATCATATAATTGCTTAAGAGACTCTTGCAAAATGTTAGTATTTAACAAATTTTCGTATAAAAGCAAAGTGCCGTAAACCATCGCAATGCCGTCGTACTGCCTTTCTGACCACGGTTCGTGTATTTCTTCGAAAAATGGGGTATATCTGGCCCTGGGGTGATTATCCTGGTTTAAAAAATCTGAACTGTCCGTATTATTTATTTCCAGCAATTTCTCTACTTTTGTGGCTTCCTTTTTTAGTATCCTTTCCATCCAGAAGATTTCCTCTTTTACATTCTCCCCCGAAAGGAGTAGAGAATAGGTAATAAAAGCGTGATCTCTTAACCAGACCCTTTTATATGGTTTGTAAAGGGGAGAGGCCAGAAACCCGCCATTTACCTTACAGGTTTTGATATACTCAATAAATTTTTTCAATGCTCGTTTCTGAGTAGTAAAACTTAAGAATTTCTTTATAGGTTTTTCCACGGGACGCCAGCCCGGCTGCACCATATTGACACATCCCCACTCCGTGGCCGAACCCGGCACCTCGAAAGTAGAATTGAGTTCCCACGTTGTCCACGTAAAAAAGAGAAGATGGCAACATGTTTTTATCTAAGGCTCTCCTTATGTCAAAATCCCCCTCGATGAAGGTAGAACCCCTAGTACCTTCAATGTACAGAACTTGTGCCCTCCCGGAGGGGCCCCTTTTGGTAACCCGTATTTCCTTGATTTCACCAAGGTCCTTCCCAAATTTATTTTTCAGGTTCTGAGAAAGTTCGTAGCCTGAAATTACCCTCTCCCATCGGAAATACCTGTTTCCTCCATACTCGCAGTTGAAGTCTCCCGGTCTTGTATCTATAAACTTTCTTACCTCGTTTTCACTGTAAAGATAAAGGTTTTCAGGCCTCCTGTAATCGTCCTTTCTCGCCTTATAGTATTCAAGATTTTTTCCAAATATTTCTTCAGATGACGCCAGAGAACCTCCACAGCTTGAAAAGTAAAAAACGGTGATTACTTTCCCTTTATATGTTAATATTTCACCTCTTGTTGCTTCTACTATGGATTTTAGATAAGGGTCATCATTGAACCCCTCAAAATTTTGAGTAAAAATGTCGGAAGTTACGTCGTAGGGTTCGTGAAAAATGGAGAGTTTTTTTCTGAGAGTGGAAATAGCATTGGTTCTTGCCGCTACGGCCTGGGCTTTTAATGCTTCCCCGGGGAAGCTTGTGGGCACCTCCCCTTTTAAAACTCCCTCAATGTAAGTCTCAAGACTTAATTCGTTAATAGCCTGTATTTTGCCTTCATTGGAAGGCCTAATTTTGAGGATTCCCGTTACAATAAATGGTTTTTGTGCAGTACCCCCATAATAATGGTCCTTTTTTCTAAAGTTCATGATCTTAATGGGAGCCTTTGAAACAATTCTGATTATATCGGAAGTCTCGTAGGAGACACTATTAAACTTTAACTTTAAAGTCCCTTTTGGGGCTTTTTTAACCTCTTTAAATATGGTCTTCCTCAAATTTGCAGATTTTTTTAGAGCTTCACTTTCAGAATCAAAGGGTCCTTGATAGACGAGATAACTTATGGTTGAAAATTCACCATTTTTAGTTTTGAACTTTTTCCCGATTTCTCTTATTTTCACAGTAATTCCATAGTTTGAAATTTCTCTTGCTTTTGCAAGAGCTTCGGACATGTTTTCATAATCCCCATAGCTGACAAAATAATAAAACTCTGCAGGAGTTCCATTCAAAATGTCAATAATTAAGGGAGATTTAGTTCCCTGAAATCTCAGTTTATTGCCTTCGTAAATGTAAAATGTATCCTCCAGCATGATGATAAGGTTAGTATACTGCCCGAGTCCTACGCGTATAGTAACTTCTTTAGGTTGCCATGTATACGGGACTTGAGGCAAACAAAACTCTTCCGGCTTCAAAGGCGGTCTTGATGGAGTTGTGATTCTCCGGGCGCAGGAAGTGATTAAAAAAAGTAAAATAAATACAAACTTACTTTTTCTCAATTTCATTAATCATTTCCTTTGCTCTTCTTGCTATAGCTGATCGGGGAGGGGCAATGGTGAGGACCTTGTAAAAGGCTTCCAGTGCCTTTTCTTTTTCTCCCATTTCATAAAAAATTTGACCCCTTAAAAAGTATGCATCGTCAAGGTAAATCTTTGGTGTCCCGAACTGGATGAGGAGATTTAAATAATACAGTGCACTATCGGGCATATTCATTTCTTTGTAATGTCTGCCAAGATTGTAATAGGTTTCACCGAGGATAAATTGAAGTTCTGCATCTTCTCTGATTTTCAGAATCTTCGATGAAAAGCGCACGATTTCATTCCATTTATTAAGCATGTAAAGGCATCTTATATAGGAAGGAAGAATTTCATCCAAATTTCCTCCTTCTTCTAAGAATTTATCAAAAAGTTTTTTGGCGGTTTCGAAATCTCCCTGGTCCATAAGATAACTCGCAATTAAATTTGCTCTATTACCCAAAAAAGCCCCCTCGTTTATTGTATAGGCCTTATAGTAGACATTTATCGCCATGTTTCTATACTTTAAAGCCCGCGCTGAATCGCCAAACTCAATAAGGAATGAAACCAATTTTGATTTTGTTGTTGCATCTTGAGGAGGCTCAATACTCATTATAGTTTCGTAGGTATTTTTATAGTCCTTTCTTAAAAAGAAGATACGTGCTAAAAGAATTTGTAAATCAGGTGAATATTCGCCCTGTGCCTGAGCTTCATAAATAAGGTTTTCGGCCTGGGAGTATTTTCCTTTTTCTATTAGCTTTTCTATCTCTTTTTTAATATCTCTTGCAAGTACAGGAGTTATGAGAGCTAAAACGATAATAATTAAACCGGGAAGCCTCATTTTACAATGCTTCCTGGGGGTACATCTTTATCGGGAATGAGGAGAACAGGTTTACCATCAAGGTCACAGGCAAGGATCATACCTTGAGATTCCACGCCTTTTACCTTTCTGGGTTCAAGATTGACAAGAACTGGCACTTTCTTGTGAAGAAGCTCCTCTTTTGAGTATGAAGGTTTCATACCCGCTACCAGAGTTACAATTTTCTCACCTAAGTTAACTTCCACTTTGTAGATTTTATCGGCGCCTGGAATATCTTCCACTGACACAATTTCACCTATTCTAATTTCCATTTTCTTAAAATCGTCATAGGTAATGTAGTTCATTTTCGTCTTTTCCCCCTGGTTTGGTTCGCTTTCCTTACTTATGGCCACGTTTATTCCCAGGTCTACTTTTTCCTGTTCAACTTTTTTGTAAAGTATTTCGGTTTCTTTGACCTCAATGTCACTCAGGAACTTCCAGCTTTTTGCGTCATCCCATTTAACAGATATTTCATCGAGTCCCATCATTCTCCTTATTTTGTGAGCGGAATCTGGCAGGTAAGGTTCCATAATAATGGAAAGGGTTTTAACCATGGAGGCACAGATATAAAGAGTTCTTTTAGCCTCATCTGGGTCACTTTTTCTCGTCATCCAGGGTCTCTTATAGTCGAAGTACTGGTTACCTTTCTGAGAGAAGAGCATGATTTCTTTAAGAGCTTTTCTAAATTCAAAATTTTCAATGAACTGTCCAACTCTTTCGGGTATTTCCTCAATTTCCTTAATTATCTCGAGGTCTAAATCTTTAAACCCTGTTGTTTCTCCTGGAATTCTTCCAAGGTAATTCTTTATAAAGGTAAGTGTCCTATTAACAAAATTCCCGAGGTTGTCGGCCAGTTCGCTGTTAATTCTTGTGATAAATTCCTCTACAGAAAAGTCTGAATCTTTTGTCTCCGGGATTACGTTGGCAAGACCGAACCTTATGTAATCTGGCGGGAATTTCTTTAAAAGATCTGGGATCCAGATGGCCCAGTTCCTTGAAGTGGAAAGCTTTGCTCCCATAAGGTTTAGAAATTCGTTGGCAGGAACATTGTCCGGTAAGGTATATTCACCATGGGCTATAAGCATGGCGGGCCAAATAAGAGTATGGAAAATTATGTTGTCTTTCCCTATGAAGTGAATAATCTTTGTTTCGGGGTCTTTCCAGAAGCTTTCCCACTCCCCTGGTTTTCCTGTTTTTTCTGCCCATTCTATGGTGGATGAAATGTAGCCTATGGGTGCGTCAAACCAGACGTAAAGCACTTTTCCCTCCGCTTCAGGTAGTGGAACCGGGACTCCCCAGGGAAGGTCTCGGGTAATAGCTCTATCCTGAAGGCCGTCTCTAATCCATGAGAGGGCTTGATTTAAGACATTCTCTTTCCAGTACGTTTTGGTGGAAAGCCAGTCTTTTAAGGGTTTTTCCAAAAGGGACAATTTAAAGTAATAGTGAAAGGATTTCCTTACCACGGGTGTACTTCCACAAATAGCGCATCTGGGATTTATTAGCTCCCTGGGCTCCAGCCATCTACCGCAGGCTTCGCACTGGTCACCCCGTGCCTTGTCAAAACCGCAATAAGGACAGGTCCCTTCTACATAACGATCAGGCAAAAATCTCTTGCAGTTTTCGCAATAAAGCTGTTCAATTTCTCTTTTTTCGATATAACCTTTTTCGTAGATTTTCAGGAAAAACTCCTGGGATAACTTATAGTGTATGGGCCTCGTAGTTCTTGAAAAGTTATCAAAATATATTCTGAGACCGTCAAAGCTCTCCTTAATATTATTGTGATAAAAATCTACTATTTCCTTTGGAGTTTTACCCTCTTTATCGGCTTTTATAGTTATGGCAACGCCGTGCTCGTCAGTACCGCATATATGAATGGCGTAGTCTCCTTTAAGTTTTCTGTATCGCGTGTAAATGTCAGCGGGCAAATAGGCACCTGCGATATGGCCTATGTGCAGAGGTCCGTTTGCGTATGGCAGTGCACTTGTTATCAGGTATTTTCTCATGGCCTTTATTATAAAGAGAGAAATAAATAATTCAAAGAAAGCCAGTAAATAGAATGAACTGGATTGAGGATTTAAAATTTTAAAGTATGGAGAAGGTTTTCGAGCGAATAGTTTCTGAAAAGATGGAGGGAACGCGACTGGATATTTATCTTGTGGTTAGCGGTATTGGAGTTTCACGTTCCCGTGTTCTGAAGCTTATAAAAGAGGGAGTAGTTCTGGTTAATGGTCAAAAGTCCAAGCCGGGCTACAGGGTGAAGGCTGGTGACCATATATATGCAAAATTTGAAATCCAGGAAAAGATTCCTGTTATAGGTGAGGACTTTCCAATCCCTATAGTATACGAGGATGAAGATATTATAGTTATAAACAAGCCTAAGGGTCTTGTAGTTCATCCTGCAAAAGGAAATATAACTGGCACCCTTGTAAATGCCCTTGTGGCAAAATATAAGGAGCTTCCGAGAATTGATGATAAGACCCGCCCCGGGATTGTTCACAGGCTGGATAAAGATACTACGGGACTTATGGTGGTTGCAAAGAGTGAAAAAGCTTTAAGAAGTTTGGCGAGGCAGATGGAAGAAAAGAGGGCAAAAAGAATTTATTGGGCTGTGGTTTGGGGCAGGATTGTGGGGCCTGAGGGAACTGTCGAAGCTCCCATCGGAAGACATACCATTGATAGAACCAGAATGGCGGTAACCTTTT
The DNA here is from genome assembly GCA_049719805.1 of Candidatus Hydrothermia bacterium. Classification (GTDB taxonomy): domain Bacteria; phylum Hydrothermota; class Hydrothermia; order UBA1063; family UBA1063; genus UBA1063. The sequence continues at coordinate 576,493 of JBNARF010000001.1, read as the reverse complement.
TTAACTCAAGAAATGCCATAACTCACTACAGGGTTTTAAAAAATTACGGTCAGCTGGCAACGCTCCTGGAACTTTCCCTTGAGACAGGTAGGACCCATCAGATAAGGGTCCATATGGAATACATTGGACATCCCGTTGTTGGAGATGAGGTATATTCTGGAAGAGATGTTAAGAAGATATTTAAAATAGTGCCTTCGGAGTTAAATCCCTATGTGGCGAAGGTTCTTGAAATTATGGATAGGCAGGCACTTCACGCGAAGAAATTATCCTTTTATCATCCCGGAAAAGGAATGCATGTAGAATTTGAGGTTGATATACCTGAGGATTTTGCCAATCTTCTTCAATACCTGGATTCCATTGAGTCTGAACTCAACGTTATTCACATGGGAAAGTGAACATTTAATGGTTTTCTTGAGTCTGACATATTAGTAACAGGAGGAATGGCATGAAAAAGTGGTTATATACATCTTTGATACTCGTGACATCCATGGTTTTAACCTTTACTTCATGTAAAAAAGAGGGTGCGGAAGAGGAAGATGAGATAGCAATAAGGGAATTGGTCCCCACTCTATCGTACTTTAGCGTGGATGATGCTTATTTAGAGGGCGGTTTTGTTTCTGATACCCTTCGCCCTGGAGAGGCTAAAGGGGATACTTTTGTAATTGGGTGGTGGCGAAGACCTTTAAGCATTTCAAGGGATATTTATGTAAATTTCGCTTCAGATTCAGCTTTTGTTCAGGTGAAAACCCATATTTACGGGAAATTTCATTTAGTTTATGTATCTTTTTCGGGGGATACGGTAGACACTTTTTCGGTGGAGAAGCCCCTACATGACGTTATAACAAGGTATGGACTTTTTGTGAGGGAGGGTGCTCTGGATGATCCTCATAGGGGATGGGTTTTGAAAGCTGTTTCCTTTGGATTTTGTGAATCAAAGGATGTACCTGACACGCTGATGAGATTTACCATAGACAGTCTGAAAATAGGATATTACAATGATTCCATTCAACAGGTTAGAACTTACTCGGATTTTGCAATCCTGATCCCCATTGAGGATTTACCCACCATTGGGCAAGTGGGGCAGGTTAAGTTTGAGCTCTGGACCTCTCCTGCCTTTCCTGGTGTTATGGCATGGCTTTACAAAAGCAGAAAGTGGGGTGTTCCGGTGAGAGTGAGAATGATACCGGAAGGGGGGTATTTTACTTACACAATGCCTGTCCCTTCTGATACGGCCTCCGGGATTAATAGATTTGGTATAAGTGTAATACCTGCTTTTTCTTTCAGACCTTCACAGGAATACCCTTATGTCACGAGGGGTATTTTGTTCCCTTTTATTTCTCGATGAAGGATTAGATATTTTTAATGAATACCAGCTGGGGAGGGGTGGACTTTGCCTCTCCCCTTTAAATTCTCATCATTTTGTATGGTTCCTCTGGCAGTGCGTGGATGTAGGTATGGAAAGTAAAAATTGGCTACTATCAAATTGAAAACTCAACTTTCTCATTTTGGGAGTTACTATTGTGAAAATTTATCAGTCTGGATTTTTGCGCTTTAGAATTACTATTTAGCGTTAATCCTCCAGAGCATTCTCCTGCTTGAGTATGAAGAACCCATTACCCCCTGCTGGAACATATATGTAGTATTTACTCCTTTCCAGATCATTAAGCGCTACGATCTTTTTTATAGTTCCAGGGAGTTTGTAGTATTGAACCTCTTCAAATTTTCTGTCTATGAACATTTTGAGAACATCCACCCCTTGACCATCGGCAACGTAAACGTGGTGATAGCCTGTACAGCCATCAAATGCATAGCCCCTGGTATTGAATTGATAAAGCGTATCGTGCCCCTGGATTAATGAGATTCCATATCCTTTTATGCCATCACTTCCCAGGGCGAGAAAGAAGCCCCCTAGCTCTATACTGGTTTTATTTGGGAAAATACCGTTTATGTTACTATAACTTGCGAAGAAATTATCAAATTCATAGTCTACCCTTATGGAATCTTCCTGTACCGGAAAAATAATAAATTTTCTTATCCCGTCATCTCTCTGTGCCACATAGAGGGTAAAAACACTGTCGTAATATGCATCAACTGCCTCACTGTGATAAAGCAAAATCTCTTTTTTCAAAGCCACGTCCTGCGGGTAATGATATTTATATATTAGTAACTCTTCTCTGGTTAAAATAGAGAAAAAGTAGCTGCTTAAAATCAGAGATACAATTGGATCGCGGGTTACTCCTTTGATTTCCGTTATGTGTAAAAGAGTATCGCCACGTAGCAATAATATGCCCCAGAAAATGGAATCGGCAAATAGTACTAAGCTATCTCTCGCGGTTATAATGCTTGCCTTTACATTTGTACGCCTAGCGATTATAGCAGGTTTTTCAGGATCCGTAATGTCAAGTACCAGAACGCCAGAATCACCATCAGCCACGAATAATTTTGTGTCTGAAATGCAAAGATCATGCACGTATCCGGGAGTATTATACTGAAAGACGGGCCTTTCTTCTTTGAAAAGAAAACACCCTGTCAGGATTAGAAACAAAATTAAAGTAAAGAGATATTTAAAAACCCTAAACATTTAAACCTCCTCTGGCGTTTATTTCTGGAATATGCCACAAAGGGAGAATTGTGGTTTTACTTTTAATTGATATACCTGTAAAGTTCATTAATTTTTCTTTTTTGGTAACTTCGCGAACGTCGCTAGCGAAGCAATAATCTTTGATTTTATCGTTCTTGTAAATATAAACGTAGAATACACTACCTGTTTTTTGCAACATAGCTCGATTACTCTCTGATGCACGGCTCCTCCTTCTACCGGGTAAACTCTAAGAGTAAGTATGCTTACGTCTTTAGGACTTGTTCTATATAAACCTTCTTTATGATTCTTTTTAACCACTTTTAAAATGTCTCTGATTTCCTGGGGTGCGCCATTATGCAACAATATTTCCATAGATCAGGAGCAGAATTGGACACAGAATCCGGAGACAATATCACAAGTTCCCCAAAATCTCTTGCCCTGGGTTCAGTGCCTTTCCGGGTACTATTATTTTCTCCTTTTAATAACCAAGTGGCAGAAAGGCCCATGGTAATTAGTAATATTACCCCGATGTTCTTCACAAAACCCCCTTTTATGAGATGACTGGCCAGGCGGAACTATAAAAGGAAACTCATTCTATAATTCCACTTCGCCGAGAAAAATTTTAAACCTGAAGAATATCTGTGTCAATGGGAGATTGAGTGTTTAATGGCGTTAAGTAATTTTTAGCATGTTGTGAATGCAAAGTATGAGGCTATGGAAAAATTGTGATACAGAATGTGAAAAAAATAAAGGAGGTAGATGCGAATCTTTGGAAAGTGAATAGTCGTAAGTCGCTTAAGGTGTCAAAGCTAAATTTTTTGCAGGAGTTGCTGTTTTTATTCTCTAAACCGTGTAAAAAAAGCTTTTTAAAAGGGCGTGGCCTATCATTACGTATCGTAATAGTAAGTGGGATTAAAGAAACCACGCAGGCTTTATGGAGTTAATGGATCAGCCCAGATAGTGTAAAATTAGTTGGTTTTGTGGTGTTTCCAAAATAATTTATGCCCCTGTCTTTACTTCAAAGAAGTCGTCTTCATAAAAATTCAGGGGGCCTCCTGCGGAGGCCCCCTGAAGGAGGGGTTATGAGGTGGGGTGCTGGTTTATTTCACTATCACAGTTTTGTGAATTTTCTTATTCTCGCCCGAGGTTACCTCAATAAAGTACACTCCGGGCTTTATTCCCTGAGGAAGCCTGTATGACCTGGTGCCTTTTTCCGTCAAACCCTCAAAGACTGTGGCCATATATCTTCCCTGAACGTCGAACAACTTTATGGTAAGAGGCAATACCGTTGGCGAGTTCACTTCGATGGCGGAGGTGGTTTTTAAAATCGAGGGGATTTTGTAATAAATGGTATTGAGGGAATTATTCATATTATCTTCAACAGGAAGTATCACAATGTTATTGAACCTAATGGAGTAATCCTGACTCCCGCTCTTTTTTAGGATCAGGAGGCCCACGGTGTCTGTAGTGGTGGGGGAATAAGAGACGGTTTCACTTCCTCCGGGGCCACTGGCATCCGAGTAAGCCACATACTCCACTGGATTCCTGTATTCATCAACCTTTGTGTTCCTGGAGAAAAGATAAAGGGCAATGTCGGCATCGCCTGTGGGCACATCCACCGTGATGTTTGCCTTGACTCCACCTGGAACAATAATGTTTTCTATGTATGCGAAGTTACTGGAAGGTAGCGCTACGTCCACCCTTGAGGAACCGCCATAAGTGAGGTAACCAAAAACGGATTTGGTCACTAAAACAGAAAAGCTATCCCTCACTTCGCCGAAAGAGTATACTGCGGGATAAATGTCTTTTGCCTCTTTACCCCAGACTGCAATAAATTCAATCCTGTCAGGTCCGAGAGAGGAGAAGGCAGAGGCATTCTCAAGACCCTCTCGAGGAGAAGTTGGAGCGTCTTCGTATATTCTCAGGTCTAAATCGATGGAATCACCGGATTGGTCGAATCTACGGTTTTTCATAGCAACGGCTATCCACTGGTTTGTGATGGTTCTCGTTCTATAGGATATGTGATTGAATCTGTAACCTGCGCCGGGACCTGTCATGTCAGGGGCTGGCCCGCCCGAATAAAGGGTATTATAGTTCAGATAGCCTATGGGCATGAACACATACTGCTCGCCCCAGTATCTGAGATAGTGGTTGAAAATATTACTGGGAACCACATTATCCCAGTCTATGGCGTAGTAGAGAGTATGTCTTCCTGCAGGGATGGTGTCAACGTAGCCGGTGTAGTATATGTAGCTCCAGCCCCCTATAGTCTGAGGACCTGAAAGGGTTACCTGAGCAAGACCGTAGTTATCGAGGAACATTATGTTTCTAAGGGTTTTTCCACTGGGGATGCTGGCAGTAACATTGCTCCTGTTCAGTGCTACCCAGCCCGAGATGTAAACAGTGGTATCGCCCTTAAGGATGGAGGGAAGAGTGGTGAAGTTTGTGTTGGATGGGACCACTGGACTATCCCATCCGCTGGGCGTGTAATAAGAGAGGGTTGGATGGTCGTGACGAATCTTGAAGTACTGGAAAAGAGGAAGTTCAATGTAAAAAGGCGGATTACTCCAATCACTTGTGGAAGTGTTTATAAGCGTATAGGTACCTATGAATGGTGAATACCAGAGGGGTGGTTTGAGGCCCGTCCCTGTTACCCCTGTACTCTGATTCTGACCGTACCAGAAGATGGACGGGATTTTCCTATTTGGACGAACAAAATAAAATTGACTACCGTTTCTCGGTACAGATATAGCTGCACTGGTATAGAAGGGTGCGCTATTGGGTCTTCCAGTAGTAAAGTTGTGACTCCAGAGGTATAAATACAAGTTTATTGTCGTAGTTGCATCGTTGTAACCGTAGATGGCGACACTGTCAACATAGATAGAATCTGTTTCGGAATATCCAAAGGGTGCAAAGGTTGCCCAGTAATATGTCCCCGTGGGATAAGACGGTAAAAGAACTCCTCCGGAAAGACCCATGGCATACCAGTAATAGACTCCTGGCTGGGTGATGAAAGGTCCTGTGATCTTGAAACTGACAGTATCTTCTTTCTCTTCTCTAAGCTCGTCTCCGTAACGGTAGTGCAGGATAAGCTGGAACTCGGGATCAAAACCACTTAAACCGCTGAGGTTTGTGAACTGGATTATAAAAGGATCGCTGTCGTTGTTTCCGCCCTCTCCTTGGTAAATGGTACCGAAGTATGCCTGCTCTTTTATGATGGTCACACTGTCTGCAGTGGAACCCACTGGCAAAAGATATCCAATGGCACTATCGGCAGTTATACCAATGTTTTTAACAGAAACTCTCAGTGCAACCCTCTCGCCCGGGTCTATGATTCCGTTATTGTTTCCATAGAAAGAGTCGTCAATTCTGTAAGAAGTTACTTCCATGATTAAGGGGGTAGTAGCTTCTACAGTTTTTACAATGGGTCTCCAGCAGAAATCATACCAGTAGTCTGCCCCCCACCAGCTCGAGGGATTGGTCCTGTTATTAGTAGAAAGATTGACAGTGGATGCACCATCGTTATCTTGATACGGAACTGCGGTTGTGGAGGATTTTCTTATGCCCACCCAGAAGTATCCGGGATTTGATATATATATCGGGCTTGGTAGCGTTACAGTGGTCCACTGGTCTGCAGTAGCAACATTTATAATGGCGTAACCGAAAAGTTCTGCATCGGGAGAGTTGTAAGCTGCATTGTGTTTCCAGACAAACAGAGTTTCTGAAGTAGCAGTTCCATCAAAGTAAACCTGAATAGCTTTTAAAGAGCAGGGTGCGGTGGTTTCGAAACGGGAAGCAAAGTATGAGTAGTTGGCATACTGATTGTCATTGGAAGTGTTGTAGTATGGTGAGTTATTGTCAAACCTGAGGGTATCGGTTCGTGCCGGGTATATCGTGGTGGTTATGGGTATGTGAAAGAACCTGTACATACTGGTAGAACCTGTGGAAATTTTAAGAGTAAAATAGAGATATTTATCATATGGTGCATCGCTTGATAACGTAACGTCAAACTGAGCTATTTTTTCTTCTCCACTGGCCATGGAGCCTAGGGTAGAGGTCCGCACATTATAGGTTACATAATGGGGATAAAGGGGTATTGTGTCAAAAACCAGTGATGCCGTTACCGAGGATGCATAACTGCCCCTGTTGAGAAGAATCACGTTGAGGGTTACCTGCTCCCCTGGCTGAAGATAACCATCACTATTACCCCTTCGGTCATCTATTTCAAGAGCCTTTATAACAATATTTGGGGCCTGTGGAAGAGGAGTATTTACAACGGCTCTGTAGGCGTCCACACGCCCCCAACCTGTGGTGTCGTTGGGATAGTCGTAACGGGCGGGTTGTATAAGCTTTGTATTGTTTCTTATGGTAAGATAGAGCTGAGACAGGCTAAGATACGGATTTCGGGAGAGAATCAGAGCCGCTTCGCCCGCCACGTGGGGAGTTGCTGAGGAGGTTCCGTTAAAATCAGAAATGTAACTGCCCCCTGGATAGGCGGCTACCACTGGATCCGCCGGGGCACAAACATCTGGTTTATGTCTATTCCAGTCTGGTGCGTACCAGTTATAGGTGTTGTTCCACCTTGCAAGGTTCGGTGCACCACCCCTGGCGCTGTAGGAGGTTATCTCATCATAAGGGTCTGTAGCGCCCACACTCAGTACAATGGGATATGTTCCGGGAACCGATTGAGAGTCAGGGGCGGAAGAATTATTTCCTGCGGCAAAAATAGGGAAGATTCCCAGAGCTTTCCACGTAGAACAGGATCGGAAGAAAGTAGTATCTGCCCAGCTATCTATTCCCCAGGAGTTTGAAACAACCCTGGGTTTTAAACTATCAGGCAGCCCTGCGATCCAGTTGAATCCGCTTAAAATTTGAGTTATAGTCCCGCCTCCCCCACTATCCAGTATTTTACATGCTATAAACTTCGCTTGAGGTGCAATACCCAGATTGAATTTGCCGGCCATTATACTGGCACAGGCGGTACCGTGCATGTTATCGTCATAAGGATAGTTTCTACCATTTATGGCGTCATACCAGCCCGCGATAGCCCTCCAGTTGTCTTTCAAAGCTGGATGTTCCACATCAACGCCTGAATCCATAATTCCGATTACTATTCCTTCTCCCCTGTATCCCAGTTCTTTCCAGACTTTGTCGGCATTCATGATTTTCCTGTCCCAGGGCACCTCTGTCTCATCAGTGGGATAAGTGGCAAGGGTGTAGTTCTGGCTTTTCTCGGGGATGAGCCTTACGTATTTATCCTCTTCTATGTATGCGATATCTTCCCTTTCTGCAAGTTTTAGTATAACTTCTTTGGGAAGTCTCACGGAAAAACCATTAACGACGAAGAATTGTTTAATTTCTTCTGCCTTCCCCGTGGAAAGCAACCACTCTATCACGGGTTTTTGAGACTCGTAGGCAACTCTCTTTATATATTCCCTCTTCCCGTCGTAGTCATCTTCCTTGAATTTTGAGAAGTCGTAACCTTGTCGCATTACCACAATAACGGAGACCTTATCTTCGCTTTTCAGTGTGTTGAGTTTTTCCCAGAATGCTTTGTCAAATTTTTCCGCAACATTTATACTAAAGAGGAGTATCAAAGGGAAAAGATTCATTTCAGAGTCTCCTCTACTAATTTTATTTCTTCATTCAGTCTTTGAATTTGACGCTGGAGTTTTTGCATCTCTTCTTTCTTGCCCTCTAATTTTGAGAATTCTAACTTTTGATTAAGCATGTCCCTTTCCATTCTTAATTTTATGAGCATTATCTCTCCATCACTTTTCCCATCTTTAATGGCATTTTTCACTTCGTTTCTCGCTTTGATGAGAGTTCTCTGAGAGATGGCGTAATACATAAGGTCATGGTATGATATATTATTCTCCTTCAGCTCACTGGCTTTGCCCATCTGTGGTAAGAGAGTGGGAATCGCCTTGTTTAATTTCAGGTCCACCCTTGTAGTATCAGGATTGAGGACCTCAATTTGGGGAGGCGTCCCCCTTTTTAACTCAATATTGAGATTGCCTACGAGCGTATCAGGAATTAACAGGCACATTATGACAAGAATCATAAAAAAACCCCCATTTATATTTAAGTTATTATAGTTGTAAAAATATGCAAATTCAAGTGTTAAAATTTTTGACACGTTTGTAACTCAAGACGAAACAAAAGGTTAGCGACGATACTGCTAAAAATTTTAGAGAGGCGGAAAGGGTTAGGGATACTGGCATCAGTTCTTGTCACAGTTTTTTTCTTGAAAGTCTTAATCCTTTAGTTTAAGATTAAACTTGTGAGGTGAAAAAGATGGAAAATTCAATCCTTGCCATAGATGTGGGTGGAACAAATATAAAATTTGGGGTAGTGGAGGATGGGATTGTAAAGGAAAGTGGCACCATCTCAACGGAGGCGGATTTAGGAAGGGATTTCGTAGTGGGTAAGATAATTGATATTATCAGAGCACATTCGAAAGATGTGAAAAGTGCTGGTGTAGCCATTGCCGGTCTTGTGGAACATCGTGAGGGGATCGTCTTTGCACCCCCTAACCTTCCAGGGTGGGACAACGTTAAACTTAAGGAGATAATAAAAAGGGAAACTGGGGTTGAATCGTACATACTCAATGATGCCAATGCCTTTGCAATAGGAGAATGGAAGTATGGAGCAGGTCGTGGGAAGAATAATGTTATTGCCATTACTCTGGGAACGGGGGTAGGAGGAGGAATTATTGTCCACGGTAAACTTTTAGTGGGTGCCACGCACTTTGCCGGCGAGATTGGTCATATGATAATTGATCCTTCGGGACCATCCTGTAATTGTGGACAAAGAGGTTGCTGGGAGACTTATCTCGGAAGCGGATATTTTTTGCGTCGGATAAAAAGTTATTACGAGAGAGAGAACCTTCATCTGGATGATTATTCCACTAAAACTTTGTATAATCTTGCAAAAGAGGGTGACTATAAAGCATTAAATCTGTGGCATGAATATGGTGAGTATTTAGGAATTGGTTTGACGAACTTAATCCACATTTTTGATCCTGATGTTATCGTCATTGGTGGAGGTATTTCCAATGCCTTTGATTTGTTCATCGAGTCCTGTATGGATGTGCTCAGCGATAGGGTTATGGGATTTGGCAGGAGAAAGGTTCAGATTGAAAGGGCAAAACTTGGGGATTCTGCGTCAATCCTGGGTGCATACTATTACGCTCTTATGAAGGGTGATGTGTGATAGAATTCTTGCCATAGATTATGGTAGGAAAAGAATAGGGCTTGCACGGAGCGATGAACTTTGCACCATTGCCATTCCCCTTGAAGCTCTGGATAATTCTAATTCTACCCTGGAACAGATAGTGAAAATTGTTAAAGAGACAGGAATTAAAAAGATTTTGATTGGTATTCCCCGCAGGATTTCGGGTGAAGAGGGGGAACTTGCAGAAGAGATCAGAGAATTTGCCCGATCTCTTGAGGAAAAACTGCAGAGTGTAAAAATAATTTTCTGGGATGAAAGCTTAACATCTAAAGAAGCCGAGAAAATTTTTATCCAAAAATATAAGCGTCTACCCGTGAGGCAAAGGGACAAGAAAGTAGTTGACAGTTATGCTGCTGCTATTATGCTGGAGGAATATCTGAATGCCATCAAAGGCGAATTTTAGCAAATATTTTCTTAGTGCACTTTTTGCTCTTATTTGCATTTTTCTCGTTTTCTACGTAGAATTTCTTTACCCTGTAAGAGGTGAGTATGAATTCACAGTATCAAGGAGAATTCCCACCCGCATAGTTGCCCAGCACCTGGAAGAGCAAGGCTTTATACGCTCCAGGGAAAGCCTCGTAATCCTTTCTCGAATCTTTAAATGGGATAGGAAATTAAAAGCAGGAAAATATAAACTTTCTAAACCTCTACCTACCTTCAGGCTACTTTATGCCATGATTTACAATGGCCTTTATGTTCTTGAATATCCCATTACTATAAAAGAAGGGGAGAATACCTTTGATATAGCCAGAAAGCTCACTGCCATTGAAGTTGATTCACTGGAGTTTTTGAAATATACCCGGGACCCTGCTTTCATTGAAGAACTCAGAAGATATTTTCCCAGAATTGACGCAAAAAATTCTCTGGAAGGGTATTTATATCCTGAAACCTATAAGTTTTACTGGGCTCAGGACCCAAGGGAAATAATCTGGAAGATGGTTTTTCAGCTCTTCCAGATAGTTCCCGATTCTTTCTATGATAGAATGAGGGAACTAAGAATGACTTTTACTCAAGTTCTTACCCTTGCTTCCATAATCGAAAAAGAGGCTCAGGTTGATTTTGAGAGGCCTTTAATATCGGCGGTATTTCATAACAGGCTTAAACTCAGGCGGCCTCTGGAGTCCAATGTGACCCTTGAATATTATCTGAGAGAAAGAAGGGCATGGCTTAGAGGTTCCGAGAAGGCCATTGATACACCCTATAACACTTATCGTTATGCAGGTTTACCTCCCACTCCCATTTGTTCTCCATCAATTAAATCTATACAGGCTGCTTTGTATCCTGCAAAGGTTAATTATTTGTATTTCGTAGCAAAAGGTGATGGAACCCATTATTTCTCAAAAACCTATGCAGAGCACCAGCTCTATGTTATGAGAGTTAGAAAACTCTTTAAAGAAGGGAAAAGTTATCAGTAACTTTTAAGAAGTTTAATGTAAAACTCCCTGATTTTACCTTGCTCAGTATTATTCATACTCTGAAGCTCTTCCATGGCTTTTTTAATTTTTGTGATATCAATAAGGCCTTTAGGTTCAGGAATTTCTGGCTTATAAGGTCTGGCGGGTTCTGCATAGCGTTTTTGAGCCAGTTCTTCTCTCTTGTAAATACCGTAGGCATCCAGCATATGTTTCAAGGTTTTACGCTGACTTTCCACAAGTTCGGTGTCTATTTCCCCTTTTCGTATCTTTTCTTCAACTTTTTTAATTTCCTTTAAGGCGTTCTCTATTTTTTCTCTGATTTCGCTATTTTGAGCGTTCATATACATTGACATCAGTTTACTTTTCAGCTCCGATGTCTTTCCCAGAAGTTGTTCTTGAAACTGCGGAAGGGGCAAAGGCAAAGGAATTTGCCCTGAAGTTTCTCTTATCATCTGTGCCTGTTGTTTCATCAGGTTTTCCAGAAATTTCATGGCTTCCATACCATCTCCACCGCCTTGATTCCTGGACTGGGCCTGTGCCTGAATTCTAAATAAGTCAAAAATAGCGGAATTAATGGCGTTCAGGGAAAACACCGGCCTTAAATAAAGGCTGTCTCTGGCCAATTTTAAAAGTTCTGGAACACGGGAGGATGCCATAAGAATCAAAGGACCAGCCTCATTGACTTTGATCCTTATCCTCTCTAAACTTCGTTCCACGAAAGGAAGATATGAAGGATTATTAATATTTTTTTCCAAAGACAGTGAAGTTGCCAGTAAAGCTCTCCTCACGGATCCTATGATTTCAAGAAGCTTTGCAATTTCCTGGTTTAAAGCGCTTTCTTTCAAATTGCGAAAGTTTGTAAGGAATTCTTTAAGCTCCTCCAGTTGCTGGTTTTGAGCTTGTTCAAGAGACTTTCGATTTTTTGAAGAAACAGCCTTAAGAATTTTGCTCTGATAATTAAGGATATTTTCGCTGTATTTTGATATATCAATATCCACATTATTTTCCTTCAACGAAGTTTCAAAATTTTGAAGGGTCGAATCCAGTTCTTTTTCAAATTCTTGTTCAAAATTTTGAATTTCTGAAAAGCTGCTTTTTTCACTCTTTCTAATAAGTTCCATTCTCTTTTCCACGAGCTCATCAATTCTTTCTTCCATTTCTTTTAGAGCCATTTCTTTTTTAGCCATTTCGATTAGCTTTTCGAGGTATGATAGCCTTTCAAGGATTTGGTCAGCGTGTTCTTGTATTTTTTCCCATTTCTTGAGGTTGTCCGGGTATTCCAGATTTTTAAATTCCCGTATTTCCTTTTCTAATTCTGGTATTTCCTTTCTTACAATATCATATAATTCCTGTCCAATGGTCTGCATCTTTTCCAGCAGTTCAGGGGAGATAGCAATCTTTTGGGCTTTCTCAAAACTTTCCAGAATGTTCTCAAATTCTTTAGTTAAGTTTGCAATCTCTTCTGAAAAATTCTCAGTTATATTCTCCAGGGATTCTTTATCTTTTAGCCCTATTTTCAACGAATCACCAAAATTTTCAAATCTGTTTTTCAAGTTTTGAAAGCTTTTTGTCCCTTCCTCAAAGCTACCCGCTGCTTCAGCTATTTTAGAGGCTTCCTCTTTGTACACTTCTTCTAAAGTGGGGAAGACCACATGGTATAGCTCTGTTGAATCTGCGTACCCTTCAAAGTCTTCACTTAAAATGTAGAAAGTCAGCTCATCTCCCGGGAGCATTCCGTTTTTTTCCAGATCAATGTTAAAAGAGAAGGTTTTATATGCTTCCCCCTTTGCGGGAATTTTCTCTCTTCTAATTAAGCCTCTCACTGTGTAGATCAAATAGATTGCGCTTATACCATCTTCATCATAAGTATTACCTGAGATTTTCAGTTTCATGTCTTCGGGCACATAGCTATAGAGAGAGGCTGGATTCTCCACCTCAATTCGGGGGGGCAGATTCATTACTGCCTGTATTTCGCAAATTTTTATTTTTCGCGTAATGAGGGGGTTTTTAATTAATATAGTAATTGTGGTATCATGTTCTATTTTTAAGCTTGCGTTGAGCCTTGACTTAGCATGGATTTGCTCTCCCTTTTGAGTTAATAGTATTATTTCATTTCCTCTGGAGTAAATGGTTAGTTCAATCCTTGAGCCCGAGGGAACTGCTAACCAGCTGGGGTTTTTTTTAATTCCTCGAGATGTAGAGATGAAAAATGAGTCCATCTGGGGTTTTTCCACCACTTTTACTATGGATGGAAGTGTTACGGAATTTTTTGTTTTTCCAAATATATAGTAGATGCTCGGCTTCTGAAAAGTAATGGAGAGTACGGAGTCTTTTGTTATAAACACTTCGTTTTTGCCTCTTTCCTGGACAAAGAACTTAAGGGTTCGATGTGCTTTAAATGTCGTGGTGGAATCTGTGGCGGTAATGCAAAAATCGGGAGAGATTTCCTGCCATCTAACCCTGTTAAAACCTGAGTAAATTTCAGGGAAAATTAAGAGCATGATGAGGAGAAAGGTAATGGAAAAGGAAAGGACCCTGAATTCGCGCACAAAACTTACCTTCAATTTTAGTTTTTTTGATAAGAGGCTGGTAAGTCTTTGCCTCAAAATTTCGGAGTACGGATTTTTCAGCTTTTTTAGTTCAAGAAAGGAGATAAGGTTTTCACCAAGGTGGGGATTTTGCTTCTCCAGTTCCCATATAAATGCTTTATAACGAGCTTTTGTTATTTGTATCACTGTGATAAATGCGAGGTATAGAGAGGCTGCAACCCTTCCCATTTGATATAGCGGTTTGAAAGGGGCGAGGGTAAAAAGGATTATTATAAAAGCCAGAAAACTTGCGGAAAGTTGTACAAAAATTGATAATAGATATAAAAGATACAGGGGTAATAAGCGTTTGAGCATTTTAAAAGTCTAAGTTGCTGGGTGCGTAATTTTCAAACCTTGCATATTCCTTTATAAAGGTTAACTTTACTTCTCCAATGGGGCCGTTTCTATGTTTACCAATAATAACCTCTACTACGTTATCAGGATTTTGAAGTTCACCGTAAAGGGAATCATCTTCAGATCTTGGTTTATGGAGGAATATCACGAGGTCTGCATCCTGTTCTATGGCGCCGGATTCTCTAAGGTCTGAGAGCTGCGGTCTTTTGTCTGCTCTTTGTTCTATTGCTCTTGAGAGCTGCGAAAGCGCTATTACGGGTACCTGCAATTCTTTAGCGAGGGCCTTAAGAGATCTAGAAATAGCTGAAATTTCTTGCTGTCTGTTTTCAGCATTTTCAGGACCTTTGATTAACTGCAGGTAGTCAACGAAAATTGCCTCTACATTGTGTTCTCTTTTTATTCTCCTCGCTTTGGCTCTGAGCTCAAGTATGGGCAAAGAAGCCGTATCATCTACAAAGATGGGTGCTTTTATGAGCTCACTGGCAGCTGCAGTTAATTTTTCAAATTCCTCTTCTCTGACCATGCCTTTTCTGACCTTGGAAATATCCACTCGGGCCTGCATACATAGGAGTCTCAGGCCTATTTGATCTTCCGGCATTTCAAGGCTAAAGAGGGCAGTGGGTTTTCCAAGTTCTACACTTAAATATCTTATTATGCTTAAAACTAAACTTGTTTTTCCCTGGGATGGCCTTGAAGCAATTATTACTAGGTCTCCTTTGTGAAAACCTGATGTAATCTCGTCCAGGTCTTTAAAACCAGACGGGATGCCAGTTATATGACTCCCCGTTGTTTTCAAATACTCGATTTGCTTAATATTTTCAGTTACCAGGACATCTATTGGAGTGAAGCCCTTTCTTACTTCTCTTTCTCTTACGTTGAGGATTTCCTGCTCAGCAAAGTCTAAAAGCTCATCGGCTGGCATGGATGTAGAATAGGCTTCTTTGAGTATTTCTGTAGAAGTCTGAATTATTTTTCTGTAAATTGACTTTTCTTGCAAGATTTTACAGTGGTTGTCGATTAGTGCTGGCGATACTACGCTTTCTCCTATAGCCATGATATACTCTGGACCGCCCACTACATCAAGAAGTTCCCTTCTTCTGAGTTCTTCAACCAGCGTTAATGGATCCACTGTTTTATGGGTTTCGAAAATTTCACTGATTACTTTGAATATTATTCTGTGGGCTTCCAGGTAGAAGTCTTCTTCTCTTAATGTTTCCAGTCCCTTCAGGAGTGCTTCATCACTTAGAAGCATGGCACCGAGTACAGACATCTCTACCTCTGTAGAATGGGGTAGCTCAGTAAGTTTTGATATATCTGTTTCTTTTTCTTTTTTAATCTTGCGTGGTGCAGGTGTCATACTATTACCCGCTTTATAAAGGGTGAAAGTTTTGATACAATCTCATAATTTATGGTTCCACTCTTTTCAGCAAGCTCATTTACGGTGATCTCTTGAGTTCCGTCTTTACCTATTAAAGTTACCGTTTCACCCAGCCTTATTTTGTTTATTACAGGAGTTACGTCTATCACCATATGGTTCATACAGATTTTACCTACGACGGGAAGTTTCGTTCCGCTCACAATGACTTCAGCTTTACCCTTCAGATTCCACATGTATCCATTTCCGTACCCAAATGGTATGGTTGCAGCCCACATATCATCTCTTGCTCTAAAGATATGATCGTAGCTAATTCCTTCCCCCTTCCTCACTTTTATTATATCAATAATTTTAGACCTTAAACTGAGAACTGGTTTCAGATTGGTTTCGGAGTTTGTTAAGCCATAGAGAGAAATACCAGGTCTAACACCTCCCGTTATATCGAGGAGTAAGTTAAGAATGCCTGAGCTGTTTTCCATGTGTATAAGAACACTTTGAGGAATTTTAATTCTTGATAGAGTGGCCCTAAAAATTTGAGCTTGTTTTTTTGCAAAATTAAGGTCTACGGGTAGGGTAGCAAAATGGGAAAAAATACCCTTTAGGGTCATGTTTTCAGAGTGGTATATCAGGTCTAATGCTTCTTCAATCCTTTCAGGATCAATACCGGTGCGGTTCATGCCAGTGTTTATCTCAAGATGGATACCTAATGGTTTTTTAAGGGGTAGAGTTTTAATAAATTTTAGGTGTTCTAAATTCCCGGCAAATAGTTCAAATCCCTTTTCTGCAGATTCTTCAAGCCCTTCTTTATCCAGGGGAGCCAGAGAGAGGATAATTTTTTTATCTTTTATTTTTTCGTAGAGTGACAATCCCTCATCTAAATCTCCTACCACTAGTGCTTCTACTTCGTCTTTAATCACCGTTGATACTTCAATAAGCCCATGGCCATAAGCATTGGATTTGACCATTGCGAGAATCTTCTTACCCTGTGCCTTATTTTTGATAACATTTAGATTATGTATCAGTGCTTCCCTTGAGATCTCAATCCAGTTCAGCGTCATATTATATTCCCAAACGTATTCCGAGATTAAACCACGAAAATCTTGAGTGACTGGACGGATACGAATTATACTCTAAAAGAACTGAACTTTTTATTGGGCGGGATATAATTTTTATTTCCGTACAAAGACCATAGCCCAGTCCAAAGAAAGGGGAACGATTAACAGGATTTTCTAAGTTGAATCGCGATAGGAGGATATTTGGCATAAATTTTAGACCTTCAAAGGATGGAAAGGGTGTAATGCCGAAAAATGGAGAAATTGAGAAAACCTTTAAACTAGAGGTTCCTGTTCCACTCAATACAAAGGATGTTAAAGACCCCTCTACACCAGAGGATATAACTTGGTTTAGTTTGAGAGTCAAACTACTCTTAAAAAATCCTCCACTTTTTATTAAATTGTTAGAGAGTCCTGATGGTACTATAATTCCAAAACCGAAGTTCCAAAAAAGCTTCGATGTTATTACTAAAGCGAGTATTTTCATTCTTTCGTCGTCACCGAAATATCCTCTACAAGAACAAAAGGCATCTTCGCGAAAGACCCTCCAAATATCTGCGGAATATATTCGGAATCTTTAGATATTTCAATTACCCTCTGGAAGTCTTCATACACATTGCCAGAGATCATGGTGTCCTTAATTCTGCCAATAATTTCTCCATTTTCAATATAATATCCCAGCCCAACATTAAGGGAATAATCACCCATGAGGAGGTTTGATTGACCACCGCCAATTGGGAATATGAATAAAATTGCTTGCTTCTGTTCTTTAATGATTTCTTCGAGCGTTCTTTCTCCTTCAGCTAAGTAAAAATTGTGGAATGAGGGAGCTGGGAGGCTTCCCAAGCCACCCCTTTTAGCATTGGCTGTGGATTTATATCCTGTATCTGCTGCGGAGTCCTGGTCGAAAATAAATGTTTTCAGGACACCTTTTTCGATAATAGTTCTGTTCTCGGTGAGTAACCCTTCATCGTCGAATTCCCTCCTACCCGGGAAATTTTCCACTGGTGTGTCTTTAATGTGAATTTTCTCACTTAAAATTTGCTTATGAAGCTTGTCTTTCAAAGGCGTCATACCCCTGGCAAGGTAATAGCCATTGACGCCCATACTTATGCTCATACCAAGAGTTGTAAATACGGTCATGGGAGAGAAAATTACATTATATTTGCCAGTTTTTATACTGGCAATTTTGTCGTAAGCCACCAGGGTCCTCTCCAGTTTTTTAACTACATTCCAGAGGTCCTCTTCCGTTAGTGAAGATGGTTTCCAGTCCCACGCAAAAGACATAACAAAACCAGAGGAAGTAATGGAGAAAATACTGGTGGTAAAGCTGAAGGTGGATGAAATATTTTGGGCAAAATCGGAACTACTACTATTTGTGATTTTGACTTCAGAGACCGTCTGAGAAAGATCAATATCCACTTTTGCAAGGTACTTTTTTTCTAAATAATTTACGATTTCTTTTGTAACAGGATACAATTTTTCGAAGTCCAGTGTTTCACCAGAGGAACCGAAAGTGCTTCTTATGGGGTTAATTTGAAGGAAGTCAAATTTCGCCTCCTTGCCATATTTTGATGTTTTTAGTGCCAGTTCTATTATTTCTGTGTCGTTTACATTGTTGGTAGAGCTGAAGCCAATTTTACCGTTTTCTATGACTCTTAAACCTACACCCTCGATTCTCTTTTTGGTAAGATCTTTTAATTCGCTTTGTTCAAAGGTTACGCTGTTTATTTCCGAGCGCGCAAAGAAGAGATCAAATTTTAAATTTCTTTTCCTCGCTTCATTTAAAATTTTTTCCATTTTTATCTTCCTCCTATTACAACGTTTCTGATTCTTATATGGGGTGAACCATCTGCCACAGGTAGGGGCATCTGGCCACCTTTTCCGCATCCACCAAGGCCTCCAAAAATTCTGAGATCATTCCCCACCTTATCAATGTTCTTCAAGGTTTCAAAAAGGTTTCCTGAAAGTACTACATCTCTGACGGGTTCTATTATTTTGCCTTTTTCTATTTTGTAAGCCATTTTTGCAGAGAAGGTAAATTGTTCAAGTTCTGTATTTCCACCCAGTGCACCAACCACGTAGAGACCTTTTTCTATTCCTTCGAGAAGTTCATCAAAGGAACTCTCACCGTTTTCGATGTAAGTATTGGTCATTCTGACAATAGGCATGTAGGAGAAGGTAATGGCTCTCGAGTTTCCTGTGGGCTCTTCATCCATGAGACTGGCAGTGTATCTTGAGTGAAGTCGACCCACGAGTTTCCCATTTTTAATTAGGTAAGTTTTTTGAGATTTTACTCCGTCATCGTCGTAAGCGATGTAGCCTCTTTCGCCTTTCATGGAACCGTCATCAACTACTGATAAGATTTCGCTGGCCATTATCTTTCCGGGAGTCATGATTTCCTTAAGTTTTTCGTTTCTATAAATATGATCAGCTTCAGATAGATGCCCGAATGCCTCGTGGATAAATACGCCGGCTATTTCGGGGTCTAAAATGACAGTATATACTCCACCTTCTACCTTTTCTGCCCTTAAAAGCATTACCAGATCCTCCAGGAGCTTCTCGAACTCTGCCTCTTTGTTGAGTACCGTTGTGTACCCTCTTAAGTCACCAAAGCTTTTTGCAGCTCTCTGAATTATATTACCTTCCTGTCCCACAAGTTGGGCAGCGATACCACAATAAGGTCTTTCTTCGACAATTTCAGCACCTTCGGAACTCACAAAATATTTGGTTACAAGGTTTTCAGAATAGGTCACGGTTTTTGTTACGATTTTTTCGTTATATTTAAAAAGATTGTGGTAGTTGGTAACTAATTCAATTTTACTTTCCAGTGGAATATCCTGAGGATGAATTTCAACTTCCGGTTTTACTGTGTCTTTGAAAACTTTAATAGGTTTCAACTCAATTTCTGTTTCGGGCTTCAATAGCTTTGCCAGTTTTTCCGCTGTGGCGATGGCGTCCTCTAATTCTTCTGGTTTTGTGAAGGTTGCAAATCCGAAGGCGCCTTTATAAAAAAATCTTACAGAACCACCGGAAATCTTCGCAATGCTCAGGTCTTCAAGACGACCATTGGTCATTCTTATATTGGTGTTTTTTCTAACTTCAAACCTTACATCGGCGTAGCCATTCTGAATTTTCCCCAGTTTACTTTTTATATACTCGATCATTTTAAAGCACTCCTTTTATTTCAAAAGTTCAATTCTAAAAGCCTCAATTTGCTCTTTTCCCCTAAAACTTGTAATTCTGCCTTCTATTTTGATACGTTGCCCGGGAAAAACATTGTAATGTCCCCTGATGAAAACCCTTGTCCCGCTGGAAAGATATATGATAGTGTATGGATTGCCTTTCTTTGAAATTTTTTTCTCCACACTT
Source organism: Candidatus Hydrothermia bacterium (assembly GCA_049719805.1). Taxonomy (GTDB): domain Bacteria; phylum Hydrothermota; class Hydrothermia; order UBA1063; family UBA1063; genus UBA1063. The sequence goes on along the minus strand of JBNARF010000001.1, from coordinate 556,520 downwards.
TTTACTACACCTGTATAAAAGCCAATTTCCCTGTCCAGGTATGACGTGCCCGCGACACCCGATTTTTCCCAGAGGGTCTCAAAATAACGCCTGAATCTTCTGGCTATCTTTTCGCTTTCTATGAGTACGTTGCTCTCATTATTTTCTTGTAGGCCATAGTAAGTCCAGTTCGTGGATCCTAAAAGAACCCATCTATCGTCAATAACTACAAATTTGGCGTGGGTTGTCTGGTTATTTTTGTCAAACTTCACATTAATGTTTTTGTGGCGTAATTTATTTGCTACTTCTCTTTGAGATGCTCTGAAGTCCCTTCCGAGGAAATTCTCGCCGCCCTCAAGGATAATTCTAACTTTAACGCCTTTTTCAGCCTTATTGAGGAGTAGACTGACGATTTTATTGGAGTAACTCTCTTTCTTGTCTTCGTAAAAGGTAAATTGGAACATACAAATTAAGATCTCTTTCTGTGCACTGCTGATTAGATTTTCAAGAGTAGGGTAGTATTCGGTGTTGAAAACTGTAAGAACTTTTGCCGTGGAATCATCATATGAGATGGAGGGAGTTACAAGGAGTAAAGTGAAAATTAAAGCCTTCATTTTTTTATTTTAAGGTTTTTGGGGTGAAAATTTAACACTGGAAATGTTTTTTAACGTTTGTCGTTGAGCTTTGTAGTCCTCTTTATTCTGGTTTATAATTTTGTGATAATAAGGAGGATTTATGATTTTCACCGGTACGCTGTGGATTCTGCTATTTTTACCAGATCCATCTCAGAACAATTTTTACTCATTAAAAGCTATGTCCACTGCATATCTACTCCGAGGGGTGGAGGAAGCTATATTAAATCCGGCTTATCTTTTTGTCCTCGGGAAATCCCATCTTATTACAAATTTATCCGATTACACAAAGAGGTCACTATATGTAGGTGGTAACATAAACTCAGATCTGCTCCGGGAAGGTGCTCTTTTCTATATTCGGAATGTGGAGACTCCTCTTGTCAACTCCTTAGGTGATCGTGGCCTTACAAGACGCGATATCACCGATTATCCCGATACTAATGGGGATAATTTACCGGATCTCATTAGATATTCTGAGTTCCAGACCGATGGTTACAGGAAAGATTTTGATATCGATTTTGCTGCGGGTTTTCAATTCGTCGGCGACCAGTGGTTTTTATTTGCGGGATTTTTGAAGGCACAGCAAAAAAGCGAAGTTGAGTCACCCGGAGATACTTTGAATGCTCTTGGCTACTTCGAATATAAAGAAGGGATTTTGAGCTATCCTGATTCGGGTTTTGTAAGATTTGTGAAAGCATCCGGAGATAAGATTGAAGAAACTTTCAGTAACAAAACAGGAGGACAGATCGGTGGCGGATTTCTCCTTGGTGATACCTCATACATTTCTTTAAGCCTTAGCTATTATGCAGTAGAGAGTAATAAGGGGGTGGGTGGGTACTTTTCTTTTGAGAGGATCCCGGATACGCTCTCTAGACAGTATCATCAGGAAAGAAGAGATTTTAGCGAAATTTATAATGGGCACGATTTTTGTATTAGTTTAGAATATCTTGATAAGAATCCGGCTCTTGAAAGATTAGCAAGTTTTCGCTATACCCGTGGTTCCCTAAATCCTGATACCATCTGGGATTCTTCTCAAGAATATTTTGGGATTTTCTCAAAAACCACCGATACTTTATTTTCCTCTCGCGAAAGCCTTGGAATTTCTCAGCAGTTAAAGATTCCAAATAAAACTGTAAGTTATGACAGGTTAGAGGGCGGTTATTCTCAAATTTTTTATGTTAATAGTTTCACCAGATTTGCATTTGGTGTAAGGGGAAAGTACTATTACCAGTTCAGTTCTTTTAATACTATTGAGCTTGACTCTATCGATGTTTCCTTTAACGACGGCGATACCATTTCAAACGAAGCAGACGATTTCGAAAGGTATATTTTTGTGAGGTATAATGGTTCCGAAAGTACAGAAATTAAAGAGTATGTTTTTGAATTTCCCGTAGGATTTGAAATTATGCCTTTCGGGTTAAAAAGCATACTCCTCCTTGGAGGTACTGTTTTCCGTTTTAGCCAGAGGATGGAGAATCTCGATAAAAGCAAGATTCCCCAGGGTGAGTATACAGAACTTACTGTTTTTGGCGATTCAACAAGAACATCTAACTCAAGACCTGTTGGTGCCGTGAGGGAAAAGAGATCGTGGCTCTCTCAAAGCGTGTCTGTTGATTACACACTGGGAATGTCCCTGGAACTCTCCAGGAATATACAGTTAGATATGTGCACAAGATTATCTCCTGAGAAAATTTCAGATTTTAAAATGGGTTTTGTCTTTAAATTTTAGCTGCGAACTTACGTTTTAAACCTGTAAGTTTTTCAATAACCAGATTAGACGTCTAGATTTGTAACAAGGGTGGCATGCTCCATGATGTATTTCTTCCTGGGCTCAACTTTAGGTCCCATAAGAATATTTATAAGTCTTGAAGCTTGAGCAGCATCTTCTAATGTCACTTTTTTCAACATTCTGTTAACTGGGTTCATGGTGGTTTCCCATAGTTGTTCGGGATTCATTTCCCCTAGACCTTTATACCGTTGAATAGTAACATTCTCGGCACCGTGTTGCTTGAGAAATTCTTGCAATTCATCATCAGTATAGAGGTACTTTTCTTCTTTTTTAGTTTTAACTTTATACAGGGGAGGTTGTGCAATATAAATCTGACCTGCCTCAATGAGAGGTTGCATGTACCTGTAGAAAAAGGTAAGGAGTAATGTTCTGATGTGAGATCCATCCACGTCGGCATCGGTCATTATGATAATTTTTCCATATCTTGAATTTTCAGGCTGACAGTTTTCCCTTATCCCAGCGCCAATAGCCTGAATAAGGAGTCTCATTTGTTCGTTTTCAAGAACTTTTTCCATGCTTGCCTTTTCTATGTTGAGGGTTTTACCTCTCAGGGGCAGAACTGCTTGAAATTCCCTGTTTCTGCCTTGCTTTGCTGATCCACCTGCCGATTCTCCCTCAACTATGAAAAGTTCAGCCTTCATTCTCTCTTTCGTGGTACAGTCAGCAAGTTTTGCAGCGAGTCCATTCAGGTCTATGGATGATTTTTTTCTCTCCAATTCCTTGGCGCGTCTTGCAGCTTCTCTGGCTCGCTGAGTTTGAATGCATTTTTCAATTATGACTCTGGCGTCGCCGGGATTTTCTTCAAGATACCTTGTGAACCACTCATACATTGCAGACTCCACGTAGCCTTTCACATTGGAATTACCAAGTTTTGTTTTGGTCTGTCCCTCAAACTGCGGCTCTGGAATTTTTACATGAATTATGGCTGTAAGCCCTTCCCTTAAGTCTTCGCCGGTGAAACTCTGGTTTTCTTTAATGAAATTGTTTTTCCTTGCAAAGTCATTGATTGCCCTTGTTAATCCTGCCCTGAATCCGGCAACGTGGGTTCCGTGTTCTGTGGTATTGATGGTATTTACAAAAGAAATCAGGGTTTCGTCGTAGCCCTTATTGTATTCCAGTGCGACCTCGATTTCTATTGTTTCTTTTTCAAACTCAAACCTATGCCAGTTGTAAAAAGGTTTATCTACGATGACGATTTGTCCTTCATCCAGCTCCTTTAAAAACTCCAGCAGGCCCCCATCAAACTTAAATTCCTCTTTTTTTCCTGTTCTTTCGTCGTTTATGGAAATTTTTAATCCTTTAACCAGGAACGCGATTTCTTTAAGTCTATCCCTCAAAAGTTCGTAATCAAAGGTGATATTCTTAAAGATTTCGGGGTCTGGTTTGAAGGTTACTTCAGTGCCCGTTTCGTTTGATTCTCCTATTATTTCCAGATCTTTAATTTTTTTGCCTCGAGAAAAGGCCATGTGATAAATTTTTCCATCTCTATATACTTTGACTTCCAGGTATTCAGACAGTGCATTTACTACCGAGGCGCCAACGCCGTGTAATCCACCGGAAATCTGATAAACTTTTGAACCAAATTTCCCACCCGCATGGAGATAAGTAAAGACCACCTCTACAGCGGGAATTTTTTCCTCTGGGTGAAGGTCTACGGGAATGCCTCTTCCGTTGTCTCTTACAGTAATCATTCCGTTCTGTCTTATATCCACATTTATTTCATTGCAAAAGCCAGCCAGCGCTTCATCCACAGCATTATCTACAATTTCGTAAACCAGATGATGAAGACCTTGCTTTGATGTGTCACCTATGTACATTGCGGGACGAGCTCTTACTCCTTCCAGCCCGCGTAAAACTTTGATCTCCTGGGCGGTGTAATCCTGAGCCCCGTTATTTTTGTCTTCAAAAATATCCTTTGTCCCCATCTATAACCTCCCCACGAATTTGATATCTTCAGGAAAATTACTTTCCGATCGCTCTTTTAAAAAATTTAATAGCTCATTCTTTTTCATTACAAGCTCCTGCCTTAAAGCAGGGCTTTTGACTTCTACAATTATTATCTTACCTGAAACCCTGATTTTCCCAATATATTCTGAACCGTATCTTGTGGATAAATATTCTTTTAACTCCTGCGCCAGAATCTTATGTTCGTAGCCTTTTTCAAGGCCGAGATTTTTGAGTACTTTTTTTATGGTTCCTTCGAATTTTTTCATAGTCTTATCATATTTCCCACAGGCACACCGTCCACGGGTTGAGGCGAGGTGATAAAAGCCTGGTTCTTTAAGTTAGATAGAACTACCTGGCACCCTCTTTTATCCAGCACACTAAAGGGCTCATCGAGGATTATTATAGAATCAGGCTTATAAAGTTCCAGGAAAGCGAAATAAAAGGAGAGTATCATGAGTCTTTTCTCGCCTTCCGATGCAAAAATTCTGGCAGGTTTCCCATCGATAATGAATTCAAAATTATCCCTATGGGGTCCTACTATGGAAAAGCCGTATCGCAGTTCATCGTTTAAGAAGTTTTGAATCGGCGTGTTTCCTGTATAAGAAGGTTCAAATTGTAGGTTTGCTTTTTTGCCGTTCAGAAAATAAGTAGATTTCTCTGAAAATAAAGGGTTTATCTGCTCAATAAAAGTCTTTCTGTAATTTAAAATCCTCATGGATAGTTGCTCTTGCCTTTCATTCCATGGTTTTATTTCCGAAATTCTCTGTTCTTTCAAGAGGATGTTTTTGTTTTCTAAAACCTTTCTGTAATCAATGAGCAGATCAATATATTCCGGGTGCACTATGGAGATTAATCTGTTTATCATGTTTCTTCGCTCAGCAGGGGGGCCATCCACAATTTCTTGATCCCTATCGGTCGAAATGAGGGTTGGTAAAAAGGAAAAGAGATTACTGATTCTCTCAATTTGCTTATTATCAATTAAAATATACTTAACCCCGGATTCTCCATCAAATCCAGCTGTTATTTCATGGGTTAAATCTCCCTTTGTGGTGATGGCGTGGATTCTAAAAAAATTGTGATTAAAACTTATGAGGTCTCTGTCACTAGCCTTTCTGAAAGATTTCCCCTGAGATACATATGCAATAGCTTCGAGAATATTTGTTTTCCCACTACCATTGGGTCCTGTGATAAGATTTACTCCCTCTTTAAAGTCAAACTGCGCTTCCTTGAAGTTCCTAAAGTAAGTAAGTGAAAGCCGCTTTATCATCTGTAAATTTTAAAGCAAAATCCTTGTAATTTCAAGAAAACCAGCTTATATTTTATACGATGAAAACCGGAGATGTAATATTACCACTACACAATGGAAGGGCCCCTGATTGGCTTCTGGAACGAATGGTTAAGCTGTCGCGGAGTATTTTATACATAATGGCCTTGGAGTTTGGAAAGGAGGAGGTCTTGAGAAGGCTTTCAGATCCCGTGTGGTTTCAGTCTTTAGGATGTCTTCTGGGATTTGACTGGCACTCCTCGGGTTTGACTACTACGGTGACTTTTGCTCTTAAAAGAGCACTTAAAGATATTGGAAGTGAGATAGGAATTTTTGCGGCTGGAGGGAAGGGAAAATACGCCATAAAGACGCCAGATGAACTAAGGGATAATGCTTTTAAAGTTGGTTTTAATGCGGATAGTCTTATTTATGCCAGCCGGTTGGCAGCAAAGGTTGATTCGTGTCTCCTCCAGGATGGTTATGAACTTTATCATCATTCCATTTTTTATACACGAGAAGGTCTCTGGTGTATTGTGCAGCAGGGGATGAATGTTATGAATAGAAAGGCAAGGAGATACCACTGGCTATCTGAGAGGGTCTTAAGCTTCGTTGAAGAACCACATTCGGGAATTGTCGCAGAAAAGAAAGAAAAGGAAGTTCTTGACCTAACTGCGAAAATTTCTAAGGATGCCAGAGAGGTTATCTTACAACTTTCGAGGAAACCCCCTGATGAGGTAATAAAACTTTATATAAAGGCTCTAAGTTATAACTTGCCCCAAAGGCATTATATAACTTTAAAGGACATAAGACCGGAAAATTTGAAAAAAGTATTAATTCAGACTTATAGTAATCCGCCTCACGATTTTGAAACTCTGACTTTGTCGAGAGGATTGGGGCCCATGAGCTTTAGGGCTCTCGCTCTTATATCCGATGTAATTTATGGGGCTAAGCCGAGTTATCAGGACCCGGTTTTATATAGTTTTGCGCACGGTGGAAAGGATGGTTATCCTTACAGGGTTAGAAAAGACCTGTATGACAAATCCATAGAGGTCCTTGAAAAGGCCATTAAGGCGGCAAAATTAGGAAGTAGAGAAGAGCTAATGGTTTTAAGGAAATTAACGACGCTTTTTGGACCTTATAAGACTCCTTAAAACTTTCAGGTTTTCTTCGTAGAATTCTTCTGCCCCCGGGGTCTCCAGTATCATTGGATGATCGTGAAATCTCACGTCATTAAGTAAAAGTTCAAAGGCTTTTAGACCTAGTAAACCTTTCCCGATGTGCTCATGTCTATCGACATTTGAGCCTAAAGGGGTCTTAGAGTCGTTTAAGTGGAAACACTTAAGCTTTTCCAGTCCAATTATGGAGTTAAATGTTTCGAAAGTTTTGTAATATCCCTCTTCATTTGAGATATCATATCCGGATTCGAAGGCATGGGCAGTGTCAAAGCAAATACCTACTCTTTCCTTCTTCTCAACAAGTTCCATTATCCTGGCAAGCTCTTCAAAGGTTCTACCTATGGCATTTCCCTGTCCAGCTGTGGTCTCTAAGAGCAGGTTAATGTCCGGGATTTTATCGAGGGTCTCATTTATACTCTCAGCAATGAGTTTAATACCTTCTTCGAGATCTGGATTACTTCCGGGGTGGAAAACAAGAAACGGTATCCCTAAAAGCCAGGCCCTTTTTGCTTCGTCAATGAATGCTTCCCTTGATTTGTTCAATAGTTCTATATCCCTTGCTGCAAGGTTTATGAGGTATGAATCGTGTACGACAACTTTCTTTATTTTGTGTTTTTTTACATTGGATTTGAAGGTTTCTATGGTTTCAGAGGTTAATTCTTTAGAGAACCATTGTCTCTGGTTTTTTGTAAAAATCTGTATGGATTCACATCCCAGGCTCTTACCTCGTTCTGGAGCAAGTTCAACGCCGCCTGCTATAGATATGTGCGCGCCTAAAATACCCATTATTCCATACTGAATTCAGGTATATCAAACCAGAAACCGGTTCCCCTTATGTAATCCAGCTGCGCCATTATCAGTTCATAATGTCCTTTTTCCATCTGGTATAATTTATTAAAAAGGTCCTTAAGAGTTTGATCGCTAACCTCCATAGATTTTTTCTCATAGAACTCCATGGCTTTTTTCTCGTGTTCCAGAGCAATTTCAAGAGCGTCAATTTCGCTTAATTCTGATTTTCCGTGTTTTTTCTTCTCTCTTTTCAGAACATCTGGTAAAACCCCCGCAACTTCAGATTTTGGAACTTGTATGGATTTGAGGTGGGTTTCTTTTTTTGCCATCTCTCTAATTTCACTTATGTACAAAAGGTGATTAACCTCCTCGGTGGCGAGGGTTATGAACATGTTCTTCCCTGAGGTATCCTTGGTTTTTCTGGCTACGTCAAGGTAACGAAAAATGCTTTCTTTTTCTATTTCTAAAGCCATATCCAGAATTACCAGGATTTTATCATCCATTAAATCCTCCTTTTAAAAATTTTCATGGATTTATCGCGACCATGCAAGTTTGAGAAAAAATTGCGTTTTAAATTTCGGGGATATTTCGATAAAATTTAAAATAGGAGGTTTTATATGTTTTTGATCCTTTTCCTAATTGCAAAAAGCATTGCAACTTCTATTCCACCTTTAGCCGGAATCGTTGAAAGTATTGCTGGTCCCGATTACAAGGTTTACTCTTTACTTCGTAGCTACCAGAATCCTCATGTCTACGAACTAAAACCTCAGGACATTAAAAAGGCCGTTAGATCTGATATGTACTTTGAAATTGGCGGTCACATTGAAGCATGGGGCAATGGTCTTAGAAACCATGTCAAGAATCCAGTTGTTATAACTGAAGAATTTCAAAAAAGAAATGTAAATTACACGAATCCACATTTATGGCTCGATCCTCAGCTTGTGCCTCAAATAGCAAAGGTAGTTGCGGAAAAGTTATCACAAAAATTTCCCGAAGATTCTGCAAAATTCTCTGAGAATTACAAGAATTTTATTACTCGGTACACTGCACTTCTTGATACTTTAAAGTCTCTTTTCCATGAACATAGTGGTAAAAAGGTTCTTCTGTATCACCCTTCCTGGAATATGCTTCTTGAATACATGGGACTTAGTGTGGCGGGTAGTATGGTGCATCACGGCGAAAAGGAAGTTTCAGCTGGAGAATACGCGAAGTGGATAAAAAAGATAAAGAGTGAGAATATAGCCATTATAATTTCAGAAGTTAACATGCCATCTAAAGTACCTCAAAGTCTTGCCAGTGAAACCGGGATATGTATTGCAAAGGTTGATCCCCTGTTTGAAGGTGACTTTGTTGATGGTTTTAAAGAGCAGGCATTGAAGATTTACAGGGCATTAAAATGCCAGAAATAGTTTTTGAAAAAGTAACGGTGGCTTATGGCGATAATATTGTTTTCAGAGATTTGAGTTTTACCCTCGAGAAGGAGGATTTCCTGGTTGTAATAGGACCCAACGGAGCTGGAAAGAGTACGCTGGCAAAAACGCTTTTGGGTGTGTTAAAACCCACAAGAGGTGTGAGTTATGTTCTGGGGTGTCCTGTGCAGGAGGTATGCCCTCACAGGAAGATGATTGGTTATGTTCCTCAGTTTTACAACGCCGATCCAGATTTCCCTGCGACACTTTTCGATGTGGTTTTGACTGGATGTTACTCACTTCTGAAACCATTTCAACGAGTTCCTGAAAAATTTTTAAACCAGGCACTGGATAATTTAGCCCTTGTAAATCTTATGGATCAAAAGGATGTCCTTTTCGGAAGACTTTCTGGTGGTCAGCAAAAGAGAGGGCTTCTGGCTCGAGCACTCATGGGGCCCCCGAAAATTCTCCTCCTGGATGAGCCAACTTCGGGAGTAGACTTAAAAAGCGAGAAGCAAGTTAATGAAGCGATTTTGAAAGCACACAAGGCTTATAATATCCCTGTAATTTTAATCACCCATGATATTAACCCTTATGTGGATCTGGCTACCAAAATAATTGTCATAGGCTATGGGAGACACTTCTTTGGAACGCCTGATGAGGTTCTTAGGGAAGATCTTCTTGAGTCAATATATGATACTCAAATTGACATTGTTACGAAAAATGGCAAGAAAATAATAAATGTAAGAGACATTCACCATGATGGAACTTTTTAGTTTGCCTGTAATTAAAAGAGCTTTATTATCTCTCCTTGTTGCTGGCGCCTTTCTCCCAATTGCCGGTGCTTTTTCGGTTTTAACAAAAACTTCCTTTTTTTCAGCAGGAATTTCTCACATTGCTCTGGCTGGAATTGCTTTTGCATATTTTTCGGGGCTGACCCCCATTGCTTCAGCTTTAATTGTTACCATATTAGCTTCTTACATTATCTGGAGAATTGGGGAATCCGGTTATTCGCTACACGAGGAAGTTCTGAGTCTTCTATTTTCCATGTTTATGGCCCTTGCAGTGATCTTTTTTGGATTATCAAAGCAGTATACCTCTGATGCCATGTCATACCTTTTTGGTAGTCCTCTTACAGTGTCAAGAGTTGATGCCTATTTAATTTTTTCGCTTTTTACAGTCTACATTCTTGTTGTTGCTATCTTTAGACGAGAGATTTTCCATGCTATATTGTCAAGAGAGCTTTCCATGGCTATTGGTATTAATGTTTCACTTATTAAGCTTCTTTTATTCATCTTTACAGGTTTAGCGGTGGTTTTAAGCATGAAAGTAGTGGGGGCCCTTGTGGTTTATGGGCTCAGCATAATTCCTCCTCTTACAGCAAAAAAGTTTTCAAAACATTTCTGGCAAATGCTTCTACTTTCTTGTATTTTTGGGGTTTTGAGCTCTTTTATCGGCTTTATAATTTCCGTTTATTTTGATGTACCTCCCGGTGCTTCAGTAGTATTAATAGCATCAGTTTTTTACATAATATTGCTGGGGGTAAAAAGGTGAAAATTTTACAGGTTAGTGATGCATATCCTCCTTTTCCGGGTGGGGTAGGAGAGCACATTTTTAATTTAAAGAAATACCTAGAAAGACTAGGACACGAAGTCTATGTTTTGACCTCTGGATATCCCGGGTTAATGCAGGAAATAGACAGTAACGTGATAAGGAGAGGAAGGGTGTTTCTTACTCCACCACTTAAAATCTTTAATTATACTCAGTTGACCCTCACTTTTGATCCGCATATTTTTTCGTTTCTTAAGTCATTTTACAGGCAGAATAGGTTTGATGTGGTTCATCTCCACGGGCCCCTGGCTCCGAATCTTCCCGGCTTTGCTTTGCACTTCTCACCTTATCCTGCTGTTGCAACTTTCCACACAGCTTTTGTTGGTTTTAACTGGAATAAAATCGCAAAGATTTTTTTCTACAAAGATGCAAAAAAATTAAGAAAATTCATTTTTGTTTCCCAAACTGCAAAGAGTCCTGTAATCCCGCCATATTATGGTGATTGGTGTATAGTACCCAATGGGGTGGACTTAGAAGTTTTTTATCCTGGAAAAGAGGAGAAATTGATCACTGGTAAATTTAATGTGGGTTTTTTGGGAAGGCACGAACCGAGGAAGGGTTTGCACATTTTACTTGAAGCTGTTGCGAAGGATCCATTTCTCAGGGAAAATGTGGTTCTGATTATAGGAAGTATGGGACCATTAACCTCAAAATATAAAGCCTTTTGCCAGGAAAACGGTTTAAATGCCCTCTTTCTTGGTAAAATCGCCAGGGAAGATTTGCCCGTTTTTTACAGGAGGCTCGATGTTTTTGTAGCTCCTTCAACAGGAGGTGAGTCTTTTGGGCTCATTCTGCTTGAAGCCATGGCTTCCGGTGTTCCTCTAATAGCCTCGGATATTGAGGGTTACCGAAACGTAGTTGTGAATGAAGAAAATGGCCTTCTTTTTGAGAATGGAAATCGTGACGATCTCGCTTTGAAGCTTAAAACCCTAATAAAGAGCCAGAGTTTGAGGGAAAAATTGGTCAGGAATGCCCTTAATTTTGTAAAAAGATTTCATTGGTTGGAAATTGCGAGAAAGATTGAAAAAATTTATAAGGAAGTAAAACAATGCTGGTAACTCTCATTGGACAAATTGTGGCCTTTTTTATACCTGAAAAAATTGCAATATTCATTGCAAGAATTTTAGCTGATGCATTTAGAGTTTTTGATTGGAGGTCGAAGGCTGTTCAGAAAAATCTCGAAGTTATTTTCCCTCATATGAAGCACGGCGAGAGAAAGCGAATAATGAGAGATACGTTTAGAAAAATGTTCATAAGTTACATCAGGGTGATGAAATGTACCAGGGAGAAGTGGAGAAGAATGGTTGTAATTGAGGATTTAGAGCTCTTTAGAGGAAAGAAAAGTATTGTCTATTCCATCCACCTCGGTCCGTGGGATATCCCAGCAAAATTTATAAATAATTTTGGCTTTAACTTTTATGCCCTTATGGAAAATCTTCCGAAATTCTACCTATGGATGTGGCTAAGATTTAGGCGGGGAATCAAAGTCTTTCTGGTGGGGCATGGTACTATAAAGGCACTTCAGAAACTGAAAAGAGAAGAGAATTACAGCCTTGTGGTGTTGGTGGATAGAGTCACCTCCGGGAAATACACAGTTAAAAAATTCCTCGGCGAAAAAGTGATTTTTGCTGATGGACTCTTCAAGTTACCTAAACTTGTTGAAGGTACGCCCTATTTTCTAACTTGCCACTGGGATGAGAGTATGCAGAAAATCAGATTCGACATTGTGGAACTTGACATAAACCATTTAGAGTCACAAATTCTAAAGTATTTTGAGGAAAGTGTAAAAAGATATCCCGACCAGTGGTTTAATTTCTACTTTTTCACTACTCAAAAGCGGATTTAAGGATATAAAGTACAACCTCGTCGTAGGAAATACCCATGTGAGCCGCTTCCTTTGGGAGATCAGAAAGTTCTGTCATTCCGGGTAGTGTGTTAATTTCGAGAATATAGTAGTTTCCATTTTCATCCACTATCCCATCGGTTCTTGAAAAGCCCCTGCACCCTAAAGTCCGGTGGAGTAAAAGAGTGGCATTCTGAAATGCAATGGTAGATTCTTCAGGAATCCTTGCAGGAATTATAAAATTTGTGAGTCCTTTCGTGTACTTTGCAGTGTAATCATAAAATTCTCTCCCAACCACCTCTAATTCTAAGATAGGTAGTGCAAAGCTTTCCTCACCGGTGCCTAATACACCGCAGGTAACTGTCTTTCCCTTTATATATTTTTCTACATACAGGTCTCCGTATGTACTTCTGACTTCGTGGATTTTTTCGAAGTATTCTTCCTCGCTATGAACAATGTACACACCAAGGCTCGACCCTTCTTTTCGGGGCTTTATCACGTTGGGTAAACCTATCTCCTTTAAGGCAATTCTGGCTTCCAATTCTAAATTTTTGCTTGATGGGATGAAGTAGTAGGGTGGAGTGTTTAGATTCAAGCTTTTTAGTATATGTTTTGTCATGATTTTGTCCATTCCAATGGATGAAGCTAATACCCCTGAGCCTGTATAAGGTATGCCCATGAGTTCCAACATACCTTGTATTGTGCCATCTTCTCCCGGTTTACCGTGCAAGATTATGAAGGCAATATCACAAAATCCTGGCTTTAGTTCGGTTATATTATCCTGCGTAAGGTCAAAAAGGCGAGCTTTAAAACCCTGCTTTAAAAGACTCTCATAAACTCCTTTTCCAGACCTTAAAGATACTTCCCTTTCACCAGACCACCCACCACAAATTACGGCAATATCCTTATTTTTAGCTAAAACTTTTATTTCTTCGATTTTCATAAGTTAATTCTGAATTAGAAACTATTTGGTAGGAGCCTGCGAACCTTTTTCATTTCGGTTTTGTCTACAAGGTCCGGCTTACGTAGATTTCTCCTTCTTTTTGCATTTTTTCCAATTAGCAAGTGACTTTTAAATGCCTTGAATCTTTTTACTTTTCCTGTGGCTGTCACTTTAAATCTTTTGGCAGCGGAACGTTTAGTCTTTATCTTCGGCATGTTTACCTCCTTTCTGGAAAAATTATTTATTTACTCTTGAGTAAGAAAGAAAGGTTTTTACCTTCCATTTTGGGGGCTACTTCTACAACAGCAACATCTTCTAACTTTGAGACGATTTTGTTGTAGAGTTCCTCACCCCACTCAGGGTGTGACAATTCCCTGCCTTTAAACATGATCTTAATTCTTACTTTATTGCCTTCTTCGAGAAACTCTTTTACTTTCTTGAGTTTTACATCAAGGTCGTGGTCGGATATCCTAGGACCCATTGTAATTTCTCTTACTTCACCCTGTTGTTTTTTCTTGGCTTCTTTTTGCTTTTTCTGTTCTTCGTATTTGAATTTTCCGTAATCTAAGATTTTACAAACCGGCGGGTTCGCATTCGGATCTACTTCTACAAGGTCTAATCCGGCCTCGTATGCCACTCTTAGAGCATCCTTCAGTTTCATTATCCCCAGGTGTTTCCCGTCGGGTCCTATGACTCTCACCTCAGGTGCTCTTATTTTCTCGTTTACCCTGAAGGGTTCTTCCTTATTTCTTTTACGAAAATCAGGTGATAGCAGAGGTTTTTCCTCTCTAATGGCCGTTACCTCCTTCTATTTCTTCCTTTAGTATTTTAATAAATTCGTTCATTGCCATTTTACCAAGGTCTCCAACCTTGTGCTTTCGAACAGATATCAAATTTTGCTCTACTTCTTTCTTTCCAATGATAACCATATAGGGAATTTTTTCCAGTTCCGCATCTCTTATTTTTGCCCCCAGTTTCTCATTGCTTTTATCAATCTTGACCCTGAAGTTCTGATCAAGTAATTCATTATATACTTTTTCTGCATATTCAATATTATCCTCTGAAACCGGCAATACTGCAACTTGAACAGGTGCAAGCCAGAGGGGAAAGTTACCTGCATAGTATTCAATAAGGGTGGCGAAAAATCTCTCCATAGAACCGAAAAGAGCTCTGTGCACCAGGTAGGGCCTTTTATCTATGCCGTCTTTATCTCTGTAAGTAACATCAAATCTTTCGGGTAAATTAAAATCGAATTGTACAGTGGTGCATTGCCAGGATCTACCTAAAGCATCCTTGATTTTAATATCTATTTTAGGACCGTAAAAAGCACCCCCTCCTTCGTCCACTTTATAAGGTATTCTCAGCTCTTCAAGGGACTTTTTGAGAGCTTCCGTAGCTTCTTGCCACATATCTTCGTTACCTACCGAGTCTCTGGGTTTGGTTGAAACGAAAACTTCATATTCTTTAAAACCAAACTTATTGAGGATGTAGAAGGCAAATTCTACTACGTTTTTAATTTCTTCCATAATCTGGTCCGGCCTGGCAAAGATGTGAGCATCGTCCTGAGTAAAACCCCTGACCCTTAGAAGTCCATGCAGGACTCCACTTCTTTCATATCTATAGACGGTTCCAAGTTCACAATACCTAATGGGAAGGTCTCTGTAGCTTCTTACTCTGGTTTTGTAAATCATTATGTGAAATGGGCAGTTCATGGGTTTTATGTAATATTCCTGATTATCCAATTTCATTTCAGGATACATGTTTTCTCGATAGTATCCCAGGTGCCCCGAAATTTCCCATAATTTAGCCCTTCCAACGTGAGGTGTATAAACCAGCTGATACCCTCTTCGCAGGTGTTCTTTTACCCAGAAATCTTCTATGGTTCTCCTGATTAAAGCTCCCTTGGGATGCCACAGGATGAGGCCCGGTCCTATTTCTTCATGTATGGAAAAAAGGTCCAGCTCTTTTCCCAGTATCCTGTGGTCACGTTGCCGGGCTTCCTCTAATTTTTTAAGATAGTCTTCAAGTTCTTCCTGGGTCGGAAACGAAATACCATAGATTCTCTGGAGCCTCGCTTTAGTTTCATCTCCCCGCCAGTAGCTACCTGAGACTGACGTAAGCTTAAAGGCTTTTACGTAGCCGGTTGATGGAAGATGAGGCCCCCTGCAGAGGTCAATAAATTCACCCTGTTTATAAAGGGAAACGATCTCGTCTTGTATTTCAGATAATATCTCGATTTTGTAATCTTCGTTTAATTTCTTGAAGAGATCAACGGCTTCTTCTTTGGGCATCTCAATTCTCTCGATTTTCAGATCTTCCTGTACTATTTTTTTCATTTCTTCCTCAATTTTCAAGAGGTCCTCATCGGTAAAATTGTATCCGCCGGTGTCGAAGTCGTAATAAAATCCACTGTCTATGGCGGGACCGATGGTTACTTTAACATGAGGGAAAAGCCTCTTTACAGCTTGTGCCATGATGTGAGATGAAGTGTGCCAGTAGGTATCTTTCCCTATTTCGCTCTGGAAATCCAATATTTCGATGGTTTCTTCATCGCCTTTTAAAATGTAAGTAAGATCTCTGGGTATCCCGTCTACCAGGGCTACGAGATATGGTTTTCCCTGAGTTTTTACTAAATCCTCAATTAAATCCAGTATACGCTTTCCCTTTAATTCTGAAGCGTCCTTTACAAATTCTTTGCCGTCAACAAAAACCTTCATAATGCGCATATTTTAAGGGAAAGTTAACGCATTTCAAAAAACCGGGGCGCCCCTCTAGGGGCGCCCCCTTTTTAATTACTAACATTCAGTTTATTTTATAAGCAAAGTAATCATGAATTTTTCGAAAGTTATAAGGAGGATGTACTGCAATATCAAAACTACAAGACCGGTCTTGAACATGTCAACTACCTTAAGCTCACCTGAACTATATACGATAGCGTTTGGAGGAGTGCTGATAGGAAGAAGCATGGATGCCGAGGCTGCAAGTCCTATGGCAACGACGAGTATAGCCTGGTGTACGGGGTCAAGGTTAAGTCCCATGGCGAGGGGAATGAGGAGTGCGGCGGTGCTGGTATTGGACATAAAATTGGTTATTAAAGCTGTTATCCCGGCGAGAATAGCGAGCTGTGCGGCAAAAGATAGATTTGATAATCCGAGTGAGTTAACTATATAGGTACCAAGACCGCTGACTTTAAATGCCTCACCCAGGGAAAGACCGCCTCCCATTAAGATGAGCACATCCCAGCTCAAGGAGTTAAAGTCTTTTCTATCCAGTATTCCGAAGGAGAAGTATATCAAAACAGGTAACAGTGCGATATACGCGGAATCGATTTTGTGAATGCTTTCTGTAAGCCAGAGTAAAGCTGTCAGAATGGACACTGCGATAATAACTTTAACCCTTGAATCCTTCCTTTTCTCCTGGTCAGGTGAAACATGCATCTCCACAGTTTTTACTTTGTGAGGAAATATAAAGTAGAGGATAAGCCAGGTTAAAATTGTTAAAATAACAACGTAGGGGAAAGCAAAGGCAACCCAAATTGGAAAGTTAACGTTAATACCGGCTTTCTTTAGATAGTCCAGAGCAATTGCATTGGGAGGAGTTCCTATTGGCGTTCCCATACCACCTATGTTTGCACCGAAAGCAATTGCTATTAGTAGAGCTTTAGCATAGTTCTTGTCTTCAAGTTTCTTTATCACCGGTAAGGTAACGGCAAGCATAAGTGCCGTTACTGCAGTGTTGGACATCCACATAGAGAGAAATCCCGACGTGGCAAGGAATGCAAAAAGGGTCAGTCCCGGCTTACCTTTCGTGGCTTCAAGGATTTTTTCAGCAACGAGTTCATCTATCTTATAGGCCTCTAGTCCTCGAGCCAGAACAAATCCACCGAGGAAAAGGATTATTGTGGTGCTAAAAAATGGCGATAGGAATGTAGTTGCTTTAACATTTTCGAGTTTTGGCATGAGCCACAAAATTTCGAGGACGAGTATCACAAAAGATGTTACATAAAGCGGTATTATTTCAAAAATCCATAAAATAGCCGCAACGAAAAAGATTACTGCGGTAATTTTTTGGGGAGTTGACAGGGCAGTGAGAATAGGGAGCTTATAAAGGAGTACGGCAAGAAGTGCAGTGACAATAAGTCCAATGGCTCTTCTCATTAAAATACCTCCTTTATTTTGATTTTAGAAAAGCCTGATAAGCTTTATAAGTCATATATACATCTACTTTTGAAGCTATTTCAAAGGGTGAGTGCATGGATAGGAGTGGTGGACCAACATCTATAGTATCGATGCCGAGTTTTGATAGATATTTTGCCACCGTTCCACCACCACCTTCATCTACTCTTCCCAGTTCCGCCACTTGCCATGCAACCTTCTCCTCGTCGAATGCCCTTATGATTTTTGCAACAAATTCTGCATGGGCGTCATTGGTAGAATACTTACCACCTGATCCTGTGTATTTTGAGATAGCAACCCCGTGCCCCATGAAAGCTGCATTCTTAAGTTCATGAACCTCTTTCCAGTTAGGATCCACTCCGGCAGTAACATCACCAGAGATGGCCTCACTTCTAAAGAGGATTTCCCTGAGAGTAGAGTATTCTTTAAGGCCATGTTCCTCTAATATTTTGCTGACCACATATTCAAGAATTTCCGATTGAGCACCGGTATTACCATCAGAACCAATTTCTTCCTTGTCATACAGAACCACGAGACTGTGTTTTTCCAGTTCTTTTGCGTGAAGAAGTGCTGTAACAGCGGTGTATGCGCAAACTCTGTCATCCTGACCGTAGCCGCCGATCAAAGAACCGTCAATTCCCACGTCTAACGCAGGTCCTGATGGCACTATCTCCAGTTCTGCGCTAACAAAGTCTTTTTCTTCAATTCCGTACTTTTCTTTGAGAATTTTGATGACGTTTTCTTTAATTTTTTCCTTTACTTTCTCGTCATCGGTTTCAAGGGGTATGTTTCCTACCAAAAGATCCAGCTTTTCGCCGTGAATTGCTTCTGATATAGTTTTATTTGCCTGAACATTTCTGGAAAGATGTGGCAGTATGTCAGTAAAAGTGAAAACAGGATCTCCAGGTTTTTCCCCTATGCTTATATCTACAATTGTGCCATCTCTTTTAACAATTACACCGTGAAGAGCCAGTGGTCTTGCAACCCATTGATATTTTTTGATACCACCGTAGTAATGGGTTTCTAGGAGCGCCAGAGAGGAATCCTCGTAAAGGGGATTTTGTTTTACATCGATTCTGGGAGCATCAATATGTGCCGCTACTATTTTTAGGCCTTCTTTTACATCTCTGTTACCCCTTCGATAAATAACCAGACACTTATTTCGGAAATTAAAGGTCAACAGGTCTTCCGGGGGAATGGAGGATTCCTTTACAAGTTTAAGGAAAAAATCCACCACTTCCCTTTCGGTTTTTGCGGTACTTAAGAATTCTTTGTAGTTCTCTGAGTATTTAAAAACATCTTCCCTTATTGCGCTATTCCATGCATTTTTAAATTCCATTTAGGTCCCCCTTATTTGTAAAATTCGGGCCTCGGTATATTCTCTAATGTTCCGTGGGTCAATTCGTGTCTTTTTAAAATGTTGTCCAGGTTTTCATCCACCATCTTTTGTATGAACTCCACGTCGCTTTCTTTTAAGTGTCTGAACCTTCCTTGAATTTTTAGGTATTCCGAAACGGGGAGTTTTCTTGGAGGTAGATAGTTTACAGTCCAGTTTTTCCCGTTTTCCACCTCAAAAAGCGGGAAAACGCCAGTTTGAGTTGCTAGCCTTCCCACTTGTATAGAAAGTTCTGATGACATTTTCCAGCCAGGAGGGCAAGGAGCAAAGATATGAATAAATCTAAAGCCTTTTATTTCTTTTGCTTTTCTTACCTTTCTGATAAAGTCCTCTGGGTAAGCTACATTTACTGTCGCCAGGTAGGGAATCTTGTGGGCTGCCAGGATCTCATCAATATTTTTCTTTGGTTTATCCTCTGGATGTTTCACAGGAGTGGTAGTGGTCCAGGCTCCCCACGGGGTTGCGCTGGATCGCTGTATTCCCGTGTTCATATAAGCTTCATTGTCGTAAACGAAATATATGATATCTTCGTTTCTTTCAGCAGCTCCTGAAATTGCCTGTATACCAATATCGAAAGTTCCACCATCTCCTGCCCATGCAACTACATTTGTGTCCTTAAAGCCTCGCATGGTTAATCCGGCTTTAAGACCCGTTGCAGAAATAGCGGCCGTTTCAAAGGCGGTGTGAAAGACAGGAACTTTTAGCGCATGGTATAGTACATCTCCTGAAATAATGGTCCAGCAACAGGCAGGAATGGTAACCACGGTGTTTTCTCCTAAAGCCTTAAGGGCAAGTCGCATTGCCAGTGCCCCACCACATCCCTGGCATGCCGCATGTCCGCTATAAACCAGTTCATCTTCCGGTAGTTGCCAATTCTTCATAATCATAATTTAACCCCCTTCCAAATGATTTCTTCCTGCGTTTCCCTCCCTTTGAGATCGGTGAAGATATCGATTATATCATTTACCGTTATATCACGCCCACCAAGGCCGGCGATATAGCCAAAGACCGGAGGTCTGTTTGACAATGGATATAGTGCTGATTTAATCTCCTGGTAAAAGATCCCATGGTGTCCGAAGGATATGTTTCTGTCAAGAACTCCCACTTTTTTTCTATCTCCGAGAAATTTCCTGATCTTCTCAAAGGGGAAGGGTCTGATAACTCTTAATTTTAAGAGTCCAACTTTTTCACCCTTTTCCCTAAGTTTTTGAACTGCCACTCTTGCAGTGGAAGTTACGGTACCGGTAGTAACAAGTACGTAGTCTGCGTCTTCTAACATATATGGCTCCACAAGATCGTAATATCTTCCAAACATTTCACCGAAAAGTTTTCCTTCTTTTTCAAAGATTTCCACCGCCCTCTCCATGGCTTTTTGCATTTTGTAGCGGAATTCCATGTAAGTATCAGGAGCGGCAAGGCCACCATATCCGAAGGCTTTTCCGGGTTCCACTGCAACCATAGGTTTATATGGAGGCAAAAATTCGTCTACTTTTTCCTGATCATAAATTTCCACGGGCTCGGAGGTATGGGAAAGAACAAAGGCATCAAGGACTATCATGCAAGGGAGGTAAACCTGTTCCGCTACTTTGTATGCTAAAATTACACTGTCATATACCTCCTGGTTGGATTCGACATATATTTGCATCCAACCGGTATCTCTTTGAGATAAAGAGTCATTCTGATCCGTCCAGATGGACCAGGGTGGCGCCATGGCTCTATTAATGTCAGCCATTACGATGGGAAGCCTTGCACCTGCAGCCCAGTGAAGCATTTCATGCATGAGGGCAAGCCCCTGGGCAGATGTGGCAGTAAAGGCCCTGGCACCTGCTGCAGAGGCAGAGACACAGGCGGACATCGCAGAATGTTCTGATTCGACATTTACAAAAATTGCATTGAGCTTCCCGTCAGCCACAAGCTCCGATAATAGCTCTACCACCTGGGTCTGGGGGGTAATGGGGTATGCTGAAATTACCTGGACTCTGGAAGACATAACTCCATAAGAAACTGCATGATTACCTGTCAAAACTTTTTTAATGGGCATAAAAGCCTCCCTTATTTTTCAGGTACTAATTCAAGAACTCCACGGGGACATTCGTTGACACAAATTCCGCAACCCTTACAATAATCGTAATCAAAAACAGGAAAATTATCGATCCATTTCACAGCAGAATCAGGACAGAAAACATAACAGTTACCGCAGGAATTACACGTGCCACAAGAGAAGCACCTTAAAGCTTCCTCTATGGCTTCGCCCATCTCTTTGATGGCAGTGATTGCACTTTTATGATTAAAGTAATCAGTGATGATCTCTTTGTAGGATACTACACGTGGTAATTTTTCCTCTGAGAATTCTTCGCCCTTGTAGTTTGCAACTGCAAAGTTTACGGCATTAATAGCGCTTTTTATGGTCTTTGATATGTCGGAATCCTCCTGGGATGAATATACCTTTTCTATGTTAGTTCTCCCGGTTTTTGGGTCTTCAAGTTTTATTTCCTCGGTGAGTTTGTTATTAGCGACAAAAACTATGTTATATCTTTGCGCTGCTTCTCGGATTTCTGGTAAGTTTTCATTTTCTATGATAAGACCAGCATTTTTTAACACATTTTCTTCCTTTGTAAGAATTTCTTTAGGGATCCGGGTTTTCACATCCTCAAAAAGTTCTTCAGAAGTAACCATGTGAACCTCGAAACCTTTTGAGAGAAGTATGTATGCTGCAGTCATCGAGGATACAGAGCTTCCTATAACCAGGGCATTACCCTCAATTTTTGAGGATACGGGAATATATTTTTTGTCTAGAATGTAGTCCCCAAGGAACCTCTCAAGTTCTTTTATTGATATTTTTTCATCATATTTATTTCTGTTACATCCCACCTCACATTTTGCGGGGCAAAGCCTTCCTGTTATAGACGGAAACGGATTTTGATTTAAGATAGAAAGGGCAGCTTTCTCGGGATCGTTCTTTGTTAAATAATCGATGAACTTAGGAATTCTTATTTTTAATGGGCAGGCATTTTCACATGGGGCACTCCTTTCGCCCATTTCCGGTCTTACATTTTTCCAGCTTCCTGTTTTTCTAACGAGGGTTGTTCCTTGTGAAATTGGTGCTTCTGGTAAGTCTTTTAAGGATTCAACTTTGATGGGTTTTATTTCCATAATACCCCCTATTTTCTGATTTTGGTTTGGTTGTACGCCTCTTCACAGGCTTTCTGGTTAGCATCTGGTTTGATAGGGACCTCTTCGGGAATTGATTCTAAAATGGCCTCTAAGGGGATGATGTCGCCAAGGACCTTCGCAAAGGCTCCAAGAATTGCGGTGTTTACGATAGGCTGGGCTTTTGAGCCGAGCCCAAATTTTACTGCGATTTCGGAAGCATCCACTACAGCAAGTTTATATTTATGAGGAACGTTGAGGGCTTCAGGTTCATCAGGTGAGTTGACTATGACCCAGCCGCCCTCCTTAAGCCCTGAAAAGGTTTCTGGTAAAAATAAAAGGGTAGGATCGAGGATTACTATATGATCTGGCTCGTAAATATTTGACCGGACCGGTAACTCTTTATCACTTTCTGCAATTCTTGTGAATGCTACCACCGGTGCCCCGCGTCTTTCAACACCAAATTGAGGAAAAGATTGTGCGTACTTACCGACTTTGAAAGCTGCATCGGCAAGGATTTTGGATGCTACCACTGCACCCTGTCCACCCCTGCCATGCATTCTAATTTCAACCATTGGACCCTCCTTGGTTTAACTATAGTTTAATCCTAACTTTAAGGTAATTCAATTTGTAGCGTTTTTGAATTTAAAAATCATGCAAAGAGGTTTATAATTCACTCAAAATAAAGACAAAGGAGTCTAAAAATGGTGGAAATTAGGTGGCATGGAAGGGGAGGTCTTGGGGCTAAGACTGCAGCTCTTCTTTTTGGCGAAGCTATGATGCATTCGGGAATGTACGTGCAGGCATTTCCTGAATACGGACCTGAAAGGAGAGGTGCTCCTGTTACTGCTTATAATCGCATAGATAGTAAACCTATCAGAATTCATTATGCTATTGAAAAACCTCATGCGGTTTGTGTTCTTGACCCGACTCTTCTTTCGACAGATGCTGTTAAAGAGGGGTGTAACGAAGAGACAGTTTTTATCGTAAATTCCTCGGCTGGCCCCGAAGAGATAAAGTCAAAATACAACCTGCCTGGAAAGGTTTATACTGTGGATGCATCAAGGATTGCTGAAGAGATTCTCGGAAGGAATTTGCCGAATACACCGATGCTCGGTGCTCTTATGCGTGTTCTAAACCTTATGGATTTTCAAGAGTTCTTAAAAGCCGTGGAAGCAAGGCTCAAAATAAAGTACAAGCCTGAAGTTGTGGAAGGAAATTTGAAGGCCATAAGAAAGGCCTACGAGGAGGTTAAAGGTTTATGAAGAAATTGGGTTGGAAGGATTTACCAGAAGGTGCTATTATTAAGGGAGTACCCACTTCTCAAGAACTTAAAACAGGAAGCTGGCGTACTTCAAAGCCGGTATGGGATTCTGCAAAATGCACGAATTGCTTTCTTTGCTGGGTTTATTGTCCTGATAACGCCATAATTTTGAAACAGGATGAAAAGGGTGATCCTAAAGTATCTGGAATCAATTACGACTACTGCAAGGGTTGTGGGATCTGTGCGGAAGTTTGTCCTCCCAAAGTAAAAGCAATACATATGGAAAAGGAGGAGTTATAATGGCGAAAACAAAGCTTGCTTTGACAGGTAACGAGGCTTTTGCGTATGCTATGAAACAGATTAATCCGGATGTAGTCGCTGCCTATCCTATCACACCTGCTACTGAAATTGTACAAATTTTTGCCAAGTATGTCTCAGATGGTGAGGTAGATACAGAGTTTGTAGCTGTAGAATCTGAACACTCCGCCATGTCGGCATGCATTGGTGCATCAGCTGCCGGTGCAAGGGTTATGACTGGTACTTCATCACAGGGACTGGCTTTAATGCACGAAATGCTGTATATAGCATCGGGCTTAAGGTTGCCCATTGTTCTTGCGGAAGTAAACAGAGCTTTATCTTCTCCAATTAATATCCATTGTGACCATTCAGATACCATGGGTTCCAGGGATGCGGGCTGGATTCAAATATATTGCGAGAACGCTAACGAAGGATATCATACTTTAATTCAAGCTGTAAAGATTGCAGAAACCGCTAATTTACCTGTGATGGTTACTTTGGATGGCTTTATTATTAGCCATGGTATGGAAGTAGTTGAGGCTCTCGAAGACCACGAAGTGCAGGAGTTTGTTGGAAAGAGAAGGCCTCTTTATAATCTTCTCGATACTGAGAACCCTATAATGGTGGGACCACTGGACCTTCCAGATTACTATTTTGAGCATAAGCGTCAGCAAATTGAAGCCATGATAAAGGCTAAAGAAGTAATTAAAAGTGTGATAGAAGAGTACAATCGAAGGTTTGGATTTGATTTTCCCGTATTTTTAGAGGAGTACCGAATGGATGATGCCGAATACGCTATTTTATCCATGAGTTCCGCTGCAGGTACCATGAAAGAAGCTATTGACATAAAAAGATCCCAGGGAGAGAAGGTGGGACTGGTACGATTGAAAGTTTTCAGGCCTTTCCCATACGAGGTTTTGCAGGATGTCTTCAGAAATGTGAAGGCCATTGGTGTTATGGATAGAGCTGATTCCCTGAATACCATGGGTGGACCCGTGTTTAATGAAGTGAGATCTGCTCTTTACGAGCTTGAAAATCGCCCGAGGATTATGAATTTTGTGTTTGGGCTAGGTGGTAGGGATTTCCCGATGGAACAAGCGCTCTATATAATTGACAGGGTTAAAGAACTTAAGGGTGGCAAAAAATTACCATTTGTTGAGTATGTTGGTGTTAGGGAATAGGAGGGTTTGAAAATGGCAGATAATTTTTCACTGAGTTTGAAAGAGCTGGCAAGGCGGAACCTTGGGCTTGCATCAGGTCACAGGGCATGTGCAGGATGTCCTTTCCCGGCCATTGTGAGGATGACTTTGAGCTCCTCTGATTTTCCTGTGGTGGTGGCAAATGCAACAGGATGTATGGAGGTAACTACCTCTATATTTCCCTTTGGTTCGTGGCCTGTACCATGGATTCACAGTGCTTTTGAAAATGCCGCTGCTACCATATCTGGAGTAGAGGCCGCTTATAAAGCCCTGGTGAGAAAGGGTTTAATTACTCAGGATAAAAAGGTGAAGTTTATTGCTTTTGGAGGAGATGGTGGGACATATGACATAGGGTTGCAGGCACTTTCAGGCGCAATAGAGAGGGGACATAACTTTTTATATATACTTTACGATAATGAAGGTTACATGAATACAGGAATACAGAGGTCCAGTTCTACGCCTTACGGTGCCAGTACCACCACGTCTCCAGCAGGAAAGGTTGTTCCTGGTAAATTACAACATAAAAAGCCCATAGTTGACATCATCGCAGCTCATGGTGTGCCGTATGTTGCTCAGGCATCAGTTAGTCACTGGAATGATTATGTAAGAAAGGTAAGAAAGGCACTTTCTGTGGATGGTCCCACCTTTATATCTGTTTATTCGCCCTGTGTTCCCGGATGGGGCTACCAGGAAAATAAGAGCATAGAGGTTGCTAAAATTGCTGTGGAATCTGGTTTTTGGCCCCTCTATGAAGTTGAGAATGGATATTATAAGATAAACTACAAGCCAAGAAATCCTGTACCCATAGAGGATTTCTTGAAATCCCAGGCACGGTATGCACATATTTTAAAAAGGCCTGAACTTATTGACGAAATTAAAAAGTTTGTGGAGAATCGCTGGAAATTCCTTGAATTTATGGCGAAAAGGGCAGAAATTGAAAAGATAGAGGGCCAAAATGTATAAGAAAATTCTTGTACCTTTAGATTTTAGTCAGGCTTCAAGGGATGCAATTTCTTTTGCCGAGGAACTTGTTAACGAAAAAGGACAAATTCACTTGATGCATGTCTTTCCGTCTAAAATTCGCGAGGCCATTGCCTTCTTTGAAGTTCCAGAGAAAGTAAAGGAAATGGAGAAAAAGGTAGAATTTTTGCGTTCTCAAGCCCAGCAGGAACTGGCAAAATTTTCTGCAGAACTGGAAAAAAGAGGTTTTACAGTTAAATCAATATTTATTGAAGGAGACCCTGTTAATTCGGTTATTGCGGAGTCCAGCAGAGACTATGACCTTGTAATAATTGGCATCCCCAGAAACAGGGTTCAGGTGGCTAATACTGCCTTAAGCATAGCTAAGGGTGTAAGCCCCTCCTGTCTTGTAATCAAAGAGTCGAGGGTTAAGCCGAAATTTGACAAGGTGCTATTCGCCGCTGACTTTTCTGATGCCTCAAAAACTGCTTTTAAGGACATAGTACCAAAATTTCAAAAGAAGTTTAATTCACAGGTTACTGTTTTGAATGTGTTTGAACTTCATCCTCTTCCTTATATCGAACAGGGTACTGCATTTTTGGTAGGTGATATTGAAGATATCAAGAAAAACCTCCAGAAGAGGCTTGCTCTTGAATATCCTGGTGATGTCACATATTCTGTGGTTGAGGGTGCTGAGGCCGGAGTTGAGATTGTTGATTTTGCGGAAAAAGGAAAATATAATATAATTATACTCACTTTCGAAAAAAGAGAGTGGGTTGAAAGAGCTTTTTTGGGGTCAGTTTCAACAAAAGTAGTAAAGTTGACAAGGTTGCCGGTTTTAATTTACAGGAAAGTTAAATAGGATGTTAAGCGGGTGTAGCTCAGGTGGTAGAGCATCAGCTTCCCAAGCTGAGGGCCGCGGGTTCGAGTCCCGTCACCCGCTTTTTCTTTAATTTCGGGAGGTTTACATTTGGATCTGGTTTCAGAAATAGAAAAACAATTTAATATTCCTCATGAGATTGCAAAAATACTCGTAGAAAAGGGTGTCAGGAATTTAGACTTAGCTGAAGCAACATTTAATCCCGTCATTGAAAACCTTCAACCTCCTTCAACTTTACCGGATTTGATCCCTGCTGTTGAACGGATTTTAAAGGCAGTGGGTAAGGGAGAATCTATACTAATTTTTGGGCACGAAGATGCCGATGGAATTACCTCGACAGCTATTATGTTGAGGGCTCTCGAGTTTTTGGGAACTAAATCTTACCATTACATCCCATCTAAAAAGAATGAGGCATATGGATTAACCCCCTTAGCGGTAGATTATATAAGGGAAAATTACAATCCCTCCCTGATTGTTACCGTGGATTCTTGTTCTAATTGTGTTGAAGGGGTAGAATATTGCAAAAGTAAGGGGATTGATGTTGTTATTACGGATCACCATGAACTAAAGGAAACTTTACCTGATGCACTTATTGTCAATCCTAAAAGAGGTGGTGACTCCTTTCCATACCTTGCAGGGTGTGGTGTTGCTCTAAAAGTTGCATGGGAGCTTATTTCCCTTAAAGCGGGCTGGAGTTTGCAGAAAATACTGGAAGAAATGCCAGAAATTTTTATTTTTGCTGCTATTGGGAGTGTGGCCGATAGGGTTCCGCTATTCAGTGAAAACCGGATAATATATGAAACAGGTAAACGGGCTTTAGAGTGGTATAGACCTAATTTTGTGAAAGCTTTCGAAAATATTAAAAAACAGAGTGGCAATAATATCGATAGGGCTACCATCGAGGATTTAATACCTATTGTCTCTGCAGGTAAGTCTACTAATGGAGAAAATGTAGGGGTGCATCTACTCTTAAGTAAGGATATTGCTTCTGCTGAAGAAATTATCAAGCCCATATGGGCTTCTCTCACAGAGTGGCAACAAAAAGCTCAGTCTTATCTTGAACAGGCTAAGAGTTTACTTAGGGTTGTAAGGGATTATATTATCGTTGATTTAAAAGATGCTGAACCCCAGTACTTAGGCTATGTTGCAGGACAGCTTAAAGATTCTTTCAATGTACCTACAATTGTTATGGGAAGAAGAGATGATGGAGTAGTTGTTGCTGAAGTTAGAGCCCCGTATGGGTTTGATTCTCTGGAAATGCTGAATTATCTCTCAGACCTTTTCATTGATTATGGTGGCCATAAGCCCGCCAGTGGTTTTAGCATGTATGAGCGTGACATTCCTGAATTATACGAAATGCTTGAACAATACTTTAAGGAAAACCCATACGAAGGGATGGAAATCTCCACGGATATCGATTTAAATAGTGTGGATCCCACATTCCTTCAACATCTTGACCGTCTTGGAAGGGTGGGTGTAGAAATCAGAGTTATGTTCAGGGGTGTTGAGATAGGGAAGTTGAGAGAGGCGTTAAGCAAATTTTCGGTTATCGATCCGGAAAATTTGTTAGACCTCTATTCTGGAGATAAAAAGGTAAATGTTCTTATCGTTACCCAAACAGGTGGTTTTAAAGTAGAAAAGCTCATTCCATTATCTTAAGCTCTTAAGGTGATCATATCCTAAGTTTGTAAGTGTTATTTCTTTGTTTCCTATTATTCCAATAACCTCTGGGTTACCCTTTTCTACATAGCCTATTTTTGTAACCCTGGGGTCCTCAATTTCCTCTTTACTTGAGAAACAAACCTCATATTCCTCTCCACTGGAACAAATTTTCTTATAAAATTCTTCTTTATCACTGCACAGTGTTTTCAATTCATCTTTTACGGGAAGGTCTTCAAGATTTAAGACGATTTTAACATTAGAAGACTTTGCAACTCTTGTGAGATCTATTCCTAATCCGTCGGATATATCTATAGCGCCGTTAATTTTATAACTCTTCTTTAAGTGAGAAATTTCTTCAATCCGGGGAATTGGTCTTGCGAACTTATCCCTGAGTAAATTAAATAGCTCCGGATATTTTTCCCTCTCATTTAAAAGGTCAAAGAAGAAATAAACTCTTCCCACATCTCCTGTCAGGTATAGATACTCCCCCGGTTTGAACGAGGTTCTTGTAAGTATGTAATCTTTCTCCACAGTGCCAGCAACGGTAGTGGTAATTCGCCATCTATCTCCTTTAACTATATTTCCACCGCCAATGGAAAATTTAAAAATCCTAGAAAGTTCCTCTATTCCACTGTAAATTTCCTCAATTTTGTCTGAGACCGGTAATGGTACCTCGAGATCAATTAAAATTGTTAAAGGATATCCTCCCATTGCTGCGATATCCGATAGGGCTCCCGCTACGGCTCTATAACCAATTTCCTTGAATGATAGAAGTTCCTGTGTGAAATGCACATTTTCTAAGGAGGTGTCAACGGTTAGTAAAAAAGCATTATCCCCTTCAAGATATAAGGCAAGGGCATCATCACCATTGGGTACGATTATATTAGAATGATGTGAATTTATCCAGAATCTTGAGAGTATATTTAGAAGTTCGTCTTCGGAGAAACTATTCCACATTTTGATGATACAGTCTAGCAATAAGGTCCGTTTTTTCCAGGAAGGCTTCAGCAGCGTTTGGATCAAATTGTTCGCCTTTCATATCCCTGATATAATCTATCGCATCCTGGAAACTCCAGGGAATCTTATAAGGCCTTGGAGAAACTAAGGCATCAAAGACGTCTGCAACCTGAACGATTCTTGCTTCAATGGGAATTTTCTCTCCCGAAAGCCCATATGGATATCCATTTCCATCATACCTTTCATGATGATAGAGTGCTATCTTTTTGGCCATTTGAAAAAGAGGGAGATCGGAATCCCCAATGATTTGAGCACCATATATAACGTGTTTTTTCATGATTTCCCATTCCGTAGCACTGAGTCTATCGGGTTTATTAAGTATATAATCTGGTATGGCCACTTTTCCAATGTCATGCATAGGACTTGCGTACAGTATTAGTTCACAAAAGGTTTTATCCATGCCCATGGTTTTTGCAATAAGATAGGACACCCTGGAAATCCTTTTGATGTGGTCGCCCGTTACCTTATCTTTAAACTCTGTTGCTGAAGAGAGTGTATAAATAGCATAAAGTTGAACCTTTTTTACTTCCTCAAGAAGCTTTGCGTTTTGCAAGGCCACGGCAGCCTGAGATCCAAAAAATTTCATTAGTTTAATGACCTCGTCACTAAATGGTACGATCTTTCCATTAGCTCTTGCATTTATAAGTTGTAAAACTCCCAGTAATTCTCCATTAGCTGTAATTAGAGGAATAGTGAGGGTTGACTCCACTTTATAATCCACATCTTGCAAAACTACAGAGTCGAAGTTAAAGCCCATGTTAAGTGCAGTTTCTCTATCGGGAATATGAAGTATTTCTCGGGTTTTTGCTACATATCCCGATATACTACCTTCGGAAATGGGTACCTCTTTTACTGTGAAAAAATCCAGAATTTCGTCAGTGTAAAGCTTTTGCTTAAGAACTTTGTTTTTTAAAATTTTAAATACAAGGTTATTCCCCTTTATGGTATAGATTGTTCCACCGTCACAATTTGAAAGCTCCATGGCCTCATCGACTATTCTCTCAAGGATGGTGTCAACATCTTTTTCTGATGCGATGGAGACACCCACCCTGTATAGTACTTCGTATAAATTTCTGTCCATGTTGAAAAATTTAATGCCTTTAAATTGTTTATTCAAGTGCAAAAATTTATTATTTAAGTATGATTTTTCAGTATGATGTCATAGTTGTGGGTGCTGGTCACGCCGGTATTGAGGCTGCTCTGGCTGCTGCCAGAATGGGTGGGAAGGTTCTTGTCGTAACTATTAATATTGATCAAATTGGACAGATGTCCTGTAACCCTTCCATAGGCGGTCTAGCAAAGGCTCACCTTGTTAAAGAGGTGGATGCTCTGGGAGGGGAAATAGGTCTGGCAGCGGATGAAACTGCAATACAGGTTAAGCTTCTTAACACCTCGAAGGGGCCTGCTGTTTGGTCTCTCAGGTCCCAGAATGATAGAAAACAATATAGAGAGAGGATGAAAAGGGTATTAGAAGGGCACCCTAATATTACCATAGTTCAGGATGAAGTTGTTGAAATTCTCGTGGAAAATAAAAGGGTTAAAGGCGTAAAAACAAAATCCGGGATGGAGTACTTTGCCGGTTCCGTTGTGATAACTACGGGAACTTTTTTAAATGGTCTTATTCATATTGGAATGGTCTCTTTTCCTGCAGGAAGAGCAGGCGAGTTCCCCTCCCAGGAACTTTCCAGTAATTTGAGGGCTCTGGGGTTTAAATTGGGCAGGTTCAAAACCGGTACCTCTCCCAGGATTGATATAAGAAGTGTTGATTTATCTAAAATGGAATTGCAACTGGGGGATGAGGTCCCCAGAGGGTTTTCCTTTAGAAATCCTACACTGAAGATTGAGCAATTACCTTGCTATGTTACCAGGACAACGCCAGAAACTCATAGAATAATCAGGGAGTCTCTTGCTTTTTCTCCTCTTTATACAGGTAAGATTATAGGGATTGGGCCCCGTTACTGTCCTTCCATTGAGGTTAAAATTGTTGAGTTTCCAGATAGAGAGTCTCACAGGGTAATACTTGAGCCTGACGGCAGAGACACTTATGAATATTATTTAAATGGAGTTTCTACTTCCATTCCTGTGGATTACCAGCTAAGAATGCTACAAAGTATTCCCGGGCTTGAGAATGTTAGGGTGTTAAGGTGGGGATATGCCATTGAGTATGATTATGTATTACCAGATCAGCTTAAGCCTACTCTTGAGTCAAAACTCATAGAGAATTTGTTTTTTGCTGGTCAGATTAATGGAACTTCGGGGTATGAAGAGGCTGCTGCCCAGGGATTTGTTGCAGGGGTAAACGCTTTATTGAAATTATCGGGAAGAGAATTTACCCTTTCACGTTCTGAAGCTTACATTGGGGTATTAATCGACGATCTGGTAACAAAAGGTACAGAAGAACCCTACAGGCTTTTTACCTCACGAGCTGAATTCCGTCTCATTTTAAGAATGGATAACGCAAGGGACAGGTTGATGAAATATGGGTATGAGTTCGGTCTTATAAAAAAATCAGAATACGAAAATTTCTTGAAAGAAAAACAAATCTGGGAAGGAATAATTGAACGTTTCAAAAAAACGATTCTAAAACCAAGAGACGTAAACCCTCTTCTTCAATCACTGGGTAAACCGCTATTAGATGCCTCCATTTCGGCCTACGAGTTTCTAAAGAGACCAGAAATAAACTTTGATGACTTTGTTAAGATTGGGATCATTGAGGATTATCCCTTTTATATAAAGGAAAGGGTGGAGACCGAAGTGAAGTATGAAGGCTATATAAAGCGTATGGAGAGAGAGGTAGAAAAATTCAGGGAACTTGAAAAAATAAAAATTCCTGAGGATTTCGACTATTCTATAATTCCGGGTCTTTCCAATGAGGCACTTTCCAGGTTGAATAAAATAAGGCCACAAAATCTTGCACAGGCCTCAAGAATTTCAGGTGTGAATCCAGCTGATATAATGGTTTTGTACTATTATTTTGAGAACAAAAGATGATAAAGGACCCTAAAAAGTACGTGAATCTTTTGCTTAAATACCGGCTGAGGAGTGAAGCTGAGATAAGAGACAGGATGAAAAGAAAAGGGTTTTCAGATCGGGATATTGAAGAGGCGATTGAATATCTGCAACGTATAGGTTTATTAAATGAGGAACTATTAGCCGAGGAAATTTACGAAAAATACACAGAGAAGGGACTTGCCCTAAGGAAAATCAAGGCCTTATTAAAGCGCATGGGCATCAAAACAGATATTGTAGAGAGTTTTGAAAAAAGCGAGGAGGTATCCCAGGAGGTTATAAGTAAGATCATCGAAAGAATATCAGGTGGCGAAAAAGAGTTGGATCAGAAAAAATTCAGGAAAATCGTTAGCAAGCTCTCCTACCTTGGATACAATTATTGGGAAATAAAAAATTATCTTGAGAAATTAGGTTATAAGTTAAAATTTACGGGCTTCATCGATCAAGAATAATGCACCAATTATTGCTGCAAAGTGGTGGGTGAAAAATCTCCAGAGTATTACAAAAAGGCCGAGAATTTCACTCTCCATGTAGTTTTTAAAGATTAAAAGTCCTATTCCCTCTGCAATTCCTGTCCCTCCTGGGGTAGGAGTCCACATAAGACCGCCCTGTATTAGGGATTGGAAAGAGAAAGCCTGAATAAATTTTATAGGCGAATTAAAGGCCAAAGCAAGAAAATAAGGTATAGAACAAAGGGAAATATGTGCAATGAAAGAAGAGAGGAGGGCAAGAGTGAGGGTTACCTTATTGGATCTCTTCGCAAAAGAGATAGTGGTTTCTCTGAGAGAGTAAATTTCATTCATTATTTTTTTACTTTTTAAAATTTTTTCGAGAAACTTTGGCGCAAAAATAGCCAGACTGTATACAAATACGAGGCCTACAACAAGAGACGTAGCATATATGATTATCCCTTTTACCAGTCCTGAAGGAGGAGGCCAGATTGATTTAATGGAAATAATAACTGCCAGGAGAATGGTGAAGTAAGCAATAAAACCTCGAGCAGCGAGAATTGCCGTTGCTTTTCCTACTCCTATCTTTTTTCTGTTCATAATTAAGATCTGGACGGGGAGCCCAGCGACTTGGAAGGGAGTTACTGCGGCAAGAAAAATACCAACCGTTATGACCTTTATTGCTGATAAAAGGTCTAGATTTTCTTCTTCGATACTGAAAGCTGCCAGGGAAAACCTGAGTCCATCAAAAAGGATGTAAGATAACCAGGAGAGGAAGGCTACAAATAGAAAGGATGGTTTTGCATATTTTAATGCCTGCAAGGTTTCTTTTGATGTGGTTTTTATTGTGATTACGAGAATAACTAGAAGAACAAGACCCACGGAAATTAGGATATTCCTTTTATTCAGGCCGGGTATTTTCACGAAGTTATTATAAAGATTCTTAGTCGTTTTTTTAAAGCTACACCTTTTAAAAAGTCTGTTTCTCCGAAAGACAAGACAAAATGTTTGAAATTTTATGATGCTGAGGAGCGCTAAAAAGTGGTCCCTTACTCAATTATTCTATAAAACTCCTTTGCCGGCTTCCTTGGAGGTGCTACTGGAATTGAGGCTGGCCATCCCAGAGGGGTGACTGTGGCTATGTAGTGATTTTGGGGAATTCCCAGTACTTCCTTTACATCATCTCGATCCATAGCAGCGATCCAGCAGGTCCCAAGCCCTAAGCACCACGCTGCGAGCATAAAGTGATAGGCGGCAATATCTGCATCCTGCATGTATCTCCTTGATTTTTCAGGATCCCCGCAGATTGCAACAGCTAACGGCGCTTTACCAATAGGATAAGCTGGTTCTCTTATTTCTGAGAGAAATTTGATAATTTCTTTATTTTTTATCACTACGAAGTAGTAGGATTGGGAATTTCTTGAGGTGGGAGACCAGCGGCAGATTTCGAAGAGTTCTTCAAGAATTTCAGATGGTACTTCTTGATCCAGAAAGTTTCTTATACTTCTGCGCTCCACAAGAATTCTACACTTATTCAAAGCTTCCATACTTGGATTATAAAGTTGAGATCATGTCTATTAAAATAATTGAACTTCCATACGAAAGCTTTTAAAATTATCATCACTCTTTGAGGAGGTAAAATTGTTAGATAGGAGAATTTTGAAAGAAAATCCTGAGATTCTTAAGGATTCTCTAAGAAAGAGGAATCAGGATCCTGGTATAGTCGATGAACTCGTGGAGCTGGAAAGACGTGTTCGTGAAATTAAAAGGGAAATTGATGATTTAAGAGGTCGTAAGAATCAAATAAGTAAAGAAGTCGCTCTCAGAAAACGCCAAAATAATGATGTTACTGACCTCATGGAGATTGCCCGAAGTATTGATGCGGATATTACAGAAAAGGAAAAAAATCTGGAGGATCTCGAGAGAACTTTAAATGATAAATGGCTTTATATTCCCAATATTCCTCATGAGAGCTGTCCAGTGGGCAAATCGCAAGAGGAAAATGTGGTTGTAAGAAGCTGGGGAGAAATAAAGGAATTTTCCTTTTCTCCGAAACCTCATTGGGAGCTGGCTGAAAAGCTTGGTATTATAGATTTTGAGAGTGCTGGCAAAATTTCCGGTTCCAGATTTGCAATTTATAGGGGTGAGGGGGCGGAACTCGAGAGAGCTTTGATTAATTTCTTCCTGGATCAGAATAAAAAGAAGGGTTACGAAGAGATATTACCACCTACTCTTGTAAAAGAAGAGTCTATGTACGTCTCTGCTCATTTACCGAAGTTCAGAGAAGAAATGTACTACGTCAATGAAGATGAACTGTTCCTTATCCCCACGGCCGAAACTGTTCTTGCCAATCTGTACAGGGATGAAATTATTGAAGAAAATGAATTACCTAAATATTTTATGGCTTACACGCCATGTTATCGTCGTGAGGCAGGTTCATATGGAAAGGATGTAAGAGGGATTATCAGAGTACATCAATTTAACAAAGTGGAACTCTTTAAGTTTACCAGGCCTGAAGATTCATACGATGAACTCGAAAAAATGGTGAATGACGTGGAGGATCTTTTGAAAATGTTAAATATTCCCTATCGTGTTGTCCTTCTTTGTACAGGTGATATGGGATTCGCTTCTTCTAAAACTTATGATATTGAGGTGTGGGCTCCTGGAGTTGGAAGGTGGCTTGAGGCTTCATCATGTTCTAATACAGAGGCCTTTCAAACCAGGCGTGCAAGAACCCGTATGAGGCGGAAGGACGGAAAACTTGAGTATCCTCACGCGCTAAATGGTTCCGGTCTTGCTACGCCCAGGGTTTTCATATCGATAATTGAAAATAACCAGCAGGAAGATGGTAGTGTAATTATTCCTGAAGTATTGCGCCCATACATGGGGGGAAAAGATGTTATCTTACCAAAAAGAACGAGATGAAATTGTAAGGTTTTTGAAAACCCTTTATCACCTGGGATTTATTCAGGCAAATGCAGGAAATATAAGTATTAAACTCGAGGAAGACCTTTATCTGATAACACCTCGGGGTAAGAGGAAAGGGGAACTTTTACCGGAAGAGATTCTGCTGATTAACGGACGGGGTGAAGTTCTGGAAGGAACCTTGTTACCATCCATCGAAATGAACACGCACCTGAGCTGGTATAAGGTAAGGCAGGATATAAGGGCTATAATCCACGCACATCCCCCGTATATAACCGCAGCTTCCTTTTATATGACCTCCGAAGTTAAGCCTCTTATGGCTGAAATTTCAGAACAAATAGGTAACAAAATTGTATCGATACCATATGAGAAGGCTGGGTCCAGTGAACTCTGCAAAGAGGTTGCTGACAAAGGTAGTGAAGATGGAGTTTACATTATTGTTCTCCAGAAACACGGTGCGCTTGTGGCGGGTGAGACCCTAGAACAAGCTATGAATAGACTGGAATTTTTTGAATTTGATACAAAGGTTAAATTTTTAAAGGAATTAAGCGTATGAAGTGGTCTGCTTGTAAAGTAAGGGATACGTTCTTAAATTACTTCAGGGAGAAAGGACATACTATTGTTCCCAGTTCTTCTCTTTTACCAAAAGGAGACCCAACCCTTCTTTTTACCAATGCAGGTATGAATCAATTCAAGTTATTTTTCCTCGGCGCCGCCAAACCCCCATTTACCAGGGCGGCTTCCAGTCAAAAATGTCTTAGAGCAGGCGGTAAACATAACGATTTAGACAACGTAGGATTTACAAAAAGACATCACACATTTTTTGAAATGCTCGGTAATTTTTCCTTTAATGATTACTTTAAAGAGGAAGCTATAAAGTTTGCCTGGGAATTATTGACAGAGGTTTACGGAATAGAGAGAGATCGCCTTTATGTTACTGTATTTAGAGAAGATGATGAAGCTTATAATATCTGGAAGGATGTTATAGGTCTTCCGGCGAATCGGATTTTTAGAATGGGAGAAAAGGATAATTTCTGGGAGATGGGTGAAGTGGGGCCTGCGGGACCTTGTTCTGAAATACTATATGATCTGGGTGAAAATGAGGATCCACACCAGAAAGACCCTACCATGGAGGGAGAGAGATTCCTCGAGGTTTGGAATCTCGTGTTTATGCAGTATAACAGAAACGAGAAAGGCGAGTTGGAGTTACTAGGTACTAAAAATATCGATACAGGGATGGGTCTGGAGAGGCTTTTGCGGATTTTACAGGGTGTTGATTCCAATTTTCATACAGACCTTTTTATGCCCATAATTGAAGAAGTGGAACGAATAACAGGGGTTAAGTATTCAAAGGATGAAAAGGGTAGTGCTCACAGGGTCCTTGCCGATCATACCAGAGCTTTGACTTTCGCAATAGCAGATGGGATTTATCCCTCTAATTATGGGCGTGGATATGTTTTAAGGAGAATATTAAGGAGGGCTCATAGATTTGCGCAGAAAATAGGATTTGAGGACAAACCTATTATTTATCGTCTTGTTCCTGTGGTGGTAGACATAATGAGAGATGCTTATCCCGAGCTGGAGGCAAGGAGGAGTGAGATAGAGCTGATTATAAAGAAAGAGGAAGAGAGATTCGTAGAAAATATCGCAAGAAATTTGCCTAGGCTTCTGGAAGAAATGAACGTTTTTGAGGAAAGCGGTGTACTTCCTGGAAGTGTGGTATTCAAATATTATGATACTTACGGTTTGCCCATGGACCTTATCGAAGAATATGCTCAGGATAAAGGATTAAAGGTTGACTGGAGTTCCTTTGAATCGGAGATGAATTTGCAAAGAGAGCGCGCCAAAAAAGTGGAGGTTTTTAAGGTAGACCAGCCTGAAATTTGGGCAGTTTTCAGAGAAGGAGAAACGAAGTTTGTTGGTTATGAGAAAACTGAAATATTAAGTAAAATTTGTAGGTTTGGTTTTAAAGGCGATAAAGTTTATGTTGTAACCCTTGAAACTCCTTTCTATCCGGAGGGTGGTGGACAGGTGGGAGATAAAGGTACCATTGAAGGTGAAGGATCTGAAGGACATTTTCTAATTGATGTCATCGATACTCAAAAGTTGGATAAGTTTATTATTCATATAGGGAAGTTAAGAGAAGGCGCCATCCAGGATGTAGAAGTTAGACTCAGGATTGAAGAGAATCTTAGAAATGCAGCTCAAAGGGCTCATACTGCAACTCACCTGCTACATACTGCCCTCAGAGAAGTTTTAGGTGATCATGTGAGGCAAGAAGGGTCTCTGGTAGAACCAGACAGATTAAGGTTTGATTTTCTTCATTTTACTAAGTTGAAGAATGAGGAAATAAAAGAAGTTGAAAGGATTGTAAATGAAAAAATTCTCGAGAATATCCCTCTTAAAATAAGGTACATAACTTACGAGGAGGCTCTAAGAGAAGGAGCTATGGCCCTGTTCGAAGGTAAATACGGTGAAATAGTAAGGGTTATATACATAGAGGATTTCTCTCGGGAGCTATGTGGTGGCACTCACGTTAGAAGCACTGGAGATATAGGACTCTTCAAAATTATAAAAGAAGAGGCTTCCAGTGCAAACGTTAGAAGAATTGAGGCCTACACAGGATTAAAAGCTTTGGAATATGTACAGAAAAATGAAGAAATCCTGGTTAGTGCTTTAGAAACTCTCGGGACAACTCCTGAATTATTAAAAGAGAAGTTAGAAAAGACCCTTGAAACTCTAAAATCTCTGGAAGATAAAGCTAAATATTACCTTCTCAAGTGGTCTGAAATTCGGGCGAAGGAAATATTAAATCAGTTTGTTAATTTTGACGGGATTAAAATAGTGTATGATTACATTAAGGGCGTTGGGTCAGAAGAACTCAGGTACATCGCGGATAAAGTAAGGAGCGAAGCAAAGGACATTGTACTCATTTTAATTGGTTCAAAAGAAGGAAGTGTTTCTTTCTTAGTTGAAGTTATTGGAGATTATAAAGATTTAGATGCAGTAAAAATGGTAAAGAAAATTGGTAAACTGGTAAAGGGTGGGGGAGGAGGTTCCAAAGTAAAAGCCGAGGGCGGAGGAAAGGATACCTCGAAAATTGGAGAAGTAATAGATTTAATTAAATCGGGGAAAATATTGGCTCAGGAGGACTAATTATGGATATTTTTAAAAAATGCTACGAATTTGAAGAGGCTGAAAAAGCAAAAAAACTTGGATATTATCCATATTTTCATCCAGTGTCTTCTGCTGAAGATACAGAAGTAGAGGTAGATGGGAAAAAGCTTGTGATGCTTGGTTCAAATAATTATCTGGGACTTACTACCCATCCGTATGTTAAGCAAAAAGCGCAAGAGGCTATAGAAATCTACGGAACGGGAAGCTGCGGCTCCCGTTTCTTAAATGGTACTCTGGATATTCATGAGGAGCTCGAAGAGGAATTGGCAAAATTCGTGGGTAAGGAGAAAGCTCTTGTCTTTTCTACAGGGTATCAGACGAATCTTGGTATAATGTCTGCTCTCCTTGGCAAACATGATGTTGTGGTACTGGACAAATGGGATCATGCTAGCATTGTTGATGGAACAAGGCTTGGACAGGCGCACGTCTTAAGATTTAAACACAACGACATGGAGCACCTTGAGAGAGTTTTGAAGGCCATTCCGGAAGATCGCGGTATACTGATTGTTGTAGACGGTGTTTTTAGTATGGAAGGTGATATTGCTAACTTGCCTGAGATTGTAAAAATAAAAGAAAAGTACGGTGCAAGGCTAATGGTAGATGACGCTCATTCGGTGGGAGTTCTCGGGAAGACTGGAGCGGGAACTGCAGAGCATTTCGGCCTTACAGACAAAGTTGACCTGATAATGTCCACTTTTAGTAAGTCTTTCGCGTCAATAGGTGGATTTGTAGCCGGAGATGCTAAAGTAGTTGAGTATATAAAACACTTTGCAAGACCTATGATTTTTAGTGCTGCTCTTGCTCCCGGCCAGGTAGCTGCTGCTCGGGCTGCTCTAGAAATCATTAAATCTGATCAAGAGAGAAGGGAAAGGCTCTGGGAAAATACCAGATTCTGGCAAGAAGGCCTTAGAAG
Organism: Candidatus Hydrothermia bacterium; assembly: GCA_049719805.1. Taxonomy (GTDB): domain Bacteria; phylum Hydrothermota; class Hydrothermia; order UBA1063; family UBA1063; genus UBA1063. The sequence goes on along the minus strand of JBNARF010000001.1, from coordinate 516,666 downwards.
TCTTGGTTTTAATATCGGTGAAACTCAGACTCCCATTGTTCCTGTCGTCATCGGTGACGACATGAGAACATTCACTCTATGGAAGAGGCTAATGGAACTCGGTGTGTATACAAATCCTGTTATTACTCCAGCAGTTCCACCAGGAAGACAGCTTTTAAGAACCAGTATCATGGCAACACATACGAAAGAGCAGCTCCAGAGAGCTCTTGATGCTTTCGAAAAAGCAGGTAAAGAATTTGGATTGATTAATTGATTTTTAATGGCGAAAATTTTTCTGATAGTTGGTGCAAGACCAAATTTTGTGAAAGCAGCACCATTATATAAAGCTCTTATTGCTTCGAATGCTGGTGAGGTTAGGATTATTCATACTGGTCAACACTATGACTTTGATATGTCCAATATATTTTTCAGGGATTTTGATCTGCCAGATCCTCATGAATATTTAGGAGTCGGTTCCGGTACTCATGGTAGGCAAACGGGTGAAATGTTAATTAAACTTGAGGATAATTTTTTAAGAGAAAAACCTGATATTGTAGTGGTTTTTGGGGATACTAACTCTACCCTTGCTGGTGCCTTGGCAGGTGCAAAATTAGGCATAAAAGTTGCCCATGTTGAGGCTGGTGCCAGGAGCTTTGATTTGAGAATGCCCGAGGAAATAAACAGGGTATTAACAGATAGAATTTCGGACATACTCTTCGCTCCTGACAATTACGCTGAAAGGAACCTTATATTGGAAGGTATCCCGCAAGAGATTGTATACAATGTGGGGAATATTCTAATAGATAACTTGCAACTTCACAAACAAAAGATTGATGGTAAAAAAGAGGAAGTGCTTCGGAAATTCGGATTGAGGGGCCTGCAATACGGAGTCGTTACAATTCATAGAGCAAGGAATGTGGATGACGCAGGTAGATTAAAGGTCATAGTTGAGGTTCTAAATGAGATTTCAGAGAGGTATTCTTTAATTTTCCCTATCCATCCAAGAACCAAAAACAGGCTGGAGAGTTTTGAATTACGTTTAAGTGAAAAAATAATCCTGACGGATCCTTTAAGTTATCTTGAATTCGAAAGTCTCTTAAGTGATGCAGCTTTCGTTCTGACAGACTCCGGAGGAGTTCAAACGGAATCCTATTTTTTCAATGTTCCCTGTCTAACAATGCGCGAAAATACCGAGTGGGTCTCAACTTTAGAAAGCGGAACAAATTTTCTTGTTGGGTTTGATTTAAACAAAATTATTAATACTCTGGAGATGCTTTCAATGTACGGATTCAGACCGGAAAAGAAAGAAATTCCCGGGTGGGATGGTAGGACTTCTGAAAGAATAGCTCAAATTTTAATGGATTTTTTAAGCAGGAGTTTGAAACATTAAATTTAAATCGGTTATCCAATTTACTATAGCTACTTTCGTATCGAGAATTCTTGGGTTTATCAGAGATGCATCCATTGCGTTTCTTGTAGGTGCCAGCAGATTTGCAGATGTTTTTAACGTTGCATTTAGAATACCCAATCTTTTAAGGGATCTTTTAGCTGAGAATGTAATGCAGAGTGCCTTTGTGCCTACTTACGTTAAGGCCAATGAAAAGGGAGAGGATCCCGAACACTTTCTTGATGTGGTTTTTTCCATTTTTCTTTTTGCTTCCATTTTTCTTGTAGTTATTGGGATTGTCTTCTCCAGAGAGATTGTTCTGGTAACAGCATACGGTTTTAAAAGTATTCCCGATAAGTTTTTAAAAACCGTTGAAGTAACAAGGATAACTTTTCCATACCTAACTCTTGTATCTATAGCTGCAATTTTTCAGGCGGTTTTGAATGCTCGTAAAGAGTTTTTTCAACCTGCCCTGTCCACAGCTTTTTTAAATATTGGAGTCATATTAGTTGTATTAGCAGCTTATTACTTTATCCCTTCTGGGGACTACCCCCGTGTTCTTGGTTATTCCGTGCTTTTGGGCGGACTCTTGCAGCTATTGTATCTCTCACAGCGGCTTAAATATCATAATGTTATTCCTAAAATAACGTTTCCTTTAAAACATCCACTCTTACCCGAATTTGGAAAACTTTTAATACCTGTGTTTTTAAGTGTTGGATTCTCCAAAATCACACCCTTTATAAATACCCTTATTGCCAGTTTTTTAAGGGAGGGTTCTGTTTCTTATCTCACTTACGCTTACAGACTTATGCAATTACCCGTGGGACTTTTTGCTGTGGCTCTACAAACTGTTTCTATTACTTCCTTTGCTGAATTAAATGCTAAAAACCAGGATATAAGCGATACTCTCTGGAAAGCTGTGTATTATTCAATCTTTCTCACATTGCCTTCCACCGTGTTTTTAATGTATTATTCGGGAGAAATCGTGAAAATTCTCTTTCAAAGGGGAGCATTTACACCCCTTGACACCATCTATACTTCACAGGCTTTGATTATGTATTCACCACACATTGTGGCAATCGGCGTATCAAAGGTTTTTCTAAACTATTTCTTTGCAAGAGGCGAAACGAAGTACCCTAATATCAGTGTGGTCCTTGGAACTACTTCAAACCTCGCTGTTGCTGTATTTTTATCTAAAAAACTGGATTTTCCTGCTCTTGCCCTTGCTGTTTCCACAGGAACAATGGTTCAGATGATTTTTCTTTTCGCAAAAGTGTCAAGTAGAGCAAGGATAACTAAAGAATTTGCTTCGAAGATTTTTAAAGTCATAGCCAATACTGCAATTTCTTTAATACCTTCTTTGATTTTAAAATCGCAAAATGATTTTATGAGACTTTTAACAGGATTACTTTTGTTTACAGGGGTTTTTGTTTTTTTAAGCTACATAACCAATACTTTGCCAGAAATAAGAGCGAGAAGATGAAAAAACTTAGGTAAGATTTTAAAATAGGCATATGACAGTTGAAGTTATAAGAGGGAACGAATTAAGGAAAGCACTGCTTTCAGGAATAATAAAGGTGCAGGATCTTAGAGAAGAGTTAGACCGCATTAATGTTTTTCCTGTCCCAGATGGTGACACAGGTACGAATCTGGCAGCAACCTTAAGCGGTGGGATTCCAGTTCTAAGAGAGGCTACCAACCTCAAATTGTGTGAGATTCTGAAGAGGTTTTCTGAAGCTTTGCTTTTTTCAGCCAAAGGCAATTCGGGTACTATAATTTCGCAGTTTTTTTGGGGATTAGCAGATGCTGTAAAAGGAAAAGATTCTCTTACCGTTTGTGAATTCTCTCAGGCACTTAAGCACGCAAGTAACGCGGTATACGATTCTCTCGAAAATCCTGTGGAAGGGACAGTTATTACAGTGATAAGAGAGTGTGCAGATTATGCTTTAAAAATATGCTCATCGGAAAAAGATTTCAGAGTTTTTTTGAAAAAATTACATCAAAGGGCAGAAGAGGTACTCAGGAAGACTCCAGAACTTTTGCCAAAGCTCAAAGAAAAAAATGTAATAGACGCAGGTGCTTACGGTTTTGTACTCCTCTTAAGGGGTATAATCGACTACATTCTCGGAAAGAAGGTTGAAACGGTTCATGATCTCTCCCCTTCATCAGCAAAAATCATCGAAGAAGAGGATATTGAGCATCGCTATTGTACCGAGGCAGTAATAAAGGTGCAGGAAGGATTTGATAAGAAGAAGTTAGCACTAATTCTTGGAGCTCTTGGTAGTTCAATTTTAATTGCAGGTGCAGGTGGTTTATTTAAAATACATATACACACTAATTGGCCTCAAAAAGTACTGGAAGTCTTGAAGGAGAAAGGTACCCTTCTTAAGCAGAAGATCGACGATATGCTGGAAATGAATATTTTAGCGAAGAAAAAGAAACTCGGTATTGTGGTAGATTCATCCTCGGATATACCTTATGAACTTGCTCAGGAGTATGGAATTCAAATTATTCCCCTACAGATATTGATGGAAGGGAAAAGTTTTATAGATGGAGTTGACATTGACCGTGCTCAGGTTCTGGAGAAACTTATTAAAGGAGAAAGAATAACCACTTCTCAACCAGATTACGGGACCGTTGACAAAGTCATAAAAGAGGCGTTAAGTAAAAGTCAAAATCTTCTAGTTATTTCTCTAAGTTCTAAACTTTCCGGTACGTATAATGCAATAAGGATCGCTTCTTCAAAATATGCCAATGTACGGCTCTTTGATAGTCGTTCTTTGACTCTTGGAATAACTCTGCTTGCTCTGAGGGCTATCGAAAAGTTTGAAGAGGGCTACGAAATTGAGGAGATTCAAGAACACCTAAAGAATGCTCAGAAAAAATCCTTTTTCATACTTACTCTGAATACAGTAAAGTACCTGGTAAAATCTGGCAGAATTTCTAATCTAAAAGGCGGAATCGCCGAGGTATTGGGAATAAAACCTTTGATTTCCATTTCTACGGAAGGAACTCTGGAAAATGTGGGTAAGGCTCTGGGAATAAGACATGCCCTGAGAAAGATAGAGAAAATGTTAAAATCTAATTTGAATCCCTTTCAAACGTATGATTTTGGAATTGCCTACTGTGGTAAGCAGCCGTTGGCTGATGAACTTGAAGATTTTATAAGGGAGAACTTTAAATATCGTAGAATTATTAAAAATGAGGTAGGCCCCCTTCTTTCCATCTATGCTGGACCAGGTGCCTTTGGGGTGGTTGCCTTACCCGTATTTTAGAGGTAAAGGCCTTTTTCCGTTATATACTCTTCAACCTTTTCTGGAACGAAATGTTTTATGCTCTTTCCATTTTTAATTCTTTCTCTAATTTCAGTTGAGGAAATATCTATGAGTCTTTCGTCTACAAAAATAATTTGACCTTCATTTCTTACGTTAACATTAAACCCCGGTCTTTTAAGGATAATAAGCTTAACAATTTGGAGTAGGTCTTTATATCTGTACCACTTTTCAAGAGCATTATACTGATCTGCACCTATTATTAAGTAAAAATCCGTATCTGGCAACTTTTCTTTCAGTTTGACCATCACATTGAAAGTGTACGAAGGTATTATCATTTCAGCTCTTTCAAAATCACTGGCAGTAAAATAATCGTAGCTAGAGGTGGCAAGTTTTACCATATTATAACGATCTTCAAAGCTGCAGTACACTTCTTTGTGGGGTGGTTGATAGTTAACTAAAAACATGATTCTGTCAAGTTTTACATTTTCCAATATATCTTGTGCAAGGATAAGATGCCCTATATGAATGGGATCAAAAGCACCCCCAAAAATGCCTATCTTTTGCATTTCTTCTTTAATGTTCTGTCAATTTTTTTGATTTCTTTTGAGGTTGTTGATTTAAGTGATGGATTCGATTCCATTAATTCCGAATATAGGGACTTTGCCTCGCCACACTTTCCCTCTTCAATTTTTGATAAAATACGAAGAATTTTACCCTGAGTTAAAAGAGAATCGTCATCCGGGAATTCTTTTTCAAGGAGATCTAAATAAAGTTCAGCAGATTGTGGATATCCTATGTCTAGGTATGTTTTTGCTATGTATAGATATTTTTCGCCTCTAAGCCTTGCTATTTTTGTTTCCAGTTCCTTAGCTTTTTCTTTAAGGGGAGAGTCGGGATACCGAAGGTAAAAATCTCTTATATACTTTAAGGCCTCTGAAAGTTCCTCGGTATCTCTTCCTACATTTTTTGCCTTTGATATGTAGCACTCAGCAATATCGAGGAGAGCCTCAGGAATAAATTTGCTGGTGGTGAAAGTTGAGATTAAAAATTGATACTCTGTTATCGCCTCGTCGTAGTTCTTCATTTCTTTGTAGGATTTGGCAAGATAAAACTGTGCGCCATCCACACTGTCACTTAGTGGATATCTGAAGACAAATTGTTTGAAGAGTTCGGCGGACTTACTGAATTTTCGATTTTGAAAGTGTGCCATAGCCCTTGAGTATAGCTCTGAAGGGCTTTCCATTGCTTTTTCACTTTTATTTCTAACGGCGACTGTTAATAGTGACAATACAATCAAAAGATTCATTGCTTTATCCTTTTCAAAAATTATAAAGGAATACGGCTGTTTATTTAAATTTGACTTGCAGAAATACAATTATGGATAAAATGCCCAGGCTGGCGACAGTTCCCCATATGAGGATTGGAGATTTTAAAAATGAGTCTATTAAAACTCCCCCTATAAATGGTGCTATAGCCCATGCAATTCCCTCAACGAAGCCTAGAAGGCCGATGTATAGACCTCTTTTCTCTTCTGGGGCCATGATGGACGCTATGGAAGTTAAAAGAGGCATGGTGAGCATTTCACCGAGGGTAAGGATAACAACTCCGAGTGCAAATGATGGGAAAGTACTTGCAAAGGAAAAGGAAAAGTACCCAAGTGCATACAGAAGTGAACCCAGGATTAGTCCGTTTTTATACCCCATCTTCTCTATAAGCTGGACAACAAAAAGCTGCAGAAAAACAACCATAAATCCATTTATGCTGTATAAGTATCCTATCTGGGTATTGCTTAGCCCTCTGGATTTAGAAAACACTGAGAGAGTTGAAATCAATTGCCCCATGAGAAGTGACAATACAAAAGTTCCAAATATAAATGTCATGAAATTTTTATCAGATAACAGGGAAGAAAATGAAGAAGAGGCTTGAGTGGTTAAATTTTCTACATCATTTTTCTTGCTAACGCTGTAAATTAGCAATGCGTAGCAAAATATTTGTATCACGAAAGAGATGAAAAAAGTTAGTGCATAAGAGTATCTTGAAATAAATCCGCCAATTGCAGGACCAATTGCAAAACCCAGGTTTCCTCCTACTCTGATGATGCTATATGCAAAAGGTCTGTCTTCTTCTTTAATGTTTTTCGCTATAAAGGTATCTGATGCGGACATAAAAAAGCTTACACCGGCAGAATTAAAGAGAAAGAAAACAAAGAAGAGAGCTGGTGGAGCGTTAAGCCATATTAGAGCTGAAAAACCCAGAAATCCAGTGGCTCTCATGAAAAGCCCGTATTTCATTATCCTTTCTGAGGGATAAACGTCCGTAAGTTTGCCTGCATACGCTCTGAGAAAGGAACCTATTATTGAGGCAGCTCCTATAATGGTACCAACTATGGTCATAGGGATGTGTTTAACGTTGTAGAGATATATGTTCAGAAATGGAATACTTATGGCATAACTTGCTGACTGAAGTCCGCGAATCACTGCCAGGGAGTATAGTCTAAATCCGTTCTCTTTATGCATGAAAATATTTTAAAGGGTTTTGTTCGTATTAGAAACTGTTCGTAGTGCTAACAGGTGATTTATTGAAAAGTCATCTGGATTGGTTTATATTTAGTACAATGCTTTTAAAACTTAGGAGGTATCATGTGTTCCCATATAGATTCCGTCATTTGGGAAAACTTTTTTGCAGAAAGAACAAGATGGATAAAAAGCAGTGTAATAAGAGAACTTTTGAAACTAACACAACAACCTGATGTGATCTCATTTGCAGGGGGTCTTCCGGCTCCCGAACTTTTCCCTATTGAGCAAATTAAAAAGGCCAGCATAGAACTACTGGAGAAAGAAGGGCAGAGAATGCTACAGTATGGACCCACAGAAGGATATCCATTGCTTAAAGAGGAAATTGCTAAATACATGAAAAAGATGGGGGTAGAATGTTCACCGGACGAGATTCTTCCCACCAGTGGTTCCCAGCAAGCTCTGGATCTTGTAGGCAAGATCTTTATAAATGAGAGTGATTTAATATTTGTCTCCAAGCCCACCTACCTTGGTGCTCTTCAAGCTTTCAACTCATACGGTCCAAAATATGTGGGTTCTGTAATGGACGATGATGGTCTGATTCCCGAGGAAGTAGAGAAAGTTTTAAAGAAGCACAGGCCAAAGTTTATGTACGTGATTTCTACTTTTCATAATCCTGCCGGTGTTACCATGCCCCTTGAGAGGAGAAAAAGGTTAATCGAACTTGCCGAAAAATATGATACATTTATTGTTGAAGACGATCCTTATTCTAGACTAAGATTTGAAGGCGAGGATATTCCGCCTCTTGCAGCATTATCAAGGGAAAGGGTGATTTATCTCGGGACTTTTTCAAAAGTTCTCGCTCCTGGCTTCCGTCTTGGATGGATCGTGGCACCTAAAGCTGTTATGACCAAGCTTGTTCAGGCCAAACAGGGCACTGATTTACATACGGGAACCTATGTTCAGTATCTTGCTGCTCACCTCTGTGCCCAGGATCTAATCGAAACCCACCTGAGTAAAATTCGCGAGGTATATAAGAACAGGAGAAATATAATGTTAGACGCTATGGATAAATATTTCCCGAAGGAGGGTTTCCACTGGACCAGGCCTCAAGGTGGTCTTTTCCTGTGGGTTATAATGCCAGAAAAGATAGATGGTGCAAAGTTGCTTGAGAAGGCCGTGGAAATGAAAGTAGCTTATGTCCCCGGTAACGCTTTCTATCCTGATCCTGAGGAAGGTAAAAACACCATGAGATTAAACTTCTCCAATATGAAGGAAGAACTCATCGTAGATGGTATCAAGAGACTCGGAGAATTGCTAAATAAAGAAATTTAACCATCAGCACTTTTGGAAGTAGAGTAGAGAATTTATAAAATACCTTAGTTGTAAAGCAGTTAGATTAATTTAAAATCTTTACACGATCAGCATTAAGCTGTTTTAAAAAATATTAAAGTAACGCTGTTTTTGTTCTGGGAAGTTATAAGGGACACTATAAAAAGGCATAAAAAGAGGATGACGAATTTTAAATTCCTTCACTCTACCTGGGTTTGTTTCTTAAGCTATGGTTAAAAGATACTGCTAAATCATCTAAAGCCCGGTTTAATAGGGTAAATCTGCAGCTTTACTATATTTCAGGGAGTTTCAGAACCACCTAAAAATAATTATTGCTTATTGCATTAATGATTCTTGTCCATTTCGTCGGTTTTAGAAAAGGAACCTGCCAAAGCATTTCTTTCTTGCAGCCTATTATAAGCTTTTAATGTGGCAATTACTCAGTAAGTTGGTGTTTTTCGAGAATGACTAATTCTCTAAAAGAGTGAATCTTCTCATATTAAGGCAAATTACGTCGTAGCCTAACTTTTTACCATTAGGATTAAGTCTTTAATAAGAGTTTGTTGTGAGCATAACTTTTGCAATTTGAAAACGGGACGCTTGTAGTTTTTATGATTTTAGGAGTTCGTAGGTAAAGCTTAAAGCTCAATCTATTGATGATTCTTCGAAGCCTTTTTATATGGGGTCTGGATTCGTATGAAAAGAGTTGGTTGATTCTCGAGTTTTTGAGCTCCAATGAGTATGCGGCCGTTTCTTATTTAATTTCTTTTCATTTTGAAAGCAGGGTTTAAGCATAGATTTTTTTAAAGTAATTTGTAAAGTTTTCGAAGGGTAAATACTTTGTCATTGTACCCTTGCGCTTATATATTGACATTAATCTTACCTGGTTTTATACTCTTCTCGTGGAGGTGGATCATGTGGAGGCGGTGGGGTTTAGTATATATCGTGATATATGCTTTAGTCCTCTTTTCCGGTTGTAGAAAAGAGGAAGAAGAGGAATGCCAGTTTGAGCGTGACTATGTTATCGCGGAAGAAGCAGATGTAATCATTCCCCCTTCTGGTGAGGCCAGTGCGTGGATTTACATAATTGGTGGTAATCTGAGAGGAACAAGGTATGTGGCCCCATGGGGAAATGATAACAATGATGGAAGTTTGAATTATCCCTGGCGGACGTTGGCTTATGCTGTTATACAACTACATCCTGGAGATACATTGGTGGTGCTACCGGATTCAGGTAGAACAAGACCGATAATCGCAGGTAGAAACAATGTACGCGCCGCTTTTGATCTTTCAGGGAAAAGTTATCTATGGATTGAGAATCTTGAAATAACGCATTACGTTTGCGGAAGCGGGGAATCTATATACTTCAGAGATGGTATAGAAATTCTTAATGCACCCGCACATCACATCGTTTTAAAAGACCTTTATATAAATCACATTGATGAATATGGAATGAATTTCAGAGATGTTGATTCGATTCAAATTTTAGGTTGCAGAATCGAATATTGTGGATTCGGTGCCATGGGTGGACCCGCGGCAGATTCAGGTGGCTGGAGGAATGTATTAATAAGGGGTTGCAGTCTTTCCTATAGCGGTCACTATTATCAGGGAAGGTACTCCTCAAGATATGACCCTGCAAGGCCTTATGACCGTCCTGATGGGTTCGGGATCGAAGAATCTGAAGGACCTATTATAATAGAGAAGACCATAGCTTCTCATAACTATGGTGACGGAATCGATTCAAAGGCCCATAATACCACCGTTTCTCAATGTATAGTGGAGAACAATTCCTGTGATGGCGTTAAGTTGTGGGGAGATCATAGTAAAGTGGTGAATACCCTGATTTATGGAAGGGGAGATGGAGACAATACACATACACCATGGGCTGTAATAGCCATTGACCAGGTTGAAAGAGCAAATTCTGAATTTGAAATAGTTAATTGTACTATAGACGACCAATTGGGATATGGTTACGTTATCTACATACAGTATGATGGGACGGTTCCAGTAAGGGTTACAATGAAAAACTGTATTATTTCCTCTTGGGGACTGGAATCACCGATATTTGTGAGGGGAAATGCCACTTTTATAGCTGAGAACAATCTTTTTTATTTTCCCAATTGCGAGAGGGTTCTTGAGTATGGTGATTCCACTTATACTAGAAACACCATTGTGAATTTTGGAAGCAGCAACCTTTACGGAGATCCTTTATTTGTTAAAACTGCATGGGGTCAAGTGGGAGATTATCATTTGAGGGATGGAAGTCCAGCTATCGATCATGGGACTTCGAATGGGGCGCCTTCTGTAGATCTTGAGGACCATACAAGACCCCAGGGTAATGGTTACGATATAGGTTGCTGTGAACGCTGAATTTTCAATACTTGACAGTTCATTTATAAAACATTACATTTAAGAATGTAGAAAGGAGGTAGATATGAAAAAGTTATTAGTGTTGGTAATGATAAGTGCGGGAGTGCTTGCAGCAGCTCCTATTGTAGACGGTACAGTTAATCCGTCTACCGAGGGATACATTCTTGTGGCCGAAAATCCACAAAATACAGACAAAATAGGTGCAGATCTTCTGGCATTTTATTATGCTGTTGCCAATGATAGCCTTTACCTTGCTATAACGACCCAGAATACTGCATCCTGGGATGTGGCCTATGGTTTTGTCTTGGACTGTGCTGAAGGTGGATACGCAGGGGATCCTGGAGCGGATGTTAGAGATTCCTGGGGACGTAAACTTTATTTCCCGGATTGGAATCCTGATTATCAGATTTATTTCTGGTATTCAGGATCAATCACTTCGGCAAATTACAATAAATATGAAAATGGGAGCTGGAGCTATAACTTTGCCGGAATGAACTATGTAGCCACCTATGGTAATGGGCTTCAAGCCCTGGAAGTTGCAGTTCCTCTCCAGAGCCTGGGGAATCCTTCTTTAGTTAAGTCTATTGCATACATCGTTGGTGGTGATAATAGCTCTGCAGTGGATATTTTGCCTTATGATTCCAATGTTTCCCTAACGGGCGGTGAGGAGTGGACGGATTGGGATACCATTACCGTGTACTTTACCCTTAATATTTCCGAAAGGTCTCGAGCTATAAATATGCAGCCCATACTCAATGGTGTGAGAATTTCCGGAAATGGTGAATATGTCCTTGAGGTGTATAGCGTTGACGGGAAGCTGGTCACAAAGAGGAGAATAAAGGTTACTGGGACGGAGGACGTTATTTTCAGGTTAAAAGCCGGACTTTATCTTGTGAAGGAAAGCACCGGGAAGGCTCAGAAGTTTATAGTTGCCAAATAGCACGAAATTAAGAGGGGGTGGGCTTTGCCCACCCCATTTTTTATTATGGGTTCTCGTAACCTGAAGAATTTATTATATGTGTTGCCATTTTCTCTGATCTTCTTTTGTTTCTTGCTATTTCCCTTTTTCTACTCTTTCTATCTGTCATTTTTTAAGATAACTGATCTCTCAAACATTTTTACGGGTTTAAGGTTTGTCGGTTTGAAAAACTATGGATTTGTTTTAAAGGACAAAGAGTTTCTCTATTCAGTATGGCTTTCCTTTAAGTATGCTCTTATCTTAATCCCTCTAAATGTTGCATTTTCTATTGTTCTTGCCCTTATTTTAAGGGCAGATATCAAAATTAATAGAGTTTATCGAACCCTTTTTTTCATGCCCTTTGTCCTGGATACATTTGTGGTTGGTGTGGTTTGGACTATCTTATATGCAGGTAGGTACGGCTTTCTTGTACAGATTTTAAAACCCATTATACCACGTCATGTATACGAAACGGGTTTTCTGGGAAATGCTGTCACCGCAATGCCCGCAGTAGCCCTGGCCGTAGTTTTGAAAAATGTGGGCTTTGGAACAATTTTATACACGGCTTCCCTTAATAACATTTCTCCTGATATTGAAGATGCAGCAAGGATTGATGGTGCTTCGGGATTAAAAAAGTTTTTTTATATAACCTTTCCCCTTGTAAGGCATACTACAACGTTTCTCGTTATTACCGGTATTATAGGAGCTTTCTCTGCTTTTTCTGAATTTTTTGCTATGACTGGCGGGGGCCCTACAGTAATCAAATGGGGAGAACCTCTGGGTGCCACTAAGGTATCAGGCTATTACCTTTACAATCACATTTCCAATATGAGGCTTGGTATAGCTTCGGCAACTTCCTTCATTTTGCTTTTAATTACCCTTACCATATCAATAATTTACTCCAGGGTGGTAAAAGAATGAATACTTCAAAAGCTTTCTGGAAATACTTTCTTGTGACTTTTGTTTTAATTTTAGTTCTCTTTCCTTTCATCTGGATGCTGATAACATCCATTAAACCCGAGGGCGAAGCACTGCTAATTTCCCTCCCCAAGAGGATTACTCTTGATAATTACAGAAAAGTCTTATTTTCATACAAGTTTTATCGTTATTTTCTCAATAGTTTCATAATTGCTTCGAGTTCTGCTTTTATCTCAACAGCCATTGCAACCCTCGCTGCTTATGGATTCGCTAAAAAAGATTTTCCTCTAAAGAATATCCTTTTCTGGTTCTTTATTTCCTCCATGATGGTTCCGGGGCTTTTATATGTTATACCCCAATTTTTGATAGTATACGGGCTTGGATGGATAAATAGATATGAAGGCATGATAATTCCACATCTTGCAAACGTTTTTGGGATGTTTCTGATAACTCAATTTTTGAAAGACGTTCCAGATTCCCTTCTGGAGTCAGCGAGAATTGATGGTGCCCCTGAATACAAAGTAATCATCAAAATTGTAATACCTTTGGTTCTTCCTGTGGTTGCAACAGTTTTTCTGTTAAATTTCCAGTTCCACTGGGCAAACTTCCTGTGGCAGCTACTCATCGCTCAAACTGAGTCCATGTACACTGTGCCTGTGGGTCTTGCCATGTTTAAAAGTGCTCACGAAGAAGCTTATGCTTTAAAAATGGCTGCTTCCACCATTTCGCTTTTGCCAATAATAGTCCTCTTTTTCCTTGCCCAGAGATATTTCATTGAGGGTATAACCCAAGGTGCTTTGAAGGAATAGCGGATTTAATTTGACTTTATAAGGTTTTGGTTTTAAACTTTTTGCTTGAAAAATAAGGAGGTAGTATGTTTAGTCAACTTTTGAGAGAGGACAGGGTAATAATAGGTTTAAAATCAAAGGATAAGGAATCTGTATTGCAGGAACTTCTTAGCGTTCTTAACCTGAAGCCAGAACAGGAAAAACTGGTTTTGGAACAACTTAAGAAAAGGGAAGCTATTGGTTCAACAGGTGTGGGGAAGGGTGTTGCTATACCACACACCAGGAGTGTGGTGGTGGACGATGTTCTTTTGGTGGTGGGTGTCTCCAAGGAAGGTGTTGATTTCCAGGCCCTTGACGGAAAACCTGTGCATTTGTTTTTCCTGTTAATTGCACCTCCCCAGGACCTCGGTGCAAGATACCTTATAACCCTCGGAGAGATAGCAAATGTGGCAAGAAAAGTAGTTGCCACCAGGGATTATTTGAACTTTGATAACCCGAAAGACCTTATTGATTATCTCTTGAAGGTGTATAAGGAGGGTTAATGGATCCTGTTCTTGAGCTTCTCATTGCTCTTGAGAGTCTGGATGCACAGCTTGATGACTTTGAATCTGAAGATTATTTGAAATCTATCGGACTGAATAAGAATGAAAGTGACGATGTGGTTTCGAAGCAGGTTGCTAAGCTAAGAGATCTCCGAGAAGAAATTGTAAAAAATATCCCCGTTCCTGTTTATAAAAGATATGAGAAACTCAGATCAAAGTACCACAGAGGCGTAGCCCCTGTCATCAACGGTATCTGTTCCAATTGCTTTATGGAGTTCCCATCTGCTCTTATATCACGGCCTGTGAAAAATAAATCTCTTGAAACCTGTCCCAACTGTGGTATATATGTATACTGGACAAAATGAGGTTAGAAGAACAGCTAAAGGTAATAAAGTTCAATACCGTTGATTTATTGCCTGAAGAGGAACTCCTCGAAAAGTTAAGAAAGAAAAAAAGTCTCAGGATTAAATACGGAGCTGATCCCTCAAGGCCTGATTTACATTTAGGCCATTATGTTTGTCTTAAGAAGTTAAAGGATCTTCAGGATCTCGGACACCATATCATCTTTATTGTTGGTGATTTCACGGCCATGATAGGAGATCCATCCGGTCGTTCAAAGACTAGGCCCAGGCTTTCCAGAGAAGAAGTCACTGAGAATTCAAAAACCTATTTTGAGCAGGTGTTCAGGGTACTTGATCCAGAGAAAACCGAAATAAGATACAACTCTGAGTGGCTTTCAAACCTTACCTCTTATCAAGTAATTGAGCTTGCAGCCACGTATACAGTGTCACGCATGCTGGAGAGAGATGACTTTAAAGAAAGATTTAGAAATAATATCCCTATATCCATACATGAGTTTCTTTATCCTCTCTTTCAGGCCTATGATTCTGTAGCGATATCGGCTGATGTCGAGGTAGGCGGAACGGATCAAAAGTTTAATTTTCTTGTGGGCAGGGAAGTACAGCAGGCTTTTGGTCAGGAACCACAGGTAATTCTTACAGTGCCCATTCTTGAAGGTACTGATGGGAAACTGAAAATGTCCAAATCTTACAATAACTACATTGGATTCAACGATGCTCCGGAGGAGATGTTTGGAAAGGTGATGTCCATACCGGATGAGCTTGTAATCAAGTATTACAAATTGGTTCTCTATTATGATGACGATATGCTTAAAGAAGTTGAAAAGAGAATGAGAGAAAATCCAAGGGATTGCAAAGCTGACCTTGCCGAAAAAATTGTAGAGATTTTCTGGGGGAAAGAGAATGCCAGGAAAGCGAGAGAAGAGTTTGACAGGGTTTTCAAATACGGGGGAATTCCTGACGAGGTCCCTGACTTCAAAATTCCTGAAAACGGTATGCCAATCATAGAGATTCTCGCAAAATCGGGAATAGTGGGGAGTAAGTCGGAAGCACGAAGGTTAATAGCACAAAAAGCCGTAAAAATTGGTGAAAGGGTTATTCTGAGTGAGTTTGAAAACATAATACCGGGAAATGGCGTTGTGATCAAAGTTGGGAAAAGAAAGTTTTTGCGCGTCGTCCCTGAATCTCAATGAAAATTCTCGTAGTAAACTGGCAGGATATCAAAAATCCCTATAGCGGTGGTGCTGAAGTTCATCTACATCAATTTTTCTCGTATTTTGTGAAATTGGGCCACTCGGTAACGCTACTATGTTGTTCCCATAAGAATCTTCCAGAGGAAGAGGTAATAGATGGAATAAGGGTGTTGAGGCGCGGGAATCGCTGGATTTTCAATTTCCAGGTTCCGTTTTTTGTAAAAAGAATTCTGAAAAAGGAAGACTTCGATGTAATTGTTGAAGATGTTAATAAGTTGCCATTTTTTCTGCATTTTTTTTTCAAAAAGCCCATTGTGGTAATTACCCATCACTTTTTTGGGAAGGTAATTTTCCAGGAGACTAACCCCATTTTTGGTCTTTATGTTTTTCTCCTTGAAAAATTGTTTTTCCTTTCTTATAGGTCTCTTCCAGTGATAACGGTTTCTAAAAGTACTTTACAGGACATGATTTCGAATGGTTTCCCCCAAAGTAATATAAGAATTGTATACAATGCCGTTGATACATCGTTTTATCGGCCTGGTGACAAGGAAAAAGAGCCGTACGTGGTTTATCTTGGCCGCCTTAAAAGGTACAAGAGGATCGATTTATTCCTTAAAGTAGTCAAACTTTTAAAGGAGAAATATCCCAATTTAAATTTCAAAGTAGACATTGTAGGTAATGGGGATGCAAGAGAATCTCTGGAGAAATTAGCTAAAGTGCTGTCGGTTAAAGAGATTGTTAATTTCAGGGGATTTGTATCGGAGGAGGAAAAGGCGGATATTTTAAGCAGGGCCTGGGTTATAGTTAATACTTCACCAAAGGAGGGTTGGGGTATCGTCGTAATGGAAGCCCAGGCTAGTGCAACTCCTGCTGTAGTCTTTGATTCTCCAGGACTTAGAGAGGCAGTTAAAGATGGTGAGACAGGATTTATTGTACCCATTGGAGATCTGGAGAAGATGGTAGAGAAAATATACATGATTTTGTCGGACTCGACGCTCAGGATGAACCTCTCCCAGAATGCAAGAAAATGGGCAGAGGAGTTTGAGCTTCCAAAATTACAAGCGGATTTTTATCAGAAGTTTTTAGAGAGTGTAAAAAATTAACTGCAAATTCCGCATATTCTGCAAGTCCCCGGGTTACATTTGGGTGTGGTTTTCCTATTTTTTGCGAACATTTCTTCCCTTTTGAGGAAATCTGGTTTTACACCGGAATCTACGAGATTAAATGGGAGGCTTTTAACAAAACTTTCGTCATAAAGATATTTTTCTGTGTTTAAGAGGGCATCAAGCTTTTCGCCTTTAAGTTCATTAATTATTTTGTAGCCCATCTCTTCATCTCCCCTGGAAAAGAGGAGCTGTCTAACTGCACCGTTGTAAGATCCGAAATCTGCCCTAATTCTCTTGGGGATTTTTAGTAATTTTTTCTTTCTGAGGTAATCTCCCTTTGCAACTATGGGGTAATATTGAAAGGGTGTGTGAGGTTTGGGGACAAATATACTGAAGGTTACCTCAATGTGGCCTTTGAAGATTCTTGATAAATCGCTCAAAAGTATATTTATCGCTTCAATATCCTGATCTTCTTCATAGGGAACGCCTAGCATAAAGTATAGCTTTAAGCTATTAAATTTTAATTTGCTTACTACGTGCACGAAGTCAAGAATTTCATCGTTTTTGATTTTTTTATTAAGTTTCTCTCTTAGATTGTCAGATCCTGTCTCAGGTGCAATGGTTATGCTCTCAAGTCCCTTTTGCTTTAGTAAAATTAAGATACGCTCAGTCTTCGGGTCTATTTTAATGGATGAAGGGTTAATGGTTTTAAATCTATAGGACATTTTAATGAGCTCATCTATTTCTGGATGGTCCAGTACTGACCCACCCACAAGTCCAAGGTCATGGTGGTCAGGAAATGACCTTATCAGTTCCTTGAATCTTCTAACGGGAAGCCACCTTGGGGGAAGGCTGTTATAGCTGAGAAGGCAAAAGCGGCAACGGTTAGGGCAACTTCTTGAAACCTCCACCAAATTCATCTTAAAGGTTGCCTGGCTATAATAAAATGCGCTGGCTGATTGACTTTCTGACAAACTGGAAAGATAAACTCTTTTCGCTTCTCTTTTGTGCTGTGTTACTGCCCAAATTTTTCCATTGAAGGCTTCTATATCGAAGTTTTCAACATGTTCGACAATTTCCGGCATGATTACTTCTGATTCTCCAATTGCCAGTATATCGAAGAAAGGTCTCAAGGGGTATGGGTTTGAAGATACTGCTGCGCCGCCTCCAATTATTATTGGACGTACCCTTTTGGAAGCTAATGGTTCTATTCCTGTTTTTAGCAGGATCTGGATAGCGTTCACATAATTTGGTTCATAATCAATGGTAAAGAAGATAGAATCAAAATCCTGGAGCTTAAGTCCTGTTCTTATCCCTGTGAGAGAATCCAGGGAGAATATATCAGTGAAGAATTGGGGTGCGAGGATGCGATAAAGGGTATGAACGGCGAGATTTGAAGAGGCGTTTTTCAGATATTCTGGGAATACAATGGCACACTTATATTTCGAGTGTACAAAGGGAAGGTAAAAATCTATTCTGTCGTCTCTATTTTTTATGTTTTCTGACCCCTGGTGGGAGATCCAAATTTCCGTGCACCGAGAATTTCTTCGAAGAGATCTTTGTAATCATGTCGTCGCTATCAGTTTTGCCGGTGGTTCCTATGAAGTAGATTTCGGCGTAATTTTTTACTGATTTATCTCCCTCTTTTAAGAGTCCATATTTAAGCCCTGCGTGGTCTGGTATTGAGTTCCTTATTTCGTTCATGATTTGCGTAAATGAGGACATTTTAAGATCTCCATTGGTCTTTACATTCACAAGAGCTCCATTAATTTCTTTGATACTTACTCCACTTAACAGAGGATTATACAAAACATTAGTCAAAGCCTTTGGCACATCTTCAGCTTTTTCGGCAATGCCTTTCGAGAAATAGCCGAGTCCTCCTCTAGTTATCAAAGCTTTAAGGTCGTTAAAATCAACATTAATCTCGCTATAGTCTTGGACGACTGAAATTATTGATTCTACGCAGTTCTTAACCACTTCATCTACAATGCCGTATGCGTCCTTAACGCTTGATTCAAGGCTTACCACTTCGTTAATCATATTGTTGTCTATTATGATCATAGTATTTAAGTTTTTTTCCATTTCTTCAATAGCTTTTAAGGCGGTATTTTTCTTTGCCTCGAATTCAAAGGGTAAAGTAAAAACCCCAATGGTAAGAATTCTTTTTTCTCTTGCGTATTTAGTTATTACGGGAGAAGCCCCTGTACCTGTGCCGTTACCGAGCCCTGCGACAATTAACAGGAGATCTGAGTCTTCAATTTTGCTCAACACCTCATGAATTGATTCCTCTGCGGCTTTCTTTCCCAGATCAGGATCAGCTCCTGCACCACCACCTCTGGTTACATTTCTTCCTATAGGAATCAAGTGGTGAGCTCTTTGACGCGAAAGAGCTTGGACATCTGTGTTTAAAATTATTGTTTCGCATTTCAGTCCATTTAAGAAGATTTTTTGAACTATATTTCCACCTGCCCCACCGATACCCACAACTTTTATTTTAAAGTGAGAATTACTGTTACTTCGTAGGGCAGTTATCATATTAAGACCTCCTTATTTTGAAAAAAGTCTTTTAAGAAGGTTTTTAAGGCTTACAACCTCTTCTCCTTCTTTTTTTGAAATACTGTTTGCTTTTTCGTAATTCACATATTGATAGAGTGCAATTGTGCTACTGAGTGTACTGTTAAATATCATATTCCAGTTATTAATCTGGTTCTCCAGCTCTTCGGATGGCACAAATGTTTCTGAATACACTCCGAATACTTTTTCGGCAAGTTTTTCGATATTCTCTATTTCGCTAGTTCCCCCCGTTAGTTTTACAATATTATAAGTACGCTTTAGATCCTCTCGAGTAATTTTTTCTTTAATGTATTCGAAGATCTCTGAAAGTCTATCTTCGAAGTATTTTGCGATGGTTCCCACTGTGGTTTCATGTGCCTTGCGTCCATGGGTGTTTAATATATAAGTCTCCCTTTCTTCATTTTCCGGAAGCATAATACGTGAAATTTCTTTCTTCACTTCCTCAGCCTTTTCCAGGGATATTCCAAAATAAAACTTCAGATCTTTATTCAGGTGGATTCCGCCTATTGGTAGTGTCCCCACCATTTTTAACTTATTTTCTGAAATTAATCCAAAATTCGTTAAATCTCGTCCAATATCTATAAAAAGGACTCCACTTTCTTTCTCTTCGTCATTGGTGAGTCCAAAAATTTCCGATATAGGTTGGTAGTAAAACCTATCTGCGTAGAATCCTGCTTTTTCGAGAGCCTTTTTATAATTCAGGAGTGAAGACTTCTTGACCGTTACAAGACCGGTTTGCACCTCTAGTCTTACGGCTAACATCCCTATGGGGTGCTTTATATCACTTTTTGAATCAACACTGAATTCTATGGGAATTGCCTGAACGATTATTCTGCCTTCTTCTAGTTTTACCGCACAAGAGTTTAGAATTGCCTCTTTTAGGTGTGAATGAGATATTTCTGAGGGATTTTCTGGTGTGCCACAGGCACTCATGCCTACCGATGTAATATATTCCGCCTCGGGATCAGAAAATCCAACATAAACTTTGTCGGGTTCAATTTTTTCCCTTTCGGCTGCATTTTGCACCGCTTTCTTTATTTTCTGTGAAATATTCTCTAAGTTATAAATCTGTCCGTTCCTTATGGTGTCCTGGTCTACAAATTCCACTGAATATCTTAAAGGCAATTTTCCCTGGGAATCTTCAAGTAATACTACAATTTTCGAGGAACAAAAATCCACGTAAAGGGTATCATAGGCCATTATTTGCCTCCCGCTTAAAGTTGGTTGTATGCTCTAAAATTATAATTTCAGGATTTAGTTCAATCCCGAAAAGCTCGCTGACCCTCTTCTTTGCTTCCTTTATTAAAGCTTTTACATCTGATGCTTTTGCATTAGCAAAGTTTACTATGAAATTTGCATGTTTTTCGGAAAATTTTGCCCCACCTATTGTGTAACCTTTGAGACCTGCTTTCTCTATCAGGAACCCCGCACTGGTTCCTGGTGGATTTCTAAACACCGAGCCAAGAGTTAGTTCTCCAACGGGCTGGGTCTTTCTTCTCTTTTGCTTTATTTCCTTTATTATAGAAAATATCTTTTCTGGACTTGAAGGGACTAATCTAAAGGTTGCGTCTAACAGGATACCTAAATTTTGTAGAATACTCGACCTATATGAGAAATTAAGATCATCCCTTTTAACTTTTATTATTTTACCCTCAAAGGTTAGAATGTTCCCTTCAACGAAGACTTCCGAAATTTCTTTTCCAAAAGCCCCTGCATTTCCCGCAACAGCCCCTCCAACAGTGCCAGGGATTTCACATAATTCTTCCATTCCCGATAATCCTTCCTTCTGTAATAAATTTACTAATAGAGGCAAAGATAGACCCGCCTGGGCTACAACAAATTCATTCTGTATTCTTATTTGATTGAGGTTTTCAGTGCTTATTATAACACCTTTATAACCTTCGTCGGGAAACAAAATGTTGCTACCCCCTCCAATAACGTAAAAAGGTAGCTCACGATCCCTGGCAAATTTGGCTATTTCAAATATTTCCTCAACAGTTTCTGGAATGGCGAAATACTCGGTTTCTCCACCTATTCTAATATATGAATGTTTTGCGAGATTTTCTTTTGTAAGGAGTTTCATAGTAATTTTAGTAATTCATCTCCCGCTTTGTATACATTTCCTGCTCCTAAGGTTAATAAGAGATCTCCAGGTCTTAACTCTGATTTTAAAAATGCCATAGCGTCTTTTAACTCAGGGATATAATGAGCATTCTTATGCCCGTATTTCTTAACGGCATCATAAATTAATTTCCCCGAGACACCCTCTATGGGTTTCTCTCCAGCAGGATATATGTCTGTTATAATAAGAAGATCTGCATTGAAAAATGCTGTTCCAAATTGGTCGTGAAGATAGTAAGTTCTGGTGTACCTGTGGGGTTGGAAAATTACCACAATCCTCCCGTCATGAAAATCCCGTGCTGTTTTGAGAGTCTCAATTATTTCGTTGGGATGGTGACCATAATCGTCCACTACTATTATATCGTTTTTAACGCCCTTTATTTCGAATCGCCTTGCAACCCCCTTAAATTCTTCGAGTCCCTGGAAGATATCCTTAACGTCGATTCCAAGCTCAAGGCCAACGGCCACAGCAGCAAGGGCATTTTTAACATTATGAATGCCTGGAATATTAAGTTTTATTTCTCCAAGTTTTCTGTTTCTATGGTAAACTGTAAAGCGTAAATGATCTTTTCCTCTTTGTATATTACTTGAATGTACATCGGCTGCTGCTGCAAAACCGTAAGTGATTTTTCTACGCTCGATTTTTGGCAGTATTTCTACGGTATTTCTATCGTCTATGTTGGCAATGACAGCCCCGTAAAATGGGACGTTTTGTGCAAATTGGATAAACGCCTTTTTTATATTCTCGAGGTTTTCGTAGCAATCAAGGTGCTCAAGGTCAATATTTGTAATAACAACTATAGTGGGAAAAAGGTGGAGAAAAGACATATCACTTTCATCTGCTTCTACAACAAGAAAATCAGAGTTTCCAAGTTTAGCTCCGGAGCTATATCCTTTTATAATCCCGCCGACTATTACCGTTGGATCCAGCCTGCCTTTTGCAAGAACATTGGCAATCATGCTTGTGGTAGTTGTTTTTCCGTGGGCACCAGATATAGCAATTGAATATTTGATCCTTGTTAGTTCCGCTAACATGAGTGCTCTTCTAATGACAGGGATTTGCTTTTCTCTTGCTTTTTGAACCTCCACATTGTCTTCTCTTATAGCAGTTGAGATCACCAGGAGGTCGGCGTCGTCCACATTGTCAGGATGATGACCGTAATAAACTTTTATTCCAATTTCTTCTAAATGTTTGGTAACTTCGCTTTCTTGTAAGTCTGAACCAGTTATAATAAATCCAAGATTGTGAAGTACTTCTGCTATCCCACTCATCCCAGATCCACCAATCCCGACAAAATGAATTTTTCTATACTTTTTTGCAATTTGCATATTTTGTTATCTCCCTGTAGATTATTTCCTCGCAGTTTTCAACAAAAATTGAACTATTGTAATCTCCACTGAGATTCAATTTACCCCCCAGATAAGGTTCTAATTTATTTTCAATTTCTTTCTCGTCTATAAGCACTGCTTTCCCACCTGCTGTCACTATTTTTGCGTTTTCGTATTGATGTTTATCTCTGGAATATGGATATGGGACTAATATTGCAGGTTTTTCGTGATAAACAATCTCCATGCAGGAATTTGCTCCTGCCCGTGAAATTACTAAGTCGGCAGCAGAATAGAAGAGGCCTATTTGTTCTATGAAAGGTACTAAGGTTAAATTCTCAGGTGAGAAAGAGGATATGTGAGATTTAAAATATTCGTAATTTCGCTGTCCTGTCTGGATTATGAAATGAACGGAATTCTGGTTTATAGCTATAGGTAGAATTTTTTCCACCAGCCCCCTGGCGCCTAAACTCCCCCCAATAACCAGGACTATCTGTTTATCTTTTGGTAGGTTAAGCTTATCTCTTGCTTCTTCTTTTGGAACTTTTTCTTTTGCGTTAGTTCTGAGGGGTAGACCCGAATGAATAACTTTACCATGTAAATAGTTGGCGGATTCTTTAAAAGCTATAAATACCCCTTTTGAAAAAGGAGCAAATGCTTTATTAACTATGCCTGGTAGAACATTTTGTTCCATAAGGTAAAATGGGATTCTTAACACTATTGCTAAAATTAGAAACGGAACCACCGCGTAGCTTCCAGTGGCTAAAATTACACATGGTTTAACCTTCAAGAAAACCCATAATCCTTCTATGAGGTTTGACATAAAATAAAAAATAGCTTCAAAAACCTGAATTGGGTTTTTACTGAAGGGTTTTGCTTTGAAATAAATTACATTATTTTTATTTATTAACCCAATTTTGCTTCCCGATGCTAAATATAAAACATGCAGCCCTTTAGATTCTAGATAGTCACCTGCGGCTAGCCCTGGAAATATGTGGCCACCGGTTCCGCCAGTTATTATAAGTACATTAAATGACTTCATATCTTTCAGCGTCCTCCGATAAATACTCTAACATTCCCAGCGCAAAAAGGTTGACCATCAGTGAACTTCCACCTACACTGAGTAGGGGGAGAGTTTGTCCAGTGGGGGGTATTAGCCCGAGGTTTACAGCAATGTGTACTGCCGAAGAAGTAAATATCATTAGTGAAACTCCCGCTGATAAAAGTGAATAATAGTATTTTGCTTTTATGTGTCGCTCAGCGATAAAAAGTCCTTTTATGGTAATTAAAGCGTAGGCAAGGATAAGAATTGTTGCCCAGAAGAGCCCCAGTTCCTCAGCAACGAGAGCGAACATAAAATCATTTTCAGCATAGGGTAAGAAAAGATATTTTTGAGTCCCTTTCCCTATCCCTTTTCCAAAAAGTCCCCCCTGGGAAATAGCAATTCTTGCTTGTTTTACCTGGTAGTGTTCGTTTCCTTGAACAAATCTGGTAATCCTGCTTTTTACATGGGAGAATTTACCGGGAACCGCAAACATGAAGAAAACTGCTAATGCGAATCCTGATAATATGGGAATTAAAATGTAATGAAATTTCAAACCCGCTATGTAAAGGATGCCTACTGTTATGAAAAAAATAATCATCGCTGTGGATAAATTTGGCTGTATCGCAACTAATCCAAAAATTAAAACAGGTACTACAAGGACTTTTAAAAGTTCCTTAAAGTTTTTAAGACTTTCTCTGCTTGAGGATAAAGCATCTGCCAGGTATAGTACGAGGACTAATTTCGCAAGTTCAGAGGGCTGGAAGGATAAAAAGCCAAGTCTTATCCATCTTATAGCACCTAATCTCTTTACACCTAAGAGGAAGGTGAGAATAAGAACAGCGAGTAATGCTACTACAGCAGGTTTTGTATATTTTCTGTAGAGTTTAGGATTTATGGATTTCCCAACAAAGAAAGCGATTATTCCTATTAACAATCTGAAAAACTCTCTGGTTAAAAATTTGATGGTTGATGTGCCATGTATGCTGAATTTGTAAAAAGTTGCAGAATAAGACATTAAAAATCCCAGTAGTGTAAGGAAAATGGTTGTAGTGATTAGCAAAATATCAATTTTCTTTGGTAATTTCCCTGACCCAGTGTTGAAATACATCTCCGCGCTCCTTGTAGTTTTTAAACATATCAAAACTTGCGCACCCTGGCGAGAGAAGAATCACATCTCCACTTTGTGCTTTGGACCAGGCTTTTTCGACTGCGTCTTTCATATCATCAGCTGGTATAACCTCCACTATATCTTGAAATGTGTTAATTATTTTAGGTTTTGCCTTGCCAATGGCAATAATGAGTTTACAATGTTTTATTATGGTGTCCCTTAAAGGATAAAAGTCCAGGTCTTTGTCTTCTCCCCCCATTATAAGGATGATGGGTTCTTTAAACCCCTCTAGTGCCCATAAAACTGCATGAGGATTGGTTCCTTTGGAATCATCATAGAATTTTACACCATTTTTTTCTGTAACAAATTCGATGCGGTGAGGCAAACCTTTAAATCTCCTTAGAATCTCTCTAATTTTCTCTACATTCACACCATTTAAATAAGCAATCAAACTTGCTACTGAAGCATTAAACACATTGTGAATCCCTTTTATGAGAAGTTCATCAGTTGAAAAAGCTTGTATCCTTTCTCCATCGAGTTTGATAATAACCTTATCTTCGGAGAGATAAGCCCCACGGGTAACCTCTTGTCTGAGACTTACCCATAGGACTTGTGATTTTGCTTTTTTAGCAAGGCTTCTCACAACTTCGTCATCGTAATTTAAGATCAGGTAATCTTGCTGGTCCTGGTTCTCAAAAATTCTTGCCTTCGATTCAACGTAATCTTCGAAAGTAGGATGCCAATCCATGTGGTCCTGATCAATATTTAAAATAACACCGATGTCTGGCTTAAATGTATCAATGGTTTTGAGCTGGAAACTCGATACTTCGAGGACGAAAATACCATCATGAAAAGCATACATAGATAATGGTTCACCTACATTCCCTGCCATGATAACATCGTTTGAGTTATCTTTCAAAAGTTCATAGGTTAGTGTAGTTACTGTGCTTTTTCCATTCGTACCTGTAATAGCAATGTACTTACCACTTGTTAGCAGGTATCCTACTTCAAGCTCTCCTAAAATTTCGATTTTCTTACTGCGAGCTTTTTCCAGTATCGGAGTGTCTGGTTTTACCCCCGGGCTCACAACGATGAGATCGCTGCTAAGTACTTTTTCAGTGTGGCCATTTTCTTCATACGGTATTCCTTCTTTTTGTAGCCTTTCTTTATACTCCCTGGAGATTTCTGCTGCGTCAGACACGAAGGGAAAAGCGTTTGCTTTTTTCAGAGCAAGAGCGCACTCAAAGCCGCTTTTCCCGCAACCTAAAATGGAAATGTGCCTATTTTTAAAAAATTCGATATTTATTTTGTCTTTCATTTTATTTTCACCATTCCCAGAGCAATGAGGGAAAAGATTAACGAAATGATCCAGAACCTGGTGGTTATTTTGGCCTCATGCATACCGGATTTTTCAAAGTGATGGTGCAGAGGCGCCATTTTAAAAATTCTTTTCCCACCTGTAAGTCTGAAGTAAATCACTTGGATTAATACACTTAATGCTTCAATAAAAAATAGTCCACCAGCCACTGCAATGAGAATTTCTTGTTTTAAAAGAATAGAGCTTATCGCAATAACCCCTCCTATGGACTGGGAACCGGTATCACCCATAAAAAGCTGGGCCGGATAGGAGTTATACCATAAAAATCCAATTAATGATCCTACAAAGGATGCGGCCAGAATTGAGAGTTCTTCTATGCCTGGCAGGTAAAAGAGGTGTAAATATGTGGAAAGAATTTTGTTGCCCTGGAAGTAGGAGAGGAGCAAGATAAAAAGGATGGGTGGAATAGCGCTCCCTGCCGCCAATCCATCTAAGCCGTCGGTTAAGTTAACAGCATTGGTGAAACCCAGAAAAGCAATTATAACAAGAATAATGTAGAAATAGCCGAGGTAGAGATTTATGTTTTTGAAAAAGAGAAACTGGGTTCTAAAGGCAATTTCTTCCGGGTAGCTCAACTTAATGCTCAAAACCACAAATATGGATAGCAAAAACTGCAAAAACAGCTTTTCCCATTTAGTAAGTCCACCCTTTTTCTGTCCCTTTAGTTTTTTAAGATCATCTATAACTCCTATAAGGAACATGACCAGCGTTGCAGTAATGGCAACAAAAATATAAGGGCTGGTGAATTTGCTGAACAATAAGGTAGAAAACAGTGCTACCGGTATAAAGACCAACCCCCCTGCTGAAGGTGTACCCTCTTTTTTCCTGTGACTTTCGGGAACATATTCAGAAATGCGCTCTCTATATCTGGCGAACTTTAAATACAGAGGAATTAAAAGGAATGTAACCACGATAGAAAAGGTCAATGCCAGGCCTGCTCTAAAAGTAATGTATTTCAAAAGGCCAAGAAATTTTATACTGTTACGAAGAGGGTACAGCCAGTGGTAGATCATAAGATTTCCTCCAGTTTTTTCTCTACATCTTCCAGTGCCATACCTCGCGAAGCTTTTAAAATGACCCAGTCCCCAGGTTTTAAAAATTCTTTCAAAAAGAATACTATTTCGTCTTTAGTCTCAAAATGAAAAACCATTTCTACTCCTAACTTTTGGGCCTCTTCGGAAATTAACCTTGCAAGACTCCCGTAGGTGATAAGGATATTATACCCCATTTCTGCAAATTTTTTTCCCACTTTTTTATGTTCTTCTTCCGCCTTATCGCCTAATTCCAGCATGTCTCCGAGTATAAAAATTCTTCTGGTATTTAGATCTTTAAAGGTCTCTAATAGCTCCATCATCGAATCGGGATTGGCATTATATGCGTCGTTTACAAAAATAATATCTTTTATCTCTTTTTTTTCCATCCTCATTTTTTCATCTCTAAAATCCCTGAGAACGCTTGCTATGTCCGTTAGCGGTACGTTCAGATGTTCTGCCACTGCCAGGGCTCCAATGGCATTTTCTAGCATACCTTTACCAGGAAGTGGAAAATAAAATGAAGTTCCTTTATAGTTGAAAGTTGTTCCGAAAGGAGTTGTCTCATAGAAGTCGGGTTTAACATCCCCATTGGTCAGTCCATAAGTTATCTTCCGCGCAGTATAAGGGATCCTTTTATATATAATGTCAAAATACGGAGTACTTGAATTAACAAAAGCAGTACCACCGGGCTTCAGATCTTCAAATATTTTCCCTTTTTCAAGGGCAATGTTTTCCTGAGTAAAAAAGTACTCGATATGTGCAGTTCCAATTTTTGTAATGATGGCTATATCAGGTTTAGCTATACTTGTAAGATATGCAATTTCACCCGGGTGATTGGTGCCATATTCAAGGATAAGATAGTCTATGGGTTCCTTCATTTCAAGTATCGTAAGGGGTAATCCTATGTGATTGTTATAACTTTTCTTTGATTTAAAAACTTTATACTTTGTTGCAAGGAGAGAGAATATCAGTTCTTTAGTTGTGGTCTTCCCCACAGACCCTGTTATTCCAATTATTTTAGATTTAACACGGGACAATTTATATTTTGCAAGCCGTGCCATGGCAAGGACTGTATCGTCTACTTCAATCAGGGGGAGGGGAATTTCAATACCGTGCCCATAGGGAGCCACAACAGCAATTGCCCCTTTTTCTACGGCTTCTTTTGCGAAGTCCAAGCCGTTGTGTTTTCCCCCTTTAATGGCAAAGAAAATAGAGTTTGGCGTGACAGATCTTGAATCGGTTGTAAAGCCATGTACTGATAAATTGGGATTTGCATTTCTTAATTTGCCTCTTATCACATGGGCAATTTCTCTTATTGTAAACATTTTAACTCCCTCAGAGCTTCTAACGCCACTTCGTAGTCCGAAAAGGGGTATCTTACGCCATTAATTTCCTGATAATCTTCATGCCCCTTTCCAATAATGAGTACCGCGTCTCCCTTTTTTGCTTTTTTTATGGCGTGGAATATGGCCTCTTTCCGGTCGGGAACCACTTCGGCATTTTCACCTTTCATTCCTCTTAAAATGTCATTAATGATTTTTAATGGGGGTTCGCTACGAGGATTGTCAGAGGTTACAATTTGAATATCTGATAGTTTCTCAGCAATAGAACCAAAAAGGGGTCTTTTCCCGGGGTCTCTGTCACCTCCAGCGCCGAAAACAGTGATGATTTTGTTGACACCAAGCATTCTGACGTTTTTCAAAAGATTTTCCATGGCTTCAGGTGTGTGGGCGTAGTCTATAATAACGAAGATTCCGCATTCGTTTGGAACCATCTGAAACCTGCCAGGAACCGGATTTATTCCCATTGCAAGATCTTTTATATGGTAGTGCTTATCCAGCAGATACAGGCATGAGGCGGCACACAAGAAGTTATAGACATTGAAAATGCCTGGTAAAGGTAAGAATATTTCTCTTTCCTCTATTATGCCTTTTAAATTTAGTGAAGTGCCTTTGATATCCATACTAAGGATTTCCGCCCTCAAGTCAGCTGCTTCATCTCTAATTCCGAAAGTTAATGGATTTTGGGAAACCTTGAGAAATTCCCCTGAGACGGGGTCATCCAGGTTTATAACAGCATGTTCGGGTTTGTAGACTTTAAATAACTTTAACTTCGCATTTAAGTAATTTTCCATGGTTCCATGATATTCGAGATGCTCCCTGGAAAAGTTGGTAAAGCAACCTATGAAAAAAGTGGTTCCCTCAAGGCGATATTCTTCTATACCTGCCGATGATACTTCCATAACGAAATACTTAGCTCCTTTATCCAGGGCCTTTCTCATGAATTCCTGTATATCCGAAGATTCGGGTGTCGTTCTCCCGGCGGGAGTGCAATCTTCATTGATGCAATAAAAAACTGTCCCAAGAAGACCGCTAGCTTCGCCCTGGATTTTAAGCATGTCTCTAATCATGAAGGTAGTTGTCGTTTTCCCATTTGTTCCTGTTACCCCAATGGTTTTTAATGATCGGGAGGGGAACCCGTAAAATCTTGCAGCAATTATTCCGAGATCCTTTCTGGTATTATTCGAAATAATACTTGGTACGGGGTAATTTTTCTCTTCTTCTACAAGGAGAGCTGCAGCTCCCCTTGCAATTGCTTCTTCGACGTAATGATGTCCATCAGTTTTTCTTCCTCTTAATGCCGCGAAAAGAAATCCTTCCTTCACATTCTTTGAATGGTATGTTATTCCCTTAATTTCAACGTCCTTAAATCCGTTTACTTTAAAATTTTCCGCTAATTCGGACAATTGCATCTTTTCCCTCCAGTATAAACTCTGCTATTTCCCTGAACAGGGGAGCTGCCACTTCACCTCCAAATCTGGCGTACAAAGGCCCCTTCGGTTCAAAAATCACTATGTAGATTAAATATTTTGGATTATCTTTCGGGAAAAATCCAATAAAAGAGCTGACCATGGCATCAGAAGTGTATTTTCCGGTTTTTGGATCCAGTGACTTCGCAGTTCCGGTTTTTCCACAAATGTCAACTCCCTTTATTTTTGCTTTTCTCCCTGTTCCTCTCTCTACTACCTGGAACATCATTTCTTTTAAAGTATCGCACATGTCTTTATCCAAGACTTTTCGAACTACAATTTTCTTATCTGATTTAATTATTTTCGGCGCAAGGAGAAACCCTCCATTAGCCACAGCACCATATGCCATAGCCATTTGAACGCCATTAACCATGACCCCGTATCCGTATCCAAAGTTAGCCGTTAAAGCCGTGTTCCACGTTGAGGGTTTTTTTAGAGGTGGAGCTGATTCTCCAGGAAGAAGGATTCCTGTTGGTGCACCGAAGCCCAATTTTCTTGCTGTATTGTACAGCTTTTCAGGCCCAAGGGCGAGTGCTATTTTTGCTGCAGCGATGTTTGAAGAATAAACAAAAGCATCGAGGACCGACATCTTTTCTTCAGGGTGTTCATCGGTGATAAGAAAATTTCCCACCTGTAGTTTGCCCTTTTGTGTATCAATAGTATCACTTGTGGATAGAAGTTTATTCTCCAGAGCACACGCATACGTAATGAGTTTGAAAGTTGACCCTGGCTCATAAGGGTCTTCAATAGGTATATTTTTTGATGGTTGTTTCTGATTCGGATCATTGGATGGATATGACACCATTGCAAGGATATCACCTTCCTGGGGATCCGTTACCACTACAAAACCTCGCTTCGCTCCGACTTCAATAATTCTTTTTTTTAGTGCATAATAGCAAAATTCTTGAAGCGGTAAACTAATTGTTGTGACTACATTTCTCCCTCTTTGAGGTTCTTCATCATCACTCCTGAGTTTAATTAAGTTTCCAATAGCATCACGGAAATATATAATTTTTCCTGGCTTACCCCTTACGATTTTGTCGAGGGCGTACTCCAGGCCCCCCAGAGGATTTTCATCTTCACCTATGGTTCCGATAACAGGTGCCAGAATTTCCCCATATGGGTAATATCTATCACCTATAATTTTCTGGAATATTTCTCTTTCTTTGCCATTTTCACCCAGTCCAGGTATTACATCCTCTCTGAATTTATAAACTGCTACTTTTAAGTTAGGTCTTGGATTTATGATGTTTTTCCAATAGATTTCTGAAAATTGATCCGCTTCTCTGTAAAGGGTTTTAATGGTGGATGGACATAATTTTTCACTGGTTTTGTAAACCTTTAAGTATGGAACGTTTAAAGTAAGCGGGTTACCGTTTCTGTCAAAAAATAATCCTCTTTCACCCTCGATATTAAGGACGAGCATTGACTGCTTTTTGCCTTCACTTCTGTATTTTTGACCCAGCGGTGTGGTCTGAAGTAAAATAGTTGAGATTGCAAAAATTAAATAAGTTATAGCGCATATTGCTTGTGCAATTCTGGTACGCGAAACCAAATTCAGTTTTGGTTTCATTTTGCTATAGTAGACAATAATTTTTCCATAGCTCTATTATTTTGTAACTTCGCCCCTTCTACAGATATTCGCCTTTGAGTTAGATTGATTTCTTTTCGTAATGCCGTATTTTCTCTTCCCTTGTCCACACTTTTATCTGCCATACAAATTGGTGGGAAAAATAGAACTAAAAGTATTAAACCACCGATTAATATCTTCTTCATATAGCTCCTCCTTTATAAAAGCTCTGAGCTTTGCGCTTCTGCATCTTGGGTTAATTTTTAAATCTTCCTGAAGGGAAGTTATGGGCTTTTTTGTGAATTGTTTAAGTTCTCTTATTTGTTTTAACTGTTTGCAAATTCTATCCTCCAGTGAGTGATACGAAATGGTGATTAAAACCCCACCTTTGTTTAGTAATACCAGGGCTGATTTTAAGCCCTCCAGGACATTCTTTAATTCGTTATTCACGTATATTCTAAAGGCCTGATAAATCTTGGGTAATTCGTTGTTTAAATACTTTGCCGGAATGCACATCTTTATAATCTCATTTAAATCACTCGTTGTGTTGATTTTTTTTCGGTTTTCATAAATTAATTTTGAAAGCTTTCTATGAAAAGGAGTTTCGGCAAGATTTTTCAAAATATTATCTATTTCTCTTTCAGTCAATTGGGGCAAAATCTGGGAAAGGGGTTCTCCTATCTTCTGGTTGAAGCGCATGTCAAGAATCTCGTCCTTTCTGTATGAAAAACCACGACCGGAGACTTCAAGATGAAAAGATGATATTCCAAAATCAAATAAAATAGCATCTGGTTTATCGAAATTCTGCTCTCTCCATATTTCTTCAAGTTCTGTGTAGCTTCTGTTTAAAGTAACAACATTTTTCAGCTGTTCGGTGTTTTTGACAAGGTGTTGATAATATTCAGGATCATATTCAATAGCTATCACTTTACCACTTTCCCCCACCAGTTGGGAGATTACTCTGGTATGGCCTCCCTCTCCAGCAGTACAATCAACAACATATTTGCAGTTGAGACTCTTTATTATTTCCGAAATTTCCTTTAAAAGACATGGCTTATGGAAGCTCATAGAGGAATTTCTTTAAAGTCTATTTGTTCGGGTTTGTTGTTTTCTTTGTAAGTTTCAGGGTCCCATATTTCAAACCATCTTGGCATTTTGACGAAAAAACAGACTTTCTTAATTCCTGCATATTGAGAAAGGTGTTTTGGTATAAGGATTCTTCCCTGAGAGTCCAATTCCACTTCCTCGGCTTCTCCCGAGAAAAAGCGAATAGCTTTTCTCTTTGATTCATCCCATAAAGGGAAATCTTTGACCCTATCAATAAATTGGAGCCACTCGGTACTGGAAAATACGTAAATACAAGGTTCGATACCTTTTGTAAGGATTAGTTTTTCTCCAAATTTAAGGTCTCTTCTCAAACTTGCAGGAATAGCAACCCTGCCTTTCTCGTCAATTTTGTGTATTCTATTATTTCCTTTTTCTTCCACTTTTCCCCACCTTTTACCATTAAAGTTTACTTCCCTCGGGGCGATTTGTCAAGGGGGCTTTTTGTTCTTTTTTTATCTCTGGGGTCGAATCCTTTCATGTGCTTAACCTTCCCTGGATTTAGTAATTATGGTGTGTAAATCCGAACTACTTACTGTTACTGTATCTTGTGAAGGGACTATTTATTCTTTTGTGTTGCTGATAAATGAGCGGATCAAAGGCCGTATAAGATTTTTGCAAAATACACATCCAACAGGGGGCTGAATTTTGGTTTCAAACAAAGATTTATGCTTATTGCATATTCATTTTATAATGCCATAGTTTCACTGTCACTAACTCTATGCAGCAGAGAAGATTAACAGAAGTAATGGATAAAAAAGTTAAACTTTTCCTTTCACTTAATTTATGAGAGTTTTTGCGGGTGACTAAACTTTCTTTTAGGAGTCAGTTTTTAGTTTTAGAATTTTCGCTTATAATTTTTTTATGGATGCCTGGAAGGAAATTAAAAAAAGAACAATACCAGAACTAATTACCTTAACAACTAAATTACACTCTTCTCGTCCTTCCATAGGGTTCTATTACGAAAAGCCTATATCATATGGCGAATTGTACAGAAGAATAGTCACTTTATCCCATGTGCTTAGAGAGCACGATGTACGGAAAGGAACGAAAGTTGTATTACTTGGAGAAAATTCGCCCAATTGGGTTATTGCATATCTTTCTACAGTTTATATAGGTGGTGTTGCTGTCCCGATTCTTACTGATTTCCATCCCAGTGACATTAGCAATATCATAAGGCATTCTGAGGCTGAAGTTATTTTTACGACGAAGAACTTCTTCACGAAATTAAGAGAATACGACCTCGGGAAACTCAGGCTTTTTATCTCTCTCGATGATTTTGAAGCTGAGGAATCGGTCTTTGAAATAAATAAATTTTCAAGCTTTATCAATAAAGTTAGAGAGTCCATAATTTCTATTGCTGAGAAGATAGGACTTATAAGTGAAGAGATTGAACCTGATGATCTGGCTGCAATGATTTACACTTCTGGTACCACTGGAAATTCTAAGGGGGTCATGCTTACGCATAAAAATATAGTTTCTAATGTAACGCAAGTTGCAAGACTGTTTGACCTCAATGAAAATGACAGAGTTTTATCAATTCTACCCCTGGCTCATTCTTATGAGTTTACTCTTAGTTTACTTTACAGTCTCTCTGTTGGAGCTTCGATTTTTTACCTGGGAAGAAAACCCACCCCCGTCCTTGTAGAAGAAGCGTGTAAAAAAGTGAGGCCTACAATAATCCCGTCAGTACCTTTGTTGATTGAGAAAATTTATAAGTCCAAGGTGAAGAAAATGCTAGAGGAAAAGAAGGCTCTGGCTCTCGCATCAAGATTGCCGCTCTTAAATAACGTAATATACTCAAGAATTAGAAAAGCCATAATGGATTTCTTTGGTGGCGAGCTTCGGTGTATGACCCTTGGCGGTGCACCTTTGTCCCTTGAGGTTGAGATCTTCTTAAGGAAGATTAATTTCCCCTATGCTATGGGATATGGCTTAACCGAAGCATCCCCCCTTGTAAGTGGTTCACTCCCTTCGGAAACGAAGCTCGGTGCTTCGGGAAAAATTGCACCAGAAATTGAGGTAAAAATAGTAAATCCTGATCCTGAAACGGGGGTAGGGGAGATCTGGCTTAGAGGTCCAAATATCATGAAAGGCTATTATAAAAATGAAAACCTGACCCGTGAGGTTTTAACGGAAGATGGCTGGCTTAAAACCGGAGATCTTGGTTTTGTTGACTCTGATGGATACATCTATATTCGAGGGCGGTCTAAAAATATGATTTTAACTGCTGCGGGTGAGAATATTTATCCAGAAAATATTGAAGAGAAGTTAAACATGCATCCCTGGGTTCAAGAGTCTGTAGTCTATGAAAAGGCCGGGAAGATCGTCGCAAAGGTTTACTTGAACTATGAGGCACTTGTAGATAAGATTGAAGGTAAGTCTGAAAGTGAAAGAGAAGCTATAATGAGGGAAATATTAAAGAAGATAATGGAAGACGTAAATTCTATGCTGCCATCTTATTCAAGGCTTTCCATGCTATATGAATATCCTGAGCCCTTTGAAAAAACGCCAACCAATAAGGTAAAGAGATACCTTTACATTGACTGAGAAAACTTTGTGATGAGTTCCACTATTTGATTGGAAACTTCAATAGAGTTTTTACTTGATCTCGAGGTGTAGAAGACCTTGTCGGCGCGTTTTACAATTTCCTTAATTATTGGATGAAAGTCGTAAACAGGAAGGGTAACAACCAGGATTCCTGTTCCTGAATAACTGGTAATTATCCTTTGAATTCTATCCCTAAACTTTTCCGAGATCATTTCCATCTTCCCTATCTCGTCGATAATTAATACGTTGCATTTTTTGAGTACAGCATCTTCAAGATTTGGTATTGCTATTTCTTCGAAAGCACGTATATCCACCCTGTACCTTCCAACCCTGTATGGGGTGTTTAAATTAACACTTGAAAAGATTGTTTTTTTACCACAAAAACTGTAAATTTCAAACCCCTCCCTTTCATTTTTTTCATTGCGGACTTCCTGTGTTATAAATCCACAAATTTTTAACCCTGATTTAGCGAGTTTTTCGGCTGTGAGCTTACATATAGTGGTTTTACCAGAACCTGGTTCACCTTTTACTGCTATAATCATGCGAGTTTTAAGTTTTATAATTTTACCACAAAAGGAGGGAATTTTATGCTACCAAAAGCCATAGGTCCTTATAGCCTTTTACGTGAGGGAGTGGGTAAAAATCTCGTTTTTCTCTCCGGGCAACTGGGAATTAATCCGGAAAATGGGGAACTGGAGACTGGAATAGAGGGGCAAACCAGAAGAGCCATTGATAATGTTAGTGAGATACTTAAGAGTATTGGTCTATCCCTGGATAATGTAATTAAGACCACCATATATCTGGTAAACCCTGAAGATTTTTCTAAGGTTAATGAAATTTACGGTGAACTTTTTAAGGAACCATACCCTGCAAGAACTACAATCTTTGTAAAAGCACTTCCTAAGAACGCCCTGGTTGAAATTGAAGTAATTGCACAGAAAGATTAGTTTTTTACTACTGCGCAATTAATTAAAAAATTGCTACTTAGATTTACTCCACCTCTTTAATCCAGGTATGTACTCTCTTGCTATTTTGGTTGCATATTTAGCTGGTATCCCTTCCTGTTCTATCATTTCTTTTGTTACTTTTTCAATCATCTGCTCCATTGTGATATCGGGTTCTGTAAATTTTCCGTTCTGATAACACTTTGAGCAGTACTCGTAATTTTTAGTCCCGTCGGCGTTGGTTCCGAATTCTTCCTCCCTGGTTATGGGAGTGCCGCAGCTCTGGCATAGCGTTTTCCCTGGCATATTTACCACTCCTTTTATTTTAAAGTTTATTATTCTTCATAGGGTTCAATGTGCACTGTTGCGTGCAAATTGTACTTAAGCAAGCTTTTTTCAATTTTATCCGAAATTTCATGTGCTTCATCTAAAGAAATTTCCTTTGGCAGTCTAATGTGAAAAGTGATTTCAATGTGAGAACCATATCGGTGCATGTGAAAATGATGTAAGTTTAAGATTCTCGGATCAATTTTTGCAACTTCTTCCTGAATCTTTTGAGTTAATTCTTCACTCACATTTTCTCCCAGCAGCGGACTAATGTTGTGATTTATTATATCAAAAGCTGTCCATAAAATTGCGAGGGAAATTATAAGGCCCAGGTAGGCATCTACTACAGAGATCTGTGCGGAAAGTGCGACTCCAATAAGAAAGATGTAGCTGGTTATGGCATCAGATTGATGATGCCATGCATCTGCCTTTAATGAGGATAGTTGAAGTTTTCTTGCGTATAAGAAGGAAAATACCGACAAGATTTGCTTTAGAATAGCGCAGATGGATTGAACAAGAATACTCGGAACATTGTATTTTACTGTTACTTTGTTGATCAATCTTAAAACTGAATCCCTAAAAAAGCTTATTGCAACAATGATTAACATAAATCCTATAAATAAACTGGCGATTCTCTCAGCACGTCCGTGTCCGAAAGGATGTTCATCATCGGGGGGTTTTCTTGATATAGCGAGACCTGCCACCATTACTATTGACGTAAGGGAATCTGACAAAGTGTGCCAGGCATCTGCTTTAAGAGCAACGGAATTTATTTTGATTCCAACCCAATATTTAAAGACGAAAAGTAAAAAATTAAGAAAAATTGAAAACCAGCCTAATAAGATTCCAATTTTGTATTTGTCTTCTAAACTCTCCAAGTTAAACCTCTTGGGGGGATTTTTGGTGTTTATGAAATCTTACCATCAATCCGTGCTCTGAATCACTGACTTTAGCCAGGATAGGTAATCAGGATTTCCGTCAAGTATGGATTGACAAAGGATTTCCGGGACTTCGTAATTATGCACGGCTTTTATCTCTTTCTCTATTTCTTTGTAAAGCGATTTCGATGATTTTATGAAAATGAGAAATTCTTTATCCTCTTCAATTTTGCCTTTCCACCAGTAAAGACTGTTAATGGGTCCTATGATCTGAACACAGCCAGCCAGTTTTTTCTCCAGCAGAATCTGCGCAATTTTTTTAGCTACCTCTTCATTATTCGTTGTTGTAATAACCTGCACAAATTCCTGCATAATTTAATTATAAGGATATCCCCTTAAAATTCAAATAATTCGGGCGGTTACGTTGCGAACAAAAATGGTTGAAATTACGTCAGATTTTATAGAAAGGAGGTGAGAAAATGTGGACTTTAGTAATAACTGCTTTGCTCTTAAGCCAGATGCCAGTAGTGGAGGGTATGGAGCATGATGATATAATGCTCTTGAGTTTGAGATCACCCAGAATTTTAAAGGAACTTAATCTTTCTCAGGAACAGATGAAAAAGATTGATGAAATTCATTACGGTTATGCTTCTAAAATAGTAGATTTAAGGGCAGGAATTCAGAAAAAAAGTCTTGATCTTAATCGGATTGTGATGAGGGGCGATTTTACCAGAGAGGATGTTGAACCAATTTTAAAGGAAATTGCAAATATGGAAGCGGAGTTAAGGATAAATCGACTTATGGAAATTCAGGAGATAAAAAAGGTTTTGACAAAGGAACAAAATGACAGGTTAAGGGAAATTATCAGAAAAGAAATGGAGTTGAGGAGAAAAAAGATTCGGAAGATAGTGGAAAGATAATTGCCCATTTATGATCTGCCGGCATGCTGGCTTTTTGATTTGGCATAGATTCTTGTTTATAATCTATAACGTATGGAAATTGACAGGGAAAAATTTACCAGGATCTTACGTTCCTTAGTAAAAATAAGTCAGGACATAAATACCCTTAAACCCCTGGATTTGCTCCTGGACCAGATTGTTAGACTGTGTGACAAAATCCTGCAGACCAGTTATTCAAGCTTGATTCTGGTTGACGAAGAAACTATGCAATGGACCAAGGGTGCTACTACAGATCCCATGCATCGCGAAAATATTCATAAGTACGTAAGAGAAAGAGGAGCAACATATACCATCGTTAAAACGAGAAAACCTCTTGTGGTTAATGACGTTTCAAAAAGCGAGTTCGGAGGACATCCTTTTCTGAAAGAATCTGGAGTCGTGTCCTTCATGGGAGCTCCAATAATACACTCTGATCAGGTCATAGGTGTTCTTTACACATTCTCAAAGAAGCCTAGGGTATTCTCTACTGTAGAGTTGCAGCTTCTTAAATTTCTCGCCGAACAAGCAGCTGTTGCTATCAACAATGTCAAGCTTTACGAGAGAATAAGGGAGAAATCTATAAAAGACGAATTGACGGGCATGTTTAATTACACGTATCTCAAGACGGTACTGGAAAGAGAAATAGAAAAAATCAAGAAAGGCATGGAAAAAACTTCATCATTGCTCTACCTGGATCTTGATGATTTTGGACATATTAATAACACTTACGGGGTTAAGGTGGGTGATGAGGTTTTGAAGTATGTTTCTTTCGTGATTGCAAGCAATATCAGGAAAATTGACGTAGCCGCCAGGTATGGTGGTGATGAATTTTTAATTTATCTTGACGGAATTAATGAATACGAAGGTAAACTTTATGCTGAGAAAATTCTAAATAGAATCAGGTTAGAACCAATTTCCATAGGAAAAGCCAGGTTTACAGTTACAGCAAGTATTGGCGTGGCATCAGTGGATAAAACCAAAGATTTTGACACGATTATGAGGGAAGCTGACTTTGCCCTCCTTGAGGCCAAAAGGAAGGGCAAAAACTGTGTTGAATTAGCCTCTTCTTTATTTAGAGAATCTGAATGATCGGGGCGTAGCGCAGCTTGGTAGCGCGCCTGGTTCGGGACCAGGAAGTCGGAGGTTCGAGTCCTCTCGCCCCGATTTTCTATTCCTGTTCCTCGCTTTCCTCTGATGGGGCAAGGGGAGTGAATTCCTCTTCAAAAAGTGTAATCGGGGTATATTCGAAAGATACTATGGTTTTTGCAATAGGGTCAATATTCAAAATAATTTTACCTACCTGGCTTAGATAGTCGTAATTTCTTAAAATAATCGTGTGGTTTACTGGATCAACGTATGCCTGACGTTCACCGAAGCCATCAAACCCGCCCAGTATAAGATCAATCCCTGGTACATCCCTTGCCAGGAATCTTTCCCTGTAGTATCCTATGCTGGATAGCATCACAATTATATCACATCCTTCTCTTTTTAGCGCTTCAACAGCTTCTTTTGCACTTTCGTATTCTTTTGCTATTTCAAAGGGTTTATTTTCGGGATCAAGGTTTTCATCTTGATAGATGAAAAATGGAGTATTCTCGGATACAAGGCCGAAAACTCCAATCTTTACCCCCCTGTACTGAATGATCTTGTAAGGTTTGACAAGGTTTCTCATTGGAGCATCTAAAAATCTTGTGTTGTAAGAGATGACATCAGCATTAAATTTAGAGAGGTAACCGCACAACGTCAAAGCCCCGGGGAGAAAATTATATCTTCTCGACCTAACGGGAAACACTGTGAGTTCTTTTACTCCTAAATTGATAGCATCATATTTTAGTTCATTTAAGAAGTAAGCCATGGAATCGGCATTCAAGTTATCACTGGTAATGTAACCGCCTGTGAAGTTCCCTGTGTCAAAGAGTAAAAATAGAATTTGTTGCTTTTTCGCTTTTTCCCTTTCGGTGTTTATAAGTTCTTGCAGACTTTCAAATCCTCCAAGGGTGGGTGGGAAGTCTGGATTAATCCACGTGGCTTTCGATTTACCAAAGTTTCCATAGATATTAGAAGTGAAAACTATCTCTACTTTTAAAGGTTTGCTGGAAACAAGGAGAAAGGCGAGAATTATTTTCATTTTCTTTACTCCAGGAACCACTCGGGCATTTTTTCTGTGGAGAGATCTTTAACCTTTTCGAAGTACTTTGTGAAGTAATCTGCTACCTCTTCAGAATATATCAGGACCGATGCTTCGTTGTTCCTTTCCAGAGCATAGTAACTCCAGTTTGTGGAGCCAACAATGGTAATCTTTCCGTCTACAATGATGAGCTTATCATGTGAAGTGACGTCGGGTGGATCAAAGTAAACTTTAACGCCACATTTTCTCAAGGTATCTGCGAAGGCTTTATTATCAAGGGTGTTACTCCTGTTCCAGTTTGAAGCGTCCAAAATCACCTCTACGTCAACTCCCCTCTGAGCTGCACTAATTAAGTCGTTAAGAATAAGGGAATTGGCGTCGTTTTTATACTGCGGATAGTACCGGGCGCTGAACATAAAAATTTTGATGGTTTTTTCTGCATTTTTGAGAGCATTGTGCAGCGCGGGTACGTACTCTCTATTGGGTATTGGCACCACGTCAGCTGGATAAGAAAAAACCAGCGAAGGTAAAAGGATCAACAAACTGACTATCAAGGTCTTCCGCATAGTTCCTCCTTGTTCTTATTTTAAACTCCTCAATTTACACTCTCAAATTTGTTTTTATTCTTTGTCATTTTAACGTAAAATTCCCCGGCTCTATATGAACTTCTAACCAGTGGGCCTGATGCAACCAACTTGAAACCCATTTCTCTTCCGATTCTGGCAAACTCGTTAAACTCCTCCGGGGTATAATATTTTTCTACTTCAGCGTGTTTTAAAGAAGGCCTCAAATATTGCCCGATGGTAAGAATATCCACACCTGCACTTAATAAATCTTCCATGGTTTTAATGATTTCTTCTTTAGTCTCACCCAGCCCTATCATAAACCCTGATTTAATAAAGATTTTCCTTTCTAATTCTTTCGCGGTTTTCAAGGTCAAGAGTGATTTGTGGTAGTTTGCCCTTTTATCCCTTATTAGTGGAGTCAACCTTTCGACAACTTCTACGTTATGAGCGAAAACATCCACTCCTGCATTGAGAATTAGCTCAATCAGAGATCTTTCAGCATTCAGGTCCGGTACCAGAGTTTCAACAAGTACATGAGGAGAGTAATCCTTTATAAGCTTTACGGTTTCTGCAAAGATACTGGCTCCTTGATCACTGAGATCGTCCCTGGTGACAGAGGTTATTACCACGTAGTCAAGCTTCATTTCTTTAACTGCACTAAGGACACGTTCTGGTTCTTCAAAATCTATATAGCCTTTGGGATTACCTGTTTTAGTTGCGCAGAATTTACAATTGCGAGTACATACATCACCGAGTATAAGGAATGTTGCAGTACCTTCATCCCAGCATTCATTCAAGTTTGGGCACTTAGCCTCAACACATACGGTATGGAGCTCTAAGCCCTTAAGGGTTTTAATCACCTTATCAAATTTGTGAGTGGCCTGTAGGCTTGTTTTGATCCAGCTGGGTTTTTTTTGCATCGGTAAATTTTAGTTTGTAGTTAACGGATTAACAAATTCAATTATAAGAATTTAAAATTTAGGCATGACGAAATTTCACATAATAACTTACGGTTGCCAGATGAATGAATATGACTCTAAGCTTATTGAGAATTTGTTAGAAAAAGAAGGTTTTAGTCTCGCTTCGGAACCTAAAAGTGCAGATGTTATAATCATAAACACATGTTCTGTCCGTGAAAAGCCCGAAAGGAAGGCCGTTGAGACTGCTAAATTTTTTAAAAAGAGGGGAAAGTTTGTAGTTATCACAGGGTGCACTGCCCAGCAGAAGGGCAGAGAACTCCTTGAGGTTGCCGATGCGGTAGTGGGAACTCGAAACTTTAACGTAATTCCGGAAATTGTAAAAAAGCGCCTTACTAACTCTTCGTTCCTTGACCTTAAGACAATATGTAATTTTCAATTTTCCGGGAGGAGTGTAAGCAAAATCCTGGAGTATGTAGTAATTCAGGAGGGTTGTGATAATTTTTGCTCTTATTGCGTGGTGCCCTTTACGCGGGGAAGAGAATATTCCAGATCTCCAGAGGATATTCTGGAGGAACTGAAATATTTAGAAGTAAAAGGGGTAAAAGAAGTTACTTTACTCGGGCAGAATGTCAATTCATACTTTTATAAAGGTATGGATTTCGCCGAATTGCTTGCTCTTGTAGACAAAAGTGTGAATATTCCCAGGGTATATTTTACCACTTCTCACCCTCGAGATATGAGTAAAAATGTTGTGGATATAGTAAAGAATGCCAGGGTTTTAAAACCCTGGTTTCACTTACCTTTGCAGTCAGGTTCAAACAAAGTTTTAAGGGATATGAATCGAAATTATTCAAAGGAAGAATATATAGAACTTTGTGAATACATTCGTAAAACCATCCCTGAAGCGTCCATAACTACCGATTTAATGGTAGGTTTCCCTACAGAATCTGAAGAAGATTTTCAGGAGACCCTGGACGTTGTCGAGAAGGTAAAATTTGATAATGCTTTCATGTTTATATATTCCCCGCGTAATCCTTCACCTGCTTATTTCAAATTCAGAGAGGAGTCCCTGGATCCAGTGGAAGCGGGCAATCGTTTGAGAAGATTAATTCAAGTGATAAATAGGAATATCCTTATTCGTAGAAAAACTATGTTGGGTAAAGAATTTGAGATTCTCATCTATGGGAAGTCCCGAAAGGGCGGCGGGTTCTCCAAGGGCAAAACTGAAAATAATATAACTGTTGTGGTGGAGGGTATTTTTGAAGAGGGTGAATTTGTTAAGGTTCGAGTCTCCAGCATAAAGGGCATTACTCCCATTGCAATAAAGTTGTAGTTTTCAATCCATAAGCTTCGCTGCTATATCTATGCCTATAAACCCAATATCAGGCAAAACATCGCCCCAATTCCCTTCCTCTGAAACGAAAAACTTAATTTTATAGATGGGACTAACCAGTGTGTTAGGAATACTGAAGTTAATTCTAACTATTGATGAGTCAATTCGAGTTATAACAGGTTGAATCGGAGATATAAATCGATAGTTACCCCCTATCTCAAGTCTATATATTCCGCTTCTTTCAGGATATATATGATTCAAAATTATCATTACATCGGAACCCTCCAAAGGAAACTCATCCTCTGATATATAACCGGTGTTTTCCCAGCCCGTTCGTGGATTGTCATCGTTTTCCAAAAAAATATAAATGGGGCCCGAATAACATTGAAATAACCTGTCTATTTCCATGCTTATCCTGCAACCTGATGATATGAAAGTCAGGGACGCCATGAGAATGTCAGAGTAATGCTGAGGGACTTCGTTAACCCTGTCAGGGTAATTTAATGAAAAGTTAATAATGGTTAAAAAAAGAATCAACATAGCGACCTCCTTTTGGGAGTTC
This sequence comes from Candidatus Hydrothermia bacterium, assembly GCA_049719805.1. Classification (GTDB taxonomy): domain Bacteria; phylum Hydrothermota; class Hydrothermia; order UBA1063; family UBA1063; genus UBA1063. Next base: position 472,731 of record JBNARF010000001.1, on the reverse strand, counting down.
ACTGCAATTTCTATGCCAGATCGGGGTTCACTGAGAAAACCGCAGTTCTGATTTACAAAGGTAAAATTCTTTTCGCACTAAAAATAGTAACTTTTTAAACATTACACAGTTTACGTTAGTTAATCGGTGAAAATAATTGCACGCCAAGCACAACGGATTTCACACTTTCTTGACCCAGAGGGTTAAACCTTCAACTTTGACAACTTCTATCTCGGCACCCTCTTCAACGGTATCTTCACTTTTCGCCTTCCATAGTTCTCCATGAACGAAACACATACCGCCTCGTCTATCGATATTAGTTTTTGCAATGCCTCTTTCTCCTATAAGTCCTTCGCTACCCGTCCTGGGTTTTATGAAAAATGTCCTTATACCTGCCCTTATAACCCAGAAAAAGAAAGCAAAGGTAAGAAATGCTGATATTAAAACTATAGCTGGCGAAACTCGAAACATTGGACCTCCTTTAAAAAGTAAAAGTGACCCTAAAATGAAAGAAACAATTCCCCCTGCGGCAAGAATACCACTTGGTTGTATAAAAATTTCAAGAACAAAGAAGACGATGGATGAGAGTATGAGAGCTAGCCCTGCATAGTTGACAGGCAAAGTCTGGAGAGAATAGAATGCGAGAATAAGGCATATAGTACCTGCAACTCCAGGAAATATAGCTCCTGGGTTTGAAAGTTCAAAGAATAGTCCGTAAAAGCCGAGTACAAGGAGAATGTAAGCAATATTGGGGTTACTAAGTATTGCGAGGAGTTTTTCTCTTAAACTCATCTTTACTTCTTTTATAACGTATGGTTTTGTTAATGTTATGTTGTAATCTGTATTGTTGACTCTAATTTTCTTACCGTTCAGGCTATCAAGGAGTTCTTCTGCGGATTTAACTACAAATTCCACTACTTTGAGTTTCAGAGCCTCTTCGGCCGACGAGGAACGTGCTTCATAGACAGCTTCTTCCGCCCATTTAGTATTCCTTCCCCTTAATTCAGCAAGTGATTTAAGATAGGCAGCTGCATCATTTGCTGCTTTCTTTGCCATTATGCTATCCATTTGTGTACCCAGTGCTACGGGATGGCAGGCTCCTATGCTGGTTCCCGGGGCCATAGCAATTACGTGTGAGGCCATGGCAATAAAAGCACCTGCGGAAGCGGCCCTTGCGCCTGAGGGGTAAATATATGAGACCACGGGAATACTGGAGGCCATGATTGCCTTGTTTATGCTTCTCATGGATTCGTCAAGCCCGCCGGGTGTATCGAGTACAAGAAGGATAAGCTTTCCATTTTCTCGGTTTGCCCTTTCAATGGCTTCAGAAACATACTCGGCCATGGGAGGAGTAATTGGACCCTCAATATTTATCCTGTAAACTTCCGATAATAACAAGAGAGAAATCAGAATTTTAATCATTCTCTGTCTCCTTTAACAGATATTCATATATGATTATACTCCGTAGAACTCGTTGAACATATTCCCTCGTTTCTTTGAAAGGAATACATTCCATGTATAGGTAAGGGTCCTTTGTGTTGTAGGTCTTACGCCATTGTCTGACCCGTGCTGATCCGGCATTGTAGGCACTAAGAACATCTATAATATTTGGAAATGTATCGGAGAGAGCCGATAAATATTTTATACCGAGGGTAATGTTTATATCGGTAATTTCCAGGGAGTCTATTGTTACTTCAGGGTATAATGATTTTGCCGTGTTTGGCATAAGTTGCATAAGTCCTATTGCTCCTGCATTGCTTACTGCTTCTGGATTGAATCTACTTTCTTCCCTCATTAAGGCTAAAACTAACTCGGGTCTTATATTGTAAAATTGTGCCACTGGCTTTATTGTCGGGTAATAGTTGGTAGGGAAGATCCATTTTAAGAGATACAAAGGAATTTTTTCAAATTTTTTTAAATTCAGGTAACGGAGAGCCAAGTTTATTTTTATGTGATCATATCCCAGCTCATCGGCTATTTTAATGGCGGACAGTAACGAATTTTCAAAATCTTCTACATACTTTAAAGCCTCTCGCGCATCACCCCATAGAAGTAGATATCTAAATATCTTGATCTTTCTTGTTTCTTCATAAGAAATCACTGGTTCCTTTTCCCTCGAAACCTCTAAACCGTTCAAGTACAAATAAAAGTAGTCCAAGCGGTTCTCTTCAGATTTTAGATTGAGGTATTCTCCTGTTAATTGTGAGAAAAAGAACGAAGATTTTATTTTGATGGAATTGTTTTTGCCATCGGTAGCTTCTTTCAGATATGCTTTCGAATTTAGAGTATCTCCTTTATAAAGGAAATACAGGCCGATGGTGTAGTTTAGCTCCTGAGACCTTATTTGAACGTTTTTTATAAATTCTTCAAGTACCCCAGAGTTTTCTTTTACCAGAATGTCAAAGATTTCTCTTGCTGCCAATTCGTTGTGCCGATTCGCTGAATAAGATAGATACTCCAGTGCCTTTATGGGTTTCCTTGATTGCCAGTAAGCATAACCGATTTGAAGCAGCATATTCTCAAGGTCATGGGTATTTATAAGATTTCTTTTATTTTCAAAGAGTTCTACAAAGTATTTGTAATCTCTGGTTCTGTATGCAGAAAGAAGTTGAGCTTGCAAATATTTTTCAGTTTTTATTCGTCGAAAAATTTTATCCGCATCCCTGTACTGTGCATTTTGATAGTAAATGTATGCTTTAAGAGTGTCATCGAAAAGGTCTATTATCTTAATGAGATATGGATAATTAACGTGAGTTTTTGCAAAAGAATTTGCCATTTGTTTAGCCTTTAATGTGTCTCCAGCCCATAAGGTTTTTAAAATTTCGCAGAGTTTGCTAATGTCTTCAAAATCATCGGAATAGAAAAAGATGGAATCTAAAACATTTACATTTTTAGTTTCAAGAACATAAGCGAGGATAGTGTTTAGTGCCTGTTTCCTGATTTTAGTGTCTTTTATATCATTAATTTGATGCAGGGCTGCATATGGATCTTTCATTTTAACAAGTTTTTCTATAATCTTCAGAGAAAAATAGTCCCTCAGTTCGATTATCGAATCTCTGAGTATGACTATGTTTGCAAGGGTGATACTATCAAGGTTACTGTCGCTGTAGATGTTCCCTGTTAGAGCCAGTAATAGTTCTGTGGGTAGATTCTTTAAATTTGTGAGGTATTTCAGGTTAATCTCTTTTCTTAAGGTTCTTCGAGCTGCGAGAAGGATGAGAATAGAGTCTGAACGGTCCCTGGCTTGAGAATGTAGAGAAACGACTCGCCAGTAATTTCTGTTTTGAAAGCTCTCTTTGATGGGACTTTGTAAAATAAGGAAAAGCATGAGGATTTTCATTGTATAAATTCTAAGGGGTTCTCTTTGATTTTCCAACATTTTGAGCATAAAATTAAATACTCCTGGAGGAGTCAGATGGATTTTAATTTGCGTGAAATTGAAAAAAAGTGGCAAGAGTACTGGAAGCGGATTAACCTTTATAAAACTCCAGAAAATCCTAAACGCAAATATTATGTCCTGGAGATGTTCCCGTATACCTCCGGTGACTTACATATGGGGCATCTTAAGAACTACGTGATCGGAGATGTGGTAGCCCGAGTAAAACTAATGGAGGGTTACGATATTCTACACCCTATTGGTTGGGATGCTTTCGGACTTCCAGCTGAAAATGCAGCTATTAAGCACGGAATTCATCCTAAGACATGGACTTACAATAACATTGAAAACTTCCGAAAAACTTTCGATATGTTAGGCCTTTCCTATGACTGGGATAAAGAGTTAGCTACATGTGACCACGCATACTATAAGTGGACACAGTGGCTTTTTTTACTCCTTTACAAAAGAGGGCTTGCATATAGAAAGTTTGATTACGTTAATTGGTGTCCCTCCTGTAAGACAGTACTGGCCAACGAGCAGGTAGTGGACGGTAAATGCGAAAGGTGTAAGTCTTTTGTTGTAAAGAAAGAGCTGGAACAGTGGTTTTTCAAAATTACAGATTATGCCGAGAGATTGCTGGAGGATCTCAATTTACTTAAAGGTAAGTGGCCTGAGAATATCATTAAACAGCAAGAGAACTGGATAGGACGATCATACGGAACCCGTATTATCTTCAGGTATGAAAAGGATGGCACCGAAATTCCAGTTTTTACCACAAGGGCTGATACCGTTTTTGGTGTTACTTTCATTACGATAGCTCCTGAACATGAACTTGTTAAGCGTTTGATTGCTGAGTCTCCATATGCGCAGGAAATAAGGGAATACGTAGAAAGGGCTGTTCAAAAAAGTGACGTGGAAAGAGAATCTGCTCAGAGAGAAAAATCGGGGATTTTTACGGGGCTATATGCTATTCATCCGTTTACAGGTGAAAGGATTCCTATCTGGATAGGAGATTATGTGCTTGCTCATTATGGAACCGGCGTAGTTATGGGTGTGCCTGCCCATGACCAGAGGGATTTTGAGTTTGCAAAGAAAAATGCGCTTCCCATTAAAGTGGTTATAAGACCCGTTGATGGAGACCTTGATCCCGAGTCTCTCTATCATGCCTATGAGGAATACGGAATAATGGTAAATTCAGGAAAATTCAGCGGCCTTTCATCAGAAGAAGGGATAAAAGCTATACAGGAAGAACTTCAAAGTTTAGGGCTTGGCGGGAAGGTGATTTCTTATAAATTAAGAGATTGGCTTATTTCCAGACAAAGGTACTGGGGTGCCCCTATCCCGGTCATCCATTGTACAGAGTGCGGAATAGTACCCGTCCCGGAAAAAGATCTTCCCGTTTTATTACCTGAAAAGGTAAAAGATTTTAAACCGAAAGGTCGATCACCTTTAGAAGATGTAGAAGAGTGGATAAATACCAGATGTCCGAAGTGTGGGGGACCTGCGAAACGCGACCCGGATACAATGGATACCTTTGTGGATTCAAGCTGGTATTTCTTGAGATACATAGATTCAAAGAACAATGAAAAAATTTTTGATCCAGAAAAGGTAAATAAATGGATGCCCGTGGATCAATATATTGGCGGAGTGGAGCATGCGACTAAGCATCTTATTTACGCACGATTTATTCAAAAAGTCTTGTATGATGAAGGGCTTGTAAATCACCCAGAACCTTTCGAAAATCTCTTTACTCAGGGTCTGGTACATAAGAGCTTCTTCTATTGTAAACATTGCGGAGAGGTGGCAAAAGAAGAAGATGTCGTGGATGGAATACATTTGAAATGTAAACAACCTGTTGAAGTTTTAACTGAAATGATGTCTAAATCCAGAGGTAACATTGTCGCAGTGGCGCCTTTTGTCGAAGAACATGGTACAGATGTGGCGCGGATTACAATTCTGTTTGCCGGTCCTGCGGAGAAAGATATGATCTGGTCCGACGCTGGTGTGGAGGGAGCAAAAAGATTCATATTGAGAATATTAAGATTGTTTTCGGAGAATGCGACTTCTGTAGGGGGTGAGAAGTTGATTGTAAACCCAGAGCAACTCAAGGGAAGTGAAAAAGAGCTCTATATAAAATTGCAGCAGACTATAAAAGCAGTAAAAGAAGATTCTCTCCAATTTCACTTTAACACCGCCATTGCAAGAATGATGGAGTTTTTAAATGACCTTTATGCCTATGATGATAAAAAATCTCCGGTTTTCTTGAAGTCCCTTGTTGATTACGCAGTACTTCTTGCGCCCTTTGCGCCTCATATAGCTGAAGAAATTTGGAGTAATATGGGGTTTAAAGATACAATTTTTAAGGAAAAATATCCAGAATTCGACGAGAATTATCTGCATTTTGAGGAGGTTGAGATTCCCGTTCAAATAAATGGTAAGGTACGAGGGAAAATTGTAGTAAATAAAGGCTGTGGAAAGAATGAAGTTTTAGAAGCTGCTTTAAATGAAGAAAAGATAAAAAGTTACGTTGGAAATGCAGAAATTGTTAATGTAGTATATGTCCAGGATAGGCTTTTAAATATTGTAATTAAAAATTCGGGGAGGTAAGGTGATGGTTGAAAAAATAAGAAACGTAGTTTTTATTGGCCATGGTGGATCAGGAAAAACGACGTTAGCTGAAGCTGTTTTTTATAAGACAGGCGTCACTAACAGAATGGGGTCCATTGACCAGGGTAACACCATAATGGACTATGATGAGGAGGAAATAAAGAGGAAGTTTTCCATAAGACTTTCAGTGGGTTATGTAGATTATAACGGCTTTAACATTAATCTTATTGATACTCCTGGGTATCTTGACTTTGCTGGAGAGGTACACGCAGGTTTAAGGGTAGCTGATAATGCGGTTGTCGTGATAGATGCTTCCTCTGGTGTTGAGGTAGGAACCGAGAAATATTTTGAAATGGCAAAGAAAAAGGGTATTCCTGTATTTGTTTTCATAAACAAAATGACCACACCGGAAATACATCTTGACACCATCTGGGAGGAATTGAAGGGTCTATTTGGTCACCATGTAACCCCATTTCAGTCGCCTCTTGGCAAAGGCACCAGTTTTAAGGGTGTATTTGATCTTGTAAAAGGTGATATCAATTCCTTACCTGAAGAATTCAAAGCAGAAGCACTTAAAGAGAGGGAGCGCTTTAGGGAAAATATCATTGAAACTTCTGAGGAACTTCTTGAGAAATACATGGGTGGTGAAGAAATAAAGGATGAAGAGTTAATTCCTGTTTTGAAGGCGGCTATTCTTAGACAAGAAATTATACCTGTTCTCTTTGGTGAGGCTAAGGATGCTACAGGTGTCGTAGAGCTACTTGACGCTATTGTTAATTTCGGGGCATCTCCAAAGGATGTAAAACCCGAAGTAGGTAAGTTATCTGGGAATAATGTAGAAATAATACCCGACGTTGAGGGAAAGGCCGTGGCGTTTGTTTTCAAAACCTTCCAGGAAGCTCATCTTGGTGAAGTAAGCATAATAAAAGTCCTTTCAGGTAAAATTGAATCAGGTAAGGAATATCTAAACTCAAGGACCCAGAGAATGGAAAAAATAAACCAGATGTACCTTATCAGGGGAGCGGAGAGGAAAGAAACATCCGCACTAACAGCTGGGATGATAGGTGCTCTTGTTAAACTAAAAGAAACCAAAACCAATGATACTTTAAGTGACAAAGATTATCCTATGGAAGTGGAGCAAATTGTATTCCCGGAACCTTTAGTCTCTATTGCTATTGTTCCACAGAGTAGAGAAGACCAGGATAAAGTCGGTGAGGGATTAAACAGACTCAAAAGTGAAGATCCTACTATTGATTTCCGCTATGACCCTGAGCTTAAGCAGACCCTTCTCTGGGGACTTGGAGAAATGCATCTTGATGTTGTTATTTCTAGGCTTAAAGAAAAATATGGTGTAAACGTCTTTACAGAAAAACCGAAGATTCCTTATAGAGAAAGTATTAGAAAGGTTGCTGAAGGTTTTGGAAAGTATGTTAAGCAGACTGGTGGTCACGGACAGTATGGAATATGTAATATACGAATTGAGCCTCTTCCCCGTGGTGGAGGATATGAATTTGTGAACCAGATATTTGGTGGTGCTATTCCCAATAACTTCATTCCTGCTGTGGAAACCGGTGTTAAAAAGGCCATGGAATCAGGTATACTTGCTGGGGCTAAGGTTGTGGATGTCAAGGTCATTTTGTATGATGGAAAATACCACCCAGTGGACTCTTCAAACCTTGCTTTTGAAATTGCTGGTTCTCTTGCCTTTAAGGATGCCCAGGCCAAGGCGGATCCATATATTCTTGAACCCATTTATGAACTTGAAGTTACTGTTCCAGAAGAGTTTATGGGTGATGTAATTGGTGACATTAACGCAAGGAGGGGAAGAATTCTCGGAATGGATAGCCAGGGGAGATACCAGGTTATAAAGGCTCTGGTACCTCAAGCTGAACTTTACAAGTATTCTTCTACTCTAAGATCTATTACCAAGGGGCGTGGTACTTTCACTATGAAATTCTCCCATTACGATGAAGTACCTGCAGAAATAGCGAAGAAAATAATTGAAGAGGCAAAGAAAGAAAAGAAAGAAGAATAAGTTACGAATAGCTTAAAATATTGGCTGTATTGAAACTTCTGAAGTCTAGCCTCAAATTACAGAAAGCATCGACCATCGAGCCCCTGACTCCAAGGGGTTCGATGGTCCTTTTTGTTTTAGGTGAGTTTGGTGATTTATAAACAATTTCAACGTATCTTTTTTCTCGTCCTAAAAGAAATATATCACACGCAACAGGGTTTAATTTTATATGGAAGTACCCTCTTTCGTGAAGTTCATTCATTTTTCTAAAGCCCTGGCTTCTGAAGTGTTCTAACATCTTTATCCATATTTTCATGGTGGTATCGGCATCCGGTAATGCTCTGTGGAAGTGTGAGTTAATGATGTTCATCTCTCTGGAAATAGTGTAAAGAGATCTTTCTCTTGGCTTGCCGAAGATTTTTGATGCTACCCCCTGGACGTCTATCACATAATTGTATATAGGCGCTTCTCCCTGCATTCGAAGTTCTTTATTTAACAGAGATAAGTCGAGAGCCAGTACATTAAAACCAACAATAATTGAATCCCCGATAAAGTCTTTAATTTTTTCCTTTAATTCTCTGAATTCAGGTGCATCTTTTAACTCTTTAACAGTGATACCGTGGATGTTGACAGAGTGAGGAGTGGGCTCGATTCCTGGGTTAAATAAGGAGTGAAAATATTCCTTTTTGCCGTTATATTCCCACTTTACTAATGCAAGTTCAAGAATGCGGTCGTCCTTTATTTTTAAACCAGTAGCTTCTATATCAATAGCTACAAATGAACATTTATCGAAATAAACTTCTTTCCTTAAGTTCTTTTCAAAAATCATTTTTCACCCGCAAGTTTTAGAAGATCCAGGCTATATTTTAAAATCTCTTCCTGAGTTGCACCATAGGATTTTGCTAACATCAGATATTTTGTTGCATTTGCAGTGTCGCGTTCTTTTAAATAAATATTTGCTACGAACAGGGCAATATCTTTCGTATAAGGTGTGTTTTTTGATAAATAATATGAAGTAAAGCTTTCAAAGGCATCTGATTTTCCCTGCATTTTAAGAGACTGCAGGAATAGTTCAAGGATCTTGAGATGAGTTGGGGTTGTTAATTCTTCTGGTAATGCGTCTTGCCCAACGATCTCGACCTCCTGGTATTTTCCGGTCATACTGTAAATCTGGAGCATTTTCAGTTTAGCTTCATCTTCATACCTGCCCTCATTAATGTTATTGAAGATATTCAGTGCCTGATCTAATAATTTTGATTTTAAGTAGAGATTACCTTTGTAAAAAAGCAAATCACTGGTAATGGATCGGTTTTTACAGGATGCAAGATTTAAAAAAGTGGTATCTTCTAAACTCGAGAGAGAGCTGGTAAAGTAAAGCTCCAGAGCGTCTCTACATTTCTGGCTTAAGGGAAAGTTTTGTATTAATAAATTTAAATATTTCCTTGCATTCAATGTATCCCTCTGGTAAACGCTTTTGAAAAGAAGGTCATAGAAGATGCTGGCATTTAACGGACTTTCAGGGTATTTCTGGTAATAGGTTAGATATGCCTTTTCTATGTCTCTATAGTCTCCGCGTTTATATTTCAGGATTTCGATTTTTAAAAGAATTTCGTAGTATCTCTGAGGATTGGAAACTTTACTTTCCAGTCGAAGTATATCCTGATAACTCTTAATTGCTTGATTGAATTTTCCCGTTGCTTCGTATAATTGGGCTTTTAGTTCCATGATTTTGATCTGCAAGTCTTTATCGAGTTTTGCGCTATTCATGATCTTTTCCAGAATTCTTTCTACTTCTTCATAATTGCCCAGTTTTAAATTCGAAAATGCCGAGTAATACTGTGCATAAATAAAAAGATTTGAATTTTCATCAATTTGAGAAAATGCATTAAGTGCCCTTCTGAACTGATTAAATCTCAGGTGGGAAAGCCCAAGGAAGAAGTTTGCCGAATCCTTTATAGGAACTTCTTTTGAATTCTGAATTACGTAGGTTAAACATTTACGAATTTCGCTCAAACTAGCATTTCTAAAAAATTGAATTTTTCCTCTTAGCCAGTAGTACGAAATTTTCGCTTCTTCAGACCCTGTAAAGAATGATAAAGTGTCTACGGTGTTAAGGATATTTATGGCCTTTTGATAGTCTTTAGTATTGTAAAGTTCCTCAGCATACAAGTATAACACGTTATTAGAAAGCTCGTGATTACTGTTAACTTCAAGCCACCTTTCCAAAAGCTCCCTATTAATCTCACTATTTAGTACTTTTAGCGAAAGAAACTGATAATAGTCCAGATATGGCAAAAGTTCTCTCGGTATTATCTCTTTTATGCCGGGATAGGTTTCCAGGTATTCTCTGTATCTTTGTGATTGGAAAAGGTAGAGTAGAAGTATTTGAGGCGAATTTGTTTCCATGGCTAATTTGCTGGCTTCCTCAAGATTTCCTGTTTTATAGAGTAAAAATGTTTTAAATATTTTTGCATCTAAAAGTCCTGACTTTCCAGCGGCCTCCAATGATTTCTCGTAATTACCCAGGTTAAAGTAAGAAAGAGAAACCACGTAATTTACTGTGTCATCCTCGATTTCGTTTTTTTTATAGACTTCTATGACCTTGGAATAATTTTTTTGATTGTATAGATAAATTGAGTAGTCTCGCAGAAGGTTCAGCGTTTCTGACTTGGGTGCATCTTTGAGAAGTTCTGAAAAATACTCATCAAGTTTTGAGGTGTCTTTTTTCATTTTAGCGATGTGATAAAGATAAAAAGTGGCCTTACGCCTCTTGTCTTTACTCTTGCTCTTCAGTCTTAAATATTCTGCAAGGTATTCTGCTGAGTCAATTTGACCCTTAGAGATAAATCTTTCTATTTTTGGCTCTAAAACTTCAACTTTTTCAATTCGAGTCAGGTCAGGCATAAATATTAAAAGTAGGGAGACAAGAAGTTTCACCGAAGTTTCTGAAAGAACGCTTTTAATAACTTTCTTGCCTCTTCTTTTAGGTCTTCATCCTGAAATTTCCTTACTTTAAACTTGTGATTAAAAACCATTAAATTTTCAAGGTTCAGTTTGCTCTCAATGGCACCAAACTTAGGATCCTCTAAAAGATAAACTACTTCATCAATTCTGGAAAGAATTAGTGCACCTGTGCACATAAGGCAGGGTTCTAAAGTTACATACATCTTGCAGCCTGTAAGTCTCCAGTTGTTAAGATAAGTACCCGCTGCCCCGATGGCGATTATTTCCGCGTGGGCGGTGGGGTCATTGAGAGACTCTGTCCTGTTATGGCCTCTTGCGATGATCTTGTCCTCGCATGTTATAACACAGCCTACCGGGACCTCTCCCTCTTTAAAGGCCTCGTGAGCCTCTTTAAGGGCTTCAAGGAAAAAAGTTCTTTCTTTTTCGCTGTCCATTTAAACGAGTTAATGCGCCCGGAGGGACTTGAACCCCCAGCCTACGGATTCGTAGTCCGCCGCTCTATCCTGTTGAGCTACGGGCGCAGACTATCAAATTTTAATGGAAATTCTTTGAATTTTCAAGGAGTTAAGGGTCAAGAATTTTGACACCAGTATCCTTTTGACCAAAGTTCTCGTTGTGTGAAAAATTTTTCCATTTATAACTGATTGGTTTAAAAATTCTGAAATGCTTTGGGAAGGGGTCCTGAAATTAGTAAATGTTGATAAGAGCATGCTGTTGAATCACAAAACAAGTAGGGAGTCTAACCTTTTGTACCCTTTCTGCTATTGACTGTTTATGTTCGAAGATATATAATATTATTATCTTACATCGCGGGGTGGAGCAGTCTGGTAGCTCGTCGGGCTCATAACCCGAAGGTCGCTGGTTCAAATCCAGCCCCCGCTATTTTTAGGCGGTGTAGCTCAGCTGGCAGAGCAGCGGAATCATAATCCGCGTGTCGGGGGTTCGACTCCCTCCGCCGCCACCATTTCTATATTCATATTCTCTCGTTTAAAATATCTCCATGTCTGCAATTGTTGTCAATGGTCGAGAAGTTAGGGAAAAAGTATTACAGGAACTTCTCTGTGAGCTAGAAAATTTAAAAATTTCCCGAACTCTTAAGCTTTCAATATTACAATATGAACCCCATAGTCCCGATGAAGTTTATGTTCATTCTTTATCGAAAGTTGCTAAAAAGCTGGGAATAGAAGTAGAAGTCCTTCGTGCTCAAAGTCACGACGAGTTAAAGGACCTTATTTCATCCAAAAATCAGGATGAAGGTGTAGACGGAATAGTGATCCAGATTCAGGATAAAAAAGATTATCTGTTTTTTACTTCCCTCATTGTTCCGGAAAAGGACGTGGATGGTGCTTCTCCACTGAATCTTGGAAAGCTCATTAGAAAGGATAAAGGTCTCAGGCCTGCCACCGCCGATGCCGTGATTAGAATCATCAAAGAAATGAACTTTGATATGAGAGGGAAGAATGCTTGTGTTTTGGGTAGAAGCTTTCGCTCCGGGTTGCCTATTGCCATTATGCTTATGAATGAGGACGCGACCTGTACTATTTGCCACTCTATGACAAAAGATGTGAAATCTTATACTTTATGCGCTGATATCCTAGTATCTGCAGTGGGAAAACCTAACTTTGTGACCCAGGATATGGTAAAAGAGGGTGCTTTTGTCATTGATGTGGGGATTAATGAAATAAATGGAAAAATTGTGGGAGACGTGGATTTTGAAGGAGTAAAAGAAAAGGCTGCCTACATTACGCCGGTTCCGGGTGGTGTAGGTTCGGTTACGGATATTATGATTTTTCGAAACATTATAAAAGGAGTTAAGATGCGTTATGAAAAGCGATATTGAGATCGCAAGTAGTGTTAAACTTTTAAGCATTGACCACATAGCTGCCCGGCTTGGCATAGATTGTCGTTTTATAACCCACTGCGGTGACTTTAAAGCGAAGGTTAACCCCTTGATTCTTGATAGTGAAGAGTTTAAAAATAAAAAAGAGGGTAATTTAATTCTTGTAACTGCGACAACTCCAACACCCTACGGAGAAGGTAAAACCACTGTTTCCATTGGACTCTCTGATGCTCTAAATAAGCTGGGGTACAAGGCTATTGTCACCTTAAGGGAACCATCTATGGGTCCCGTTTTTGGAATAAAAGGGGGTGCAGCGGGAGGAGGTTACGCTCAGGTAGTCCCCATGGAAGATATAAACTTACATTTTACCGGTGACTTTCATGCAGTAACCATCGCCCACAATTTGATCTCTGCGATAATTGATAATCATATTCATCAGGGTAATGAATTGAAAATAGATCCACGGCTTGTTACGTGGAAGAGGGTTATTGACCTTAACGATAGAGCCTTAAGAAAAATTATCGTGGGGCTTGGTGGAACCGCCAACGGCTTCCCCAGAGAGGATGGCTTTGACATCACAGCAGCTTCGGAGCTTATGGCTATTCTGGGATTATCTCTTAATTATAGAGATCTGAAGGAAAGGATTTCTAAAATCGTAATAGGCTATAATTTTCAGGAAGAGCCAGTAAGAGTTTCGGATCTCAAGGTCCAGGGTGCCATAGGTGCTCTCCTCAGGGATGCTTTTAAACCTAATCTTGTTCAAACCTTAGAAAATAACCCAGCATTTATTCATACTGGTCCTTTTGCCAATATAGCTCACGGTACAAACTCCCTTATAGCAACTAAATTGGCATTAAAGCTTGCAGATTACGTGGTCACAGAAGCGGGATTTGGCACTGACCTGGGGGGAGAGAAATTTGTGGACATAGTTTCAAGAATTGGCGGGTTGAGACCTAAGGTAGCTGTTCTTGTTACCTCTGTAAGGGCATTGAAGCATCATGGAGGCGTAAAAAAGGCGGATCTGGGGACGGAGAATATCGAAGCCCTTAAGAAGGGATTTGATAACCTCGACAAGCATATGGAGAACCTGGAACTGTACAACATTCCTTTTGTTGTTGCCATTAATAGGTTCCCTCAAGATACCGAGCGAGAAATTGAAACTCTATTAAATTATGTAATCTCAAAAGGTAAAGAAGCTGCCGTAGTTGAGGTATGGGCAAAGGGCAGTGAAGGCGGTATTGAGCTTGCTAAGAAAGTTGTAAATCTGGCATCTAAAGTCGATGGTGATCTTAATTTTGTTTATGACCCGGAGGATTCTATAAACGAAAAAGTTGAAAAGGTAGCTAAGAAAGTTTATGGTGCCAGTGAGGTTATTTTTGATAGAGATGCTGAAAAGGACATTAAAGACCTGGAAAAGCACGGTTTTGGAAATTTATTTGTTTGCATTGCAAAAACCCAGCTTTCCTTTTCTGGAGATCCGAGACTTTATGGTAGACCAAGGAACTTCTCCCTCCATATACGCGAGGTAAGGCTCAGTGCGGGTGCTGGTTTTGTAGTGCCTATTGCAGGGGAGATTATGACCATGCCGGGCCTGCCTAAAATACCTTCTGCAGAGAATATTGACATAACTGATGATGGTAAGATAACGGGGATCTTTTAATGCGTGTAGCAATTATCGGGGAATCACAGGTCGGTAAATCCTCTCTTCTTCGAATTCTTTCTGATGATAAATTTACGAGGGGTTCAGGTTATTTTTCTGGTTATGGGACCTTTCTTCTTGATGATCCCAATCTCGATTTCCTTACCAGAATTTACGAATCTGAAAAAAAGACGCCTATTCACGTGGAAGTTTTTGACTTTGATGGTTTCGGAAGGCTGTGGAAGGACGACAGAAAAGGTGAAATTAAGAATGATCTTGCGAAATTTGAGGCCTTTATAGTGGTTTTATCTGATTCCAATAGTCTCAACCTTCTGGATACTTTTTATAACATCGAATATAAGCTCCTCCTGACGGATCTGGACTTTGTCTCTCGAAGATTAGAGCTACTGAAAAAGGAGCGCACAAAGAAGAAGGTGGATGAGCGCGAAATATCGGTTCTGGAAAAGATAGAAAACTGGTTGGCTGAAGAAAAACCCCTTAATTCTCTGGAGTTATCCGAGCCTGAAAAGGAAATTATTAAAGGACACATATTTCTCTCTCTTTTGCCTCAGATCTTTGTTATAAATCGAGAAGAACCCAATCTTGGTAAAGAATTGCCATCTACCATACTGGAAAAATTAGCTCAAAGAAATGCGGCATTTTTTGTTACCTCTCTCAAGATCGAAGAGGAGCTGATTTCGTTATCTTGGGAGGAGAAAAGGGAAATCCTGGCAAGTTACGGGATTGAAAAAGGTATAAAGGAAGAGATATCTTCTGCAGTTATTCCTGCCCTTTCAGTAACGGTTTTCTATACTGCAGGCAAAACCGAGGCAAGGGCCTGGTATGTTGAAAAAGGTGCCACTGCGAAAAAGGCAGCTGGGCGAATTCACAGTGACCTTGAAAGGGGTTTTATTCGCGCGGAAGTCATTAATATTGAGGATTTGAAAAGGGCTGGCGATGAGAAAAGGGCAAAGGAACTCGGTTTATACCGCCTTGAGGGCAAAGACTACGTGGTAAAAGACGGAGACGTGCTTATTATTAGATTTTCCATATGACCAATCACCCCTTCGGAGCTTTCCTTCTTTCTGTAGAAAAACCCGGTCGGTACCTGGGTACAGAATTTAATGCAGTTAGAAAAGAGATTACCGTCTCAACAATACATGTGGGGTTAATGTATCCAGAAATTTATGAAATCGGCATGTCTAATCTTGGTCTCAAGATTATCTACCATATTTTTAACCAGGTTGATGGTGTCTACGCCGAGAGGGTATTTTTGCCCTGGGTTGACGCTATAGAGAAGATGAGAGAAAATGGAATCCCCCTTTTTACCCTTGAAACGTATACTCCCGTCAAAGATCTTGATCTATTTGGGGTTTCTCTTCACACGGAGCTGAATTATACCAACTTGCTATTAGCTCTGGATTTATCAGAGATCCCCATATTCAGAGAAGAAAGGATTTATTCCAGTGAATATCCTCTAATCCTTGTGGGCGGACCCGCTGCGCTTAATCCTTTACCTCTTGAGCCTTTTGTAGATTTTTTTGCAGTAGGAGAGGGAGAAAATATTGTTAAAGACCTCATTCCTTTCCTCAGGGAATATAAAAGGGGGAATATTAGCAAGATAGAATTTCTTCAGGGTGTTTCAAGTATTGATGGTATCTATGTTCCAGGGATTTCCAGAGGTGCTAAAAGGGCGGTGGCAGGCTTCAATATTGAGGATTTTCCTATTAATCAGATCGTTCCCAATATAGAGGCAGTTCATAACAGATTTGTGATTGAGGTAATGCGCGGTTGCACCCGGGGTTGTAGGTTCTGCGAAGGTGGATTTACATACAGGCCCCTCAGGGTCAGGGACCCTGACGACGTAATCAAAATAGTAAGAGAGGGCATTAATAAAACGGGATTTGATGAAGTGGGGCTCCTTGCTTTTTCCGTTTCTGATTATCCTTATCTTGAAGATCTAATTAGATATTTTAAGACTCGTTTTGATAATTTGCATGTATCACTTCCCAGTTTACCTATTAATGCCCTGAATGAAGGACTCCTCTCTGAGTTTGAAGATTTAAGGAGGTTTGGGATTACCCTGGCTCCAGAGGTCGCCTCGGAAAAACTTCGAAAGAAAATAAACAAGAATGTTCCCCTTTCTGAGATTTATTCTTCCATTGATACAGCTTATAAGTACAATTTCAAACATGTGAAGCTGTATCTCATGATTGGGTTACCGGGTGAGACCCAAGAGGATTTAACGGAGCTTATACATTTTTTAACGGACCTTTCAAGAAGGTTCAGAAGAATTACCTTCAGAGTGAGTATTTCGCCCTTTGTTCCGAGGCCTCATACTCCCTTTCAATATTCAGCCCAGGAAAGTTTAGAAAGTCTTGAGGAAAAGATCAAATTCATTAAGTCTTCCTTGATGAGTTTTAAGAATCTTGAAGTTTCTTTTCACGACCCCAAAATGAGCATTCTGGAAGGCATCCTGGGGAGGGGTGATGCGTTGCTTTCAAAGGTGCTGTTAGAGGCATACAAAAATGGAGCAATATTTGATTCTCGGAGTGAATTTTTCAAGTTTGAAACATACGAAAAAGCCTTCGAAAAATTTAACATAGATTACACAGAATATTTGAGAGAACGCCCTCTGGATAAACCTTTACCGTGGGACCTCATTGATACGGGTGTGTTTAAGAGATATCTCAGGAAGGAATACAATAAATCGTTAGTTCCAGATTTCACTGCAGATTGTTCTAAAGAAAAATGTACCGGGTGTGGAGAATGGGGTAAGAAAGGTTACGAAGTTTGCACCAGGGGTCTTATGCTTTATGAAAAAAGAACTTTTGAGCCCGATTTAAAAAACAATCGGGAAGTTAAGGAAAATCATGGGTATCTTCTAGTATATTCTGTAATAGATAAGGCGAGGTTTTTATCTCAGAGGGACACAGTCAGAATAATTATTCACCTTCTTAAAGTGGCTGGAGTTTCTATAACATACACCCAGGGTTTTGTCCCGAGGCCCAAAATATCCATGCCCAACCCCCTTCCCCTGGGAGTGGAGAGCCTCGAAGAATTTCTTTATTTTGAATCTCAGAAGATTGAAAATACTAATGAAATTATTGAAAAATTAAACTCTATAGCTCCTTTGGGCCTCAGGTTTATGTATTTCAGCACAATATCTAAAAAGCCTTCCTGGGGAGAGCTATCTAAAGCCATCCTGGAATTTCAAATTGGTAATAAATGGGAAACAGTGGAGGTCGACCTTTCTACCTCGTCAATTCCAAGAGTTTTGAAGGAAAAATATGGTATAGAAAGGGAGCAAATACCTTATGTTCATTTAAGAAAGCTCAAGGTTCTTAAATCTCCATGAGAATTCTTCTTGTTAATCCACCCGTTTATGACTTTGCACTTCACGATTACTGGCTTAAACCTTATGGACTTTTAAGGATTGCCTCCTCTTTAAAGAAGAAAAATATCCTCTTTGATTTTTTTGATTTTCTATGGAGAGAGCACAGATTTTATAAAGGACTTAAAGTAAAGACCGATGCCTATGGAAGGGGTAAATATTATTTCGAAGAGGTTTTAAAACCAGAGATTTTATCCTTCGTGCCCAGAAAATATAAAAGGTATGGTATTCCTCTAAAGTTGTTTCTCGAAGAAAACTCTACTAAAAAATACGACTACATTTTCATTTCCACCGCCATGACTTACTGGTATCCGGGAGTTAAAGAAATAATTGATATTTCAAGAGAAAAGTGGGGGGAAGCTAAAATAGTTGTAGGAGGTATAGCAGCCACCCTAATGCCTGACTTTTATAAACAGCTTGGTGCTGATATAGTGGTAGAGGGCGATGATTGGCAAAAAATAAAAGAAGAAGGTATGGACATTGAACCCTACAATGAAGTCCCGTACTTTGAAGTGTATGATGATTTACGATACGGAGTGATTAGAATTACCGAAGGATGCCCCTTAAGATGCCTTTACTGCGCCTCTTATAAATTAAAGCCGTTGTTTAAGGTATTAGATGCAGGTGAAATTGCTGATCTGGTATATCACCTGTATGCGAAAAAGGGAGTTATTAACTTTGTTTTTTATGATGATGCACTTCTCTACAACATGGAAGAAGGACTTTGTAAATTTTTTGAGGCTTTGCATAAGCGCAATCTAATAGGAAAGATAAAATTTCATACCCCAAATGCTCTTCATGTAAGAAAGATAGACGAAGATGTGGCAAGGCTCTTGAAAGCGATGGGATTTGAAACAATTTTTCTTGGAGTTGAGACTGTTAATGTGAATCTTTTGAAAACAATAGGGCCAAAGCTTTCTTTCGAGGATTTTGAGAAAGCGATAAACAGTTTGAAAGAGGCGGGTTTTGAATCCCATCAGATCACAGCATATTTATTCCTTGGTGTACCAGGTCAGGAATTTGAAGACATTGTTGAATCATTAAGAGTTGTGGGAAGTTATGGAGTAAGATTATCCCTTTCGGAATTCTCTCCAATCCCTGGGACACCCCTGGGGGATAAAGTCATTCAGGAGTATAACCTGAAAGATCCGTTATTAACGAATAATTCTGTTTTCCCTATTCTCCTTTACGGATTTGATAAAGTAAACAGCCTTAAAAACTTAAAGAACGAAATAATGCGTAAATATCAACTTAGTTAGAGATTTTTACTTTATCTTAACCCCCGGTATTTCAACAAGAGCACCGGTTTCATAACTGGAAAGTACCTTCTCTTGAATGCCTTTTTCAAGGTGGAGTAGGTCTATTACCTTAGGTGCCTGTGAAGATTTAGCGCCACCAAACTCCCATTCGCCTCTTTGTGATTGTAAGGTTCTCAAAGACTCAAATCCATAGCCATCATAAGAATAAAGGGTCAGTGAAATCATGCTGGAATTGATATCAGGTATATATTTCTTGGGAATACTGAAAACTATCTCCCTGCTATTGTAATCAACAAAGAGGTCTAATACTTCCAATAGTTTCATGTCACTGTCAAAAATACCACATGCATCCGCCCATCCGCTTACCATGACTGCAATATCCCAGTCGAATCCGGTCCTGTAGTTCAATGATGGTTTGAGGGGAATCCTGACACCACCTTCTTTGATGTCAAAATATAAAAACGCTATTTGCTGGGAAAAGCCGTAAGGTGCGTTCCAGGGATTATCCAGATCTCCTAACTTCAGGGTAAAAATGTAAGAATTAGCAGTCTCATATATTTTAAAAGATTTAATGTCAAAGATACCTTTCTTAAATACTCCATTTGTGGGATAAAGGTAATATCCAGGTCCGTAGTCGTCATCATCGGGGTCTTTTATCTCTGCAATTAGTTTCGCATTTGTTCTGGGATCCGATTTTGCCATAACAGCAGTCTGTTGTCCCGGCATTTTAGATGCTTCCTCTAATATGGACTTATCAAGATAATCTGGCGCTTTTTCTCCCAGGATTTCATATACATTTTTTAGAGTTCTTCTGAACATTATGTCGGTCCAACGGTCATCACCTGCACTTTGATCGGCACCAAAGAACCAGAACCAGTCGCTTCCTTCTGCTGAAGCCAGTTCAAAGAATGCTTTTGTCAGGGTATTTTCATCATATTTACCTGATTTTTTGAAGTTTTCAAAATCCTTTCTTACCCACACCAAGTAGTTCCATGCAAGGTTTTCTTCGCTTTCACCAATCCACGTTGAAAAATCGGCATTAATCCATGAACCTGCATGAAGATGAGTTATTACCCTTCTGGGTGGGTACATTTTCATAAATTCTCCCGCTTTTACCGTTATTAACCAGTCTGCCTCGCTAAGCTGTGAATAAAGGGAGTGGAAGAAGTCTTTTGCGTCATTTTTATACCATTCCCACGCATTTTCTCCATCCAGGATAATTGATACAAGATGCGGTTCTGGGTCATTAGCGAACTTGGAGTGAATCTCGTAAAGTCTCATAATCAGATCATTGGCAGCCTGCACTCCGCTAAAGGATTTATATCTAAATCCGATTCTGTCGGAAAGGTCTGTGTCCCTGAAAACCATGTAGATAGTATCACTGCCGCTCACTACTGCGTAGGGTCTGTAAAGGTCGTCATCGCCGAAGTTTGCTTTTTTAAGAGATCTTGCTAAAACATGCCCGTCAGAGCACATCCACCTGAAACCATTTTTCCTTACTATAGAAATGATATCCTGGGAAACAGAACCTTCAGCGGGCCACATGCCTTCGGGTTTTCTCCCAAAGATTTCTGTATATTTTTCTACTGCCTTTTTTACGTGCCAGTCTGCATCTTCTGGCCAGGAGAATCTTTCCGGGAGTATTGCACTGGGCATTGCCTCCCTTGCCGATTCCGTATCATAAATAAGAGGTAGGATTGGATGATAATATGGGGTGGTTATTACTTCAATCTGCCCTCTGTTTTGTAAATCAACGTGTACAGGAATAATTGCCTTTATTATTTTCATCTGAATATCAAGGATTTCTTTTTTGTCCTTCTCAGAGAAGTTTCTGGCTTTATCTACGAATTTTTTCACGCTGACTTTTTCACCTGTGGGAAGAGTTACTTCACCTGTTTTGAAGTCAGGATCGAACCAGCAAAGGTTAAAATATACCTGAAGGTCTCTAAAATCCTGAACAGTGTACCTTTTGATGGATTCATCAAAGTTTATGGTACCATCCGGGTTAAATACCCTCTTAGTTCTAAGTTCTTTATAACGGGGGTAAATGTCTATCATATTATCCCAGCTGGCGCTGAAGAAGTTTTCGAGGAGGTATTTTTTGTCTTCATATGTAAGGGAATCGGCATTTTTTAAAGTCATTCTAAAAGCCACATCAGGGCTTTTACCCTCATCGTAGAGCTTTAAAGCATCCTGTAGCTGCATAAGCAAAACTGGAGTTAGGTTAATTGTGAATTTAATTTTTGGATACTGATAGAGAATAGCAGCCATATCGTAATAGTCCTTTATTCCGTGAAGCCTTACCCACGGCGCAAAGGATTCGCCTGTTTGCAAATCTTTATAATACCTGGGTTGATGCTGGTGCCAGATTATGGCAAGATAAAGTGGTGTTCCTTTTTTCTTCAAACTTTTAATGATAGGTTCCTGGGGGAGGGATTGAGGGGTAACGGCCTCCAGGATGATTTTACCGTCATCTGTTAACCTGAAGGCAGAATTGAAACCGCCGAAACCATCATCCACTTTTGCAGGATTAGTAGGGTCTTCCCGCCAGAGATTTCCATTTATTACGAATTTATACTGGTAGTTCCCTGGAATAAGTTTTATTTTCACTGTCCATATGCCGTTTTCATCTCTTTTCATGGGGAGTCCCGTAGGTGCCCAATTATTAAAAGTACCTGCAAGGTAAACAATCTGAGCATTGGGTTCAAAGAATCTAAAGAGAACGCTATCACCAACTACCTCGGGCCCTTTCCAGTTCATTTCTGTCTTCTTTTCGGGTGATGTAATCTGGCTATATACAAGTTTGCCATCGGGAGTTAGTTCAAATTGGGAATTAAAACCACCAAAACCATCAGGGACTTTTCTTGTATTAAATGGATCCTCTTTCCAGGTTCCATCAACAACGTATTTATACTCATAAATGCCTGGCTTTAGTTCTAATTGTGTTTCGAAATACTGGCCTTTGTTCTCCAATTTCAAAGTGTTGGGGTTCCAATTATTAAAAGTCCCTGCAAGATAGACTTCTTTAGCGCCTTCCTGGAAGAATCTAAAAAATAATTTTCCGTCCTTAAATTCCAGAGTTTTAATTGGCGAAGAAGTTTCTATGATTAGAGGTTTTTGCTCTTCAAAAAGTAATTTTCCATCTTCAGTTAATGTGAACCTGGAATTGAAACCTCCAAAACCGTCAGGAACCTTCCAGGGGTTATCGGGGTCTTCCTTCCAGGTCCCGTCGATAATGAACTTGTATTCGTAAGTTCCCGGATTGAGTTTATATTCGGCTCTCCAGATATTTCCCTCTTTTTTTAGAGAAATTCCCGTGGGATCCCAACTTAAGAAAGTTCCGGTAACAATTACAGATTTTGCCTCTGGTGCGGAAAGCTGGAAGATCAACACCCCTTTGGCATACTCTACTTTTGCATACCCAAGGTTAAATATCAGGGTTCCCAATATTAAATACCTTACAAGTCTCATGACTTACCTCCCATTAAAATTTTAATGCAAATACAAGGAAAATTCGAAATATAGATTTTATGAGGAATATCAACAAATTTTTTGTTTGACTTTCCCCATATGTTAGGCTAAAATTAATGAACTCGCCGAGGTGGCGGAATTGGCAGACGCGCTACCCTCAGGAGGTAGTGGAAGAAATTTCCGTGCGGGTTCGAGTCCCGCCCTCGGCAGGTAAATTGAGAAACCAATAAATAGGAGGTGTTTATGGATATATTCAATGCTCTGAAGGAAATCATAGTGGACAAACTCTCGGTGTCGGAAGATCAGATAAAGCTCGAATCCAGGTTCATGGAAGACCTGGGTGCAGATTCGCTAGATGTGGTAGAACTTGTAATGGCAATTGAGGAAAAATTCAATATAGAAGTCCCTGATGAGGATGCGGAGAAAATAAGAACCGTTGGAGACGCTGTAAATTATATAAAGGCAAGGCTCGGATAATATAAAGCATTCTTTTTTGAATTTTAAATTAAGTTTTATTTTATTTGGTTGAATATGATACGGCGTGTCGTAGTTACAGGTCTTGGTGTTTTAACACCCGTTGGTAACTCTGTGTCAGAATCCTGGCAAAATCTGCTGGCAGGTGAAAATGGCATTGTAAAAATAGATAGGTTTGATGTTTCCCAGTATCCTACTCAAATTGCTGGCTTGGTGAAGAACTTTAACCCTGAAAGTATAATAGATCCCAAGGAATCGAAGCGTATGGACCTTGTTACTCAGTATGCAATTTATGCAGCGCAAGAAGCCGTGGAGGATGCAAACCTGGCAGAAGGTTCTTTCGATCCCTATAGAGCTGGTGTAATAGTAACTTCTGGTATAGGTGGAATTATCACCTTGGAGCAGGAGATCATTAAACTTCATGAAAACGGGCCAAGAAGGGTAAGTCCCTTCTTAATTCCAATGATGATCGTTGATATTACAGCTGGACACATTTCAATGCGTTATAACTTAAAAGGTCCAAATTATGCGATTGTTTCTGCCTGTGCTTCATCAGCTCACGCAATAGGGGATGCATTCAGGCTTATTAAACATGGATATGCTGACATTGTGATAACTGGTGGTGCAGAGGCGTCAATAACCCCCGTAGGGCTAGCAGGTTTTTGCAGTATGCGAGCTCTTTCTACAAGAAATGATGCTCCAGATAAAGCTTCAAGACCTTTCGATAAAGAAAGAGATGGCTTCGTGATGGGTGAAGGGGCCGGTATCGTCATACTTGAGGAATTAGAGCATGCTTTAAAGCGAGGTGCTAAGATATATGCTGAAGTGGTGGGTTATGGCGCCACAGCCGATGCCTATCATATTACTGCACCGCACCCTGAAGGAGAAGGTGCTTATTACTCAATGAAATTGGCTTTAGAAGAGGCGGGTGTAAAGCCAGAAGAGGTGGATTATATCAATGCCCATGGTACTTCTACACAGCTCAATGACCTTACAGAAACCAGAGCTATAAAGCGGCTTTTCGGTGATTACGCTTATAAAATTCCAGTTTCATCAACTAAATCCATGACAGGCCATCTTCTCGGTGCAGCTGGAGCTGTGGAATTTGTGACTACTGTAATGTCTGTATATTCAAATAAGATTCATCCAACAAGAAATTACGAAATACCTGACCCGGAATGTGATCTTGACTATGTGCCCGGAAAGTATAGAGAGTTAGAAGTCATTTACGCTCTTTCCAACTCTTTTGGATTTGGTGGACATAATGCTTCCCTTCTAATTAAGAAGTTTTCCTCTTAAAGGCTTCGAATTTTCCAATTAGCTTTTCTATATCGCAATCATTTGAGAACCTGCAGCGGAGGTACTCTTCTAAAAAGTCTGTTGCCAGAGGGTCATTTAGAGACTTAATGATCTCTTCTACGGTTGAACCATTTTTCAATCTTACACCTTTTTTGATTAGGACTCTCTCAAACTTCTTAAAATATTTTGTGGCTATGTGTTCTTTTTGCAAGGATTTCTTCACTAATGTAGAAATCAAGAGGAATGCTATTACGAATCCTCCTAAAGCTATTAGTAATTTACCCAGGTTTCTTTTGAAAATACTTATAGAGATATTTCTGAGGCTTGTGAACAATTTTATTTGATGCGTAAAACTGAATTCCAGGACCTGTGTCGTCCATAAGTATGAAATATAATCAACGTAGGACTTTAGCGTTTCAAAGGTACTATTTTCAAAAGGCCTTGGTGGAGTAGGATCTAATTTTTTCCAGCTTTTTCCATTGTAGTATTCCACCCAGGTATGAGCATGTTTAGCTTTTACCACATAGTAATTACCAAATTTGTTCCATTCGTCAGTTAGAAAACCGCCCACTATTCTTGCTGGTATACTATCATTTCTCAGAAGGAGTGCTACTACAGTGGCAAAGTGTATACAATAGCCCTTTTTATTTTTCAAGAATTCACTTAGCCATGTATTTCCATTGTAGTTGATGATTTCATATCCGAAGTTTCGCTTAAAATAGTTTTCGATAAAGGATGCTTTTGCATCAATGTTCCCTTCTGGAGGAGATATTTTAACTATAAGGTTATCAAGGGTATTCTTGAATTCTTCGGGGACCGATAAAAAATCTACTGTTTTTTGAAAAACCGTATCTTCTATGTTTGAGATATATGAATAATATTGAATCTTACGATAAATTTCACCACTGGTAATTAAGAACACTTTCCCCCAAGACCTCGTTAAAGGTAACCCTCTAATCTCAATTTTTTCAGGATAATCGGGTGAGTATACCACGCTGGTTCTCATGGGCTCAGCAGTGATCTGAAATCCTTTTATTCCGGAGACTTGCTGTGACAAATATTCCCAGCCAGATATGTGCTCGGGATTTCTTATCCATGTGTTTTCCTGATACTGGTTATAGACTGTACCGCGGAGGTAGAGATATCTTGATTTTGCTTTTGAGAGGGGTTTGACTCTCATCAATATTTGTTCCTTTGAGGCAAAGTCGCCGAGTCCCCCTACCTGAAGTTCGTTCTCAAAACCGTTCCTCCTTGTGGCTGAATATATTTGTGGACGCATAAAAACATAAGGAGATCTGGGCAAAATTACAAAGAAAAATAGAGAGAAAAAAGCCACCGCGACGCCAAAAAACATTCCAAATCTTGTCAGTTTTTTGAAAATTATCGGTTCAATAGTAAGGACTTTCTTTTCTTCTGTAGAAGTAATCACAAGAAGTGCAACAACAGCACTTATCACATAAATTAAAAGATAAAAAAGAAATATCGCAGAATAGTGGAATATT
Source organism: Candidatus Hydrothermia bacterium (assembly GCA_049719805.1). Lineage (GTDB taxonomy): Bacteria > Hydrothermota > Hydrothermia > UBA1063 > UBA1063 > UBA1063. Next base: position 446,913 of record JBNARF010000001.1, on the reverse strand, counting down.
GCGCTGTCAATGAAATTGAAAAAAGAAAGTCCCAGAATTTGTTTTAGGTCCCTCATAGATTTTTTGCCAAGCATTTTGATTACTGATAAAAACATGATAAGATAAGCAATGGACTCGAAAGGGGTTCTTAAGGCGGATAAAATAAAAAACAGCGAACCTGCAATACCGATAATTGTTAAAATTGAATTTGGAAGGTTTTTCCCGATTTTCAAATCAAGATAAGAGCCCAATATTAAGAGAACTAAGAAAGGTGCACTAATTGGCCATAATGCATGGACAAGACTTACCATTCCCACAAAAAGGGGGATAAAGGCAACAATTTTTAGCTTAGTATCAAGCTTCATATCCGAGGAGGGCCAGTTTTTCCAGAATAAGAAGTTTTTGTTTTATTCCGCTATCGGGCTTTATCACTGTATTATTATCTATGGATAGTCCAACACTATGGCCTTTTTCAATAAGTCTTACCGCTTCCGAAGCTACCTTTTCAATTTCTTCTTCACTGGCGTTACTTTTCAGGTCTAAAATTAACTCCTTAAAATCCTCATCCTGAAATTTTTTGCTATAAAGAGTATCAAGTGAAATTTTCTTCCAGTAAATTCTAGAAGAAGATTCGCTACGGTCATACTTCTTGAGGCCCATAAAATCTCCTGAAGATCCCTCTTTATTAGAGTTTAATCCCCATCCTGTCTCTTTTGGGAAGGATGGTAAATCCGACTCCTCGAGCTGATATATGTGGGGGAAAACGAGGATATTTATAGTGAAGGGGTAGAACATCTCTCTAATGGTAAAACTCATGGGGAATGAAGTACCTACAAAGAGCATCTCTATTTTATAAGGTCCTCTTTTTTCGAAAAAGTAGGGGAGTAATCCTTGAGTTTCAGATTTTGCTGGAATATATTCCATTGTAAGTTTTTCATGTTCTGATTTTTTTACGTAAACCTGAAAAATGGGGAAAACCCCCTTATTTTTGATTTTAATTTTTAAATAATTCAAGCTTTTTGCATACACCTCCTCGGGAGGTGCTAATTCAACCATAATAGATTTCAGCGTAATATAACTTACAAACCCGGAAAGAGCCATAAGAGAAAGAAGGGCACCAAGGAAAAAGTAAAGGAGATTGTTACCAGAGTTTACAGCCGCAAACCCTACGAGTAAGGTGAGGATGGCATAATATCTGCCCCATTTTTTTAGCATTACATAGGAAACATAAGGACGGGGTTTCCTCATAATTTACCTGGGTACAGGTATAGATTCGATAAAATCCTTTAAGAAAATTTGAACATCGCACTGGGGTACGTCACAAATAACTCTGTGAGGTGCAACATACAAAAACATAGACTTTACGTCTTCTGGTATCACATAGCTCCTACCATTAATGAGAGCCCTTGCCTTGGCACATTTTAAAATATGAATGGATGCTCTGGAACTTAGTCCTTCCTTTATAAGGTGGTTAGTCCTTGTAGCTGTGACTATTTCTGTTATATAGTCGATTATTGATTCGTCTACTATTACTTTAGAGACTGTTTCTTGCCAGTTTAGCACATCTTCCTTTGTCATAATTTGATTAAGACTATCAATTAGGCTTCGAGGATCTCCAGTTTTTAAAATTTCTTTCTCAATCTCCTTTGAGGGGTAGTCTATGTTTATTTTCAAAAGGAATCTATCTAACTGAGTAATTGGAAGAGGAAAAGTTCCTGCATAGTCCAGGGGGTTTTGGGTGGCGATTACGATAAAAGGCTTTTCAAGATAAAGGGTATTCCCTTCTATAGTAACCTGTTTTTCTTCCATTACTTCAATGAGAGCACTCTGGGTTTTTGGCGACGCTCTGTTGATTTCGTCAATAAGGACAAGGTTAGCAAATATTGGACCTTTTCTTAATGTAAATTCTCCAGTCTTTGTATTATAGTAGTATATACCTAAAATGTCGGATGGGAGAATATCACTCGTAAATTGAATTCTCCTGAAAGAAAGTCCAAGGATTTTTGCGAAGGTTAGGGTTATGGTAGTTTTACCTACCCCTGTAGGTCCCTCGAGTAAAATGTGTCCATCTGCTATTATGGCTGATAAAATAGCTGTAAGAATATCTCTTTGCCCTTTTACAATCTTTTCCGCTTCGTCTAATATAAGCTGTAGACTTAATAATTTCCTTTGCATTTTGAGATTTATTTTTATTTAATAATAAGCCTAATCATTTATATCTACAAATTAACTTAGATGTGAGTTATACTTACATAAAAGTGGCCCAATAGATATTCCAATCTTTGACATTTTGCTATATTACCATGATAATTATAAAAATCCTAAGGAGGAAATAATGCAAGTAGAATCGAAAAAAGTAGTAGGAATAGAATATATAATGAAACTTGATGATGGGAAAATATTAGATTCCACTGAAGGTGAGCCTTTCTTTTTTCTCACTGGAGTGGGCGAAATTTTTCCTAAGCTAGAAGAAGCTCTTATGGGCATGAACATAGGTGATGAGAAAGATGTAGTTCTGGAAGCTGAGGATGCTTTTGGAGAGTATGATCCTGAAGCTGTTCAGGTTATTCCTCAAGAGTATTTTGGTGATGAAGTCCCACAGGTAGGTATGCAGTATTACGCACACTTTGAAGAGGGTAATGATATTCCATTTTATGTGAAAGAAGTTAAAGACGGTAACGTAACTATTGATTTCAACCATCCTTATGCTGGTCACAGGCTTCATTTCCATGTAAAGGTCGTTAGCATAAGGGATGCTTCCCCAGAAGAACTTGAGCATGGTCATGCTCACCACAGCTAGCTATGTCAGAGATAAGGGAGTGGTATTCACTACCCATATCTGACAAGAAGCGAAGAATTAGATTTTTAATTTTATTTCCCCTTGCGGTCCTTTTATTCTGGATCGCAGGTGGTATTTTCTGGGGAATTTTCTCTTTTATTGTGCTACTTGCTGTTTTATTCCCTTTTTACACAAAGACTTATTACCGTATTGAAAACGGAAAGATAACTGTTAAGAAGCCTTTTTACACAAATGTGCGGAAGCTATCTTATTTTAAGAGGGTTTACAAGGACAACTTTGGGGTTTTTCTCTCTCCTTTCAAGAAAAGGAATACTCTGGAAAATTTCCGGGGCCTATATCTCATGATGGATTCGCCCGATTTAAGAGAGGAGATTTACTCTTATTTAAAGAGGGAGATTGAAGGTGACTCGGGAGGAGATACAAGGTAATATAAAAACACTCTTTGAGAATATTGAAGAACTAAAAGCAAAGTATGGAATTACTTATGCCATTACTGTTGAGGCGGTTACGAAGGGTGTAGACCTTGAAAGGATCCTTTGGGCATACGAAGGGGGAATAAGGATTATGGGAGAAAATAGAGTTCAGGAGGCCCTCTTAAAAGTTCCATTCCTGGACTTAGATATCGAATGGCATCTTGTAGGTCACCTTCAAACTAATAAAGTAAAACATGCTGTGAGAATTTTTAAAGTTATTGAATCGGTTGAAAGGCTTGAACTAATTGATGCTCTTGAGAAGAGGATTGAAGGCAAAATGGAGGTTTTTATCGAAGTAAACACTTCTCATGAGTCTCAAAAGACCGGATGCAAAGAAAAGGATGTTGACCAGCTAGTTGAAAGGATACTCGAATCTGAGAAGCTGGTTCTTACAGGCTTCATGACCGTCGGTCCTTATCCAGTGGATGAGCTCTCCTCAAGAAGAGCCTTTTCAAAGCTCCGTGAAATAAAAGAAAGAATTGAAAATGATTACGAAATTAAAATTCCGTGGCTTTCCATGGGAATGACAGAGGATTACCAGTATGCAATCCCTGAGGGAGCCAATCTTTTAAGAATAGGAAGGGGAATTTTTGGGAGGAGGTTGTGATGAGGCTTACTCCATTAGAGATAAGACGTGCCACTTTTAAAGTAAAATTTAGGGGGTTTGATCAGGAAGAAGTCCTTACCTTTCTGGAACTGGTATCTAACGAATTTGAGAAAATTATACAGGAGAACGAAAGGCTTAAAGAGAGACTTCTTGTTATAGAAAAGAGATTGGCAGAGTATCAGGAGCTTGAAGAGAGTCTGAAAAAAGCTTTGTTTCTGGCACAGCAATCATCGGATCAGGTGATTTCCAGCGCACAGGAACGGGCGCAGAATATTGTAAAAGAGGCTCAAATAAAAGCTGATAAGATGCTGGCAGAAGCAGCCTTGAGAAGGTCAAAATTGGAAGATGAAGTTCAGAGGTTAGAACGAAAGAAATATGAAATACTTCAAAAGCTAAGAGGAGAACTGGAATATTACCTGAGGCTACTTTCAAGGGAGGTAAAAGACCTTGAAGGAAGTTGATATTATTAATAATGCAGTAAAGCTTCTAAGGCAAAGAGGCGTTGAAGAGGTTGATGTAGCTATAGTGCTTGGTTCTGGTCTCGGTTTACTCGCTGACTCTGTTGATGTTAAAACAAGAGTACCCTATTCAGATATTGAAGGTTTTCCCGTATCCACTGTTGAGGGGCACGAAGGAGTGCTTTTATACGGTATCCTGGAGGGCAAAAAGGTTTTAATCTTCAAAGGTCGTTTTCACTACTATGAGGGTTATTCTGCAAGACAATTAACCCTTCCCCTTAGAATTCTAAAACCTCTTGGAGTACCTGTGTTAATTGTAACAAACGCAGCCGGGGGTGTTAATCCCGCCATGAAACCTGGTGATATTATGGTTATAAGGGATCATATCAATTTAATTCCGGATAATCCTCTGAGGGGGCCTAATCTTTCAGAATTTGGGCCCAGATTTCCTTCTATGCACGATGCCTATTCCAGAAGGCTTATAAATTTGGCAAAAGAAGCTGCATCCCAATCTAATGTTTATCTGCGTGAGGGGGTTTATGTAGCTTTACAGGGTCCTTCCCTTGAAACTCCAGCAGAATATTTGTTCGTCAGGTTTATTGGTGGCGATGCAGTGGGTATGTCTACGGCACCAGAAGTTATCGTGGCCAGGCATATGGGCATAGAAGTCCTTGCTTTTTCAATAATTACAAATGTTGCAAACCCGTATGAACCGAAAATTGCGACCCACGAGGAAGTTCTGGAGGTCGCAAACAAGGCTGGACGTGAGCTTGAAAAAATCATTCGAATTGTAATAAGGAGAGTTTAAATGAGGTTAGCTGTCATAGGCAAGGGCGGTCGTGAGAATGCAATAGTGCACAAAATATCTCAATCTAAGCTGGTGGAAAAAATCTACGCAATTCCAGGAAATCCAGGAACGGCGAAATACGCCAATAATGTCGACATCTCACCCCTTGATTTTATGGAGATTGCAGAATTTGTAAATAGTGAAGGAATTGAACTTGTTATTCCCGGGCCGGAGCTTCCAATTTCAAAAGGTATAAAAGATTTTCTTGAATCTGCCTCATCTGCCTATGTTTTTGCCCCGCCACAGGAAGCTACCTTCCTTGAAACCTCAAAAATTCAGGCAAAGGAATTTATGAAAAGACATAATATACCTACCGCGAATTTCCATACTTTCGCTAATTTTGAGAGTGCTTCTAATTATGTTAGAGATATAAAAAGTTATCCTATTGTTATAAAAGCCGATGGTCTTGCTGAGGGTAAGGGTGTGGTTATCGCTCATAGCCCGGCCGAAGCAGTTTCTGTTCTATACGAATTTATGATTGAGAAGAAGTTCGGCATTTCTTCTACAAAGGTTGTTATTGAGGAGTTTTTGACCGGAATAGAATATTCAGTTTTTGTAATAACTGATGGTAAAAGATACAAGTGGATTGGTGATGCTTCTGATTATAAGAAGGCATACGATGGTGATCGCGGCCCCAATACAGGGGGTATGGGTTCTGTTTCTCCCGCACCATTTCTAACTGAAGAAATGAGAATGGTTACAGAAGAGTCTATTATCAAACCTACTATTAAAGGTCTTGAGAAAGAGAACATCCCCTACGTTGGTTTTCTGTATTTTGGGCTTATCTGGACTAAAAACGGACCGATGGTACTTGAATATAATATAAGACTTGGGGACCCAGAGGCCCAGGTAATTCTGCCGAGGCTGGAAAATGATTTGATATCACTGATAGAGTCCACCAGAAACGGGAATTTAGGACGTGTAAAAATCAAAATAAAGCCCGAAGTAGCAATATGTGTAGTTATTGCCAGTGGGGGATATCCGGTTAGTTATGAAACAGGCAAGCCTATTCAGGGTATAGATAAGTTATCTCCTGACGTTATTCTATATCATGCAGGTACTCGTGAAGAAGATGGTAAAATCTATACGGATGGAGGAAGAGTACTAAACCTGGTAATGCTTGGAGATGACTTCAGAACCGTTATCGAAAAAATATACAATGAGGTAGAAAAAATCAGGTTTGAAAAAGCATTTTACCGTAGAGACATAGGTGATTTAAGTAGATTTGGCTTATAAGCTCCAATGAACTTCAAAGAGAAAATTAAAACAAAATTAGAATTGTTAGAAATTTTGGACAAACTCAGGGACTCAAAGAAAATCGTTTTTACAAACGGTTGTTTCGACGTATTACACAGAGGACACGTGGAATATCTTGCTTTTGCAAGATCCCTGGGTGATCTCCTGGTAGTTGCTGTTAACTCTGATAACTCCGTTAGAAGGCTCAAGGGTTCCGGTAGACCTATCAACAAACTGGAAGATAGGATGGTGGTCCTTTCGGCTCTTGAAATGGTGGACTATGTTGTGTCCTTCGAAGAAGATACGCCTTATGAAATAATTAAAATTCTAAGACCTCATATCATCGTCAAAGGCGGTGATTACAGTGTTGAAGAAGTTGTGGGAAAGGAAATTGTTGAGAGTTATGGTGGAAAAGTGGTGATTGCCCCATATATAGAAGGGTTCTCCACGACTCATATATTAAGGAGGTTAAAGGATAAATGAGGCTCCTACTTATTCTTCTAAACCTTTATTATGAACCCAATGCTTTTTATTCTATTAAGGACGTAGTAGAGTACTATAGACCGAAGAGGGGCTTTACTGGAGTAATAATACTCGATCGCAAAGGAAATGAGGTCTTCTCGTTAAACGCAGATAGTTATTTTGTTCCGGCTTCTTTGAACAAAACCCTTATTACCTCTGCATTCTTGTATTTTCTCGGATCATCTTACACCTTTAAAACCACCGTGTTAAAAGGTAAAAAAAACAACAACTTATATTTTCTGGCTTCGGGTGATCCTTCCCTAAAAGTAAAGGACCTTTTTGAAATTTTCTATTTCATCAAAAATTTCGGGTTTTCTTCAATAGATACTCTATTTTTGGTGGATTTTGCCTATGACTCTGTAAGATACGGAGCAGGCTGGCAATTCAACAACCTTGCCAAGGGTTATATGGCTCCCATTAGTTCCTTTATATTGGAAAATAATGTCGCCAGAGTTTCTGTTATGAATCTCAGCGGAATGGGGGAAAAAATTGCGGTTTATCCCGGAACGGTTTTTTTCAAAGTTCATAGAAGAAATGGTAAGCAGTATAAAATATACGATATGGTAAGAGGTGATACAGTCTTTACCCTTATCGAGGGTGACATTGGAAAAATTGTTTTTACAACCCGCAGTATTCAAACCCCTGAAAAATATTTTAGTGAGCAGGTAGATTCTATCCTGAAGTATTTAGGAATTAATTTTAAAGTTTCTTCAATTATCAAAGATTTGCCAGCAAATCAGTATTATGACACTCTTTATGTGCATGAGTCGAAACCCGCTTATGTTCTGCTTATGGATTTCATGAAATACAGTCTTAATATATATGGTGAGGCTTTTCTTAAAACCCTTGGTAGGGAGCTTTATGGAGGTAAAGGAAGTTACGAGAAAGGACTTGCCGCCATCGATAGTTTTCTAAAAGTAACCAATTTGCAGGACCATTTTAAACCAGCGGATGGGTCCGGTCTATCCCGGTATAATCTTGCTACGCCTCGGGGTCTGGCCTCTCTGTTCTATTTCCACTACCGGAATTTTTCTTACTTTCCTGAATTCGCTTCGCTACTTGCTATTTCAAATACTGATGGCACACTGGCAAGTAATTATAAAAAATTGAAAGGTATCTTTAGAGGAAAAACTGGCACCCTATCCGGTGTTTCTACCCTGGGGGGCTATATAAGAACCCGAAAAGGAGAAGACTATATTTACGTTATAATGCTTAACAATACCCCTGGATCTCCAAAGTATTTCATGGAAAAAGTTTTAGAATACATTTATGGAAATATGTAAATGAAAGGTCTCGAACTTCCGAAATTAAGAACGCCTGTCCCCGGGCCCAATTCCTTGAAACTTATGAAAGAATTGAGGGAAGTGGAATGCCAGAATATCACTTATATATCTGAAGATTACCCCGTATTCATTTCTAAGAGTAGCCTTGCTAATGTATGGGATGTGGACGGAAATAGATATGTGGACCTCACATCTTTTTTTGGTGTTTCCCTGATAGGTCACAATCACCCGGCCATAAGGAAGTTGTTAAGAAATCCGCAGATTATTAATGGTATGGGTGATGTTTTACCCAGCGAGTCTAAAGTAAAATTACTTAAAAAATTATCGGCTTTATTAGGTGGTGGCTATCAGGGTATTTTAGGGCAGAATGGTGCAGACGCCGTAGAAGCAGCCATCAAAACCGCCTACCTCTATACAGGTAAAAAGACTGTAATGGCCTTTGAAGGGGGATATCACGGACTTTCTTTTGGTGCACTCCTTTGCACTTTCAATCCCAAGTTTAAAGATCCTTTTCGTAGTTTAATTCCTGATATCTCTGTTTATTTTCTTTTTCCCCAAGCAGATAATTGGCTTGAAGTTATTAACAACATAGAGAAATATTTGAAAGAAAAAGGCAATGTCGGGCTTTTAATAATAGAACCCGTTCAAGCCAGGGGTGGGGTGAGAATAGCCCCTATGGATTTCATCAAAGCTTTACGGGAAGTTACATTAAAATACGGAGTGGTTCTGGCTTTTGATGAGATTTTCTCTGGTTTAGGAAGGTGCGGAAAGAAGTTTGTTTATGAATACTATGGAGTCAAGCCTGATATAATACTTCTCGGAAAAGCTCTTAGCTCATCTTTTCCCATTTCTGTGATGATGGCAAGGGAGGAGATCATGAAAGCGTGGCCTTCGTCGGGCGGAGAGGCACTTCATACAAGCACTCACCTTGGGCATCCCCTAATTTCCGAAATAGCTTATAATGTATTATGTTTCATGGAGAAAGAAAAGGTCTGGGATCAGGTAGCCTGGAAGGGTTCGATTTTCCTTTCAAAGCTTTCAAAAGTTAAAGCAGATTTTCCAAAAATTGTTCGAGAAGTTCGCGGTATGGGTTTGCTTTTAGGCATTGAATTCCACCACGGCATAGCCTTTGATGTTTCGAAAAAGTTGTTAAAACTCGGTTACATTACTCTTCCCTCTGGGTTAAAGGGTGAAGTTTTGGAACTCGCTCCCTCCTTTGTAATTACAGAAAAAATTATGGATGACTTTGTATCAAAACTAAATTCGGTGTTAAAGGAATGGACATATTCCAGAGGGTAAAGGATTATATTGAGAACTCCACTGAATTTGACCCCATCCTGGCGCGGGAAGTGGTGGAATTCCAAGCTGAAAACCTTCCCCTTTATAAAAAGTTTTTATCCATAAACGGAGTTCATTCCATTAATATAATCGAAGATATACCTTTTTTCCCCGTGGAGATCTTCAAAACAAACCAGATTCTCATTGGAGAACCCATGGGGTATTTTGAATCCAGTGGCACTACAGGGCAGAGATCAAGAGTTTTTTACCATGAAAAATCCTTGGAGCTTTATAGAGTTTCTGCTTTAAAATCTTTCCCCTTTTCACCTGCTTTAATGGTTACCCTGGTACCCCCTTTCAGTATTGCGAGTAATTCTTCGCTATCTTACATGCTGAAAATATTCGAACAAAAATTTGAGATTATTTACATTAATAATTCCTTTGAGATTCAAGATATTTTAGGGGTTCTAGATCGGCTTATGAGCATTAAAGGCGCTGATATTGTTTTCCTGACTTCTACGCAACTTTTAAAGTTGTCTGAGTTCATGTTCCAGAATGGATTTTCGTACGATAATGAAATAATAATAATAGAAACCGGAGGTTATAAGGCTTTAAGGAGGCCCTACATCAGGAAGGAACTTTATGAAATCGCCCGAAAAGCCTTTCCAAAAGGTCGTTTCTTTACAGAATACGGAATGTCGGAAATGTTCTCCCAATTCTACACTACATGTGATTCTCTATATAAAATGAGTTCTTTTGCCATGGTTTTTACTGTTGGAGAAGGACTCCTGAGAGTCTTTGATTTTGCAAATCTTTTTACGGTATCTGCTCTTATGGTACCGGACAGGGTCAGGGTGGAAGGAAGATGCTTTGACGTTCTCGGGAGGGTAAAAGAAGATGAGAAGGGATGCGCTTTCACTTTTAGATAAGTATGCTGAGTTTCTCTTGACTTTTAAGGAATACTACGAGAAGGGGAAGGTGAAAAGTGACATTGTTTATCAAAAAAACCTTTTACTTTCCAGTTTAAATCAATACATTGAATGTGTAGATTTCTTCAAATCGTACCCTGATAATTTAAACGGTCCCGAAAAAGTTTTTGTTATTTTGCCGGGCAATGTTCCTGTGGTAATCTTTCAAATCTTTCCCGTATTCCTTCTGTCCAACGTTAAAAAGGTATTTATAAAACAACCTTCTGTGGAGAAATCCTTTTACAATGAGTTTGTTAACATGGCGAAGAATTTTTTGGGAAAATTCATAGAAATCCATACGAGGTACATGACTCATGAGGAAACGTTTAATGAGGCAAAAAAATATGATTTTATCGTGGGCTATGGAGGAGAAAATCTCGGAGCGTTATTTAAAACTTTGGGGAAACCCTCAAGGTTTTTTGGGCCAAAGTTATCCATTGGCATTCTCTGGAAGGAGCCATCACTCGAGGTACTAAAAAAGATCGCTTTTGATAACCTCGCCTTTGACACGAGGGGATGCCTCTCTTTAAGATATCTATTTACTCCGAAAAAAATAGATGAAGAATTAATTTCGAGGGCATTCAATGAGGTTTCCCTCGATCTTGTTCCCCAAAGTAACTTTGATTACTCTTTTACTGAATATGAGGTTCTTAAAGCGAGTTTAGAGGCCGAGAAGGTTGTAAGAGGTGAAAGTTTCTTTCTACTTTACAGTAGAAAATTGTTAAGAATTTCTGCACCGCGGGTTTTAAATATAGTTGTGGTAGATGGCACTGAAGGGCTACAGGAAATGCTGAATGAATTAAAAGAGATTATTCAGGGGGTAGCTACGGATAATTTAGAAGTAAACGTTGTTTCTGTTTCATATTATTGCAACTTTGGGGAACTCCAGTTTCCTCCGTGTAATTGGTTTTTTGAAAGAGGGGTAACCCTGGAGAATTTCTGGGAGGTGTCAAATGTTTGAAATAAGGTGGGAAACCCTTGTAGATTCAGCACACAGGATTTATCAGCATGGGAAGAAATGTGCCTTTTTACACGGGCACACATACAAAATTAAGGTTCGATTGGGAGGTAAACTTCAGGAAGACGGAATGCTTGTAGATTTTGGCCTTTTAAAGGAAAAAATACATCATCTCCTCGATCATAAGGTGATACTTTTTGACAATGACCCTTTGGCAAGAGTATTAATAGATGCCGGTCAAAAAGTGGTGCTCCTCGATTGTAATCCAAGTGCTGAAAATATTGCGAAATTATGTGCCAGTATAATACTTAATGAATTTAAAAATGTAGATTTTGTAGAGGTTGAAGTCTTTGAAACTCCTCATCAGAGTGGTTATATAAGCGTTACAAGAAGTGAGATAGAGCCCGTTAAATATAGAGAATCTGAATGAAACTTGTGGTTTCAGAAATATTTAAGTCAATCCAGGGTGAGGGCCCAAAAGCCGGTGCACCTTCAGTTTTTTTACGCCTTGGAGGATGTAACTTAAGATGTGATTTTTGTGATACAAAATATGCCTCTTTTCACGACTATTCCGAGGAGTGGCAAGCTTTCGACATTGATGAAGTGATAAAAAAAGTCATTGAAATACGTCTTAATGCCTGGAATTTTGTGATTACAGGTGGTGAACCACTGCTCCAGAAAAAGCAGCTGGCATTGCTTATTGGTAAGGTGGCATCACTTTTTCGAAGTATTGAAATAGAGACAAATGGAACCATCGTACCTGAGGGTCTACCTGGGATACCCTCTCTGACCTTTAATGTATCAGTAAAGCTTGCCAATTCAGGGATTGATAAAGAGATTAGGTTAAAAAGAGATGCTCTTGTATTTTTTTCGGAATGTGAGAATGCGTTCTTTAAGTTCGTAGTTAGTGATGAGAATGATATTGAGGAGATACTATCTATTGTCAATGAATACTATATTCCCCGTTATAGGGTCTATCTGATGCCTATGGCAGCTAATGAAATTGAGTTACGGGAAAGGGCTACAAAACTCAGTGAGCTGGCACTTGGAGAAGGTTTTAACTACTCGGATCGACTTCATATAAGGCTATTTGGATCAGCTCGAGGTAAATAAATCAGGTTAGAAACTCGCTTTTCAAGGGTTTTTAAAGTTTGTTTGACAGCCTATAAGGTGTAAATTAATATTTAAGGTCTTGTGGACTGTGTTTTATAAAAGGAGGGTCAATGAAAAACCTCGGTAAAAGTCTACTGCCCCTGCTTATTCTATCTTCTCTTTTACATGCTCAGGGGAAGATTGTGGGCAGGGTTTACGATGCTGTAACGGGTAAGGGCCTTCCCATGGCCAGCGTTATTATAAAAGGGACTAAATTGGGTACTTCTACCGATCTTGATGGTTACTTTTACTTCACAAAGATTCAGCCTGGTGATTATGTGCTTTCGGCTTCCATGGTTGGGTATAAGCCACAGGAAATTAAGGTTACAATAAAGGGGAATGAGACGAGAGAAGTAAATTTCTACCTTCAAGAGGAAGTATTCAAAGTAGAAGAGATAGTTACAATAGGTGAAAGACCGGTGCTGGAAAAAGAAGTTGCTGCTTCCAAGACCGTTGTTTCCCGTGAAAAGTTGGATGTTATTCCCACAGAAGATGTCAAAGGAATACTGGAAAAACAAGCAGGCTTTCAGGGTCAAGGCACAGATATCCATGTGAGGGGTGGTAGGTCCAATGAGCTTATGGTAATGATAGATGGGTTACCCATTAAGGATCAGCTTTCAGGTAGTTCCTTCGGGTTGTATATTCCTATCTCTGCCATTGAGGAACTGGAAGCACTAACAGGAGGCTTCAATGCTGAGTATGGGCAGGCCATGTCGGGGGTTGTCAACATTACACTAAGGGAAGGAGGTCAAAAGTTCTCAGGAAGTCTGGAATATATGAGGGATAATCTCTGGAAGTACAGTAAACTGTTTAGAATAGTTAACCATCAAAATAAAGATGTCCTAAATTTAAATCTGAGTGGCCCTGAAGTTATATCAAGATTTCTGAAAAATTCTCTTAAATTAAATATCCCAGGTGAAATTACATATTATGTCAGTCTTCATACAGATCTGGAAGATACCCATTTGCCCCATGCAGATAGTCTTTATACATCGGTTTATAAAACATGGCTGCTTGGTAAGAGGGAAGAAAATGATTATTCCTTGCTTTCAAGGATTTCCTGGAGGATTTCCAGTAATTTTAGAATGTATTTCATGATAAATAAATCCATAGAGATTAATCAGGGGTATTATCTTTCTTCGTCGGATTATCCCTTCGCCAGCGGATTTCCGTATAGGTACATTTATAATCTCAACAATTATTTGACTTTTACAAGGGATGCCATTCAACAGGCATTGTCTATCCATCATGCGCTTTCTCCTTCTACCTTTTATGATTTAAAGATTTCAAGATTTTTCACCAATTTAAGGGCTGATGTTCGGGGAAGAAAGTGGACTCAGTATGTGGAGACCATTGATACCATTCCCCAGGATTTATTCTGGGATTACGGCGATGCACCATATTGGCATGATCATTATGTGGAAACCTACACGGGTAAACTGGATTTTAGCAAAATATTCTCGAAAATCTGGAGAATTAAAACAGGTTTTTTAGTTAATAGAAACGAGTTGCAATGGCTGGATATCCATTACCCATGGTATGGGACCCAGAGTGGGCTTGGCCTTAACTACGATCTTTATAAGATTTATTCCTTTGATGGTGGAACCTATGCACAAACGGAGATTTACTTTGCAGGAATGATTGCTAATCTTGGTCTGAGGTTGGATTTCTGGGTTCCGGGAAAGTACGTGGATGATGCTGTAAGAAGAATACTTAACGAGCCTGACCTTCCTCCCGCTATTGAAAGTGAATACACAAAATATTTGAACAATAACGCAACGATAAGGAATCGCATTGTGAAATTTCATCTAAGTCCAAGAATCGGATTTGCATATCCCATCACTGAAAAGGATAAATTCTTCGCATCTTACGGTCACTTCTCCCAGCTACCTGATCTAAAGTATGTCTATTCCAAGCTTGGTGTAAGAGCCTCTTCGTCCTATGAGCTTGTAGGGAACCCTAATTTAAATCCTACAGTGACGGTGGCATATGAACTCGGTGTCGAACATTTATTTAATGAAAGAAGTAAACTAAAACTAACTGCGTATTATAAGGATATTTTTAATTATCCAACAGCCAGAAAAGTAGCAGGTATTCCCCCAAACCCTTCTTTCTGGATGTACTTTAACTCGGATTACTCTCGATCTGTTGGACTTGAGGCAGATTTGAGCTATTATACACCGTTTCACGTTTATGGTTCTCTCTCTCTGACCCTTTCTCAGAGTAAAGGTCGCTCATCCAGTGCCGAGGATTGGTACTGGAGCGGGGGAGTTGAAACCATCAAAGAATGGTACCTAAAGTGGGATAGACCTGTGAAGTTCTATGGTGATATTACCTACTCTCTCAGGAAAAATGAATATTTAAGAATTGGAAATATGAAAATTGATGACTTTATGATTACTATGTCTGCCTCTTTACAGTCTGGTGTGCGATACACTCCTCAAGATACCCTTGGGAATCAGGGAGAAATCAACTCAAAACTTGGCCCCATGTGGAAAAGGATGGATGTTAAATTTGAAAAAGGTTTATTCAAGTTAGGGGGTACTTCCATGAGATTTAAAACGGAAGTTCGTAATGTTTTCAACTGGAGAAACCATAGGATTATCAATCCTGTTACCGGTAGAGCCTATGAACCAGGTGACCCCTTGCCACCGCGTACCACTCCTGAAAGCATGCTGAATCCAGCAAGGTATGACGAACCCAGAGAAATATTGATGGGGGTGTTTATAAGATGGTAAAGAGGTATATTTTATTTACATTGTTATTTGCCGGGGTACTTAAGGCAATCACCCTCTTTGAATTTTTAGGGGGTCAGAAGGTTGGCACCACCACCATGACTTTTCTCAAAATTCCTGTGGGTGCAAAACAAGGGGGGCTTGGAGAGACAGGTGTTGCCATTGCCAGTGATGCAACGTGCCTTTACTGGAATCCATCTGGAATGTCATTTACTCCGGGCTTTATAAGCAGTGCATTTTTCTCGCAAAGATGGATTAGGGATACCTATTTTAACTATGGTGCCTTCACTTACAAACTTCACAATCTTTCCAGTATCGGGGTCCAGTTGGCTAATCTTCATTCGGGGTACATCCAGAGAACTGATGAAAATCACCCCTTCGGTCTGGGGACCTATTTTAGAACTTCCAGCACTTATTTTGGGCTAAGCTATTCTCAAAAGCTCATAGACAGATTTTCCTTTGGAGTTACTCTTAAATACCTCACAGAGTTTCTGGATGAATACCAACAATACACTTTTGCTCTGGATCTCGGAACGTATTACCTTGTAGGGTATAGAGACATTGCCCTTGGAATATCTATCTCCAATATCGGACCTGATCCTAAAGTTAAATGTCCTAATCCTCAAGAGACGCCTTCCAGTTTCTCATTGCCGGTGATTTACAGGCTTGGGGTATATGGAAGTCCTGTTCAAAATTTTTATGCATCTTTACAGCTGGAAAAGAGTACCGACAATATAGAGATTTTCAGAATTGGTCTTGAATATGTAATCCTTGAGGCTCTGTCCCTAAGAGCGGGTTACAGGCTTAATGGTAACGTACCAGGAGAATATTCTGGATTCACAGCGGGAATCGGTTACACTCAGAGCCTTGGATTTAAGAAGGATTTCCATATTGACTATGCTGTTGGTACCATGGGATATGCCGGAATAATTCATAAAGCGCAGGTGGGGGTAAATTTCTAATGAAAAGGCTTTTAATAACGATTGTATTATTAGTGTTTGCTGCGGGCTGTGGGTACAAATACCCCTTGCCCCCTGAAAACCCCGGTTCCATGCCCAATGAAGAGGACTACATAGTGGTTAGGAACACGAATTGGGACTTTGCTAATTTTAATGATATTCAGAATATACTTGTAGGAAAAGACGGTTATATATACATCCTTGAGCCTGCTACTCTTTTAAGATACAACGTTAATGGTGAACTTGTGGATACTTTCTACTCAGGCTTTAACCACGCGAGAGTTCTGGCCCAAGATCTTTCAAGGAAGATATATGTAGGGGACGGTAGTAGAATCCTGGTCTTTACGAGAGATAAGGAGTTTCTTTACGATATTGATTTTTCAGACACGATACTTATAACGGGTCTGGATGTCAGTTCTTCTAGAGAAATTTATATCAGTGATTCATCTCGAAGTTTTATAGTAAAGACTGATTCCATGGGAAATTATATTGAGACTTTCGCTATAGAGGGTTCCGGGATTTTGAATGTAAAAAATCCTATGGAGATATTCCTCGATGAGAAATTTGGAAGACTGATAGTTGCCAGCACTGGAAACAACTGGGTGGAGGGTCTTTCCCTTGCTTCCCCGCGGATTTCTCTTTTGCACCTTGGAGGAATTACCCATGAGGGAGGTGACACAGCGGGGGTATTTCTGTACCCCACTGACGTGTGGGCTGACACCTCTGGAAATGTGTATGTGCTGGACTATGGAAATAAAAGAATTCAAAAATTCAAAGTAAGTGGTGAATTTGTTCACGCAGAAGAGTTTGAAAATCAGCCTGTTTCCCTCGCAACTACAAAAGACGGTCTGTATCTTTATGTGGCTTTTGCCAGCGAGGTCATTAAACTTAAAAAGCCCGAGCTCCCGCAAAATCCTGGAGGTGGAAAATGAAGCGGTTTATCCTTTATCTACTTTTAACTTTTTCATTCCTGGGGGCCAGGATAGTTTCCTTTAAATATACATCCATCGGAAACATGAGATTGAACGTTACCAATTTCGGTCTCTTCGGTACAAGCTTCTCAAGGTACATAGATCCCACTACTGGCAAACCTTATCCCTCTATGGAATACCCCAAAAATAGTAACATTGAAAGACTGTATAAAGGAGGTTTGTGGATAGGTGCTAAAACACCTATGGGTAAGCTGGTTACTACAGGAGCTGTAGATGAAACCAGCGTGACACCCGGATCCACTCAGGGCTTTGAATTTTTACCTTCCACATCCCCTTCGGATTCAATAATTGAAAAATCATCCATTTTCACATCCCGTTATTATTCACCCGATGCTATTTCCGAACAGGATTTTTACTGCACTTATACAGACTACAGAGATTTCTATACGCTTCCTCCGCAGCATGTTCCCATAGGGGTGAGAGTTAACCAGACTGTTCTCGTCTGGAGTTACCCTTATATCGACGATGTGGTCATTGTAAAATTTGTTCTTTATAATGATGGATATCTTGGCGATTGGGACAGCGTCTATCTGGGTTTTTATGGAGAACTCGCCTCCGGTTCCAGGGATTTCTGGGGGGATGATTTTGGAACTACCCCGTATTACCAACATAAAAGACTTTTCTATGATGAAGAAAAACACCTAGTTTACGAGAGAAACGACGGATACGATTATCTTGCAACGGGCTATGGAGCCTTCAAATTCCTTGGTATTGAATATAACGGAAATAAAATCACCTTTGATTCCCTTGTGGTTAGCTATAATTGGTGGACGTGGAGAGACATGAGGGGGACCGTACCAGATACCACAAGATATAAGATAATGTCAAATGGGGAAAGGGACCCGGATGTTGATGACAACTATGTTTATACGAGGGGTTATCCTGACCCCATCCCGCTTCTTTCTGTAGGTCCCATTCCCCATGTAAATGTCGGAGATTCCCTCACTCTGGTTATGGCTTTTGTAGGTGGAATGGATCTACAAAGCCTTTATGAAAACGCATCATGGGCTCAAAAAGCTTATGAAGCGAACTTTATATTGCCAGCTCCACCACCGTCCCCCAGGCTGATAGCCATTCCAGGTAACAGGAAAGTTACACTTTATTTTGATAATTCTCCTGAACTTGCTAGGGATCCGTTCCCTCCTCATCGCAGGGATTTTGAAGGCTATAGAATTTATAGGGGACTTTCACCCTTTGTGGATGACACATCCTGGAAACTTCTGGCCCAATTTGATAAAAGCCCTCGGGACACACTTGTTGGTGATAGTATAGTAAATGATGTTGACCATTCCCAGGGGTTTAACACTGGAATGCCGCCAATGGAGACAGAAGGTGAATACGCGGGGTATTACAAGTTTGAAGATGTCGGCGTTAAAAATGGTTTTACATACTATTACGCTGTTACATCTTACGATGTAGGTGATTCCGTACTTGGTCTTCCTTCCCTTGAAAGCTCAAAGATACTGAACCTGGTTCAGTTGGTTCCCGGAACTCCGGCAACGTCCTCTGACACTGCGGATATCGGTGTTTATCCTAATCCCTACAAGCTATCCTCAGTGTGGGAAAAAGGCGGCTCCAGGGTCATAAGGTTCTATAACCTCCCTGAAAAGTGTACCATCTACATCTTAAATGCTGCAGGAGACGTGGTTAAGACCATAGAACACGAAAGCTCATATGGAGAAGATACCTGGGATCTTCTCTCGGATAGAAAGCAGCCCGTGGCAACAGGGCTTTACTATATTGTGGTGAAGGATCATGTTACTGGTAAGCCAAAAATGGCAAAATTTTTAATCGTGAGGTGAAAATATGAGAGTTAAGGTGATTTTCATTTTTTCTGCTTTAATGCTCATGGGGCTTTCATCCTGTATCAAGAAGCCCTTTGAAAACCCTGTGGAAAATTTGCCTCCTGAAACCTATTGCTTTATAGCCCACGTAGATACGGTGGATACTGTTCAGGCGAAGCTCACCCTCTACTGGATTGGAAGTGATCCCGACGGTGAAGTGGTAGGCTACTTTTATAGAATAGACAACGGAGATAGCGTATTTACGACAAAAACATCTGATACCTATACTTTTAGCGTTACAGCGGGTGATACCTACGCTGTTCACACATTTAGTGTTTGGGCAGTGGATAATGAAGGACTTTCAGATTCTACTCCTTCAAAAGTGGTAATCCCCGTAAGAAATACACCTCCCCAAGCCTTTTTCATAGAGGATAAATTACCCCCTGATACCACGCTGACCGTTGCTACCTTTTACTTCGGTGCTACAGATATTGATGGAGATCAGACTATTGTGGGATTTTATTATAGACTGGACTATGAACCCGATACCCTCTGGTATTTCGTTTCTAAGGACAGCGCTTCAGTTTTTCTCACCAATATTGAGCCAGGAGAGAGGACTATTTATCTTATTGCTGTGGATGAGTCTTATACTGCCTCGGACACTGTGAGTCACTCATGGTATGTTAAACCCGTTCATGGAAGAATTCTTCTTATCGATGATGCAAAAGCGGGCGACTTTCCCACCGGCACTCAACCTGATTTATTCTTCTTAAACTTTTTGGATAATTACTTTGGAAGTAATTCGTACACTGTATTTAGGGTAGAGAATGGTTTGCCATACTCCTTCTTTGACGTGGATTACATGATAAACAATCTTGGTTTTGAACTAATAATCTGGTATACAGGAGATCAAACGGAGCACTTTTCTAATGCTATCAATTCTTTCACTACATTTCTCGATAGTGGCAAAAAACTGGTTCTGATAAGCCCTGCAGTGATGAATGTTCTTTTAAATCCTTCCTTTACGCCTTCCCCCTTTGCAAGAAATTATATGGGGGTGGATAGTGTTGTTGCGTGGGATAAAATCCTATTGCGGAACGAAAAGTTATGGCCTCAAAGCACTTCCTATGATACCCTGCAGTGCAGCGCCCCGATTATTTCAAGGTTTGATGGTCCTAAAGTTCTAAGTTCAGCGAAGGTTTTGTACGTATTACCTACTATTCCTGCGAGATGGAGTGGAAACCCACCGTGTATTATAGTAAACCCTTCCACAAACCCGCAGATGGTCTTTTCCTCAATACAGTTTTACGCCCTTAACGGGAGGAATAACGCTGAGGCGATGCTATATAGAATGATTACTGAAGAGCTGAGATTCGGGAAAAGATGATTTAAATTACTTCAAGGTTCATGTAAAATATAAGTGAACAGGAGGTGTTTATGCAAAAAACGTTAAAAGTGATAGCACTGCTCGGGCTAATTGGTGTCCTATCCGCTCAGGTGGTGGACACCACAATATATGCAATCCAGTCTGAGAGGGATCCAAATACACAGTCCTCTCTGTGGGTAGGACAGACTGTGAGGGTTCGAGGTATTGTGACTGCTCAAACCGGTGTTACTGGCTCAAGGAATATCTTCGTGGAAATGGATCAAAGAGGTCCCTGGAGCGGAATAATGGTGTATTTCCCAACCAGTCTTGGAACTCTCCCTCCAATAAATATCGGTGATTCAGTAGAGGTCACTGCGGGTGTATTAGAATATTTTAGTAACACAGAATTACAGGTAAATAATCTCAGTGATTTTGTGAGAATTGGAAATCGCACTCCCCTGGAACCTTATGTTATTACCTGCGCACACCTTGACACCACCGCGACATCTGATTTTCCCGTGGATTCTGCGGAAGCATATGAAGGAGTCTTGGTAAAAATTGAAAATGCATATATAACGAGAACCGGTCTTGGCACTAATAATGAGTTTGAAATAACCGATGGGACTGGCTATGTTGTTGTCAGGAATAACTATTCCTACACTCCCACAGTGGGAGATGCTTTAAACATAACTGGAATTGTGGAAACTCGGACCCTTGGTGGGGTCCCTTATTACATGCTCCGTCCGAGAAGCATTGACGATTATGAGTTTCTATTGCCAGGTATTGCTGATGCTTTCTCCATTGACAGGGATCAAATTCTTGTGAAGTTCAAGACCAGTATGAATCCCACTACGGCGCAAGACCCATCGAAGTACGTGGTGGTGGACTCAGCGACAGGAGTACCGCTGAATATTCTCTCCGCTACGGTTTCCCCGGAGAATCAAAAGATTGTATACTTAGTGACTTCTCCTATGACTGATGCTGCCAGGTATAAGATATATACTCCTGGACTTACAGATGTATTTAATCAGGCTATCACCGATACCTTTTACTTCTATGGAGGATTTGTTCCTATCATCACAATTCAATCTGATACGATGCCTGATGATGCTGCAAATGGATTCAGAAGCAACTGGAATGGCAAGTCTGTGACCATTACAGGTATTATTACCGGATGGAAAGATAAGTTCTCTTACCCCTTCTTTTTCGTACAACAAGGTGAGGGTCCATGGACCGGGATTCACGGTTGGGATCCATCTAATTACATTCCGATGGATGCTATGACTGAAGGTGATTCCGTGATACTTGTTGGCGAGGTTCTGGAATACGGTTCTAATGCAATAACAGAAATTCAAAACTTTAAGTATTATGAAGTGGTTAGTTCTGATCATACTGTAAATCCTGTTGAGGTGCCCCTTACTGATTTGAGGAATGAAGCCGGTGCCATTTCGGAGCAGTGGGAGCATGTGCTGGTTTCTGTGAGACCACCGATATTTGTTTACGATGTGGGTACAGGAGGAGACTGGAAAGTTTATGAATACATTGAACCTGATACCTTTGTTTTGACTGTGGAAGGTGATTATGCTATTGGATATAACTGGAGACCAACTGAACCTCACGAGCAAATTGACATGCTTGCAGGTATTCTCAGATATCGTGGTACCCTTTACCCAAGGACCAATGCTGATATTAGGCTTTCGGCAGTTAGGGAAGTAAGACCGGTCTTCTCTGGAAATTCCATTACCAGCGGAACATTGAGACTTGCCATTGCCAGGGAACTGAGAAATGCAAAGATAGAACTTTACAATATCCAGGGAAGAAAAGTGGCTACCATAGCTGAAGGTGCTATTCCGGCGGGTGAATTGAAATTTGATTTTTCCGGGCTGAAAAGCGGTACATACTTCGTCAGGATTGAAGGGGAGAACCTAAGAGAAACGAGAAGAGTGCTGATAGTTAATTAGGAGTGGAAAGATCGATTTTTCTGGGGGCGGGGCCTTCGGCCCCGCCCCCAGTTTTTTCTCGTGCCATTCTAAATTACAACACATTTAAAAACCTTACCATACTATGAGCCTATATAATGCTTTCTTGTAATGAATACTATTCTTCAATGGTGTATATAAACTCAAAGTGTGTATTTCTTGGGGGTTCTGAAGTTGTAGCTGGACAAGAGCCAGAGAGCACACTCGGCATGTAAAATAATTTAAAGTAATTGGGAAGATTTCCTTACGAGATTGTGTAGAGTAAAACTTCTCCAATATTAGTAAAATTATGTATTTATTTCCGAGCCTCGTTTAACTTATAAAATGTTACTTATAATTGGTAGCCAAAATGATTCAGGTGCAAAGGAGAGAAAGTACGGAGATCAGATCCCAGGGAAGAGATGCAGGTTGAGATTTTAAAGGAAATACCCTTTGATCACGAGTACCTAGTGAAACATGGCAATTTTGAGGGGCAATTCTTGATGATACTTTCTGGGAATTTTTCAATACTTTTAGACTGTTCTTCGACTACATCACCGTAACTTGTGTATTGGTTTCTTTTCTTTTCACATTAAGGAACTTAGTCTTTTGAGTGTTAAACATTGATAACTGTTTTTCATTTGATCAAAGGATGTTTCTTTGTCTCATACAATTGAAATCAACTTCTGAATTTTAAGTTTATCCCGTTCTTTACAGGGAATTTATGTTGCAATCTCTTAAACTTATTAGGATTATATAAGAAATGGTGGGAACCTACGATGCAAGTTGCTTAAATTTGATTATGTGTTGTGCAAGCTTTTTAATATATGCTGTTAACACAAAGGAGGTATTATGGTTAAGTTATTAATTTTTGCTTTTTTTAACCTTAATTCAGTGGCTCTTTCGGAAAGGAGTATGGCTACAGCCATAAACCCCGCAGCTCTTGCCTTCTCGCAAGGTTTGGAGCTATCCTGTATAGTTAAAGGAAGTAATTATGATTTCAGTATGCTTTCCGGCAATTTAGGCCTTGGCGTTTCCAATGGAAATTCACTTTACCTTGCCGAAGGTCTTAATTTGTACCGAAATCTTTATTTTGGAGCTGGATACAAATTTGTAAAGGATGGGAATGGTGGCTTTTACGGTGGTTTACTGTTTAGGCCTTTTGATTTTCTATCCCTGGGAGCCACTTATACAGGGTATTTGAATGAAGGAGTATTAAGAGGCGGTGTGGCAATAAAACCCTATAGAGAGTATTTAAAAGCTTTCTTTGACGTAGAAAAAGTTGGAGATTCTCATTCCTATACTTATGGAGTTGTCATAGAGCCCTTAAAAGGATTTTCTTTATTTTTAACTTCGGGTAAGGGTAGTCCTGTAGCTTTTGGAGTGCAATTAAGCCTTGGTAATATTCTAATTTCTGGAACGAAAAACGATGATAAATACAGTTTTGGTCTCATTCTCTCAGCAAATAAGTATCCGACTTCAATAAAAGAAGGTAAGGTAGTAGTCCTTCGGCTGAAGGATTCATATGATGAAATGAGGGATGAGTCTTCCTTAATCCCTAAGAAGAGCACGTCGTTTTTTGATTTAGTGGTTGGTCTTGATTCCCTTACCAACGACTCGGAGGTCAAAGGTATTTTTGTGATAATTGATAATCCACGGTTAACCCTAAATCAGGTGGAAGAACTTAGAAATATATTTTTAAGGTTCAAAACCAATGGTAAAAAAGTTTTCTTTTACTCAGAGGGATATTTCCTTGGATCTTACCTGTTAGCTCGATCCGGGGATAAAATTTTTCTGAATCCATCGGGCGAAATTTTTATTCCCGGTTTCGGGACTGTCAACCTTTACTTTAAAGAGTTCCTGACAAGACTAGGTATAAAGCCTGAGGCCCAAAGGATAGCGGAATATAAGTCTGCAGCAGAACCCTTTATTATGGATTCTATGACTGAATATAACAGAGAACAGCTTATGGCATATATCGAGACAGCCTATCGGTACGCCAGGGAAGTCGTGCCTGAACTCGATTCAATATTAGAAAATATTATGTTTAATGCTGATGAAGCTTTAAACAGAAAGCTCGTAGATTCCCTGATTTATGAGACTGATATTGAAAAAGTTATAAGGTCCGCATTTGGTAAGAGGGTCAGAATAGTAAAATTTGGAGGTAAAGCAAATCCAGTAGTCGGTACAAACTGGAGTAAGCCCTATTACAAGATCGCCTATGTAGTGGCCGATGGAAGTATAGTTACGGGAGAAAGTGGAGAAAATCCTTTACCTGTTTTAGGTGGTAGAAACCTGGGATCTTCGACTATTGAAAGACTGTTTAATAAACTTGAGAAGGATAAATCAGTTAAAGCGGTGGTTTTAAGGGTTAATTCGCCCGGTGGCTCAGCCCTTGCCTCAGATATTATGTGGAATGCCATAAGGAAAACTTCTTTAAAAAAACCTGTTATTGTGACCATGGGATCTATTGCTGCTTCAGGAGGTTATTATATTTCTTCGGCTGGAACAAGGGTGTTTGCAGGTCGTACAACCCTCACTGGATCCATTGGGGTTGTTAATCTCAAGTTTGTAACAAAGGGCATGCTGGAAAAGCTTGGAATAAATGTTGAGTCGGTGAAAATCGGTAAACACGCACTGGCTCACACTTCTTACGAGGAATTAAATTCCGAAGCTTACGAAATTTACTACAATGAAATCAAATGGTATTATCGTAGATTTTTAAAACGTGTGGAAGAGGGTAGAGGATTACCCGCTGATAGCGTTGATAAGATAGGTAAAGGCAGAATTTGGAGCGGTGAGGATGGTGTTAAGATAGGTATTGTGAATGAAAATGGTGGCATCCTTGAAGCTTTAGATTATGCAAAAAAAATGAGCGGAGTGAAGAAAATAGAAGTATATTATCAACCAACAAGAAAAAGAAGTTTCTCCTTAGCTTCTCCCCTTAGCATTTTTACAACTTTTGACCTTCTCGCTGGTGAAGTTTTGTATTATGAATTTACAAAGCCCTTGATTGTTAGGTAGAAAGCAATTAAAATTTAACATAATGGAGAGGATTGTATTAGATACTAGTGTTTTTACAAATCCAGAAGTTTATTCTATCTTTGGTTCGGATGCTTCATCTGCATTCAGAAATTTTATCGAAGTTGCGAAAACTCTGAGGGATAAATTCGAATTTTACATGCCACCTTCCGTCTTTGAAGAGTTAAAGCTTTTCATTGGGGAAGAAGCAATTCCCGGTGAAGCGGAGCTCGTTTTAAAACTCAAATCACCAAGACGATATAATATTGAAGTGCCGGGGTTTTTGCTCTACGAGTTAATAGAAGAAGTACGAAATAGAATAAACAAGGGTTTGAGGGTAGCTGAAGAAGCTGTGCTTTTTGCCGAAAAGCAGGATAAGGAGAAGATAATAAACAGATTAAGAAATAAGTATAGAGAGGCTTTAAGAAGTGGAATCATCGATTCGACAGAGGATGTAGATCTAATTCTTTTGGCTCTTGAACTAAACGCGTCCATAATATCTGCTGATGAGGGAGTTCGGAAGTGGGCTGAAAAATTAGGAGTTAGATTTATCAATCCTAAGTCGCTTAGTAGCGTGTTTTTCCCTAATCGTAAATAGGATATCCTTTAAGTAACCTGGAAAGCCTGCTGGTAGCTTTCAAAAAAGTCTTTTCTATTATAACTTTGTACTTATCACCTTCTTTTATAATGCTTTTAACATTTACTTTTATAAGGTTTGAAGCCCTTCGCTCAAGTTTTATGAATTCTGAAATATTGTCAGGATTATTGAAATAGAGAACATAATTCCTTGACACCTTTCCCTTTTCCTTAAATTCTTTCAAAACTTTCATGAAACCCTTTGTAAATGCATGTGCCAGACGAATAGCCTCCTTCTCATCAAAACAGTCTAATTCCATTGAAGATATGACATACCGAATAATTCTCTGAACAAAAAACTCTGCCGGAAGCTCCAAAAGTAGGTCTACATCAGCCTCAATATCTTTTAGATTAATGAGGGGTGTTGCATATTTGAAGTATTTCTGTGGTTTTTCAGAGGATTTAAATACCACACCCTCTATTCCTTTTTGATTTAAGTCGAGGATGACCCTTTTTACACTTCCAAGATCGTAAGTTGTATATTTTCCAAAGAGTTCAACGTGCGGGATTTTAAACTCTTCGATGATTCTATACTTCTCCTCAGGTAACAAATATGTTCCTCTATTTATATCGTATATGTCGAAAAGCCTGAAGGTTAAGTCGAAGCTAACGTAGGGGGGATAAAGCTCCATATAGGGGTTGTTAGGTCCCACAATCTCTCCGCATATTACAAAGTATGGATATTTTTCAAAAAATTTGTTAAAATTGTAGAAATCTACCAGCCTATCAGTGGAAAAAGGGCATATAAAACCGCCCCTTGTAATGGCTACAGTTTTTCCTTTAATTCTGAAGACCCTGACGTTGTACCCATCGGCTTTTTCTTCTATGTAGAAGGGTTCCTTAAAATATCTTTCAAGACCTTCTTTTAGAACAAAGATTCGACCTATTTTTGGATAAGAAGGAATAGTAGTTCCATCTTCAAAAATCACCGTGCCCCTCTTATAGGGTTTTACATCATCAACAAATCTGAGATATTCAATGTCAAAAAAGCTTTCCCTGTTTACTTTGCCCGACGAAATCAGGCTTTCAAAGGATTCAAACATGAATTATTCTTTCAGGCCACTTCTTGCGTAGCTTTCAATAATTTGCTTCTGGGCGATAAAGAAGAGAATTACTAACGGCAAAATTGCAAGAGTTGAGGCTGCCATTAAGGCAGGATAGTTTGTACTTTCACCCTGAGAGAAATATGCAAGTCCAACCTGAATTGGCCTTAACTTGTCACGGTTAATAACCATTAGAGGCCACATGAAGGTATTCCAGCTGGAAATAAATTCAAAAATAACCATTGTTGTAATAGCTGGTTTTATAAGTGGTACAATTATTTGAAAAAGGAACCTGAGCCTTGAACAGCCATCAATAACAGCTGCATCATAGAGGTCTTTTGGAATGGTTCTCATGTTTTGCCTTAAAAGAAAAATGCTAAATATGCTTACAGCCCATGGAACCACCATGACGTAGAGAGTATCAAGCCACCCCAGTTTCTGTACCACCAAAAAGAGGGGTATGATGTAAACGGGCATGGGAACCATCATAAGGGAAAGGTAACCCATAAATATGGTGTCTCTGCCTTTAAATTGAATCCATGAAAAAGCAAAAGCTGCAAGGAGTGCCGTTAAAAGTGATCCCAGAATTGTGAGTACAGAAGTAATAAAAGAGATGTACATGTATCTTGGAAATGCAATTTTCGTAAGGACAGTTTTATATGCGTCCAGTGAAAATGTTTTCGGGAAAAGTGTGGGTGGAACGGCTATTGATTCGGCGGGGGTTTTAAAAGATGTGGTAATCATCCAGTAAAAGGGCAGTAAAGATATTAGTGCAAGGAGTATCAGGATTACGTATGTTATTGCCTTCCAGATGTAGGTTTTAGACTTCATAATAAACCCTCTTTTCACTTACCTTCCGCTGATAAAGGGTAATAAGCAGAATGATGACAAAAAATACAAAGGCAATGGCTGAGCCATATCCTACCTGGTATTCTTCATAGCCTTTACGATATAAGTAATAAATCACTACCGAAGTTTTTCCAAGTGGGCCACCCGTAGGTGGACCTGTCATTAGCCAGACGGGCGCGAAGACCTGGAAGGAAGAAATGGTGGTCATTATAAAAACGTAGAATGTCGTAGGAGAGAGAAGGGGTAACGTAACATTTTTTACTATTTGCCACCCATTCGCTCCGTCTATTTTAGCGGCTTCATAGTATGTTTCAGAAATGTTTTTAAGTCCGGCGATGAAAATTACGATATTATATCCCAGTGATTTCCAGACACTTAGCAAGATCAGGGAGAATAAAGCGAGAGAGGGACCTTCTAATAAAAAGGGAAGGTCAACTCCAAAAATTAGTTCAAAAATCCCTCTGGGCTCTTCAAGCCATTTAAAAGTTGGTAGATGTAGTAGAGACAGTATATAGTTGAAAAGACCCCGCTGGGGGTTGTAAAGCCATTTCCATACCACCGAAACCGCAACCAGTGATGTAATAACCGGAAGGAAGTATATAGTTCTGAAGAGCCCTACACCTTTAACTTTCTGATTTAATAAATATGCAATAAAAAGGGCAAGAACAATGCTTAATGGTACCGAGAAGAGAGTGTAGAGGAGCGTATTCCATAAAGATTGCCAGAAATATCTGTCCTTTAATAAAAAGATGTAGTTTTGAAGACCTACGAAGCCTTTGTCACCTGCAATTCCCCAATCTCTAAAAGAGATGTTAAAAGCGAGGAGAATGGGGAGAACTTTGAAGGCTAAGAGTATAATTAATGAAGGGAGCAAGAATAATATGCCGTATAAAATTTCCCTTTTTTCGTTTTGCATTGTGGTAATTTTAGTTTTAGGCTCAGGAAATTTCAAGCACTTTTCTCTGATTATAACCCAGTGGGTTCAGGGAGGAAAATAGTATCTATATTGAAAATATTGTGTAAGTGATCTGCAAGAGACTTCAAACCAAGGGTCTCAGATTGATAATGCCCCATAAAGACTACGTTTATTCCTGAGTCTTTAGCCAGGGAATAGGAATAGTGACGGGGCTCTCCAACTATCAATACATCAAGCTTGTTTTCTACAGCCTCGGGGAGAAGTGATACAGCATCACCAGATGCAAAGGCACCAGATTTAATTATTTCGTTACCAAATTCCCAGTATAAAATGGGATTTCCGATTTTTTCACTAAGGAGTGATAGAAGTTCCTTAAAAGAAATGGGAGTTTCTAATTGGAATTTTTTACCGAGTTTAATCCCGTGATACTCACCAAAATCCTCTGTTTCTTTAAAACCGAGAAGCTTCATGGCTACTGCGTTGTTACCAACCTCTGGATGTATGTCAAGGGGAAGGTGGGATACGTAGACAGCGATGTCATTATCTATTAGGGTTTTTAGGCGTTTATATAAGGGGCCTTTAATTGGTAAAGGATTTCCCCAATACGGTCCATGGTGAAAGATAATCATATCTACTTTTTCTTTGACACCGAGTTCGATAACGGGAAGATTAAAATCCACTGCAAAACCAATTTTTGAGACTTCTCCGGAATTTTCCAGTATGAGGCCGTTTAAGGAAGAATCCCTTATATCATTTGTTCTTAGATAGCTATCAAGATAAGTGACTAAGTCCTCTAATTTCATTTTCTTACCTCCATGGAGAGATTATAAATTAGGCTTGAAGAAACAAAAAGCGTGGGCCCGAAGGGCCCGCGCTTAGGGTTTCGAGACTTCTTACCCCTTACAGTGCGCCGTATGCAAGCATCGCCTTTGCGACCTTAATGAATCCGGCAATATTGGCGCCTGTGAGGTAATCGCCAGGCCTACCGTAGGCTTCGGCGGCATCAAGGCATGCCTTGTGAATCCTCTTCATGATTTCCTGGAGCTTCGCATCCACTTCTTCCCTGGACCACTGGAGACGAATGCTGTTTTGAGTCATTTCAAGCCCTGATGTGGCCACACCGCCGGCGTTTGCTGCTTTTGCGGGCCCATATAATATCCCATGGTCCTGGAATACTTTTATGGCTTCGAGGGTAGATGGCATATTGGCACCTTCGGCAACAGCAATCACGCCGTTCCTGACAAGGGCTATTGCATGGTCTTCGTAAATTTCATTCTGGGTAGCACAGGGTAGTGCTACGTGAACCTTAAGACCTTCGTCCCTTATAACATCCCATACTGACTTCTTATCATAATATTTTGCCTTGGGATATTTCTCAACATATTCTTTAATTCTGCCTCTCTTCACATTCTTTAGTTCCATTACGAAAGCCAGTTTTTGAGCATCAATTCCTTCTTCATCCACTATGGTGCCATCAGAGTCGGAAAGGGTAATTACTTTGCCGCCAAATTGCGTTACCCTCTCGCATGCGTACTGCGCTACGTTTCCAGAACCGCTTATTGCCACAATTTTACCATTAAGGTCCATCCCCTTTGTGGCCAGCATTTCCAGAGTGAAATATGTGAGCCCGTAACCGGTCGCTTCTGGTCTAATCAGACTTCCACCATACTCAAGACCTTTACCTGTGAGGACACCCGTGTGTTCATTCACGATTTTCTTGTAGAAGCCATACATGTAACCAATTTCCCTGGCACCAACTCCTATATCTCCTGCGGGTACGTCAGTATCAGGGCCTAAGTGTCTATAGAGCTCGCTCATGAATGCATAACAGAATCTCATTACCTCTGCATCTGATTTTCCTTTAGGATCAAAGTCGGAACCGCCTTTACCACCGCCCATGGGAAGGGTTGTTAGAGCATTTTTGAAAATCTGCTCGAACCCTAAGAACTTAATTATCCCGAGGTTTACTGAAGGATGGAATCTTAGACCGCCTTTATATGGGCCTATGGCGTTATTGAACTGTACTCTATATCCGCGGTTCACATGGATATTGTGATTATCATCCTCCCATACAACCCTGAATTGAATTATCCTGTCGGGCTCCACTATTCTCTCATAGATTTTTGCTTTGACGAACTCTGGATGCTTCTCCTCAGTGGGTCTAAGGGTTGTTAATACCTCTGTTACTGCCTGTATAAATTCAGGCTGGTCCTTATCCTTCTCCTTTATTTTTGCAATGACATCATCTATCTGGGACATTGTTTTAACCTCCTATTATTTAAAGTACTTCCTCTGGTTTTACATACACTTCATCCCGGACTTTCATGACCTTTAGTTCAAGTCCGAGATCGTTGATGATGGTTCCTTCCTTTCCGAGGAGGGAAAGGTAAGGAACCTCAATGTCTGCATAAGGGCTATTTCCGAAAACGATGGTATAGCCATTTAATTTTCTATCAAGGTTACCGAATACTACATAAACTGATGCTGTGGGAATTTCAGGTTTAAATCCAGTCTTAAGGAGCCCCGAGTTATTGAAAGTTTTATGGAGAACAATAGTGGGCTTCCCATCAACTTTGTAAGGAGCGTCTACTATGAGAATTTCCTCCCCATCGTGAACGAGTTGGACTTTCTTACTCTTTTGAAGCATATTCAGGACCACTTTCATATATGGGTGTTTGGTTAAATCTGCCTGAACCTTAATTCTCGATGAATTTTGAAGCTCCTGTAGATTAGTAGTTGAGATTCCTTCCTCCAGTAGTGTCCCAAATTTATATCCTCTATCTTCCGCAAGATTCTTTATTTGTTGGGCTTCCTCTATAGTTAAGTCACCTGTAATAATGAGTGCTATTTCATCTTTCTGGTAGTTCGAAATCAAAGTTTTAATTGATTCAAGGCTAAGCTCTTTCCCGTCTTTTTTAAAAATAATTTTCTCTGCTCTTTTCTCCCACGGACGTGTATATCTTCCAATGTCGCATATATGCCCATTATTCCAGGAGTCCACTCTTGATGAGGCTCTTACCACTAAGTCATCATAGGTTTCTATGTTAATTTCGCAGGCAAGTCCGCACCCGTTACAGACTGTTGGATGAGAAACGGTTCTCCATGGACCAGGCTTTTTAAACGGCAACTTTTCGTGAAAGCCACCCGTTGGACATACATCTATCATATCGCCAAGGAACTGCCCATCAACTTGAGCGAGAGGTACACCGAAAGGTGTGGATATTTTCGTGACAAAACCCCTGAAAAGGTAATCCACTACCCCTTCACCGGTAATATCCTGAGTAAGGTTTACACATCTACCGCAAAGAACGCACTTATTATTGTCGAGAATTACATTATTATGAGACCTGTCAATTTCGTACCTGTTATATTCACCTTCAAAGGTGTTCTGCTTGGCATCGTAGATTGTTGCGTACTCTCTTAGTTTGCATCTAAATACTTCCATGCACCCGCAGGACATGCACCTTTCTGCTTCTTTAAGTACGTCTTCTTCCTTTAAGGTAAATTCAACCTCTTCAAAAGAATGTTTCCTTTCTTCTGGATTCCTGTAAGGCGTTTTGACTCTTGGGATCCTGGGAACATCTTTATAGTCTTCTTCTGTTACAGTTTTCCAGTGGTTGTATGGCCTAAGATCAAATACAACCCTTCTTACTTCTTCGTCTTCGACAATATCCTGAACGTGCTTTAAGGGTTCTGTTAGAGCCTGCTTTACTTTTTCAAGGTTTCCTTTTAAGTATTGGTCGATCATGATTGCACCGATTCTACCCTGGGCTATGGACTCAATTACAGTGGATGGACCAAGAACGAGATCTCCACCTGCGAAGACACCGGGAATATTGGTCATCAGAGTAACGTTATCAACAATTAGCGTGCCCTTTTTACTTTCGAGTCCCATAGATTTGAGTAATTCATCGTCAGAATACTGACCAATGGCGAGAATTATGGTATCCACGTCCATGGTGAAGTTAGATCCAGGAATGGGTACAGGCGCTCTCCTTCCGCTGGCATCGGGTTCTCCTAACTCCATTCTTATAAGTTCCACTTTTTCCACTTTTCCATTCCCCATTACTTTTACGGGGTTTGTAAGAAATTCAAACTTAACTCCTTCTTCCTCAGCCTCTTCTACCTCTATCTTGTTGGCAGGCATTTCGTCCCTTGATCTTCTGTATACTACAGTGACTTCACATCCAAGCCTTACGCAGGTTCTTGCTACATCCATTGCGGTATTTCCGCCGCCAACAACCATAACGCGCTTGCCTACTTCCACAGGTTCATCCATGTTAACTTTTCTGAGAAATTCAATACCGTGAATCACACCCGGAAGATCCTCACCCTCAACGCCCATTTTTCTGGATTTCCAGGCACCAATTGCGATAAACACAGCATCAAACTTTTGCTTTAATTCCTGAAGGGTGATATCTTTACCAAGCTTCTTGTTGAGTTCCACCTTAACACCTGTGTTAATTACTGTAGCAATATCTTTGTTTAAAATATCCTTGGGTAGCCTGTATTTTGGAATTCCGTATCTCGTCATGCCTCCAAGAGCAGGCATAGCTTCAAAAATAGTGACATCGTGCCCCATGGTTCTCAGATAGAAAGCTGCTGAAAGACCTGCTGGTCCTCCTCCGACCACCGCTATTTTCTTACCCGTTGAAGGTGGAATTTCAGGCATCCATGGTCCATGTTCTAAATCGTAATCAGCTGCAAATCTCTTTAATTGTCTAATGGCAACGGGACCTTCCACGTAATTTCTTCTACATTCCATTTCACAGAAAGCTGGACAAACTCTGCCCAAAGTTGCAGGTAAAATATAATTCTTTTTCATAAGCTTCACGGCCTCATGGTATTTACCCATAGCAATCAGAGCGAGATAACCTTGCACATCACTATGTGCGGGACATCCTTTCTGGCAGGGTCCAATACAGTCTCCATAGTGGTCAGAGAGCATAAGTTCCAGTGCTGTTTTCCGCATGGAGACAACTTTTTCGGAATAGGTGTTAACCTCAAGTCCTGTGGATGGTGAAAGGGTGCAGGCTGTGGTAATTTTACCATTGGCTTCTACGAGACAAAGTCGACAAGAACCGTAGGGATCCAGTTCGAAATCGTAGCACATTCCAGGGATATGTGCGTTGGAATCCCTTAAAAATTGCAAAATGTTTTTGTGTTTTGAAATTTCAAATTCTTTTCCGTTAATTTTTACTTTATTCATTTTTTACTCCCTGATAAGCATCTACGATTTCAATTGCATTAAATCTACAAACCTCATAACATGTCCCACATTTTATACAGATTTCCTGGTTAATTTCATGTTTCTTTCTGACTTCTCCTGTTATCGCCTTGACAGGGCAGTAGCGAGCACAAGCAGTACAGCCTGTGCAGGCATCGGTGATTAAGAACATAATTAAAGGTTTACAAACCTTTGCTCTGCACTTCTTTTCTTCAACGTGTTCTAAATATTCGTGCTTGAAGTATCTCAGGGTTGTTAAAACAGGATTAGGAGCGGTCTGACCTAAACCACAGAGGGATCCGGCTTTTACCTGATAAGCCAGAGATTCCAGTTTTTCAATGTCTTCAAGAGTACCATTCCCTTTGGTTATTTTGTCAAGAATTTCCCACATTCTCTTGGTGCCCATCCTGCAGAAGGTGCATTTTCCACAGGATTCTTTTACTGTGAAATCCAGGAAGAACTTCGCTACGTCTACCATACAGGTGTCTGAATCCATTACTACCATCCCGCCTGAACCCATTATGGCTCCCGTCTGGTTTATTGATTCATAATCTACAGGTAAGTCTAACATTTCCTCAGGAATGCAACCACCTGATGGGCCTCCTAACTGAACAGCCTTAATGGGTTTTCCGGTCTTTGTTCCGCCGCCAATTTTTACGATAATATCCCGTATGGAAAGGCCCATGGGAACTTCAACATTTCCACCTCGAGCGATTTTACCGGCGAGTGCGAAGACTTTCGTGCCTTTGCTTTTTTCTGTCCCTATGGAAGCGAATGCTTCCCATCCATGCCTTATAATCCATGGTACATTTGCCCAGGTTTCTACATTATTGATATTCGTGGGCTTTCCAAAGAGTCCTTTTTGAGCGGGGAAGGGTGGCCGTGGACGAGGCATTCCACGTTTTCCTTCTATGGAGGCGATTAAAGCTGTCTCCTCTCCACACACAAAAGCACCAGCTCCTTCCTTAATTTTGATATCAAAATTGAAGCCTGTTCCAAGAATATTTTCTCCAAGAAATCCTTTCTCTTTAGCCTGGGCTAAAGCAATTTTGAGCCTTTTTATTGCCAGAGGGTATTCTGCACGGCAGTAAATGTAACCTTCCTTAGCACCTATCGCATACGCACCAATTATCATTCCCTCTATCACTCTATGGGGATCACCCTCGAGCACGTTCCTGTCCATAAAGGCACCTGGATCACCTTCGTCAGCGTTACAAACGATGTATTTTTCATCACCAGGAGCTTCTCTGGTGAACTTCCACTTCAGACCTGTAGGGAACCCCGCACCACCGCGTCCTCTGAGCCCCGATTTTGTGATTATATCTATAATTTCTTCGGGTTTCATCTTTAGAGCTTTTCTTAATGCCTCGTATCCATCCCTCGCTATGTATTCATCTATATTCTCAGGGTCTATATAACCGCTGTTTTCCAGAACTATTTTTTTCTGCATGGAAAAGAAACCGTCAACGTCCCAGGTTTCGGTGATTCTAACTCCATCCTTTTTATCGGTCTTAACCACCCATTCTTGAACGGGAGTGTTATTTATAATGTGGGACTCTACGAGCTTTTCAACTTTGTCCGCTGTGAGATTACCGTAAGTTATTATGGAATTTTCAGTAATAATGTCAACTAAGGGTTCTCTGTAGCACATTCCAACACAACCGGTAATTTTAAGAGGTATATTAATTCCTTTTTCTTTTAAAATCTTTTCCAGGGCATTATATGTTTCCTTGGCCCCGGCAGCTATTCCACAGGAATTCATTCCAACTGCAATAGCTTTAATCATCGAGCTCTCCTTTTTTGAGTTTTCTGATTAATTTTCTGACTGCTTCTCCCGTTAGTTTTCCATAAACCTTATCGTTTATCATTATTACAGGCGCAAGACTGCAGCATCCTAGGCATGCCACCCTTTCAATGGTAATTAGTCCGTCAGGGGTCGTCTGTCCCTCATCAATGCCTGTTTCTTCTCTGAGAGCCTGAGCTATATTTTCTGCTCCATTTACGTGACAGGCCGTCCCGTGACATATCTTGATCACATACTTTCCCAATGGTTCAAATCTAAACTGGGCGTAAAATGTTGCTACACCAAGAACTCTACTAATTGGTACTCCAAGATACTTTGAGATCTCTTCCAGTGCTTCTTTAGGAAGATATCCAAAGGTCTCCTGAGTTTTTTGAAGCAGAGGAATAAGGGAACTCGGAGACCTCTCAAAGGATTGTACAAAGGATAGTTTATCTTGCATATTGACTCTCCTGTGTTTTGAGGTATCAGGGATTTAAACAGTCTTACCAGTAAGGTAAGCCGAAAGTTGCTATTTTTTATAACTGGCATTGCTATAATTATAATTTTTTAAAAAAGTGTAGTCAAATCAAAGAATTCATACTTTTTCAGTGGGAATATCTGGAAATAACGCCTATTTAAGTTTATTCTTAAAGTGTGAATGACAGGTTTACATTGGCGCTACTAACGAGGGTCTTTGATGAGGCCCTTGAAGGTATTTTACTTGTGGATGTGTCAGGGAAAGTAGTATATGCAAATTATTTTGCATCAAAGCTCCTGGAGTATAAAATTGAGGACATCACCGGAAAGGATTTTGAGATTTTGTTTGATGGCGTGGAGGAAGGTGATGTTAATGTAATCAACTTACACGACTTTGAGCAGTGTTTTACGAAGAAACAATCAATTTACAAGAAAGTTGCACTCCTTACAGGGAATGGTTCTCATAAAGTCTTTGAAATTAAGATAGCTCCACTAATATTAGAAAAGGTACCGTTTTGTGTCGTTTTTTTAAAAGAATTTATACCTACTTATGTTCAGCCAGAGAAAATTCGCGAACTTGCAAGAACAGCTATGCTGGATTATCTGACAGGAATAGGTAATAGAATGTACCTTGAAGAGAGACTTAAAGAGACCATATTTGAGCGGGAAGTGTTTGGGATAGAAAGTTGTGTGGTTTTTATGGACCTGGATAATTTTAAAGAAATTAATGATAAGTTTGGGCATGATGCTGGTGATATGTTATTAAAAGAATTTGCCAGGTTTCTTTTAACATCTTTCATGTCTCACGACTATATAGGAAGATGGGGTGGTGATGAATTCATTGTGATTTTGAATGCCGTTACTCTTCAGGATGTTCCGAAAGTATTGGATCGCTTTTATAAGCATTTATCTAAGGTAAAAGTAAATGTAAACGGGGACGAAATATTCATTCAAGCATCTGCAGGAGTAACTAGCGTAAATATAGGGGATAGTATAGAAACAATCCTGTCGCGATGTGATAAAGCTTTGTATAAAGCCAAGAGAATGGGTAAAAATCAGTATTTTATAATTTTCTAATTTCATCTTTATGCGCTGCGCAGGACTCGAACCTGCAACCCACGGATTAAGAATCCGTTGCTCTGCCTGTTGAGCTAGCAGCGCATCTTATATAATTATATTTTGCTAAACTCGTTTTTTCAACTTTTACAAGGGGGTCAAAGTTCGTGATCCTTACAAAATCTTTACGTAACTTGTTCCCTTTACTGCGTCCTTTTGGGACAGTGACATCAGCGACTAAAAATATCTTAAAGCTTTTGAAGTTAAAAATGTCTTTGTACGTGCCAATTCCCTTACAATAACAAATAATCTGGGAACTGGCCTTATGTTTAGAGTTATAGGTGTTGTTTTATTTTATTTTGCTTATGGATGTTATTATGTTTTGCTAAAACCGCGCTTTATTGATCTAAACGCTAGTTATTTTCAAATTTTATTAATTGATAGTCTACCTGCTTTAGTGGCATTGACTTCCATCTTGTGGGGACGTTTAGCTGATATAATTTCCAGGCGAGTTTTCCTCTTTTTGAGCGCTTTAGGTGGAGTGGTAATAGTTTCCTTTGCTTATTTTAATTCTATTTTCTCCTTGCTAACACTTTTAGGGATTCTGAGTATATTTTCATCCATGGCAATTCCCGTCATTAATGCTCTTTTTTCTTTCGAAGAAGAAGTTGAGAAATCTTTTGCTTCTTACCTTTTAGCAGAAGCTATGGGATGGAGTATTAGTGGAGTTTTTATGGGAATATTTTCCAAATCAACATTTACCGTTCGAATTGCATACTGGATAGCAGGGATTTCGTGGATTTTTGGCATTCTTATTTTAGCTATGGATTACCATGATGGTAGTAGTTACAGCCATAAAGAGAGTTCAAAATATAGGCCTTCTGTACCCTTCATTTTTTTGATGGCCGCAATACTTTTCCTCGAATTTGGGATAGTTACATCCTATGGAGTCCTTTCAGTCAAGTTATATGAGACTTTAAATAAATCTCGTCTCCTTTACGGTATTTTTTGGGCTACTCTTCCTTCCATTGCCTCCGTTCTTGTTAGCAAGCCTTATGGCGATTTGATAAAACGAATCACCCCATGGAATTCACTAATTCTTATAGCCGCTGTTTACATGATAAACATTATTTTGCTTATGTTCTCGAAGGGATTTTTAATGGCTTTCCTATGGATATTGCCCCTGTGGAATTTCGTTTACATTGCACTTTATTCCTCGGTTTCGAAACTCACAGAAGAAGAGCATAGGGCCACAGGTTTTGGTATAACCAACAGCATTTTAAATCTTGCTATGGTGCTTTCTGCCTTCGGAGGTTACTTTTCAGATAAGTATGGTAGAAACGCCGGAATTCTGATGGGAGTTTCTACAATTTTTGTGGCTACCATCCTCTTCTTTGTTGTTAAAGGCTTAGTTAAAAATCTTCTTAATGATTGTGATAAATTCTTGACTTGAAGGACTCAATCATTTATAATTTAAACATGCCAAATTTTCAGAACAGTAGAGTAGGTTTATTAAAGGCCATTCAAAAGAAAAATTATAGAGAAGCACTGGAATATTACAACGAAGCAGTGCAGCAAAATTTCGAAGACCCTTCCCTCAGACTGGTGGGCGCGGATATATATTTAAATCTCGGCATGAAACAGCTTGCTGTGGGAGAACTTCGACAGGCAATGAATCTGTATCTTGATCAAGGGAAAAAGGCTCAAGCGATAACGTGTGCAGAGAAGATTCGGGTGCTGACTCCAGATGATCTTGAAATTTTAGAGATACTTGCACAACTGCACAGGGATATCAATAACGAGGAGAAGTCCGCATACTACTACGGAGAGCTTATAAATGAACTTATAAAGCGTGGTGAATTAAATAACGCCAGGAAAATTCTACAGAGAGTTAGAAATGCAGGACTCGAACGGTACATTTTAGGTAAATATCAGTTTCTTCTGACGGACGCTCAGGTGCAAGCTTTAATGGCAGAGATTTCCAAAGAACCAAACTATCCTGCCTTTTTTGCATTGCTGCGAAAAGAAATTGCTCGTTCGGAAAGGTATCAGAGAGAATTTTCAATTATTCTTATAGAATTCGATAAAGTGCTTGTTCAGGATAAAAAGATGCAACTCCTCGAGATTTTCAAACGATCATTGAGAGAGTCAGACATGTATTCAGTGGGTTACAGATGGATTTTCGTTATTCTCCCTGAGACCAATAAGTATGGACTGGAGTCTGTGGTTAATAGATTGAAAGAAAGGCTCGGTAATACTTTCGGCAACAAAAGAATATATATTTCCAACTATCCTGAGGATGGGAAGGACGTAAAAGAACTCATCGTTAACGCCCTGAAATACAGAGTGTATATTTGATGTTTTAGTAAAGGATTGAGTAGAGGATTAGATTAATTCCGAATCTAATGGCTTGTTCCCTGAGGGAATCAGGGTCGTTATACTTCGTTGTCCATCCATCAGAAATGTTGGAGTTGTAAGTGTAAAGAAGTGAAAGCCTGTCGCCAACAAAAATTGCTAAGGCTTTGGGAGCGCCAGGGTAATGCTCGTGGATTTTAGGTAATCCCTTTGGGAATTTATAAACTAAATTGTAAATAGGGTGGTCTAATGGGACTTCTTTCAATTCTTCTTCAGGAAACCACCTCTTAATTTCTTTTCTAAAAAACTCATCCATCCCGTAATCATCATCAATATAAACGAACCCTCCATTTTTAATGTAGTTTCTTAAATTTTCGATTTCTTTCTGCGTTAAATGTATATTTCCGTGCCCGGTTATAAAGAGAAATGGATAGTCAAATATTTCTTCGCTTTCTAAACTCAAAATTTTTTCACCTGGAAGAACTTTAATGTAGGGCACTCTTTTTTTAAGTTCGTTGGTAAGATTTACGAGAATTTCAGGATCATTATACCAATCACCACCGCCCTCGTACTTAATTCTGACAGGTTGAAAAACAAACGTTAAAAAGAAAAGCAGCAGCATTCAGGATTTCTCTTCTATACGAGTTATCAAAAGCTCCAGGAGTTTTCTGTCTTCGAGTATTTTATATAATTTTCCATAGTCTCGTACTGTAAAGAATGCTTTCACAAAAGGCTCAAAAAACACCATGGCCTGGCTTGTAAGAAAGGAGAGCGGCTTTATGCTCTCCAAGGTAACTATTGCAATAGTGGAAAGTTTTAAAGATACTATTTTATCTGAAAATTTGTCAATGAATTCAATCAATTCCTGTTCAGTGAATTCCTGATTTTCACCGTGTTTTAACTCTTCACTCAACATAAACTTTACCCTTAAAGGTGACTCGAGTCAATTGAGGGTTGGACTCGAGTCCCGTGGATTTTATAATCTTACCTTCCCGGAAAAGCACTGACTCTTCCGGGCTATAGATGGAATTTATTTTCTTGTCCCAAATAATTCTTCGAGATAGGAGTGAATCACCTGTCATGGAAACTATTTTAACATTTCCCGTTACTTCCATAAGACCTGAATATTCCTGAACTTTTCCAGTGTCTCCAGTCATTGTTGCCACTATCGAATCGTTTTCGTAGAAATTTACCTTAAAATCATAGATTAGTGTAGTATCTCCCTTATACTCAGCTTTTTGGGCGAAGACACCTAATTTCTTTATCTCATAATCCTTCACTTCAAAATAGACATTATAGGTTTCTTGCCTTAAAGAGTCTTCCGAATCAAGATCGGGCTTTTTTTGCTTGGATTCTTCACAGGATATGGTATTGAGTAAAAGCAAAGCAAAAATCCATAATGCCAAATGTATTTCAAAAAGTTTTTTGAGTGTCATATTACTTTCGCTCTCATCAAATCGTGTAGGTGGATTATTCCTATGGGTTTTTTCTTTTCATCGATGACTATTAAGGCAGTAATGCCAAACTGTTCCATTTTCATCGCAGCTGTTGCAGCAAGCTCATCTTTCGTTATAATCTTGGGGTTTGAGTTCATTACATCTTTCGCACTTAGCTGAAAGATATCATGGGTTTTTTCCAGTAATCTTCTTAAATCCCCATCAGTAATAACGCCTACGACCTTACCATCTTTATCTACAACGCTGGTAATGCCTCTTTTCTGGGTCATTTCGAGGATAACTTCTTTCATGGGAGCGTCCATATCAACTACAGGTACATGCTGAGGCCCTGTCAACATCATATCCTCAACTTTAAGCCAGTACTTTTTCCCTATGGTTCCACCAGGATGTAAAGAAGCCAGCTTTTGAAGGTCAATACCTTTTAATTCGGCAAGGACAAGGGCAATAGCGTCACCAAGAGCCACCATGGCTGTTGTAGATGAAGTTGGAACGATATTGTAAGGGCACGCTTCCTTTTCTACTTTTACAAAGATTACCACATCAGAATTCCTCGCAAGCTCCGATTCAGGGTTTGAAGTAATTCCGATAACTGGTATTCCAAGCCTTTTAACATACGGGAGTATTACGTTAAACTCATCGGATTGCCCACTTTTGGAAATAGCGATTAAAATGTCATCTTTTTTAATCATGCCAAGGTCTCCATGGAGGGATTCAGAGGGATGTAAAAACACCGATGGGATTCCAACACCGTTGAGAGTTGCCGAGAGTTTCCTCCCTACGATTCCAGATTTCCCTACCCCCGTTACAACAATAGTTCCCTGACATTTCAGAAGCAGCATTATAGCCCTATAAAAGCTATCGTCCAGATTGTCTCGAAGCTCTTTCAAAGCCTCGAGTTCAATATCCAGAATATTCTTTGCTTTATTTAAAATCTTTTCTTTCACAGTTTT
Organism: Candidatus Hydrothermia bacterium; assembly: GCA_049719805.1. Classification (GTDB taxonomy): domain Bacteria; phylum Hydrothermota; class Hydrothermia; order UBA1063; family UBA1063; genus UBA1063. The sequence goes on along the minus strand of JBNARF010000001.1, from coordinate 404,788 downwards.
ATCTCCTTAAGTTTCGTGTATATAGGACCTTCCGGGGTCAAAGTGCTCTGATATAAGGTGATGTAATTTATGGAAAATTCACGGGAGCTGTAATTAATGAAGTCTTGCTTTATTTCAATAGGCACTTTTACTCTGCCAATAGTCAAATGAGGAATATAATCCTTTTCAGGTTCTCCTATTTTCATTTGCCTTGTTATATCTTCGACTTTTTTCCATATTTCAAGGATTTTTTCCTTTTCTCCTTCGACTCCAATCCAGAGTACCCGAGGCCATTTGAGATTCGGAAAGGTGCCGAAACCACTCAGTCGAATTTTCACAGAAAGACCTTTATTGAAATGTTCTTTAAGCATTTTATCGAGACTTTCAAGCTGTTGTGTATTAACTTCTCCGAGGAATTTGCACGTAATATGTAAATTTTCGCGTTCTACCCACTTAACCCCGGATAAATGCTTTTTTTTCTCAACCAAAATTTGATAAATTTCGGTTTTTATATCTTCGGGTATATCAAATGCTAAAAAGACTCTCATATTTTCATATCGGAGGGGGTGGGATTTGAACCCACGATCCCCGATTAAGGGGATACACGATTTCGAATCGTGCGCCTTCAGCCACTCGGCCACCCCTCCAGGGTGAATTAATAATGCAGTAAAGTTTTCGTATTTTCAATGAATTAATCCTTAAGGTTTTTGTTTCGAGAACGAGGATTTAATATTTTAAAGTGAAAAAGAGATTATTTGCGGTTTTCCTTATAAATATTGGTATTACAGTTGTAGAGTTTTTGGGAGGAATCCTGTCCAATAGCAATGCACTAATTTCTGACTCTTTACATAACTTGCAAGACTCTATCTCACAACTTTTGGCACTCTTAGCTATCTGGGTTTCTGAGAAGGGGCAAAGCAAAAGATATACCTTTGGATTTAAGAGGGTAGAGATACTTGCTGCGCTACTTAATGCCGTTATAATAACTATTCTTGCTCTCATAATGATTTTAAGGAGTGTCAAGAGGATTCTTAACCCAGAATTTATAAAATTTGAAATTCTCCTTCCCATTAGTGTCTTTGGCTTTATAGCGAATTTTGTTTCAATTTTAATTTTGCACGAAGATGCCCATAGAAGTTTGAATGTAAAATCCAGTTATTTGCATCTTTTAGGGGATACACTCTCTTCTATAGGTGTGGTGATGGGAGCTGTTTTGATGAAAATTCTTAAGATTTACTGGGTGGATGGACTTGTGGGTATTCTGATAGCCATATTTATTATGAAGGAGTCATTTGAGATCCTGAAAGAGTCTATAAGGATATTTCTTCAGGGAGCCCCATTCCCTGTAGACGAAAAGGAAATCTCAGATATGCTTTCGCAGATTAAAGGGATAAAGGGGGTCCATCATATACATATCTGGAGTTTGAAGGACGGCGAGGTCCATTTTGAAGCCCATGTAAAAGTAGATGATATCAGAGTCAGTGAAACACAGAAATACTATACTTTAATTGACGAGATCCTAAGGGAGAAATACGGCGTAACCCACGTAACTTTACAGTTCGAATCTGGTGAATGTAGGAATGAAAACTGCGTATTATAGTTTTATAGAGTTATATTTAAGCTGACATTCCGGAAGTTCCGACAAGTCAAAAACTTGTTTATTAACAGCTTTCCGCTTTAACATTTTAAGTATCTTACACTTTTCAAAAGTGTATTGGTTAAAAATGTATACAACAACGAAGCAAAAATAATTAAGGTTTGAGTTTATTCAGCTCAAAATGATCTCTTGCTTTTTACTCAGAGTCGCCCAATGTGGAATTAGGGTAAGGTTACCTTACTTGTTCTGATATCCTTAAAAATCACGGTGTAGCAAAAATTTTCCCAAATCATTGGATAGTGTTTCGAGAATTTATTATTTACCCTCTTAGACGTTTGACTTTACCAGACAAGATGAATAAAATTAAAACATGAAAATCCTGCACACTTCGGATATTCATTTACATAATGATCACCCTGAAAGGTTTGATGCGCTTAAGAAAGTCTTAGAGAAAGCTAATGAATTTTCTGTAGATTATTTAGTTATAGCAGGAGATCTTTTCCAGGACCTGGAATCAGCAGCAGATATTTTTATAAGGCTCAGAACTATCTTTAACAATCTTCCCTTCAGGGTTATTGTTATTCCAGGGAATCATGACTATTCTCTTTATGAAACCCAAAGAGACCTCGGAAATTCGGCTATTGTCCTAAATGCGGAGAATCCCATCTTCGAAGAGCGTTTTTCGAATGTTACATTCTTTACTGTTCCATATTCTGATGGTCTTCTTCCCGAACATTTCTCTGCGAGGCTTGCTATATTGGTTCAGAAACTGTCGCCGAATTTCCTAAATATTTTTGTATACCACGGAGATCTCGAAGAAGTAGTTTTAAGATTAAGAACGAGGAGAAGGTCTTCCAGGGAAGAGAGGGGTAAAGCATTTTCTGTGAATTTGCATCATGTTGAGATGCTTCAAAGGGTGAAGCTTGTGCTCGCTGGTCACTATCATAATGCAATAGATGTTTTTAAATATGGTCCCGATGGACTCTTCATATATTCAGGTTCGCCAGTGTCTGTTACAAAATCCGATACTAGTGAAAGAAGCGTCGTACTGGTTGAGATAAATGGTACAGAAATTAGCTCTTATCAGAGGATTCATATTTCATCATTCAATTACAGGGACCTTGTAATCTCTTTGAATGGCTTTGAACAAAACCCCGTTGAGACGGTTCTTCAAAGGATTCAGGATGAGCTGATGAATGATTCAGAAGTCCGTATTCTTTTGACTCTTAAGGGATTCATTAATCGGGAAATTTCGGGTATAGGTGAGAAAGAATTTACTGATTTATTAGTAAAAAGAATCTCGTCCCAATGGAGCGATAGGGTAATTTTAGATGAAGGATGGAATGAGGTCAAGGACATAAGTATTATAATGTCAAGAGATTTCTGCCGTAATGTATTCGACAAGATAGATGCGTTGGAAAACACTGAGGAAGAAAAAAGATACTTAAAACAAATGTTTATTGATGCTCTGTTAAGGGTTAAATAATTATGAAAATCTCAAAAATTGAGATAAACCGTTTTGGGCCTCTAAAATTCAAAATTCCGGTTAAATTAGGGAATTTTAATTTGTTCTGGGGATCTAATGAAACCGGAAAGACATTGACCATTGAAGCCATTTTGAAGTCTCTCCCCTTCGGCTTTAGAGGTGAGAGGGGTAACTGGGAAAAATCTTATGGGATCCGGGTAGGGGGTGAAGGAGATGTCGTTCTCGAATTAGAAGATGGGGGTGTGATTTACAGTCAGCGAAGTGGCAAGCTTTTAAACTTACCTTTAACCCGAAATGAGATTATCAAGCTTTTCTTTATTCTTAATAGCGACGTCGCCTACGAACTGAATGACCAAAAAAGCAGAGAAGTCCTGCAGAATGCTATGGACAAACTCACAAGCACATATGTAAACGAAATTAATGCCATTCTTAGAAAACTCCTGGAGCTTAATAATCTTACTGAAAAGCTCGATTTTAGCGATAGCGAAGCCTCAGGCAAATTAAAAAGCAGGATTGCTAAAGCTGATACTTTTATTGAGCAGGTCGATTCTTTTTTAGAAAGGATCAAAAGGGAAGACCTGGTTAAGATTGAATTTGAGATAGCGTCAAAAAAGAGGAGACTTGAAGAAATTGCAGAATTAGAGGAGAGAGCCAAACAGGTCAAAAGAGCTCAAATTTATAAGAAAACCGTAGATCTCCTGGAGAGGTATGAGGCTCTTAACGCCTCTCTTCAATCTTTTAAAAATTATGATGAAGAGAGTTTAAATAAACTCAGGCAGATTGTTAGCGAGTTAAATAACCTTGAAGAAAATTTAAAAGAAATTAAGGAAAAAGATCTCAGGACACTTGAAGAAAAGCTTAAAATGTTGGAAAGCCAGCTCTCCGAGGCTGTAAAAGTAAAAAATGAAAGGCAAAGGGTCGAGCTTACGGAAAAGTTATTAAGAGAAAAGATTGTCCAGTACAAAGCGGGCCTTTCCAGGTACGAGCAGAATTTGAAGCAACGCAGGAGTGCAAGAACTTTATCACTGATATCAGGTATTTTATTTATTGTAAGCATTCTTTTGCCAATCCTCACTAAAATTCCTTACTTTTTTGCCCTTACATTGATCCTTTTTGGCACTACTTTTTATTTTGTCATAAAGTATTCAATGACTGTTAATGAAATTAGGGATTTTAAACTCCAGGAAAGGGAGCTTTTTGATAGGGCCAGAAGTGTAGGTATAAAGTCTTCCAATGTTGAGGAAATCGAAAATGAACTGGAGTCGCGAAAGGCAGAAATTGAAGAAAAAGAGAAGGTCCTTGAGAGACTTCAGGGTGAGAAGAGTTCTTTGGATGAAACCAGGATTAAGTTGATAGAAAAAATACAAAACTACGAGAAGCGAAAAACTGAGCTTAGTGCTATCGTTGAATCAGAGCTAGGGAAACTTAATGTTGAAGACTTAAAAGAGCTTGAGGAAAAAGTTACCACAAAGAAGAGTATCGAAGAAAATATTAAGAGTGTACTCAGTGAGCTGAAAGGACTCTGGGGACATGAAATTTCTTATGAAGATGATTTCGACCTGATAATAAAGATAGGAAAAGAGATTAATAGATATAAGATTGAATCCCATGAAGGGCTCGAATATGCGGAAACACAAAATATAGATTTGTCTGATTTAGATGAGGAGAAAAAGAAGCTCATCGCAGATATAGACGATCTCAGCACAAAACTTCAGGACGTAAAGAGAAATTACATAATTTTCGAAAACGATTATCTGAACATTATGGGAGAGCCTGTAAGTATTGAAACTGTTAGTGATTTGCTTGAGGTAAAAGCCGAAGTTGAGGAGTGGAGAAGAGATTTGACGAAGAGGAAAAACTTAGTTGTAAAATTAATTAAAATAATTGAGGAGGAATACAAAGAGAGTAAAGCGCGCTTTTCTGATCTTTTTACGAATCTCTCTGATACCTCCTGGATTTTTAGCGAAATTACCGGACAAAAATATAAAAGAATCATTTTTGACAAGGATGCCAACTCCTTAAAAGTGGAAGATGCTACAGGAAATCTTCTTGATATTTCATTGCTTTCAGGGGGAACTTTAGATCAGCTTTTCTTTGCCATAAGGCTTGGAATTGGCAGAAAGATTCTGGGAGAAAGAAAAGGATTCTTTGTTTTAGATGATCCCTTCTTGAAAAGCGATACTGAGAGGCTCAAACGCGAACTGGACCTTTTAATGAAGGTTGGAGACGATGGCTGGCAAATCCTTTACTTTACATGCAAGGCTGAAGTCAGGGATTATTTGACGGAGAGATATGGGGATAGAATTCTTTTCATTGACCTTAATGAAATTGCCGAGATGCAAACTGGAGTTTAAAATCTACTTTCCAGAGGTGTTTATTTGACGGGTGGGGGAGACAGTACCAGAAATGACTGAATTATTCTGCAGCAGAGTTACTTCACCGTATAATTTTATTTTAGTGCCTACTTCAGCAGGTTCGGGGAAAACTGAACTACTTGCCAGGAGATTTGTTTACTGGCTTCTTAAAGACTGCTTCGTCCCCGAGGATCTACAGCATTTTTTAGCTATAACCTTTACCCGTGAAGCTGCAAAGGAAATGAAAAGGAGAATCCTCGATGTGCTGGGGAACTTGAAAAAAGGAAATTTCAATAGATATCCCGAATTTATCAACGCTTTTAATAACCGACCGAATGATTTAATGACACGGGCTAGGAATGTGTACTTCTTGGTTTTGGAAAATTACCCGCGTCTTCAGGTTAGAACCATTGATAGTTTTTTTGATTCGCTAAGAAAAATGATATTACTAGAACTTGACATTAGTCCAAATCTACAAATAAGCACGAAAATTGATAGAGAAGTTTTTGACGTAGTTCTCGAGAGTCTGATTTCTCTTGAAGATAATGAAGATAAAGTTCTTAAGATTGCTCGCGATCTGGCTGGCTCTTCGGATACTTATAATTGGGATGTATTCTCCGAGATTACACAAAACCTGGTAAATTTGGCTGTAAAAGAGGGCAAGACCTTATCAGAAGTTAAACCCCTCTCGGAGTATTTAGCTATTAAAAGTGATAGCCCGGATGGTAATGGAATAAGCACAGGTATTGCAAATCTTTTTAATGCAACATTCCGTGGAAAAGGGGTTAAAGAAGGGATAACATTTTTAAATTTTCTGGAAATTCTGTCCGATAGAGCCGACAATAATATACGGAATTTTGGCCTTTATTTGAAGCAAAATTCGGAACTTTTTAATGAGTTTCAACAGGGTGTACTTTCTGCGTTACTGAGATACAACCACATTAATGACGCAACTGTGGATTTTTACAACAACATCTATAAATCCCGTTATTTAGAGGTTCTTAAAAAGCTGCGCTTTATGACCATTGATGATACCAGCAGGATTCTTTACTCATACCTCTCCAATGAGAGTGATATTAGCACAAGGGTAATTTCTTTCCTGACAAAATTTAAATATATCTTAATTGATGAGTTCCAGGATACGGATCCCCAGCAGTGGGGCATCTTGCTTTTTGTTATAAGAGAGGCGCTAAGTAAGGGTTTTCACGTATTTCTTGTGGGAGATGTAAAGCAATCTATTTATGAATTTAGGAATGCTGATTACAAAATAATGTATACCCTTATGTCGGAAGATGGGTACAGGAAATATCAGCTGAACCAGAGCCCTCAAATCCTTTCTGGAATGGACATAAATTTCAGAAGTGCTCCTGAAATAGTAAGGTTTGTGAATGAACAGGTGTTTATCAACAACGTTTTTGAGAGATTTTTAAAGTCACAACTCAGTATCCTTTTAAGGGATGTTTTTTCAGAAGGTAGTATCACTGAAAAAGTGAATGAGCTAGCCATATTGTTGCAGAATATCTGGGTCCCCATAAATCAAACACCTTATAGGGAGGACACTGTTGGGTTTGTTTCGAATATTAAAATTTCGCATGGAGAGGAAGATGAACTTAAAGGAATTGAGTTAGCTACGGGAAACATTCTCGAAATACTTAACGATGTGATCCAAAGATTTAGAATGGGAGATATTTCAATTCTTACATACAGAAACGATGACGTAAACAAAATCGCTTCCATGTTACGAGAGGAGGGTTATCCTGTTATCTCTTATTCCAGTCTCGATATACGAAGCCACAGAATTCTGGCGGAGCTAGTAGCACTCTTAAAATTCGCAAAAAATAGCAAAGATAAAGCTTCGGCTCTTATTTTGAGTACAGGATTAATAGCATCTACGTTAAGCGGTAAATCTCAGGAAGAGCTTGCTCTTGAACTCTCAAAGGTTATCCATTCAACTCCCGATATATTGAAAAAATACATTGAAAATCTTCTCAATTTAAGCTTTGATGGTATTCAGGAAAGTTTGATGAAGGAACCTATTTCTCATATCTTTATTAAAATTGTTAACACTTTGCTTGCAAACCCCAATTTGTTTAGAGACGCTTCAGGAGTTTTATGTAGATTTTCAAACTATTTATACACCCTTGAAGCGAAAAAAGGATTTCTTTCCTTGAAAGATGTGGAATATACTCTTGAAGAATTTGCCAACAACTTTAAAAATAACGAAGACGAGCTTTCTTTTCCTCAGAATCTGAATCTCAATGCTATAAGAGTTATGACCTTTCATAAAGCCAAGGGGCTGGGGTTCCCCGTGGTCATAAATTTATTCGCTAACAAATTCGAACCATGGAGGATTACGGACTTTAGCCATATTGAAACGAAAGGTGAGGAAAGACATCTTTACTTTTACAGGCTAAAGAAAGCCCTTACTCTTCCTTTCAAGTTTCAAATGGTGGATGATGATAGGTATCAAAGAATTGTGGAATCCTCAATTCAGCGGAAAATAGATCAGTTGGTTCAGGAAATTAATACGTTGTATGTAGCCCTTACAAGGGCAAGGGAAGAGCTCTACAATATATACTTTGAAAACACTCTGGTAGCAAACTTGTTCTCTCTTGCAGGGGTGGATAATAAAGCTTTTGGTGAAAAGGTGAGCAATAAGGACGGTGAAAAAGTAAAAAATAGAGAGGGTGAAAAAGGAGACAAAAGGGAACTAATAACTTCTGTGCCTATTTTAAAGTACGAACCTAAGTTGCCGCCACCAGTAGAGGATAACATGCCCAGAGAGAACCCTGAAACCTCCATGGGACCATTAAATAGGGTTTATGATCGACTTTTAGGTGAGGCAATTCACGACTTTTTAAAGGATATTGAGTTTCTTGATAAAGTTGATGATTTTGAAAAGTTTGAGGATAAACTTAAGTTTTATCTACAGAAATATAATTTGCACCACATCGGTCATCTTATGATTCTTAATAAACTCAAAAGCTTCTTTGAAAGGGAGGAGAGGATAAGATATTTAAGGAAATTGCCGGGCTCAAAAGTCTATCGTGAAAAGGAGGTTTTACTTAAAGATGGAAATCTCATGAGAATAGACCGTATCATTGAAACACCTGAAGAAGTCCTTATTATAGATTTCAAAACAGGTGAACCTGTCACCATGGATGTTGACCAGGTTAAGAACTATATGGTCATTTTAAAAGAAATTTACCGGGATAGGGTTATAAAAGGGCATCTTTTATACCTTTTCTCAGACAGGGTAGTGGTAGTGGATTATGTTTAAAGAAAAAGTTATCCTCCTCGATCCCTATCAATTTCTTTCGAAACTTGCTGAAGTTATTGTGGATTACGCAAAAGAAAAGGAATTAAACATATCAAAATTTTTGGTTATTTTGCCCAATAGAAGATCTGGAATCTATCTTAGGTATTTCATTGCAAAAAAACTGTGTAACACTACCTATTCTCCTGGGATTTTTTCCATTGACGACTTTGTTGACGAGTTTTATGAAAAATTTGTCAGGAAAGATATTAAGCTTTCCTTCTGGGATGGACAATACATTCTATTTAAAGAATTTGAGAAATTTAAGATCTTCACTAACTTTTGGGATTTCGTATACTTCGGAGCGAGAATTTACACAGATTTTGAGGAGTTAAAATTGTTCGATATAGATTCTATGTCACTGAAAAATCATCTTCTATCATATGATATACCAGAAGAATCCAGAATTGGAAAGATCCTTCAAGTTTTGCCAGAGGTTTACCACGGATTTTATGAATATCTGGATAAAGAAGGATACTCCACCCGTGCGACGAGATATCTGAAGCTTTCCGAGGTTCTTGGGCCATCGTTTTTTAATGAGGAAATTGTCCTCTGGAATCCTCCTATTATTTTATCTAAAGCCGAAAAAATATTACTTGAGAATCTTCTGAAATATAATAAGTTTCATCTGGTTTTGCAAAATTCAAAATTCATAATTGATGAGTATAAAGACCTTCTTAAAAGTTTGGGTTATGAAATTTCAGAAAATACTGAACAATTTCCCATCAGATTTAATGGAAAAATCCATGACATTTCCACAGAAGATGATATATCGGAGGTTCTAATTCTTAAAGATATACTGAACAGCATAGAAGATTTAACTGGAGTTGAAGATCCTCTTAAAGTTGGTATTGTTTTACCAGATCCTTCGAAGTTAATACCTGTTCTTGATGTGGGTCTTCCCCCGTCTTTAAAAGAGTATAATGTCTCCATGGGCTACCCAGTGAAGTTTACGGCATACTATTCCTTTTTGAAAGACTTCTGGGATTTAGTAAGTTTCAGTCATGTATCGAAAGAAAATATTTTGCTTAACGTGAGCAAATTGATCCACTTTTTGGAGCGGGATCTGGTTTATCGTGGTAGCTCAAACATATTCGAAGATTTCTTATCGTTTCTAAAAAGCCTTTTAGATAAAGGGTTCACATATCTAGATCCAACAAATTATTTAGAGCTTGCCCAAAAATTCGGTTTCTCGCCAGAGGCCATTAGCCATGTTTTTAATGACCTTTACACGGGGTTTCTTAAAACATTTTTCTCCTCTGTAAACCTAAGAGATTTTCTTGACAATTTAATAGATTTTTATTCCAGTAATGAGAAATTTAATTTTTCACTAAGGTTTAAAACGCCCCTTAAAGGAGTTGAAGAGAAGGTAATTCAAGAACTTGTTGCGATGAGAAATTCTAAAATTTCCACAGTGTCGTCCAATGGAAACGATCCTCTTGAAAACATCAAGGATTATCTTAACTTTACTAGGAGTGCCCTTGGGGCTACCACAATTCCACTTAAGGGTACACCACTAAAGGGACTTCAGATTCTAGGGTTATTAGAATCGAGGCTATTGAGTTTTGATAAATTAATAATCCTTGATGTTCAAGACGGGTTAGTATCTAATATTATGCAGGAAGATACTCCCATTATACCATACAGGGTAAAGAAGGATTTAGGGCTTTTTGACTTTAAGAAAAGAGAAAAAATTTCAGAGGCTTTATTTTTCACCCTTATCGAGTCCGCTCAAGAAATAACTTTAATTTATAAGAACACTGAAAGCTTCGAACCTTCACATTATTTACTTTTGCTAAAAGAGTTTCTCAGAAATGAAAGTATAACCCCTATTCACGTAACTTATTATAGTAATGAGACTATTTCATTTACTTCAAAACCTGCTTTTGAAAAAGGAATTAAGAAATCACCTGATTTAATAGATTCGCTTAAACAACTAAAATTTTCATATAGTGCGCTGGAAACATACCTTACCTGCCCTGTGAAATTTTACTTTACTTATGTTCTCCAAATTAAGCCCGAAATAGAGGATGAATTTGATAGGTTAAAAATTGGGACGGTCATTCATAAAATTTTGCAAGAGTTCTTTAAGTTAAAAGAGAACGAGGAGATTACATCTGAAACTGACTTAAGAAACTTGTCAGAGGTGGCTGAACAGGTTCTTAGAGAAGAATACCCCGTTGACACACCAAGAGTAAAAATATTAAAAGAGGGGATCAAAAAAAGGCTTGAAATAGTTCTAAAAAATATTCAGAAAGAAATTAAGAAAACAATTAAAGATGAATTTAAAAACGAACAGATTATTTTTATCAGGTATCTTGTTGAGCAAGAAGCAGGTACTCAAATTAATTTTGGGGGGATTCCGATAAATTTTACTGGAAAAATTGATAGAATTGACATATACAATCGCTTCATTAATATAATTGACTATAAGTCGTCAGCTAATGTAAAGGAGTATGGTCGTGGTGCGGATATCACCAATCTTCAGCTCTCCTTAAATTCTTCTGATTTCGTTTTTAGAACGATGCCCAGGCTCAAAATTCAGCTTCCGGTATATTTTTGGCTTTTCAGTAAAGATGAAAATCTTAAAAGCCAGGTAAAAGCAATTTTAGGGCACGATATCCCGGATTCTATTTTTGTCACCGTAACACCCCTTAAAAAATTGACCCCGGAGATTCAGGTGAAAAGATATTCTTTCTCCGGAAATGAGTTACAGGTAGTCGAGGGCTTTTTGAAAAAGGTCATTTTTGAAATTCTAAATTCCGAAGTCCCCTTTTACATGCCCGATAAAAAACGAAGAGGCCAAATTTGTGAATACTGCGATTTCAGGGGAGTTTGTGGCATTTAAAATTAAAATTTTTCTGTTTTAACAAGAAAACTTTTATCCAAAGGGTTATTCAAAAGTCAGCCATCAAGTTTTGTTATTAACGGTGTGTAATTTAAAATTATTAAACAGGAGGGAGAAATGGTTGTAAATGTGATATTAATTCTTCTAACAGGAGTAGGTAATATGATTAAGTTACCTGAACCTTTAAAAGATAGCAATTTTTCGCTGGAGAGGGCAATAAACGAGAGGAGATCCATAAGAAGCTATCAAGATAAACCTCTAACTTTAAAAGAAGTTTCACAGCTTCTCTGGGCTTCTCAAGGTATAGTGGCCAGTGGTAAAAGGGCAGCGCCATCTGCAGGTGCTACATATCCTATGGAAATTTATATAATGGTAGGTAATGTGGATGGCCTGAAAGCCGGGTTTTATAAATATCACAATAAGGAACATGCTATCGAGCTTGTTAAGGAAGGAGATTTACGTAAAGCTATCTCCGACAGGGCGCTCAGGCAGGATATGATTTTGAAAGCTCCGGTTACAATTGTAATTGCCGCAGTCTTTGAAAGGACAAGGGCTCGTTACGGTGCCAGAGCGGAAAGATATGTCTATATGGAAGCAGGGCATATAGGACAAAACATAATGCTACAGGCTACTGCACTTGGGTTGGGAACAGTACCCGTTGGCGCCTTTATCGATAGCGAAGTAAAAAGTGTTTTGGGGATTTCAGAAGATCCCCTTTATCTCTTTCCTGTTGGCTGGAAATAGTAAATTACTGAAGTTTGTAGAGATGCACCTTGCCTTCATAAATACAGGTCACGGTTTTCCCATCAGAGCTAATATTTACTTCGCTTACTGCGCCACTGTACGGTGTATCATGGGAAAAAACAAGATTGCCGTTGGAGTCATAAACCTGAAGTCCTCCAAAATAAGAAGATAAAGCTATTTTTGACCCGTCAGCTGACATATCAATATTCAGGATTTCACCTTCGCTTGTTTCTTTAATTACCGCAGGATTCTGTGATAAGTTTTTGAATATCAGTAGTCTGGACATATCGCCAACAGCAATTACATTTCCGTTTTGAGACGCTGCTACCGACTTATAGCTGTTTATTGGTGTATAATTGAGATTCCTTGAAAAGAGTAGGGCAGGGGGATTTGTAGAAAAAACCATAATTTTACTTAGATCCTTTGTTACTACTATGTTTCCATCTTGGGACATTGCCAGCTCAGAACTTCCATCAAATTCTTCTACAGATCTCCATAGTAATGTGCCGTTTAATCCGTTGAACAAAGATAGTTTACCATAAATTCCACTTTCCAATGCGAGTAAAGTTCCGTCACCGGAACAAACCAACTCATTAGCAACATCGTAATTTGGGTTCGGATAGTAATTCCCGTTCTGATCTTGTAAATTTATAGGATTATACCAAACAACGTTCCCGGAGTATGATACTCTCATAAATCCATATGCAAAGAAGTCGTTAGTCAGAGGAATTGAAGTTACAGGGTAACCACCTAACCTTCTCCCATTTATTTCATTCAATGTTAGAATACTACTACTATCAGTAGCACTGAATATTTTGAAATTATAATATGTAGAGGCAATAGCATATCCTGTCTCAGAAATTGAAACACAGTCAAATCCCAATTCATCCGGTGTGACTTCATATATTGCAATTCTCCTTTTTGCGACCAGGTCCAAAAGGGCCACTTTGTTATCACCTGCAACAATTGCGTACTTTCCATCTTTTGTCATTTTAAGATATTTAGGATATTCTATTTCTGAGTATACCCATGCTGGAGTCACACTTCCGCCGTTATTATTTTCTTCTTTTGGAGAGCAATTGACAAGTAGTATTGAGAGTAGTAAAAGTAATAAGATCCCAAAAAGGAAGGTTCCCCTCAAAAAAATTTTACTTTTTATTTTTTCTTGCTCAATTTCCATTTTCTTCCTCCTGAGCTTTTGGTAATTATACACCCACAATGTAAAAAAATTTCATTGTGCCTATAATTCAGTTAGGAGAACCTCATATTTTGATTTTTTCTCAAATCACTTGGAAAATTCAAGCTAATAGATTGAAAATATTAGTATCGTGGAAGGACCGGGTGTTAAGGTTATTTCTGAGCGTTTGAAGTTTTTAGAAGGCGCCACCATCACAAGTATAGTTGGGAATAGTAAAAAGGTGAATAAAGATGAGTTTCCTGGGAAGACCATTGAACTGGTATTTTCCCACGGCAAAAATTTGATCATAAAAGTTGAAAAGGTGGGCAACTTACGAGTTCACTTTTTAATGTACGGGAGTTTTTCGATTAATAAAGTGATTAAAAATGAAAAATATTTACGATTGGGAATTAAAACTACTAGAGGTGACGTATATTTTTACAACTGCGCTGTAGATTTACATAAAGATTTGCCTTTTAGAGGGCAGGATATACTGCTGGAAAACTACGATGAAGAGGAATCCCTCCAAAGACTGAAAAGTTTTCGGGGTTTAATTTGTGATGCACTTCTTGACCAGGACCTTTTTCCCGGAGTTGGAAACATCATCAAGGTTGAGGCACTTTTCAGATCAAGAATTCACCCGGAATCAGAGACAAACAGGATACCGGAAGATAAGTTAAGGGAATTGATCAGAAAAACCCGTGAGTTTTCTTACATATTTTACGATTTTAGAAAAAAGGGATATAGTCTAAAAGAGAATCTGACTATTTATGCTAAGAAGTATTGTATCTTCTGTGGCAGTCATGTAAAAAGAAAAAAGACAGGGACAAAAAATCGAATCTCTTATTTTTGTGAAACTTGCCAATATAAGTATTGATAAAAGGAGGAGCGTAAATGAGGAGCAGATATGTAATTGTGTTGGTGTTGGTGTTTTCTTTTATTTACCTCGCCTGTTCAAAGGACTCCCTTAAAGTAAAATACGAAGTATCGGGTAAGGCCACAAAAGCCGCTGCCATTGAGTATACTGCAAACAGCAATGGTGAAAGGTCTCTTGTTTTTAATGCTTCACTCCCCTGGACATATCAAGTATTAGTAGATAGAGGGGACACTGTATATCTTGGCGCTATTGCCGGGGACTCCATATGTGTAAAAATTTACGTCGAAAACATCTTTGGAGGGTTTGATCTTAAAGCTCAGGATTGGGACGATAATTCAGCAGAAGCCCGCTGTATCGCAGAATAGCGCTTATAAATTACAGAAAATGAATTCATCACCCTGAATTACTGTGTCTATATTTCTTTAAGCTTATACTGTTTATTTTAGCTAAGTATTTTCCCTTTCTACTGATGAAAGAAACTTGAAGGAGGTATTTATCTTTAGTATGCTACTCTTTAGTATATCTAACCTTTGCCCACTTTGCAGCCAGAGCGTCATCAAGCCTCTTTACCGGCGTAGTATGAGGAGCTGTTCTTAGTATTTCGGGGTTTTCTTCAGCTTCCTTTTTAATCTGTAACATAACTTCTGCAAATTTATCAAGGGTTTCTTTTGTTTCTGTTTCTGTGGGTTCTATCATAAGAGCTTCTGGAACTATTAAGGGGAAATAAACGGTGGGTGCGTGCATACCGAAATCTAAAATTCTTTTGGCGATATCAAGAGTTCTGATACCGTATTTTTTAAATTCCCGCCCTGAGAGGACGAATTCGTGCATGCAGGTTGATTTGTATGGAAGTTCATAATGATCCATTAATTTTTTCCTTAAGTAATTGGCATTTATCACTGCATCTTCGCTAACTCTTTTTAAGTATTCTTTTCCTAACATTCTTATATAAGTGTAAGCTCTTACAACCACCAGGAAATTCCCATAAAAAGAATGTATTCTTCCTATAGAATGGGGTCTGTCATAATCAAAATAGTACATACCGTTCTTTTCCGAAATTCGTGGTACCGGTAGGTATGGCTCGAGAAAGGCCTTTACACCCACCGGACCGCTACCCGGACCTCCACCTCCGTGAGGAGTGGAAAAAGTTTTATGTAAATTAAAGTGCATAACATCAAAGCCCAGATCTCCTGGCCTTATATGGCCTACAAAAGCATTAAGGTTGGCACCGTCTAAGTACATCAAAGCACCAACGCCATGGACAAGGTCGGCAATTTCGTGGATTCTATTTTCAAATATTCCTAAGGTATTAGGGTTGGTAACCATGAAACCAGCCACCTCATCGTTAAGATGTGCCTTAAGATTTTCAATGTCAATTCTGCCATCAGGTCCAGATTTAATAGTTATTGCCTGGTAACCCGAGAGAGTAGTGGATGCAGGATTAGTTCCATGGGCAGAATCAGGGATAAGGATGTACTTTCTTGGGTTACCTTTTAGTTCATGATACTTTCTTATTATCTTAATTCCTGTGTATTCTCCATGAGCTCCAGCGGCGGGTTGAAGTGAAATATAATCCATTCCACTTATCTCGGCAAGAAGGTTTTCCAGTTCTTTCATAAGCTTTAATGCTCCCTGGATGGTGGATTCAGGTTGTAGCGGATGAATATGGGTGAACCCGGGTAGTGAACTTGTAAACTCGTTAACTTTAGGATTGTATTTCATGGTACAGGAGCCAAGGGGATAAAAACCTTTATCTACGTGGTGGTTTAAAATAGAAAGCTTTATAAAATGTCTTACTACCTCATTTTCAGGGACTTCTGGTAAATCGGGGTCTTCTTTTCTAAGTAAGCTTTCCGGGATATTGTGGGTTACCTTTTTATCAAACTTTTTGATGGTAAATCCCACCCTTCCAGGTTTTGATATTTCAAAAATTAGTTCCATTTTTAACTCCTTTTTAAACACTATATTCTTTAACGGATTTAACTATAAGCTCAATAACATCATCTAATTTTCCTTTTATAGTACAACCTGCGGCATTAAAGTGACCGCCGCCTCCAAAAGTTTCAGCCACCTTTGCAAGATTTACTCTATTCTTACCTCTTAAGCTTACCCTCCATTCTCCATCCGAAATTTCTGTAATGCTAACTCCTACATAAGCTTCTTCAACAGAAAGGGGGTAATTTACAAAACCCTCAGTTTCACTTCGATCTAACCCGAGTTCTTCCAAAAAACTCCTTTTAATTACTATAAAAGCAACACCCTCTTTGACAAATATTTCAGATAGGACTTTCCCTAAAAGTTTTAGAGTCTTTAACTTTTTCCTTTCATAAACTAGAGAAGCAATACCGGTCACATCTAAGCCATTGTTCACAAGGTAATAAGCATCCTCAAAAGCCCATTTAAAACTGTTTGAGTGTCTGAACGAAGAAGTATCAGTTAAAAGACCCGTATAAATACATGTTTTGATATCTTTGTCGATCAGTGTTTCGTTGTATTCCCTTAGTAATTTAAGAATAATACTTGCAGTGCTTGGTGCTTCAGGAATAACTATGTCATATTCTGAATAATTTTTACCAGATATATGATGATCAACTCTTATTATTCTCTTGCCTAACGGGTCTTGTAGTCCAGTTCTTGAGAACTCGCTGGCGTCAATAAGTATAAGTATTTCAGTTTCATCATCCATCTCATTTTTGATATCAAGTATACCCGGAAGGAAATCCAGATAGGAGGGAACTTTATCATTCAAAATAGGTATCACATTTTTCCCAGCTTTTTTCATAAAGAGGTAGAAACCCAGCAAACTCCCGATAGCATCACCATCAGGATTTACGTGGGTAATAAGCCCTATCTTATTCTGGGTATCTTTTAAAAATTTTACTAGATTTACAAACTTATCTTGCATAAACCTTGAAAATTTTAATGCAACAAGGTTGTAATAACAAAGCCGTTGTATTTGATTGTATTACAAAAGGGATTTATGATAAAACGGGAGGTAGATATGGTTGTTGCTTTTATAATCTTATTAAGTTACATACCGCAAAAATTTCATGGAACCTTCTCCATTGTGGCATGCGATACTTTGCGGGGAGAGGTTGGTGTCGCGGTTGCCTCGAAGTTTCTCGCAGTAGGATCAGTGGTGCCCTTTGCTGAGGAAGGAGTTGGCGCAGTGGCTTCACAAGCTTTTGGAAATCCAAATTTTGGACCAATTGCCCTCAAAATGCTAAAAGAAGGTGTGAACCCTGATAGTATTATTAAGTACCTAAGCTCTATTGATACACTTTTTGACAGAAGACAAGTAGGAATAGTTTCGGCAAAGGGGCAAAGTGCATCATGGACTGGCAAGTCATGTATTTCTTACGCTGGTCATAAGAATGGCTTTTGCTATGCTATACAGGGCAATATACTGGTAGGTGACACTGTATTGAAAGCCATGGAAGCAGCTTTCATAGAGTCTGAAGGGGAAGATTTACCAGATAGGCTAATTAGAGCTCTTGAGGCAGGAGATCTTGCTGGCGGAGATGCAAGAGGGCGTCAATCAGCCGCTCTTCTTGTAATGAGAAAAAATGGTGGCTATGCGGGATTATGGGATAAGTATGTGGATATTCGTGTTGATGACCACCCCGATCCAATACCTGAGTTAAAAAGAATCTATGCACTCTGGCAACGCTTTTTTATGCTTGATGCATATGGAAGAATTGGAGATCAATATCTAAAAGAAGGTAAGAAAGAACTTGCGCAAAATGAATATTCCAGGGCTATGGAGATAATGAAGAAGGTAATTGCCGAAAGCCCTGACGATCCTGACCTACTTAATGAAGTCGCATGGTTCATGGTTTTGAGAGATATAGACCTTAAAGAAGCCAAGGAACTTATAGACAAGGCATTAACCATAAAGCCTGATGATCCGAATATTCTCGACACGGCGGCGCTTATATACTACAAACTTGGGTATAAAAAGAAAGCTATAGAGCTGGAATCCAGGGCTTGCAAATTAGACCCTGAGAACAAGTACTTCAAAGAAATGCTGGAAAAGTTCAGAAAAGGCAAAATATAGTTTTGTAAATATACAGGAGTCAAAGTATAATTTTTTCATGACAAAATTACTGCGAGTTTCTGATGTTTTAACTTACATTGAGCCTGTTACCAGAGATACTCCAATTTCAAGAATTGCTGAAAAAATGAAAGAGGAGTTTACATCTCTGGTACCGGTTGTTGATGAGTCCAATAAACTATTGGGAGTGATATACGCCGAGGACTTACTTCATCCATTCATTCCAGAATTCTTCGGCTTGATAGAGGATTTTGACTACATAAGTTCTTTTGGTGTTCTTGACCACGAAGTTTTTTCAGATTTTACATATAAACTCTTTCTTGCAGAGGATATAATGCAAACAAAGTTTCGTCACTTGAAACCGGAAGATTCAATTTTGAAAGCGATTTTTTATATTGTAAAGGAAAGAAGGACCTGTCTTGTAGTAGCAGATGAAAAAATGGTTTACAAGGGTGTTGTTTCAAGGCTCTCTATTCTTAAGAGGCTTTATGGGAACGGTCAATAGTAATGTTTCTCTTTTGATAACAATCTTTATTACTGCGTTTTTTTTAATAGCCGTAGAAAAATGGCATCGTACAACTGTTTCACTCCTTGCAGCTGTAACTGTAATACTCTTACGATACTTAACACCCCGAGAAGCATGGGATTTTATTGACTTCAACACTCTGGGCCTGCTTCTTGGAATGATGATAATAGTTTCGTTTTTCAAGAAGACGGGCTTCTTCGAATATATTGCCATTAAAGCCATTAAAATATCAAAAGGTGACTACTTCATTCTTTTTGCATTTTTCTTCATGCTTACCGGCGTCGTGTCTGCATTCCTCGACAATGTTACCACAGTACTCATATTCTCACCAATTATTATCCTTGTCACAAGGATAACAGGAGTTTCTCCTTTCCCTTATCTTATCGGTGAGATTATTGCTTCAAACCTTGGTGGAACAGCAACGCTTATTGGAGATCCCCCTAACATTATCATAGGTAGCGCTGCTAATCTTTCATTTAATGATTTTGTGGTTAATTTAACCCCCCCTGTTTTGATTACAATGGTACTCACAATATTCTTTTTGAGGGCGCTCTTTGGGACAAGATATAAGATAACAGGTAATTTTGACCTCTCAATTATAAAAATAGACGAAAAGAGTGCTATAAAAGACAAAAAACTTTTATTTCAAACTTTGATCGTTTTTGCTTTTGTAGTTATAGGATTTGTTTTACATGATAAACTGGAGATCCTTCCTTCTATAATAGCTTTGAGTGGTGCTATTACTTTACTTTTCATCACTAATAATAACCCGGAAGACATCCTCCATGAGGTAGAATGGCCCACTTTGTTCTTCTTCGGCGGATTGTTCATCCTGGTTGGAGCCCTTGAAAAATACCACGTCATTGAAAAAATTGCCAATTTCTTGATAAAATTTTCCCGAGGAGAGCTTGGGCTTATAATTGTTATTAGTATTCTGGCTTTTATTTTTACCACATTTATGGGAGCTATTCCTTTTGTGGTCACTATGGTGCCTATAATTCAATCCATCATAATGAAGACCCCAGGTATAAATGCTAAAGCTCTTTGGTGGACTTTGTCTTTAACATCATGTTTTATGGGAAATGCAACCTTAATTGCGGCAGCTGCAAACCTGGTTGTTGCGGGGATATCTGAAAAGACCGGTGATAAAATAACTTTTAGAAACTATCTTAAATATGGGTTCCCAACTTCAATATTCACTTTTGTACTATCTATACTGTATATTCTGGTAAGATATTACGTTCTATAACGAGGGGTGATTAAAAATTGTTATTGACTGCAAAACAGCAGAGGGTTTTAGAATTTATTCAAAACTTTATTCTGACAAGAGGTTATCCACCAACGATTAGAGAAATTGCTCAGGGACTGGATTTCAAGTCAAACAGTATTTATAGTGTTCAGCGTATTTTAAAAATACTAGAACAAAAGGGCTTTATTAAACGCAACGGTCGAAAACCGAGGGGAATAGAATTGCTCCACTTTAAACTTTCGAATGCCGTACTTGTTCCCCTCGTGGGTAAAGTTTCAGCTGGATTTCCTATTCCAGCAATTGAAGAAGTTGAGGGCAATTTAGTTTTAGATTCAGTTTTCCTGAAAGATACAAGAAATACCATCGCTCTAAGAATTAGAGGCGATAGTATGAAAGGGGCTGGTATACAAGACGGGGATATTGTTATCGTAAGGTTAGGTGCAGAAGTTAAAGATGGAGATATTGTAATAGCTTTCGTGGATAATGAAGTAACTTGTAAGCGGCTTAGGGTTGAGAAAGAGAAAATAGTTTTGATGCCAGAAAATCCTTATTACGAACCTCTAGAAATTAAAAGGGAAGAAGCAAGGCTATATATTCTGGGAAAAGTTGTGGGCCTTTATAGGAGAATTGAATAATGCCTGATATTCTTCAAATTTTAAACGATTATATAGTAGAAAAAGTGAAAAAATCTCAAACAGACGTCTTTACCGTGAGGATTCCCTCTGATTTAATCTTGAAAGTAGCCAAGTTTTATTTAACACCATACCTTGCCGAACCCGAGATTAAACTCGAGGGAGACACTCTGATAATTCATGGGTTTAATGTAGTGAAAGTGGACATTAAAGTGAAGCTGGAAGAAATATTATGGACTGAAAACAATAAGATTATCAAGTTCTCACTAAAAACTTCCGAATTAATAAAAAAATTTTTAGATCGGCCACTTCAAGCTCTGGAACAGCAGACCCATGGTGTTATTAAGGTTTCTGAAGACAAAATAGAGCTAGACATCGAGAAATTATTAAATCTTTACCCAAAATGGAATAGCGCTACTTACTCGAGTCGAAACCTCGTTAAATTAGATTCCATCCTGTTTGGAAAGGATGTAATCGAGCTTATCTTTAGAAAAGCTAAGCTTTAATTACATTCCCCTCTTTAAGCCCTTTTATCTTAAATGCATTTCTGGTGTCAATTATTAGTCGCGCATGTTTTCTGATGAATTCGTAGTCGTATGATGAGTGATTGGTAACTACCACTACAAGATCATATTTCTTAAGATTTTCTTCAGTAAGCTCAACGGATTTCAGGAGCAGCTTGTATTTTCTAACGGGGACAAGCTCCGGGAAAAATGGATCATTGTAATCCACTTGTGCCCCTTCGTCCACAAAAAGTTTTATAATTTTCAGTGCAGGACTCTCTCTCATATCATCGATGTCAGGTTTATATGAAACTCCTAGAATTAGAACCTTCGCACCTTTAATACTTTTCCCGTATTGGTTAAGTACTCTAATAGACTTGTCCACTACATAATAAGGCATCATAGTGTTTATTTCGCCAGCAAGTTCTATGAATCTTGTATTCATATCGTATTCCTTCGCCTTCCAGGTGAGATAGAAAGGATCAATGGGAATACAGTGACCTCCGAGCCCTGGACCTGGATAAAATGGATGGAATCCAAAGGGTTTTGTTTTTGCAGCTTCAATTACTTCCCATACATCAATTCCCATTCTATCAAATATCATTTTTAGTTCATTTACGAGAGCAATATTAACACTGCGATATATATTCTCCAAAAGTTTAGTTGCTTCGGCAACCCTTGTGGAGCTCACAGGAACTGTTTGTATCACGATTTTATCGTACAAAGTTTTAATTAGTTCTAAACAATTTGGAGTAATTCCACTCACAACTTTAGGAATATTCCGGGTAGTATAGTTTTTATTGCCCGGGTCTTCCCTTTCAGGTGAAAAACCCAGGAAAAAATCCTCTCCAACTTTTAGTCCAGTCTTTTCCAATATTGGAAGAACTTCTTCGTCAGTAGTTCCCGGGTATGTGGTACTCTCTAAAACAACAATATGACCCTTCTTAAGATTTTTGGAAATAGTTTCTGCAGTGTTTAGAACGTAAGTAAGATCAGGTTCCATGTGCTCTCCCAGAGGAGTAGGAACGCAGACAATAATCGCATCAACTTCCTTTAGCCTTGTAAAGTCATCTGTCGCCTGAAAAGTACCTTTTTCAATGGATTCTTTTATAAAATCACCCTGTATATGCTTGATATAGCTCTCTCCACGGTTTAGTTTATTTACTTTTTCAGAGTCTATGTCAAATCCAACAACTCTAAAACCATTTCTTAGAAACTCTCGCACTAAAGGAAGTCCCACATATCCAAGGCCGATTACACCAATAATTGCCTTCCTATTTTCAATTTTTTCCTTTAAATCTTTTACTAAATTCATCTACCCTCCTTACCTTTTAATCACATCTCTGTATACACTCCATAAAATTCCAGTTGTAGCGGCAAATTTATATATATCTTCGAGACTAATACTAAATTTCCTTGGGACCTCAATAGTTGTCCCGGAAGTGATTTGAATATCCTTTAAATTCCAGCCCTTTTTTATTGCTACATTTAAGGAGATTGTCCTGGATTTTTCTCTATTAACAATTTTTATTCTACTCATTGAAGCATCAGGAGTTGGCCCTCCAGCTATAGCAAGAACGTCAGCAAGAGAAGCAAAAGAAGGCAAATAGTAAATTCCGGGTCTATTGACTCTACCCAGTACAATCACTCTGTATACAAGAAATACACTAATATCAGGGGCTTTAAGGTACCTGGAATATGAATCTACGAAGAAAGCCCTCAAATTTTCTTCACTTATCGAATCAACCTTTATTCTCCCCAGGTAAGGCAATTCAGCTGTAGTATCTGCTAATACGAAGATGGTATCATTTAATTCTTTGTAATTTGTAGAATTTATTACGATTCCATCACCTGGTATTAAAAGCTGAATCAAAGCGAGAAAAATAAAAAGCATCTGTAATTCCTCCAGTTATCTTGAAATTATTTTTTTGAGGAGCCCGTTAATTGAATTCACGTTTTTTTCTTTACTGTAGTATCTGTAGTAGTAGCGATAGTAACTGCCTTCTCTTCGGTAGAAGTTTATAACAAATCCTACCAAATTGATTTTTTCCGGCAAAGTTGAAACTACTTCTGTTAAAAGCTTCTTGGGTGTATATTCGTTTCTTACCACAAGGAGTAAATTTTTAGCAAAAGCAGCTAAGGTCAGAGATTCGGCGACGGGTAAAATGGGAGGAGTATCTAGAATAATGACATCAAAATTTTCTATCAGGATTTCATAGGTTTTTCTAAGATCAAAGGAGTCCAGTACTTTAAGAATATTTAGTGCATTCGCCCCGGAGGGAAGAACAAAAAGATTATTTAAAGTGGCCGGCTGTGGTTTTAAAATGCCTTGAGTAACAAGTTCGGTAAAACCACGGTCGTTGGGCACGTTAAATAGTTGATGTTGGACAGGCTTTCTTAAATCGCAGTCTATAAGTAGGGTTTTAACACCGGTTAAGGCATAGGCTAATGCAAGGTTTGCGGCGATTGTTGACTTACCTTCATTTTCGGTGACGCTTGAAATAACTATAATTTTGGGATTTGCTGGCAAAAGGATTTCAACATTTAATCTAAGTTTTTTAAATGATTCTGCCTCAGGGCTCAGGGGATCTTTACCGATAAAGAGATGTGATTTCTCGCCGTTTGAAAAAACAGGTATTTTCCCGATGCAGGGTTTACCTGTTAAATTCTCAACCTCTGAAGCGAATTTAACTGTATCATCCAGATAATATAACGTTAGAGAGGTAAATAAACCAAGAATTGCACCTAATAGGATGCTGATGATTATTGTTTGAAATCTCTTAGGGGATACAGGAGCACCGGGAATCATTGCAAAGTCTATAATTCTTACATCGGAAATCTTTGATGCTTCTTCCACTTTTGTTTGTTCCAGTCTTTCAAGAAGTACATTGTATATTGAAGAAAGCGCTTGTATTTTCCTTTTAATTTTGCTATACATTAGGGCTTTTTCAGGGAGATTAGAAACTTTCCTTTCATACATTGAAAGTGCTGAATCAATGGCTTGCTCTTTAGTCTCTAATATTACGATTTCTGCCTGGTTAGAAATGATTTTTTGTGCTATTTGTAGAAAAATTGGATCTGACGAAGAAAGGGCTATTTTTGCACTTTCTTCTGAGTATTTTTTTATGGATGATTTAATTTCCTCGATTTGAGAATCTATAGATCTTATTTCTGGGTTTTCTTCACTATACTTTTGACTCAACGAGGCTTTCTTTAACTCAAGGTCGTATAACCTGTTCTGTAGTGATAGAATCTTAGGATCTCCTCCAGTGTCTAAGCTTGAAGCAAGTTTTGCATACTCACTTAAGTATCCTTTCCCCTCGAGCTGAGCTTTTAATGTTTCTATTTCTTTCTGGAGTTCAACTTTTTGGACGTGTACGTTGATCCTTTGAAATTCCAGATCGTTCATCCTGGAAAAAATATCCTTTAAACTCTCAGATATATTTTCGAGAGCAAAAAAGCTGTATGTTCCCAGGCTGTTTTTTATATTTGCCAGTTCAGACTCGTAGGATGATAGTTCATTTTCAATTTTTTGTATCTGTTCTTCTAGAAATTGTCTTAAGGAGGTTGCCTGAAATCTCACATCTTCCAGAGTAAAGTCATAGTAACCTTTTGCAACTTCTTCCGCTATCCTTTTCGAAAGCATAGGATCATTAGATCGCGCCTTGATTACAGCCACAAAAGATTGACCTTCTCTTGAAACTTTAACATTCTTTGATAGCCACCTTATTACACTATTTATGCTTCTCACTTCAAATTTAAATGACCTGTTTGCATTTTTTTGAGAAGGAGCCCCAACTTCTAATTTTATATGGTGACCTTCAACGACAATGTCATAAGGAGAATTATATATGATCGTATCCCTTGTTTTTACATTTACAATGGAAAAGCCGTTGGGACTTTGATATATGCTGTATAAGCCGGGAGGAAATGAGTCTGAAATTTCCAGATATTTAATGGATACAAGCTCATAAAAATTCCGATCTACAGGAACAAACCTTAAATTTAGTTTATCACTTACTTTTTTTAAAATACCCTTTGACTTAATAAGTTCGAGTTGCGTAGGTACATCATTCCAAGGGGTAGTAGCACCTGCAAGAACCATTTCCGTCACAGAAGTTGCACCAGGGAGTCTTACCCTGATTTCTGACTCGTAGATCGGGGTTTTGAACACCGTGTATATAATCGCAATTATTAAAGTGGCACAAAAGGCTAAGAAACCAAATTTACCTTTTCTTATAAAGGCTTCTTTCAGATCTTCAAAAGTTAATTCTTCATTGTTCATGTGTGAAATTATATTTCCTGTGCCTTGCATTTTCAAGGTAAAGGAAATTGCATTTGAAATACTGAAATTATTGAATTAAATTATATACACGTATGAAAATAAATAAGATTTTGGCGAAGAAGTTTGAGGAATTAGCAAATGCTCTAGATTTTCTGGGTGAAAACCCTTTTAAAGTAAGAGCATACCAAAAAGTTGCAAGGGTGCTCGATGAGCTTCCCACTGATGTTAAAGAAATTTACTTAAAGGAAGGTGTCGAAGGATTGGAGAGAATACCAGGCATAGGAGAGGGTATAGCAAAAAAAATCGTTCAATTCATTGAAACAGGTACTTTTGAAAAATATGAAGAGGTGATGTCTCAAGTTCCCAGGGACCTTCTAAAGCTTATGGAAGTTCAGGGACTCGGACCTCGCACTTTGAGGCAAATTTATGATAAATTCAAAGTTACAACCACAGAAGAATTCATGAAAATCCTAGACGACCCCCGCCTTTTAACTCTTCCGGGAATGGGCGAGAAAAAGATTGAAAACATTAAACGCGGATTAGAGCTTTATTTCAAGGGGCAAGAAAGGATACCCCTTGGAGTTGCGGTCAATATAGTAGAGGATATTGTTGAATATATGAAGAAATCCGGAAAAGTGGAGCTTATTTCACCTTGCGGTTCTTATAGGCGAATGAAAGAAACGGTAGGTGACCTGGATATACTTGTGGTAGGAGAAAACGGCACTGAGATCATTGATTATTTTACGAAATATCCTGGTGTAACAGAAATACTTGCATCTGGTGAAACCAAAGGGTCATGCATTATGGAAGATAAATATCAAGTGGATATGCGGGTAGTTCCAAGAGAATCATGGGGAGCGGCGTTACAATATTTCACAGGTTCGAAAGCGCACAACGTTAAACTTAGAAGCATAGCTAAGAATCTTGGTTTAAAAATATCAGAATATGGTGTTTTTAAAGAAGACACGTATATTGCAGGAAAAGAGGAAGAGGATGTCTATAAGGCTGTTGGTCTCCCCTGGATACCGCCGGAAATGAGAGAAGATCAGGGAGAGATAGAAGCAGCTTTAGAAGGAAAACTTCCAAAAATAATAGGATATGATGAATTAAAAGGTGATTTACATATGCACTCTGATTTTTCTGATGGTACGTCATCTTTAGAGGAAATAGCACAATATGCAATGCAAATGGGATACGAATACGTAGGAATATGTGACCACTCCCGATCAGTGAAATATGCGGGTGGACTTGAAGTTGAAGAATTGAGGGAACGAAATAAAGAAATTGATAGGTTAAACCAGAAATTCAAAAGGTTCAGACTGCTTAAAGGTATGGAAGTGGACATTTTACAGGATGGTAGCCTTGATTATCCGGATGAAGTTTTGAAAGAACTTGACTTTGTTATAGCTTCTATTCACATATGGAAGAAAAATGAGGACGCCACGGCTCGAATTATTAAGGCCATGGAGAATCCGTATGTAACCATTATTGGACATCCCACTGGGAGATTAATAGGACAAAGAGAAGGATATAATGTAGATATAGATAAAATTATTGAAAAAGCTGTAGAGACTAAAACCTTTATAGAAATAAACTCATACTACGAGAGGCTTGATTTTAATGATATTAACGCTAGAAAGGGAAAGGAAAAGGGAGTGTTGTTCGCTATAAACACTGACGCTCACCAGATTGGTCAACTTAGTATGATTAGACTCGGAATCGGTCAAGCAAGGAGAGCATGGCTCTCTCCTCAGGATGTTATCAACACATCCCCTTTGGAAAAAATCTTTGATATTCTAAAGATTAAGCGTAGTTAACTAAATAAGGTATTCTGCAGGATCAATTCCAAATTTCCAGGGAGAATCTGCTCTAACGATCTCAATTTCAGACTGACTCAGGTCCAGGGTCTTATGAGGTATATCTTTACCTTCCGAATTTTTAATTATTAATACTAAAGGTTTATGTATTTTTTCTGGATCCTGAGGTTGTCCAATAACCAAACCCCATTCCCCGGTCGATAGAAAAACGAGGGTTCCAAGTGGATATACTCCGAGTAAATTAACAAAGTACTTTGATAATAGAGGGTCGAACAACTTCCCTGCATGTTTGACGAGATATGCTATCGCCTCAGCCGGTGACATAGGAACCGGATTGTGAAATTTTGGGGTAGTTACTGCGTCATAGAAGTCTGCTATCTGGATAATACGAGCAAAGAGGGAAATCTTAGAATTTTTAATAAATTCGGGATATCCCGAACCATCGAAGCCTTTTTGATGTTCTAATATGGCAAGAAGTACCTGGGCACTTTCTTCTGAAAGTCCCATGAGATCCATCGTGATCTTGACACCGCTGATTGGATGTGTCTTTATCATACTCCACTCGTCCTCAGTCAATAATGTTTCTTTCTTTAAAATATCCCTCGGAATGTCAACCATACCAATGTCATGTAAAAGGGCAGCCTGTCCAAGTTTCAAAAGTTCTTTACTCTTCAGACCAATTCTTACACCCAGCGAAAGTGAGAGCACAGCTGTATTAACTGAATGGTTATACAGAAAATCGTCGTAATTTTTAACAACAGTAAGACCCAGTAATAGGCTTTCAGAAGTTTTCAGTGTGTCGATAAGGTATAAGACACCCACTGTGAACTTCGTAAAATTACTTTTTTGGAAACTTTTCTGAGTGGTAAGGGTTTTGACTAAATTTATAGTTTCAAAGTAAACTTGTTTAACTCTCTTTTTAGGATCTAAAACTTCTGTGGGTTGAGCAATCACCGGTAAAATCTTTATTGACGTGACCCCCTTTTCAATAAGTTTTTGAGCTATAGTTTCTCCTGTGAAGCTTTCCTGGTTGAATAAAGTGAGAAATAGTGCTAAGTCATCGTCATGAATTCCTCTGCTTATTCTGAAACCTCCCAGATTCTTAGACTGAAATAGCTCGACTATTTGCTTTATAATGGGGAAATTAATCGTAGAAATCTTTATTCTTTCACCACAAATATAAGTGTGCCATCCTCTGAAGCTAATAGAAAATTCTGAGAGCTCATTCAAAACTAAATCAATACTTTCTTTAAATTCCCTTAATGACTTTTCAGAAACAGGATGCTTAATTCCATAAAGTTTTACGTTATTAAGTGCTTGTAAAAAAGAGGTTAGCAACTGATTTTGATATTTTTCGTTTTGTAAATTCATCATTAAAGCTCCTTAAACTGTTTTAATGCTTCTGAACACATTTCCCTCAATTTGTTGTCTTTGGTGGCTTTGACGGTTTCTATGAGCAAAAGATAAACTTTTCTGTTCCTCGACTCAACTAAGGAGTTTATGAGAAACTGCATAGTTTCATAATATTTTTTTGATTTTGACAATCTGTCTATTAAAGACAGGTTTTGGTTCATGATTTCTTTTAAGGCATTCTCAACAGACTGGTAGTCAAGATACTCTGGAATTATATTTAGAAACTGCTTTTTCTCAAGGGGGTCCATTTTATAGAAAAGTTCAGGACTTCTAAGCCTTTCAACCACTAAATTTGCAAAAGCTTTACGCGGATTCTTTTTCATCTCTATATAGGTCGTCATTCTTACTTCAAGATTAGGGTCGTAAAAAAAGGGAGTCAGATCACCTTCTATAGCAGCAATGGCTTCAAGTAAATTCTTTTTAACATCGGAATTATCCTTAAGCTTCAGTTCAAGAAGCAAATCTCTTGCTTCTCGAACTTTTGCCATAGCAATAAATTCCAGACCTGCCAGAAGAATCTTTTCATCGTTTCTATTTCTACTAATATAACTGACAATATCCTCGTGACCTGCAGGTTTAATTCCGATAATTGCCCTAAAAAGCACCTGTCTTGCCTGTTTGGAGGGCAAATCTACAGCAATCTTGAATAGATTTAAACTCGCTTCGGGTTCAAGATTAATTAAGAAATTTTCCAGCTCTTTAGGTTTAGTCTCCACGAAGGTTTTAACGATAGTTTCAAGCAGAGAAAGTTCAGAAAATTGTTTTATCAAATTATCCACGATTTTAACTTTTTCAGCATTTTCAAGATTATATTTGAAAAACTTTAAATTTTGTAGAATTTTTGCGGCCTTTCCAACTTCTCCATTGTTTATTTCGAAAAGTATTAGTTCTTCAATTGCCTTAAGAAAACTAAGGGCTTCTTTCACAGATGCCTTATCTATTATTATAAACAGATATTTCAAAAATCTTTCAAGGTGAGGTGTTTGTCTCTCTTTCTCTGTCTCTTCGTTCATCATTCTTTCTTCCTCAGACGTTACAGTAAACACCTCTCTCGATTCGATTATAATGGGAATTTCAATTGATGCCTCAATTTGACCCTCCATTTCCACAGGTTCTGCTTTAGGTTCTTTTTCTTTTAACTTGACAAATTCTTGATAAGTCTCAGGGATTAAAACATCCTGGTCCTGTAAAAAGTCCGGGATAAATTCGAAGGCCATTCCACTGAAGTCGTTCTGACTCAAATGGGATAGCAAAAAGTACTTATCCTTTGATGTTATTGTGTGTTGAATTGATTCAAAAAAACTTTGAAGATCAAGGAGAGTTACATTAGTAGTGATTGATAACCCTCTAATCCCGTTTTTGTAAAGAACCCAGGCTACATTATCTTCATTTTCCTCACCCGTCCACAGCTCCCGTCCATCTTCATCGAGACATTTTCCCTTATCCACGACAAGTACAATTTCTGGTGCCTTCTTTAAAGTTTCTCTAATTACCTCCCACAATTGTCTCAGGAAATATTTGGGAATTTCATGTCCGGGTGGGTAAATTTTGTATGCCCTGAAGGTTTTATTTAATAAATTAATCAAACTTTGCATAGTTATAATTTTATTTCAAACTCCGTTGCTTTTCAAGTGCCTATCACTTTAAGAACGTTGTCAAATTTAAAAGCTTTCAATACTTGTTTTGTTTCATTGATAATTCGCTCAGATGATTCAGTATTGAAGCTCAACTTGTATTCTACAAGTTTAATAAGCAAAATCAAAAACGCTGACTTCAAAATAGTGGCCTGAGTAAGAAGGTCTTCTAGGTAAAAGAGCTTCTCATCTTCTCTTAAGGAATTGTCGTAAAAGAATAAAATCGTGTCAGACAGAATTCTTGTTTCCCTTATCAAATCAGTACTTTGACTTTTGACATTTTTAAGTATATCTCCAGTAGAGGATAGATTTACGCCCTTAACAATTCCATTGTAAAAATGATATATTACACTATAGTGAGCGCTATCAAAAATCCTTGAATTTCTCTTGGAAAGCACAAATAATAATCTTTCAAGAGTTCCCTTAAGAATCTCATCGCTTCTTAGCATTAGGAAGAGAAGTATTGCATATGCGAGGACTACCAGTATCTCACTTTCCAGCTGGTTAAAGTTAATGTTTGAAAACTGTTTTATTGCATAATCAAAATTTCCCGAGAGTAATTCGGTAATTAAATTGATTGTTTTGCTATTGATTATTAGTATCTCGCTCGTTTCTATCTCGGATGGCAATATTTGTTCCGGTAACTGGTTATAAGTTAGTAAATTACCTATAACAATGTTACCCAGCCAGACTAACAATTTTGACATTTCACGATTTTGCACATCTCCACCGATGGAATAATTCTCAATAGCACTGGAAAAATATTGCAGTGCCTCAATGTATTCGTTTAGATAAAAGAAGCTCGTCTTTGCCATTTCGAACAGGGCGTTAGCTCTAAGCAAGACGTGGTTTAAATCCTCAGACATTCTTCTTACTACCGAAAGAAGTTGTTGGCACTCGGCAAATTCTCCTTGCTCCCTTTTTAAAATAGCTTCCATAATGTATAGCTGAGCATGGTTATAATCACTCAAATTAGGAGAGAGTTCTTCCTTGATTTTGGAAATTTGGATCTGTGCCTCTTCGTGTTTTCCCATCAAAGTTAAAACCTGGGTTTTAATCATGAGTGTATCCCAGTAAAAAGGTTCCTCTACTTGAGAGGAGATTTCATCCATGAAAGCGTAGAGTAATTTGAGTTGATCTTTATTCACAGAGTATTTTATTTTTTCAATTACGAATTTAACCATTGCAATTTTTAGGTTAATCGGCAAAGATTTAATTTGCTCGATGACTGCTTGCAAGTTGCTACTATCGGTCTCGCCTCTCGTTTTAATGAAATTCAACAGGTTTTCAAAATTTTGTAAATAGTCTTTTTTGAAGTAGTTTTTTTCTATCTCTAAATCACTTCTTAGTGCTTCTAAGTCAGAGCTAATGGAGTTTATTTTTATGGACAATTCAATAGAATCCTGTAACTTCTGCCAATTCCTCAACTTTATTGCAGTTTCTTTTGAAAGTCTTGAGTAGTTTTTCGCCTCTTTGAGAAAACCAAGATCTAATGAAACAAGAGCCAGATTGGTGTATAATTCAAAGAGCTCATTTTCATCGAAAGGTACCTTCATTTGTTTTAAGTGTTTTTCCATTATTTCTTCAGACTTTTTAAACTTACTCCTTGCAGCGTACAGCATCCCGGACTTCAGGTAATTCTTTCCGGTCTGTATATTATAGGTAAAAGCTTTATCAAATTTTTCAGCGGCTTCATAATGATAAGCAAGGGTTTCATAATAGTCTTGTAAATGGGCACTGTACAAAGTTTCAATAGAGTTGGCAACTCTAAAATGTAATTCTTTGAGTTCTTTCTTAGGAAGTAAACCATATACTGCATCGCGCACAAATGAGTGTTTAAACAAGTATTTATTAGACTTTTCCCTGTCACGGAAAACAAGTCCCGATTCTTCAAGGATTCTTAGGTGAAAGTCTAGATTTTCAACCTGCACTAAGTTTTCGAGTATTTCTCTGTTGAAATCCCTGCCGATAACAGAGGCCACTTTAATAACATTTTTAGTTTGAGGTGGTAGCCTGTCAATTTCTTGAAGAAATAAACTGGTTATTTTATCAGGTACTGAAACCTCCTCAAGGTTTCTGACGAAAACTATTTTACCTTGCTCAGTAATTTCGAAGACTTTATCTTTGTATAATCTCTCCACAAGTTCCTCAATAAAAAGGGGATTTCCCTCCGTTTTCTTAAAAACAAGGTCGACCAGGTTTTGGGGTACCTCTTCAACTTCAAGTAGCTCTGCAATCATCGATTGTGTCTCACTCTTTGAAAGATTACTGAGTGTTATAGGTTCAAGATAGGGAAAATCTGGCAAGAATATACTTATTGAAGGCCTGTATGTTAATAATAGAAAAACCTTCATGCTATTAAGTTTTTTCAGTAAACTTCTTAGAATTTCCAGGGAAGACTCGTCTATCCATTGTATATCTTCCACTGTAATAAAAATGGGTTTTAGTAAGCTTATTTTATTTATTAAGGAAACAAAAGCATCATCAAGAGCTAACCTTATTTCAGGACGCGAGTCAGATTCGAGTCCCAAGAGATTTTTTATTGGTTTTAGGATTTCCTCTTCAATTCCAAATTTTTCTGAAACTATTCTTATTTTGCTATGTTTTACTTCAGGATTGTCACCTGTTTCTATACTAAAAATTTGTAGCAGAATATCAATGACGGGTTGGAAAGGGGAATCTTTATATTGACTCTTACAATCTGCTTCGATTAATAAAACATCAGCGTTTTCCCTAGAATACTTTTTAACTTCGTATTTCATTCTTGATTTCCCCACACCAGCTTCGCCTATCAAAACAACTGCGCGACCGGAACCCAAGACAGAGTCACTTAAAGAACGTATTATTTTATTAAATTCCTCTTTTCTACCTACAAGGGGGATTAACTTTCCTTTGAAGCTTGAATATATGATATCTCGTGGTCTTGAGCCTGTGAGTTCGTATATATTTATCTGTTCTTCTTTTCCTGGAACTTTCATATTGCCCAATTTTTTAAAATCAAATATGTGAGAAGTGTACTCAATAACTCTTTCCGTAACTATTATTGTATTGGGTCTTGCAAAATCGTTTATCTTTTCTGCCACATTTACAACATCCCCTATAACGGTATACATTCTTTTATATGCCCCGCCTGAAAAGCCACAAATCACCGGACCAACATTAATAGATATTTTTATTTTTACATCCTCATTCAAGAATTCTCTGAGATTTTTGACTTCAAGTAAGATTTCTTCTGCGCAATATAAGGCTCGTTCCACATCATCTTCATGGGCAATAGGGGTTCCGAAAAGAATCATAACACCATCGCCAAGAAATTTGTCTATTGTACCATCATGTTTAATTACAATCTTCTCGATACGAGTAAAGAGTGTATTCAAGAGGTTAAGAACATCTTCAGGATCACGATGCTCGCTAATTTTAGTAAAATTTACCAAGTCCGCAAACATTACAGCAACTATTCTCTTTTCAGGTAACAAAAGGAATTTTAGTGAAACACCGCAGTTTTGGCAGAAATTTGCATTTTCTGGATTCTCAAAACCACAATTGTAACATTTCATCTAAAATTAGTGTAACACCTAATCCTTATAAAATCAAGCAAACTTTGTTAATTCCGCTTTGCTTGTATGGATTTTAAACCTTAAAATATTCACACTATGGTGTTGTATTTAATTTTTTTATCCTTAATTTCCCTTATTATTAAACCCGAAGTCTTTGATGCAGGTCAGGTCTCTGAAGGCGATAAAGTAACTGCCACCTTTGTTCTTTTCAATGATGAAAATGATACTCTTAATGTGAAGTCCATTAAACCTTCTTGCGGTTGTACATATACTACCAAAATATCAGGTCCTATTCCTCCAGGGGACTCTATATCCATTACAGCCATTTTCGACACTAAGGGTTATTCTGGACTTGTATTTCAGCAAATAAGAGTCAATTTTGATAATGGAAAAGCCGCTGTCCTCATAATAAAAGCCAATGTTGTAAAAACATCCTTAAGGCATGATGAACTATTAAGAAACTTCATATTAATTCTGGATCTCAGGGATAAAAACTCATACGACCGAGAGCATATTATATCGTCTATATGGATCGATAAACAAGACTTTGAAAAACAATTCTCAAGGCTTTATGTACCCAAAGAGGTTCTTATCGTGCTTGTGGGAGATGAAAAAGAAGATAGAAACATTCTGGAATGGTTGAAAAAGCAAGGTTATGGTAACGCATATTTTCTTAAAGACGGATTCATGGGCTGGAAAACTCGTTTGAGGAAAACATTGGTAATTTCCGAGGAGGACCAGTGACTTTTATTCTAATTGTTATTTTCCTTGGTATTCTCATTACAGTTCACGAACTTGGACATTTTTTCGCATGTAAGATTTCTGGAATAGGCGTTGAAGAATTTTCTATAGGCTTTGGCCCTCGAATTTTTACTTACAAAGATAGGAGCGGTACAAAATATTCCTTATCTCTCGTCCCTTTCGGTGGTTTTGTAAAAATGCAGGGCGAAGAGAAGAAAGAGTCTGCATCCTCTGGTGATTTTTGGTCGCAGCCCTTTTATAAGAAAATTTTCGTTGTACTTGCAGGTCCTTTTTCAAATTTATTACTGGCTGTTTTTGCCTTCCTTCTGGGCTACTCAATTATTGGATATGATACATTACCTAATTCCCGCATATATGAAGTTCAGTCTAAATTCACCCCGTTAGTTCCTGGAGACAGCATTGTCTCCGTGGATGGAAAGAAAGTTGAAACCATTGAAGACATTTATTACTTCTTCTCTAAAGACACTATCCATCAAATAAGTGTTGTAAGAGATGGAAAAGAGTTAAATTTTGTAATACACGGAAACAACTTTGATTCCTTAGGGATTGAGTTCTTCATACCCCCGATTGTTAATAAAGTTGAGAAAGGGAGTCCAGCACAAAAAGCGGGTCTAAAACCTGGAGATGTTATCCTTAGGATAAATAATATTACGATAAACACATGGAAGGAACTTACCAATATAGTAAGGGAAAACCCCGGGAAAGAAATATCTCTTACTGTTCTGAGGGGTAGAGATACATTGAATTTGTCTTTAAAAGTAATGCTGGAACAGGGGGCAAGTGGTGAAAAATTCGGGAGAATTGGAATTACAGCATTATCAGTAAGGAAAAGACTCGGATTTCTGGATGCACTTGTAACCTCTGTCTCCAGAAGTTTACAAATAACTTTTATTTTCATAATTTATATAATTAAACTATTCCGCGGTAAAGTGCCTCTCTCAAATATTGGTGGTCCTATTATGATAGGGAAGGTAATTTACACCGCTACCAGCTATGGAGCCTTTCAGCTTCTTTACCTTTTAGGGTTGATATCCATTAACCTGTGTATTGTTAATCTCCTGCCCATACCCGCCCTCGATGGATGGCATTTCTTAGTATATCTGGTAGAGGGTATTACGAAAAGAGAGCTTCCAGAAAACATAAAGAGAGTCATACAATTTGCAGGTTTCATTCTGCTCCTTGTTCTTATGGTTGTTATAGTGTTCTTTGATATTTTGAGGCTTTTTCGTTAAAATTATTTAAATTGCTTTGCAGAAATGATATCAGGAGGGTAAGATGGCAGAAAAAAAGGATCTTGAGAGGGTCATTGCAACCGACTGTGGAAGTACCACTACGAAGGCAATCTTGATTGAGAAAAGAGGTGAAGGTTATAGATTAGTTACAAGGGGCGAAGCTCCCACCACAGTAGAAGCCCCATTTGAGGATGTAACAAGAGGTGTTCTCAATGCTTTTAGAGAGGTCGAGGAATTAACTGAAATCAAGATTCTTGATGGCGAAACCATAATTAAACCAAAACAGGACGAAAAAACTGGCGTAGACATATACGTTTCAACCTCGTCTGCAGGTGGTGGACTTCAGATGCTGGTTTGTGGCGTTGTGAAATCAATGACAGCGGAAAGTGCAGCCAGGGCTGCCCTTGGTGCTGGTGCAATAGTCATGGAAGTAATTGCATCAAACGATGGTAGAATGCCCCATGAAAGAGTAGAGTTGATCAGAAGATTGAGACCGGATATGATTCTTCTCGCAGGTGGGGTTGATGGCGGAACAATTAAGCATGTCGTAGAACTTGCTGAGCTCATAAGGGCTGCAGATCCAAAACCAAGATTTGGTACAGGATACAAACTACCGGTTATATACGCCGGAAACAAGGATGCGAGGGAGGAAATCCAGAAAATTCTTGGAGACAAAGTAGCACTCTTTATTGTTGATAACATCAGACCTGTTCTCGAAAGGGAAAACCTTGGCCCTGCAAGGCACAAAATTCACGACCTTTTCATGGAACATGTTATGCAACACGCTCCCGGTTACAAAAAATTAATGGAGTGGACCGATCACCCAATTATGCCTACTCCCGGTGCAGTGGGCCTACTTGTAGAAAAGGTTGCGAGAAAAGAGAATATTGATGTTCTTGGAGTAGATATTGGCGGGGCAACCACTGACGTATTTTCAGTTTTCGGCGGTATATTTAACAGGACTGTATCAGCAAATCTTGGTATGAGCTATTCCATTTCTAACGTTCTAGTTTCTGCGGGCGTTGAGAATATATTGCGTTGGGTACCATTTTCTATTGATGAATATGAACTTAAGAACAGAATACGAAATAAAATGATAAGACCCACAACCATTCCTCAAACCCTTGAAGAGCTTATTATTGAACAGGCTATTGCTCGAGAGGCTTTGAGGTTGGCCTTTGAACATCACAAAACCATGGCTGTGGGGTTAAAAGGGGTACAGCAGGAGAGGACGATATCCGAAGCATTCGCACAAACCCTCTCTGGTGCAACTCTCGTAAATATGATGTCTCTTGCTCTTATAATAGGGTCAGGTGGAGTGCTTTCCCATGCTCCACGGAGAGTCCAGTCAGCTTTAATGATGTTGGATGCGTTTCAACCAGAGGGTGTAACTATGCTGGCGGTTGACTCTATTTTCATGATGCCTCACCTTGGAGTCCTATCCGAAGTTCATGAACAAGCCGCTACCGAAGTCTTTGATAGGGATTGCTTGATAAGGTTGGGCTCCTCCATATGTCCTGTGGGGCTTGACAAGGAAGGGAAAGAATGTATTAATCTCATTTTAATAAAGGAAGACGGAACCCGAATTGAGAGGAAATTTGCATTTGGCGAATTGGCTAAAATTCCTCTTGGAGTTGGGGAAAAGGCGAAGGCAATAATTGAACCGTCCAAGAACTTTGACGTTGGGGCAGGTAAGGGTAAAAAAGTTGAAACTCAGGTAGAAGGTGGTGTTGTGGGCGTGATAGTAGATTGTCGTGGAAGACCCCTTAATATTCCTACCGATCCTAAGCAAAGAGTGGAAAAGCTCTCTGCTTGGGTAAGGGCTCTGGACGTTTACCCTCTTGATATTTACGAACGATTACTGAAATAAGAAACTCAACACTTAGGGAATTTGAATGAATGAAAGGTCGCAGAAATACAGTGATAGCTCTTTTGAGCACCTATCCC
Source organism: Candidatus Hydrothermia bacterium (assembly GCA_049719805.1). Taxonomy (GTDB): domain Bacteria; phylum Hydrothermota; class Hydrothermia; order UBA1063; family UBA1063; genus UBA1063. The sequence goes on along the minus strand of JBNARF010000001.1, from coordinate 366,799 downwards.
AGCTAATAGACGAGCTAAGGAGAAAACCTTTAATCCTGACACCCGAAGAGGAACGGAAAATTCTCGAGAAAGCCAAAGAAGGTGATAAAGAATCAATAGAAAAAATCATCGTTCTAATGCTTCCCCAGGTTTATGAAAGAGCTAAATATTTTGCACATCTCTTTCAACTAAGTCCTGACATAATACCGGATTTAGTTAATGAAGGAAATAGAGGAGTAATGGTAGCTATAAAAAAATTTGATTTTTCGAAGGCCGCAAAGTTCTCTTCATATGCCTGGTACTGGATTAGGGAATACATGATAAAGTTTCTCAAAAATTACCTGGGCGAAATTAGATTTCCTGACACCGTTCTAAAAAAAATAAGACTCATAAAAAGAGCTGAGAAGGAATACCTGGCTAGGCATGGAAAAAATCCTACCGACGAAGATATTGCGAATCTAACAGGCTTATCGCCCCATGAAGTAAGAGCTTTAAGATCCATAGTCTTAACGCAAAAAAATATAGAAAGAGACGAAAGTGAGGATGAAAGTAAGGAGTTTTTCCTGGACGTTATAGATCAACGAGCATTGCCATCTCCTCAAACGTACTATGCACAGATAAAAGCTTCACAGCTTATCAAGGAGATATTTTCATATCTGAGTAAAAAAGAGGCAGAAATCTTAAGGCTTAACTTTGGCTTTGAAGATGGTAAAAAGTACACTCTTGAAGAAATAGGAAATAGGATGGGAATCACCAAGCAAAGGGTATCTCAACTAAGAGATCGCGCTTTGAAACGGCTAAGAGAAAAGTTTGGAGAAAGGATAATAAACGTTTTAAGTGAGTTAAATCAATAAAAGATGTTTATTTCATATATCGTGTTTTATGATCTTGCTCCAAAGATTCATTATTATAAGACGGCTCAGCCTTTGAACTTTATTCTAGAAGACGATACAATAACTAAACTTGATTATAAAAGCTTATGTTCATACTTTTTTGGGAGGTGAGTGAACGAAAATTTTTAGTCATTTCCTGTACTTAGAATTTTTATAACCCCATCACAAATAGATGTTTTAAATGCATTTTGGTATTTCTTAGGCTTTGTTGTTCTTGTGTACAATTCAAATTCCATGCCCGGTCCTTCCCGGTGGATTTTTCAATACCAACTTTTCCATTATACACTACCTACACCTATTATATTTAAAGTTGATTTTAAAAATCTCAATTTTTTTACTCAAAAATGTTTTTAGTCGAATCCAAGAGAATTAGGAGTGTATTGTAAAACTCGTAGCTGAACTATAAACGGAGGATTAAGTGCAAAAATTTTGAAAGTAATATTATAAGTTCCCGGAGACTGAGAAAGGATAAAACGTTTGCTCATTAATTTTTCTTACCTTTTCAAGTGGGCAAAGTCAGGTTCTACGATAAAGTTAGGAGTAGATTTTTAAATTACAAAGTTGTAGATTTTCCTTTTAATATCTTCTTCCCTTAGTTTTGCTATCTCTTCTAAAGTATGTTGCTCTTCTAACCATAAGATGAACTTATATCCAAGATAATATCCTGTAAAGCGTTTCCCAAAAAGCTCATACCAGTAACCAAAAAAAGGATTTAAAGCTTCTCGTTCTTTTATCCTTCTTAAAAACTCTCTCTTAAGGATTGCTTCGTTCTCCTCACACCAATTAAACCATCCTTCTTCCTCAACATGCCACGGCCTTCCCATAATTAAGTCTTCAATACGCTGAGCAAATCCCTCCACGTATAAACAAAAAATAGGTTCATTTTCAAATTTCTCTATATTCTCTCCCCTTAAGTGCCAGTGGACTAAATGACCAAACTCATGGGCAATTAATCCCTGAAGTTTTTCATACCACCTTAGCTCTGATATTGCCTCTAATCCGAACAGTAAGGAAGGCTTTCCCATAAATTCCGTTACCCAACCGGCTCCGTTCTCAAGACCTACATAAATGACTATGTTATAATTATTGATCTCAAAATACTGTTGTATTTTTCGTTCAACCTTTGGGAAAGTATTCAGAAGCGAATTATAAGCAAGTTCGAGCTCGGTTGCATTTCTTTTTAAAAGAACTCCTGTATATTTACGGAAGTCTAATTTGTTTCTTTCAAAGTCCCTTACTATCTTTTCAAAAAGTTCAGGGTATTCGTTAATGTATTCCAACCAACTTTCGACGCTACCATCCCAAATTTTGCGAAAAGAGGGATACGTTTCTATTAACATAATTTAAAAACTACTTTTGGAACATTCTTTTAAACGACGCTACTTAAGATAAAATCACATACTGAAACTTCTTTAAGTTCAATTCAGAGCTTTTAAAATTTCTCCTCTTTTATTCTTTTCTTTCGTCCAGCGCTTTAATTCCGGGTAAATCTATACCAGCAAGAAATTCAAGAGTTGCCCCTCCACCAGAAGAAACGTGACTGAACTTTTCTTCGTCGATCTTCGCCTTTTCCAGGATAGTTAGAGTATCTCCCCCTCCAAGAACAGAAAATAACCCCTCGGAAGTTTTATAAGCTACAGCTTTGCATATTTCAATACTGCCTTTAGCGAAATCCTCGATTTCAATGACACCTAAAGGTCCATTCCAGAATAAAGTACCATTATTAGGAATGAGATTGGCATATCTACTAACAGTTATAGGTCCTATGTCAACCCCCATCATGTCATCAGGAATCTCCCGAACAGCTTTGTAGGTTGCATTTTCGCTTATTTCTGAAGCTACAACATGATCCTCGGGTAGTATTATTTTACCTGTCTCTATGTAGTTTTTAACCCTCTCCACGTACTCAGTTTCTAAAAGTGATTTTCCTACCTTCACTCCCATGGCATGCAGGAAAGTATACGCCATACCACCCCCGATTAGCATGAAATCGGCCTTAGGGAGAAGGTATTCAATTATTCCGATTTTGTCTTTAACTTTTGCACCACCAAGAATTACAACGAAAGGTGGTTTGGGATTGTCCCTAACGGTTGTGAGAGCCTCAATTTCTCTTTTCATTAAAATTCCTGCAACTTTGACAGGAACGAATTCAGTTATGCCATAAGTTGAGGCGTGAGCTCTATGGGCCGTTGCAAAAGCATCATTTACATATATATCACACAGCTTAGCTAAAGCTTTTGAAAATTCTCTGTCATTTTTTTCTTCCTGCTCGTAAAATCTGAGGTTCTCAAGTAAAAGAATCTCTCCGTCTTTTAAAGCTTCAACTTCTTTCTCTACTTTATCTCCCACACAGTCATCAATAAATTTAACTTCTCTTTTTAGAATATACGAAAGTCTTTCTGCTACCGGTTTCAACGAGTATTTCGGATCTTTCCCGCCTTTCGGCCTCCCAAGATGTGAAGCAAGAATAACCCTTGCATCTCTGTCTATAAGATAGGTGATAGTCGGGATGGTCTTTCTAATCCTTGTGTCATCCTCAACTTGACCGTCCTTCACAGGAACGTTAAAGTCAACTCGAACAAATACTCTTTTCCCCTTAAATGCAGAATCCGGTAAGTCCAAAATTGTTAATTTTGTAAGGCTCATAGTCTTTCAGCTATGTATTCAATTAAATCAACTAGCCTGGTTGAATAGCCCCATTCGTTATCATACCAGCCAAAGACTTTTACGAGGGTGTCACCCACAACCTGGGTTAGAGTAGCGTCAAAAATAACTGAATGAGTGTCACCGACAAAATCTATTGAAACAAGAGGCTCTTCACAGTATAACAGGTATTTTGAATTTGCATTTTTAAAGGCCTGATTTATTTCGTCAGGGTTTGTTGGTTTTTCAACCTCGCAAGCGAAGTCCACAATGGATACATCAGCAACTGGGACTCTTAGAGCATGGGCTTGTATTTTCCCTTTAAGCTCTGGGTATATTTCGAAAATAGTTTTGGCTGCGCCCGTAGAGGTGGGGATAATGGAAAGGCCAGCAGCTCTCGCCCTTCTAACGTCTTTGTGGGGCTGATCCAGAATTCTCTGGTCATTAGTATAAGCATGAACAGTGGTCATCACACCTCTTTTTATCCTAAAATTTTCGTGAAGAACTTTAACAAGATGAGCAAAAGCATTCGTTGTACAAGAGGCATTGGAAATGATGTGATGTTTATCAGGGTCATAAATGTGCTCATTAACACCCATTACGATAGTGGCATCTATTTCTCCCTTTGCCGGGGCAGAAATTATGACTTTTTTAACACTGTCTTTTAAATGGACTGCTGCTTTATCTTTACTTGTGAATAATCCCGTTGATTCAACAACAATCTGTACTCCGAGTTCACCCCAGGGAATATTAGCGGGATCTTTTTCTTTGAAAACTTTGATTTTGGAACCGTCAATAATAATATAGTCACCTTCCACTTTTACTTCTTTTGGGTATTTACCAAAAACCGAGTCATACTTCAGAAGAGTGGCAAGGATGTCCGGTTCGGCAAGGTCGTTTACGGCAACAAATTCGAGATTTTTTCTTTCAAGTCCAATTTTAAGAACTTGCCTTCCTATTCGTCCAAAACCATTAATAGCAACTCTTACCGCCATTTACTTAACCCCCTTTTTGCTTTTAAGGATTAATGTCTTTCTTTTCCTCTATTTTAGACTTTATTTTTTCTATGAGTTCTTTCGCATATGTGCTTATGAGTTCTCTATTTTCCTTACCAGATCTTGGAGTTAATAAAACCCCCAGAACAACCCCCAGAATCATGCCCCCAATAAAGGGAATGAGCGACTTTTCTTTTTCTTCGCACATATTAATCCTCCTCTTTAGTTCTTTTAAAAACATTTAAGGCCATTTTAAAAAGAGACGTTACGGGAACAAAAATTGACATGATTTTTGAAATTTGCTTTACCCCCTTTTCTAAGTCATTGCTCATAAGCTTTGCTCTGGTGGTAATGGTCTTTAAATTTTCGAAAATTTCAGGGATTTGAGCGTTTATCGAGTCCACAAGTGTGTTTATTTTCCTTAAAGATTCGTTTAGCCTTGCAAGAATTATAAATAAATATACCTGCAAGGCTATTAGCATGCAAAGGGCTATCACAACCAAAATATAGATAATTTCTTTCATACTTTAACATATAAAGCCAAGGGCTAGCTTAGTCAAGTAACGTAACTTGTGATGTGAACTCATGGAGCTCAAGTTGACTTTTTTACGTATAGTTTAAAAGTGTGGAAACTTCTAAAAATGCTTTTTTTTCTGAAGCCCAGAGTTTATAATTAAAACAAAGGGGTTTGATATGGGTTTTAATAAATCTTTTTTATCCGAAAGCGAACTTCAAGAATTAAAGGAGCTGGGAAGAGTAGTACGTGGGGACATAATCAAAATGACAACTCTTGCCCAATCTGGACATCCCGGAGGATCAATGTCATCCTGTGACATTTACCTCGTAGTTTGGAAATACGCAAACGTTGACCCCAAAAACCCAGATTGGGAACTCAGAGACCGCATCGTGGTTTCTCACGGACATACATCACCCGGAGTATACGCTGTACTGGGGCGTTTAGGCTTCTTTGAGATTGATGATGCTATAGCCTATTTCAGGATGGCTGGTTCTCCCTTTGAAGGGCACATTGAGAGGGAAGTTCCTGGGGTAGAGTGGACCACTGGAAATCTTGGACAGGGCCTTTCGGCTGGTGTGGGTTTTGCAATGGCTTCTAAAATCACCAGGAAGAATTTCCATGTTTTTGTTCTTATGAGTGACGCAGAACAGGCAAAAGGGCAAGTTGCTGAATCCAGAAGAATTGCGAAGAAATATAACTTGAATAACATCACCGTAATTATAGATTATAATAAAAAACAAATCTCTGGAAACACCTATGATGTGATGCCCGTTAATATAAAGGATAACTATTTAGCTGATGGATGGAAAGTTATAGAAGTTGATGGACATGATTACCAGGCATTATACAGAGCGATAAGGGAAAGCCTACTGGATGAATCTTCCCCCTATTGCATAATTGCGCACACAATTATGGGTAAAGGGGTCTCCTTCATGGAGAATGCCGAAGTTTATCACGGTAAACCATTAAGTAAAGAAGAATACAAGAGGGCTATAACTGAGCTCGGAATTCCCGACGACCTCGAATATTACGAGAAGAAGAGACAGGAAAAGAAATTCCCAGTCTTTAATAGAAAATTATTCTATGACCTAAAGGTAAATGAACCAGATGTTAAGATTTATTCCGCTTCTGAAAAAGTTGCCACGAGAGTGGCCGTAGGTTCTCAACTTTATGAGTGGGGTAAATATAATTTACTCTCTTCAGGTTCCACACCCATAGCAGTATTTGATTGCGACCTCGCAGAATCTCTCAGGTTTACTGAATTTCAAAGAGCCTTTCCCGATTATTTCTTTGAACATGGGGTTCAGGAACATTCAACAGCAACAGTTTCCGGTGCTATCAGTACCCAAGGTGTGATTGCTGTTTTTGGTGATTTTGGAGTTTTTGGTATCGATGAAACCTATAACCAACACAGGCTTAATGACATCAACCATACTAATCTAAAATTAGTCTTATCTCACATTGGAATTGATGTTGGAGAAGATGGAAAGACTCACCACTGCATTGACTACATTGGACTTTTAAGAAATCTGTTCGGGTTTAAACTTATTATTCCTGCAGACGGTAACCAGGCCAAAAAAGCTTTTAACTATATTATGAAAGAATTTGGTAACTATGCAATCGCAGTAGGACGATCCAACTGGCCAGTTATTCCCGATGAAAAAGGTAATCCATTCTTTAGTGAGAAATATGCCTATGAATATGGCAAAGCTGATATTCTGCGTCGAGGGGATCGAGCAACCTTGATTGTTTATGGACCCACAGCACATAAAGGCATCGAGGTTTACGATATCCTTGAAGAAGCCGGCGTAAAAATAAATGTTGTTAATGTTTCTACTCCTTTCAAACTCGACGAAACTAAACTTCTGAGCAACGAGATTATTAAAAACCCAATCTTTGTTTATGAAGATCACAATGTGCATACCGGCCTGGGCAATATCCTATCAGACTTTTACGTTTCAAAGAGGGTTAATGTGGAAATTGTGAAATTTGGACTCACTAACTATTCTATGTCCGGCAAAGCTGAAGATTTGTATAAAATTCACGGCCTTGCCCCACATAATATAGCTAATGCGATCCTTGAATTTCTGGGTAAAAGGGTATAAACTCTTTTAAATTAAAGGAGGTATTTTATGGAACTTACCCTTACTGCAAAGAATTTTGAATTTACTGATGCGCTAAAGGAGTACATAAATAAAAGACTTGACTTTATGAAAAAATTCTCTGATTACATTATTAGTGCCGAACTAATAATGGAAGAGCAGAGAGGCAGATACACAGGTAATCTTGTTGTGAAGGTCAAAGGGCAGACTTTAACTGCAAAATCCACAGAGAAAGACCCCTACATTCTTGTGGATACTTTAAAGGAAAAAATAAAACATCAGCTGGTCAAATATGAGGAAAAATTACAGGATCGAAGATCCTGATAGTGTTTCTTATTTAGATTTTTTCCTGGACTTAAAAGAAATTTGTGCTCTGGAAACAAATTGTAAAAAAGAAGTTTTGGAAAACTCGAAGTTTTCTTTTAAAACATTCAGAGATGTAATGTTTGAAGATTTTACTGACGTTGATCGGGAATTTGCTTTTTTAAATATTAATATTGACAGGAGAATTTTAGGCAGCATTTATGGAACTTTTAAAGAATTTGTAGAAAAGCAGGATGGTAGCGTAGTAACAGGTATAGTACTCCCTAAAATTCTATACGACCACTATTGTGATGTTCTAAAAAAGTTGGAAGAAAAAATCCCGGTGCTCTATACTTACCTAAATTACGTAGATTTCAAGAAACGTTTGTTTTCTTATTTATCTTTTAAGTTGTCGCCTTACACCTATATGCATGGCAGTTGTGTAGAAGTTTTCGGTGAAGGAGTTCTCCTTGTGGGAAAAACGGGTGTGGGCAAATCAGAATGTGTTTATGAATTGATTAGACGAGGGCACAACTTCATAGCGGATGACCTTATAAAACTCTTTCACTTTCCTTTTGGAAAAATAACCGCTACCTCGGGAGCATCAGACAAGAGAATGAGTACGTTTATAGACTTAAAATATGTAGGTGTTCTTGATCTTGAGCTAATCCTGGGGCCAGCAAGAATGAAAGAAAGAACCGAACTTTCATTAATAATGGAACTTAGTCATGATGTAAGCGAAGAGGCTTTAAAAGAGGAATCTTTTGATATTTTAGGTGTTCACCTTCCCTGTTATAAGGTACCGTCACAGGAAAAGGGAAGGCTTGCGACGATAATTGAAACCATTGTGCTCAGGTATAAGTTAAAAAAGTTAGGGTTTGATGCGGTTAAAATCTTCGAAGACATCCTGAAGGAAAAACATGATTAAAAAACTGCCAGAAGAGGTCATTAAAAAAATTTCAGCTGGAGAGGTAGTTGAAAATCCTGCTTCCTGCGTCAGAGAGCTTATTGAAAACAGCCTGGATGCCGGAGCCACAAACATAAGAATTGCTATAGAGGGGGGAGGTATTGATTACATCGAAGTATCAGATAACGGAGTAGGAATCCCAAAAGACGAGATAAAATTGGCTGTAGAAAGGTTTACCACCAGCAAAATATCTGATCTATCTTACCTGAAATCTATAAAAACTCTGGGTTTTAGAGGTGAAGCATTATATGCCATTTCACAGGTTTCCAATCTCATAATAAGAACAAATACCAGCGAAAATTTCGAAGAAGGGTGGGAATGTCACTTTAACGGAGGAACGCTGGTTTACGAGGGCCCATACCCCCATGACAAGGGTACCACTGTAATAGTAAAAGATTTGTTCTTTAATTTTCCGGCCAGAAGAAAATTTTTACTTTCAAAGAGAGAAGAAGGCAGGAGAATTTTAAACGAGATAATAGCCTATGCATTATGGCATCAGGACGTATCTTTTGAATTTATTGAAAATGGTGAAAAAGTATTGGACTTAAAACCGGGAGATTTTGGAGATAGAGTTCTTCAGGTATTGGGTAAGGAATTTATAGATCGTTGTCTTTTTGTTATGTACGATGATAAACACATAAAAGCACTTGGTTTTATTTCAAAACCTGAAACACTCTCCATTTCAAGACACTCAAAACAAATTTTGCTCATAAATGGAAGGGGAGTAAAGAGTGAACAGATAAAAAAGGCGATCTTTAAGGCTTATGACAGACCAACAGGAAATCCTGATTTTGTGTTTCGTATCGAAATTAACCCTGAATTTGTTGATTTTAACATTCATCCACAGAAAAAAGAAGTTAAAATTGCTCCGTACCTTAGATTTACCGAGAAAATTTCCAAAATAATTGCTGACAGAATCCAGGGATATAAGAGCGAACTGGGAGGTTTTTTAAACAACAGAATTTTAGACCTCGTCAAAGATGCTGAACCTCAACGTCAACAAAAACATGAGATCCTTCAACTTGAACTTGGTGAAATGATGCCCTCGCCGCAGCAAAGTGTTGCCTCTCTTACAGAGGAAAAAGTTAGTATAAACCTGTGGCAGGCATATTCAAGTTATATTTTTGCTCAGACTATGTCTGGAATTATGATTATCGATCAGCATGCGGCTCATGAAAGGATCTTATATGATAAGCTGAAAAAAAAGCAATTCTCTTCCCAAACTCTTCTATTTCCGATTTTAGTCCAGCTTACTCCCTTAGAGAAGCAACTTTTTGATAGTTTTTCAGATCTTTTAAACTCCTTTGGTTTCGAATTTCGATACTTAGATAATAATTCCCTGGTCTTTGAAAAAGTACCTTCTATTTTTAAAAGTATTCGCAGAGAAGACTTAAAAGATATGATAAATTCACTGGAAGAAGCACCTGAGCTTCCTGCAAGACTGGATAATTTAATTAAAACCATAGCATGTAAAGCAGCCGTAAAATTTGGGGATACATTATCCAGAGAGGAGATGTCAACTCTAATCGACGAACTGTTCACAACCGACAATCCCTTTAATTGCCCTCACGGGAGACCCACTATATACTTTATTTCTCTTGAGGAGCTTAAATCCAAATTTGAGAGGTAGTTATGCGAAAAAAAGTCTGGGATTTAGTGGGAAGGGTTACCTATCCCTATACCGCATGCATCATAGACAATCAGCTTATAGGTTTTTCATCAGATTTTCCTGAAAGTAATAACATCAAGCTTCTAACAGTTTGTGAAGGAGAAGGGCGAAGAACTTACGAGAGAACTCTTGCTTTTCTGTGCGATTACATTCTAACAAGAGCTGGTTACAAAAATTCCCTTGTGATGGAACATTCTTTAGGTGAAGCTTTATATGGCGAAGTCAGAGGAGTAGATAAAATCGTTGCGCTAAAGCTTCTTAAAGAAGGACTTTCTGAGCTATCATCAAAGAATATTCCCATCGAAGTTGTCGACTTGACAAAGCAAGAAGCCATAAGATATTTAAAGGAAGAGAAACGTTACGACCAGCTAAGGCTGATCCAGTATTTGGCCAAGAACATCTTCACTTTTTATAAAATAGGTGATTACATGGCGTACATGGCAGGACCTCTTGTTCCTACCACGGGTTTTATCAAAATATTCGATATAAAGGAGTTCAAGAATGGCTTTTTGATATTTCTACCCGACACAAAAGATCCATACAAACTTTCGGCTCCAGTAAAAAGAGATAAACTTTTCGAGACCTTTCAAGAGTCGAAATCCTGGGCTGAAATTCTGGAAATAGACGATGTTGGTCATCTAAACGAGGCAATAGAATCTGGCAGGATTTCTGATTTGATAAAAATCCAGGAAGGTTTGCATGAGAAGAAAATAGCTCAAATTGCAGACATAATTTCAAAAAGAAGTAATGAAATTAAGGTAGTTTTAATTGCGGGGCCATCTTCTTCTGGTAAAACCACTTTTTCAAAGAGGCTAAAGATACAATTAACAATTAATGGATTGACTCCGCGGACTATTTCCCTGGATGATTATTTCCTCGACAGGGAACAAACCCCCGTAGGCGAGGATGGAGAACCCGACTACGAAAGTTTCTATGCCCTGGACTACAAACTTTTCAGAGAACACCTGCAAAAGCTTATTAAGGGTGAGAAAGTTCAAATCCCCAAGTTTAGTTTTACTAAAGGCAAAAGAGATGGTATAAGAGAAGAGATTTCGTTGTCACCAAAAGACATCATTATCGTAGAGGGTATACATGGACTTAATCCAGAACTTACTGAGGGCATTTCGGAAAGAAATAAATTCAAAATATACGTCTCAAGTTTAACCCAGTTAAACATAGATAGATTAAACCGAATTCCCACAAGGGATACCAGACTTATAAGAAGAATGGTACGAGACTTCAGATATCGCGGGCATAATGCTACTAAAACGCTCTCCATGTGGCCCAAAGTTGCAAAGGGAGAAGAACTTTATATTTTCCCTTATCAGGAAGAGGCTGATATAATGTTTAACAGCGCCCTGACTTATGAGCTTGCAGTGCTTAAGAACTATGCAGAGCCTTTGCTTCGTTCGGTAAAATGTGACGACCCAAATTATAGTGAAGCACTCAGATTATTGAACTTTTTATTCCATTTTATTGGTGTTATGCCTTTTGAAATCCCTCCGACTTCCATTATTAGAGAATTCATAGGGGGAAGTTCTTTTGAATATTAAGGGAGGTAAGTCATGAAAAAATACAAAGTCAAATTAAAAGTAGTGGAAATTCAGGGTAGCGGGAAATGTCCATTGGGGCACAAGGTAGGTGATGAATTCATATACCAGGGGTGGCCCATTCAAAACCTGTGTCCAGCTGCTTTTAATATTCTTTATCCTGTAATCAGAGTCCTGTCCTACGGGGGAAAAGTTGGAGATGGTGAAAACGAACACAAAATAAGGCTGTGTTGTTACGATCCAGCGAATCCTACAGTATTTGAACTGCAAAGGATGGACGAGGAATATTCTTATTAAGACTTATTTTCAGAAAGCTTCTTTTTAAGAAGTACAAAATTTTGACGTAAGTCTTTCTCAAGATTCTTACCGCTGTATGACGCATCTATTATCAGATGTAGAATCTTTTCGCCATACTCATCGAAATTTTGAATATTAGAGATAATCATGGAATAGACCTTTTCTTTATCCAACTCAGGATTAAGCCTCTTTATCTTTTCCACTATCTTTTGCCCCATGAGAAGAGCTGGCAAATAGTCGGGAATTGATTCAAAGGGATACTCTTTAGACTTCTCCCAGTTTTCAAGAAGTTCTTTAAGGTTATTAAAATTTCTCTTACCAAAAACATGGGGATGTCTGTATATCATTTTTTCTTTAACATTTCTGAGGATCTCCGCAAGAGTAAAATGTCCCTCTTCTTCCTTAATTCTGATATGCATAAGTACAAGAAACAGTAAATCTCCAAGCTCTTCTTTTAATTTGTCTATGTCTTTGCTCTCAATAGCATCGTTTATTTCATAGGCTTCTTCTATTAGATCAAAGGCTATGGATTCGGATGTTTGCTCCCTATCCCATGGGCAGCCTTTTTCTGACCTCAAATATTTTATAACTTCATACAGATCATCAAATTCTTTCATCTTTTTCCCCCGTATCTTTTATCCCAAAAACTCTTTCGAGTTCCTTAGTAATTGCCCTCTGCATGTGAGAGTTTAGTTTTTCCGCCCCCTTTGATTTGGAAGAACTGTTAATTGTTTTAGTATTAAATAAATCCATCGGATCCATGGATGAAGCCCCTATTTGCCGACAGCGGTTGAGAAGAACTTTATCCCTGGAAATTACAATAACCTTCACCTTCAACTTTGCATATTCCTGCGCCTTTTTGTAAATAAGAATGTCAGCTTCTTGTTCGTTTGAAGTGAAGATAATCTTTGGGTCTTCCAGGTTTTTACTTCCTCTCTTACCATCGAAAACAATTATGTAATTACTTCCTAAGCGTTCTCTTATAATGCGAATTAGTTCGCTTCTTGCTCTCTCAAGTTCCTTATGTTTCTCTAAATCAGGGATAGAGTTTATAACATTGTATCCGTCAATTATAAAAATTTTCATAGTTCTTTTGACATAATAACGTCTTCATAATACTGCAAAACTTGCTTTGCAATAACGTGCCAGGAATAGTTCAAAGCTTTCTTTCGCCCCTCTTCACCCATTTTCATTCGAAGGAATGGATTTTGAACAAGATGACTTATACTGCTGGCCAATTTTTCAACGTTTTTCCTCTCTACCAGGAACCCCTGTATCCCGTCATCAATAACCTCTCTGTATCCTTCATTATCAAAAGCCACCACAGGTTTTCCAGAAGCCATGGCCTCAAGTAGTACTATTCCAAAACTTTCCCCTCCTATGGCAGGAGAAACGAATATGTCACAGCTTCTGTATAACATAGGCAAAATGTTTCCTGAAACAAATCCCAGAAAAAAAACTCTTTCTTTTAATTCCGGTGCTACTTGCTTTTCAAGTTTTTTCCTAAGCGGTCCGTCCCCAGCTATTACAAGTTTCAAGTTGGGGTTATCTTTTCCCAGCAAATTAAAGGCTTCAATTAAATATTTGGTGCCTTTCCTTACTTCTAACCTACCAACAAAAAGAATCACAATATCCTGAGGCTTTCTGAAAAATGGGAACTCGTAAATTGGCCCTTCTGGATTAAATTTTTCAGTGTCCACACCATTGGGAATTATCCTGTAATTCTCAACAACAAAATGCCTTTCTATGGTTTGAAGCGCAGGTCTTGAAACGAATATTTTGCCATCCAGCTTTTCGTATACAGGCAAGAACAATGGTTTAAATAATTCATAGCCCATAGAAAAACCGTGATATGAGTGAAAAGTTGCGAAGCGGAATTTTTTGGCGTATAGCAGAGATAGATAGGGAATTGTTGGGAGGACAGAATTCTGCGAATGAACTATATCATAATTACCTATTTCTACAACGGTTTTTATCTCCCTGGTGATTTTCCGAGAAAAAGAAAAACAACTTTGGGATTTATTCGCTCTAATATAATAAGACTTTCCAACTCTATGAACTTTTATTAAATCCATATCAGGTGGCTCATCAATATACTTTTTCGGAAAATTGGAAGTGAGGACCTCAACATGCACACCCTGTTTAATTAGTTCTTTACTTAAATGATATGTGTGTTCTGTTATACCCCCCGGGTAGGGGTAATAGTGATCAGTGGCCATTAAAACCCTCATATTACTCCTCAGCCTTAATTATGTTTAAAAAGGCTTCTTGCGGCAGTTCTACTTTACCAATCTTTTTCAACTTCTTTTTGCCCTCTTTCTGCTTTTCCAAAAGTTTTCTTTTGCGCGTGATGTCACCACCGTAGCACTTTGCTGTAACATCCTTTCGTATTGGGGGTATTCTCTCTTTTGCAATAACTCTCTTCCCAATTGCTGCCTGAATTGTGACCTCAAAAAGTTGCCGAGGAATTTCTTTTCGGAGTTTTTCTGCGATCTTCCTTCCAGTATGGTAAGCTTGATCTTTGTGTACCACCAGGGAAAGAGCATCAATTTTATCCCCTGCGACCAAGAAATCCAACCTTACCACATCTGACTCCCGGAAGTCTATTATTTCATAGTCAAAAGATGCAAAACCACGGGTTATACTTTTCAGCTTATCGTGGAAATCAAAGATTATTTCTGCCAGGGGCATCTCAAATTCAAAGAAAACAGTATCTTCATCAATAAAATAAAACTTATTCTGAATTCCCCTTCTTGAAATGCAGAGCTTCTGAACTGCGCCCAGAAACTCCTTTGGAGTTATGATTTCCACTCTTGCGAAGGGTTCCATAGCTTTTTGATAAACATCGGGAAAATCAGAGGGATTATCTACAAAAAGCTCCGTACCATCTTCAAGAATTACCTTGTATTCAACATTCGGCGTGGTAATTACTATATCCACACCAAATTCCCTTTTTAATCTTTCTTTAAATATTTCCATGTGTAACATTCCCAGGAAGCCGCATCTAAATCCCGGCCCCAGGGCGGGGGAGTACTCCCCCTGATACTGCAGGGCAGCGTCGTTCAATTTTAGTTTGGCAATTGCTTTAGCAAGGTTCTCATAGTCTGATGGAAGAGTGGGATAAATCCCTGCGAAAACCACGGGTTTAGGCTCTCTATAACCAGGAAGTGCAGGAGTGTCGGGGTACAATGCATCAACTATTGTGTCGCCAACTCGAGCCTCAGTAATTTCTCTTATAGCAGCAGTTATATATCCAACTTCTCCAGCTTTCAACTCTAAAACCTTGGTCATCTCGGGCTTTAAATACCCAACTTCCACAACTTCGTAGATACGGCCTGTTGACTTCATAAGGATCTTCATGCCGGGTCTGATAACACCATCAAAGACCCTAACAAATACAATTACTCCCCGGTAATCTTCATATTTTGCATCAAAAATTAAAGCCTTAAGGGGTTTTAAATAGTCCCCCTGTGGAGGTGGTATTTTATTAATAATTTCACGTAATAGTTCATCGACTCCCCAGCCCAGCTTGGCGGAAATTCTAAGGGGTTTTTCACCAGTTAGTTCGTAAACTTGCTTTTCAACTTTTTCAATCATCGCGTTGGGAAGATCTATTTTGTTAATAACTGGAATAATGGTAAGGTTCTGCCCAAGAGCCAGGTAAAAGTTTGTTATTGTTTGTGCTTCAACTCCCTGAGAAGCATCTACAAGAAGAATAGCGCCTTCACACGCAGCCAATGACCTTGAAACTTCGTAATTGAAATCCACATGACCTGGTGTGTCGATCAGGTTAAGAATATAGTTTTCGCCGTCCAACTCATATTCCATTCTGACGGGATGCATTTTAATGGTAATTCCTTTTTCTCTTTCTAAGTCCATGGAATCAAGGTATTGTTCCTGTAATTTCTCAGGCCTTATAGTCCTTGTTATCTCCAGTAGCCTATCCGCAAGGGTGGATTTGCCGTGGTCAATATGCGCAATTATTGAAAAGTTCCTGATATTTTTCATGGGAGGAGTAATTCTTCTATTGTTTCGCCATTTAAAGTCTTTACAGTAATCTTAATCCTGTGCCCCTTTGTGAGACTTAAAATGAGATAATTAAAGGCTTTTCTATAACATCCCAATTTTATATCTTTTTTCTCGTCAATAGTATTTTTTAGATCATATAAAGGAGCTCCACCCCCACCTGTGACTATCTGGACAAGCCCGTTAAAAAGCCTCCCCCTGGCATACATGTGATCGTGTGAGGCAATATAAAAATTAAAGCCAAGGTTTTTGTAGAAATCGGCTATGGAATCAGTATAGGGTTCTCTTTCTCCTCTATATTCTATACCCAGGCCTATAAGGGGTTCGTGAAAAAAGAGAATATTCACTTTCGAATCTTTATTTTCCTTTACTTTTTGAGCAAGCCATTGTCTCTGAAGCGAATCAGGAACCCTGGTTTTAGGATTAGGCTTGTTTTTGTAATGAACGTAATTATAATCACTATTTAGAGCATAAATGGTCAGTTTTCCGTATCTTATCATGTAAACATTTTCTTTATATGGTGGCTTTCCGGGTTCGTTGTCAGGTCCATTAGTAGGAAGCGCAAACACTTTCGCCCATAGATCCTCAGCACTGTAGGGTGGAGGAGGATTAAAACGCTTCTCTTCATCTTCCATTACAGGAGCTATCATATCATGATTCCCGGGAACTGGCATCACTGGAATAAAAGCACAATATGGCCAACATGCTTTCAAGAAAGACTTATACTCAGCTTCAGCATAGTCCCACTCCTTCATTCGTCCTGTGATTAAATCTCCAAGAATAATAACCACATCTACACCCTGGTTATAAAACTCCTTCATTATAGAACGAATTATCTCTTCATTAACTCCGTCTACGAAAAACCCAGGGTTCACGCTATTCGGATTCCCTCGGGTATCACCAAAAACCCCTATTTTTATCTGAGGATACTTGACAACCTCAAAATGATATTTAAAAGAAGTGAGAGTATCCTCTTCATTAAATATCTTAACAAAATAAGAGTAACTTCCTGGTTTAAGATCAGTTAAGATAAACTCATGGCGAAAAGACTCTGAGTCGCTTCTTTTAATCAATTTTGAATTCAGGTAAAGCTCAGCCTTGACAGGGACATTGGTATAAAAAGATACTGAAAAGTCATTTTCATCAAGCATGGATAGATAAGGCCCTACATCAATTACAATTCCTTCTTTCGGTTTCCCATTTTTTATTGTGTATCTGAAAAAGTAATTTTGTGTTGCATAGTAAATTCTGGTTACTGAGTCAAAAAAAGCACCCTTCAATATATACAGAGTTTCTGGCTTTAAGTCCAGCAAAGGAAAGGCATGCAATGTATCTGTAATTCTTGAGACAGTATACTTATGAAACGTTAGGTCCCATGGGCTATAAACTGGTCCATAAACTAATTTAAAAGCAGAAGAAGGGTTCTGGGTCTTAAAATGAATCCAGACTGTATCACCTGAGAAATTAATTTCCGGTCTCGTATACCACGGCGGCAGGAGAAAAATAAGCAAATTTATAAATTTGAGCATATCCTTATCCTTGAATTATTTTTAAATACACATTTCTCACTCTTGGACCATCAAATTCACAGAAAAATATTCCCTGCCAGGTCCCAAGAAGAAGTGAGCCATTTTCGATTATAACCGTCAATGAATTACCCACCAATACCGATTTAATGTGGGAGTCAGCATTACCCTCCAGGTGTTGATAGTGATAACCAGCAGGTACCAGACGCGAAAGGAAATTCTCTATATCAGATTTAACAGATGGATCTGCATGTTCGTTAATTGTCACTCCAGCAGTGGTGTGTGGGACATAGATGATAGCAACACCATTTTTAACACCGGAAATATTTATAGCTTTTTCAATTTCACCGGTAATATCGATTAATTCTTGTCTTCTTGAAGTTTTTACCGTAATTTTAATTAATTTATTTTCACTCATCTTCCTTTTCACAAATTACAACTTCGTTTACACCGTCAATTTCCTCTACTTTTACTTTAACAATCTCTTTTTTCGTCGTGGTTATAGTTTTACCAACAAAATCAGGGCAAATTGGAAGTTCTCTATGACCTCGATCTATTAGTACGCATAACCTGATGGAGGAGGGCCTTCCATAATCTATTATCTCATCAATGGCTGCGCGTGTAGTTCTGCCTGTGTAAAGAACGTCATCTACAAGTATTATATCTTTACCTTCTACAGAAACGTTAAGCTCCGTCCCTTTAACTTGTGGTTTTTCCCCCACCATTGATAAATCATCCCGATAAAAGGTTATATCAACGGCTCCGAGAGGGACATCTTTTCCCGTAATACTTGCAATTTCCTCTTTGATCATTCGGGCAAGGGGAACTCCTCGAGTTTTAATCCCTACAAGGACTACATTATCCATGTTTCGTAACCTTTCCACAATCTCATGAGCTATGCGCTTTAAAGTACGTCTCATGTCTTCCTGATCCATCAAGATATACTTCTCAACTACCATTAGAACCTCCTTAATTTATTAGAATTATGAATGGAAATGCTCATTTTTTCAAGTAATAATGCGATTTTCGCTTGAACATACCCCTTAAAAAGTATAAAATCAGAGAAATGAAGAAAACACGTGAGGTTCTGGTAAGGGGAGTCGGGATAGGAGGAAATAATCCGGTCCGGGTTCAATCAATGACCTCAACTAAAACCTCAGATGTAAGAGCCACCATTGATCAGATCATTAAACTTATCCATGAGGATTGTGAAATAATAAGAATAGCAATACCCGATGAAACTTCATTAAAAGCTTTTAAGGAGATTAGGAGAGAAATTAATCACCCCCTCGTTGCAGACATTCACTTCAACTATAAGCTTGCCATAAAAGCTCTGGAGGCTGGAGCTGATAAAATAAGAATTAATCCGGGAAATATTGGCTCATTTAACAAAGTTAAAGAAATTATTGCAGCTTTAAAAATACATGATAAGGCAGTAAGAATTGGTGTGAATTCTGGTTCTTTAGAGGAAGACCTTATTAACAAATACGGAGGTGTTACACCAGAGGCTCTTGTGGAGAGTGCTGTAAGATGGGTTGATTTTTTTACAAACGAGGGGTTCGAAAATATCGTAGTTTCCGTCAAATCCTCCTCAGTTATAGATACTATTAAAGCTTACAGACTTTTAAGCGAGAAGATTGACTTTCCACTCCATGTTGGAGTTACAGAAGCTGGTCCACTTATTCCGGGTACGGTGAAATCTGCCATTGCCATAGGACATTTACTACTATCTGGTATTGGTGACACCATAAGAGTGTCTTTAACTGATGATCCGGTTTTAGAAGTGAGAGTGGCATGGGAGATCTTGAAAGCTCTGGAATTACGATACAATGGCCCCACGATAATTTCATGCCCTACATGTGCGAGGACGCGGATTAATCTTATAAAACTTGTTCAGGATGTTGAGGATGCTTTAAAGGGTATTAAAAAACCAGTAAAAGTAGCTATAATGGGGTGTGAAGTAAACGGGCCAGGAGAGGCCAGAGATGCTGACATAGGAGTTGCAGCGGAGCCCGGCAGAGGCGTTATATTTAAAAAGGGTAAAATCATAAAAAGAGTCTCTGAAGATCAAATAGTAAACGAACTTATCAAAGAAATATTAAATATGGAGGAGTAAAATGCTGGAATACCTTGTCACTCTGATATTACTCTCACAAGGAAATTTAGCAACCGGTGGAATAGAAGCAATTCTTTTTGGAGAAGAGGAGTACTTAGTGGGACCAGGAGACACTATAGAGGTTCTCTTAGAGGATCTGTCGATATCATATCCTACCTTTATTGATTTTAGTGGAAGAATGGAAATTTTCCTTCCTTATCCCAAGGGCGATTCTTTAGTATTAAGACCTTATTCATTCAAGCTGGTTTACAACTTAAGTTTAAAAGAACTAAAGGATAGTTTAAAAGCCTGGTATAGTAGTTTATTAAAAACGGAGAAAATTGACGTAAGAGTCCTTGTACCTAGGAACATGACAATACTTGTTAAAGGTAATACCGAAACTAACGGGCCTGTTTCGGTGCGAGCATCTAACAGACTTGCGAGTCTTCTTTCCATTCAAGATTTCATTTGCGGATTTGATGCTGACATCAACTCTATTCTCGTAGAGACTCAAAAGGGTGACACAATAATTGCAGATCTCGAGAAATACTTCAAATTCGCAGATATTGCTAATAATCCTTTGCTGGCAAAAATTAAAAGTGTTTATGTTCCCAGAATTGAAAAAGGAATTACTATTTATGGATCTATTAAAGGTTATCCTGTAAAAAAGTTCAAAACCCAGATTATGCAAGCTATGGCGGGGACATTCACTGTCTCCTTCGAAGCGAACGTCTTCAAAATATCCTGCAGTGATAGCATGAAGGTAGAGGAAATCCTGCGGAGAGCAGGGGGGCTGAGGTCATATGCTCTTATCAATGAGATTTCCAGTACAAAAAAGGGTAAAGTAACGCTGGATGATTACATAAAAGAGGGTGACACCCTTTATGTCCCTCCATTTACCGATAAAGTATTTGTTGCGGGAGAGGTAAAAAGCCCAGGATTTGTTCCTTATCTTCCCGGGGCTTCGCTGGAAACATATATCTCTTACTGTGGAGGATATACAGTAAGAGCAGCATCTCACCGCCTTTACGTAGTGAGAGGAAATAGAAAAATCACAAAAAACCACATAACAAACATTCAACCCGGAGATATCATTTTTGTACCTGAAGTAAAACTTAAATGGTTTGAAGATTATCTTCAACTTGCTCAGGTAATCACATCACTGGTCATAACCTGGCTTACTGTTAGTAGACTTTAATAATTTTAAGTAAATTGGGCTTAAATAAGCCAGGCTATTTGAGATAGTTTCTTTAAAAATTTCAATGTACCGGTAAAACGGATCAATCTTTAAGCCAAGATCAAAATCACTCAAATAGATAGACCGCCTGGGAATGGCCATTGGATTTGAAAAATCTAAATAAAATGCACTGGATTTAAAGGCATATTTATAACCTGCCTCAAGAAGAGCATCCTGGACTTTCCGGTTATATTTCCCAAAGGGATAAGAAAAAAGAGAAATTTCTGAACCAGTGATATCCTCAAGAATTTTCTTAGAAGTGATTACCTCATTCATCAATTCCTGATAGGAAATAGACGTGAGATCTTTATGGGTATGAGAATGTGAACCGACAAGCCAACCGTTATCAGATAAAAATTTTATTTCCTTAGAGTCCAAATGTTGCAAAGGGGAGAGGAAGGGGACATCCCAATTACTTTTAAACCCAAGATACCCAGTTACTACAAAAACAATGCCTTTAAATCCATGCCTTTCCATTGCAGGAAAGGCATCATTTAAAACCCCTTTATAACCGTCATCAAAAGTGATAACTACATAATTACCTTCTAAAAAACGAATTCCCTGAGATTTAAAGACACTCAAATAATCTTTAAAACCGTAAACACTGAGAGTATTAATATGTTTAAAAAAAACTTTCACAGGGCAAATATTAGGGTTGAAAAATAAACGCCTGGAAACTTCATGGTACTGAAGAAAAATAAGCATAGTAAGTTATATTTTATTCGCAAAAAACTGTTAATTCAAAAGGATTCAAATGAGATTCTTAAAATCATGACAAATTTCCAAGCTTCTAAACGTCAAATAATAAATTTAAAAGAAATCGGAAATTTTCGCACAACTCGAGGTAAGGAGAGTACAACATCTAACCCTCTCATTTCCAGGGGCATATATAAGTTAACATAAGATACATTATGAGAAGTAACTAAAGGTACTTAAAGCGAAGAAAGCATGAACTTGAAAATACGAGAACCGGGAATTATTCTAATAACTGCAAGGAGTGAGAAAATGAAAAAAGATCTAGATTTAACGCTTAAATGGTATGATTTGTTCTTTCTTTTAAGACCCATACTGTGGGTTCCCCTTTGGGTGTTCATATTTCTGGGCTACATGTATGGAAAAAGATTGGAGTTTTTTTCCATTACATTGCTTTTGCCCCTCAAATTCTTTTCTGTTTTATTTTCCTATACGCTTCTTATGAGTTCTACATACATTATTAACCAGATTGTGGATAAAGAATCAGATCGTATAAATGAAAAACTCTTCCTTATCCCATATGGCATTGTATCCGAAAAATTAGCCTGGATTCTCTCTGTTTTACTTGCGCTAGTCTCCCTTGTATGGGGGTATTTTGCTGGTGGTGTTGAATTACTTATTCTGTATATCATATCGCTAATTATGGGTCTCCTCTATTCTCTGCCACCGATACAGGCTAAAGCAAGACCTTTCTTAGATATTATTTTTAATGCTATCGGTTACGGCTGCATTGCTTTTTCAGTAGGTTGGGCGGTTGCGGAACACCTGAATAAATCAACTTTTATAATTTCAACAGGTTATTTTCTCTTGGTTGCCGCAGTTTTTATCAACACCACTATACCTGACATTCCCGGCGACAAGAAATCGGGAAAATTAACTACAGGGGTGTTTTTAGGACAGAGGTTCTCATCAATACTTGCAAGCATTATTTTCTTCATATCTCTTGTTTACGGCTTTCTTGAAATGGATATTCTACTTCTTTTACCATCAATTCTGGGATTGATCTTTTCAGTATTATCCATTTGGGACACTTCGGAAGATTTAGTAATAATTAAATTATCTTACAGGATTCCTGCTTTCTTGTTTGTATTGCTGGTCGCTGTTAAATTCCCTATTTTTCTAATGTTAAACTTAATAATTTTAATTCTTTTAAGAAAATATTATAAATCACGCTTTGGGCTGGATTACCCATCGATTTTAGGGAGATAAATATGATTAGAACACATACATGCGGAGAGTTAAATGAAAAGCATGTAGGTCAAAGAGTTACCTTAGCAGGCTGGGTAAGGCGCATCAGAGACTTAGGTGGGGTCCTCTTTATTGACCTGAGAGACCGGTACGGAAGAACGCAGCTCGTAGTAGAGCCATCTAATAAAGAGGTTTTTGAAAAAGTCAAAAATGTAGGACTCTACTATGTAGTGAAGGCTGTGGGTAAAGTCAGAAAAAGACCTGAGAACATGATTAATCCAGATATATCCACCGGTTCAATCGAAGTCGAGGTAGAAGAAATTGAGATATTGAATACAACTCCTCCACTTCCCTTTTTACCTGAAGACGATGTCAAGATTCAAGAAGAAACAAGGCTCTCATGGAGATTTTTAGACCTTAGAAGGCCTTTTATGCAGCGAAACTTAATATTCCGGCACAGGTTACTTCAGCTTGTAAGGAATTTTCTTTCAGAAAGGGGGTTCTTAGAAATTGAGACCCCCTTCTTAACAAAACGCACTCCCGAGGGAGCTAGAGATTTCATCGTGCCTTCAAGGAATTTTCCCGGGAAATTTTATGCCCTCCCCCAATCTCCACAGTTATATAAGCAAGTCTTAATGTCGGCTGGCTTTGACAGATATTTCCAGATAGTTAGGTGCTTCCGAGACGAAGATCTGAGGCAGGATAGACAGCCTGAATTCACGCAAATTGACCTCGAAATGTCTTTTCCCGATATAGAGGATATATTTCAACTTGTAGAAGATATGTTTAAAAAGATATTTCATGAACTTCTTAATGAAGAACTTGTAACACCATTTCCAAGAATGACTTACCACGATGCAATGACAAAGTTTGGAAGCGATAAACCCGACCTCAGGATAAAGGAGGAAATTATAGACTTAACCCACTACTTCATGAATACAGAATCTGAGATAATAAGAAAAGTAATAAAAGAGGGTGGCAAAGTATTAGCTTTACGATCGGACACAGATTTTTCAAGAAAAGAGATAGAAAATTACAGAGAATTTTTGACTAAAGAAGGGGCTAAAGGCCTCATGTATTTTAAGGCACAAAAAGGAGAATATTCAGGACAAATTGGAAAGTTTATCCCCAAAAATTCTGATCTTCAGGATGGATTTTATTTTGTTTTAGCTGGAGAAAACTCCTACAAGACTTATTCTTTTCTTGGTAAGTTGAGGAATCTAATATTTAAACCAGAGACAAAAGAACATAAATTTTTGTGGATTTATGATTTTCCACTTTTCGAATGGAACGAAGAAGAAGGGAGAATTGAGCCGTGTCACCACATGTTTACACAGCCGAAAGAAGAACATATTGACCTGCTTGATACTGAACCGCTCAAAGTGATTGGAAAGCAGTACGATTTAGTCCTCAACGGAACAGAAATAGCATCAGGCTCAATAAGAAATCACAATGCAGATTTGCAAAGAAAAATAATGAAGATCATTGGTATTGATGATGAAAGAATTGATAGAAACTTCGGGTTCCTTCTTAAAGCTCTTGAATATGGCGCCCCACCCCATGGTGGAATAGCACTTGGATTTGATAGAATCGTTGCAATGCTTCTGGGGCTTGAAAGTATAAGAGATTGTATTGCCTTTCCCAAAACTACCAGCGGCCAGGCTTTGTATGAAATGGCTCCCGGCGAAGTGGATGCCGACCTTTTAAAGGAACTCCACTTAGAAATTAAGTGAACTAAGCCCGAGGGTGATATTTCTGGTGGACTTCTTTTAAAAACTCTTTGTCCAGGTGAGTATAAATCTGGGTAGTCATTAAAGAGGCATGGCCAAGAAAAATTTGAAGAGTCCTGAGATCACATCCTCTTTGGAGCAGATGTGTAGCAAAAGTATGTCTTAGTATGTGGGGGTATAAATTTTTATTTATACCAGCTTTTATTGAATATTCTTTTATAATCTTCCATACGCTAACTCTCGAAATAGGACCCCCACGTAAATTGAGAAAAACCCTATCCTCTCCCCTCTTTTTTAATACCATCGGTCTTACACTATTCAAATAGGCTTCCAGATATTTTGCTGCCTCAGAATTAAAAGGAACTATTCGTTCTTTGTTACCCTTTCCAAGCACCCTTATAACTCTCTCTTCAAGAAAAACATTTTGGAGAGTTAGATTGGTAAGCTCTGAAACCCTTATACCTGTGGCATACAATAATTCGAGAATTGCACGATCTCTTAATCCTTTAGGGGTTGATAAATCTGGAGACTCAAGGAGCCTTATTACTTCCTCTACACTTAAAAAATCTGGAAGCTTTACTATTTTTTTAGGTATCTGAATATCAGCAGCGATGTTACCATCATATACCCCTTCCACCTCAAGATAAGATAGAAAAGTTCTTAAACAAGAAAAGATTCTTGAACGTGTATTCTGAGCTAACTCTTGCTTCTTCAGAAAAACCGCAAATTCATCAATGTCTTCGAGGGAAATTTCTGAAACCTCTCTATCACCACTAAATTCCAGAAATTTCGTCAGATCATTCTGATATGACTCAACTGTATTCAGGGATAACCCCTTCTCATCCATAATATAGGAAAGAAAACTGTTGATTGCTTCACTTAATTTCATTTAATATGCTTCTCAATCTTTCCTGGAGTGAAGGGTTTAATGTTTCAACGATAATATTGCGGGTCGTTTCTCCAAGAATGCTGAAAGTAAAAGTCACAGATATTTCTTTATCAATCTCTTCCAAGATAAGCTCAGGCCATTCAATAAACCTTATGGAATCCTGTTCCTCTAAAAGATCTAAAATTCCTCTAATTGTAATTTCTTCAAGGCTATTGATCCTAAAAAGATCTATATGGTGTACAATGTAATTAGGGGTTTCAAAAGTATTAACAATCGTAAAAGACGGGCTTCGTATAATTTTAAATCCATGCTTTGCCAGAAACCCCCTTACAAGTTCCGTCTTTCCAGCTCCGAGTTCTCCCTTTAGCAGAACATTAAAAGGTGCAGCCAAGTGCTCAACTAAAATTTCACCAATTTTCCTCGTTTCCGCCGAAGAATAAGTTCTAATCTCAAAAGCACTCATTAAACTACTCGTAAAACTGGAAAAGTTCGGGCATTACTTTATTAAGATAATCGTGCACAAGAGATTTTACTTCTTTTACACTTTCTTTTTTAATTGCTTCTTTTGCAATTTCTTCCGCATCACGCAGACTAATTCTCCTGATTAAAGATTTGACCTCAGGAATTCGTGCAGGAGGACAAGATATTTCATCAACACCCAATCCTACAAGTAGAACCACTCCATATGAATCAGAGCTCATTTCACCACATGAAGCAACAAGAACATTTTTTTCTTTACAAGCGTCCGAAGTAATCTTTATTAATTTAAGTACTGAAGGATGTAAATGATTAAATAGCTTAGCCACATGAAAATTTTTTCGGTCAACTGCAAGAGTATATTGAGTGAGATCGTTGGTTCCGATACTTACAAAATCCACTAGATCAGCTAAATGCTCCATCGTTAAGGCGGCTGAAGGAATTTCTACCATAACTCCAAATCTGGGCTGGTTGACGACACCATATTCCTTTTCTAAAAGCTTTTTACTTCTTATGAAAATTTTCTTTGCCTCTTTAACCTCGTCAAGGGTTGAAACCATTGGCAGCATAAATCTAAGATTGCCTCTACTATTGGCTCTTATTACTGCCCTAATTTGTTTTTCAAATATCTCTTGTTCTTCCAGGAGGACTCTTATTCCCCTCAAGCCCAGAAAGGGATTTTCCTCAGAATACCCCGAATACACCTTATCCCCCCCTATGTCAAAAGCCCTTATCGTTATGGAAAAAGGATAAATTTTTTCGGCCATATAGGAATAAATTCTATATTGTCCTTCTTCATCATATGCTAATTCTTGAAACATCATCTCGGAACGGAACAGACCTATACCATGCTTTCCAAAACTGCTAATCTTTTCTACTTCCTCGGGGATATCAATATTTGCGAAAATAACTATTTCTTTTCCGTCAGTTGTGATAGCAGGTAAGTCCTTTTCACTGGATAAACCCCTTTCAAATTTTTCATAATCCGATCTAATAATACTATAACGTTCTACTGTGGACTCCATGGGGTTTATGATGACCATTCCTTTCCCACCGTCAATTACAACCAGGTCACCATCATCTAAAAGCCTGGTAATTTTATCTATTCCAAAAACAGCAGGGATTTTGAAATTCCTTAAGATAATTGCTGAATGTTCTGTCCGCCCACCTTTCTCTGTCACAACTCCCTTTACCCCGCTTTTTATGATTCTCAACGCTTCATCCAGAGAAAGGGCTTCAGATACGATAATTCCATCAAAGGAGAGATCAGGTCTTTCATAAGTGTTGTTTATTACAGCTATTAAGTCCCTACCAAGCTCCTCAATTTCCCTTGCTCTTTCCTTTAGATAGTAGTTATCCTGTTTTAGCAAGTTATCTCTAATCCTTTCGAATACAGTTTTTATTGCATATTCCACATTTTTCCTTTTTTGACGTATTATATTCTCAACACCTGATAAAAGCTCCGAATCCTGAATAATACTTAGCTGGACATCGACGAGCCTTTTAAGATTTTCTTCGTTTGTCTGTGATTTAAGCTCTTCGAGAATCTTCTTTAAATTCTCTAAACCTTGATGGAATTTTTTTATTTCTTGCTCAATTTCGCCTGATTTAATAATTCTCTCTTTAATCTCAACTTTCTTTTTTTTAATAACTTTTACAGGTGCGATCACTATACCTGGTGATACAGGAATACCCTTAAGCTTCAATTCCTGACTACTCCTCACCGAACCCTTCCTCTATAATTTTTAATAGCGCTTCAAGAGCCTCCTTTTCATCAGGCCCCTCACATCTTATGATTAATTCTGTCCCCTGAGGGGCTACGAGCATCATTATCCCGAGCACGCTCTTTCCATTCACCTCCATATCATTTTTGCAGATGTATACATCGGACTCAAACTGATTTGCGGTCTGAGCAAGAAGCATAGCAGGACGTGCATGAATACCCAGTTTGTTTTTTATAGTAGCTCTGGCTTCTATCATACAAAATTAATCTTGTAATCCAGAATTTCAACAAGATCAGTAGATTCAATAAAATTCACCACTTTGCTAAGGATAGAGTTCGCATCCTTTCCGTTATTTGAGATACAGGCTACTCCCAACTGCGCTCTCCTCCAGACATCCTGATCGTCAATTTCAGATATTGATACATTAAAAGTATCCCTTACTCTATCTTTGATCCTTTTCAAAATGCTTCTTTTCTCTTTCAAAGAATTACACGTGGGAAGGTACAAATCTACAATAAGAACACCTATGATCATATTAAAATTCAAACACCTGCTCTATGTTATAACACTCTATAATATCACCTTCTTTAAGCTTATCGAAGCCTTCGATTTTTATTCCGCATTCGTACCCAGCTTGAACTTCCCTTACATCTTCCTGAAACCTTTTTAGACTCGCAATTTTACCCGAGAAAATCACATCGCCTTCGCGGAGAACACGTACATTAGCATTTCGCTTAATTTCCCCCTCTATGACGTAACATCCGGCTACTATTCCCACCTTTGCAATTCTAAATAACTTTCTCACTTCCGCCCTTCCCAGAATAACCTCTTTAGTAACAGGTTCCACGAGCCCCTTTAGCATTTTATCCACGTCCTCAATTAATTCGTAAATGAGCTTTGTGAGTTTGATGGTTACCCCAAGTTCTTTTGCCTTACTCTTCGCTTTGGGATCAACGGTGGTATTAAAGCCAATAATTACTCCTTGGGCTGTATGAGCAAGTTCCACATCATTTTCTGTAACGGCTCCTACTCCGGCATATATTATTTCAGGTTTCACATCCTTAACAGACATTTTAGAAAGACTATCCTGAATAGCTTCTACCGATCCGTAACAGTCCGCCTTAATTACAAGAGGCAACTGTTTCAATTCGCCTGCTTTAATTCTTTCCTGAATGGTCTTCAAAATTAGAGTGTACTCACCTTTTTGAATTTGCTCTCGTCTTATTTTTCTTCTTTCCTCAACAATTTCTTTTGCTTCTTCTTCAGAGGCTACAACTTCAAAAATATCGCCAGCCTGCGGCAGATCTTCAAAACCCTGCACAAGAACGGGAATTGAAGGCCCAGCCTCCTCTACTCTCTCTCCCCATTCATTGAACATAGCTCTGACCCTACCATAGGTTAAACCGCAAACAAAATTGTCTCTCACTTTCAGGGTCCCTCTTTGAACAAGAACAGTCCCAACTGGACCTTTTCCTTTATCTATTTTGGACTCAATGATAACACCTTTTGCATTACCCTTTGAAGTTGACCTTAATTTAAGTTCTTCGGCCTTCAACAATATTCCTAAGAGTAATTCATCTACATTTTTTCCCGTTTTAGCGGATATTTCTACCATTAAAGTATCTCCACCCCATTCCTCAGGAATTAAACCATATTGAGTTAGTTCCCTCCTGACTCTTTCAGGATCAGCATTGGGCAAATCAATTTTGTTGATGGCTACAATTATTGGCACACGGGCACTTTTGGCATGGTTAATAGCCTCAACAGTTTGCTCTTTAACTCCTTCAACAGCGGATACAACAAGAACTATAATGTCAGTTACCTGGGCTCCTCTTGCTCTCATTGCGGAAAAAGCCTCATGACCGGGCGTATCAAGAAATGTTATCTTTTTTCCTTGATATTCTATGGTATATGCACCTATGTGCTGCGTAATTTTCCCCACTTCTTTTTCTGCAACATTGGTGTGTCTTATATAGTCTAAAAGTGTAGTTTTACCATGGTCCACATGACCCATCACCGTTACCACAGGCGGACGCTCCTCTTCAAATTCCTCTATTTTCTCTTCTACTGACCTTTTCTCTGGATACTCCACTTCAAACCCGTAATCATCTGCAATGATTGCTATCGTTTCCTCGTCAAGCACGTGATTTATTGTAACCATTTTACCCATCAGAAACAGCTTCTGGATAATCTCAGCGGGAGTCACTCCCATTACTTTTGCCAGCTCACCAACAGTGATGGACCTGGAATAAAGCTGTATTTTTTTGGGTGTCTCTTCTACTTCCTGAGGGCGTTCTTCCTTCTTTTTTGGTTTATCGTGTTTCTTCACCTCATGGGGAACTTTGAAACGCTCTTTAACAGTTGATTCCCGGGAAGGTGAAACGTTACGATCCTTTCCACCCTTTGTTTCTTCCCTGAATTCCTCCTCTTCCCCCCAAATCTGTTTTTTTCTCTCTAACTCTTTTTTCTCCTCCTCTTTTTGTAAGTTCA
Organism: Candidatus Hydrothermia bacterium; assembly: GCA_049719805.1. Classification (GTDB taxonomy): domain Bacteria; phylum Hydrothermota; class Hydrothermia; order UBA1063; family UBA1063; genus UBA1063. The sequence goes on along the minus strand of JBNARF010000001.1, from coordinate 336,749 downwards.
GATATTCTCTTATTGCCTTTTCCATTTCAGGAGTAAGAGGATCCCTGGGAGAAGATACATTAAAATTCAAGGAATTCAAGATGGAGATTACACTCTTTGCTGTTAAATCAAGCTCTTTTGCAATATCTCCAACCCTTTTCATATTTTTTTCATCCATTTTGCTCCTTTTCCGCGATTTTACTCTCGAGAAGTTCTAAGAGTTTTAAGGCCTGATCTTCTCTAAATCCCAACCTTTTGAGATCTGAGAGAGTGGGCAGAGACTTTATATCCTTGAAGTAGTAAATACCAGCCTCTCTAAATGTATTGATGACATTGGAAGGTAAATCACTAACTAACTCGAGAATTGTTATACCTTCTTTCGGTTTTACATTCTCAAATTCCTTATAGGGGTATACGAGGACCTCTTTACCCACAAGTTTTGAAGCGAGAATGGCATTAATAGCATCTTCCCCCTTAGCTACAGGCAATTCTGGATCTGCGACTATAGCTACATACTTATCGTCCTGATCATATACACAGAGTATATCCTTTGCAGGTGAAAGTGCATTAGCTACGTGCTTATAAGGATTCTCGCTATAACGAATAATATCAATCTTTTCTCCACCGAGCTCGTCGCTTATCGATTTTATTATTTGCCCCCTGATACCAATAATAGATCCAATGTCTACTATTTCAGGTTTTTTAGGTTTAACAGAAACTTTGGCCCTACGACCAGGAATTCTGGCAATCTGTTTGATCTCTATGAGGCCGGTTGCTATATCTGGAATCTCGTCCTCAAGAAGCTTTTTGAGAAAACTTGGATGAGTCCTGGAAAGGAGAACTGGAGTTGAGAATCTTTTTTTCTCTTTCTTTTCCTTGGGGTCTTGCACATCAAGGATTACTGCTTTAATTCTTCTTAAATGTTTAAGTTGTGCTTTGTCTGTTGGTAATAGCTCAGAAAATGGAAGGGAAGCCTCAACATTCCCGAGACTTACAATCACCTCGTCTTTTTCTATTCTTATGATAGTACCTTCAACCTTTTCGCCAATGCGCTTATTCAAATTTTCGTACTCTTTTCTCTTTCTCTCTTCTTCCAACTTTCGTTTAAAGAACTGAAGAATCAAATCAGTGTAACGTCTACCAAATGTTCCAAAATCCTCTCTAACCTCTATTTTCTGATCAACCTCTATATCGGGATTTATTTGCTTCGCCTCTTCAAGGGAAATTTCAACATTGGGATCCTGTACCTTCTCCTTTACTATTTTTTCAGCAATTAGCGAAAATCCTTCCTTTGGATCGTAATTGATTCTATAATTTACTCCAGGCCTAACCTTTCTCAATACATCGAGAACTGCTTCTTTAAACTTTTCTATCACAAAATCTTTTGATAATTTTGAACCTGCTATTTGATGCAGAATTTGCTCAATTTCCCTTACTTCCATATTACACCTCGTCTATTTTAATTTTTAGAACATCGTTTCTTTTAATCTTCCCACCACTACTCAGAATTATGAACTCTTCATCGAAATCCAGCAAAACTCCTTTTATTTCCCCCTCTTTCAAAAAAATTCGAACTTTTTTACCTTTTGCCCACGATAGTTCCCTTTGGGTTTTAATAACTCTGTCCAATCCGGGACTTCCAACTTCAAGAATATACGGACCTGGTACAAAATCCTCAGCATCTAAAGCCAAGGAGATTTCACCCGATAGTTTTTCACATTCTTCCAGTGTAATTCCTCCTGGTTTATCTACAGCAATCTCAAGTTTCCTTCTTCCTCCAATACCTTTAAAAGAGACATCTACCAATACATAGGGAGTACCTCGAAGAAGCCTCTCTACGAGGTCCTCTACTCTCTTTTCAATACTTTTCAAGTCATCAATATTCATATCCTTGATTCCTCAACTATCTTCTTTAGCTTATCAGCAAGCTCTTCTTTATTAACATCAATCTTTTCTCCGGTCTTTCTTATCTGTAGCTCTACTAAATTTTGTTGTGCCCTTGTTTCACTAACCACAACATTGAATGGAATACCTATAAGCTCAGCATCTTTAAACTTTGCTCCAGCCGATATATTTCTCTCATCCCACAAGACTTCAAAACCATTTCTCACAAGATTGTTATAAATATTTTCCGAAATTGCCGATGTTTTAGAAGGATTAATTTCAACTATGTTTACCTCATAAGGAGCAATACTATATGGCCAGATAATCCCTTTTTCGTCATGGAACACCTCAACCGCTGCTGCCATAATGCGCCCAACTCCAATACCATAACTTCCCATCACTATGGGCTTTAACTGGCCATCAGTATCAGTATATTTTACGTCCAAACTATCTGAATAACGTGTACCCAGCTGGAATATATGTCCTACTTCAATTGCATTTTTTACTTCTAAAGGAGCACCACACCTCTCGCAAATTTCTCCTTCCCTGGTAATTCTGACATCCACGAATTCACTTACAGGAATCTCGTGAAGATTCACACCCACCAAATGATAATCCTGCTTATTTGCACCAACCACAAAATTCTCAAGTCCCTTAATAGATTCATCTGCCAAAATTTTATTGACTTTTAGCTCCACGGGGCCGAGAAACCCCGGTTCCACGCCGTACTTTTCTTTTATGTAGTCAAAGGATGCAAGATGATAGTTGGATCCCAGGACCGCTGAAAGCTTCGCTTCATTTATTTCATAATCACCCCTTATAAGAACCAAAACACTTTCATCTTCATCATTGGAAACAAACAAAATGCTTTTTACAATTAGCTCTGGCGAAATGTTTAAAAATTCAGATACTTCTTCCACCGTGCGTACATCTGGGGTATAAACTTCCCTCTTGCCCGAAAAATTACCCCGAATTTCTTTATCGGGAATTCTCCCCTTGGCAACCTCAGTGTTGGCATTGTAACCGCACCTTGGACAAATAACCACTGAGTCTTCACCCGATTCTGCAATAACCATAAACTCTTCGGATTTTTTCCCGCCCATAAGCCCAGTGGAGGCTTCCACAATGATAAAGGGCAATCCACACCTCGAGAAAATCTTTGAATAAGCCTCCCTGTGAAGTAAATAACTTTTCAAAAGTCCTTCGAAATCCCTATCAAAGCTGTAAGAGTCCTTCATTATGAACTCTCTCACTCTAAGGATGCCACCCCGAGGTCTGGGTTCGTCTCTGAATTTAGTCTGGAGCTGATACCAGATTTGAGGCAGGTCTCTGTAAGACTTTATGTAATCTTTTGCTAAAAGACTTATAATCTCTTCGTGGGTAGGAGCAAGGGCTATATCCTTCCCCTTTCTGTCCTGAAATTTGAACATATCTTTCCCGAAACTCTCCCATCGTCCGGACGCCTTCCATACCTCTCCTGAAGTCAGAGCGGGCATAAGAAGCTCTTGTGCGCCTATTGCATTCATCTCTTCTCTTATGATCTGCTGTATCTTTAGCATCACTTTCCAACCTAAGGGTAAAAAGGTATAAACACCCGACTGATGCTGTGTAATAAAACCACCTCTTTGAAGCAGTCTATGAGAAATAGTTTCTGCTTCTTTCGGATTCTCTTTTGAAGTTGGTATAAAAGCATTACTCCATTTCATAGTCTTAGTATTTTAAGGGATTTTGCGTTTACTATCAAATAAATAAACTCAAAACTGCTTTTTAAATAAAAACTCTACTGCGGATCGAAATCTCTTAGACCACGAGGATTCATTGTGAATACCCAACGGGTCTTCAACCCACATGATCTCAACCCTTTGGCCAAACCTATTTTTTATTACATCTAAAATTTCTCGGTTGGCTTTAACATAAAAATCCGGGTTTTCGCTTTCTTTAAGTCCCCAATCAAGATAAATACGTTGAGGATATGCCTCAGAATGTAAAATAAAATCTTTTATTTCGGGATTGAACCAAAAAGCTCCGCTCATCGAACCTACTATTTTAAATATTTCAGGATATAGAAAACCTGCATAAATAGAAATTAAGCCACCGAGGGATGACCCTAAAATACCCGTGATTTGTGGTTCTGTGCGATAGTTCTGATCTATGAAAGGCTTTAACTCTTTAACTAAAAAGTCTGCATAAATTTTACCCTCTCCACCCCGTGAGTATTTTTCATTAAAATAAGGGGAATATTCATCAATCCTGTATTCTCGCGCATTTTCAATACCTACAACTATCAAAGAAAAGCCTTTCTCTTTATACATTTCTTCGAGGATTTCATCAACATGCCATTCCCCCGCATAAGACTCAAAATCGTCAAAAAGATTCTGACCATCTTGCATGTATAATACAGGATAACTTTTGTTTGAGACTTTGTAATCAGGGGGTAGATAGATCCATATCTTTCTGGGGTTGTAATATTTCAAGAATCGAGATTTAAACTCAATTTTCTCAACATTACCCGAAATAGTATGTGATTTTCTTTCATTTTCTAAAAAATCTCTCCAATTAGCCACCTCTATTTCGATGGTAGTGTCCTGTAAGACCACCAGCGTCCTGTTCGGAATTTCCTCTCCCTTTACCCCCTTTTCCACCGTTAACCATGATCCCCTAGTAAACTTGTATTCGAGACGAAAACCTCGCGGGAAGTTTACGGAAAGAGAAAAAACACCAGTATCCTCCTTGACTAACTTAAAGGAGTCGTCACAAGGATTCCAACTGTTATAATTGGATGCCAAATAGATATCACTATAAGGTGTAAAGGAAGGAACTTTTACTCTAAAATTTATAGTGCATAATGAATCTTGCAAAACCATTAATAGGATTAAAAATACATTCAACCCGTTATGTCCTCTCCACCGTCTACATTTATAACATTGCCTGTCACCCAGTATAGATCATCATGGGAGAGAGCTACAATGGCCTTTGCAACATCCTCTGGTGTAGTCAATCTTCCACTGGGGTTTTTCTTAAGTGCCATATCTATAAGGTACTCATGACCCGGGATCTTTCTCAGTGCGGGTGTGTCAGTAACACCCGCTTTAATGGCATTTGCCGTTATTTTATAAGGGGCTAATTCTAAGGCTAATTGCCTAATATGTGATTCCAGAGCCGCTTTTGCAGCAGAGACAGCGCCATAATAAGGCATGACTCTCTGGTCTCCGGAGCTCGTCATGGCAAAGATTCTTGAATTTGGGCCGAAGAGTTTCCGTTTGAAACACCCCTGAACCCAATATACAAGGGTGTTGGCCATTACGTCTAACGTCATATCCATCTGATTCTTATTTATCATTTCACTCTCATCATCAGAAATAAATTTTTTAAGGGTTCCAAAAGCAAGAGAGTGAAGTAAGACTTTAATGAAATCACCCTTATTTTCTTTCTCAAAAAAAGACTTTACATCATCAAGGGTAGAATTCATAGCTTCATGGTCGGCAGCATTAATATTGTAAAATCTAACCATGACATCATAAGACCTTAGCTCCGCTATAAAATCCTCCACTTCCTTCAAGGCACTCTTCCTATCAAGGTGTATTCCTATTAGGTTTACTCCATTTTTTGCAAACTCTCTTGCAGTAGCTTTACCAAACCCACTGGAAGCTCCTAATATAAGCGCCCAAGGTCTCATAATAAACCTCCTTTATGTTTTCTCATAGCCTCAATGAATCCTAAAAACAGAGGATGAGGCCTTAAAGGCCTTGACTTAAATTCTGGATGAAATTGAACGCCAATAAAAAACGGATGCTCTTTATATTCAAAAATTTCTACTAATTTCCCATCCGGCGAAATTCCAGACGGAATTAAGCCGTGCATTTCAAACTGGGGCACAAACTCGGGGTTAACTTCATATCGGTGTCTGTGCCTTTCGGATATTGCAGTGGTCCCGTACAATTTATGGGCCATACTACCCTCCCTGAGAACACAAGGATATGCTCCCTTTCTCAAAGTTCCTCCCATCATCGATATATTACTCTTATCAGGTAAGATCGTAATTACAGGATACGGTGTATTTGGGTCAAATTCCGTAGAGTTTGCATTCCTTAGCCCTAAAACATCCCTTGCAAATTCAATGACAGATATTTGCATGCCAAGACAAATACCAAAGTATGGGACCTTCTTTTCACGTGCATACTTACATGCGATAATCTTCCCTTCAATTCCCCGTTCTCCAAATCCTGGACCCACGAGGATACCATTTACCCCAGAGAGTAAAATATCCGCGCTACCTCTCTCAAGTTCTTCAGATTCAATAAAATTAATGTTCACTTTAGTCCTGGTGTGGATGCTTGCATGATTGATGGCCTCAAGAATACTCTTATAAGAATCCTTTAACTTAACGTACTTTCCAATGAAGGCCAGAGACACTTCCTCTTCCGGGGATTCAACTTTTTTCAGAAAGCTCATCCACAAAGAAAGATCAGGTTCTTTACCTTGCAGATGCAATTTTTCTAGTATCTCAACATCCATATTCTGGTTATAAAGCATTATGGGAACTTCATAAATATTACTCACATCTCGAGCTTCTATTACATCCCTTTCAGGGACATTGGAAAATAAGGCTATTTTCTTTATGACATCGGGAGTAAGATGTTTTTCGGTTCTACAAACAATAATATCAGGTTGAATTCCGATTTCCCTTAGCTTTTGAACACTATGCTGCGTCGGCTTGGTCTTTAATTCCTCCGATGACTTAATATAAGGAACCAAAGTAACATGAATAAAGAGAGTGTTATAAGAACCCTCCTCGAGTCTCATTTGTCTTATTGCTTCAAGAAATGGAAGACTTTCTATATCACCTACCGTACCACCAATTTCCACAAGAACAATATCTACTCCTTTCTGTGCTAATTTCTTAATCCTGCTTTTTATTTCATCCGTAAGATGGGGTACTACTTGAACAGTGCCTCCGAGATATTTACCCTCTCTCTCGTTCTCAATTAATGTATAGTAAAGTTGGCCAGCTGTTACATTATTGTCTTTACACAGATTTTCGTCCAGAAATCGTTCATAATGTCCAAGATCCAGATCTGTCTCTGCACCGTCATCTGTCACAAATACTTCTCCATGCTGAAATGGACTCATAGTCCCGGGATCTACATTAAGATAGGGATCAAATTTGAGAGGTTCTACTTTAAATCCCCTGGCTTTCAGAAGCATACCAATAGACGCTGTAGTGATACCCTTTCCAAGTCCTGAAACAACTCCACCGGTTACAAAGATATATTTACTCATGACAACATTTTCCTGTAAAGCTTAATATACTCCATCGCTGAAGTTGCCCAGGAAAAATCAAGACTAAAAACTTTTCTTACACACTCTTCAAACAGTTTCTTATTTTCATACAAACTTATCGCACGTTTTATACCCTTTAATAGTTCAAGGGGTTCGTAGTTCTCAAAAACCACGCCATATCCACCTTGATCTATGTCTTTAACCGTATCTTTCAAACCTCCGGTAGAGCGCACAACGGGAATGGTTCCGTACCTCATAGCAATTAGCTGCCCTAAACCACAAGGCTCATACTTAGAGGGCATTAAGAAAAAGTCAGAGGAGGCATAAATCCTCTTGGCAAGTACTGGATCAAAACCGATCTTTACAAAAATATTAGAATACCTCTTTGAGATGTCTAAGAACATATCCTGATAAACTTTATCTCCAGCACCTAGCACTACCATATTAAGATTTTCCTTTGCTATATGTTCAATGATACTGGGGAACAGATCAAATCCTTTTTGCTCCGCAAGACGAGACACAATGCCAAAAAGGGGCTTTTGAGCATCCTTAAGACCAATTTCCTCAAGGAGTTTCAATTTGTTAATTTGCTTACCCTCAAAAAGATTATTAGCGGAATAATTAAAATATAACTCTGAATCTTTCTCTGGATTCCATACTTCGTAATCTATCCCGTTTAAAATACCAAAAAGCACATCTCTTTTTTTCCTGAGTATGCCATCAAGTCCACATCCATACTCTGGTGTCTGGATCTCTTGAGCATAGGTTGGACTCACTGTATTTATAAAATCTGAATAAACTATACCAGCCTTTAAAAAGTTGACTTTCCCGAAAAATTCTACACCATCCATATGGAAGTCCTCGTAGCCCAGATTTAAATCTTCTAAAATTTTTTTCTCAAATATCCCCTGATACGCAAGATTATGGATGGATATTAAAGTCTTTATGCTTTTTAACTCCTCATATTTTCGAAGTTTAATAAGGGGAGCCAGACCAGTCTGCCAATCATTGAGATGAAGTATATCTATATCCTTAAGAAATTTCGCAAGTTCAAGGATTCCATAGCAAAAAAAGCCAAATCTAATACCATTGTCCGGGTAATCACCAGTAGAAGTCCCATATAAATTATCTCTATCATAGAAAAAATCGTTTTCCAGAAGATAAACGGGAACCTCACTCAACTGCGTAACATAAAATTTGCCTTTGTAATTCACATTAGCAAGCTTAACTTCAAAAGCATAATCTGTTTCTCTTATATTAAAACCGGTTTTGTCGACAAATCTTTTGTAGTAAGGCATCACCAATACTATGTCTATACCCTGTTTTTTTAGAGCCTTAGGCAGAGAAGAAGCCACGTCTGCAAGTCCACCTGTTTTTGCTAAAGGGTCTATTTCCGATGCCGCCATTAAAACCTTCATGTTGCCTCCTCCTCATTTAAATTATATTGAGAAGTTCTCAAAATTCCAAAGAAACACTTGACCATTGAACACAAAAGAAGTAAAATTATCATCACTACCATATAAGATATGGTGTTTAGAAAAGCGGTTAAACTGGTTCTCGTTTTCGCTGTCATACTCTCTTTATCTTGTGGTCAAAAAAGTAGAGAAATACGAATATATCTTTCCGCAAAACCCCGTACTCTTGAACCCCTGAAATATCAGGAGCTCGCAATTTTGCAAATTCTGTGTAACATATATGAACCCCTTGTTGAAGAAGATGAATTTTATAACGTAAAACCTGTTCTTGCTGAATTCTGGGAAAAAATTGATAGCGTTACATGGGTGTTTTACCTGCGCAAAAACGTTAAATTTCATAGCGGGAAAACACTTACAAGTAAAGATGTAATTTATAGTATTTACTACCCTCGTACGCTCGAATATTCCGAATACCGGACCCACGAATTAATAATAGACACCCTTTGGGCCGATTCAGACACTGCTCTATTCATTAGAACTAAGACACCGTATGATTTTTTAATTAACGAATTGTCCGGTATTTTCATTATACCTTCCGGTTTCAAATGTACTGATCTCCCCTGTGGAACTGGCCCTTACAAATTAAAAGCCGCCCAGGACGAATTCATTATACTCGAAAGATGGAACCGTTATTGGGGTCCTAAGCCGTATTTTAAACGTGCATATATACATTTTTCCCCGGACCCCGAAAAGCGGGTTAAAGAATTTCTTTCGGGGAACGCAGATTTAATTGACTACTTACCGTTAGAATATTCAGACAGCATAATAAAATACGGTAAGCTTTTGTATACTCCAGAGTCTGCTACAAGAGAGATTGAATTTAACACTAATAGATATCCCCTTAATAACAGTGAATTCCGGAGAGCAATCTCCTTTGCAATTGATAGGAAAGGAATAGTTTCGTTATATTACAAAGGATTGGCATCTCCTGCTAATCAACTGTTTCCCTACGGAGTCAATGAACACAATCCTTCGTTGCCAGAACTACCCTTCAACCCATCCTATGCTAAAAGTATTTTTTCGAGGTACCCTCTCAGCAAACCTCTGGTTCTTGACTACTCTGAGGTCATTAAACCCCTTGGTGACCTTATCGTAAAACAACTACAAAGCTGCGGGCTAAATGTTATTGGGAACCCATTGCCATCGGAAGATTTCTGGAGGAAAATAAAAAGTGGTAGATCTGATATGTTTTTGCTCGCGCTTACCTTCAACAGTAGATATACATATTCTGCGCTTATGTCTTCTTTTCATACTCGTGTCCCAACTTCCTCCCGTGGTGCATCAAATAGAACCGGGTACAGTAATCCTACAGTAGACTCTCTAATTGAGATTATAATGTTTTTAGACGATCCCGTGAAAAGAAATACTTTAGTCTATCATGTTCAGGATATTCTGCTCAAAGATATGCCTTTCTGCCCTATAGTTTTTGAAAGACAATTTTACGGAGTAAAACGGGATATGAATTGGACTCCAAGAAGAAACCGCAGAATATTTATTAAAGATATGGTAAGGCGATGAAATTAAAAACAATAAGGGCAAAACTTTTATTTTCCTATGGTGTGCTGAACTCACTGGTTTATGCAGTAATTATCCTCTTTTTAATCATTTTAACAAATAATTTCTACATGAAAACCTTCACCCAGAATGCTAAAAATGTGGTTAATTTAACATTAACAAGCGTTAATGATGCTTTTCAGTCATATTTTTTCTCTTCTCCTTTGCGTTTCCATGAAAAGATTGCCAATCTCATTAACACCTCTTATCATCTGGAACAAATTTTAATTGTCTCTCCCCAAGGTAACATTATTTTTAATTCAGAGGTGTTGAAAGGAATACCCACAGAAAAAGAGTACGCCCTACCTCGAAATATTAGAAGATTCGAGATTTACGAGTCCAGGAATGAATATCTAGAATATATTGTGCCCATCTTAAATGACCGTGGTATTTTTATGCACTCTATTGTTTACAGGTTTTCAAAAAAACCAATCTTACAGTTCAGAAACTTACTGATAATTACTGCAATTTTAATGTATTTTACCTTAGTGGTTTTAAATGTGATCAACGTTACTTTAACTACAAAACCAATAGTTGATAACATCATTAAACTTAAAAGGGTAGCAGAGAATATTGAGAAAGGCGATCTGACAATACGATCAAGTATTAGCACTAACGATGAAATCCAATTCTTGTCTGACACTTTTAATGAGATGCTTGAATCTATTGCGTCCTATATATATAATTTAAAGTCGATGGTACATGAACTTGAAGAAAGAGATAGGGCTAGGCAGGAAATTCTAGCCAGAATATCTCACGAAATGAGAACCCCCTTAACAGTTTGCTTAGGCTATGTTGACCTTCTCAAAAACAAAAAATTCGGCAATTTAACTGAGAAACAAGAGGAAACTATCAATATTATATTTAATAACCTGAAAAGGCTGGAAAATGAAGTGGTTCTGCTTTTAAGAAGTTCTCAAATGGCTCTAAATGCTTATAAAGTTGAGATAAAAGATTTCGATCTTAAGCAACTCGTAGAAAAGATTTTGGAAAACTTTTCAACAGACATAAAGAAAAAAGCACTTACCGTTGAGACACATTTTGAAGTTAATAAAATGACTTCAGACGAAGAGCATGTTTACTATATATTAAGCAATCTTATATCAAATGCTATTAAGTTTGCCAGCGAAAGTGGAAATGTAAGAATAAGCACAAAAAAGAAGTGGATAGACCATGTTGAATATTTTGTTATTTCAATATTTAATACGGGGAAAACCATACCAGAAAAAGAATTACCTAAAATTTTTGAACCATTTTACCAGATAGAAAACCAGGAGAAATCGGGGATTTCAGGAGTTGGATTAGGTCTCTACATTGTGAAACGTTCTGTTGAAGTTTTAAAGGGGCAAATCGAAGTTAACAATTGGGATAATGGTGTGGAGTTTATAGTCTATCTGCCGGAGTTTATCACATGAAGAAAATTTTAATAGTTGACGACGAGCAGGATATTATTAACCTGGTCACAGACATCTTAAAGGATAAATATAGTGTGTATGCCGCAAGAAGCGCGAGAGAAGCTTTAATTTTGTTGGAGAAAACTACAGTGGATCTAATCATTTTAGATATCATGATGCCCCAGATTGATGGTTGGGACTTTTTATGGTTAACGAAAGGGAGTGACAGGCTAAAAGAAATTCCCGTAATTATCCTTACAGCCCGTGCTGATGCGGAAAACAAACTCATAGGACTTAAAGAAGGCGTCAAACACTACATAGTAAAGCCATTTCTACCCAATGAACTTATCGAAAAAATCAGAGAAGTATTAGGAGAATAGCATGTTTGACAAGACCAGTATTGATCTACAATTAGAGCTCTTGAACCTAAAAAGTGCTTCTTATGATCACGTAACAGGCATTCCTCTTATAAATGTTGTATACAAAAACCTTGTAAAGATCCTTGATCAGAAAAGAAAAATAGCAATTATTGCGATTTCGTTGACCAACGGACAGGAACTTGAACTTAGTATTTCTTTTGAACTTTACGATAAGCTTTTGAGAGAATTAGTTACATCTATAAATCAGATACTGAAACACAATTACATTGAGAAATACTACCTTGTTTCAGCTTTTCATGGCGGCGAAACTTACTACATATTTATACCTGAATCAGAAACTTTGGAGATTAACAAAAATATTTTAGATAACATAAGAGACGTACTGGAAAGAGGATTAAACTTAAAAATTGCATCTTTTAAATCGAAGTTTGACTTACAAAGTTTTTCTCCGTCAATGGCCATTTCTGGAAAAATTCTTGAAAGTTCCGGAGCATGGAGGAGCGAACGTTTCTTAGCCAGGGAACTGGATAAAATAAGAAGCGAAGTTAAGGGTGCTTCAGAAAGAAGCGATGATACTATGAAAATTAAGCTTAAAAGCATGGTTAATGAAAGGGACATCGATGTCGTTTTCCAACCAATTATTAACATAAATAATAAAAGCATTTATGGATATGAGGCACTCGCCAGGGGTAAAACCGAAGAATTAAAAAATCCAGAGTATTTTCTCCTATTGGCGCAGAAATATAATTTACTAAAAGAAGTAGAAAGCACCTGTGTTTTTAATGCTCTTGAAACGTTTTATAAAGCATGCCTGAAAAACAAGAAGTTAAATGATAAAAAGCTCTTTATAAACCTATCACCTCTCTCTTTTTCAGTTTTAATATCTGACGAATTTACCGAGAGCATCAAAAGCTATGGATTCAAATCTGACCAGATTGTAATTGAATTAACTGAGAAATTTGCTCCTTTAGATCCTTCTGAGACCAAAGACTATTATGACTTCATCAAAAGAATCTCTAATTTATTGGGTTTTGAAATCGCAGTGGATGATGTGGGTACAGGTTACTCAACCCTGGAAAGAATTGCGGAGCTTAACCCAAGATACATTAAATATGACAGGATCCTCACCAAAAATGTGTACAGGGATCCCATTAAGCAAGAACTATTGAAGACCATTTTAGACTTTTCTAAAAAACTGGGATCAAAGTTGATCGTGGAAGGAGTAGATAACAACGAGGATTTTGAGTTTTTAAAAAGCCTGGGGGTAGAATTTATCCAGGGATATATTTTCGGAAGACCTCTGAAGCTATCAAAATAGGAGGTATTTATGTATCAAAAACATTTATTAAATATCTTTTTAACTTTCGTGCTTCCTGCTATTTTAATGTGGGTTGGTGTGCTCCTATTTTATCTAAAGGAGGAAGGCGATGAATAATTTTGTAATATTGGTAGTATTTGCATTGTACCTTGTCGTACTCCTCGCCCTTGGATACTTAGCAGATCTTAAATATTCTAAAAAATTCGAGGATTTCATAGCAGGGGGCAAAAAATTTGGTGCCATTGTGGCCGCAATTTCTGCTGCAGCTTCAGCAGAAAGCGCATGGGTAATGCTGGGACTTTCGGGTTACGGATATACCCACGGCGTGAGGGCATTCTGGGCAGCGCTTGGATGTCTATTGGGATACTTTTTAAGTGCAACATTAATAGTGAAAAAGCTTAGAAAGAAATCAGGTGAGCTTGGGTCTTACACAGTTACGGAATTTATAGCCGACAGTGCTGGAGACAAGGGTTGGCTAGTCAGAGGCCTTGCTTCTTTCATAATAATAGTATTTTTCACTTCTTATGTTATTGCTCAATTTGTGGGATCTGGTAAAACCATGGACAGTATGGGTATCGCATCATACAAATTGGGCGTTTTACTCGGTGGTGTAATAGTCGGCATATATGTTTTATTAGGTGGATATGCCTCAGTCTGTTGGACAGATGTGCTTCAAGGGATTCTTATGGTAATTATATTTATTGCTCTTCCCATATTCGGAATAATAAAAGCCGGTGGGTTTAAAGGTATTGCCACATCTTTATACGGGACATCTCTTGGAAATCCGTGGAAAAATCCAGCTGGTGATATAGTGTGGGGCTTTATTATCGGAGAACTTGGCATTTCCATTGGCTACATAGGAATGCCCCACTATATTGTGAGATTTATAAACATCAAAAGCGTTAAGGAAGCGAAAAAGGCTGCACTAATTGCATATAGTTGGGGGTTCTTTACCTTCTTCGGATCAGTTGCAATTGGTATAATAGCCAGAGCACTTTTACCACAACTTTCTGATCCGGAGCAGGCATTACCTACCTTTATCAGGGTTTATACCAATCCTATTTTTGCAGGAATTGCTCTATCCGCAATAACTGCGGCAATAATGTCAACAGCAGATTCACAACTTATGTATAGTGCTACAGCTTTTGTTAATGACCTATACAAAAAGATTATTGAAGGGAAAGGCAAGAAGTTAGACGATCGCGAACTTATTATCATTATAAGGCTCATCATCCTGGCAATTTCCATAATTGCCATTATTCTGGCTCTGCTTAAGGTCCAATTCATTTATCGATATGTACTGGATTACGCATGGTGTGCTCTCGGTGCATCCTTTGGATCTGCAATAATCCTCGCTTTGTATGATAAAAAATTTAATAAATGGAGTGCATTTACATCCCTCATCCTGGGTTCGGGGCTGACATATATATGGAACATTTTTTCACTGCAAAATTATATTAAGGTTTACAACTTAGTTCCGATTTTCTTCATAACCTTAGCAATTAGTTGGCTGGTGGGTAGAGTTACAAAAGCTTAGTTTGAGTTTTTTATCCCCAGATATCCCTGTATTAGTTCAAAATAGGGGCTCTGGGGATATTTTTTAAGAAGGGAATCAAGAATTTTGGTTCTCAGATACACGTTTTGCAGACCATACTTTAGAATTAACTGGTGAGCTGCGCTAAAGCAAAGTAAAGTATCCTCAAGAAGACTCAAGAATCTTTGAACAATCATACTATCAAGTTCTTTCGACTTTTCCGTCGTTATAATAAGTTTTATGTAGTTTTCAAGGTAAATGTCATCTATTGTGTAATTTTCCAGATTGAATTTAATACTTCTTGATTCGGCATAATACCATCGGAAATAATCACATAGAGCATTTAAATTACTTCCAGAATTAATATATCTTGCAAAAATTTCTTTAGCGAAAAGAACTTCGTTTTTGGTAAAGGAATCTGCCTCGAAATAAGCAAGATTCAATAAACTATCCGCTGCAATTACGTCTCCCATCTTAAAGTAATCTAAAGCCTGAAAAAAGCTAAGGGGTAAATAGAGTGTGATAAAAAGAGTTAACTGGAAAAACATTAGAGCCCAAGTTCTTCTTTAATACTTTTCATAGCCTGAAGGCATATAGTTAGGAATTCTTCCAGTGAAATTCCCAGCTCCTCAATGCTCTTCATCTGTTCACGAGATGCACCTGCTGCAAACCTCTTTTCTTTAAATCTCTTCATCATAAAATCAATATCAAGACCATCCAGAGATTTTGAAGGATGCATGAGGGCACAGGCCACAATAAAACCAGTAGCCGGATCTACAGCGTAAATGGCTTTTTCCATTTTACTCTCCCTTTCTTTCTTTCCACAGTGGGAGAGGATGGCATCCAGCACTTCCTTGCTCTCAACTCCCCTTCCTTTTAAAATCTCAACACTTACAAATCCATGCCGTTCTGGATTCTGGTAAGTATGTTCGTAGTCGATGTCATGCAGAATCCCGGCTATCTCCCATAAATCTTCGTCTTCCTGAAACTTTCTGGCCAGAAATTTCATGCAGGCACCGGTGGCCAGCATGTGCTTTAAAAGGTTATCTTTATGAATATATTCTTTTACAAGTTTTATAGCCTCATCCCTATTTAACATGAACGTACTCCCTCTTTATTATATTTATGATCTCAGTTTTTATGGCTCTTAATTGCACTTCCTCTTCGGCACTTAAGTCCATTTTTCCATAAAGCACTAAAAAATCTCTAATTATAAACAGTAAATTCTTTTCACCTTTACTCAATTTTAAATTTAAAAGCGAGTCAACCCGGGGAATGTATTTATCTTGAATTTCTCGATTTATTCTCGCCTTTCCCATCTGATATTGGTGAACTGAGGAAGCTTCCATAAGTAAAGAATCGCTAATACTTATGAAGCTATCAACATCTGAAATAAATTTTTTAAAATAGACAGGGTGTGAATCACGCTTACACCCAATAAAAGCATTAACTAAAATAAGTAAGAATATAAGTTTTTTCATAATAAAGCTTCCAATACGCTTCTTAAATCGACGTGTGCTTTCACATCGTGGACCCTAAGAATATCAACTTTTCTTGATATCAAGTAAGCACTTAAGCCGAGAGTACCATAAAGTCTATCTTCCGGGGGTACCCCTCCAAGCAGCGCACCGATCATTGACTTTCTGGAATGTCCCACTAAAACTGGATAACCTAACTTTTTGAATGTTTCGATATTCCTTATTATCTCAAGATTATGTTCCAGAGTTTTACCAAATCCAATTCCGGGATCAATTATAATCTTGCTTCTTTCAATCCCTTTACTTAAAGCTAAATCACTTTGCCTTCTGAGAAAATCGGAGATTTCCTCAATAACATTGTTGTATTCCGGATTTTTCTGCATATCCTTTGGTGTTCCTTTAATATGCATAATGATAAGAAAGGTATCGTATTTTTTTGCAACATTTAAAATATTGGGGTCAAACTGGAGCCCGGATATATCATTAATAATAGATGCTCCGAGTTTACAGGCCTCTTCAGCAACCTCAGATTTGTAGGTGTCAATAGAGATTGGAATAGGAAAACCCTTAAGTTTTTCTATAACCGGGAGCACTCTGTCCATTTCCTCTTGTAAAGATACAGATTCAGCTCCCGGTCTTGTAGATTCTCCACCTATATCCAGAATATCTGCCCCCTCTCCTAAAATTTTTTCAGCCCTTCTTACAGCCTGATCAACATAGTAGTATTTACCACCATCATAAAATGAATCAGGAGTAACATTCAAAATACCCATTATTAAAGTTCTCTTCCCTAATTCCATGTATTAACTATTTTACAGTGAATTATACGAACAAACTTTGAAAAACGTCTATACAATATAATAATATGCAAAATGCAAAAAATTTTAGACAGAGGTGCTCAAATTGCAGATCTCTTAACAGCCCTCAGGTTTATCCTGGTCTTAATCTTAATAGCTCTCATACCAGGCGGCACTGGTAACCTAAACATTTTTTTGATCGTACTTTATGCTGCCTGGAGTACTGATGTTTTAGACGGATACTTCGCAAGGCTCAGCGGCAAAGAAGGTAAGCTTGGAAAATACGACGGTTATGTTGATAGTCTAATGTATGTAACAACATTTCTATATTCTACTTCCATGGATATTTACTCTTTTAAGTTCTTCTTTTTGATCATCTTAACAAACATTATCACTGTGACGGTTACCAGAAACTTGGAGGTTAATCAGGCTTTTCACTTTCTATACATTTTGCTTGGCTTCAATGCACTCTCCAAACTAAGCATCAGGTGGTTTTATACTACAATCATATGGACTATAATAGTGATTTTCCTGAAAAGGAATAGATTAAAAGTTCAAATAATTACCTTTATTAATAGCTGGAAACGGCTATTCACCGGAAAATAGCAGTTTTCTTCTAGCTTCCAAGTATAGTGGATTATAACCCATGTATTCAGCTGCAGTCCCAGCAAAATTTAGGAAATTAATTTCGAAAATCTCCTCGTAGTAATTTTTCCAGTCCTCGCAGCGAGCGCTGTGGTGATCTATTACAAATTCTTTAGTCTCGTTATGTTCCAATATATACAGAAGTTTCTCTTTTGAGTCTTCGAGCCATTTCTTTTTTAGACCTGCATTTAAAAGATAAATTGGGAAACCGTCAAAAATGAAGGTGTCAATTCGTTTACCCATTAAAAAGTCCATGAATTCCACATCAATGGCACCAGAAACATCCGATGAGAAGAGCAGAGTTTGTGTTTTATCCTCTATAAAAACAGCAATGATCTTAATGTCTTCTTTTCCATAGCCGTGCCCTAGGGGGGCTGAAAAAGAAATTTTTGTATTACCAAATCGGAAACTACCTCCATCGGCCATTATGACTTTTGCAAAATCCTTTATTTGGCTAAATAAAATATCAGCTCTGCTCTTCTGTCTCTGATTAATACGAGAAAAATCTTTTAAAAAGATTGTCTTATTTCTGTACAAATTCGCATTCCGATAATGGTGGTGGTCGTAATGGTAGTGCGTTAGAATAACCACATCAGCATCTTGTAACGCTTTATTAATTTTTGACCACGTTTCCCACAATTTTTCAACTTCAAGCTTATGAGGAGGTAAATTAAATCTGTCTGTACCTAAAGCGCAACCCGGATCAATTATAATCTTAACATCCTGAGTCTCTACAAAGGTACAAAAGGATCTAACACCTAAGCTCTCAGCGCCAAGAATCAATACTTTCACTTTATATTATTATATTGTTGCATATGCGAACAAATACAAACATAATTATGTCAATATATAAATCGGGGGAATTATGAGTGCTTTAATGGAGTTATTGAAATCAGCGTGGTTAACATTTAGTTCACACAAAATGCGATCTCTTCTCACTACCCTGGGTATAATCGTAGGAGTTTCCACAGTTATTGCAATGGTCTCAATTATAGATGGTATCAATAAATACGTTTATAATGTCCTTGGAGGCCTGGGTACTTCAACGGTATACGTTCAAAAGTATAAATGGATACTAACAGGCCGTCTTACGCCAGAAGAAATGAGAAAACTTGCCAGGACTCCAGATTTTACTTTAGAGGATGCCCAAGCTCTGAAAAAACTGGACGAGGTGGAGATGGTTTCTGCAGTGCAACCAGTCAGATCATTAACTGCAAGATATAAAGAAAAAAATATCGATGTAGATCCCAGCGGCGTAGATCCTGAATATCTTGCTATAGCTGGATATGAGTTAGCTTCTGGTAGACCCCTCATTGATAACGACATACTCTACAAAAACAATGTAGCTATTATTGGAGACTTTGTGAAGGAAAGGCTTTTTGGAGATGAGGACCCGGTTGGAAAAGAAATATGGCTAGACAGATATAAATTCATCGTAATTGGTGTTCTTAAGCCTAAGGGGCAATTACTTGGACAGAACCTGGACAATGTTATACTAATTCCGGTTACTACAGCCATGAAGCTATGGCCTATAAGAGGTAGATTCGCAGGGCCATGGAGAATCTACCGAAGTCTACAGATTGTAGTAAAAGTTCGCAGTGATATCCCTCTAGAAAAAGGGATAGAGGCCATTGAATCATTGT
This sequence comes from Candidatus Hydrothermia bacterium, assembly GCA_049719805.1. GTDB lineage: Bacteria > Hydrothermota > Hydrothermia > UBA1063 > UBA1063 > UBA1063. The sequence continues at coordinate 317,388 of JBNARF010000001.1, read as the reverse complement.
TGCGCGCTAGGCGGGGGTTACGTTTTGATGAAGACAATAATTTCTATCTTAATACATCAGAGATGCTGGTATCTGCGTACAAACAAATTACCGGTGGGATATTCATAGCTATGATAGCCATTGCCTCCATGGCTCTCATAGTTGGCGGTATAGGGATTATGAACATAATGCTCGTTAGTGTTACAGAAAGAACCAGGGAAATAGGAGTGCGAAAAGCTGTGGGCGCGACTCAGAAAGATATTCTATTACTTTTTCTTACCGAAGCTGTTCTTCTTACCCTGATAGGTGGATTAATTGGTGTGCTAATAGGGATAGCCTTTGGGAAATTAGTAGATCTATTAACTCCTCTCCCCGCATCAATTCCATTCTGGAGCGTCATTGTTGGTATTGGGTTCTCTACCTTAGTGGGAATCTTCTTTGGAATCTATCCAGCCAGAAAAGCGGCAAAATTGAATCCGGTCGAAGCATTGAGATATGAGTAAAGGAGGTACAAATGAAAGATTTGATGACAATAATAACTAATCCAGGAAAGGTCTTCGAAGAGGAAAGGAAACCCTGGATACCCATAATTTTTACAATAATAATTTCCATATTGGGATTCCTTGTACTAAGATTGGCATTATCTCAAGAGTTTGCAGAGAAAACGAGACAATTAATAGAGAACCTTCCTGAAGACCAAAGAGAAAGAGCTCTGGCTGGGCTCACAAATACCACAAGAATGTTGCTGGTCGGTACCATAACAATATTGATTGTAACCCCTATCAAAATACTATTGCAATCCCTTATCTTTAACCAGGCAGCCCCTGTTTTTGGAGGCGAATTATCTTTTTTAAACTCTATGACTATTCTAAGCTATGCAAACTTTGTGTCTTCCCTTTCGCTTTTAATAAAAGTACCTTTAGCCATTATTACCAGACAACCTCTGGTAAGAACCGATTTAGGAATCTTATTTAATGAAATCAAAGGATATTTACCCGTGGTTTTAAGTCAGGTTGACATCTTTACCATCTGGTCTTTGTTCATAATTGCTATTGGACTCAACAAATATGCAAAACTTGATAAAAACAAGAGTTTTTTACTTGTTTTCATCCTCTGGGGAGTGTACATCCTGGGTATCGCACCCCTTTTAGCCATAAGGAGAGTATAAAATGTTAGTAAAGATTTTAATTTCAATTACTGTTTTAGCCTACTCCGATTCCATTGTGGTAAGTTTTGACAATTTGCAAGAAATGGCAGAGAAATACTCTCCTACTCTAAAGGAAATCCGCTTTAATAAAGCGGCATCAAATACAAACCTCTTTGGTAACCTATCAAATTTTTTGGGATCGGCTGAATTTTTAATAACACGCACTAATATTACATACCAGAACCCGGCACCTGCAATTCCCATCGTAAATCCCCAATACACCTCATACCTGAAGCTTTCATCTAATATAGGTTCTTCTAATAACCTTTTTAAAACTCTGTCAGGGTATTTTGAATCTAAAACAGCAATATTTAATTACGAAGATTTGGAAAGGCAATTTCTACTAACCCTTAAAACTCAGTACTTGAATACTGTAAAACTTAAAAAACTGGTAGAGGCATACGAGAAGGCATTAGAACGCAATAAAATCTATTACGAACTTGTCTCTGAGAGATATAAATTAGGTATGGTCTCCAGAGTCGATTATTTAAAGGCCGAAATTGAGTTAAAGAATGCAGAAATTAATCTTTTAAATGCCCAAAATAACTACAGGAAAAGCAGACAGTTACTGCTCTCTTACCTTGGACTGCTCAATAGAGATGACTATATCATAATTGCTGATTACGAGGCAGAATCCATTAAAAGTATACCAGAAAGTTTAGATAGTTTTATTCAACTTGCTGAAAGGCTAAATCCTTCATTAAAAAATGCCCGAACTTTGATGAATTCGTCACGTTCAGGTTTTATCTATACGTTAACATCTATTTCACCACAAGTTTCTTTTGAAAAAACATGGAACTATAGCAGTAATACAATGCCCGAGGCGCTTAACAATTACAACGAAAGGGAACAATGGACCCTTCAGGTTTACATAAACCTCCTCAACTACCCCATTTCCCTACTGAATCGAGCGCAACTCGAAAGAGCCTATACTTATAGATACAAGAAAACCCTACTGGAAACCATGACAAAAATTGAAAATTCATATGAAGACTTAAAATACAATCTTAAAACCCTCGAATTGGCAACCCTGAGATTCGAACAAGCCCAGTCAGCATATGAGCTTACTAAAGAGCAGTATAAAGCTGGACTTATTTCCGTCATCCAGCTAATGGATACCGAGGCCAACTTGCTTCAAAGCGAAGTTGGTCTTATTGAAGCAAAATACAACCTTATAATTGCAAAGGAAAATTTGAACTATTTGGCGGGGACGGAGGTAATTAAATGAAAAAAGTAAAGAAGGTAATAATCATCGCAGGCATCTCTATACTTTTGGTGCTTATTGTTGGGTTAAATATAAAAAAGGCGAAAGGTAGAGTAATAAAACTCGATGCTACAGTTGTCCAGTATGGAAAAATTGAAGAAATAGTGAGAGCTGATGGAGAAATTAAAGCTGAAAAGCAGGTGGATATAGGTTCAGACATTATGGGCCGCATTGAAAAAATTTATGTAAGACTTGGAGACTATGTTAAAAAAGGGGATACTCTTTGTGTTATAGATAGAAAGTCTTACGAAGCAAAGGTTAATAGTTTGCGTGCAACGCTAAACGATATAAAGAATAAACTCGAAAAAGCCCAAAAAGATTTCGAGAGGATATCAAATCTTTATGAAAAAGGACTTGTTTCAGAAACCGATTTTGAAAATGCAAAATTACAATACGAATCTCTTAAGTCTCAGTATGAGTCAACGTTGTACTCATTACAGGATGCCGAATACCAGCTGAGTAAAACAGTTATCCTCTCGCCAATTTCAGGGAAAGTTATCGGCCTAAATAAGGAAGAGGGAGAAATTGTAGTTATGGGTACAGTAAATAATCCGGCTACAGTGATTATGACCATTGCTGAATTATCGAAAATGAAAGTTGATGCTTATGTGGACGAATCTGAGGTAGTAAAAGTTAAGAATGGACAACCTGTTAGGATAAGAGTGACAGCATATCCCGACAAAGTCTTTAGGGGAATAGTTAAAGCTCTCGCAGCCTCTCCAACCCAATCTACAAGTTCTACAAACATATCATCAGGAATTACCTATCCCGTAGAGATATCCATAGTAGATACTGGTACTTTATACCCGGGAATGTCAGCAACATGTGAAATTATAACAGCAAGAAAAGATACCGCTCTCAAAGTTCCTGTTCAGGCTCTTGGTAAAGAGAAAACAGGTGAGGATTATCTTTATACAATAAAAAATGGAATAGCCAGGAAGACGTATGTTAAGGTAGGTCTTATTGCTTCAAATGAAGCAGAAGTTCTTGAAGGACTAAATCCTGGTGACACAATAGCCATAGGTCCATATACAACCTTAAGAACCCTGAAAGATGGGCAAAAAGTTAGCATAGAACTGAAAAAAGAAAATACGAGAAGACCACCCGAAAGTAGGTTAAGAAGATGAAAAACAAAATCATAGAATTAAAGGAGATTAAAAAAACGTACTTTTTAGATCACGTGCCAGTGGAAGTTCTGCGCGGTATAGACCTTGAGATTGAGGAAGGCAGTTATATCTCCATAATGGGGCCATCAGGTTCTGGAAAATCAACCCTTATGCACATAATGGGCTGCCTGGACACACCCACTTCGGGTACATACTTTCTCGAGGGTGTGCCTGTTCACACATTGGACGACGTAAAATTAGCGGAAATTAGAAGAAAAAAAATAGGATTTGTTTTCCAGAATTTTAACCTACTACCAAGAATCACTGCTTTGGAAAACGTGGAGCTTCCCATGATCTATGCAAAAATACCGCCTAAAGAAAGGAAAGAAAGAGCAAAGTTTCTTTTAGAGAGAGTGGGAATAGGTCATAGGATACTTCACCGTCCTACAGAACTTTCAGGAGGAGAAAGGCAAAGAGTGGCTATTGCCAGGGCTTTAGCTAATAACCCAAAAATAATTCTTGCTGACGAGCCCACAGGAAACCTGGATTCAAATTCAGCACGGGAAATTTTGAATATATTTCAGGAACTTAACGAAGAAGGGAGAACAATCGTTTTGGTTACTCACGATCCAGAAGTAGCTAAAAGAGCTCAGAAGATAATAAGGATAAGAGACGGTTTGATAACTCAAGAGTAAACTAACTGCGCGGGTCTTTTAGACCCGCGCAGTCTCGAAGATTCTACTTCTTTTTCTGTTCCACGTTCCTATACTGTTGCTGGAACAAATACCTTTTAATCTTCATTGACGTTGTTTTAGGGAACTCCTCTTCCCTTATGGTAAACTTCTTAACCCTCTTATACTCGGCAAGTTCGCTACAATACGTATCTATTTCTCTATCAATTAACTTATAAATGTCGTCTATTGTAGGATTTCTAACGCCCTGTTGTTCAAAGTACTCTCTAACAGCATCAAAATTGGGGTAAACTATGGCGTGAACGTCCTCCTTTTTCTTTTCAGGGTCATAAGCTCCCACCACCAGTACCTCCTGAATATATGGAGACTTCAAAAGAACCGCTTCTACTTCTTCGGGGTATACATTCTTACCTCCAGCTGTGACAATAACGCTCTTTTTTCGACCTGTAATATAAAGATATCCGTCCTCATCAAAGTATCCTAAATCACCGGTTAGGAACCATCCATCCTCTGTGAAAACTTCTCTCGTTGCCTCCTCGTTTTTGTAATACCCCACCATAACCATGGGGCCTTTAACAGCAATCTCACCAATTCCTTCTTCATTGGGCTCATGAATTTTTATCTCTGCATAAGGAACTGGAAGACCTGCACTGTCATTTTTTGGACAGCACAAAGGATTCAAAGTAATTACCGGAGAGGTTTCAGAAAGCCCATAACCCTGGAGTATGGGAAATCCCATTTCCTCAAGGGCCTTTGAAACCCATCTGGGTAGTGCAGCCCCACCAGAAATTAGATATCTTAAATTATCCATTCCCAACTGTGCTCTAACCCTTTTAAAAAGAGCCCTGGAGGCACGGCCTTTGAGAACTGTATCTAATACTTTTGAAGCTCCCCTCATTCCTGTAAAAATAGCTTTAACAGCTAAACCGGATTTCTCCACATTTTTAAGAATCCCCTCAACGATCTTTTCAAGAAGTAAAGGAACAACAAGCATAGCAGTAGGTTTTACATACTGCATTTCCTCAATCATAACCTTCGACTTTAAAGAACTTGCATATGCAATGGTAGCGCCTCCGGCAATGGGAACCACAAGCCCGCATGTCTGCTCATAAACATGATGCATCGGTAAAACGGAGAAAAAGGTATCCCCGGGCCCATATTCGAGAGTCTGATACAGGGAATCAACATCAGACATTATATTCTTGTGGGATAAAACAACACCTTTTGAAACACCTGTGGTTCCAGAAGTGTAAAGGATCACAGCATAGTCCTCAAAAGTAACATTCTCTCTCGGGATGCCTTCCTTAACTTTTTTGAAAATATCGGGAAGAGACACAAGACCATATTTATTTGGCTGTTTGGAGATAATGTATTTTAAAGTGGGGACATCCTTTTGAATTTCCATTAAATCTTCAAGAAACCTGTCCTGGGCAATAATAACTTTAGCCTCAGAATGTTGCAGGATAAACTTAATCTCCTGGGGCTTTAACCTCGCATCCACGGGTATAACCGTAATTCCAGCCCAATGGTAGGCGAAGTAGCTTATTGCCCAATATGGAGAATTATCCCCAATTATTGCGCCTTTGTCACCTTTTTTAAGACCCAACTCCTCTTTTAAATATCTTGCAAGCCTTGTGACGAGGTTATACATATCATCATAAGTAAAAGTAATCCACTCCTCTCCCTCCCTCATCATCAAGGCCATCTGATTCTTATACAGGGAGTAGGATCTCTCAAACATTTCAGGAATGGTAAACCACCCAATTCCTGGTCTTACCGTTGGAAACTTCATACTCACCTCCTATTCAAAAATAATTTTAATTTTTGATGCTTAAAATGTCAAATTGCAACTGTCGTTATGGAAAAATCATATCCCTTGCTATAAAATTTCCATCTAATGAGCGAAATTGCACGTGCACTGAAAGCTATTAAAGAAAGGTTCGGAATAGACGAAAAAGTTTTCGATGGTTTCTCACTTATCGAGAAGGGAGATATTTGGATTTCTTCAAAAGAAGCGACCACAATAAAAGTTCCCGGAATTTCAAGAGTCGGGATCAGACTTATAAGGGTCTTTAGAGACGGTTACAAATTAACCACAGCAGGTATTCAGCTCTTTGGAAAATATGCGACAAAGAATGTACTCGAAATAAGTGAAGATAAGTTGCAGGATTACCTTGAAGGTAAGGATATTTACGTCGGGCCTTCAGAATGCGAAGAAGGTCAGGTCATAGTAAAATGTGGGAAAGATTATCTCGGCAGTGGACTTTACGCAAAAGGAAAATTAAAAAATCAATTACCCAAAGGGAGGCGGTGGTTTTAGATGGAAAAAATCATAATCCTTGATTTTGGATCTCAATATACGCAGCTCATTGCTCGCAGAATTCGCGAATTTGGTGTATATTCCGAGATTGTACCCTATTGGATAAGTCCCGAAAACATACCAGAAGATACTGTGGGTATTATTTTTTCAGGAGGCCCCGCCAGTGTTTACGACGAAAACGCTCCCCTTCCTCACAAAGAAATTTTTAACCTCGGAATTCCTATTCTCGGAATATGTTATGGCCTTCAGGTTATAGCTCATCTTTATGGAGGAAAGGTAACTCCTAGCTCAAGAAAGGAATACGGTTTCCAGAAACTCGAAATTATAAATAATTCAAAAATTCTAAACAACGTAAAAAATCTTAGCGTAGTGTGGATGTCCCACGGTGACAAAGTAGAGGTGATACCAAAAGGTTTTGTAGTAACAGCAAGAACTGAAAACTCCCCTTATGCAGTAATCGAAAATCCTGAACTAAACATCTTCGGGGTACAATTTCATCCCGAAGTTTCTCACTCTGAAGAAGGTTTGAAAATGCTTGAAAACTTTGTAAAGAAAATTTGTAATGCAAAGGGAAGATGGAACCTCGGTGAATACATTGAATCCAAAATATCCGAAATAAGAGAGACGGTGAAAAACGAAGCTGTACTTCTTGCTCTTTCCGGTGGCGTCGATTCTTCTGTAGTGGCGTTCATTCTTGAAAAAGCTATAGGATACAATTACTACCCAATTTTTGTTGATACTGGACTCTTGAAAAAAGGTGAAAAGGAAAGAATCCAGAGAATCTTTGGCAAAAATCCTAATTTAAGAATCGTTGATGCCTCGGACAAATTTTTTGAAAAACTCCGGGGTGTTACTGATCCAGAGAAAAAGAGAAAAATAATAGGTAACTTATTCATAGAAATATTTGAGCAAGAGGCTAAAAATATTGGGGTCGAATTCAAATTCCTTGCGCAGGGTACCCTTTATCCCGACGTTATTGAATCTGTTTCTGTTGTGGGACCATCGGAGGTGATTAAGTCCCATCACAATGTTGGTGGTCTTCCAGAAAGGCTTCATGTAAAGCTAATTGAGCCCTTAAGGGAACTTTTTAAAGATGAGGTGAGGAAAATAGGTAAAATACTGGGCGTACCCGATGAAATTCTGGAAAGGCATCCATTTCCTGGTCCTGGTATGGCTGTAAGGATTATAGGGGAAGTTACACCCGATAAAGTCAGGATAGTTCAAGAAGCAGATGAGACTATAGAAAAAATTATAAAAGCGGCTGGAATTTACAACGATATATGGCAGATCTTTCCTGTTCTTCTTCCCGTTAGGACTGTGGGAATAAAAGGAGATAAAAAAAGCTACGAATACGTCCTTGCTATAAGAGCTGTCACCAGCGTGGATGGTATGACCGCTGACTGGTATAAAATGCCATATGACCTTTTACAAAAAATTTCTACTACACTTCTTAATACTATTCCCGAGGTTAATAGGGTTGTATACGACATATCTACAAAACCTCCTGCTACAATAGAATGGGAGTGATAGACATGAGAATTTTGATTATTTCTGATATCCATGGAAACATCTGGGCCCTTGAAAGTATTCTCAAAAAAGAAGAATATGATATTTTAATATCTTTGGGAGACCTTGTGGACTATGGCCCCCGACCTGAAGAAGTGGTTCAAATAGTAAAAGATAAAGCAACATTTTCAGTCATGGGTAACCACGATTACAGCCTGGCCTTTAATGTGGAGTGCCCTGGAACAACTGAAGAATACAAAAAAATAACTAACGATCTGAGGGATTATTTTAAATATAGCCTTACCACTGATAGCATAAATTACCTCAGGCACATTCCTATGGAAAATTACATTGAAATAGAAGGGGTAAAAATTTATCTCGTCCATTCTTCAGCAAAGGACCCCCTGGGAGATTATGTTACCTTTGATAAAGACCTGTCATTTATAAAAGAGAAAATGATTCCAGAAGGCAAAAATGTAAACTTTGTGCTATATGGTCATACGCATATCCCGGGGGTCCTTGCTATAAATAGAGTAAAAATTATTAATCCAGGCAGCGCAGGCTTCCCCAGGGATATACCACTCAAACCCAGCTATGTCATCATTGAGAATGGTAACATAATTTTCAAAAAAGCCGAATATAATTATCATTTTTTATTATCAGAGTTTAAAAACGCTAAAGTTCCCGAAAAATACCAAAAATTTCTTTTAGGAGAAAACATATGAAGCCAAAGGTCATAGAAGTTAAAGACATTAAAATAGGTGGTAACCATCCTTTGGTCCTAATTGCAGGTCCCTGTGTTATTGAGTCCGAAGACCTGGTAATGAGAACAGCGGAGGAAATAAAAAAAATCACTGAAAAACTTCACATACCATTTATTTTTAAATCATCGTATGCAAAAGACAACAGATCTTCGGTTGAATACTATTATGGGCCTGGTGTTGAGAAAGGTATAGAAATACTTGAGAAAGTGAAAAAAACTTTTGAAATTCCCGTATTATCAGATGTGCACTATCCCGACGAAGTACCAATAGCCGCTGATGTTCTGGATATAATTCAGATCCCTGCTTTCCTCTCTATGCAAACAAGGCTTACCTTAGCCGTCGCCAAAACCGGTAAGGTTATAAATGTCAAAAAGGGACAATTTTTGGCCCCTCAAGATGTAAAAAATATCTTAAAAAAGATTGAAAGCACAGGCAATGATAAAATTCTTCTCACTGAGAGAGGTACATTTTTCGGGTATCACAATCTTGTGGTAGATATGAGATCACTAAAAATTATGCGGGACACTGGTTATCCAGTGGTTTTTGATGTTACTCATACCGTCAGAGTATACGGGGTTCCATCAAAAGATCCGAGAGGCGGTAATCCTGAATTTATTTTCCCCCTAGCTCGTGCCGGCGTAGCCGTGGGAATTGACGCTGTGTTCATTGAAACCCATCCCGATCCACCTTCAGCACTATCGGACGCTTCAAGCATGTTACCCCTTAATCAGCTGGAGAGACTGCTCAGGGAAATTAAAGAGATCGACCAGCTGGTCAAAAGTTTTCTTGCCGAGGATTATCAGTTAAATAAACAGTGATAATTCTTCCTTCTTTGACTAAAATTCCCGGTACAGGCTCGGTTTTATAAATGTATTTTCCATTTCCCACAGTTTTCCATTTTAGGTGCTTTTCTTTCATTTTAATTGTACCCTCTTCCAGGGGTAGACCGGTCACATAGGGTACTTCAACAAGTTTTTTCGACCTGACATAATAACTCAAAGCAACTTTATCAACAATAAAGAGGGAAATAAACCCCAGAATAAAAAGAAAAACAAGGGTGAAAAATGTTATGGAAAGTAATCTTCCGAACTTGTTTTCTACGAAAAACTTACTTATTCCACTAAACTTCTTCATCGTTAATCCCCCCTGTTGCCTCCTCGCTGAGAGGAGCCCATTCCATTTCTTCAGAGGTACCATCGTTGAATTCAAGAACGATTTTCTTCAACGCATAATTTATATCCTTAACTTTACCAGGCCCCCTATCAGTCTCAATAATTGAACCAATTTCTGGAAACCTTGATTTCAAGTCTCTATAATACTCTAATTCGTACCTTAAACAACATCTCAACCTTCCACAAATCCCCGAAATTCGATCAGGTGATGCAAAAATAAATTGCTCCTTGGCCATCTCCAGGGTTACCGAAGGTAGTGATTTTAAAAATCTTTTACAACACACCTCAAAGCCGCAAATTCCTACCCCACCAATTCTCTTTGCCAGATCTCTCGCCCCGATCTGTTTGAATTCCACTCTCACATGTAAAATTTTAGACAACTGTGCTGCAATTTTGTCCATTTTGAGTTTTCGATCAGCGGTAAAAGTAAATGTCACAATCCCTCTGGCTATATCAAAGTCTTCATGAACAATCTTGATCTCTTTAAGGTTATTCTCAAAAAGAAAACCTTTTGTTATTCGTTTCATTACACTGATAACCTCATCATTACCAGCAATTCTAAATCTGTCAAGAAGTAAGCTTGCATCCTTTGTTGAATAGTTTCTCACTTTTACCAAAATCTCTCCCTCAAGTTCAGGATGTTTCATAAAAATGTAGCTACCAGGAACAAGATCTACCTGATAAGGAATATGAACAACATCAAATCCTCCACCTATGATGGAAATCTCAATATTACTTTTCTTTTCTCCTCTTCGAAATTTTTGCATACTTAAAACCTTCTACTTCAGATTTCAATTTTTTAATTGCGTCTCTATATTTTGCAGCCTTTTCGAAGTCCAACAAACTCGCACTTTCAAACATGCGTCTCTCAAGCTCTTCTATGACATCAAATACAGTAAATGATTTTCTAAGTTCGGCAATTTCCTGTTCTATGTCCACCTCCTCTCTCTTAATAACTCTCTCGTCCGCAATAACCGTTGTTCTAAGAATTTCTTCATGACTTTTCCTTATGGTTTGTGGAACAATCCCGTGCTCTTCATTATATCTTATTTGTATTTCGCGCCTTCTCTGGGTTTCTGCAATAGCCTTTTTCATGGCTTCTGTCACAGTATTAGCATACAAAATAACTTTACCACAAGCATTTCGTGCCGCCCTCCCTGCTGTTTGAATTAAAGCGGTTTCAGATCTCAAAAAGCCTGTCTTATCAGCATCAGTTATTATAACAAGCGAAACTTCAGGTAGATCTAAACCTTCGCGTAATAGATTGACTCCAACAAGTATATCGAACTCACCAAGCCTCAATCCTCTAATAATTTCTACACGTTCAAGGGCATCGATTTCAGAGTGTAAATACTTGACCCTAAAGCCCAAAGAAGTTAGATACTCAGCCAGGTCTTCCGCTGTTCGCTTTGTTATGGTAGTTATTAAAACGCGTTCATTACGGTTTACTACCGTTTTTATCTCATTTATCATATCTTCCACCTGATTTTCTGCAGGTTTTACCACAATTTCAGGGTCCACAAGCCCGGTAGGTCTTATTATTTGTTCAACTACAATACCTCCCGACTTTTTGATTTCGTATTCAGCAGGAGTTGCTGATACGAACAAAACCTTATCCCATAGGGCTTCAATTTCCTCAAATTTCAAGGGTCTATTATCAAGTGCACTGGGTAATCTAAAACCATACTCCACAAGAGTTTCCTTTCTTGACCTATCTCCATTATACATAGCCATAAGTTGTGGCACTGTTACATGCGACTCATCGATTATAGTCAAATACTCTCTGGGGAAATAATCAATAAGACAGAAAGGTCTTTCTCCGGGTTTTCTTCCAGAAAGATGTCTTGAATAATTTTCAATTCCTGGACAGTACCCTACTTCTCGTAACATCTCCAGATCGAAACGTGTTCTTCTTTCCAGTCTTTGTGCTTCAAGGATCTTGCCCTGAGCATACAGCTCTTTCAATCTCTGCTCTAATTCTTCTTCTATTGATTTCAGGGCGCGCTCCAGCTTGGGTCTCGTTGTAACCCAATGCCCCGCAGGATAAATCACTATCCTGTCCTTTGTCTCAAAACTTTTATTCGTTAAAGGATCCACAAGTCTAATTGATTCCACTACATTTCTGGGTGCTTCTATGCGAACCATGTATTCCTCATAAGCAGGAATTAAATCAAGTAAACCTCCTCTTACCCTGAAAGTACCTCTTTTAAGCTCAACGTCATTTCTCGTGTATTGAAGTTCAACCAACCTGTTAACCAAGTCCCTTAAATTAATCTCCTGTCCTTTTTCAATGAAAATGAAAAGCTCCCTGATATCTTCAGGATCCCCAAGACCGTAAATAGCTGAAACTGAAGCAACAACAATTACATCATCCCTCTCCATAAGTGCCGAAGTCGTCCTTAGCCTTAGCCTTTCGATATCCTCATTGATATCCGCCTCTTTTTCTATATAAGTATCCGTTTCAGGTATGTATGCCTCGGGCAAATAATAATCATAGTAAGATATAAAGTATTCTACCGCATTATAAGGAAAAAGACTTTTAAATTCTCCAAAAAGTTGAGCAGCCAGTGTTTTGTTGTGGGAAATAACAAGGGTTGGAAGCCCCAATTCTTTTATGACGTGTGCCATGGTAAAAGTTTTCCCAGAACCTGTGACACCGAGCAGAACCTGATATTTCACGCCCCTCTTAAAATTATCAACAATCTCTCTTATAGCTTTTGGTTGGTCACCTTTCGGCTCAAGATTTGTTACGAGTTCAAACTTAGCCATAATTTAATTTTAAAGCAAAACCCTCTATTTTTCAACAAAATACTTGGGTTTTGATTTACATAGTCAAGGAATTAAAATTAAAAGAACGAACAGGAAGGCGTAAGAATGATTATATTAATGCTTTTATTTTTAGATCTCTTGGTACTTCCAAGAACCCCTTATGATAGATCCAGGGAAGTCTTTGTTCCTCCTGCTATTATAAAAGAAAGCCAGGTGCAGGAACATTTCAGGAGATTCAGAAGTCTTAAGCCCGAAAATCACCCATTAATCCAGAAGATTTCAAAAACAAGTAAAATAAAGGGTAAAGACCAGATTATTATAAGGGTTTTAGCACTAAGAGTAGAATTCCAAGAGGAAATACCGGATGACCCCAGGACAACAGGCACTGGTATATTTCAATCTTCCACTAATGGAGAAAACCCTATTCTTGGTTTAGACTGTAACGGTCGCCCCTACTATAATCCTTATTATGACCCACCTCATGACTGGGTCTACTTCAATAATCAAATGATGGCTTTGGCCTCGTATGTTTACGCTGCAACATATGGAAAAGTTAGATTAGAATGGGTAGTAAAACCTGATTCAGGACTTCCACCTTACAGAGTTCCTCATAAAATAGCCTACTATGGAGATACATCTCAGATGGAACTTGGATTAGTTACTTTTTTACGCGATGCTTTCCGTACTGCTGATGAGGACCCAACTGTCAATTTTGAAGACCTGGACAATAATGGCATTAAAGACTATCTTGAGGGTATTTGGGATCGCTATATCATTTTTCATGCTGGATCTGCCTGGCAAACAGATATGGCAATGAATACTCCCTATGACCTTGCTGCCGTTACCATCCCACCGGGAGCCATGGAGTACTACCTGGGAAGGGGTTATTTAGTGCTTAATGAAGGGCGTGACACGGTTTACGATGCATGCATTCTTCCCGAGACCATGTCCCAGGACGGGGTAGAAATTAAGCTCCAGGGAACTTTGTTCCATGAAAGTGGACATAATTTGTTTTTACTCCCAGATTTATACGACACTTATGGAAGGGGGGCAGGAATCGGTGCTTTTGGCATTATGACTACGGGTCCATATCTTGACGCCACTGGAATACCTTCCGGTTTAATCCCACCCATGCCCAATGCCTGGGAAAGAATTTTTATGGACTACATCTTAAGACTGATTTTTGGCGAGGGCTTCCTTGATGAGAGGATTATAAAGGAAATAACACCTACTACCGTGCCTCAAGAAATAAAAATTTACCCTCTCACAATACCGGTAGATTCCTTTGTCATTCATAGGACGTCTTCAGGACTTAACTTCGTCACTGCTAATTTCCTTGAAGACCCTTACTCAAAACCCCGCATGATAAAAATTCCTATAAATTCGAAGGAGTATTTTTTAATCCAAAATCTCGAAACAAACTCCAAATTGAATGACTACGTTTCTTGTGGAGATTCCATAAGAGTCTCAGGTAAATGGAGAAACGGGGTAGTTACAGACTTTAATGGTGAAAACGATTATCTACTTCCTGGTGATGGACTTCTGGTATTTCACATTGATGACCAGATCATATGGGAAAATTATGTATACAATACTATAAACGCTGTTCGTCCTATGGGTGTTTACATCCTTGAAGCTGACCATGTTCAGGATTTCCAGAGGTTTAACTGGGACCTTTCACCTTACGCTTACTGCTGGTTTGGAAGTCCTTATGATCTGTACTTTAAAGGAAACAACACCGTCATATCATCTACCACTCTTCCCGCAAGCATAGATAATTTTGGAAACAGAACAAACATTAAGATTTACGATGTATCAGAGAAAGGAAATGAAATGAGCTTCAGAGTAGTACTGGAAAAGTCACTCCCGCCTTTCCCCATTAGGATAGGATACAGTGTTATTGATTCAACAAGTAGTCAAATGATATTAAATGAACCTTACCAGGGGTTCCTAGAATCCAGTGATTCTTTAATTATCGTCCTTCAAAACATTTACAGGAAAAGAATTATCTTCGCAAGCTTTGATACCTCCGTGGTTGATTCTTTCGCTCTTATATCAGTAGTTTCAAAAAATGGAAATATCATATTAACGGACACTTTAAGAAACTTAAAATTCACAGAGATTCCGGCAATTATGGACATAAACGATGATGGCTATCCAGAATTTGCATGCATTACAGACAAAAGAAAAATTTTCTTCTACTCTTCTCGGGATACCGATCTGGACAATAAACCGGATTTAAAATTCGAGGTCACAATCCCGGAGACCATTGTAAGTCCTCCTTCAATTATAAAATTTAGCAATCAAGTATTAATTGGCGTTGGGGCCTTTGACAATAAATATTATTTCATTGATACCCTTGGAAATACGTATCATACCCTTGAAACAGGAGCACCAGCCAGAAACATTCCAGCTACAAATGGTCATATCCTTTTTTACCAGAGCGTGGACGGAAGGCTTCTAATCTTGACTGACAGATGGGAGACTTATTTATATGGAGATGCAAATCTTAAACCCTCTTTAGCTAATCCCGTACTTAAATTTGATTCCACAGCAAATAAGCTCCTTCTGGTAACTGCCACGGGCACAGGAGACCATATGGTCTATGACGAAAGAGGAACTATTCTAAAATATAAGAAGGGAATACCACTGCCTGTAGCAGGAATATCCATGGGCGATATAGATGGTGACGGAAACAATGATCAATGTTTTATCGCTTCAACCTATTTAGTAGCTACCAATTCAGAACTCTCCCTTCTTAGCGGATTTCCTGAGAGACTTGATTCTACGTGTCGCTTTTATGAGCCGCTCCTTGTAGATATTGATAACGATGGGAGAGAAGAGATAATAATTTCATGCAATAAAGGTATCCACATTTATGGATACCTTGAGGAACCTCAACTTAACTACTTCAGTGTGGGTAAAGGTATAAATTCTCAACCCTGTATTACAGATCTAAATGGTGATGGTAAGCTGGAACTATCATACATCACCTCGGACGGGTATTTATATGTTCAGGAGTTGAACACTACAAAATCTTCATGGAAACATCTTGGATCCATTGAAAGCCATAATCCATACCTTGTGGAGCAAAAAACAGTACCATCCAATGAAAAAAGTGAAGTTTCATTATTTTACATCTATCCTAATCCCGTTACTACACCAAGTTTCAACTTGAGATTTAAAGCATCAAAAAGCTCAAAAGTCGAAGTATCTATATATAATTTCGCAGGTCAAAAGATTAAGAGCTTGAGTTTCAATGCTTTCGGCAAGGTGGTGGAAGAGAAAACAATAAATGCACAGGATATGGGTCCTGATGTATACACTCTGGTTGCCATCTTCGATTTTGGTGATAGAAAAGTCATCAAAAAGGTAAGATTTACTGTAAGCGGAGGTGATAACTAATGGGGATCAAAAAAGTTGGATTAATTACAGCAGGGGGAGACGCCCCCGGAATGAACCCCTGTCTTCGTTTTTTGATAAAAGGCTTAATTGACGAAAATTTCGAAGTCTTCGGAATTTATAGGGGTTTTAAAGGTATTATAGAAAAAAATTACCAGAAACTTACAAAAAGAGATGCCGGTGGAATTATTGAAAAAGGTGGAACCATCCTTGGAACCTCAAGATACCCGGAATTTAAAAATAAAGATGTACAGAAAAAAGCAGTGAAAAACTTGGAAGAAATGGGGATTGACGCCCTCATCGTGATAGGTGGTGATGGTACAATGCATGGAGCCCATGTCCTCAGTCAAATGGGTGTGAATGTGATTGGAATACCTGCATCTATAGATAATGACATTTACGGTACTGACGAAAGCCTCGGAGCAGATACCGCACTTAACACAATAGTAAAAGCAATAGATATAATAAAAGATACTGCTTCATCCCATGATCGTGCTTTTATTATCGAAGTAATGGGGCATACATCAGGATACCTGGCATTGAATGCATCTATAACCACTGGTGCAGAAGCTTGCTTCATCCCGGAATATGAGACGGACGTGGACGAGGTAGTTAAAAGATTAAATCAAAGGTTTATTGAAGGCAAATCCAATTCCATCATAGTTGTAGCTGAAGGGTACGCCTCAGGCTATAAAGTCAAAGAAATCCTGGAAAAGAAAGGATGCAAGTATGAGTTACGAGTAACTGTTCTTGGGCACTTACAGAGGGGTGGATCCCCCACATTTAAAGACAGAAAACTGGCATTAGAATTTGCCACACATGCCATCAGCCTTATTAAAGAAAATGTCTTTGGAGTGATGACAGCATCCAGAGGCGGGAAAATAACCCACGTTCCCCTCCAAGAGGTAGTATCTCGTACCAAAACCCTCGACGAGAGTCTCATAAAAATGATGGACACAATAAAATGGGAGGACTGAAAATGCCATTAATTTCCATGAAAGAAATACTAACTGATGCCGAAAAAAGTGGATATGCCGTTGGTGCTTTTAATATAAATAACTTAGAAATTTTTAAGGCTATAATGGAAGCAGCGGAGGAAGAAAGGTCACCTGTAATTATCGCTGTCTCTGAAGGGGGAATTAAATATGCTGGCGTTGAATTTATAAGGGCAATTGTAGAAGCTGGTGCAAAGAGATATAATATCCCATTCGCGCTTCATCTGGACCATGGAAAAAAGATTGAATCTGTTCTTCTTGCCATTAGAAACGGTTTTACTTCGGTGATGATTGACGCTTCTGAATTCCCATTTGACGAAAACGTTTCCATTACTAAAAAAGTTGTTGAAATCTGCAAGCCATTAGACATTACTGTGGAGGCCGAACTTGGAAGACTGGCCGGTAAGGAAGAGGAGGTAGAAAGCAATGAGGCTATATATACAAGCCCTGAAGATGCTCAAAAATTCGTGGAACTAACATCTTGCGATGCACTTGCCGTAGCAGTGGGAACATCACATGGTGCTTACAAGTTTAAAGGTAAACCCAAAATAGACATAGAAAGAATAAAAACCATTAAAACACTGGTTAAAATACCCCTGGTACTTCATGGTGCTTCTGGAGTATCTGAAAAGATGGTAGAAGAGGCTAACTCCCTGGGTTACAACTTACAAGGCGCAAAAGGAGTTCCAGACAGCGAGATAAAATTAGCAATAGAGGCAGGAATAAGAAAAATTAACATCGATACTGATTTGAGAATTAGCTTTCTTATAGGTTTCCAAAAAGTTGTAAAAGAAAATCCTTCAGATATAGACATAAGAAATCATTTAAAATCAGCGAAAAATTATGTCAGGGAGAAAGTAAGGGAGAAGATTCGCCTCTTTGGGTCTTCAGGTAAAGCTTAAGTTATGAAAATCCTGGAAAACCTCAACAAAGAACAAAAAGAAGCTGTTACAGCCCCGGAAGGCCCAATTTTAGTTAGAGCTGGCGCTGGTTCGGGCAAAACAAGAGTATTAACCCACAGGGTAGCTTACTTAATAAGTGAAAAAGGCATTCCTCCTTCGAGGATTTTCGTTGCCACCTTTACAAATAAAGCAGCGGATGAAATGAAGGAGCGGATAACAAAACTCATCGGGGAAGACATAAGGGAGTTATGGATCGGAACTTTTCATTCCTTATGTGCTCGAATTCTCAGAAGGGAGATCGAGAGACTCGGGACCCATACCCGTTATTTCACTATTATGGATAGAGAAGACCAGAAAAGAATTTTAAAAGACATTTTGGGAAGCGCATCAAAGAACGTGGGAATTGAAAATTTAATAGAAAAAATTTCTCAGATAAAAACAAGAAGGGCCATACCTGAAGACCATTTCCTGGAAAAGGTTTTCGAAAAATATAAACAAAAGATGATAGAATACAATGCTCTGGATTTTGATGATTTGTTGATTTTGCCCCTCCAGATTTTTGCCCAATTCCCGGAAGTTCTGGAATATTACGCTGCAAAATTCATACACATTTTAGTTGATGAATACCAGGATACTAATCACGAGCAATACTTACTAATAAAGCAGCTTTCAAGAATACATAGAAACGTCTTTGTTGTTGGAGATGAAGACCAATCCATTTATTCCTTTAGAGGCGCCGATATTCAAAACATTCTCAATTTTGAGAAGGATTTTCCCGACTGCATAACTATAACGCTGGAGCAAAATTATAGAAGTACTCAGAAAATACTAAAAGCTGCCACATCTGTTATCAGTCATAATAGAACGAGACGAGAGAAGATATTGTGGACTTTAAATCCAGCAGGTAAAAACATTGAAATCTTTGAGTGCGAGGATGAAGAGGGAGAAGCAGAGACAGTCCTGAATATAATAAAGAACTCCGGAAGAAAGTTCGGGGACTTTCTTATACTTTACAGGATAAATGCGCAATCCAGAGCTTTTGAAACAGTTTTTCAAAGGAATGGAGTCCCTTACAAAATCGTTGGAGGCATAAAGTTTTACGAAAGAAAAGAGATCAAGGATATTCTTGCTTATTTAAAAGTTATTGTTAATCCCAGAGACGAAGTCGCTCTGGAAAGGATAATAAACATTCCCCATAGAGGGATCGGCGAAGAAACCATTAAACTCCTGAAAATGGCAGCATCAAGCAATGGAATACCTCTAATGGAAGCACTTGAACGACATCGAGAAATTTTAGCTCTCTCTGAAAGGACCCATAAGGCATTAGACAAATTTATCAACCTGCTTTCGCTTTTGAAAAACAAAGCTCAAGAACTTAATGCATTCGAATTTACCATGTTTCTCCTGGATGAAATTAAATATTTTGATTATCTTTACCGGTCTGAGGATATAGAAAAAGCGGAGGATCGCGTAGAAAACGTCAAAGAACTAATAGGAGAGATCCGGAAAATGTCTGAAGATACAAATATGAAAATCGACGAATACATTCAGCAGGTTAGTTTAAGAACAGATATAGATGAATATAACGCGTCACCTGACTTTGTAACCCTTATGACTGTCCATAATGCAAAAGGTCTTGAATTTCCTGTAGTAATCATAACCGGGATGGAAGAATCCATATTCCCCCACTTCAGATCCACCGACAACTTGCTTGAACTGGAGGAGGAAAGAAGACTCTTTTATGTAGCAATAACGAGGGCGATGGAAGAAGTGTATATTACTTACGCGAGATCAAGGTACTTCAGAAAAGGGTACCTTTCCCCCTCGCGTTTTTTGGAAGAACTTCCCGATGATGTTACAGATTTCAAATATTTAGATTTAGAAAAGAATATTCTCGATGAGTACATCAAAAATATTAGCAAACAATCTTCCACATTTCAACCTGGCGATCTGGTTTATCACCAGGTTTTTGGAATGGGAAAAGTTGTTGAACTATACGATGATAAAATAAAAATAAATTTCTTTAAAGCTGGCTTCAAAACCCTGGTGGTGGAATATGCAAACCTTAAGAGAGTGGAATAAAAAACTATTCCTCAAAATTGATTTTGTGGATTTTTTAATAATAACCCTCGGAACCGTCATTACCGCCCTCGGCATCGTGGTATTTATCGCACCTAATAAAATTGCAGCAGGCGGTGTAAGCGGAGTCAGTATAATACTTCATTACCTTTTCCATTTTCCCATCGGTCTTACGATGCTAATAATTAACATTTTTCTATTCGTCCTCGCTTTCATACTCCTTGGAAGTGAATTCGGTATTAAGAGTATATACGCAACAGTAGCTTTGAGTGCATTTGTAGATTTATTGGGATGGTTGATTCCAAAATCATTCTATGTTGAGGATCTCGTGATAGCTACAATTTTTGGTGATCTCCTAACTGGTGCAGGAATTGCTCTGGTAATGTCTAGAGGTGCTTCTACAGGGGGTACTGACATTTTGGCTATGATTGCAAGAAAATATACTAATATAGACGTTGGTAAGGCATTACTAGCAGTTGATTTTATCATAACTTTATTCGCTGGAATATTTTTTGGGAAAATTATCGGAATGTATTCTCTCCTGGCCGTAATTATAAATACAAACACAATAGACTATGTTCTCGAGGGAATTACCACTTCTTTTCAGGCCTTTATTGTAACCAGCAGACCAATCGTTATTAAAGACAGGATACTAAAAGAACTCAACCGAGGAGTAACCCTTATTCGAGGGATTGGCGGCTATACCAACGAAGAAAAACTGGCAATTCTAGTAGTGTTAAAATCACCAAGAGAAATAGTTAAATTGAAGGAGATAATAAAAGAAGAGGACCCCGAGGCGTTTATGACAATTTCACACGTCCGCGAGGTCCTCGGAAAAGGATTTAAGAAAATTTCTTCAAATTTTTAAAATGGTTTTATCCCAAGCCATCTGGTAATTAGAAAATCAAGCCTTCCGACAAGAAGCGACAATCTTGCCATTACAGTGTAACCGAAGGATGCGCCAAACCCGAGCATTAGCAAAAATAAACCAGCTTTAGATATCTGTTTTAAACCGGGTCTGTCGTGGGGGACCGAGAAATAGAAGAAAAATAATACAGAAACTACTCCCAAAAACAGAATGAGTGCGTTAAGCCAGCCCATAAAAGATGAATATGGGGGACGAAGAATAGAACCACTTAGTTGTTCCACTAAATAAGTCTTCACAGAAAGGGGAATACTCAATCCAGAACCGACTCCCAAAAGAAAAGCCATAGGCCATCTCATGAAATAAGAAATCTTAGGTATAGCAAAAGAGAAGTAAAGGAGTCCCAGAAAGAATGGAACTATATATGACCACTGATGCTCTTTGAAAAGAGGCACATAAAGGTTAGGATAGAAAGCATTCTTGTACACCAGCACAAGACCGTAGCCAGTAGCTATCCCAACAAATAAATGCTCTGCGAATCTAAAAATGGGATTATCTTTGTAAAGAAACGTGAATATTGCAAGGGTTAATAAAGCCTGAATCCATACCCAAAAGTTAGTTGAAATGTGCATTTTATTGCCTCCTTTTTGATGCAAAATATCCAATATTTCCAAGTATTATAAATAAGATTATTAAGAGTTGGCCAATGGAATTGGCATCCATCATTCTCATCGCTGTTGAAGGAGGTGTTGGATAACCTTTTTCTTTAAGTAATCTATTTACTGCATATTCGTATTCAGCTGCAGCCTTCATTCCCGCAAGCATTCCAATAAACTGACCCGTTTGAATATAGGGGTAAAAATCGCCAGCACTTACCCCAGTTACTGCTGCAGCAACATTAGCACCGTATTTTCCCCTTGCATAAATTACCCACGTAACTGGTAAAGCAGAACCGCTAAAGCTGACAACAAGAGCTATATCCTTATAGTTCTTAACTGGCTTTAGTGCATAGATATCTTTGGTTGGGGTCCCAAAATAATCAGCTTTGTATACTCCTTTAATGTCTTCACCAATACCAAGTATGACAGCAGATAAACCCGCCTGATACCCGAGAAAGACATAATCTGTATCCCGTCTTGCTTTTAGTAATGTTTCGGCTTCAGCAAAAGCATCCAAGGCTAATCCTGCACCCTGGATTCCCAGTGTCATGCCGATGGGTTTTATCCCCCTGAGTATGCAGTGCTTAACGACGGCTTTAAACATTGGGTGAACTTCGGGCGCAACAGAGGGGTCATAATCTGCAGATAGTAGCACATAAGAACCCGGTGGAAGGGTATCAATGAAATCAAAAACTCTCTTAACCTGAGGTGACATTTTCTGGGGGAATTTCGGCTGCCATATTAGGGGTATAACAAGCCCAATAAAAAGAATCACAAATATATGAAAACGCTTTAATTTTGCGAAACTAGCAAAAAAGTTTCTCATATTCACCCCCCTACCCAGCTTCTCTCAATACCAAGAATAATTTTAATAGAAGTTGCAACAACACCGAGACCCACGCCAATAAGAATTCCCCTCTTTGAGGCAAGATTGGGGACTGCCATAATCCACTCCACAATTTCTGATGAATGAGGTATGTAATTGCCCACCGTAGTTGTACCAATAATAACGATAAAAGCAGTTATCATAAGAACTGTCGCTTCTAAACCGCGGATTCTGAAGGCTCTATATGCAGCTGACGCCATAAAGAAAGCCAGGAGTGAGAAGGTTGTCGCCTGAAGAGGTACCATTACATTACTGTAAAGTGTTTGAAATAGGGAGTCTTTGCCTGTTCCTCCAATAAATCCTATTAAAACCATGGAAAAGAAAGCTAAAAGGGCAACGGTACTATAAGGTGCGTAATTTTTGTTCTTCAATCTTCTAGTATGGAAGCGCAAAAAGCTTATAACCGCAACTACGTATGCCATAGAAGAAATGGCTCTACTCCAGCTTATTGAATAATCATAAAGAACCCCCGAAACCGGGTGAGGAACAAAGTACTGTATAGTCATTAACACACCGGTTATGAAAACCAAAAATAATGGAATTCCTCTTTTAAGATCCATGGGCCCTCCTTAGAAAAGACCAAGTGTAATCCTTACCCCAAACAGTTTCAAAATACTAATCAAAATAAGAATAAACCCGAGTATTAACTTGGAAAGGTCCTGTCCTTTGATAGTACCTGTTAAAAGAGGTTCTCGTGAAAGATAAGCACTTGCCGCATAAAGTTCCTCACCAATTAGGGTATAATCGCAAGTGACTACAAAAAATGGAAGTTGTGCAACAGAATCTGTCCCAGCTACCTGAATGGCGCCAGTAGAAGCACCTGTTTCGGAAAGAATTAAAGATTCAGCAAAATAATAGCCCATGAAGAAATTGGTGGCACTTTGCTCTCTTACCATCAAGGCCGATACATGGGCAGCATACCCAAACTGACTATCCGTCGCAAAATATATATCTTCCCCACGGAACAGGTCCGGACGGCCAATGGAAGTGTAAGCCTCTTTAACTATCTCTCTTGCCATAGTGTAGACTACAGGATCGTAGCACGGGACTATAATCCTGGTCTCAAACTGCCCCGCCCTCTTTGCAATATGAGATAGAATGTTCAATGCTGCAATAGTAGCCACGTCTGAGATAGTTGAGAGTCCACAAACATAGACAATGGGTCTACCCATTTCAGTAGCCCTACCCACAGCTTCATTAACAGCTTCCAATCCAGCAATAGGTCTGAGGTATAAACTTTTCTGAGACTTTGCCTGAAGAATATAGTATAGAAGAATCACAACGTAGATAATTATCATTATAAAGAGAGGGAATCTTTTTGGATTGAACCATTTTACCTGCGGTTTTACGTAGTCACTAAACTCAGTTTCATACACGATGTTTCCATTGCTTAAAGCGAGAACCTTATATCTATATCTATGCTTATATGTAACTCCGTTATCTGCATAGACTTTGTAGAATGGGAGTATTTCAAGGGTATCAATGACACCGTCAATTCTTTCCCGTAAAAGCAAAATTGAAGTTAGGTTGGGTCGAATACTATCAGGCACAGGTATTTCCACCTTAAGTACTTTACCTGTGCCGTATATATCCTCTTCAGCAGGTTCCGGGTGTAATATTCTGGGACTGCTGGTAACTAAAATTGCCAGCATTAATAACATCCCCATTATATCCTCCTGTTAGATTTTTATTTTAAACCAAAAATCTGCTAAATACAAAATGCCAAAAAGAAAATTACCGCGAAGATTGTTCGACATTCTAACATTAAAATTAGCTTGTGTTGGAGCAGCAAAAAAAGAAAGCGCATGTTGAATTATTGTTTGAAAATCCAGAAAGTTCTATTATAAAATTAGCTACGCCAACTATTGTAGCTAATTTTGTTCAAATATTCTACAATCTTGTAGATGCCTTCTGGATTTCCACTTTAAAAAACGCATATCTTGGTGTTGCGGGGGTAGGACTTGCCCAACCTCTCAATTTTGCAGCAATATCTTTAGCAGGAGGTATTGGAGTAGGGACGAACTCTCTAATATCAAGAAGTATCGGTGCAAAAGATTATGAAAGAGCAAGCAAAGCGGCATCTAATGGAATAATTATTACTCTTTTTGTATCTCTTATTGCATCCGTAATCCTGATCGTTTTCTCAAGAAATATATTTATAAGAATGGGTGCAGGCGAGGCTTTAGAAAACGCAATTCATTATGGAAACATAATATTTTTATCACTTCCAATAAGCTTTTTAAACATGGTCTTTAACTACATTTTCCGTGCAGAAGGAGATACTAAAAGATCCATGTATGCAATGATCGCCGGCTCAGTTCTGAATATTGCCCTTGATCCAGTTTTTATTTTTGTCTTTAAAATGGGAGTAGTAGGAGTTGCAGTAGCAACGGTTGTTTCCCAGGTTGTATCTCTTTCCATGCTAATTTACTGGGCTATAATTAAGAAAACCACTTTCGTCAAAATTCATATCGGGAAATCTTATTTAGATATCTATCCTATGTGGGAGATAGTAAAAGTGGGTTTCCCCTTTACTTTATCGCAATTTCTGATTTCCTTTTCTCAGATGCTATATAATCATCTTTGTGCAAGTCTCAGAGGGCCCCAGGGTATCACAATATACAGCACGGGCATGAGGCTAAACCAGTTTGCAGTTCTTCCCTCCCTCGGTATTTCTGCTTCTACAATTTCCGTGGTAGGTGCATGGTATGGTGCTAGGGACAAAGAAATGGTAAAAAATAGCATTATTGCTTCCTGGAAAATAGGAATCCTGATTCAAACCATAATAGCCGTACTTATTTTCGTTTTTGCTCCATTATTAGCAAGAATTTTCTCCAACGACTTATCAATGAAAGTTCTAATGCCAGAAGTAGTAAAGTTCCTTAGAATTACCTCACTTTCTTACATTTTCATCCCTATCGGAATGTATACTTCTTCTGCATTTAATGGAATGGGGAAAGGTATTAACTCAGCCATTCTTACTTTAATGAGGCTCCTAATAATTGCATATCCTACATCATATATCTTAGGAATAATGTTCAAAATGGGACTTACTGGAGTATGGTGGGGATTAAACGTCGCCCCGGTAGGGGCTAGTATAATCGCCATAATATGGCTAAAATTGAAAAAGATTATTTAAATCAGCTAATTCTAAATTGTTTGAGGGAATTGCATATTTAAAATTTCATCAAGTTCTTTACCCGTGAGGGTCTCTTTTTCAAGAAGTAACCTGGCTATCTCGTGAAGATACTGCAGTTTTTCAGTAAGAATCCCTTTTGCTCTTTCAAAAGCATTCTTAACAATTTCTTTAACTTCTTCATCAATCATCTTTGCTGTTTCCTCAGAAAAATATCTTCTGATTCCAAGTTCTCTTCCCAGAAAAACTTCTTCCTCAGCCTTACCTAAAGTCACAGGGCCAAGTTTTTCTGACATACCCCAATCAGTGACCATTCTTCTTGCAATCTCAGTGGCTTTGGCAAGATCATCAGACGCGCCTGTAGATTCTTCCCCGAAAACCAGAAGTTCAGCAGCCCTTCCGCCAAGCAGCACAGAAAGTTGTGAATTTATGTAAGTCTTCGTATATATGTAGCGATCTTCTTCAGGTAAAGATTGGGTAACGCCCAGAGCTCTTCCGTGGGGAATAATCGTTATCTTATGTACCGGATCAGAACCTGGTGTGAATTTTGCAACAAGGGCATGACCTACCTCATGATATGCTATCCGCTTTTTCTCTTCGTCAGAAATGACCATACTGCGTCTTGCAACACCCATAATAAGTTTATCTTTTGCCTCATCAAAATCTCTCATTGTAACTTCTTTTTGATTCTTTCTCGCAGCTAAAAGTGCCGCTTCATTTACTAAGTTCTCAAGATCTGCACCTGTAAATCCAGGAGTCGACTGAGCAATTACTCTGAGGTCCACATCTGGCGCTAGAGGGACTCTTGATGCGTGAAGCCTCAGAATTTCTTCACGGGCTTTAACATCAGGTATTGGCACATAAATGCGCCTATCAAATCTTCCGGGCCTCAGAAGCGCCGGATCTAGAATATCAGGCCTATTTGTGGCTGCCATAACGATTATTCCCTCGGACGAATCAAAGCCGTCCATTTCTACAAGAAGCTGATTTAGTGTTTGCTCTCTTTCGTCATGCCCACCACCAAGACCTGCGCCTCTTAACCTTCCTACAGCATCAATTTCGTCTATAAATATAATGCATGGAGCATTAGCTTTCCCCTGTTCAAATAAATCCCTGACCCTTGCAGCACCAACACCTACAAAAAGCTCTACAAATTCTGAGCCCGATATAGATAAGAAAGGTACACCAGCCTCACCAGCAACTGCTTTAGCAAGGAGAGTTTTTCCCGTTCCAGGAGGCCCCACCAGAAGAACGCCCTTTGGAATTCTAGCTCCAATTTGTCTGAACTTAGCAGGATTTTTTAAAAACTCAATAATTTCTTGAAGTTCAACTTTTGCCTCTTCGCATCCAGCAACGTCTTTAAATGTTATCTGAGGCTTGGACTCCTTCAAAACTCTGACCCTGCTCTTTCCAAACTTTATGGCCTCACGTTGACTTGCATTAATCTGCCTAAAGAAGAAAAACCAGAAGAGAAGAAGCATCAAAAGCCATGGAATCGAGCTAAGGATTAATGTAGTTACCAGACTTTTTTCTTTTGAATAAACGTCAATTTTTTTTGAGGCTAAGTACCTTATCATGTCAGGATCATCATATGGTATTTGTGCTTTGAATCTTAGAAAATCTTTACCATCTCTATTTACAGGATTTTTGAAAAGCCCCTCTATATTTTTACCCGAAATCACTATTTCCTTCACATTTCCGCTTTCTACCTGTGAATAAAAATCCGTAAAAGAAACATTTAAAATATTTTTCTCACTGGTTAAATAATTGTAAAGAGTGGCAAAACCAAGAAAAATCAGAATCCAGATAATTAAATTTTTAATTAGATCATTTTTCATTTCCTATCACCTCTTTTAACTCTTCTTCAGTGACCTCCCTTATGTAAGGAAGATTTCTGAACCTCTCAGCAAAATCAAGACCGTATCCTATTAAAAATTTATCAGGGACCTCGAATCCCACATAGTGAAGGTCTATTTCAACCTGTCTCCTCTCTTTCTTGTCAAGAAGAACACAAACCTTTACGCTCCTCGGTTTACGGCCCTTAAGAAGCTCAATTATATACTTAAGCGTCAAACCACTATCACAAATATCTTCCACAAGAAGAACATCACGTCCTTCAATTGAAGTACTCAAATCCTTTACTATTTTTACAATTCCTGAAGTTTTAGTGGACTTTCCATAACTTGACACAGCGAGAAAATCCACCTCAAGATTTATTTTTAATTCGCGAATCAAATCGGCAAGAAAAATGAAGGAACCTTTTAATATTCCAACAACGATAGGAATGCTTCCCTGGTAGTCCTTCTCGATTTCTCTCGCAAGTTCCACTATTCTGCTTTTAATTTGTTCTTCGGTTATCAAATAACCAATATTCATCCTGTCTCACCTTTTTTAGTTTTATAAATAAATCACTCCCTAAATCCTTCCTAAAAATTCCTGGAATCCAGAATATCTCACCATTTTTCACAAAAGCAGGATACAAAGACCTTTTCCACGCAGGAATTTTTTTCCTTTCAAAAATTTCAGAAACTCTTCTACCAGAAAGCCTATCACCACTCCCAATTCCCTTTACAAATATAGGGAAGGACTTAGAATCAAGCCCCACACAATAATTGTTTTCTGAACCATCTTTCTCTAATACAAACCTCATATTCAAATCCTCTAAAACCAATGGAAAATCAGATAATTCTAATTCTCTTTTAATAATCTTCTGCTCTTCAGGGAAAATGGCAATTTCGGTTTTACTTGTATAAACATAGTAATTTCGCATTTTCCCTATTTTCTTCCCTTTTACAATCTCCCATAAGATCTTTAAATCATCATACGTCAAACCGAGTCTTTTGCAAAGAAAAAGACTCTGTAAGGAATTATGATAATTCAAAAAGCTCGAATAATCAATAAGAAGAACGAAAGGATACGAATTAATTGAACATTTTTTTTCTATCTCGAGCATCATTTCTTCCAGATACTCTATTAAATCACCAACAAGCTCAGTAGTCTCTCTTACCTTTTCTAAAGAACCTTTTCGTAATTCTTCAAAAAGGGGTATGAGTCTAAGTCTTATAGCATTTCTCAAATAAACAGGTTCTAAATTAGTGGAATCGATAACATGTGGTAAACCAGTATTTTCCAGGTAGGTTAGAATATCCTCTCTGAAAATGAATATTAGCGGCCTAATGAAAATATCTCGTTTAACCGGCATCCCTCTAAGTCCCCAGATACCAGCACCCCTGATAAGATTTATAAAGAAAGACTCCACAACATCTGACGCCGTATGTGCCAGAGCTACTTTATTAAATCCTTTAGTCATAGCTACTTCTCTAAATCTGTCATACCTCAACCTTCTGGCAGCTTCTTCAATCGATTCACTTGGCATTTTACTTTCCCTTACGTTCACCCTTTCCGTTATCAGCGGAATACCAAATTCTTCACACAATTTTTTGCAAAACTCCTCATCGCGGAAAGATTCCTCTCCCCTAAGAAGATGATTGATATGTAAACAGCCAATTTCTGTTCCAAAATAATCTTTAGTATCCAGCAAGATTTTTAATAGGAAGACAGAATCTGGACCTCCAGAAAGACCCACCAATATTTTATCACCTTTCTCGATCAAATGGTATTTCTTAACTGCATTAATAAATTTTTCAAGAAGCCTTGGATCCATCAGAAATTCAGCTTGAATATATCGCTTTCAAAATTTAGGAAAAAACCAAAAATATGATTATTACCTCTATAAACGAGATCAGCTACCGTGCCAAGATAAAAACCCTTCAATTTATAACCCATCATAAATAAGAAATCTCTTCTAACATTTCCAGATGGATATTGAACATTTCTTGGATAACTACTGCCCTCCCATTTTTCGATAAGAGTACCTTCACCCTTATTCAAAAACGCAAATCGAGCTACAAACGCACGATGTTTATCAATGTATTTTAAATAGGAAAGGTAGAAATCAATCAGGTCATTACCCCTTGGGTATCCAATGGGATTCCCCATTATCTGCCAGCTATTCGTATCTGACACATGGGTATAGGTAAATCTTGGTATAAGTACCACAGAAAGTCTAAAAATCTGAGTTGTATCCGGTAAAAACTCCAGACCCGTATTTAACGCGTATTTACTGGTTCCACCCTGAAAAACCACAATATCATCGTTTAGAAGCTCAAAGAACAGGGAAGCCCTTTGCCTAACCAGATAACGTAAACAGAAACCTCCTAAAAGGTTGTCGTTATTAGATTTCCCGCGCCTTTGTCTCTCATAGTATAAGCTCACAGGATTAAAGTACTTAAAAACATCCTCATCACTATGAGAAACAGCTTCATATAAAGTAAAAACCAGATTAGGGTGGGGTGTCCATTCAAGAACCTGATATGAAATGGAACGTCTCTGAAAAGTATCCACAGGAACAGCAAATGCAGAGATTACTTTAAAATTTCTCAACTTAATCCCTGCTCTGTATATGTAATCCAGTGGGTAAGAGTTACCACTAAAAAGAAGTCCTTCACCCACTCGAATATTCGCTCTACCCACAAGAAGATTGTACCTGTCATTGTCATATTCCGCATACGCTTCTTTAACGTTAATATCCAGAATACTTTTCCCACCGACAATAGGTTGCTCATCAAAACTGTATAAAAGGTATGAAACATCTGAAAAAGGATGCCAATAAGGGAATTTATTGGGTTCATTAAAATTAAAAAAATCTACTTGCGCAAAAGTGGAAAAATTACTCACTTTAAAACCCAGCTTAAACTTAAGATCTATAACGTAATTTGAAAAGATTCTATCATCCATATGATATCCTAAAAATTTTACAGAGGGGCTAAATACAATTGCGGGTCTTTCAGTTAGAAAGGGCTTGTGTATTAAAATATTTGTTAGAGAACCGTTTCTAATATCAAGCATCTTTTGATTCAAGAATTCAATAGAAAGGTCTTTTTGAAAAACAGGATCATAAAAGGTTAAAAGAGCAGAAATTATTGCAAGAAGAATCATAACAAAAGATCAAAGGGCGAAAAGCCAAAATCTACCACTTCTTTCATCCGATCAATATCCGAAACCAGAACAGCTATATAAAAACTTTCATGAGATCTAAATAATCTTACTGGCTCAAATTCTTTACCTATTTTAGAGTTTAAAAAATGAACAAAATCAGCAAGATGTTCATCGATATGGATTTCCTCCTCTTCGACAGCTTTTTTAAAGGCTATAAGCATTTTGTAGCCATCAGCTTTCGCAATCTCAATGGGATATTTAAAACCATTTCTACGGTTAAATTCTTCTATTAATTCATTAAACTCTAAGTTCACGGTTGAGCTCTCCTCTTAATTTTAAAGGTAATTAAAACGTTAATCAATTTTCCACAACGTGTTCAAAAATCAATGCCCATTTTCTACCTAATAAACCTTTGTCAGCAAAAGCCTTATTCATCTTTGTGACTTCATCTCGAGTATAATAACGCTTTTTGAAAAACAGAGAATAAGTTACAAAGATATCATTCTCTTTCTGTATTGCATCAAATACAAGTTCAAAGTCCTCCGTCTTAATCTCAAAAGACTCCGGTAATAAAGAAACCTTGTACCCTTTCGGCATAGAAATTATCAAAGAGACGATATTTTTCACATCTTCATCTCTGGAAATAAAGAATCCTCTTTGCTGTTGGCTGAGATTGGGAAGATTAAAAGGAGGAAGCTCAATTATAAGATAATTACTTAATTTATAACCTAAATCGGAATAACAGACTTTTCCCGAAATTTGCACTGGAGAGACAGGGTCATTCTCGCCCTTAACTTTTATATTTGTTTTTTTGACATTCCCGAAAATATTTAAAATTCTGTTGTAAGTTTCCAAAAACTTTTCCTCTACCCTATTATTTTCGTCTTCTTCACTATCATAATCATATGAGAATTTTCCTTTTTCAACCTGGAGAAAAGCTTTTCTACCTTTAACATCAAGAGTTATCTTACAAACATTTTTGTGGGCAACCTCTATGGTCCTCTCCTCGTACCCTGAAGTATCATACAAAACAAGAGCGTTATAACCTGAATAGTCCGTTACCAGGGGTTTTTTATTTCCTCTAAATGGATTTATAAATTTTTTGCCATCAAAGAGAATCACAGTTTGAATCAAAGCTAACGAAGGAGGTGCCTCGGCTATTGAAAAACCGTACCTGAGCACAAAAGCAGGGGAAAGTCCACTGTTACTACTTATTATTCTGTATACTTCTTCCGGGAAAGTCATTTTAGTAGAATTTAAAGCTCTATCAAAATTTAACGGAACATAGCCTTGAATTGTAAAGGGCTCATACTCAGGACTATCGATTAGGTCAGCGAGTTTTACAATTCTTCTTAAATCTTGCTCTTGCTTTTTTATATCACTCCTACCAAGGTAAAAGTGTTTCAGGTGGTTCATTAAAGAATCCCAGGAAGGAAAAGTAGAAAAGACAAGGACGCTAGACGCTAGATATAGTGGGACATGATTCCTCCATGTCACCACTTCGGGCAAGGCAGGAATTTCTGAAGAGTAAAATTTGTAAATTACATAATTTGATGAATCGCATATTTCCTCGCGAATGGATAGGTTCCCGCGTTCATATAACTTAAAATTGAAAATTAAACCCTTGGGCAGAGTAAAATTAATCTCTCGAGATTTAACTTCTAATTCTTCCTGAAAATAGCATAAACCATCAAGAAAGGTAAAGGGTGATTCCTCGATTTCAACTAAATACTCCAATTTTGAACCGGGCTGAATGGAAATAAAAGATATATGAAGTTCTTTTCTATTACTAAGGAAGGGATAACTGTTCACAAGCTCGGATGCAACAATGTTAATTGCGTTTGGAGTAACGTAAATTGTATCACCCTTAGGTGAGATGGTCCTCGCGTATACCACTCTAACTCTCTGCCTCGAATCATCGAAAGGTATTACTATGGTTCCGTAACTCTCCCTTGCCGATTCGCTACCTACAAACACACTCTTTTCCACATTGTAGAACAAAGAATCATTACGAACCAGGTAATTTTCACGGTAGTGTTCAACGTAACTTTTAGGCTCTGCCGATAAAATTTGATATAAAATTAAAAGGAAAAAGTGGCTCATTTTTTACCCCACTTTGGAAATTATCCACAGTTTCTTGATAGATTTTAATTTCCGAAAATCTTTAATAAATTCGTTAATTTCCTTAGCTTTGTAAAGTTTTTTATCCATTCCAATTTTTAGTGAAATAACTACATCACTGTTTTCACCATCCACCTGGAAACTAATGGTGTACAGTCCCGCACTCGAAGCTGTAAAATTCTGCTTATTAAAAGTAAGGTCATTAGTAGAATTAAGCCTTTCGTTAAAACTAAAAATATACGGAAATCTTGTTATGTAAGGGGATTTTCTATCCTTATCCAGGACACTCAAATTCCAGATAAATGCTTCGGGTGAAGATATCGAAGCTGGCTTAAAGAAGCATAAATTTCCTACTTTTAAAAAGTAGTTGAAAACCCTTCCT
Organism: Candidatus Hydrothermia bacterium; assembly: GCA_049719805.1. Classification (GTDB taxonomy): domain Bacteria; phylum Hydrothermota; class Hydrothermia; order UBA1063; family UBA1063; genus UBA1063. The sequence continues at coordinate 284,184 of JBNARF010000001.1, read as the reverse complement.
TTTACTTGAATCCGGAAATATTCGCTGTAGTCATAAGAATCAGTGTAATTTAAATCATCTATGATTACATTTTCGTTGAAGATAGAGTGCAGGATATTCTCAATATATTTCTTCAGATACACTGGGCCACGTCTTGCCCTTTCGCGTAGATATTGGTCCCAGGCACCTTTCGCATCAACAGAAAGAGTAAAAACGAGAGTATCACCGTGGATTGAATCAATAAGTTGTACCGAATATAAATTATATTCTTTCGAAAACCCTAGTATTTCTCTAAGAGTGTCGCCATTCTCCCGGGATACCAATACACCTTGTCCCCATTCAGATGGGGGAAGCAGCTCCTTTCCACCTGCACCCACAGTAGGATCCAGATATATGTATTCATAAGGTGCAGTTTCAAGGGCAACAATAGCATGGTTTGTCTGATCTGCGGGGATATTTTCCATTTTCATTCCCACTGCTGTAGTGGCATAATATGCTTTAAATCCCTGGGCCCTCAATAGTGATGCTAAAAGTGCAGCTTTATCTTTACATACACCTGAACGTTTCAAAAGAGTAAGGGAAGCCTTATGTGGTTCGTATCCCTCTGCGTCGCTCTCAATAAGTCCTAAATACCTAATCTCATCAGCAACGAAGTAGAATAATTTCCTGATCTTTTCTACGTCGCTTAGCCCCGCACACAGACTATCCGATATTGACTTTATTATCTCATCGGGCTCTATATTGGGATCTGACCTTTCGAACTCCATTTGCGACATTGTTCCCCAGGATGGAATATTGGTTACGATGAGTTTTGGCAAGACATCGTACTTAGAAGGTGAAAATGGCTCTAATTCAAAAGGCTTGATGTTCCTTGCAAAAAACACATAAATCGTAGTCCCATTTTTTTTGATTTTCCTGGCTTTTATAATGTTGCTATTATAAATTTGAAATCGCAATGGCTTTTCTGGGAGTTCTTCAATTACGTAAACCTTCTTCTTAATAGGGACTTCATCACCAAAGATTTCTATCACATTAAAGTAACCAGGGTAGGGAGTCTTGAAATTTCCCTCTCCGGTTGGTCCAAGCCAATTTCCACCGTACTTAAAAACCTGATACTCCAGTATATCACCTTTTTTCAATTCGGGTATCTCAATAACCCTATTTCTGGTTCCCCAGAAAATAGTCCCGCCCAGCTCCGGTGGTGCAGGGACATCTACATATTTTGAAGTGTCCACATCGATTACTTTCCCCTCTCTTTTTATTCTTATAAAGTCAAACCTGGATACGTTGTAGTACGGTGTGTATGATGCAACAAGGGAACTTAAATATTCATTTGCCTTTTCAGAAAGAATACTTATTTTTTTAAATTCGTATCTTTCGCTGATACCGCTATCAAAATATCTCTCATATGTGGAGTCAAGCTCCACCACGTAAGATTTGATGGAGCCAATTAAAAAACAAATTACAGTCAATAGCTCCATCATTTTACAATTCTCTTTTGTTCCCGAAGCCAGAATACAATAGCAAAACCAGCATTATCTTAAATATATCACCTGGAATAAATGGCATAAAACCAACTTGAATTGACTTTTGTAAGCTTAAACCCGTAAAAAGTATAAGCCACGAAATTCCGGTAATATAGATTGCTAAATTGGCAAAAATGATAATTAAAATACCTTGAATAAATTTTGAATTAAATTTACCGAAGAAAAACTTTCTGGCATGTCCTGCAAGATAAGATGCTAAAACAAAACCTAAAAGGTATCCAAAGGTCGGACTTAGAATATACATTAACCCACCACCTCTTGCAAAAAGAGGAAATCCAAGAAGTCCCATCAAAATATAAATAATTTGACTTAATGCACCCCTTTTAGGTCCAAGGAGAAGACCAGCATATAGCACACCAACAGTTTGAAAAGTAACAGGAACAGGCCACATTTCGATCTTGATCTTTGAAAGAACACCGGTAAGAATGGGTATCGCAATTAAATAGAAAAAGTTTACTAACTTATTCCACTCTGCTATGAAATCATTGGTTCTAACAAAAATACGCTCTTTGATCAGCAATTTAGCCATCTCTTCTACCTCTTAGGTACTTTTCTATAAACTGCGGCCTGATTCTCTTGAGTTCCGATGTGGGGAACATAGAAAGCAGTTCCCAACCGAGATCCAATGTTTCTTCAATACTCCTATCTTCAAATTCCCCTTGCCCCACATATCTTTCCTCAAAAAGATCGGCAAATTTAAAGTAAATTTTGTCTATTTCCGACAACGCACCTTCACCTAAAATAACAGCGAGTTCTTGAACCTCTTTTCCGCGAGCGTAACAGGCAAAGAGCTGATTAAATACATCCGCATGATCCTCCCTGGTTTTACCCTTTCCAATTCCTTTATCCTTCAACCTTGAAAGAGATGGCAAGACATCTATGGGCGGATAAATCTTTTTACGGTGAAGGGTCCTTGAAAGAATTATCTGACCTTCTGTAATATATCCCGTAAGGTCAGGGATGGGATGTGTCTTATCGTCCTCAGGCATTGTAAGAATCGGAATTAAGGTAATAGAGCCCTTCTTCCCTTTAATCCTTCCGGCTCTCTCATAGATGGTTGCAAGGTCAGTATAAAGGTATCCCGGGTATCCTCTCCTTCCAGGAACTTCCTTTCTTGCAGCAGATATTTCTCGAAGAGCTTCACAGTAATTGGTCATATCAGTTAGAATTACAAGCACATGCATGTCTTTCTTGAATGCGAGAAACTCAGCTGTTGTTAGGGCTACCCTCGGGGTCGCAATCCTCTCAATGGCCGGGTCGTCAGCCAGATTTATAAAAAGTACAGATCTTTCAATAGCACCAGTGTCTCTAAAGCTTTTGATAAAATATTCCGATTCTTCAAAGGTGATTCCCATAGCTGCAAACACTACCGCAAAAGACTCCCCCTCACCCCTCACTTTTGCCTGTCTTGCGATCTGAGTAGCAAGCTTATTGTGAGGAAGCCCAGAACCCGAAAAGATAGGAAGCTTCTGCCCCCTTACAAGGGTATTTAAACCGTCAATTGCAGAGATTCCTGTTTGTATAAATTCGTTGGGGTAATCCCTTGCATAAGGATTTATAGGTGCACCATTGATATCAGCCCTTTCTTCAGGAACTACATCCGGTCCACCATCCATAGGCCTTCCAAGACCATCAAATACCCTTCCGAGCATGTCAATAGAAAGGTTTATCTCTAGCCCTTTTGCAAGAAACCTTACAGAAGTTTTTGGAACATCAATTCCTGATGTACCCTCGAAAACTTGTAAAAGCACTTTATCCTCCTCAACTTGTAAAACCTCGCCCCGCCTGATTTCACCAGAGGGTAACTCAATCTCGACCAGTTCACCGTATTTAACTCCTGGAACACCCTCAACGAGCATGAGTGGTCCCGCAATGTTTGAAACAGATAAATACCTGGTAACCCTTTTCCTAAGCAACAGGCTGTCTAACTTCATTTTCCATCTCCTGTATAATTTTTTCAATCTCACCAAGTTCTGATTCTGCAAAATACTTCATTCTTGCAATCTTTTCCCATATTGGCTTCTTTTTGAGCTCCTTAACAGTTATTTCACCTTTTACAATAACATCTCTGCTAACCTCATAAAGTTTCAATATTGCTTGAAGCATTAAGAACTGCTTCTTAATGGAAGCGTAAGTGTCTACCTCATGAAAGGCGTTTTGGTGTAGAAAATCTTCCCTTAAACTTCTTGCAATCTCTAAAAGAAGCTGGTCATCCTGGGAAAGAGCCTCTGCACCAACAAGACGAACAATTTCCTCAAGCTCAGCCTCTTTTTCTAATATCTTCATGGCCTCAGATACCATCTCCGGAAAATCAGGCGAAACATATTTTTCGTAGTATGGTCTCAGATCATCACGGTACAAAGAATAACTGGTCAACCAGTTTATAGCGGGAAAGTGCCTCCTATACGCTAATTTATCTTCAAGACTCCAGAAAACTTTTACAACCCTAAGAGTGGATTGTACCACAGGGTCTGATAAATCTCCTCCAGGAGGTGAAACAGCACCTATGACACTCAATGATCCTTCCCTGCTATCTTTTCCAAGACATATTACCCTTCCAGCTCTTTCGTAAAAGCTTGCGATTCTGGTTGCCAGATAAGCCGGGTATCCCTCTTCACCAGGCATCTCTTCAAGACGGCCCGAAATTTCCCTCATAGCCTCTGCCCAGCGAGATGTTGAGTCGGCCATTAATGCAACAGAGTACCCCATGTCCCTGAAATATTCTGCAATAGTTATACCTGTGTAAACCGAAGCTTCACGGGCGGCGACAGGCATATTGGAAGTATTTGCGATGAGCACAGTTCTTTTCATTAGAGGTTCACCGGTACGAGGGTCCTTTAGCTCAGGGAATTCAATTAAAACGTCGGTCATCTCATTACCCCGCTCGCCGCACCCAATGTATACAATTATATCAGCTTCAGACCACTTTGCAAGCTGATGCTGAATGACTGTTTTTCCAGAGCCAAAGGGCCCGGGTACGCATGCTGTACCACCTTTAGCGATGGGGAAAAAGGTGTCGATCACCCTCTGACCTGTAAACATCGGTGCTTCTGGGAGTAATTTCTCTTTATAGGGTCTTGGAATTCTCACAGGCCACTTTTGCATCATTGTGATACTATGGGTGTTTCCATTCTCATCCTTAATAGTGGCGACAACCTCATCTACCGTGTAGGAACCTTCCTTTATTTCCATTACAATACCTTGAATCCCAGGAGGAACCATTATTTTATGTTTAACAAGACTGGTTTCATCAACAACCCCTATAATATCACCCTCCTGAACCTCATCTCCAGGCTTAACAGTGGGAACAAAAAACCATTTTTTATCCCTCGGCAGGCCCGGGACGTGAATACCTCTCGAAATAAAGTCACCAGCAAGTATTTTAATTTTATCAAGGGGCCTTTGTACTCCATCAAAAAATGATTCTATAAGACCTGGACCAAGCTCTACCATTAATGGAGAACCAGACCCATACACAGGATCACCAGGACCGAGACCGTGTGTGTCTTCGTAAACCTGTATGTAAGCTTTATCACCTTTAAGTTCAATAACTTCTCCAAGCAACTTCATTTCGCCAACGTAAACCACGTCATACATCTTCGTTCCTAGCATACCCTCAGCTACCACAAGAGGCCCTGAAACTTTTACAATTCTACCACTCTTCATCTCTACCTCCTAAAACACATCTATTCCAATCGCTTTTAGAATTACACTCCGTAATTTCTCCTTTGCTTTTCCTATGCTACCTCCTGCACCCGGTATAAATGTGATTGCAGGAGTCGCTGCCTCTCTTAATTCTTCAACAACATCTTTTACATCATCATAGTATTCTTCTTCAACGAATATCAGCCCATATTCCATAGAAATAATTTCGCGAATTTTTTCCCTCGCTTCTGACCCAGTATTACAAACGATGCACTCTATTCCAACAGATTTAAAGGGGAAAACCGTCTCGTACTTTCCCATAACAGCTACTTTCTTCATATAACCTCCGGTATTCTCTCAAGTATTTGCTCCTTTGGAAGATCATTAATTTTTGAAACCATAATCATTCTCAACAGGTTCAGCTCATTCTTCTTCCTAAAGTAATAAGCTATTAAAGGTTCAACGCCCAGATCACGCATACTCCCCCTGCGAATCAACTCATTAAGATAAGTGAAAATGTCCCTTTCTAATCTAATAAAGCTTCCTGTCCTTAAAAAATACTGATATCCAGATGCTAACACATCATGATATACCGTTTGTCTGATTTCATTTAACAATGTCTGGAAATCAGGCACCTTTGTAAATAAGTGAAGTGGAAGATAGCCACCATCTACAAGAAAAACTCTAAGTTGATTAATTCTACCAAGCCTTTCCAGTCTAAGATACAACATCAAATTGGTAAAATCTGCTTTCACACCATAAAAAACCCTTATGAATTCAAAGTTAGATGACAACGCCAAGTATTCATACATAACTTTATCAACGGCCGCGTCAATTCTAAACACCTCTTTACGTTCGTAATAAGAAGAAATCGCATTCTCAAAGGCTTTTGCGATAAAGGGATCTACCAATTCAAACTTTCCTGTTTCAAAAACATATTTCAATACGCTTCCAGGATAATAGGAAAATTTTGAAAGACTCGAAGAAAAATCCTTCTCAAAAATTAAGCCTTTAACAACAACCTTGACATTCAGAAAATCATAGGGAATTTTAAGATCTTTTAATAATTGACTATCCAGTGCAAGTTCCGAAACTGTATTTAAAACTCTCTCAAACTCACGTCTTAATAGGATTTCATAATCCCCGGGACTGTGGAGTTCATTCAGGTATCTGGAATAATCAGTATCCTGTAAAAGCTTTAACACTTCACCTAAGTCCTTAGCTGTAGCAAGTCGCTCAAATCTAACTCTATCCAAAAGTCTCGTCTCAAGAGCTTTTATCCTACCACATGCATAGGCATACTCAGAATCATCCCTCCCGAACGAGGGATACTTTGTAAACGGAAGCTTTATCATAAATCAGCCAAAAAGTATCTTTGAAACATGAACTTCAGTTTCTTCTTTTAAAATTTCCATTAATTTTTCAAATGAAGCGTCTATCTGCAAATTTTTCCCCTTTGCCAGGAATCCACCAGATATCTTTACCTTCTTTTCAGAAAGCCTGAGATTCCAACCCTTAGTAGAGTTCAACATTTCAATGAATTTTTCATTCAGAATTGCTTCACTTTCTGAAACAAAAATTTCCTCATCTCCTTTAAGTTCTAGACTCTCAAAGAGAGATCTCAGTACCTGTTCGTACAGTTTACTATCTTTTTTGATTCTATTTAATACTTCCTCATAGACACTATCGAGGATTTCCCTTTTTACCTGAGTTTCACGAAGATTTGACTTTATGACATAATCAGCAACCAGTGCGTTAACCTTCTGTTGAACCCTTTTGGCTTTTTCTTCTTCGGCTCTCATCAGGATCTGGTCTGCCTTTTTCTTTGCTTCAGCTATAATCCTGTCCCGTTCAGCAAAAGCCTTATCAAGAATCTCCTGCTTTTTTAACTCCGTTTCTTCCTTTATCTTTTCGAGAATTTCCTGAAGGCCCAAAGTCAGTCCTCCTTATAATTTGATTCCAAGGAGGAGGAATATACTAGCAAGAAGCCCGAGTACTGCATATGTCTCAACCAGACCTGCATAAATTACAGGTTGCATTGAAGCTTCAGGCTTCTTAGCAGCCATCTCCACACCAGCGGTACAAACTTTTCCCTGATGAATAGCAGAGAAAAATCCCAGCGTCATTATAGGAACCGTCGCAAGAAAGATCTGAAGGCCCGTAACAAAATCCACTGGCTTAACTGTACCCAGAAGTCCGACTTTTATAATGACAAGAAGAGCCGTAATGAACCCATAAAATCCCTGAGTACCCGGAAGTGCTACAAGCAAGAATAACCTACCGAATTTTCCAGGGTCTTCGGAAAGAACACCGGCTGCTGCTCTTGCTGTAGTACCAACACCTATAGCAGATCCAAGCCCTGGTAAGAAGGTTGCTAGACCTGCACCAAGAATTGCCAACCAAAGTCCTGCACTCAATTTTAAACCTCCTGTTTATTGTTTGCTTCCACTATCTCCGTATATTTTCCTGTCCACTGTAATGGTTCAAAGGGTACACCCCCGTCGTCATAGAACTGCTTAAAGAACTCTACGTATTGAAGACGGAGGGGATGCACAATGGAACCCAGTATATTTATAACAACACTAAATAGATGACCAAAAATGAAAACAATGGGCGCCAGAATATACCCTAAAATGGGTATCTGCCACACAAGAAGAGCCAAAATATTAATTGCCATAGCAATCCCTGAAGAGGTAAGGCCTAATGCCATTAAACGTACATAAGACAGAAGGTCACCCAAAAACCCCACACCATTGTAAACATTATAAGCACCTTTGATTATCCTTACTATAAAATTCCTGCTCTGGTGCGAACTAAATAAAACCATAAGAAGCAAAGAAAAAATGATTAAAATTGTTGCAATTTTGTCTAAGAAAGGAATTCCAATTTTCGAAGAAAGCGCAAATTTGTAACCTAAGGAAATAAGAACCACAACCCATGCAAATGGTTGAGATATAGCTCCAATTACATCACCTTCCCTTATTTTCTTATACCCGTTAACTAAAAGACCAACAATAATCTGAATAAACCCGAGCACAATGGTCAACCCAAAAAATATTAAAACGTCCTGCATAGGATCGAAAAGCATTAGTTTCTTTCTAAAAGCGTTTAGAATCCCTATATTAGCTCTATCAAAGAAATCTCCAAACCATCCACCTGTTATAATCCCGAAAATCACCGAAGCAATACCACCCATTATCAATATCATAGGAAGGCCACCAGAAATTTTAAGTTTTCGCATTATAAAGTAAGAGATCAATGCAAGGATTATTCCATAAGCTGCATCACCAAAGCATATTCCAAAGAAAAGAATAAAAAACGGAGTTATCAAAACCGTGGGATCAGGGTCAGAATGTGAAGGGAGTCCGTACATCTTTACTAGCCCTTCGTAAGGCTTGAAAAATCTTTTATTTTCAATTAATACTGGTACTTGTTCGCCTTCCTCAGGCTTAATTAATTCATAGTACGCAGAAGAAAAATCTTTCAATATTCTTTCTAGTTTAGGTATGTCGTCTTTCCTAATGTAACCCGTATATATAGCTGCAAATGAAGTTTTAAGGCCTCTGTTATCAATTATTTCCCTGTTATAAACGCCTTTGTAATAATCGTGAAGAATTAAAAGTTTTCTGTAATTCTTGGCAACTCCTTGTATAAGCTTGTGTATATTCTTCTTTTCTTCCTGTATTTCAGATAGTCTTTTTTGCAAATTGGCTAATATATCTTTAGGATAACCCGAATAGCCATGAAATTCCACGTGCTCAAACTCTATTTCCTGAAAAACCGTTCTTACTAAATCCTCATCCTTTTTCATAAAAACTGCAATAACATAACAATTTTTGCCATCGTCGTTAATGATTTCGAGCCCAAGGGGTAAATTTTCCAGGGAATCCCTGTATTTTGATGGAAAGATCCCGGGTACATAAGCGATGCTATTTGTAGACTTTATGCTTTCAACAGGATATTCTAAATTCACCCACGGAGAAATAAATTCAATTTGTGCTTTCAAATTTGACTCTATCTGTGTGAGCTCTTTAAGCTCTTGCTCAAGAGTCTCGATTTGAACGAGGATCGCACCTGGTTCGATACAATTAGCCGTAGATATAAACTCCTGAAGATTAACAGGATCTTTACGCTCAATTAAGTTATCAACAAAAGATTTCTTCCTGGCATAGGGTTCGATAAACCTGACGGCATTTTCAAGCCTTACAATGAGAGATTCAAGGTGCGATTCAAAAAATTGTTCTGATGAATGCTCTACATTAAACTCTTCCTTAAGCTTTCCCCTAACTTCGGTGAAGTGTAAGATACCTTCGTGCTGTAATCTTGATAAAAGTTTTTCTCTCTCCGAATAATGAACATAAATAGCAACCTTTTGAAGAGGTATTTTAGCCATTTTATAATTTACTTAATATAAACTCTATAGCGGTATCCTTTTTACTCTCCGCTCGCTTCCGAAGGTCATCAATCCTTTTCTGAAAATCACTTTCAATCTCAGCAATTTGCTTCTTAGCTGCCTTCTCTGCTTCTTCTTCCACAGCAAAAAGTAAGTCCTTTCTCTTATTCTGTGCCTCCTCGATTATTTCTCGAGCTTTCTTCTGAGCTTCTTGAATTATTCTTTCAGCGTCTTCCTGCGTTTTCTTTACTATTTCTTCGGCTTCTTTTTCTGCTTGTTTTATTTTCTTTATAACCTCTTCCATCTGACCTCCTAACATATTTTACTTTAGCGGTGCCGCACATTCAAGGAAAATAATCTTTCGCCCTAACGGGGAATAAGATCCCCTACCAGTTCTCGAAATTTTTTCAAAAGATCAATATATCTCCTTTCGTTTTCTGGAGTCCTGTTTCTTATAATAAAAGATGGATGTTGAATTGGAAAAACTGTAATACTCCCATTCCTGATTTTTCTTGGCTGACCCGCAATAAAAGAAATATTTACATCCGGGCCAAGGAAATACCTTAAAGAGGGGTTACCCATGGCAAGAATAAATCTGGGTTTTATCATGTTAATCTGCATCTCAAGCCAGGTGGAACAGGCTTTTATCTCTTGTGGGCTCGGTTCTCTAAAGGGTTTACTCCTCCGAACCACTTGTTTAGAACCGTTCCTTAGATCGTTATTATTTGAGCCATTTATAATCTTTACAGGAAAACATTTTAACACATTGGTAATATAAAGGTCCCGTTCTCTGTCTATACCAGCTTCTCTCAGTGCGTAATCCAGGAATTCACCAGCCCTTCCTACAAAAGGCTTACCCAGCTCGTCTTCTTCTGGACCCGGTGCTTCACCAACTGCCATAATTCCTGAATATGGATTCCCCCATCCAAAAACAAACTTATTACGGGTTTTGTACAAAGAACACCTCTTGCAATTTTTAGCAATTTGCTCAGTTTTATATAACTCATAGGATTTATTAGCATTAGGAAACCAAACAGTATTATAACCCAGCACATCTTTAAGTAAAACAACTCTAAAATCCTTCATTTTAAAAGGTCTAAAACTTTCTGAATAATTATATCAGACAAGGCTTCCTTCGTTATACTGTTGAACTCTTCTATACTTCCATTTCTGTCAATGATAACCCCACTAGAAAAATCAGATCCCATAGCATCAGGATAATTACCTACGATCAAATCTAGATTCTTTTGCTTCATTTTCATTTTAGCGTATTCTACAAGATTATCCGATTCTAAGGCGAATCCAACGAAAATCTGGCCCTCCCTTTTTTCCCTGGATAATTCACTTAAAATGTCAATAGTTTTTACAAGTTCTATTTGCATTCTATCTTGCTTTTTTATTTTTCTGTCAACATATTTTTCAGGTTTGTAGTCGGAAACTGCTGCAGCCATTATTAACACCTTGACTTCATGAAGCAGTTTCTTTATTTGCTCATACATTTCTTCGGCAGTTTTAACTCTGAAAATGTGTCCCCGACCATAAGGAGGTATTGACGTTTCACCCACTACCTGATACAAGTTACCTCCGTACTCTAATACCTTCCTGGATAAATAAAAGCCCATGGTTCCGGAGGACTTATTGGTTATGACTCTTACAACATCCATAGGTTCTTCGGTTCTGCCGTAACTTACAAGTACAGAAATTCCCCTTAAGGGTCTACCTTTCAATAGAGAAATTATATCCTCCACTATGAATTCCTCATCATAAAGTCTACCACACCCACTCTCTCCGGAAGCAAGAGGCCCCTTACCCGGACCAGAAAAAAAGACATTTCTCGCTTCTTTCAGATATTTGACTGATTCCTGAACTTCTGGGTTATGCCACATCTCTTCATGCATAGAAGGCGCAAGGAGAATAGGACCCTTAAAAGCAAGAATAAGCGCAGTCAGGAGATTATCTGAAAGAGAATACCTTATTTTTGAAAGAGTGTTAGCAGTGCAGGGAACTACTGCAATAACTTCAGCCCACCGAGCCAGCTCAATGTGTAAGCTTTTCCCATATTTCCAATAATCCGTATCGGTGTAAACTTGACCTTTCATTACTGAACTGAAAAGTAACCCGGAAATAAACTTTTCGGCAGACGGTGTCAAAACAACTTTTACTTCGTAGCCTTGCTTTTCTAATAATCTTATAACGTTTAAACTTTTATATAAAGCTACACTTCCAGTAACCCCAATGAGAATTCTTGCCAATTTAGTATCCTGCCTCTTCCTGTCGTCTTTCCTCTTCGATTATATAGTATTTCACGCCTTCTCTGAACACCTTGTGTAGTGCAAGAATTGTGGGTTTTACATTTTCTTCTGTAATTCCGAGCCTGGCTTTCAACTCTTCTTCCTGCTTTGTATCAGAAATAATTTTGGCCACTCTTGATGTAAGGAGTACCATAAGATATCTTGAGCCAAACCTTTCCTTGAGTTCATCAATGATCTGAAATTTTTTCAACGCCATATTTTCCCTCCCCTGAAATTTTTTTAGCAAATTTATCGGCTACTTTATTAAACTCCCTGGGAATATGATTAATTTCCCAAACTTTAAAACTATTTAAAAGTATCTTTGACTCCTCAAAAAGTTTTTTTAAATTTTTTGCCCTTACTCTATAAGTTCCATCAAGTTGCCTTTTTAATAGCTCGGAATCAGTATTAATCACCAGATACTCACAGCCCAGTTCTTTTGCCTTCTTAAGAGCTTCAATAAGCCCCATGTACTCCGCTTCATTGTTTGTCATAATTCCCAGATACTTCATACCTTCAAAAACTTTTAAACCATCAGAATAAATTATAAATGCACAACCTGCCTCGCCAGGATTCCCTCGTGAAGAGCCATCAGTGAAGATCTCACACTTCTTCATGGTAATAGATTATTCTCCCGCAGTTCGGGCACCGGGAGTAACTGCCCTTAACTTTCAATTCCTGCACAAAAGCCAGTGGAATAATACTGTTACAGCCAGAACAAGCATATTCAACCTCAGTTGTTGAAATGCCGATTTTTACTACTTTACTTATAACCATTGGACCTAACCGGGAATACAACCTCTCAAAAAGCTGTTTTTCCCTATCGGGAAGCTTAGAAATATAAGCTTCTTTCAATAATCTTTTTTCCTCCAACTCCTTGCTAATATTATCTAAAAGCCGTTTTTTCTCTTCAAGCTCTCTCAACTTCTCATTTAACTCCTTTTCTATATTTGCCAGCCTCTGAGGGATCTGGGTTTTCATGGTTTCAATTAATTCCATTTGTGCAATTATTTCTTCCTCTTTCTTTCTTTTCTCCGCATCAGCATGTTCTATTTGGGCCTGCATTGCCCTGAATTCTTCATTGGATTTAACCTGTCTGGCCTTCTCCTGGAAATTGCGAATCTTCTCCTGAATTTCCCTTAAGTCTACTTCTAATTCCCTGAGCTTTACTTCTTCTTTTTTAAAGTTTTGAACTGTAATTTCACTTTCGTGCTTCAACCTGGCTATTATCGACTCCAGTTCAGAAATTTCAGCGGGTAGATTTTTCTTTTCTCTCGTTAGCCTTTGAATGTCCTCCTCAAGATTTTGAATTTCTATAAAAACTTTAAGAACTTCACTCATACGTGTGAATTTTAAAGTCTTTCACATGAAACACAAAGTCTGATACTATCATTCAAAAACTTTTAAAGCTCTAGCAACCAGTTTTAAGGCATCTCCCTCGCTCTCAGCTTCTGCATAAATTCTCACTATTGGCTCAGTATTAGACTTTCTTATGTGAACCCATTCTTTACGCCTGCGGAAATAAATCCCGTCTAACTCATTAAAATCAAAGTTTTTAAACTCGGCTTTAAGCTTTTGCTGGGGTAATTCTCCATTCCATTCAATCCGCTTTTTAACCATGAAATACTTAGGTATTTTTGAAAGCACTTCATTGATTTCATCCTCAGCCATAAGGGAGAGTATCAAAGCGATTCCCGTGAGAGAGTCTCTTGCAGGATTTATCTCCGGAAATATCACACCTCCGTTGCCTTCGCCTCCGAAAACTGCATTCTTTTCTTTTATTAAACTGACAACATTTGCTTCGCCGACAGGTGACCTATGAACGTTTACCTTAAAAATTCTCGCAATGTCTTCAATCATCATTGACGTCGAGAAATTAACCACTATGTCGCCTTTTTTGTAATTAAGCACGTGATATGCAGCCAGGGGGACAGTATATTCTTCAGAAAGAATTCCTATATTTCTAACACCAACCACAAGTCTATCGCCGTCGGGATCTGTGGCGAAAGCAACATCAGCATCTTCACTAAATAATAAATCTTCAAGCTCCCCAAGGTACTCTTTTTTAGGCTCCGGATTCCTTACGAAATCACCACTATCATCACAGTTTAGCTTAACCACTCTACATCCCAACTTTTCAAGGAGCAAAGGAATTGCCTCGTAGGCTGCGCCATTAATACAGTCGCAAACAACAGTAAAACCTTTTCGGCGAATCTCTTTGACTTTAACCAGTGGGTGCTCCAGGATAGCATTAATGTGATCATTTATTGCATTGGTGTTGGTCCTCAAGGGTTTAAATTCCCAAAACTTACACCACTTTGGCTTAGAATTAGCAATTTCTTCAATTTTTTTCACATCATTAGCATCTATGAACATCCCATGAGAATTAACAAATTTCAAAGCATTCCATTCAATGGGATTATGACTTGCCGTAATCATAATGCCACCTGAAAGCCTTTTTGTTCGAACAAAGTAAAGAAGGGTAGGTGTCGGAACCACACCAAGGTCAATGACTTCTTTTCCACAAGCTAAAATTGTGGATATTACAGCCTTTCTTATAGCAAGGCTGTGAGGCCTTGTATCCTGTGCAACAGCGTAGACATCTCCATTTGTATACCTGATAAAAGCTTCCGTATACTTTACTACTGCGGGTATATCCAGAGATTCATTAACAATTCCTCTTAATCCCGAAACGGAAAACAATAATTTTTTATCCATAAAACTAATAAAAGCTGGCGGGCGGACTCGAACCGCCAACCTGCGCATTACGAATGCGCTGCTCTGCCGGTTGAGCTACGCCAGCTTTGGTTGTTCTAATGAGGTAACCTCTGCCTTTTGTTCTTTTCTTTTATTACAGCCTGGGCAGCTGCGAGCCTGGCAATGGGAACACGGAATGGTGAACAGGAGACATAGTCCATTCCCACTCTGTGACAGAATTCAACAGAAGAGGGTTCTCCACCATGCTCTCCGCAAATACCTACCTTCAGGTTTGGCCTTGTTGATCTTCCTTTTTCAATTCCTATCTTTACCAGTGAGCCGACACCATCCTGATCAAGAACCTGGAATGGGTCATCCTTAAGAATACCCATTTCAATATACTTAGGCACAAATTTACCAACATCATCTCTTGAAAAGCCAAAGGTAGTTTGAGTTAGATCATTGGTACCAAAGGAGAAAAACTCTGCGGTCTGTGCAATCTTGTCAGCGGTAACACAGGCCCTCGGCAACTCAATCATAGTGCCTACAGAGTATTCTACTTCTACGCCTTTCTCTGCCATTACTTCCTTGGCTACGCGATCGATAATCGCCTTCTGATGATCCAGCTCTTCCTTAAGTGAAACGATGGGGACCATTATTTCTGGTATTGCTTTTATACCCTCTTTAATGCACTCGCAAGCAGCCTCAAATATAGCCCTTGCTTGCATCTCAGTTATTTCTGGGTAAACAATACCGAGTCTGCACCCTCTATGTCCAAGCATGGGGTTGGCCTCGCGAAGGGCCTCAGACTTTGCTGCAATTTCCTCCACAGGAATACCTGTCCTTTTAGATAGTTCTTCCATTTGTTCTTTTGTCTTGGGTACAAATTCATGCAAGGGTGGGTCCAGAAGTCTTATCGTAACAGGAAAGCCATCCATGGCTCTAAATAGACCCTTGAAATCCTCTCTCTGCATAGGAAGCAGTTTAGCTAATGCTCTTTCTCTTTCCTCCCTGTTTTTAGCTAAGATCATTTCCTGCATGGCGTAAATTCTTTCACCTTCAAAGAACATGTGCTCGGTACGGCACAGACCAATTCCTTCGGCCCCAAATTTTCGAGCCCTTTGAGCGTCAGCTGGCGTATCTGCATTTGCCCTAACACCAATCCATCTGATCTCATCTGCCCATCCCAAAATTTCATTAAATTCCTCAAACAGTTCAGGATCAATGGTAGGAACTTTGCCAAGGAGTACTTCACCAGTCGAGCCGTCAATTGTTATAATATCACCTTTTCTTACCACAACGTCTCTAACCCTGAATAGATTTTCCTTATAATCCACTTCGATTTCCTCAGCTCCGACAACACAGGGTTTTCCGATGCCCCTTGCCACCACGGCAGCATGGGAAGTCATCCCGCCTCGAGCAGTTAAAATTCCCCTGGCTCTTGCCATACCTCTAATGTCATCAGGTGATGTTTCATCTCGTACCAAGATAACAGCCTCTCCCTTTTCCGAAAGATCAGCAGCTTCATCGGCATCAAAAATAACTTTACCCCAAGCCGCACCAGGAGACGCAGGTAATCCCTTTGTAAGGACCACCTTTTCGGCTTTTGGATCTACCATGGGATGGAGGAGCTGCTCCACTCTTCTCGGATCAACCCTGAGAAGAGCTTCCTCCTTTGTAATAAGGCCTTCTTTAACCATATCAACGGCTATCTTCACTTCAGCACGGGCACTTCTTTTCCCGACACGTGTCTGCAAGATATAAACTTTGCTCTTTTCTATCGTAAATTCAATATCCATCATATCCCTGTAATGCTTTTCCAGTCTTTCGAAAATTTCGAGCAATTCTTTATAGGCTTGTGGCATTTCCTTTGAAAGTTCCTGAAGTTTCTTTGGTGTCCTTATGCCTGCAACAACATCTTCGCCTTGAGCATTGGGAAGATATTCTCCATAAACGGTTTTCTCACCGGTAGATGGGTCTCTTGTAAAAGCAACACCAGTAGCACAGTCAAATCCCATATTTCCAAATACCATCGTTTGCACATTGCAGGCAGTTCCCCAATCATCGGGAATCTTATGAAGTCTCCTGTACTCTATAGCTCTCTTATTATTCCATGATTTAAATACAGCTTCAATAGCCATCCAGAGTTGTTCCTTTGGGTCCTGGGGAAAAGGCTTCCCTGTTACTTTTTTAACGATATCCTTGAACTCTTCAACAAGTTCTTTAAGATCCTTGGCTTGTAACTCAAAGTCTTCACGAACACCGAGTGCATTCTTTTTTTCTTTTAGCTTCTCTTCAAAAAGGTTCCTATCTACACCCAGTACCACATCGGAAAACATCTGAATGAATCTTCTATAAGAATCGTAAGCAAACCTTTCATCATTCGTCCTTTTCGCCAGTCCTATAACTGACTGGTCATTAAGGCCAAGGTTGAGAATTGTATCCATCATACCCGGCATAGAAGCCCTCGCGCCAGATCTAACAGAAACCAGGAGAGGATTATCCACGGATCCAAAAGTCTTGCCCGTGAGTTCCTCGAGTTTCTTTAAATTCTCTTTAACTTCCTCTTCAAGCCCCGGTGGAAATGCTCCGTTCTTAAAATAGTATACACACGCCTCGGTGGTTATTGTAAACCCAGGGGGGACAGGTATTCCAAGATTAGTCATCTCATGAAGGTTTGCACCTTTACCACCAAGGAGATTTTTCATGTCCTTATTTCCTTCGGCCTTTCCACCACCGAAGAAATAAACATACTTCTTTCTTTCCATTTCACGCCTCCTTTGATATTACAATTATAACACAGGTTCAGGAAACTAACAACGAAAATTTAATTTTTTATGATTACTGTAACCGGTTTTTTACCAGGCACCACAATCAAATAAAAACCAGCATCCCAGCCGGAAGTATCAAAACAATATAAGTCTTGAATTTTAGAGGGTTTATAATTTAAATGTTTAAAGCTTAAGTCAAAAACCATGGGTGTTTCCTGAGACTCCACGAATATTTTTTCCCCTTTTCTACATGGATTCGGAAAGACCCTGACAGAATTCTGCGATTGCTGAGGGAAAAGCACATTAATAATGGTAATTCCTTCCTCACCGCCAGCAACTATAGTTCCATCTTCAGTTAACTCAAGGATATCCCTTACAACATAAAATTGCTGTCCAATGTTGGTTTTACTGGAATTTTCAGAATTTAAGCTTAATAAAAGGCTGTCTTCCTTAAAAACTAAAATCGAAGAATCCTGAAGAACCACGGTATAATCTTTGTAAAACTCAAAATCCCTCACAATTCCCCTGGATAATAACCTGAGATTACCCCCAGAGTAAACGAAAAAGCCCGAGGGGGCCCCAATGTAAATCTTATTTCCCTTCTCCTTAGCCATACTCACCAGGGGAGAATTCAGATCAGCAGGCGTAATCCTCAGAACTACATGACCAAATGAATCAATTTTAATGAAACCCTCGTTCTCAGTTCCCACAAGGTAATAGCCACTATTCCCGTGAGTCACCACAAAAGGATAATCCACCCTGAAAATTTCTTGAGCTATGAAACCATCCTCAAATTTGTGAATTCTGTAAATTCCCTGCTGCCAGAGGGCAACAACGGTATCTCTTCCAATTGATATGTGAGTTACAATAGATCCTGGCAAACCCTCTATTTTGGAGACGAATTTTCCTGTACTGTCGAAAATGTAAATTCCCTGCGCATTGGCGCTGTAAGTTCCAACCCAAATCCTCAAAGAATCATCTATAGCAATGGTTCTAACAGCGTGGTCTGCCGTTATTAGACTGTCTAAGAAATACAAAGAACTATCCTTTAAAATAAAACCTTTACTCTCTAAAGCAAATGTGTCAGAACTCCAGGCCAGAATTCCGCACGCCAGAAGCCCCCGCTTGTAAGCCATACTTGTTATTAAATTAAATGGGATACTGGTTTTAACCACAAACCGCCTTCCATCTACGAGCAAAGACCAGGATGGACCGTAGCTTACATTTTCTCTGTTCACCGCATATGAAGTAATTAAGATTCCCGTATTTAATGGTATTACCATCCCGGAATATTGTGGGGTAACCCTTAAAAGCACACCCTCAAATAGTTTAAATACACCCTGAGCTGATGCAATATAAAATGTATCAGATTGAGCAGCGATATAGTAAACATTGTTGAGATTAAATTCCCTAACGATAGCTGGACCATAAAAAATTATCCTAGTACCCGAGTTGTAAAGTATTATTCCATGGGAAATAGCCACAAATCCGAATCTTCCATAATTCAAAGGAAGATTAAAAATCCATGCACTGTCAGGAGTCCATCCATAAATATTTGATGGTGTTGAAACTAAAGCAAAACTATCGGTAGTGGATATCGAAATTACCGTATCTCTCACAAGAAGGGGTGGATAAATTCTGTCATCTACAGGGTCCAAATTCCCACCCGTTTTTATGACGAAGAGTCCAAAATCTGTCCCCACCAGAAGATAATCAGGAGGGAAAAATCTGATCACTTTACTTCTATTTAGAGTTAACAGTGGCAAAGAATAGTAAAGAAATTTATCCCCATCCTGGGGTTTTACATGAATACCTTGATCTTGCACCACTACCCAAATATTCCCTTCCTGGTCAGAAGTTATGCTTTTTATTTTATGGCTCCTAAGGCCCTTCGATGCAGTAAAAATAGTGAAAGAAAACTTTGCCGTATCCCCAGAGATTTGGAAATCTCCGTCTCTGAATTTAGCCACGCCACCTGATGTCGCAACGAAGACCGAATCTCCAACTTTAGTAAAGTCAAAGGCATTGTTTATACAGGTAAAATCTTGACTTGAAAAAATGTAGGCAAAAAAGATCGCTATAGAAATCATTCTGTAATGATAAATTCTGTATTGCGAACACACAAAGTACTTCCTATATAAGGGTCGATAAGTTCTCCCCGGGACCCTCAAGATTAGACTTTAGCTTTACTGTTAACCCTTAACTCTGTAAAATTATCCTGGGAGGTGATTATATGTTAATTATAGTTTTATGGTTAACATTAATTAGAGCTCAGAAACCCGCACAAGCAGAGGATTATCTTTCAAGGTGTGGATTTGTTATAATGGAATCTTCTGCACCCCATTTTACAAGCATCTACAAAGATTTTCAGCGATCCAAAACGCCTATCTACATAACATCCGATCCATTGCTTCATGGAATTCATCTAATTTACGATTATTCTCTTAGATTTGTTGAAGAAAACTATTTTTATGACAATCTTACGGAGATCCTTTTATATCTAAGGGATAAATTTATTGATCTCTCCCAAGTAAAAAATAGGGAATTAAGCAGCGCAGCAAGGACAAACTTAGCGTACGTGGAAGTTGTCTTAAAACTCTTAAACCCTAATTTTATCCCATCAGAAATAGTTGCGAATCAGGTCTTAGAAGAAATCGCACTCATTGAAAGTCACGAAGGCTTTGATACGTCCAGAGTTTTGAACGTAATTGAGGACTTTTCTCAATATAAAGTTCGTGGACACTACACAAGAAGTGAGAAGCTTAAAAACTACTTCAAAGCAATGATGTACTTAGGCAGGATGCCTTTTTACCTAAATCCTGAAGGATCAGAGAAAAACCTTAACATTCAACTCACCCGCTCAGCTATTTTAATGGCACATTTAATAGCACAGGACTCCACAATCTTCCTTAAATATAAAAAACTCTATGAAATCACTTCTTACCTCGTAGGTGAAAGTGACGACATAAATTTCCTGGATCTCATTCCCCTCATTAGCAAATACTTCCCCTCACTTCCCACAGACATTATTAAAGAAGAGAACGTATTGGCATTCATGAAGGAGGCATGTTTACTTAAAAAACCCAGAATTTTTTCGACCTATTTTGAAGACGTAGAAAATCCAGAGAAAAAACTTGTCTGTGCCAAATTCATGGGACAGAAGTATATTCCTGATTCATATATTTTTCAAAACCTGGTTTACTCAAAGGTCGGGACAAGAGCAAAGCCAAGACTATTTCCAAAAAGCCTGGATTTACTGGCGGTTCTTGGAAATGAAAGGGCAAAAGAAGTGCTCTTTAAATTTTACAAAGAAGACCGTTACCTAAATTATTCAAAAATGCTAGACTCCCTCACCAGAGAATTTTCCAGATTTGAAATGAGAAAATGGCGTCAGAATGCGTATTTAAACTGGCTTTATATAATAAAGACCATGAATAAGTCTCCTGAGTTCCCGGAAAGCATGAAAGTCTCCCCGGAATGTTATCAGGATAAACTTCTCATCACCCAGAGAGGATTTTGGGTTGAACTAAGGCATGACACCATACTGTATGCAAAGCAAAGCTACACTGCAAAGGTAACGGCCTTCATTCCTCAAGAGGGTCTATATGAAGTTTTCGTTGAACCATTACCTGAAACTTACAACGAAATGATTAATTTTCTTAAAAACTTTAAAGATACTCTACAGCATTACGGAATCCTCAATAATGAAATTGCCGATAAAATTAACATGGAAGTGATGTATCTTCAAGATATGTTAACTGCCGTACAACTCCAAAAAGCTGGAAAATCACTCCCCTACAACTTGAGGAAAAAGCTCTATTCTTTTGGAGACTTTTTAGAATCTCTTTACACTTTCTCACAAGGATTTACACAAACGGCTCAGGATACTCTCTTACCCCTAGTTGCAGATGTACACACGGATGTCAACACGAAATCGGTACTTGAGGTAGCAGTGGGAAAACCTCTGGAAATCTGGATCATGTACAATAATACCCTCTACAAGGGTGCTATGTTTTCTTATTACGAGTTTACACATCCCATGGATAAAAGATTAACCGATGAAGAATGGCAAAAAATGGTTCCTTATCCACCCCTTGAAGAATGGCTTAGACTTCCATTAATGAAAATGTCCAAGGAGTGACCCAAGATTTAAAACAAGACCCTCAACATAAAAGACTACTCTACCATTGTTTAAATAGATAAAAGACGGAATTACTGGATTACCCATCTTGTTAAGAATCTCATCTTTAAGACCAATAATAGTCAGAGATGAAACCCCCTTACTACTAAAATACTCACGGGCAAGATTAGGGTTTTTTGCCAGAACCACCACTTTCCCATCAAATTTCCTCAGTTCTTCTATAGCCGAATTAAGAGATGTAACACTAATTTCAGAAGAAAAATCAACAATCGCCAAAAAGACTCTTTTACTTATATCCACCTCATCCAATCTTAGGTACTTAAACACATTAATGTCAAAATCCCTCACCACAAGATCACCTTCCCTTAAATCTGACAATGGAATGGATACATCCATAATGAAAATAGTGGTATCCTTATTCTCCTCCACTTTGATATTCCTCACTTTAACAAATACATCCCCTACCGCATTCCTGAAACCATAAAGGAGACAATACTCTCCCCCTTCAAGATATAAGAGCTGGTGAGAATCTTGATAAACAGGTTCAAGATCAAGCCTCATAGGAATATCATCAAACCTCACTATGGAGTAATTATAATAATAGTTCATGCTCGAGGTTACATTTTGACCGTTAGAAACAAATTGTACCCTTACAGGAAACTTCGCTAAGATTCTATTCTCGCTACTTAAGGTGAATTTCTTCCATCTTCCTGCCCAGAATTCCACTGCATCATAGCTCGTTACAGGAATCCCAAAGGTCCTTAAAATACTCGCAATAAGAACATATACTTCTGCCTCACTCCCCTCCATTAAAGATAGGGTTTGTAATGCGTTCTGAAAAGGTTTGAAGAAATACCTTTTCTTCGAAATCTTCACGTTTCTCCTGACCCAACCGATGACGCTTTCGGTGAAGTCCTCTAAAGATGAGTTCATACTATATCTTGAGAATTTATTGAATAGAAAAGCCTTATATAAGCAAAACTCCTCTCGAAAAATTCGCGGCGGGAGTACAAAAGAATCTGAGAGTTCAGGAGGAATATTAGAGAAATACGGCATAGAGTCAAGAAAAAGAAGTTCATTTCTAAGCCCTGAAGTATCCAGCATTACAAGATCTTTAGCTTCAAAATACTTTAGATAATCTCTAAATTTCTCCCTTAAGGTGGAGTCAAGACTTCGATAAAACTCCCAGAGAATCGGCCAATTTCCCTTTGCGTCGCGAAAAATTCTTAAAAGAACCGAATCGCCTTTAATACTGTCCGAATAGGGAAACTTTAAGAATTTAAAATGTTCCTCTCTCAAACTGATCAGAGAATCCATGTTAGGTATATAATATGGCTTCGTGGTATCCCGGGTTACTTTCAAAGTTCTAAACCAGAAAGAATTATCCGGGAAACTAAATCTATCAAGACTCAAAGTTATAGTGATGGTATCCCTATCTGGTTTTACAATTGTAAAAGCACCCAGTTTACCCTTCCTTACCATAACACAGAGATCAGTTCTCCCGAAAACGTACTCTCTATAACCCTTAAAAAGCGTATCATACCAGACCGGTACAAAAGCCGAATAATTCCATACACAAAAAGAAACCACTGCATTTTTAACTTTTTGCCCGTTTTGATCTACTACATTAACTCTGAGTAAAAAAGGATCGGTATAATTTTTAGTCAGATTTAAAACGGTATGATTCCCATATCTTTTCATAATCTCAGTCCTGTCTCCGCGGTAATTCCCAAAGGCACTACAGAGCACCAGAGCAGCTCTTTTTGAGGGGATTCTGAACCATGCGAAGTCAAAGTCTGTAGGCTCGGCAGCCCCGAGGAAATGCCAGCCATCAGAAGTCCACACTTCCACCCATGCATGGTTTGACTCTGTAAAAGGCCACCATGGAGAATACACGTACCTGACAGGAATTCCTACCGTCCTCAAAGCCTTCATGAAAAGAATACTCATTTCCTCACATCGCCCAAAACCCCTTTTTATAGTAGAAATAGCAGATTGATCCCATGGATCTGTGGGTCTGTACTCCATCTTTGTGAAACACCACTCATTAATTCTTAGTATAGCTTCCTTCATGCTTTTGCAGTCCTTAACGAGTTCGTACAAGGTATCTTTATAGATGTGGTAAAAAGGTTCCAAGGGTTCTTGAGTAGAGCGAATGGGAATTACAAAGTGATAAATATAGTTTTCTGGAATTGAATCCTTCCACGGAAGCCTCGCAAGATTCTCTTTAATTGCCTTTAAATTTAGAACGAAATTCTCGTAGGTAAAGGATTTTCTGTCTATTTCGGAGGAATACTTCCATACAAATCTGGCCCAAGGTCCAACGCCTTCCTTCTCAGCAATTTTCAATAAATTGCTGCTTGAAAAAATAAGTATTATGAAAAAAATTCTCATAGTCTAAAGAGCGTTAATTTTTGAGTTTCTGCTAAAACTCTCTTCCCTTTAAATGCAATATAAGGGAGAGAACGCCTGAAACTGGGTATTGCTTTAATCAACACCTCCGGGCTTATGAGCGAGAGTTCACGCCTCAATTTTATTATTTTCCTGGCGCTTTTTGGACCTATTCCTGGAACTCTCAGAAGCTCGTCGTAAGAAGCCTTAAAAATATCAACGGGGAAAAATTCCGGGTGCTTCCTCGCCCAAACTACCTTGGGATCATCAAAAAGATTCAAATTGCCCTCATTCTCAAAGGGTATTTCAGAAACATCAAAGCCGTATTTTCTCAGTAGAAAATCAGCCTGATAAAGTCTTACCTCTCTAATGGGAGGGGTAGGTGCATGATTTTCCAGAGGGGTGTCGGGGACAGGCTGAAATGCGCTGTAGTATGCTCGTGTTAGGGACAAATTTTTATAAAGGTCATAAACTCTACTGAGTATCTCTCTGTCACTCTCCCCTGCTGCGCCCACTACAAACTGGGTGGTAAATCCATCCCGAATATACTCTGGATGAAATATTTTGAAATGGGCAATATGGCTTAGTTTGTCGAGCAAGTCTTGGGAGAAATTCTTCTTCATACTTACTTTTCTTAAATAACTATCATGGGGTACTTCGAGATTTATCGAAACTCTTGAAGCTAATTTAACGGCCATTTCAAGGGATTGAAGGGACGAACCTGGTAGAACTTTAAGATGAATATAACCTTTGAAATTGTATTTTTTTCTTAAGATAAATGCGGTATCAATAAGGTTCTGCATAGTGCTCTCTGGATTACACCTCACACCGGAAGATAGAAAAAGACCACTAACAATATTCTTCCTATAAAGTCTCATAAACCCATCCGCGAGTTCTTCGGGACTAAAGTAAATTCGCTTTATCTTTGTGAATTTAGATATGAAGCAATAAGCACAATCATTTTCGCACATATTGGATAGCAATACCTTTAAAAGCCTAACTTTCCTTCCATCAGGCAGAATTACAGGGTAAATCCACCTGGAAAGATTGATATCTTTTACCCGTTTTACATCATCAGAAATGAAACAATCACCGCAAATATCAAATCTTGCACTCTCCCCAAGCAACTTGACTTTGCTAAAAAAGTCCATCGGAGATATTTTAATGAAAAAACTTTAAACTTAGAAGAAGGAGGTAGTAATCATAGATATATTAAAAACTTTGTCACCCAAAATTAATAAAATGCTTTACATTTCGAGGAAAGTGCACTATAATATAACAGTTCTTTGTCAGGGGGTGTATTGGATTCGACAGAGCTTGACTGGGTCATGGGGTGCATGCCGGGGTGCGGTCACCTCGTTAAAAAGGCCGCGAAATATAACTGCCAACTACAGCTACGCATACGCTGCCTAATTGAGCAGCACGTCCCTTCCTGAGGTGCTCCTGTTTGGGAAGAGGGCGTAATAGACAGGAGCTGGGTCTTAGCCTTTGTCCTGCGGGCTAAGACCGAGACAAAGCAGGGCTACCCATCGAAGCACCTGCCTGTCGGTGCCAGATGGGGAAAATAAAAGACAGGCTAAGCATGTAGTACCCTATGGTCCAGAGCCCCTGGACGCGGGTTCGATTCCCGCCACCTCCACCATTTTCTTAAAAATATTCACATTCTCTGATTTGTCCCCCAGCAATTTTTTTACCTTAACCATGTAATCCTATTAAGAAAAACTGGGAACAGGCTTAATACAAATTTAACACATCAAACCTCCGAGCTCTTAATTAAAATAATAAACGACTATTTCCTTAAAAGTTCATTCATTGAACCATCGAGCATAGACCTCATCCTGACTTCACATCTGTATAATGAAGGTATAGTGTATAACTATTTAAGGAAGAAATACCCTACGAAAAATATCTAGAATTCCAGGTAAAATGGCGCAAAAAAGCTCTGACCTTGCTAAAAGGCGATGAAAGAATGTGTCTTAATATAAACCTTTACAAAAGCAAGGGGCGAAAGGAAGGAGGGTTCAAAGTTTTTATGCTGATATTCTGCAAATTGCAAAGGAGATGGGCTTTAAATACTTCTCTACAATCATCCGGAACAAAGGCAATATCTTACGGAGAACTGCATGGGGTTCGTGGTTAAGTGCAAAGGCACCTTATGGAATTGCGTATGTTGAAAACATTGTAATACTCTCAAAAAGGAAAAGGTTAAACTCATATACAGGGAATTCACATATTACAAAACGGAAATATTAAGAATGGACCAGTGGTTTATGAACATTTCCTGAGAGAGTAAAAAAAAGTAGAAGCATGCGAACCTTTTGCGCTGGAATAGCAAGAGAGATGTATAAAACTCTTCTCCTTCGAGGGTGAAACGATATTTGATCCCTTCCCGGGTGGTGAAACAACTTTAAAAGTAAGTTGCCAGTTAAAACGAAAAGGTATAGATGTGGAAATTGACAAAAAATACTAAGAACTCTGATTCAAAAGATTTAATGCAGAAACAGTAAATAAAGGTAATGACCTCTGGCTAACCAGATGAGTTCACTTAGATTTAAAGTTTAGATCAGAAATTTCAGAATTTCTTAAAAAGAAATATAACGAAATAACTGCAAAGGAGTTTAATTAGACTACATCTTTGCCATGGAACAGTTTAACCAGATTACCGAGAAAAATCTTTGAAAATTCCTCAATGAGAAATGTGAAACATCAAGAAGTGCAGATCAGTTCTGCTAAAGCTGCGAGAAAGAAGTTTAAAAGCACGGAATATTTAAACTCTCAGGCACAATAATAACTCAGTATCCAAATTATCCAAAACCCCAAAAAAAGTTGAAAGAGGAGATAATAACATAAAATGGTTTCCGGAGAAGATTTCAATAAGAAAAGGGATAGATATCTTCTAGGATATAAAACTCGTAATTTTGCACAAAAAAGATGAAATACTTGCAATACTTTCATACAAAACCAGTTTAAGAGAAAGGCTTACTGAAACAGCATTCTGGTGAAGAGGATTACAAAGAATCGAACATATCGCAAAGATAACATACATATTTATTACAACGAATAAAGATGAAGAACTTAAAACTGACACTAACCCATGGATACTGCTACACATCATAGACTACATCATTGCTACAAAACCGCAAAAAATTAAACTCTTAACTTCCCATTATAAAGAAAAAATACGTGAATAGACGCAATTTTGAAGATCTCAAAAACAAAGCAAGAACCGTAAGAGACTTCCCAGAAAATTTCTTTCAAAATAAATGTGGCGGGATTACCCGCCCCAAGAACAAAATTTCGTAACTTTTGTTATTTCACCTTTATTCTATCAAAATATGTATAAATTATCGGAATAACAAGAAGAGTCAAAAAAGTGGATGCTAGAAGGCCACCTATCATACTCACAGCAAGAGGAGCTCTTAATGCACCACCCTCAGTTCTGAAAGAAAACGCCATAGGCAGCATTCCGAGGATAGTGGTAAAATTAGTTATGAAGACTGGTCTTAACCTCGTAACGGAACCCTTAATTACTGCTTCAAGGGGATCCTCGCCCCTTTCACGAAGCTCCTTGTAAAAAGTCACCATAACAATGGCCTGGTTAACCACCACACCAGTTAAAACAAGAACGCCCACCATGGATGGCACAGAAATAGAAGTCCCAGTAAATAAGAGAGCAATTACAACACCTATTATCATTAAGGGTATAGTAAACATAATGATAAATGGATATTTAAAGGATTCGAATTGAGCAGCAAGTATCATATAAACCAGGAGTATTGCAGCTATTATAGATATCCCCAGGTTTTTGATCATATCCTGAATTTGCTCAAACTCTCCTTTTAGCTCAATGGAATAGCCTTCAGGTAAAGCAGTTTCGCTAAGCAAAGACCTAATTTCTTGAAATACCTCACTTTTCTTCCTCCCCTCAATATCGGCAAGAACCTTCACCACCCTTGATTGATTCTCGTGATCTATCTGAACTGGTCCTAACTCGTAAGAGAATTCTGCTATTTCTTTTAAAGGAACCACTGCAGCTATAGGAGTCAACACTGGATAATATTTTATTTTTTCAACATTTTCTTTAAGATATGAAGTATCAGCTTTCAATATCAACTTGAATTCTTTCCCTTTAAGGCGCAAATTGGTAACCTGTGCACCCTGGAAAGCTGTTTGAAGTTCCTTCTGAATCTGGACGGGAACAAGTCCATAAAATGCTGCTTTATCTCTCAAAATCTTGATTGCAAGCTCGGGTTTAGCTTTCTTAAGGGAAATTTCAGCTCTCTTGACGCCATCAATTTCTGATATTTTAGACCTTATACCTTCAGCAATAGACACAAGTTCATCAATGTCCTTTCCGTATATTGAAATTTCCACAGGTCTTCCTGCTCCTCCAAACATCATTCTGGTAAAATCCATAGCTCTTATGCTTGCACCCTCGTATTTAGGAATTTTATTCATTATTTCGTTTGTAATATCAAAAGCTGTTCTTTTTCGTTTTTCAGCGTCTGTAAACCGTAGCAAAATTGTTGCAGTATTACTCCCTTGGGAACCGCCCATCATCCCAGTAGTACCACCAAACTCCCCACCAATTACCATAACCCTCTCAATCTCCGGGTAGCTTCTCGCTATATCCACAATATTTTTTACATAATTTTCCGTCTCCTGAAGATTCGTCCCCGTGGGAAGTTCAACTTGTATCATACCACTACCCATATCCATGGGAGGAATAAATTCTGTGTCAAGGAACTTTATCAATGGAAGACTTAAGAAAAAAAGTGCAATAATAATACCAAGGACAAGACCCCTCCTTGGTAAAACCCATTTCCTCAGTATTTTCTCGTAGAAGTCTCTAACATAAGAAAACCAGTACTTCTTTGTCATCTCCTTTACTGCAACACTGGTAGTAATGTAACTCGATGTCAAAACCGGAATAATAGTTACGGCAACTAAAAGAGAGGCAAGTAGAGTCACACTAACAGTTACCGCCATAGGCTTTGTGAACTGCCCTATCATACCGCCAATGTAAATTAAGGGGAGAAAAACTACGATATTTGTAAAAGTGGATGCAGAAATAGCCAGCCATACTTCCTCAGTTCCGCTTATAGCAGAATTAAACCTATCTTCACCGGCTTCTTCATGCCTGAAAATATTTTCTACGACTACCACTGCGGCATCCACAAGCATTCCTACACCCAGAGCAATTCCTGCCAGTGTCATCATATTAAGAGAATAACCAAGGAAATACAGAACTGTGAAAGAAATCAAAACTGAGAGGGGTATAGCTACGGCGATGACGATGGTCGGCCGCAAGTCAAGAAGGAAAATAAAAATCATGAAAGCTGCCAATATGGCCCCGATTATAGCATTATTCACGGTGTTGGAAGCAGACTTTTTAATGAATTTCGCCTGATCAAACCCCTTTTCAAAGGAGATATCGGAGTAGCGCTTTTCAATTTTATCCATTGCCTTGTCTACCCTGGATGATACCTGAACTGTGTTAGCCCCAGACTTCTTATACACTGAAAGAATCACTATTTCATCATCAAAGGCTTTTGCAAATCCCGTTCGCTCCGATTCCCTAACATAAACCCTTCCAATTTCCTTTAAAAATACGGGAAGACCATTCTTCCTGAATCCAACTACCTGATTCTCAATGTCTTCAACACCCTTATATTCTGCCAGTGTTCTTATCAATAGACTTTTTTGTTTCAAATCTACCTTACCCGATGGTAAGTTAAAGTTATTTATTTGTAACATCTGTGAAATTTGGGAAAAGCTAACACTAGATTCCAGCATTTTAGCAAGATCAATTTCTACCCAATACTCCTTTTCTCTTCCACCTATAACATCACAGGTCGCCACACCTTCAACACGCTCCAGATAAGGCTTTACTTCATCTTCAACAAGTTCTTTAAGCTGAGTTGTAGAATACTTTTCAGACTTCACCACATACCTGGTTACAGGGAGCATAGAAATATCAAATTTCAAAACCAGGGGTTTTTGCACCTCCGAGGGAAAATATCTCTCTACAAGACCAATTTTGTCCCGAATTTCTTGAGCTCCAAAATCGAGGTTGGTACCCCACTCAAACTCAGCTACTACGATGGATGCCCCTTCTACTGACATGGAGGTAACCTTCTTTATTCCTGAAACCGTAGAAACAACACTTTCAATTGGTTTCGTCACTAGAGCCTCTACATCTTCTGGCGCGACATTTTGATATTGAGTTATTACAGTCACTGCGGGGTAGGTCATTTGGGGAAGAAGGTCAAGCCCCATTTTAGAAAGAGAAACAGCACCCAAAACCAGCAATATGCTGATAAACATCGAAATTGTAACGGGATGTTTTACGGAAAATCTGATCATGTTATTTTTCTCCTCCCTGTTCTATTGTAACATTTGCGCCATCAAAGAGTCCTTGAGCACCTAAGGTTACCACAAGATCGCCTGGATTTAAATCCCCCTTAACCTCCGCTCTCTTTTCACTCACTATGCCGATTTCAACAGGAACTTCCCTCACCACGTTACCATTTACTACATAAACCGCATATTTATTTCCCTTCTCCACCAGCGCAGATTCAGGAACGATAAGAACCCCTCTTTTTTCCCTGACAACTACCTTAACCTGTGCTATAGTCCCATAAGGCAAACCACCTTCGTTTAGTGCAATTCTAACCTTTCCTGTCATATTTATGGGATCAAGGGCCATGGATTTAGAAATGACCCTTCCCTGCACCTTTCTTTTTTCCACAAATACATAACTTTTTGCACCAACTCTTATCTTACCAAGATCTTCAGAACCCACTCCTATTTCCACCACCTGTTTTTCCGAAACCACATAAGCAAAGGGCTGGGTCTGGAGTGCATACTGGCCCACTTTTCCGTTTATTATTGTGATAATCCCATCTATTGGAGATTTTATCTGAAGATATTCTGTCTTCACACCGGGAATTTCCCTGTCCAGCAGGGCTATGACCTCGTCTTTTGCAACCTTATCACCTTCATTTTTAAGAAGGTTCACCACCCTCCCGGGCATTGGTGGAATAACCGCCGCCTCTTCATGCCCCGTAATCCTTCCATATGAGTAGACGTATTCTTCAATGGAACCCTTAACCACTTTGTCCACCTTAACAAGAAAACTCCTGGAAGACCCGGTAGTCTGAGCACTCAAAACTCCAAAAAGCAGAATTAATCCTCCAATTCTTTTAACTTTCATAATTAACCTCCTATTTTATACCTTTTAAAGTTTTCTCAAGCTCTATTGTTTTAAGAATACAATCACCCAGGGCCTGTATGGTATAGGCCCTCTGGGCAAAGTAATTTGTCTCAGCATCGATAAAATCAAGCTGAGTAGCAAATCCCTGTTCATACTGGGTTTTTACTGTGTTATAAAGCTTTTCAGCAACCTTCAAATTGTCTTTCTGTACCTCATATTTGGAAAGAGCATTTATAAGATTACGCTTCGCCTTTTCATACTCTACCCTTGCATGGTTCCTCTGAAAAGCCAAAGAATATTCCAGAGCTTTTTTCTGATAGAAAAGTTCCCTCATCTGAAAGCTGCCCTTTAGACCATCAAATAGTGGTACAGAAATCCCAACGGTAAGTGCCCAATAGTCTTTCCAGACATTTTCAAAGCCAAAAGGTTTCTGAAGTAGATAATTAAAGGAATAAAAGATAGTAGGTAGATTTGATGCAGCAGCATTTTTCTTAGAAAGCTCAATGATCTCAAGTTTATACTTCATGCTCCTTAAATCATAACGTTTTTCGTCATCAAACCAAGTATTAAGAAGGCTTTCTACATAATCAGGATCAAAATTTAATGAGTCAGAAAGCATGATACATGTATCAGGACCTATATTAAGTAAAACTCTGAACATATCTATTATTTCGTTATATTGTCTCTCGGCTTCCAGAATTTGAACCCTGTTGTTCTTATATTTCGACTCCGCCTGTAAGAATTCTATTTCCGTTGCTGTGCCAAGATTGTATTTTTCCTTTGTAGTCTCATAATGTTCAAGTAGTTCACGATCTACTTTATACGAAAGATTCACAAATTCCCGGAGGATTAAACCGTAAACATATAGCTGTTTGACTTGATAAGTTATCTGCTCTCGAGTTAAACTATCAGATAAAATTTTGTCCTTGAGGTTTATTGCCGAGATTTTATAGGTTCTTAAAAGAGTTCCCCAGGTAAATATTGGTTGGCTTATACCAAGATTAACCTGATAATTGTCCTTTTGACCGAAGGGTATACTTACAGAGTGCCCTACGGGAATATAAACACCTGGTCTAATCATTACAAGGCTGTCAAGTTGAAAACTCTTCATCTCCTGGACAAGAGAAACTCTACGGTAGCTCCCATCGAGTTTAACCTGTGGCATAAAAACAGATCTCGCCTGATTTTTTTGAGCCTCTGCCGAACTTACCTGAAGCTGTGACGCCAGAATAAGAAAATTTTCTCTGGAGGCTCTGTTCAATGCATCATTTAAACTGAGATATAACGTATCCTGACTCAAAGCAATGATTAAAAGCAAAAAATTCATTACAAACCTCCTTTTACAATTTACAAAAAAATGCTTTTATAAAATTGAACAGCTCAAATTTTAACTTTTCCATGTCTCTCTTTTCCATGAAAAACACAAAAATTGGCCTTGTAATAGCACCGATTAAAACTTGTGCTAAAAGGTCAGGATCAGCATCTCTTAAAAAACCTTTTTCAATCCCTTCAACAACAAAAACCTTAAAACTATCTG
The DNA here is from genome assembly GCA_049719805.1 of Candidatus Hydrothermia bacterium. Lineage (GTDB taxonomy): Bacteria > Hydrothermota > Hydrothermia > UBA1063 > UBA1063 > UBA1063. The sequence continues at coordinate 251,576 of JBNARF010000001.1, read as the reverse complement.
AAAGTTTAAACCCTTCTACAAAAAACCTCTGTTTAAAATCACCATCCCAAACTCTAACAAGGGGCATTTCATACATTATTCTCAAGATAAACTCCTTATTCTCATTTAAAACGTCGACGATAAAGAAGATCAAATCCTGCAATTTATCCAGGAAAGGTTTCGAAGAATTTACTATCTCAGAAACTTTCTCCTGAATGTAATCCAATCCTGTTTTGATAAGGCACTCATACAGTTCCTCTTTCGATTTAAAGTATAAGTATAGAGTACCTTTCGCAATACCAGCCTCTTTCGCAATATCATCCATTTTAGTTTCATAAAACCCTTTTTGTCCAAATATTTCTCTTGCAGCCATTAAAATTCGTTCTTTAGTTTCCATTCTACCTTCCTGACTGACCAGTCAGTCAGAAAATATTATGGTTTGCCTCATCCGAAAAGTCAATACCCTTTTCCCAACTTCTCAATAACAGAAAGGTAAAAAATCCTCTAAAATAACCTGAATAAAAAGCAAAACTTGACAAAGACTTTAGAAAGAGGTATAATTTGTAAGTGATTTAAATTCTGTGTTTTTTTAATCTCCTTATAAAAAAATCCAGCATTTATATCACATAAGAAGAGGAGGCTTTATGAAAAAGTACCTGCTCGTCATTTTAACAGCATGGATGATGCCCTTAACGGCATCAAACTACGCAGAAGTTGCAAGAGGCTCAAATTTGATTCAGCCTCAAGCCACAGTAAATCCAATCCTCTCCACTTCTGAACATAAAACAAAAACTGGCATTGTCTTCGATCAGGGAGCAACGGGGTATTACAGTACGTATGCATCACAGTGGGATAGCGTTTATCCCTTTGAGGCGGAATTTGCAGATAACTTCACAGTTTCACGAGACTTCGTTATAGATTCCGCAGTTTGGTGGGGTGGATACTGGAATGGTGATCCTTCTGTCCCCATAGGCTTTTTCATAAAAATTTATGAAGATAGCACCGGTTTTAATATGCCTAAATCTACTCCAGTTTTTACCACAAGAGTAAATTCATTTAATGAAGCAGATGTAGGGGGGTTTTACCGATATGGAGCTTCATTCCCTGGTTTTTTTAGCCACAGCGGGACAAACTTACTGGATAGTATTTCAATCTATATTAATTTTCCCTCCACAATGGTGTAATAATGGTTCATGGCCGTCCAATACACCTGGATGGGGAGACGGACAGCAGGGCTACATGCGATTTCCACTAATTGGATACACAAACTGGACACCAGCTACATCAATATTTTCGAATCCTATTGAAGCTTCTTTCCAGCTTTTCGGTTCTGCTTTGGATATACTGTGGGATTTTAAGACAGGATGGCAAAACTGGACCCACACCAATGGACAAGCATTTCCGGGGGGCTGGGCAGTCCAGCCTTCAAATCACAGAACAAGCTGGATTTGTCCTGAACCAGGCAACTCTTCCTTCTGGATAGATTCGGACATGGCGGGTCAAATTCCAATAACGGATACTGCATTTTCTCCAGCAGTGGTTCCTCCAATATTTCTTAAATGGCTAAAATTCGGTTACTCATTCAACGCTTATGGCATTTCACAAATTTTTTCTGTGGGAATCAAAGTATTCACAGGTGGCTCCCGGCAAGCTCCGATTCAGCTAAGAAGCTGGAACTTCGACGCCGGACCAGCCTGGGACTCCGTCGACATATCTTCTTATTCAACTGTAGATTCCATCATGGTGTTTTTTGCATACACAAACGCTTACTACGATTGGTATGCAGCTTTTGACAATGTGGAACTTATTTGTTTTCCTGGGCATGATGTAGGTGTTGTTGCTATCACCTCACCAGCTGGACCTATTGTAATGCCTGGTACTCCTATTCCGCTATCGGCGACTATAAAAAATTACACTGGAGAATCCGAGTACGTAGATTTAATATTTAGCGTTGACTCTGCTGGCATTATTATATATCAGGAAAGTGCCACTTTTCATGTTTCAGCATATGAAGAGCTTGAGTATGTATGCTCTTCAAATTGGATTCCATCAACTAACCTAAATGTCTTTTACACTATTACTGCTTCACTTAATATAGGTGACAACTATCCTAGCAATAATTCTAAATCCAAAATAGTTCACACATCTTATTGGGGCCTTTGGGAAAGAGTCGCAGACATGCCAACACCCGAAATGTGCCATGCCACAGGCTACGACAGGGATAATGATAAGATTTATGCCTTTGGAGGATATAACGGTGAATCATCATATCAGAATTTCACATATCAATACGATCCGGCTGCTAATTCCTGGAGTTCGAAAAATCCCATGCCTTATGCAATAGATTGGATCAATGCATCTCATGTAAACGGTAAATTCTACATCTTCGGTGGGTACGACGGAAACGTTCATGATTATAATTTGATTTATGACGTACAGCAAGATACCTGGTACACAGGTTCAAACTTACCTGTAGGAAGGATAGCCGGAGCCCAGGTAGTGTACAGAGATTCTCTAATTTATTACCTGGGTGGATATAATGGTTCCACTTCCACAAATAATGTTCAAATTTATGATATTTTCTCTAATTCCTGGTCAACCGGTACCAACTTGCCAATTTCATTCATGATGGGTGGTGCTGCAATAACTGGAGACACAATCTGGATAATAGGTGGATATGACCTCGCTGGAGGATCTGCTTCATACTCTAACCTCTATTACGGCATTATTAATTCCTCTGATCCCACACAAATCACATGGAACACAGGCACAAGTCTACCCGCGCCAAACTTTAACGGCGGTGCAACTACTCTAAGTAGAGACGGACATAGATACCTTTATATGGTTGGTGGCTTTGAAAACGATTCGCCTTCAAACCCTGCATATGAATATGATGTAGAAGGAGCATCCTGGACTCCTCTCTCGGAATATCCATCAATTATAGTAAGAAATGACTTTTTAGTGGCCAGAGAAGGGCATAACGAAATATATGTAATTGGTGGAGATAATTCCGGTAATTGGACTCAGTCTGCCGAAGTCTAGAAATTACACTGGGGATTTACGCCTGTCGCAGAAAACAGCAACACACGCAGCTTTGGGCTGGTAAAAGTTAATACTTTTGCAAAAAATAATTCTGAAATCAGGTACGTTCTCAATAAGCCAGGAAACATAAATATTATGCTTTATGACGCTTCCGGGCGAACGGTTAACACCCTTGTAAAAAATGAATGCAAGAGTGCCGGTGAATATTCTCTGCATATCAGAACTGTGGACGAGAAGGGCAGGAAATTAGAGAGAGGTATCTATTTCCTTAGAATAACCAGCGAAAATAAAACTGAGACAAAAAGGTATTTATCGTAGAATAAAAAATTAGTTTTACAAAATTCTGGGGGGCCGACCGAAGGTCGGCCCCCCTTTTAAAAGTCAAATCAAAATCAATATCCACTACTACTCTCTGCCTTACCACCTACAATTTCAACACTCCTCGAAGCACCGAGTCTTGATGCCCCGGCCTTAACCATCTTCAGAGCATCCTCATATGTTCTTATGCCACCTGCGGCCTTAACCTGTATTTTACCAGCGGCAACATTACTAAGAATTAATACGTCGTACACCGTTGCACCACCTTTTCCAAAACCCGTAGATGTTTTAACAAAATCTGCACCATAATCAACACACAACTTGGTAGCTGTAACCTTCTCCTCATCTGTAAGATAACAACATTCAATTATAACTTTCAATATTTTATTACTGCAAACTTTCTTTAATGCTGCTATCTCAGAGCCGACATAGTCAAACTCTCTGTCCTTTAATTTACCAATATTTATGACCATATCAATTTCCTCTGCACCATCCTCAATAGCTCTTTCGGTTTCACGGATCTTTATCTCCAGGGTATTCTGCCCCAATGGGAATCCAACAACCGAACAAACCTTAATATCCTCGCCTTTCAAGAGTTCGGCAGCGAGCCTAACATTCACAGGATTAACGCAAACACTGTAAAACCCATGTTTTCTTGCCTCTTCCGCAAGTCTCTCAATATCTTTCTTTTGTGCGTATGCATTCAAATTGGTATGGTCAATCATCTTAGCCAGGCTTTCGGGAGGGATCCTATCCACATCTCCATTTTCAATATTTTCTGCAATTCTCTTCAATTCCTCAAAACTCCACATACCTTTTCCTCCTGTGCTTAATTTATTATAACGAATTTAAAACGGACAAGCGGTTAAATTGTTCGAGAGTAGAACGATATAATTTAGAAAAAGGAGGAGTTGCTTTTATGCTTGTTAAATTTTTACTCTTTATCTCAATTTCCTTTTCTGGAAAAACCTACTATTACAAACTTGAGAATGGACTGAGGGTAGTTTTCGTTCAAAACAAATCCCTACCCGTATTTTTTGGAATGATCCAGTTTGACGTGGGATCAGCCAATGAGGCTCCTGGAATTACTGGCACCTCTCATCTTCTCGAACACATGCTATTTAAAGGTTCAAAAAAACTCGGAACCATAAATTACAAGAATGAGGTAAAAATTAACGAAAAAATCGAAAAACTTTACGAGAGACTCGAGGCTGAAAAGGATTCCATCAAGAAACTTGTCATAAAAGATAGCATTTTCGCACTCCAGGAAGAACTAAAAAAATACGTTATTTCTGAGGAAATTTGGAAAATTTACAATATGCACGGTGGTAGTATGATGAATGCTATGACATCCTCAGTAAGCACCAGTTACTTTGTTATGCTTCCATCCAACAAGAAGGAGCTATGGACCAAGATAGAATCAGATAGATTTCAAAATCTGGTGCTCAGGGAATTCTTTTCTGAAAGAGACGTGGTAAACGAAGAGAGAAGGCTTGACGAAGGAAATCCATACAATAAGATCTGGGATGAACTTTTGTCCACAGCCTATAAGGCCTCACCCGTAAGATGGCCAGTCATAGGGTGGGAAGACGATATTATGCATGTTACACCTAAGCAGGTAATGTGGTACTATAAAACTCATTATACGCCAGATAACTGCATCATAGTCCTAGTTGGTGATGTTGACCCTGAGAAAGATTTGAAACTGATCAAAAAGTATTTCGGAAACTGGAAAGGAAAGGCTGAAAGGATATTTAAATACACTGACGAACCAGAACAAAAAGAAGTAAGGAGAGTTGAAATCAAATCAAAAGGTATGCCCACCTTTGTGGTAGGATTTAAAGGGCCAAAATATCCAGAAAAAGATTATTACGCCCTATCCCTTTTTTCATACATGTTTGGGGAAGCAGAGGGATCCCTAATAAAACGTGAATTCACAAAGGAAGGCCTGATTCTCGATGGTGAATCCTTTACGATGAGCTGGGATGGAAAGGCTCCCTCGCTTTTCGGAATATACCTCATTCCTAAAAAAAATACTGATTTCACTGAGCTGGAAAATAAAATATTTGCTTACATCGACTCTATTAAAAACAACAAGCTGGATGAAAAACTTCTAACAAAAGCGAAAAATCATTATAAAATGTCCGCAATTATGAGGCAAAAGGGACACATGTACGTGGCTTTCACTGCTTCCAGGGGAGTTAGAGTTGCAGATGACCCTAATTTCTTCGAAAAAGAGCTTGAGATGGTGGATTCCATTACCCTTGATGACATTTATAGAGTAATAAACCTTTACTTAACAAAAGAAAAAGCCACAATAGTTACCCTGGGGAGGTAAATATGAAAAGGCTATTTCTACTTCTTATATTAATATCTGCGCCTTTGTCAGCCGGGAAAGAATCTCCCATGGCAAAAGAAATAAAAAGAATGAAATTTGAACCCCTGAACTGGTCTATACCCACCGTGGGGAAAGAAATTGAGAAAGTAGAATTACCCTCGGGTACTGTCCTGTACTTAAAAGAAAACCACAATCTTCCACTTATAGAAATTAGCATATTTATAAAAGGAGGGATAGCTTATCTTGCACCTGGCGATAAATTAATTCCTGATCTGCTTCTTAGCTCAATGCTCAAAGGCGGGACAAAATCCTTTGAACCCGATGAGTTAATTGATTCAATAGAGATAAACGCAATAAAAATTGACTCCAGAGTTGAAGATGAATATTTGAGACTTACTTATTCCTTCCAGCCTCAATTTCTTGAGCTAGCCATAAAACTTATTGATGAAATGATCTTTTATCCAGCCTTTAATCCAGAAAAAGTAGAAGAAGAAAAAGCAAAAGTAGAAAATTACTGGACTAGATATATTGATGACGCCGAAAATCTTTTATCAGAAGTATCTAAGAGCGTACTCTTTACCGAAAATCCGATATCCTCAAAACCTAATCTTGAAAAATTCAGAAAAGTAACTAGAGAAGACCTTGTAAAGGTTCATAAAATGTTTTTCCAGCCAAAGAATATGGTGATTTCCGTCGTTGGATACTTTAACAGTTTGGAAATGAAGAGTTACCTAACCGATGTTTTTGATGCTTATAAAAACAACGACTATGCCCTCTCAATAATGACACCTAAACCCCTCATAGAACGGAAGGTATATTTTGTTCAAAAAGAAGTTCCCCAAGGATACGTTTATATTGTGCAGGATGCTCCTTGCGGGTATTCCAGAGATTTGGTGACCCTTTTACTTGTGGGAGATATACTTGGTGGTGGCTTTAATTCTAAAATAGTATCTAAGGTTAGGAATGAGCTGGGATTAGCTTATAATACATACGCATACTTTTCAGTACTTTCCAACATAAAGGGCGTTTTTTACGCTTTCACTGCCACAAGAAGTGATGCCCTACACGATGCAATCTACTATATGGAGGAAGCAATAAAACAAATGATTAATGGAAACATAACCAAGGATGAACTCGAACTATCCAAGGAATCTTTCTTGAGTTCCACTGTTACTTCCATTAACAATGATTGGACTTACCTTCAACGTTTAGCTCTTAGAAATTTATTTGGATTTCCAGACGATTATCTGCTCAAGCTTAGAGATGAGGTTGCAAAACAGAATATGGAGACAATTAAGCAAATAAGTGCAAAATATCTTCAACCCGAAAAAATGGCTATATTAGTGGTAGGTGATAGTACAAAAATAAACATGAAGAAACTCGAAGAGTTTGGACCTATACAGATAATAGAGTATTAAGACTAAAAAATGTTAATTCAAAAAAGGGGGCACCCTGAAGGGGTGCCCCCTTTACTTTTCAGTGACTCATCTTCAAAATATTTACACTTTATGGAATTATATGTAGGTACATCAGGATGGGCATACTCATGGAACATAGGTGGGTCTCTGGAATGGTATTGCAAAAACACGGGTCTCAATGCAGTAGAGCTCAACGCATCTTTTTACCGTTTTCCTTTCCCATCTCAAGTTAAAAGTTGGGCTTCAAAAGGCAAAGAAATAAAATGGGTGATAAAGGTTAATAGGCGCATAACCCATCTTCACAAATTCAGTGAGGAAGCCAGAGGCGTCTGGAAAAGCTTTAGTGAGCTCTTTAATCCCCTTGACCCATATGTAGAGTTTTACCTGTTTCAACTTCCCCCATCTTGCACTCCTAAAGAGTTAAGTAAAATTCTGGAATTTCATCAATTTACAGGGCTTGGCAAAAGATTCGCTCTAGAACCCAGGAATGTTCAATGGTTCGATCAAAACATTATCCAGGAGATAAAGAACCAGGGTATAACATGGGTCTCTATAAATGCACCTAAACTACCGGATGACATTATAAACACCTCGGGAATCGTATACCTCAGAATGCATGGAAAGACAAATTGGTATTCATACGAATATAATATTCAGGAACTCATGGACATTGCTCAAAAAATAGTCAACGCCGAGCCTGAGAAAATTTTCGTATTCTTTAATAATGACTTTGCTATGTTAAAAAACGCTCAGGAAATGATGAAGATTCTCTCTAATCTCCTCAAACAATGACTTCAGGGAAAATTCACCTGCCGTTTTCATACTTTGCATTTTCATTCAACCGCTTTAGCTTATAATTTTAAAAATAAGGAGGTAGATATGGATTTATCAAAATTCTCCCTTAAGGATCTTCTATTGACGGCAATAAAGAGCGAAGTGGATTCCAGAGACATATACTTATCCCTCAAATCAAGGGTGAAGAACTACGTACTTAAAAACAAGTTTGACTTCCTTGCTCAAGAAGAGGACAAGCACAGAGTATTTTTCGAGAACCTTTATCACCAGGACTTTCCTGGAGAAACTATTATACTTCCCGATAAAACGCCTGTCCCACTTCCAGAAATAAAAATTTCCAGCGAAAATCTGCCAATTTCCGAAATACTGGAAATGGCAATGCAGGCCGAAAAGAATGCTTCAGAATTTTACAAATCCCTGATGGAAAAATTCCAGGATGAAAAAATTAGAAAAACTCTGGAATATATATCTACAGTAGAAATATCTCACTATAAAATCCTTGAGGTGGAGAGAGAATACGCAAAAAAATACGAAGATTACGAAAGCGAGTGGCCACTCTTCCACGTAGGTCCATAATTTAAATCACTACTTACAGATCAGCAATTTGATAAATGATAAATGCGTTTCTTTCTGTTCTCCTCTGGGCAACTCAGGCCACTGCATTTAAATTAACACTGAGATATACAAACCCTTTTGGCCTTCTTCTTATGGCCTCTATAACTTCCTTTCTTTGTCTTTTGATATTATATACGATAGGCTCAAATAAAACCATTATCTCCATCTTCAAAGAATTAAGGGAGAATCTCCCATCTGCCTTATTGGGCTTATTAAACCCATTTTTGTACTATACCGTACTTTTTAACGCATATAACCTTTTGAAAGCCCAGGAGGCGCTCATTCTTAATTATCTCTGGCCCATAATGCTCACAATTCTAACCGCAATATTTCTCAAAAAACCCTTTACTATACTCAAAATACTCGCTCTCATCATCAGTTTTTCAGGCGCTGCACTGGTTGTGACGAAGGGTAATTTTAAAACCCTTAACTTCACAAGTGTCCCCGGAACAGTACTGGCGATTATAAGTACCCTACTCTGGGCAACTTACTGGCTCCTCAACATGAAGGACAAAAGACCCGCCCTGCAAAAACTGTTCTACAATTTCTTTTTCGGCACACTATATTTACTTCTTTTACAGTCCCTGTTAAAATTATCAGAAATTAAAACATATAAAGCTGTTATTGGTGGAATCTACGTTGGCCTCTTCGAAATGGGAATTACTTTTTTCCTCTGGCTTAAAGCTCTAGAAAAGGTTAAAGATACGGCAAGAGTGAATAACGTAATCTATCTTGCCCCATTCATGTCACTTTTATTCATTAACTTCATATTGAAAGAAAAACTTAATCCATCAAGTATTTTAGGACTTCTAATAATTACGGTTGGTATTCTGATTCAGGAGCTTTCTACTAAATTCAGAGAGGTGTAATGACTATATTCTTTTTAACTTTATGCCTCTGGTTCAAGGCCATCGAGACGCCTCACTTTATAATCTATTTCAAAAGCCAGGATTCCCTCAATGCTCTCCGGGTGGCCAGATACCTTGAGTTTTACAAGCCTGGAGTAGACAGTGTAACAGGAGGAAATCCAAAAAAAGCTTACATTTTCATAGAGGATGTGGGCACGGTTTCTAATGGATACACAGACCCAATTTCAAACTCCATTTCCCTCTTTAATTACACACCTGAAACCGATTTTCATTTCGGTGCCACAAAATCCTGGTGGAGAATGGTATCCGTTCATGAATATACCCACTTGTCCCATCTATCAAATGTAAGATTTCCTGTAAACTATCTGAGAGTATTTGTTGGAAAATTTTTTCTACCGAATCTACTGTACCTGCCTACTTATATGCATGAAGGAATTACAGTTCTCCAGGAATCCTCTTTAGATCCATATGATGGACGTCTCAATGAAGGTTTTTTCGATGCTTACACCATGTATCTTTCATCCAGGAGGAAAATCAGGCCAGGGGTCTACATCAATCATCTCCCTCCGGATTACCCTTATGGAGAATTACCTTATTTAATAGGCTCAGAATTTACTGAATTCATATTCAACAAATTCGGAAAGTCAAAGTTAAACCGTTACTACACCACCATTGCGCATTTACCTTTTACAATCCCATTTATCGACGTACCAGGATTTATTGCCTTTAAAAAGCCGTTGTCCACCATCTACAGGGATTGGAAAAAATATTTGAGAACCGAATTACCATACACACCGCCTCAAAGGGATTGCATCGAAAGTGGCTACGAGATCAAACATTTAACATACACTGAAGGTAAGCTATATTATGTCAAGAACCATTTAAAAAGACTATCCGCACAATATATATACTCCCAATCGGAGCTCATAGAATTTGACTTGCAAAATGGAAAAAAGAAAATATTGTACAGTGGGGCAATCACTCTGGGACCAAAAGTCAAAGGTAGCAGAGTTTATTTTGGTATTCCAGAAATTACTAAAGGTAAGGAAAATATCTATTACTACGGGCTTAAGTACACCAATAGCATAGTTGAACTTTTAACCCCTGGAAAAATAAAGAAGATAGTATCAGGTAGAATAAGGGCCTTTGACTTCAGAAATGACACCCTCTACTTTGTTGAGGAAAGTCCCGCAGGGAATAATGTTTTGTTCAAATATTGGGAAGGCTGGAGAGAGCCAATAGTAAAATTTGACAGCACTACCATTAAAGAGGTGTTCGTGAGCGATACCAGCATTTACATCGTCACTCAGGAAGAACTGAAGGGATACTCCATCCTGGCAATTAGTAATACTAACAAATTAGATACACTCCTCAGTGTACCCTTCGCCATAGGAAGTTTAACCTGCCAGAAGGACACACTATATTTTGCAGCTAACTATGAGAATAAATGGCAAATATTTCAGCTTGATCTTTCAAATAGAAAAGTAAAAATCTTTGGCGAAGACATTCTCGGTTATTATCCTGCTCCCTCCAGTTCTATTTTATATTACACCTCCATAAAAGAAGATGGTGAGATAATAAAATACACTTTGAAAAATAACATCTCAGAGGAATTTTACATGGATTCCTTTAATCCTGATATGAAGGTATTAGAAGTTCCAGCTCCAGAGTTTACATATAAGGGGTTTAATTTCAAACATCTTACGGAAGCATTCTGGCATGATCTTTTCTACCCGGAACTTCAAATAGATACAAGTCTAAAAGTAAAAATAAAGGGATTCAGCCTTATAGGGCATACCCCTTTGAATCTCCTCGAATACAATTCCACAATCAGAATAGATTCAGTCCAAAAATCCTGTTTAACTCTTTATTACAACGGTATTCCAGCAACATCAGTGGCCCTTCAGATTTCACCTACGCTAAAATTGTGGGATCTGGGCCTGGCAAGAATCTTAAAGATAAAAACAACAGGGTATTTAAGGCAATGGAATGGGTATTTTGAAGCCATGCCGCTAATTCCTTACCTCTCTCTCGGAAGTCTTTTTGAAACACGTATATACCCGGACATCCAGCAACAAATTTCAATTTCCTTGTTGATGTCTCCTGATCTCAACATCAACGCATCCATATCCAACTATATACCAATCCAGAAGCATGCAATAGCCAGTATTCAACTTTACGGAGAGTACAATTTACCATCAAAAGAGTATTTAGGTGAGTCTAACTTCAGACTTACGTTACCCCTCTTGAAAATAAATTGGGGTAACGATGCAATAATCCATTTTTTCTACGAGAGGAACTTCTTAACTCTTGAGGGATATTTAAAATACGGCACACAAGATAGTGTTTCCACTAAAGCAGCCATTTTGACTTTAGACCATCTCTTTAGCCTCGGAAGTGGCCTTCTAAAATTTAATCTTAGAACGGGAATAATGGGAAACCTTAATACAAAAAGAATAGGCATCGTCATCAGAATTGAGAGAGCGTCATTAAAATTTTCTCAGGGAATATTTAAAAAGCGCCAATTAATTAGAGAGCTGACAACAAAGGAGAATCTTTTATGAAAGCTGCAATTTTAAAGAAACAAGGTCCCGTAGAAAGTAATTTTCTTGAAATAGAGGAAATTTCAATAAGAGAACCATCACCCTTTGAAGTGCTAATAAAAGTTGAGGTCTGTGGTGTATGCCATACGGATCTTCATATTTTAGAAGGGGATTTAAAGCCACCGTCACTACCCTTAATTTTAGGTCACCAGATAGTCGGAAGAATAGTAAAAGTCGGTGATAGTGTAAAAGGATTTAAACCGGGCGATCGGGTAGGAGTCCCCTGGCTTCACGGTTATTGTGGTGAATGCAAATTCTGTAAAAAGGGATTACAAAACCTCTGTGATAACATAGAATTCACAGGTTTCCATATCCATGGAGGTTTTTCAGAGTTTACCATTGCAAAAAACAGTGCTATATATCATCTTCCTGATGAAATAAGTCCTGCACATTTTGCTCCTATCCTATGCGGCGGTGTGATAGGGTATAGAGCATTAAAATTAACAGGACTTGATACAGGTGGCCGACTGGGCTTAGTGGGCTTTGGATCTTCAGCACACTTAGTTCTACAGATGGCAAAATATAAAGGTATAGAAACCTACATTTTCTCAAGAAGCGAGCATCATAGAAAACACGCAATGGAACTCGGTGCTGACTGGGCGGGGAAACTGGGCGAAAACATAGGGAAAAAACTGGACGCTATCATCGTATTTGCACCCGCTGGAGAACTTATGGTTGAAAGTTTGAAGTATTTAGAAAAAGGTGGAGTCGTGGTAAGCGCAGGAATTCATATGTCCCAGATTCCTTCATTCCCCTACGACCTGATATACTTTGAAAGAAAAATCATGTCCACAGCAAATAGTACCCCTTCTGACGTAGAAGAAACTATAGAACTGGCCATTAAAATACCCATTAAAACCACTGTGAAGACCTTTGAACTTAAGGATATAAACACTGCACTTTATGAACTAAAATATACAAAATTAACTGGCTCAGCTGTAATTACCTTCGATTAAAAAGTAAAGACTCTTCCTGAATTATGAGGTTATTTTCAATATCCCTTAGCAAAATTTTATAGTAATTCTGAGCTTTCTGCTTAAACTTTGACCTGGTATCCCAGACTCCTCCATTGTAAAACCTTAAAACAAGGGGCACGGCGGAAGCAATTGCTTCATAATAAAGCCTTCTTCTTAAATAATAGTATGTCAAGTAGATAGCCCCACCTGTAAAAGATAAAACACCAAAGGCAAGGGGCACCTCTTTAAGTAAGAGAAGACCCGATCCAGGAATAATCCTGCTATAAACAATATACTGCTTTTCCTTCATTAAAAAATCCGGAACAGCGTAATTTAATGTTTTAAGAAGGGGAATGGAGGAATCATATAACCCTTCTAAACCCAAAGAAATCGCCTTTAACAGCAAAGAAAGAGAATCTTTAAGGCCTTCGAGCAATTCCACGGCTTCAAAATACTTTCCAGCCTTGATTAACGTAAGAGCATAAATATGTCTAATATTTATATTTTCCGAATAGTAGTAAAGCTCTGAATAATATTGAAGCGCTTCGTCTATTTTATTTCGCTTCAAGTAACAGAGTGCAATTTTCCTGAGTAAATAAAGAGAATCTTCCGTCCCCCTAAAAAGCTCCCTTTTATATTCCGTAATTGCATTAAAAAAATCCTTCTCAAAGAACAGCGTATCTCCCACCGAGAACTGAAAAAGAAAAACTAACGCCAGAACCGCCATATATTGTATTTCGTTTCAAAAATTTTGACTAATCTTTCTCTTTCGAAATCATTCCTTTCCCTGGCAGATACCACGGATCCGTAAATGTTGCCTGCGTAGAAAACCACACTAAGGAACCCATAAATATAACTTTCCACTTTTCTCTCCTGACGAAAAGCACGATAAAAAGAATAAAAAGTTGAACCATTAATTACAAGAGAAGAAAAACCATCAAAGGCCCTTCCCGTGTAAAATTTACCAAGTCCGGGAATTATGGTTGAAAGAAGACCAGCCAGGGCAGGAGATTTCGAATTATAGCTAAAATCAGGAAATAATTTCTTTACTTCCCCGAGTTTCCCCTGCCTTAAGTAAAGCCAGGCTAAGAGAGTATCATTTCCTGAAAGGAGGAACTTTGCTTCCTCATAACGGCCCTGAAGAACTAAAACCATAGCTAAATCAATGCTCTTCGCTTCCTCATCACTGATCTTAGATGCATATCTTTCTGCAGTCTGAAGGTCTCCAATTTTAACTGAGAGAAAAGATATTCTGGATGCTATGGAATCCTTCCGGTAGGGATCTGACTCAGAATAATATTCCCTCTTATATTCATATACGGCGCGAAAATAATCGCCCTCTTGTTCAAGGTTCCTTGCAAAATTTAAATTCTGAAACATGAGAAGGCAAAGCCAGATATTCATGGTTTTACCTCGTCCAGTAGTTTTCTACCACGTACACTGTCAAAAACCTCATCGTAAAAACTCCCCAAATAAAACCAGGCAAAACCATGACAGCGCTGAAGACGGTCTGAAGCCTTCAGACCCCCCTTTATAAAACCAAACCTTTCAATAGCCTCGTATCCAAAATGGGAGCATGAGGGAACGAAATTGCACACATCACCCTGAACCTTTGAAATGGTCTGCTGATAGAATTTAATAGCTTGTAAAGTCAAAAGCTTTAAATCTTCGAGAAAGTATGTTTTGCTAGCTAATTTTGAGTCAGAATTATCTAATAGCCTGTAGTTCTCAGGAACATCAAAACTGAGCAGCAAAATTAAATAGAACAACATTACCTATTATCAAAGCCTTTTAGCTCAACTTTGAAATCGTTCCCTATTTTCAAGTAATTTTTAATGGAATCGGACAGCATAACTCTTCTTGGATTAGATAGTAAATAGGTCTCTTCTATATCAGAGGTTTTTAAAGTCATTTTCAATGGAACTTTTTTACCTGAAAAATCAACGAAATTGTCGTATTTCAAGATTAACAGGGTATCATTTTTTTCTGACATCGTTAGAAGACCAGTAAGAATTCCAGATTCGAACTGGTAAATAACTCTGGTCTTTAATTTAGGGTGAGTCCAAATCTCTTCCAGTATATTTCCCCTCTTTTCTCTCTTAAGGAAAATAAAACCAGTTTTTTTCAATGCACTGCCAGGCCTTTCAACGGGACCTCCAGGGGTCTGCAATTTAAAGGTTAAACCCGATTTTATTTTGAAGGCCTTCTTCTCCCTGGGATATGAAACTATCATGGTATCCCCTGAGAAAAAAATTATCTGTTCCAGTGGATTAGTAACTCTAATAATAAATGAAGTATCTGAGCGGTAAACTAGGCCTGATGCTGTGTCCGCACGGACACCATCTTTAAGAATATGGGTAAAATTAAAAACTGATGCAGTATCCGAAGTAAGAAAAAATAAGGTTAAAACAAAAATATTCATAATTTGATTTGCTATTTTAAAAAATTATCAGGGGTCCTTTCGGACCCCTGACCTTCGAGTATTTATATAACATTTGTTATGGTGTTGCTAAAGCTGCAGCCCAAAGTGCGTAGTAGACACCATAAACTGCCACATATAGCACCCCGGATATCACGCACCCTTTAATAGCACTTTTCGTCTGTATATCCTTACCCGCACTCTTGTAACAATCGGTGTAGGTTGCTACATACTCCGATGACTTCCCGAGAAGTCTGGAAGCAGGTGGAGTGGGTTCAATTATATAAGCTGCGGCAATTCCAAAAATACCACCAAAGAAACCAATAGCCAGCCAGAGAGTTCCGTTTACATCTTTTTGTGCGTCGAACTCCGCTTGCGTGCAGGCATTCTTTAGTTCTTCAGACGTTTGGGCAGCACTTAATACAACAGGGTTTGCGATGAATCCCACTGACAACATACCAATCATTACATATTTTAACAATTTCATAATAACCCCCTTTTTTGACTAAAGAATATTTTAATGGATGTCAAAGTTCATGTCAAGAATTTTACAAACCAATTAAGACATGCTTAATCTAACCCTTTATCTGGTAAGTACTTAGAAAATCCTCTTGAGAGATATAAAACAAATAGCCATACAGCCGACCGAGGTTTTTCGAAAGCTCCTTACTTGAATTTATCATCTTCAACGATAATAATATTAACATGCTAATAAAAATTTTATTAATCTTTTTAACCGCAGGGACCGCGAAAATTGCATTCCTTCACCACGGTAACCAGCACTTCTCTGACAACGGTAACTACGCACTAAGACCCGGAGATTATGGTTACAATGGAAACTCATTCCACAGAACCTTAGACACCCACGAATATTACGATTGTCCTCTTGACATCCATATCTCGGGGACTTTACTACAATCATACACATGGATGCAAAATGATCGAGGATTAATAAATCGACTCTGCGGGGATGTGGTCAACATAGTAGGAGGGACTTACGCTGAGCACATAATACCTTATGTTGAACGTCCTATTAATAAATTTTCCTTATGGTATGCAAAAAGTCTTTATGATAGTATTCTGCGTGGAGTCAGCTGGCCGGACTTTCCAAATGTAATCTGGATTCCTGAAAGGGTTTTCAAATCAGAGCTCTTAATGCCCTACTCCCTGATAAAAGTTCTTAACGAAGAATATGGTAAATATTATAGTCAGGGAAGATATTTAGCTCCCTGTATAGTACTGGATGATAACGTTCATGATTGGTACGAACATTACTTTCCTAGCGGAACGAGGTGTACAAATTCACGAAAGGTTCACAGAATGTTCGATAACGAAGGAAATTACGTATTCGTGGTATTCATACAAAGGGTGGCGCGGGATCAAATGGTCTGGAATGATGTCTCACAACCTTCAAACCATCTACACCAACTTTTAGTGAGCCTTGCCAATGATCCTGACCAGGAACAAATTGTCATTTATGGCGATGATTGGGAGAAAGCAGCTGGAGTGGCAGGATGGGACTTTGGACAACCAGGGGTCCCGGCCTGGAGTTACGATCACAATATAAGTTTCATCAAAAGCCAGAGCTGGATACAACCAGTTCACATAGCTGAAGCTGTAAAGTGGTGGGGAGTTGAAAAAATATATGACTCAGATCCTTACAATGACCCACCTACAATTACCATTCACTACTCCGCATATCAAGAACTTCACGATTGGACAGGAGGAAATTATGATAACTGGTACTATGATTTTATAAATACTCAGGCGTGGGGATGCACAAACGGTCCTGACCTTAATGGTAACGAAATCCATGGGGACTATGAAGATCTATGGATATTTGGATATAACGAGCTTGTGAATTCACCCGATAATGAGTTATCGAAGCTTGGCTGGATCACCTTATCTTCCATGCTTTATGAGACAGCCTGGCATACAGGACCTGGCGGAGAATTAGTCTTTTGGGGCAAAAACCTCTGGAATCACACAAGATATGCTGGAATTTTCTCTTTCGGCGCCAGATGGTTAGATTCCCTTAGATTACCAGGAATCGCAAGGCTCGATAGTTTGGACATGGATGCTGATGGAGAGAAAGAATACGCACTTTACAATGACAAAATTTGCTTAATTTTCGATAAGAGAGGGGGAAGAGCTCTTGCTCTCTTTACGTCAGAGGGAAAGTGTATAGCAGGAAATCTTATATCCAACTGGAATGGAGAGGGCGATTATAACGATGGTGGACATCCTGGAATTTTCCATGATTCTCAGGGAGAAAATTCTTACTTTTCCGTGCAAACTGCTATACAAAGCGATACTGCAGTAATTACTTTCCAGGAGCAATACAATTGGCAGGGGCAGCCCGAAACTGACTTAAGAAAAACTTTTTGCCTCACTCCGGGGAAAAACTTTGTAAAGGCTGTCTATTCTTCAAGCTATACAAACTGGACCAAAGCGGGGGTTACACCATCCCTTTATTTGCAAATCTTAAAAGGTTACAATTTACAACCAATTATGGGTATCTCACCAAACGGCTGGACATATGCCGGCTATATGAGTTTATATGACTCTATTAAAGTTGCCTTCCTCTACCCTTCTGGTCAGGGATTTTACTTTAATTTTCTTGGCAAAATGAGCTCGGGAGCGGAACTCATAGAACTTGGCGGTAAGAGTGGAACACACACTTTTTACCTTTACGCCGGAACTAACATCCCTGATGTTGACCTTGTAGGGCCGGGTGATTTAGAGGGTCCGTGGATCAGAAATACTCGTTTTACTCCAGATTTCAACATTCTGCCTTCTGATTCCGTCCTTATAACCGCATACATCACTGATCCATCAGAAATTTCTGCAGCATGGATAAGGTACACATCAAACAACTGGCAATCATATCAAGACCTTCAGCTTCATTCTGATGATGGCATGAGCAGGGATTTTAACGGCAATGGACAGCCTGATCCAGACCTGTATGGAGCTTTCATAACTCCTCACCCCAATGGGACCCAGATTATTTTTGCCATAGGTGCCCGTGATAATTCGCCACGAAGGAATGAAGCGTGGGACAATAATTATGGACAGAATTACAGCTACAGAGTTGGATTTCAGGATTTTGTAATGGATGGACAACTGGATAGGGTGGCAACCTTAGTTTCCTTTAATGGGGGAATGCATCTATACCTTTATTATGACACTAACAGCAAAAGACTTTATGTAGCCACCGAATCCGCGGGGAACAGTTCGGCTGGGGCTTCAGGAAGTTTCTATAATGACCACTTTATCTTCATATCTTTCAACCCTAACATTTTGGTGAACGCACCCTGGGGGAAAACGGGACAGGTAGGGAAATTCCATCTTTTCCTGGCAGACGAGGATGACAATAACTTTGCGGGTTGGTTTGATTCTACAGGAACTTTAATTTCAGATACCATCAATTTTAAGTGCGCATCCTATTTTGATGATACAGGATATCTTGAGGGCTTTGTAAACCTGCAATTATTCCAGAACTCTTATAGTCTTGATACTATATATATTGCAGTGGGCTCTTATGCAACCCAGAATGGTGGCTCACTACAGTGGCAAGTACCTCCTCCTGTCAACCCGAATGGCAATATCGAATACGAAGAGTTTTACAAACTGGTACTAGATACCTTACCAATTCATGATTCTACTACTGGACTTTTGTTCTATGTACCAACCATAGTAAAGTCCTTTAATGTACCTTTAAAAGTCGTTAGCCCCTCGAGCTTAAAGGTAGCTATAAAGATTTTCGATATTAAAGGAAGTCTGGTAGACGAAATCGCTCTCAACTTCGAAAAAGGCAAAAATCTCTTGAGCGTCCCTACAAAAATCAAGACCTGTGGTGTATACTTTATAAAAATAAAGACCTCTAATACGACTTTAACAAGGAGTTTCATTGTAGTAAAATGAAAAGGAACATCCCAAACCTCATCAGTATACTGAGAATCATACTGAGCTTTTTAACTCTCTATCTCCTCGACCTTGGAAGATACGGTAGTACCATGGTAGCGTGTGTTCTCATCGTCTTTGTGATCTTTACCGATTTCCTTGATGGATTTCTCGCTAGAAAACTTAAAGTAGAGTCAGAAATAGGCGCAATTCTGGATATAATGGGAGACAGAATCGTTGAATTCATTTTCTGGATATATTTTGCTTCAAAAGGTCTAATTTCATTCTGGTTTCCTGTAATCGTTGTCTCAAGAGATGTCATAGTGGATACTGTAAGACAATCGGCCTTTAGACAGGGGATAAAACCTTACGAAATGCATACAAACAAAATTGCAAAATTTATAGTTACCTCTGGCTACTTCAGAACAGGCTATGCACTGGCAAAAGCTTTTGCATTTACGTTACTGGGAATTGATCTTCTTACAATACACGGTAAACTTAATTTTAATGTCCATCCCGTAGCATTAGCCTTTTCCTGGACTGCTCTTATTATTTGCATACTTAGAGGGCTCCCTGTAATTCTTGAAGCATGGCCTTATCTTAAAAACAAATGAATAAGGCCTGCTTTTTTGACCTCGATGGAACTCTGATACCGAATCCCTCTTCGGAAGTAAGATTTCTTAAGATCCTTTTCAAAAAAGTGTTTCCACCAGCCTCTGGAATTGTAATGTGGTTTCTGGAATCACTCTTTAAATATAAAAACTTTAAAAACTCAAAGGCATATTACCAAGGCATCAGGGTCTCTACAATAGATGCCCTATTAAACGAATACCGCTCAGTATTGGAGAATGCCATCCCTCAGGACGCAATGAACTATGTTTTTCAAAAAAAGAATGAGGGCTTTAAAACGTACCTCATAACGGGCACCCCGCACTTCATAGCTGAAAAAGTATGTCAATTTTTCCCCTTTGAGAGGATTTTCCCAACATATCTGGAAGTTAGGAAGGGAAAGTATACGGGAAGGATCACAGGCATAATACCCTTTGGGATTAATAAGGTAAAACTTGTAAAACAAATCGCGGAACAAGATAATATCGATCTTAAAGTTTCTATCACCCTTGGGGACTCTCATTATGACCTTCCCTTCCTGCAAAGCACTGGAATTTTCTACGCCGTAAACCCATCAAAAAAGCTAAAAAAATACGTTGATCGAGAGAGAATCTTGATTTGGGAGCACAAAAACGTGAAAAATTAAGTTTTTAGTCTTTTCTTTTGTGCAGATGGAAGAAGAAGATTGTTAAGTATTAGCCTGTAACCGGGGGAGTTTCTGCATTTTGCAATATCTGTCGGAGGGTCCCCTACAAAGTGTTGAAAATCTTCAGGGTCATGACCACCAAGGAAACTGAAAAATCCCTTACCATATTCACCATACAGATATTTCACATACTCTGAGCCAGGTAAATCAGCAAGGACCACAACATTTTCCTTGAGTTTAGAACGTCTGAATCCAGTATCCTGGCCGAGAAAATCTCTTATAACTCTAACATGATTCTGAGTCAATATACATGGAATTAAATCTATCTTCGCTGAAAATTCTCTCAACAGGAAGTAGGAATCATCTCCTCTCTGGGCGATCTCCTGGGTCATATCAATATCGGAATGCTCGTAAATAAAATATTGGGGGATAACTCTAAAGTCTTTAAAACATATGGTTTTCGAATAATCCAGCTTATTGTTACACTGCGGGTCATAAGGTGTCCCGTCGAAAGGAACATCAAGGATGTCTACACTTTCAGAAGCCATAGCTATGTCGAGAGTTATTGGTGCTGAACACATGGCAAAGAGATATTTACCGCTCCTTATGAATTCTACAAATTTTTTTGCTATTGCTCTCTTCAGATTAGCGACGTTTGAAAATCCGAGTTCACTGGCAAGTTTACGATTAAATTCCACCTGTGATTTATACCAATCTGTGTTCCCATAACTTGCATAAAATTTTCCAAACTGCCCCGTAAAATCCTCATGGTGTAAGTGAATCCAATCAAAATCCTCAAGTTTACCGGCTAAGACTTCTCTGTCGTAAACCTGAGTATACGGGATCTGAGCATAATTTAAAACCATAATCACCGGGTCATCCCAGGGCTCATAATATGGTGGTGCATACACAGCAACTTTTGGTGGATTTTCAAGAACTACAAACTCAATATTTGTCTTTTCCGCCATTTCCTTAATTTCAACAACTTTTTCTTCAGGAATTATTTCGTAGGAAACTCCGAGGGTATTTAACAGTTCAAGGGTTAATTTGTTTTCCTCTACAAGAAATGAGCCTCCTCTATAATTTAAAATCCACTCAACTTTTACACCACCCCTTAAAGAATTGTAGACCACTCCATAAGCCCTTAAATGGTCAAACTGGGACTTATCCATGGGAATTAAGTAGTAATAGGAAAAAAAAGCGTAAAAAAGAAAGTTCATTTCTTTTTGTCTCTCCAGTGAAGGGCCAGCCCTCCCCTGGCAGTCTCTTTATAAGCCGATGGCAGATCTTTGCCCGTCTCTATCATGGTTTTTAATACAGCATCAAAAGAGATCATATGTCTACCATCGGATAGCAACGCATAAGTAGCACACTCCAGAGCCCTAATGGCACTTACTGCGTTCCTTTCAATACATGGGATTTGAACATATCCCAGTACTGGATCACAGGTAAGTCCCAGATGATGCTCGATACCCATTTCAGCAGCGTATTCGATCTGGTAGACTGTGCCACCAAGGATCTGGGCACTGGCCGCAGCTGCCATTGCACATGCAACGCCAATCTCTCCCTGACAGCCCACTTCAGCTCCAGAAATAGAGGCATTCTGACGGGTAAGAGCCCCAATAAGGCCTGCTGTAGCCAGCGCTCTCAGTATTTTTTCCTGCGGTAAGTTATACTCTTCTTTTAAGAAATAGAGAACCCCTGGCAAAACGCCGCTGGAACCACATGTAGGGGCAGTAACAATTTCATTCCCGGCTGCATTCTCTTCGGCTACGGCAAGGGCATAGGCAAAAACTCTGCCTTTTACATTTGTCAATCCTGATGACATTCGGGACTTTATGTAATAGGACCAGGCCTTTCGAGGAAGATGTAGTTCACCAGGCAAAACGCCCTCATTTCGAAGTCCTCTTTCCACAGACTTTTCCATGGCGTCCCATACTTTGGATAGAAAATCCCATATATTTTTCCCTTCGTAGTACTCGACAACTTCCCAGAAAGACATGCCTGTCTCTTCAGTGATATCGAGAAGCTCGTCCATGGTATTAAATGGATATACATCAACTTTTTCATGGAAATTTTCCTCTTCTTTAACAATACCACCGCCTACACTGTAGTACACCTTCTTCCCGAGAAGATTATTATTCTCGTCAAATCCGTCAATCTGTAAAGCATTAGGATGAAGAGGCAAATACACATCCGGCATACTTCTTATTTCAATTTCTCCATCGAAAGCGTTCTTTAGTGCTTCAATGGTAAGATGTCCCTTTCCTGTAGCCGCGAGACTTCCGTAGAGAGTAACCCGAAGTCTCTTCGTGGATGGAAAATCATTCAAAAATTTGCTTAGTGCAATGGTAGGCCCCAGAGTATGCGAGGAAGATGGACCACGGCCAATTTTGTAGATTAATTTGATAGATTCCATTTGTGCTTTGAGAAAATTATACTCTTGCCGTAACGTTTTATTAAACAGCCTCAAAAATCAAATGTAATCATGATAAAAAAGATACAAAACCTTTCATTTTATTTTGACTGAACTTGCATTTTCTTTTAAAATAGTTAGCAATACGAACAGGAGGGATTTTGATGTTAGAAAAGGAAATTGAAAAAGTAATGCGTGAGGTCTATTCACAGGTAACTAAAGAAGGAAGGACTGCACTTAAAGAAATTAACCTCACTCCACCACAATTTAACCTGATGGTACACCTTTATTTCTGCGGACCCCTTAACCAGACAAACCTTGCAAAGGATCTGTACCTTGCAAAAAGTACCATTTCAGGAATAGTAGAAAGGCTTGAAAAGAGGAGATTTGTGAGGAGGGCTAAAGTTGAAGCAGATAGAAGAAGCGAGATAGTTGTTTTAACTCCCCAGGGTGAGGAAGTTATCCAAAGAGTAATTGATAAAAGGGTAGAATTTTTAAGGAAACTAATGTTAGATTTTACTGACGAGGAAAAGGAAAAATTGCTGGATTTTTTAAACAGGATGAAGAACAAACTCCCAGAATACTCTCAAGCTAAAAAATGCTAAAAAACCGAAAAATTCTGCTTACCGCCTTTTTCATAACAGCTCTTGCTATTTTTTTCGGATTAATAGGCAAATTTAATTTAAAACTGTTTCCAATGGTATTTGACAAAAATTTCTGGGACCTTTTGATATTGGTTATTCTCGTTCAGGCTGTAACTCAGACCTTCAAAGTCAACCACTATGATGAAAAAGTTCTAAGATTTGTTTCAAGACTTTCGGGTGACCTTAGATATACTCTTGTAATACCCCCTCTAATCTTCGGCCTTCTTCCCATGCCCGCGGGTGCAATGTTAACTGCAGACCTCACACAAAAGGCTGGAGATACTCTTAATGTTCAAAAAAAATGGCTTTTCTTTTTCAATTATTGGTTTCGCCATGTTTGTGAATTTTCATGGCCTCTATACGGTGCACTAATTCTATCTGCGGGTATAGCCGGAATACCTGTGAAAGATTTTTTGTTTACGACTTTCCTTTACATGTTTCTCACTTTTATCGCGGGTATCTTATATCTTTTTATAAAGGTCAAAAAGATCAGAAACGGAGACAAAGAAAATTTTACCTTCTGGACATTTTTAAAGGGTGCTTTTGAAACGTTGTGGCCCGTTATAATCCTTATTGTGCTCGTACTCATCAAAGTTGAAATGAAATTAGCTGTGCTTCTCACCCTTCTTCTCCTTTTTATCATCGAGAAAACAAAAGCAAAAGACGTTGTAACTACATTAAAAAATGCCATTCTTTCGGAAATCACTCTGATTGTATTCGTGGTTTTGATCTTTAAGGGCGTTGTGGAAAGAACTAACGTGCTTAGCCTATTTGCAGACTTTTTGAATAAGCATAACGTTCCCCAGATTGTACCAGTCATCATATTACCCATGGCCATGTCATTTCTCACGGGAATAACATCTGCGGGTATAGGCTCTACTGCCCCAATTTTGAAAGGCCTTTACGTTTTCAATCCATACTTCCCTTACCTTGCCTATGTTTCTGCTATCTGCGGTGTTCTAATATCTCCTTTCCACCTTTGCTTTATTACGACGAAAGAATATTACAAAATTAGTTTTAAGGAAGCTTATTCTACAGTGATTATACCTGTTTTGTTCGTAATGGCAGTGGCAGTTATAAAGAGCATCGTAATATGAAAGGCATCCTTAAAAGAATTTTTAAATATAAATGGTCGGTGCTTCTGGGCATTTTAAGCCTGCTTATTGTGGATGGTGCTCAGCTTGTCATCCCTTTAATTGTCAGAAAGAGTATAAATGCTATTCAACAGGGTACAGCAACCTTTCACCTTCTTGCAATTTACGGCCTCTACATTCTTGGCTTAACCTTAATCATAGCCATCCTAAGATTTTTCTGGAGATACTTCATTATGGGAACCGCCAGAAAAGTCGAGAGGGATATAAGAGAAGAATTGTACTACCACTTCTTGAAGCTTTCCGCCAGCTTTTTTAACAAAGAAAGAACAGGCGAATTAATGGCATTAACCACCAATGATACAGACGCAATCAGAATGGCATCGGGAATGGGCATGGTACAAATAGTTGATATTATTACGTACACCACTTTCTCCCTGGCCATAATGTTCAAAATATCACCCCTTTTGACCATTTATTCTCTTCTACCTTTACCCCTCATCAGCATACTCATTTCCTTCTCAGGAAGGCTTAATTATCGCTATTTTAAACAGGTTCAGGAGACTTTTTCATTATTAACAGAAAAAATCAGAGAATCTATCGCAGGTATAAGAGTGTTAAAAGGCTTTTCTCAGGTTGATGGACAGCTAAAAGAACTTGCAAATGTAAATGACCTTTACTTCAGGAAAAATATGAAACTTGCCAAGGTGTCAAGTTTATTTGAGCCAGGAATTCAGCTCGGTGCTACCTTATCCTTTGCCATCCTCCTCTTTTTTGGTGGTAGAAAGGTTATCTTGAATGAGATCTCCCTTGGGGATTTTGTAGCTTTCTCAAGCTATCTTGGTATGATGATCTGGCCCATGATCGCCATAGGTTTTATGGTTAACATAATGCAACGGGGAGCAGCTTCCATGGATCGGATAGAGAGAGTTTTGAGAACCGAACCCGAAATTAAATCACCTGAGAACCCAAGACGAGTGAAAATTGAGGGTAACATCGAAGTTAAAAGCCTTATATTCTCCTACATTCCTGATAGACCCGTGCTGATGGATATTAACTTCAGCTTAAAGAAGGGCCAAAAATTAGGAATCATTGGTCGAACTGGATCTGGCAAAAGTACCCTTTGTTATTTAATA
The DNA here is from genome assembly GCA_049719805.1 of Candidatus Hydrothermia bacterium. Lineage (GTDB taxonomy): Bacteria > Hydrothermota > Hydrothermia > UBA1063 > UBA1063 > UBA1063. The sequence goes on along the minus strand of JBNARF010000001.1, from coordinate 225,779 downwards.
CCCAGAGTATTCGATCCACCAGAGGGTACGATCTACATTGAAGATACTGATGTTAGATACCTTGACCTTGTTGAACTAAGGAAGTCTATAAGTTTTGTACCCCAGGAGAGCCTCCTCTTCTCAGCAACCATTAGAGAAAACGTACTCTACGGTAATGAAGAAGCTACAGAGGAAGAGATTATCAATGCTCTGAAACTTGCAGAAATATACGACGAGGTAATGGAAATGCCCCAGGGTCTTGATACCCTTTTGGGGGAAAGGGGTATTAACCTCTCGGGCGGGCAGAAACAAAGAATAGCCATTGCGAGAGCTATAGTAAAAAATGCTCCCATTTTTATCCTTGATGACGCCCTTTCAGCAGTTGATGCGGAGACCGAAGTTAAAATTCTCAACAATTTAAGAGAATTCTTAAGCAACAAAACCACGATTATTGTGTCTCATAGAGTATCAGCGATAATGGACTGTGACGAAATTTTAGTACTTGAAAATGGAAAAATCACAGATAGAGGAAAACATCATGAGCTTATAACGCGGGAAGGCTTTTATAAACACGTATTTGAATTACAAAAACTGGAGGAAGACCTTGTTCGGTAGTCATGGTCATGGAGAGCATTTAGAAACTTCAGGAAAATTCTTTGATCGCAAAGTCTTAAGAAGGACTCTCCAATTTATCAAGCCATATAGACATATCGTAGCCTTCTCCTTTGTTTTCTTGATGATTACAAGTGCTATTCAAATAGTAATGCCAATTATAAATAGAAGAGCCATAGATTTTTACATACTTCCATCCTATGTTGAAATGACGAAACCAGAACTGGTGGATACGTTTAATTTAAGTCCTTTGTGCGTCTTCCTTGAAGATGGAAAAATTTTGATTAAAAGTCCAGCACTTCCCAGAGAGATTTCAGCAGAGCTCGAGAGGAGAAAAGCATTCGGTAAAGTTAGATACTTCATTACCAGAAAACCTATAAGGGATAAGGAAGAGCTTTTTATTCCCACCTCGGATGGCAGGTATGCAATTGAGCAAGCCAAAATAAATATCTTAACTCGCCCAGATATATTGGACCTAAGAAAGGAAGATTTAATTGCAGTCTATAAACTTGCCGGTCTATTAGTCATTATATTACTTCTCTCTTTCATATTTTCCTTCCTGCAAGGTTATACACTAATGTACGTAACCCAGAAGGTTATGTACGATATGAGGATGGCTATCTCCGGGCACCTGCTTAACTTACCCCTTTCATATTTTGACAACAATCCCACGGGTCGATTGGTTACAAGAGCCACAAATGATGTTTCCGCCGTTGCAGAGATGTTTAGCTCCGTCTTAATATATCTAATAAAAGATCTAATCGTGATCATAGGAGTTGTAATTATAATGTTTAGAATGAATCTAAAGCTTTCTCTTCTGGTACTCTCTATTTCACCTCTTTTACTCGCCGTTACCATTTTCTTCCGCGTAAAACTAAGAGACGCCTTTAGAAAAGTAAGAGCAAAATTAGCAGCACTAAACGCTTTCCTCCAGGAAACCATCTCCGGTATTAGAGTAATTCAAATCTTTAATATGGAAAATCTTGTTAAGCGAAAATTCCAGAAGCATAACAAAGATCTATTCGATGCAAATATACAACAACTATACGTATTTGCCACATTTAGACCCATCATAGATTTTCTTAGGGCAGTCACAGTGGCTCTCATTATTTGGATAGGAGGGGGGGAGGTAATTAGAAATATGCTAACCTTCGGTTCCCTCATAGCTTTCCTTTCGTATATAGACATGTTCTTCCAGCCTATCATGGATTTTTCAGAAAAATATAATATTATGCAATCAGCCATGGCTGCCGGAGATAGGATATTTGAACTTTTAGACGAAAAAACGGAATTCAAGGGGAAAGGTCTAAGAAAAGAAATTCATGGCAAGGTAGAATTTAGAAATGTTTGGTTCGCATACAATTCGGAGAATTGGGTTTTAAAAGACATTAGTTTTGTTGTAAATCCGGGAGAAACTCTTGCAATAGTTGGACCAACAGGTGCTGGAAAAACATCCTTGATTTCTCTAATCTTTGGCTTCTATCCATACCAGAAAGGCCAAATTCTAATCGACGACATTCCTATTGAAGAATATGATCTGGATTATCTTAGATCTCAGATGGGTCTTGTGCTTCAGGATGTATTTATATTTTCCGGTAAGTTAAAAAAGAATATCTCGCTTTTTAATGAAAAAATCACAGAAGAAAAAATATTAGAAGCATCAAAACATGTTTATGCAGACACCTTTATTTCCCGACTTGAGAAAGGTTACGATACGATATTGGGTGAACGGGGGGCGTCGTTGTCCGTTGGAGAGAGACAACTTCTGTCTTTCGCCAGAGCCCTGGCTTTTGATCCTAAGATACTTGTATTAGACGAAGCCACAGCGAATGTAGATTCTTATACAGAAAAGCTTATTCAGCAAGCGATTAAAAAAGTCCTCAAAGGAAGGACATCTATTGTAATTGCCCATAGGCTTTCCACTATTAAAGATGCCACAAAAATCATCGTTATATATGACGGAAAGATAATTGAGGAAGGAAACCATGAATCACTGATCCGAAAGAAAGGAATGTACTACCATCTATACATGTTACAATTCGCAAAATCTGAAATTGTATAGGGGGACATATGAAACCTTATAGGGGTATTGCTCTTACCATTGCTGGTAGTGATTCCAGTGGAGGTGCAGGCATTCAGGCTGACCTAAAAACTTTTGAAGCTTTTGACGTTTACGGAATGAGTGTCATAACAGCTTTAACTGCTCAAAACACCTTCGAAGTTACTGGAATATTTCCAGCTACTCCTGAGTTCGTAGAATTACAGATTAGAACCGTATTCGCAGATATAGTACCTGATGCCGTCAAAACGGGAATGCTTTTTAACACCGGAACAATCGAAGCCGTTGCCAGAATACTAAAAGAATTTGAAGTAAAAAATCTAGTTATTGATCCAGTGATGGTTGCAAAAAGTGGAGCCAAATTGTTGCAAGATGAAGCAATAAATGCATTAATATCTAAACTTCTGCCCATTTCTCTTGTGGTCACTCCAAATATTCCCGAAGCGGAGATAATAGCCGAAATTAAGATCAATACAAAAGATGACTTAATTAGAGCTGGAAAAGAAATACTGAAAAAAGGTCCTAAGTGGGTTTTGATGAAGGGAGGACATGCAGAAACGGAAGAGGCTATTGACTTACTAATATCAAAGGGCAGTGTTCTAGAGTTTAGGGAAAAACGGATTCACACAAAGAATACCCATGGAACAGGCTGCACATTATCTTCAGCTATTACCGCCCTCCTTGCCATGGGATATGACGTGCCAGAAGCAACTTTACTTGCAAAAAAGTATATCCAAAAAGCGCTGGAAAATGCTCCAGACCTCGGCAAAGGACACGGTCCATTGCGTCACAAAGTGGAAATTGACCTTGAAGCTCCCTCGGTTTAACATTAAAATTATTTCAATAATGGATAAATTAAAAAAACAAGAACTTAAAGAACTCTATGAAAAGTTCAGACCAGCTATTGAAAAAAGAATTTTAGAGTTCCAGGAACTTAGAAGTAGAAGCGAATCAGAAATCCTTAAAGAATTTATTTTTTGCACATTAACACCACAATCAAAAGCAAAAATATGCTGGGAGGCCGTAGAAAGAATTTTTACCCATGTTAAAGTGCAAAATCCTGATATTGATTCCATCCGAAACTATCTAAAAGGTGTCCGTTTCCCTAATAATAAAGCAAAATTTCTGGTCGAGAATTTCAAGATATTACAGGATAAAAAGATCTCCCTTAAAAACTTCGTTTTATCAAAAGAAGATTCTAAAGTAAAAAGGGAATGGCTTATTAAAACTTTCAAAGGGTACGGGATTAAAGAAGCCAGCCATTTTCTAAGAAACACCGGACATCTCGATGTTGCAATTTTAGACAGACACATTTTAAAAAACATGCTATTTTACGGAATCATAGAAAATATCCCAAAGAGTCTTACGAAGCAGAAATATTTAGAGCTCGAGGAAAAATTTTTTGAGTTTAGCAAATTAATTGACATCCCCTTTGCTCATCTGGATTTACTCCTCTGGGCAAAGGAGACGGGGGAGGTCTTTAAATGAAAAAACCACAGGTTGAAAAAATAAAAGAGATTTTGAAGTCAAAAGGAATTCAGCCATCGGTGCAAAGGGTAAAAATACTGGAGTATCTTATGAATACCAGGAGCCACCCTTCCGCTGATGAAATATTCCAGGCTCTGAGCAGCGAACTACCCACCCTATCTAAAACAACGGTCTACAACACATTGGAAGCCTTCATGAAAATCGGTATCATAAAACCGGTTTACATAGATTCAAGAGAACTCAGAATAGACGCATTTACACATCCTCACGCACACTTCAAATGTACAACATGCGGAAAAATTTTTGACATAGAAATTGAAATGCCTGATTTTGTTTCAAAAAAAACAAACGAAGGCCACCTTGTCCAAACTCAGGACCTGTATCTTGAGGGGATTTGTGCTGATTGCTTAGTAAAAGAGGAGAAATAACTTATGAAAGCTGTGATTTACTTTACTCACACGGGGAATAATCAAAAAGTTGCACATCATTTGAAAAACCTATTAAATTCCAACATCTTACAAATTAAAGACCGGATGAAAAGGAACTTTTTCCGGGACTCTTTTTACGCCATTATAAAGAAAGAAGTTCAAATTGAACTGACAGGAAACGACTTAGGTAATTACAAGGAAATACTAATAGTAACTCCTATCTGGGCAGGGAATGTGCCTGCACCAGTGTACACATTTCTTAAGAGACACCAAAAAGATCTAAACTCTAAAACACTGTACTTTATATTAGTTTCGGGCTTTGGAGAAAAAAACATGAAAGTTTTGGAGACCCTGAAAAGAAAACTCAGCCTGGAATTTAAAGGTTCATTGTTTATTAAGGATAAAGAAATTGAAGATGAAAGCTACAAAAAGTTAATTGATAAGTTTATGGGAGAATTAAACCTCAAGGGGGAACAATGAACATCCAGGCCCTTTTCAAATTAAACTACGGACTTTATGTAGTGGCATCCACAGACAGTGGTAAAATAAATGGTCAGATTGCAAACACGGTTTTCCAGGTAACCTCTGAACCCATCAAAATCGCCGTCGCCATAAATAAACAAAATCTCACCCACGAGTTTATTGAAAAAAGTGGACTATTCTCTATATCAGTTCTTACCGAGGAAGCAACCTTCAAATTCATAGGTCAGTTTGGATTTAAATCGGGTAGAAATGTTAATAAATTCGAAGGGGTAAACTACAGAATTTCCCATAACGGTCTCCCTATTATTCTCGATTATACATGCGCTTACATAGAATGCAGGGTTATCTCAACTTTTGATGCAGGTACCCACACCATTTTTCTTGGTGAAGTTCTAGACGCTGATCTATTAAGTGACAAAAAGCCCATGACTTACGATTATTACCACAAAGAAATTAAGGGGAAAACCCCAAAAACAGCTTCAACATACATACCCGAAAAGGAGGGTAAAAATGGCGGTACAGAAAATAAAGGATAATATTTATATTATCAACACTCTTCACTGGGAAAGAAGGCTTTTTGATGAACTCATTCCGTTGCCTGAGGGGACAACATATAATGCATATTTAATTAAGGGCTCAGAGAAAACTGCACTCATTGACACCACCGACACTATGAAAGTTGATGATTTTCTTAGGGACTTAGATAATCTCGGCGTCGAGAGAATAGATTATGTGATATCTAATCACGCCGAACAGGACCATTCTGGTGGAATTCCAGCGGTGCTTGAGAGATACCCTGAAGCCAGGGTAGTAACCAATGAAAAATGCGCTGAATTACTAAGGACACACCTTCATATCTCACCTGAGAAATTCATTGTTATAAAGGAGGGAGACTTACTATCATTGGGTGATAAAAGCCTTACCTTTATCATGACCCCATGGGTACACTGGCCTGAGACACAAACTACAGTCTTGATTGAAGACAAAATCGCCTTTACATGTGATTTCTTTGGTGCACATCTTGCCACTTCCGACTTTATTACTAAAGGTAGCCCGGAAGTATACAACTCAGCCAAGAGGTACTATGCAGAAATAATGGCACCCTTTAGGAATATGATACCTAAAAATATAGAAAAAGTAATTGAGTACAAACCCGAAATGATATGTCCCAGCCATGGTCCCTGCTACTCCAACCCGGAATTTATAATAAATGCTTACAGGGAATGGTCTTCCGATCAAGTTCAGAATTTAGTTCTTATTCTTTATGTTTCAATGCATCATAGCATAGAAAGAGCAGTTAGGATTTTGGAGCAGGCTTTAATTGAAAGAAACGTACAGGTAAAAGTTATAAATTTAACCGTTGCTGATGCTGGAGAAGTTGCCATGAGTCTCATTGACGCTGCCACCATCGTGGTGGCAACTCCCACTGTTCTTGCAAGCGCACATCCTTTAACTATTTATTATGTATATCTCGCAAACCTTTTAAGACCCAAGACGAAGTTCCTTGCAGTGGTCAATTCTCAGGGCTGGGGCGGTAAAACGATAGAAGACCTTAAAAGTATATTCTCGAACTTCAAAGGGGAACTCCTTGAGGCTATTCAATTTAAAGGTCTTCCCGACAAAAGTGTAGAAGAAAAACTAAAATCGCTAAGCCAGTTAATATTTGAAAAGCACAGAAATGCTGGCTTAATCAATTAGCTTTCTTGCTTTTCAATATTAAGTGTTATCACAGGATAGTTGTACGAAATTTGATTTGAGATTCTTTGGGTAATTTTTCGTAAATACATTCCGCAATTTGACCCTATTTTATTTTCCTCATAATTACCTATACTCACAACTACATCATAGCCTAATTTCTTAAATTGTTTAGCCACGAGGTGAATAGTCTCTTCATCTGACTCACAAAGATTGTTATTTAGAGCTGAAAAAGTTGGATTTACAGGGGTCAACTTAATAATAAAATACTTCGGATCAAAAAATTCTCTAACACATTCGGCGTCAAGGGGTATTCTTTTAGAAATCGCAAAATTCAGAGTTATTTTTTTACCCCCTTCATCAAAAAATTCCTGGCCGTATGATGCAATTTTTTCGAAATCCCACTTTTTCGAAGGGATTAACCAATCCCTATAAACCTGATCTGTAGAATGTATTGAAAATTGCATTTGAAAAGAGGTCCTGAAAAACTGCTTTTTAACCTGAAGCAGTTTATTAAAAAACCCATCCCTCCCCTTTGGTGCAATTGTTGAAAGAGAAGGAATTAAATTTGTATTTCCATATTTCTCTTTTAGTTCAATTAACACATCTATTACATCATCATTAAATGCAGGATCTCCCATCCTTGCAAATTGAATCTTAAACTTCCTGGTGTTAATTTTCCCGTCGGGAAATCGACTATTAACAAGATAATCTATCTGTGATAATATGCCTTCTTTTCTTATTTTGCCATAATATCTACCACCAGCATCACACATTTTGCATTGAACAGGGCAACCAAACAAAGTTGAAACGATAATAACCCACTTTTCTGGAATATCGTTTTCAATACCAAAAGACTCAACAAATTCAACATATTTTCCGTCAATTTCACCAATGTAAACTTTAGCCACACCTTCATTTCCGGTATATGCTATGATCTTCATTACTACCCTCCCAATTTTAATCTTTCATAGATTTTAAGTGCACACTCTAAACCATCCTTTACAGCAAAGGCTAAATATCTTCTATTTTGTGGGTTCACATCCCCTATCATAAATATCCTCTCGTTAAGCAAATGACTATTGATCACATTACTATCTAAGCAGGTTAAATCCGGGACTCTCCCAATGGCAACCAGAACTATGTCACAATTAAGTAAGTTCAAATTTCCAGATGATTCGAATCGTATTAAAATCTCGGAGTTAAAATGAGAGATGTCAAATGAAAGTATGTGTGTTTCGAAAATAATCCTTATATTGGGGTGAATACTCACTCTTGATAAGAGATCCGCATTACACTTAGGGTAATTCCCTCTAATTAGAAGATAAACCTCCCTTGCCCCCCTACTTACAACGCTCAAAGCATAGTCAAAAGCTATATCACCTGAACCTATGATAGCTACCCTCTTATTAAAAACCTGAGGTAAACTCTCTACATCGTAGTATAGATAGTCAGAAACATTCTCTATACCCTTTATATTCTCGAGTTTTTTGGGCAATGTACCCGTAGCGATCACTGCGAAATGGGATATTAGTACTTTTGAACCATAGGAAATCTGGAACTTCTCTTCATTTACTAAAGAAACCCTTTCAACCCTCTTAAAAATAACCTTGATACCCATGTAACGCAGTTGCCTCTCCAGGTTATCGGCAAATTCCTTGCCGGAAAGGCCCTCCGGGAACCCTGGGTAGTTAGAAATGTGAAAAGCATTTCTTACTAATCCCCCAATCCTATCCTTTTCAAAAATTACGAAATCTACCCCCATTTTTCTAAGTTGTAAAGCACATGCAACACCCGCTGGTCCCGCTCCCACAATTGAAACAGTAGAATATTCGTTGCCTACCCTATTTCCCTGGTCCATACGGGGATAACAAATCCGTGGGACAAATTTATTAATGAAGAACGGTGAAACTCAAAATTATAAGTAGCAGTGGCGTCAACTACAAAGTATACCTCAAAACCCCTGACAAAAGCAGATCTTGCGGTAGTTTCACAGCAAAGATGTGTCATAACCCCAGTTATCAATATGCGTTCCACCCCAAAATTTCTTAGAATATCCTCAAGTTCAGTTTGGTAAAACGCGTCATAAGAACTTTTCACCAAGTAAAAGGCATTACGCTGTTTAAGAGAATCAATTAATTCTGAATCGAATGAACCCTTAGAAATTCGTCCCTTCCACCATCGACTCATGAGGGTAAAATCAGGATTATCTATATGCCTTGTGATCACTATAGGAAGCCTTTGTGATTCATACAAATTCACTAAGGTATTGACATTATTTAATATGCTTTTAGCCGCTGGAATGTAAGCATGACTCTGCTCACTCAAAAAGTAGTTTTGCATATCAATTACGAGAAGACACGAATTATTGAGTTTAAACTTAAAACTAGACTTTTTTAATGTCGCTAAGCGTGTCATAAGCTCTTCTAACCTATGATCTCCGGGGCTAAAATAGTTCTCCTTATCTTTTATGTCCATAATCTTAAACTTTGAGAGTTGGGTGGTTTCATATTATAACATAGACAACCCGAATGCTTATTTTACCCTTACCCACCTATTCTTTAATTCAGGGGGTAAAGCATCCATGATTTTGTAAGTTCTTTCATCATGAAAATACCCTGACGCATAAGGGATGGGATCCTTAAAACCTAGAGCAACCGAGAGGGATTGCATCACGAGCTCTCTTAAATACTTCCCAATTATCCCTGCAAAAGTTATTGGTACATAAAGGCTATCTCCGTTCATAATAAAATGGAGTTCACCCAAATTCTGGATTTTATAAACCGAATGGCTGAAAGATTCCTTAATAACACTGTAGGAAAGTCCCAAATCTTCAAAAAATCTGCCATAATGAGTAGTACCCCCGATTTTGCCCAGTAGATAAAGTTCTGTGTTAAAACGAGAGGCAACTTTAACAAAACAACTCAAATCAAGTAATGCCTTATTTCCTAAATTTTCAATATAAAAATTGTACTTATCAGCCATTAATATTTCACCGTGTATTTCCTTAAGTATCAAGCCAGAAACCCTTAGGTAGTCCAGCAATTTATAGTTAATTTTTCCACCAAAGGCTGGAATTTTGAGGTCCTCAATTCCGTATGCACTTAAATCATTGTCATAATGACAAACCTTTCTTAGAAACTCCTGAAGAGAGTCCACTTCTATGGAAACAGCCTTTAGTAAAGTTAAAGCTATAGACTCTCCCACAGCATAACTCTTTTCTGACCTCCTGAATATCTCCTTGCTGTCCTTAACCGGTATGGGAAACCTATAACCCTTTATTTCACAGGCAGTAAGTGGGTCCACGCCTTTAACATCCATAGAAACTCCAGTAACCACTAAAGGTCCAAGGAGGGGACCATACCCATTTTCGTCAATACCACATACTTTAAATTGTTGAGTATCAAATATAAATCGCTCCACGTTGAAATTATAAGGCTTTTCAAATATAATTTTAAGGTTCTCAAATGAATATAGGAATAACAGGTAGTACAGGTTTCATCGGGAAAAATCTGATCCCGGAGCTTCTTAAAGAAAATCATAGAATTAGAGTTTTGGTCAGAGACCCCCAAAAAAGTATACCCTGGAGAGACGTTGAAAAATTTCATGGTGATTTTCATGATATTCCATCTCTCAAAGGATTCATTGAGGACCTCGACATAATAGTTCACTGTGCAGGGGTAATTAAGGCATTAAAGCCGGAAGATTTTGTAAGAGGCAATTACGAGAGTACCAAAAATTTAATTGATGCAATCAACGAGATAAGACCACAGAATTTACGAAAGTTTATATTTCTATCCAGTCAGAGCGCTCAAGGTCCCTCGAATGGACTCACACCAAAAAAGGTAGAACACGAACCTCACCCGGTCAGCTGGTACGGAAAGTCAAAACTAATGGCCGAGAATTATATAATTAACAATCTCCAATTCCCTTATTACATATTACGATTAGCCTCAGTATATGGACCTTACGATACAGAGACCCTGAGATTTTTTAAATACGTTAAAACCGGTTTATTCCCTTTACCAGGTGGAGAAAAGTATCTTCACATGATATATGTAAAGGACGTGGTAAAATTAATAGCATTCCTGATTTCACAAAACCTTAGCATTTACAATAAGATATATTTTGTAGCTTACCCTGAACCGGTAACCCTTTCTCAAATCATTGATGCTATAAAAACTCTTCTTGGGAAAAATTACGTGATAAAAATTCCGATTCCTTCCGGGTTTGTAAAAACAGCCCTTAAATTAAATGAAATAATTGCCAGAATAAGGGGAAAAGTAACCATTGCGAACAGCGATAAGGCTCAGGAGCTTATTCAGAAATACTGGATTGGTGATCCTAGGCCCCTCATTGAAGAAACCGGTTTTAAGCCCCAATACAGTCTTATAGAGGGTATTTACGAAACTTTTGAATGGTATAAAAACCAGGGCTGGATATAAGGATTGGGCTCGCATTCTGCTTACCCCTTCTTGTTGATAACCGTAAAGAGTCACCACGGGCATAAACTCTTCCCCTCAGTTATCTCTGGAAGTATCCTAATAGGCACTGTTCTAAGTTATTCCTGTTTCTAAAATCATTAACAACAAGTTTTTGAGGGTTTCCTCGGGTTATTCTGAACCATTTCATAAAATTCAATAGTAACCCCTTTGAAACATCTTTTTATGCTGAAGTATAGGTACTGGGCATGGGATAATAAATAACTCGATCCTTTTTCATTGAGCTACACCCCAGTCAGCATCCTCAACAATTTTTAATCCTATTTTCTCTTTTAACAATTTAATCCTTCAAGCTATACTCCACTTTTAGTCTATTATTTGCTTTAACGGAGGCTTTTCTAAGTCCCTTCGGGAACGAGAAACCTTAAAGCTTCAATTTTAAAAGCCGAAACATAATTATTTTGCTGATTCCAATCATTTTTACTGACAAAATCTCTTTTCTCTTATTTAACAGATACCTATTTACCCATAGGATGTTGGGCTTTCACTAAAGCATCTATTGAACCACCAGGTAAAGCTTTTTACCGATTACTTCCAACTCATTCCCTGTACTTGAAGATTTCAATAGTTGGAGAATTTTCATATTATATCTATGGACAAACTTCTTTTTAGCCTACACGCGTAAAGAATTGATTCACAAAAATGGAACCATTCGTATGGCTTCACAATCTTTCTTCAGGAAACAAAGATTCGAAAATATACTCGCAAAAATTCAAAAATTATTTATGAGTAGTTAATTGAACTCATTATAGAAACATTATGTAGGGATTAAGCATCAGCCTGGTAATGAGTATTACGGAAACCGGCTCTTAATAAAACTTCTGAAACAAAGGCAAATTTTGGCAATACCACTGAGTTAATCAAATTCCCTTACTTCACGTAAAAATTAATCTACAAGTGAAGCTATAGTTCTTCTTGTATTTTTCAAGAATTCATTGGACGCCAGAGTAGACAGATTTTAGCATTTCTTTATAAATTTTCTTCGACAGGCTTTAGAAATCTCCTACACTTTCTTCATATCTGAATCTGAGGAAAATATAAGCTAAACCTTGATGTCCAAAAAGCCTGCAATTCAATTAAACAGGCTGTAAATCTTGCAAAGAAATGCTTTTCACGGAGTTCTAAATAATCTGTGTGAGGAACGGGCACAAATCAAAACTTATTGCTCTTAAAATATGGTGAATTGAACCCAATCCTTTAGAATCTTTTATATTCCCTACTAATCTTCAAGTATTACCCCTCTTTCTCCCTTACTAATCTCACCCAGCAGGTAATACTTTTCGCCCAGTTCTTCCAGGAATTTCATAAAAGAATCGCCTTCTTCTCTCTTTACAATAAATATAAACCCTATCCCCATATTAAAAACTCTCCACATTTCTTCCTCGGGTACTCCACCCTCTTTTTGCAGGAAAACGAAAACTTCAGGAATTTCCCAGCTTCTTTTATTAATAACTGCACGAAGCCCGAGGGGTAGGCATCTTACAAGATTTCCTGGAATTCCTCCACCAGTAATATGAGCCGCACCTTTTATATTAAATCTAATAAACGCTTGCTCTGAGATCTTAGAATAGATTCGTGTGGGTTTAAGCAGAGCCTCTTTCAAGAGAATATCACCAATTTTCTCATCACCTCTCAAATTTCGCTTTTCCACTATGGCTCGAACAAGGGAGTAGCCATTGCTGTGAATACCTGAAGAGGGAAGGCCTATTAACAGGTCCCCTTCCTCAACTTTTTGGGGAGAGGGAATTTTATCTTTTTCCTGCACACCTACTATAAAGCCCCCGATATCAAACTTTCCTTCGGGCAAAAGCCCGGGCAATTCAGCTGTCTCACCACCCACAAGGGGACAATCGTACTCTTCACAAGCTTTAACTAAAGAAGCCAACACCCTCTTAGCAACGCTTAGATCCAGCTTACCTGTAGCATAATAGTCCAGGAAAAACAAAGGCTTAGCACCGCAAGTGGCAATGTCATTTATACACATGGCAAGAAGATCGTAGCCAAGGCCCTCGAGGTAATTCCATCTAAGTGCCAGTTCTATCTTTGTACCAATGCCGTCAGTGGATGCAACCAAAACCGGATTATTGTAATTTGAGAGGAAATCCATTTCAATGACAGCAGAAAAAGGACCTATATTTTCCTTTTTCCTTTTCACTATCCCCTTAAGAAACTCTACCAGGCTATCACCAAGGTCTATATCTACACCAGAGTCTTTATACAACATAATAAGTTATCTCCTGAATTCCTTAACGATCTCTTTTAGGCCTTCCACAAAAATATCAGCTTCCTCCTGTGTATTGTACAGATAAAAACTGGCACGCGCAGTTCCTCTAATTCCGAAAAACTCATGTAGAGGCTGTGCACAATGACACCCGGTCCTTATAGCTATCCCATACCTTTCGTTCAGTAGTATTCCAATTAGGTCAGGCGAAATGTCATCAAAATAAAAGGCTATAACACCTATGCGTCCGTTTAAGGGTCCTAATATTTTGATATCTGGAATCTCATTAAGAAGCTTATTTATTGTGTAATTTGCAAGATGAAATTCGTGATTTGCGATATTTTCCATACCTATTTTTCTTAAGTAATCAATTGCTACCCCGAAAGCATAACCATCCGCAAAATTTGATGTGCCCGCTTCAAATTTCCATGGGAGTTTATTCCACGTGGCACCTTCCAGAGTCACAGTAGAGATCATATCACCCCCTCGCAAAAAGGGCTCCATCCTTTCCAGGTATTCCTTCTTCCCATACAATACTCCGATTCCCGTGGGGCCCAACATTTTATGAGAAGAAAATGCCAGAAAATCACAATCAATCTCCTGAACATCTATTTTGATGTGAGGCGCACTCTGAGCAGCATCGATGAGCACCAGAGCACCCTTATCATGGGCCATCTTACTTATCTCTTTGACAGGGTTAATGAGCCCGAGTACATTTGAAATGTGGGTAACCGCCACAATTTTGGTTTTTTCCGTAATCAAAGACTTAATATGGTCAAGATCCAAACTGCCATCAGGGTTAAGCCTTGCATACTTCAAAACTATACCCGCCTCATCCCTCAACATCTGCCAGGGAACCAAATTGGAATGGTGTTCCATTACTGTTGTAACGATCTCATCTCCAGGTTTCATATCTCTCATGAGAGAATAAGCCACCAAGTTAACGGACTCAGTAGTGTTACGAGTGAATATTATCTCAGACATTTCTTTTGCATTTATAAAATTTCTGACCTTTTCGTGAGCCTCCTCATAAAGTTCTGTAGCTTCCTGAGAAAGGGTATGCACAGCTCTATGGATATTTGCATTATAAGTGGAATAAAACTGAGTTATAGCATCAATAACCTGCCTTGGACGCTGGGAAGTGGCTGCGTTATCAAGATAAATTAGCCTCTTCCCATTTATCCTCCGCTCCAGAATCGGAAAATCCTTTCTTATTAAATCGGGGTTTAGATAAGCCATGTTCAAATTATAAAGGAGCTCATTTGGAGATACCTAACTGTAACCTTAGACTTATAAAAATGTTAGACCCATTCTCACTCATTGCCGAATACTACGATGAAGTAATGGAAAAAGTGGACTATGAAGAGTGGGCGCGCTATATTATAACTCTCTTCTCCATGTCGCCCCTTAAACCCATAAAAACCGTTCTCGACTTAGCACTTGGCACAGGTACCATATCCATAATTTTACAGAGGACAGGCATGGAAGTTTTTGGTCTCGATTATTCCCAGGGTATGCTTAAGGTAGCAAAGAGAAAATTTCAGCAAAAACTAAATTTATCCCCAAATCTAGTGAGGGCAGACTTCAGAGAAATTCCATTTAAAAATGCGTTTTTTGACGGAGTTTACTCAACCTTCGATAGCCTCAACAATATCCTGGAATCTGCAGAACTAGAAAAAACTTTCAAAGAGGTAAGACGAATATTAAAAAGGGGAGGCGCTTTTGTATTTGATTTAAATACTGAGTGGTCATTAAAGGAAGAATGGGACAATAAAACCAGAGTAGAAGAAACTGCCAACACCTTGACTATCTGGAAGTCACGATATATAAACGGTATATCTTATCTGTACTTTACCCTTTTTGTGCGAGAAGACAAACATAAGGAACTGTATAGAAAAGTTTCCACAGTTTTTAGAGAAAAGGGATACGATCCCCCTGAAGTTAAACGATTACTTAAACGAGCTGGTTTTGAAAAAGTGCTTTACTTTGACCATTTTACGTTTAATCCTGGAAAATCAAAGAGTTCCAGGATAACTTACCTGGCATTCTAAAATCTATTAAAAGGCAGGTAAAAAAATGGATGATTTTAGAATAAAGTCACACCCAATAATAAAAGTATCGCCACGTAAACCAATAAAATTTAAATTTAAAGGGCAAGAGTTAAGTGCCTTTGAGGGTGAAACCATTGCATCCGCCCTTTATTCAAACGGGATCAGGATATTTGGACACCACCATAAAGATGGGGCACCCCTTGGCATTTTCTGCGCTAACGGGCAATGTGATCAATGCAAAGTCATTGCTAACGGTATAACAGTTAAAGCATGTATGACAAAAATTGAGAACGGTATGGAAGTATGGCCTTTAGACGGACTTCCCGTACTTCCTGATACCAGTGAAAAACCTGATTTTTTAGAGATACCCGAATTTGAGTATCAGGTTCTAATTATAGGCGGAGGTCCTGCGGGACTCAGAGCAGCCACTGTGTTAGGAGAAAAAGGGGTCAAGACTTTAATCGTAGATGATAAAAATCAACTGGGTGGTAAACTCGTGTTACAAACTCATAAATTTTTTGGGTCTGTAGAAGCATGTTACGCAGGAATGAGAGGTATAGACATTGCGAAGAAATTGGAAGAAGAAGTCAGGAGTTACCCCAGCATAGGTATATGGCTTAATTCCGTGGCAATTTGGGTCTTTTCTGACAAAAAAGTTGGTATTCTTAAGGACCAATCTCAATATGTATTTGTAAAACCCGAAATTATACTAACAACCACTGGAGCAAGAGAGCGATCACTCCTCTTTCCGGGTAATACGTTGCCAGGGGTATATGGTGCTGGTGCTTTTCAAACCCTGGTAAATAGAGACCTCGTAAAAGCTGCCAGGAAGCTTTTTGTAATAGGGGGAGGAAATGTAGGACTTATAGCAGCATACCACGCACTCCAGGCAGGGATCGATGTAGTGGGACTTGCCGAGATATTGCCAGAGGTGGGGGGTTATCTAGTCCATAAAGAAAAGCTTCTGAAACTGGGGGTTCCTGTTTTCACTTCCCATACAGTTTTAAGAGTTGATGGTAAAGAGCATGTAGAGAGTATAACAATAGCAGAAGTCGATGAAAACTTTAAGGTAATAACTGGTACGGAAAAAACCTTTGAATGCGATACTGTACTTGTAGCGGTGGGCTTAGACCCAGTAAATGAATTTTACGATAAAGCCAGGGAATTCGGGTTTAAGGTCTTTGCCGCAGGAGACGCGGAAGAAATCGCAGAAGCATCCTCAGCAATATTTTCAGGAAAAATCAAAGGCCTCGAAATTTTGAAAACTTTAGGGCTTTATGAAGGCGAAATTCCTAAGGAGCTGTATGAGACTCAAACCGTTTTAAAATCCCGTCCTGGAAAAGCTTACCCGATGATCTATCCCGAAATTAAGCAAGGCGTTTATCCTGTATTAAATTGTGTTCAGGAAATACCGTGTAATCCATGTGATACCATTTGCCCAAAGGGAAGTATAAAGATCGAAGGCAGCATCTTAAACCCACCTAAATACCTCGGAGGTTGTATTGGTTGTGAAATGTGCGTCGCCATATGCCCTGGACTTGCTATAACGCTTGTGGATTTTAGAAAGGACGAGCCAGTGGTTACAATCCCCTTTGAATTTGAAGAAGGAGTTTTAAATACCGGGGATATAGTGGATTTAACTGACAGGCTGGGAAATGTGATTGGCAAGGGTGAGGTCATTAGTTTCCGTTACGTAGAAAAAGTTAAAAACATTCCCGTAAAAACGAGACTCGTCAAAATAAAAGTAACTCCCGAAATTGCGGAAAAGGTAGCAGGCATACGTATCAGGGGGGCTGAAAATTTTAAGAATGGTTCTACAGTCAACTTCACACCTGATGACGCCATTGTTTGCAGATGCGAAAGAGTAACAGCAGGTGAAATCAGAAAATTAATAAGAGAAGGGGTAAGAGACATGAACGAAATCAAAGCTCTGACCAGAGCTGGAATGGGGGCCTGTCAGGGGAAAACCTGTACAAACCTAATTAAAAGACTCTTTAGAGAAGAAGGCATTCCAGAAAGTGAGATTAAAGTTTGGGAAAAAAGACCGCTGTTTATGGAAGTGACTCTGGGAACCCTTGCAGGAATAAAGGAGAAAAAACATGACAACTAAATACGATGTTATTATTATTGGAGCAGGAAGTGTGGGGGTCCCTTTAGCTTACTTTCTTGGAAAAAAAGGAATCAAGACTTTAGTTATTGATTCCATGCCCAGTCCCGGGCAAGGATCAAATAAAGCTGCCATAGGGGGAATTCGTGCTACGCATTCTTCTCCTGGTAAAATCTTAGTGGGACTCAAAAGCTTAGAAATCTTTAGAAACTGGGAAAAAGAAACAGGGGACAACATCGAATATTACGAGGGCGGTTATGCATTTGTCACATACCGTAAAGAAGACCGGGACTCCTTAAAAGAACTTGTCAAATACCAGAGGGGATTTGGACTCAACATTGATTTTTATGAAAAAGACGAAATACTCAAAATCATTCCGTATTTAAATCCCGAAGGTCTTTTGGGCGGCACCTATTCTCCGAACGATGGCAGTGCCTCTCCTCTACTTGCCATTGAAAGCTTTTACAGACGAGCCAAAGCTTCAGGTGTGGAATTTAAATTTAATGAAGAAGTAAAAGGTTTCGAAATTTCAAATAACAGGATCTCCGCCGTAATAACAAACAAAGAAAAGTATTCTGGTGACATTTTTGTAAACGCAGCAGGTGGGAATGCCCGGGATGTTGCAGCTCTCGCGGGAGTTGATGTTCCTGTTTATCCCGATTCCCATGAAGGTGGCGTTACTGAACCCGTAGCTCGCTTTTTAGAACCCATGATCGTTGATATAAAACCCGAGAAAGGAAGTAAAAACTTTTATTTCTACCAACACAAAACAGGCCAGATTATTTTCTGCCTTACACCTGAACCACCAATATGGGGAAAGGATACCAGGGAAACGTCCGTATTCCTCCCCATGGTTGCTAGGAGAATGATTACCGTTATGCCGAAACTAAAATACATAAGAGTGAGAAGGACATGGCGCGGTCTTTACCCCATGACTCCCGATGGAAACCCAATAGTAGGATACCTCGGATATTCAAACTTCCTGCAACTTGTAGGTATGTGCGGTCAGGGTTTCATGCTGGGGCCTGGACTCGGCTTTTACCTTTCGGACTATATTGAAGGTAAAGAATACGAGGAGATCAAAACAATACTTAGAGAATTTTCACCTGAAAGGAAATTTGAATCCCAGGAACTTTTGAAGTAAGCACAAAGAGTAAGGCTTTTTGTCTTGATTATGCACTTAATTGAAATTATACTTATTTCAAAGGGAGGTTTGTTTTTATGTTTATGCAGAAATTGAGAAGTTCTACAAAAACTATTCTCTGGATCGTTGTCATCGCTTTTATTCTCTGGTTATTCTTTGAACTTGGCGCAGCTCTTACAGGTCTTGGCGGGCAGTCAAAGCCCTGGCAAAAGGGCATTATGGCTGAAATAGAAGGAGTTAAAGTGAATTATGCCGATTTCGAAAGGATGGTAAGTTATGCCATTCAGGAAACTCTTAGAACACGCCCAAACAAAAATTTGACTCCCGATGAACTTCAAAACATAAGAGATTACAATTTTTATGAAGTCGTCAGGAAAATAAAACTTTCAAAGTTTGATGAAAAATACAGAAATCTTGTTTTTTCCACAAACCTATTTTCACAGATTTTACTAATTAATCCACCTCAAGAAGTGCTGAAGGACTCAAACTTTTACACCAATGGTCAATTCGACCGGAACAAGTTCGCAGAGGTATTAAACGATCCCAGAAATAGAGACTGGGTAATTAATCAGATTTATAGAATTAGACTGGACCTTCTTCAAGAACTCACTGGGCAGGACCTTGCTTTATCCTTTAATGCATCCCAAGTTGAAAGAGCAGAACTCTATAAAATAGACAATACAAGGTTTAAAGTAAAATACATAGGCATGAAGGTTTATCAGATCCCCGATACTGCAATACCAGTAGAACTAAAGGATCTTCAGGAGTACTATAAGAAAAATAAGGACAAATTTAAACTGCCTCCAAGAGCCGCAATGAAAATCGCTCAGTTCAAAGTTGAACCATCACCAGAAGACACGGCTACTGCATTAGAAAGAGCAAAAACTGTTGTAGACGTTTATAAACAGGGGGAGAGTTTTGAAAATCTGATAAGGGATTTTTCCGATGATTCTGGCGAATTCGGATGGATAAAGTTGAAAGATACAAAATTTGACACTATTATAAATGCCGTACAAGGCCTAAAGGTAGGAGAAGTTGCAGGTCCTATTAAATTCAGAAGTGGCTTTTACATATTTCAGGTTGTAGAAAAAGCAAGGGATAGTATAAAGTTAAAAGATGTGTTTGTTGCAATTAAACCCTCAGAAAACACCTATTCGGAGGTATATAGGAAAGCCCAGGAATTTCTTGAGCTTGCCAGAAAGAAAGGGTTTGAAAAGGCCGCCAAAGAATTGAACGTAGAACTCTTAGATACTCAGGAATTCAATGTTGAAGGATTTTTTATCCCATACGTTAGTTTGAGAAACGAAGCTGTCAAAAAATTTGTAAAAGAATCAAGAAAAGGAAAAGTTTCCGATGTAATTAAAGATGAAGACACCTACAAAGTCTTTTACCTGTATTACAAAGACAAAGGGAGAATCCCCGAATTTGAGGATAACGAGGTAAGAGGAAGAATAAAAGGAATGTACCTTACCGATAAGAAGCTCGAAATAATTAAGAAAGAACTTTCAAAAGCTTATGCACTCTTGAAACAGGGAGTTGAGATGGATTCCATTCCTTCCAAGCTCTCATACCCATGCGTAGTGGAAGAAACCAATTATTTCACAGCCAAAACCATACCATCCCCGTTTATCGGAAGAGACATAAAATTCAGCGGGTTCGTTTATTCTTTAAAAGATACAGGTAAAGTTTATGGACCTTACATTTCATATCCTGCTGGAGGATATATTGTTAAACTTCTTGAACGAGTAGAGCCCGGTAAAGAAGAAATAGAGAGAAACTCAAAATATACTGTGGGACAATACCAGAGGATCTGGGACTTCACATATAGAGAATTTATGCAGAAATTCTTTGACATAACTGACATTAAGGACTATAGGAACTACTTCTACTCCTATTAAGGAGGGAAATGTCATGAAAGAAGTTTACATCAAAAAAATCTGGGCAAGAGAAATACTCGATTCCAGGGGAAATCCCACCGTTGAGGTGGAATGCTTTTTAAGTGACGGCGCACATGGAAAAGCATGTGTGCCTTCAGGGGCCTCTACCGGTTCCCGGGAAGCTCTGGAACTCAGAGACAACGATAGCAGATATATGGGTAAAGGTGTTCAGAAAGCAGTGGAAAACGTAAATAAAATCATTGCCCCAGCACTTTCAGGAAAATCTCCCTTTGAACAAAAGGAAATTGACTCATTAATGGCGGAAATAGACGGAACTGAAAACAAATCAAAACTGGGTGCCAACGCAATTCTTGGAGTTTCCATTGCTGTCATGAAGGCAGCTGCAAATTCACTAAGTGTACCTTTATATAGATACATAGGAGGAATTCAAGCAAAGATTTTGCCCGTTCCCTTCATGAATGTAATAAATGGCGGCGTTCATGCTGACAATCCCCTTGACATTCAGGAATTTATGATTGTTCCTGCAGGTGCCCCAAGCTTTAAAGAGGCCCTTAGATACGGCGCAGAAACCTTCCACTCCTTAAAGAAGATTCTAAAATCAAGGGGCCAGGTAACCTCTGTGGGGGATGAGGGTGGATTCGCACCCCAAATTTCTTCAACGGAAGAAGCGCTGGAAATTCTAATAGAGGCCATTGAAAAGGCCGGGTATAAACCAGGAAAAGATATTTATCTTGCACTGGATTCGGCGGCCAGTGAATTCTATGAGAACAATGTTTATAAATTTGAAGGTAAAAACTTATCCTCAGAAGAAATGATAAACTTCTATGAAAAATTAATCTCAAAATATCCAATAGTAAGTCTGGAAGACCCTCTTGCAGAAGAGGACTGGGAAGGTTGGGAACTTATCACAAAGAAGTTAGGAAATAAGGTTCAAATAGTGGGCGATGATATCTTCGTAACGAACCCAAAAATATTCAGAGAAGGGATTAAGCGAAATATCGCCAACTCCATATTAATCAAACTTAATCAGATAGGTACAGTTTCCGAAACCATAGAAACCATAATACTGGCACACAAAGTGGGATATACCGCTGTAGTTTCCCATCGATCCGGAGAAACGGAAGATACCACCATTGCCGACTTATCAGTGGGAGTGAACACCGGAATGATAAAAACTGGCTCCCTTTCAAGATCAGAAAGAATCGCAAAATATAATAGGCTCCTTGAAATTGAAGAAGAACTCGGTAAAGATGCCATATTCCCAGGATTAAGCGCCATTAAAAATTTTATGAAATTTGAATAGACGGCTATTTAGGAAATATTCTAAGTACATTATTGGCGCGATAATTCTATGGGCACTTTATCAAAATTTTACTGCTCTCTATGACTATATCTCTACCTCTTTAACGAACAAAAAATACAAGTCGCAACTTCTTCACCTAAAGGCGAGACTTTACACAATTATGGCAAGAAATGAATACATGAAGACAAAAGAAGGTGCTCAAAAGGTTTTAGAAAACAAATTAAAGGAACTCGGAAATTAAAATTTTAGCATTTTTTATGTCTTCTGCTATTTGCTTTTTAAGCTCTTCAGTACTTTCGAACTTAATATCATCTCTGAGAAAATCTATAAAGCTTATAGTTACCCTCTGGCCGTACAGATCATCATTAAAACCTATTAGATGAACCTCAACGGAAAACCTGTTGAGACCTAATGTGGGACTTTTTCCAATATAGCAGGCTCCCGGGAATACCTTCCCTGAGACCTCGGCGATAACAGCATAAACACCCTCTTTAGGGATTATCTTCTTTTCAGGAACTTCCAGATTAATGGTTTTGTAACCCAGAGTTCCTGCCAACCCGGCACCCTTCGTCACTATCCCATGTAAAGAATAGAACCTTCCAAGACACTTGCTCACTGTTTTAACTTTCCCTTCCCTGAGGAGGAGCCTGATCAACGAAGAACTGATTACCTGACCGTCAATCTTTACAGGAGGAACAACGGTAAAGCCTATATCAAATTTATCAACATTTTTCGATAAAAACTCCACATCACCCTTTTTGCCTTTTCCAAAAGTGTGGTTAAACCCAAGGACCAGATGGTGGAGGCCATAACTAAATTTGAGGTGCTGAATAAATTCTTCAGCCTCCACATTTTGAATTTTTTCCTCAAATTCATAAACCTCTATTTCTCCATTGAATACCTCTCTTATAAAGAACATCCTTTCCTCAGAAGTAGTTATCAGGTAGCGTTCCTCGTCTCTCCCGTTAAACTTAGGTGGTGCAGCCAATACTATTGCAAGGGGGTCAAGCTTCAGAGCTTCTGCAAGCTTCGTAGTAACCTGTAATATTTTTTGATGGCCTAAGTGAACCCCGTCAAAAGTGCCAATGGTGATTATTCGACTTTTTTTCATTCAGAAGGTACGTAAACTTTTTTAGGTTCCACGCCTTCCCAGGTAAAGAGACCAACACCTAGGAAATTCTGCTCTGCATCAAAAACTTTTACAAGGTTAAAAGCCCTGACGTCAGAAGACATTTTTAAGATAAACCTGCGAGGAACACGATTACCATTTAAGAAGTAAGAAAGTCCGGAAGCGCTTATGGTAACCACAGGTTTAAAAGGTAACCCCTCGTGTATCGGAATTAATGATTTCTTGATATGTTCATCGTTCTCAAGCCTGATAGCGTCCTCCAGACGAAATCCGTTGACTCTTAATCTTACAAGCTCATCAACAATCCCATAAGTGTTCAAAGCCTCCCCAATATCACGAGCCAGAGCTCGCATGTAAGTTCCCGAAGAACACTCCACTTTGATTCTAAAACCATCACTCTCTAAATTAATTAGCTCAATTTTGTAAATTTTTACCCTTCTCGGCTTTGGCACTATATAAATACCTTCCCTGGCGTACTCGTATAACCTTTTTCCATCGAGTTTTATCGCAGAATAAGATGGCGGAACCTGCTCTATTTCACCTTGAAATTTATTCAAAACTTGAATGACCTGAGCTTGGTCAATCTCGGGAATAGGTTTTTCATCAATTATTTTCCCCTCTTTATCAAGAGTATCGGTTAGGACTCCTAACTTAACTTTGACCAGATACTCTTTACTCTCTTCCATGATATATTCTAAGAACCTGGTTGCTTTTCCAACGCCCACCACCAGCACACCCTCACCCATGGGATCCAGATTCCCGGCATGACCAATTCTGGAAATCTTGAGTATCTTCTTAAGCTTTCTTATTACATCGTAAGAAGTACTCCCCTTTTCCTTATAGATATTGAGAAATCCATCCATTATCGACCCTCACAAATTCGATTTCTGGAACAAATTTAATTCTCAGTTCCCTTGCTATCACCGATCTAAGAAATCCTTTGGCACTTTCAAGACCTTTCACCGATTCTTCTTTCGCAGTCTCATAGTAAACCTTTGCAAATTTTAAGTCATCAGTTAAATCCACCCTGATTATGGTAATACCCTGAACTCTTGGATCTTTAACCTCAAAAAGCAACGCCTCGGACAGGATCCTGAAAACTTCATGAGCAACTCTCTCACTTCTTTTATAAGGTTTCATGATTTCATAATTATAAAATTCCAAAAGGGAATAACCAAACCTCCCTTGTAAGTTAACGGAATCAGCTTTAAAATATACAAAAAAGGAAGGATTTTAATGGTAAAAGTTAGATTTGCTCCTTCTCCAACGGGCTATTTACATGTAGGTGGTGCCCGGACAGCCCTTTACAATTGGTTATTCGCAAGAAAAAACGGAGGAAAATTCATTCTAAGAATCGAGGATACTGACAGGACTCGATATGTTCCGGGTTCCGTTGAAGATATCCTCGAAAGCCTCAAATGGCTCGGGCTTACCTGGGACGAAGGTCCTTATTTCCAGAGCGAAAGAATACATATTTACAAAGAACACGCAGAGATTCTTCTTAAAAAAGGACATGCTTATAGGTGCTTTTGCTCTCAAGAAAGACTTGAGGAATTAAGAAAAGAGCAGATGGAGCGGGGCTTAAAGCCAGGATATGACAGAAAGTGTAGATACATCTCGGAAGAAGAATCAGAAAGAATGGCTAAAGAAGGGAAGCCCTATGTTATCAGGCTAAAAGTTCCTTTAGAAAGGGAGATAGCTTTCGAAGACTATCTGAGAGGCACCATCAAGGTAAAGGGCTCAGAACTTGAGGACATAGTTCTATTAAAGTCCGACGGATTTCCGACTTATCACCTTGCAAATGTAGTAGACGATCACCTCATGGGAATAACCCACGTAATGAGAGCTGACGAATGGATTCCCAGCACACCTTACCACGTGTTTATGTATGAGGCCTTTGATTGGGAACCACCTGTATTTGCCCATCTTCCCGTTATTCTCGCCCCCGACGGTAAAGGTAAACTTTCAAAAAGACACGGTGCCACATCAGTTCTGGAGTTTAGAAAAATGGGAATCCTTCCCGAAGCCCTGGTAAATTTTCTGGCGCTATTAGGATGGTCTCCAGGTGGAGACAGGGAAATTATAAGTATCAATGAGATGATTGAGCTCTTTGATCTGAAGAAAGTGGGAAAAAGAGGTTCAGTTTTTGATTTCAACAAGCTATACTGGATGAATTCCTACTATATCAGAAACAAAGATACTCAAACCCTTGTGGAACTTTCCAAACCCTTTTTTAAGGAAGCCGGAGTAAACATAGAGGATTTTGATCAAAAAACTCTTTCAAACATCATCGAACTATACAAGGAGAGAATAAAGACCCTTTCCGAGCTACCGGAGGTTACCAGGTATTTCTTTACCGATGACATAGAGTATGATCAAGAAGGTTTGAAAAAACATCTTTCGGATAAATCCAGAATAGAGCTTCTCAAAGAGTTCATCAACGAGTTACAGGAGGCTGAATTTAACAAGAAAGAAGAAATAGAACGGATCCTGAGGAGCTTTGCAGAAAAGAAGGGAATACACCCGAAAGAACTCATTCACCCAATAAGAATATTGCTCACGGGTAAAACCGTTGGACCAGGCCTTTTTGAATTGATGGAGGTCCTTGGAAAAGAAGCCTGTTTGAGAAAATTAAGAAAAGGGATATCACGCCTTGAAAATGCGAACTAACCAGAAAAAAGAGATATCCAGTGGGTTTGTGGTATATACAATAGACCATGATCGTATTCTATATTTACTATTAAGACATCCAACTCATTGGAGTTTTCCCAAAGGGCATATGGAGCATGACGACAACAATAATCTTCTAACTACAGCAAAAAGAGAGATGTTCGAGGAAACTGGTATTGAGAACTTCGAGATAATCAATGGATTTCACGAAATACTAAATTACAACTTTTACAAGGATAACCAGTTAATTCAAAAAGAAGTTCACTATTTCCTCGCACGTTGTTACAAGAAAGAAAAAGTTTCAATATCTAAAGAACATCTGGATTACGGATGGTTTCCACTAAGAGTCGCTTATGTTAAACTCAAATTTGAAAATACCAGAGAATTGCTGTTAAAGGCAAACAGTTTCATAAAAAAGCTTCATGGAATATAACCAGGCTCTTACTTTCCTTTTTTCACTCATTGATTACGAAAAGAAAAAAGGGTATGTAGAAACCTTAGATGAGTACAAAAAGTTCCTTGATAACTTTGGGAATCCCCATTTAAAGTTGAAAAATCCCATTCTCATAGTAGGGACTAAAGGGAAAGGATCTACAGCACATCTCATTGCAGGCGGCTTAGAATCCATGGGATTCAAAGTGGGGTTATACACTTCACCTCACCTTATTGACATAAGGGAAAGAATCAAAATTAACGGTGAAAAGATTCCAGAAGAGCGATTTTCAGAGTATATATCCCGGATAAAACCTTTCATAGAAGGGAAAAGAGGTTTTAGAACAGTATTTGAAACCCTAACTCTCATTGCTTTCCTTTACTTTACAGAGGAGAATGTGGACTTTGCTGTACTGGAGGCAGGACTTGGGGGAAGACTTGATGCCACCAATGTAGTAAATCAACGACTCACAGTCATTACCAATATCAGCTATGATCATATGGAAATTCTGGGTAACACTCTGACGAAAATTGCAAGAGAAAAGGCCATGGTGATAAAAAATCCAAATCCAGTGGTGGTAAGTTCACAACACCCGCAGGTTTATAGAGTAATAGAGAAAATAGCCCAACAATATGGGGCCCAGGTTTTTCACCTAACCAGAAACACGCGATATGCAGTAAAAAACTCTAAAATAGACGAATTAACCGTAGAATATCAAGGGATTGGCAGAAAACACATATTTCATCTAAATCAAGGTGGAATTTTTCAAGCCAGAAATATTGCCCTATCCGCACTGGCCCTTGAAGTTATGGGCTTTGATAACTTCAATTTCGAAAATGTAAAGATTGAAGGCAGGTTTGAAGTGCTGGCCCGAAATCCTTTGCTCATAATTGATGGCGCTCACAATGTAGACTCGGTTAAAAAGCTACTCCATTCTGTTAGGAAACTTCTCGGTAGGGATATTACGTTTATATTTGGTATAAATGCAGATAAGGAAGTTACTAAAGTCGTAAGAGAAATAGTTCGCTTTAAACCTGCAAAGGTTATAGTAACAAAATCCCAGAGCCCGAGGGCTGAAATGCCCGAAAAAATTCAAAAAATTTTCCACGAGTTTGGCTATAAAAACACTTTACTCTCTGACTCATCAAAAAGTGCCCTGGAGATGGCTCTAAAAACAACGGATCGAATAGTAGCCTTTGGATCCTTTTACCTTGCGGGAGAAATTAAGGAGCTATTCAACAAGGGCTAAGGACTTCACATACTACTTAAAGCTAAAATTTTAATATATTACAACGCTGCAGTTGACTATTCACACAAATCCCATCATAATTCATACTAAACATATAGGAAATATTATGGTTAAGATCAGTCAAAAAACAAGATACGCTGTAAGGGCGCTAATGAGATTAAAAACCTTCGGGTCCGAGGGGGCAACCCTGAGACAAATTGCCAATTCGGAGAACATTCCACTTAAGTTCCTTGAACAGATTTTTTCTGCGCTGGTTAAAGCTGACATACTTGAATCAAAGAGAGGCATTGAAGGCGGATATAAGTTGAAAAGAGACCTAAGAGATATAAGTCTTTACGACGTTATGAAAGCCTTAAAGGAAGATGTTAAAGTTGCCCGGTGTTTTGATTTTGCTCAAAACGAGTGCCCAATCATGCCCATGTGTAAGGCGGAAATTTTCTGGAAAAAGGTACAAGAAAAAACCATGAAAGTCTTTAAAGAAACTATGCTGGAGGAGTAAAAATGAAAGTTTACCTCGACAATGCAAGTACCACAAGAGTTGATGAGAGGGTTCTGGAGGCAATGATTCCACTCTTTGTTGAAAATTATGCCCTACCCACATCCGAATTTATTCATACTCCAGGGCAAACCGTTAAAGAGCTTGTAGAATCATCGAGGGAAAGAATTGCAAGATTTATAAACGCCAATGCAAAGGAAATTGTATTCACCTCAGGTGGTACGGAAGCCACTAATCTTGCCATAAAGGGTGCTGCACTGGCAAACCAAAATAAAGGGAAACACATTATTTCAAGTCCTATAGAATCCAGGGCGGTTCTGGACTCTTTAAAATATATGGAAAAACACGGCTTTGAAGTTGATTATATACCGGTGGATAAAGAAGGTTTTATCAATCTTGAGATACTCAAAGAAAAAATAAGAAAGGATACTGTTCTGGTCAGTATCCAAATGGTCAACGACGAAGTGGGAACCATTCAAAATCTTAAGGATATTGTAAAAATCGTAAAGGAAAAGAATGAAAATACCCTCATTCACACTGACGCTACCTACGCAGCAGGATGGCTCCCCCTCAATGTAAAAGAACTCCAGATAGATCTTGCGAGTCTTACGGCGCATAAAATTCATGGTCCTAAAGGCGTTGGAGCATTATATGTTAAAGAAGGTGTCAAGCTGGAGAAGATCATCGATGGAGGATATGCAGAATTCAATCTCAGAGGCGGAACTCCAAACATACCCGGAATTGTGGGGTTTGCTAAGGCACTGGAACTTATGAATAAAAAAGACATTGAATATGTAAGGAATCTCCGAGATACTTTATATGAAAAAATCAAAAATGAAATCCCGGATATAGTACTCTTAGGTCCCTCTGATTTCACAAAGAGACACCCTGCAAATCTTAACATCTCATTTAAGTACGTTGAGGGTGAATCCATTGTTCTATACCTGGATATGAAAGGGGTCTACGCTATCTCAGGATCCGCTTGCTTTTCAAGGGGCCTTGAACCCTCTTATGTTATAATGTCTATGGGGCACTCCCACGAAACGGCTCATGGTTCCATAAGGTTTTCCTTGAGCCGATATAATACCCATGAGGAAATGGAGTACACAGTGAGCGTTTTAAAAGAAGTTATTAAAACTTTAAGAGATTTGAGTCCATTGGGAGGGCAATAATATGGCATTACCTTATTCTAAAAAACTTTTAGAACTTTTCTTAAACCCTAAGAACGTGGGTGAAATACCTGATGCAGACGCAAAAGCCACAGAGGGGTCTCCCGCCTGTGGAGACATGGTACAGCTTTTCATAAAAGTAGACCCTGAAACCAAAAAGATTACCGACATAAAATTTAAATCCTACGGTTGTGCTTCCAACATTGCTACAGCATCAATAGTAACTGAAATGGCAAAAGGAAAAACTCTTGAAGAAGCTAAAAAGATAACCTGGAAAGACGCCGATGCGGCTCTGGGAGGTTTACCTCCCACAAAGATTCATTGTGCAGTGCTGGCCGTGGATGCCCTTCAAACTGCTATTGAAAACTACGAACACAGGCATGGCCTCTTAAAAGAGAAAATCCCCACCACACCAGAAATAGTGAGGAATAGGCTTAAACACGTAATTGACCCAGCCAAAGGCATTGACGTGATAAGAGCAAAGACAGTAACAGAAATAGAAGTCCAGAACGGTAAGGTTATAATTTATCTAAATATGTCTGAAGATCAGGAATTTGCAAAACATCTAAAGGAAGAAATCATAGAAAGGATTAGCCCCTTGTGGGATGTAAAAGAAGTTGAAGTAAGGTTTGATAATGAGTGAGGAAATTAAAATAAGCTGCATAGGCGAAGGATGTGTGACGGAGCACGTTGTGAAATTTAGAAATGCTTTTGTTCGCACTCCCCAAGGTGGAAGCTTCATAATAGAGGGCGATAACAAAGATGGTCTTAAGGAAATTTTGAAAATCGCGAAGTTTATGGGTACACAGGTGGAATACATCAAAGAAGATGAAAATCGCTGGGAAGTTAAATTTAAAAAGGGTTGAACATGGACATTAAAACTCTCCAGGCGAAAATCATCGAACTTAAAAAAGAAAAGAACGCAGTCTTATTGGTCCACAATTATCAGCGCCCGGAAATTCAGGAAATTGCTGACTTTTTAGGAGATTCTCTGGACCTTTCAAGACGTGCAAAAGAGACCGACGCTGACATAATTGTGTTTGCAGGTGTGACCTTCATGGCAGAAACAGCTAAAATTCTGTCACCGGAAAAGAAAGTTTTAATGCCAGAACCAGAGGCCCGCTGTCCCATGGCAGAAATGGTAGATGCGGACTCCTTAAGAAAACTTAAAGAACAGCACCCAGATGCCATGGTAGTAGCTTATGTGAACACCAACGCAGAAATTAAAGCCATGGCTGACGTCTGCGTTACCAGCAGCAATGCTGTAAAGGTTATTAGAAAATTACCCGCTAAAAAGATTATCTTTGTACCCGATAAGAACCTTGCCAGCTACGTAGCCACTTACGTTAAGGAAAAAGAAATAATTCCCTGGGATGGATATTGTTATGTACACGATGCATTCACCGAAGATGACGTCTTCGAAGCAAAAGAAAAGTATAAAAACAGCGTCATAATCGCTCATCCTGAATGTCGCGAGGAGGTCTTTCTTAATGCAGATTACACCGACTCCACTCAGGGAATGATAAAACTGGCTAAAATATTAAATGCCGAATCCTTTGTTTTTTTCACAGAGGAAGGACTCACCGAAAGAGCAAAGAGGGAGATGCCTGATAAGAAATTTTATTATCCTCCAAGAAAGGCAATTTGCACCCAGATGAAAAAAATTACCCTGGAATCCATTTATAATTCACTCTTAGATGAAAAATATGAAGTTACCCTTGATGCTGATATAATTGAGAAAGCATCAAGGGCTTTAAATAAAATGCTTGAACTTTCATAAAAGGAGGTAAGTTATGGGCTTTCTCTCTGAAAGCGATAAAAAAGAGATACGGGAAATGTTTAAAGAACTTGTACATCCCGTTAAAGTGATTAACTTCACTCAAACCCTGGAGTGTACTTACTGTCGGGAAACCAGGCAAATTCTTGAAGAGGTTGCAGAACTATCCGACAAAATACAGCTTGAAGTGCTCAACCACATGGAAAACAAAGAAAAAGCAGACGCCTACGGTATTGAAAATTACATTCCAGCTATCATTATAGAAGGTGATAAAGACTATGGAATTAGATACTATGGAATTCCATCTGGTTACGAGTTCTCCACACTCCTTGAGGATATTATAATGGTTTCCAAAAGGGACTCCGGTCTAAAGCCTGATTCAAAAGTCAGACTCTCAACTATTGTAAAACCAGTCCATATAAAAGTATTTGTCACACCCACCTGCCCTTACTGTCCCACTGCGGCAATTATGGCCCACAAAATGGCTTTCGAAAGTGATATGATTAAAGCAGAAGTTTTCGAAGCAATAGAATTTCCATTCCTCGCTCAGAAGTACGGTGTTTACGGAGTTCCTAAGGTTGTTATAAACGAAACTACTTCCTTTGAGGGTGCCGTTCCAGAAGATATGTTCCTTGACTATATTCTCAAAGCCATAAGATAAAGTTAACAAAGGACTAAAAATTGAAGGGGCCCCGGAAACGGGGCCCCTTCTTTTATTACTGCCCTCTCCTGCCCTACTTTATAAGCAGAATCTTATGGGTTGAGCTCTCATCTCCAACTCTAACCTTCAGGAAGTAGACACCCTCAGGAAGCCTGGAGTTAAATCTGAATTCATTAATTCCTGCCTTCAAATTGCCCTTAAAGATTTGTGCCACCTCTCTTCCAGATACGTCGTAAAGAGATATCTCAGCATCTCGAGCCCCTGCAGCATTTATAGAAAACTCTATTCTACCTCTCATAACGTTTTTCACCAGAGCCCGATATCCAGAATGACCTTCCTCTATAGAAGATACCTCAAATCCACTTAAAATAAAATCGTCAATGTACCATCCAGGGCGTGTTACTGAACCATCAGAACCGAACCTGAACCTGATGCGGAAAACATCCCCCTGATGAACCATTGGAAGGTCAAATATTACAAGCTCCCATCCCGAGGTGGCACCACTGAATCCGGGTTCTCCTAATCCAACCACAGAACTCCAATTATATCCACCTCGAGGAGCGACAAGCTGATAAGAGCCATCATTAACCTTCACAGAAACATTACCGCCATCATATGCAGTAGTAGTATATGCCTCCATGTTATACCAGTGGAAGAAAGCAAAGGATGGTGCATCGGTAGTAGCTACAAAGAGGGGTGAATAGAGACTCCAGTTTGCATTATTAGGGTAATCTCCGCCTAAAACTGTAGCCCAGCATTTATTACCAGAATGCGCAGAACCAGGTCCCGAGGTGGGTATACCCCACTCCCATCCTGTGCCAGCATCAGTAGAAAAGCCTCCATTATCTGCTTCAAAATCAATAAAGTTCTGAAGAATTGCAAAATTCATAGACACTGTATTATTAGTTAAGTCATCATCGGAGAACAGGATCGTGGCCTGGGCGTAATAATCAAGGCCATCCTGAGCAGGATTAAATTCAGGGAACACCAGCGTATCAACAATACCAGGATCAATAGAGGCAATGGTAAGGGTCTCAGCATAAACTGTGTTGTTTCCTTTCCTTATAAGGAATTCCACATCTATGTTGTTTTCAGTGCTTTCCCCGAAATTTCTTACAACAACCGTTGGATTCATAGGAGTAAGTTGCATCACCGCTTGAGGAACTATGATGGGGCCTATAGAAAGATCATGAGACCTGACGGGTCTTCTCCAGTATATAGTAAGATTATTATGAACCACCGTAGGGTTCCCATTATATGTATATTTCAGGTACCAGTTGTTTGCTCCACCATTCCCCTGTATTCCAATAGTGGAAGAGTTGAGAAGTCCTGATACTGTTTGATAACTCATGGCAATGTCACCGTTAGGATATAAAATCACCTGCATATCGTAGGTCCCCGTTCCACCATAGTATTGAACATTGTTAAAGTGAATTACAGCATAATTTGGGGTAGCGAGATATTTAATAGTCCCACCACTTAAGGTAGGGTTTAAATCATCCCAGAAGAAGGCTATAATGTAAGGAATAGTAGCATAAGGAAGATCCTGGTTAGTATAAGATGTCGCAGTGCTTGTGGAAAGGAAACCGTTAGAGCACAGATTGATGCTGGTCAAGTTCAGATCATAAAATGGGAACGTGAAGGGTAATGTAATAGCCACAGATTGATCATCACCCAGAGTTATAGTTTGACCAGCGGAAGCATCGTACCATATAAAAGAAGGCCCTCCACTCACATCAGAATCTATAAAGGTATAACCATAACCATCAGGCCCACCCATATGAACGTTAGTTACAAGAGTTATGCTGTTTGAAGGTTCTGATTCATGAACAGGGGTTTCATTATCAATGGCAGTAGCATAAACGGTAATAAGACCGGGCGCAACTGCAATAGTATCCCTGAACTGACCGCCAGGGGTCGTAAAGTTATAAGTGTGAACCAGTGTATTATTGACATAAATATTAATTCCTGCAAGGTCATCAAGGGGAGTTCCATCCCTCTGGGTACTGGGTGCAGTTCCTACAACTTCTACAGTA
Source organism: Candidatus Hydrothermia bacterium (assembly GCA_049719805.1). Classification (GTDB taxonomy): domain Bacteria; phylum Hydrothermota; class Hydrothermia; order UBA1063; family UBA1063; genus UBA1063. The sequence goes on along the minus strand of JBNARF010000001.1, from coordinate 192,189 downwards.
TCACCCATGGCATTAAGAACATTAACAGCCGTTAGGGTAGGGGGCGCAGGCCACGGATCACCACCAGCATACCAGGAAGCAGAAACAAATACACTTGTAGAATCATCATCAGTGGTCCTCGTTCTTACTGGATAAGTATACCTAACCCCATCAGTCAAACCATTATCAGTGTAGGTTTGAATGCCGGGATTTACCTCTGCTATAAACAAAGTCTCTGCTGGGTTAAGCTCTGAGGTTCTATAAATCTGAATCACAAAATTGCCTATGGGATTACCGTTAACCCTGGTGGTAGGATCCGTCCAGTTTAAGGTTATACTTGTGGGCGTAGTATAATCAGAATAGGCAGTTAAATTGGAAGGTGGCAGAGGATCCAAGGGGTCTCCGGGAAGCTGCACAATGGCTTCGATGTTCCAGTTGTAATTTTGTCCATAGGAAGCAAGTTCTCCCCAACCGAGAGACGCAGCATACACAAAATCACCTTTTCCTGCCACAGCAGGACCCTGGTCCACCGATATAGGGTATTGGCCTGCACTATGCGTAATCTCCACCGAGACCCAGAGATCTTGAGAAGCATTGATAGTAACAGGATTTGAAAGGGTAACAGTAATCCAGCCAGAACTCGGTGCGGTATAGGGCTCCGTGGTAATAACAGCTCCAGGTTGAGAAGACGTTCCCTGGGCATAAATCTTTATCTGACCCGAATGGGAAACAGCTTCGTGATGATAGAAGCGAACTTTAACGAGTTTCCAGTTGTTGTAGGGAGTAAGCTCATCGGGCGTAAGTCTAATCGCGGCTTCAAAAGTCCCTCCCGCCTGAAGCCCTATGGCGTTATAATCCACCATATTGTAGTAAAATAGAGTGTCTTCGGGTTGCTTTGCGCCTTCCGAGGATGGAGAAATCTTTATAGCTTTACCGGGTGTGGCGGAGAAAGCGGGTACCGCCTCCTTCTTCACCTCTTCGGGCTTCCCAGCCCAGGATGGAGTAAGGAGGATCATTATTACTACTAACGAATTTATTATATAGTTCATCTACCCCTCCTTGCGTACAATAAGTTTAATATTAATTTTCTGGTTTGTCAAGTTTTGCAATTTGCAAATTCTAAAACCATTGAAAAATCGAAAGTTCTTAAATTTCCAGCAGTCGAAATTGAACAAACAGAAAATGTAGTATAAAATTTTCATCATGATACCAATTCTTTCAGCTTTAGTCTTAATCTTCGTTTGCTACGGCCTTGTGGAATGGCATTTGCATCTCAAGAATATATCAAAAATCCCTATAAGAATTGTTGTTAATGGGACAAGGGGTAAATCAACGGTAACGAGACTAATAGCAGCAGGGCTTAAAGGCGGGGGCTTCAAGGTAATGGCTAAAACCACGGGAACTAAACCCAGAATGGTAATAAACAACGAAACTGAAGTGCCAGTTGTAAGACTGGGACGCGCTAATATAAGAGAACAGCTTAAAATTTTCAGGGAAGCCGTTAAAAATAATGTCGAGGCCACAGTCTTTGAAAACATGTCCCTCCGGCCTGACCTTCAGTACGTTGAAGAAAGTGTAATTGTTAAACCTCAAATCGTTGTCATAACCAATGTCAGAAGTGATCACCTTGACGTAATGGGACCAACTTTAGAAGATATTGCCCGGAATTTTATGAATGCTGTGCCCAGAAACGCCATTGTATTTACCGCTGAACGAGAACTCTTTCCGCTTCTTGAAACTTTGGCAAGAAACAAAGGTATAAGAATAATAGCTTCCTCAGAAGAGGAAGTTAGTGATGAAGAAATGTTAAAATTTTCATATGTGGAGCATAAAGAAAATGTTGCTCTGGCACTTAAAGTTTGTCAGCACCTCGGAGTAGATAGACAAAAAGCCCTGGAAGAAATGTACAAGTACATTCCCGATCCGGGTGTTTTAAGAAGGCATTATATAAACTTCAAAGGAAAAAAAGCTGTTCTCTATAATGCAATGGCAGCAAATGATCCAGATTCCACTTTCTTAATCTACCAGAGGATTCCTAAAAATTCTGAAAATTTCTATATCCTGATGAATTGCAGATCTGACAGAATTGATAGGTCAAAGCAAATGGCGGAGCTTGTGGCCAATAAGATTCCAGCAAAACATTATTTTATAACTGGTGGGAGCACCTATGTTTTTGTCAATTACGCAAAAAAGTACGGTATTAACAAAAATTTAATAACAGATCTGGGAGGAAAATCTTTCGAGGAGATTTTTGATACCATATCAACAGTTATCCAGGATAATTCCATAATTTTAGCAATAGGAAACACCGTAGGATATGGAGAAGAATTAATAAAATTCCTTTTAGAAAAAGGAGCATAAAATGGTCATAATAGCAGTAGGCCTGGGCATGTTTTTAAACCTCATACTCACAGAATTTACCGGGCTTGCCGCTGGAGGCATCGTTGTACCAGGGTATATAGCCATGAACTTACATAAACCCACTCACGTTATCCTGACCATTTTAGTTGCATTAGTAACTTATCTTCTCGTTAAGCTAATATCTAAATATATGCTCCTCTTTGGAAGAAGACTCTTAATCCTTTGTATTCTTATAGGGTATATACTGGGATATTCCATTCAAATCTACGGCCCTTTAAATTTAAAAACTTTTAATTTAGACCTCAGCGTTATAGGCTTTGTGGTCCCCGGACTTATTGCCTACTGGTCTTTTAGGCAAGGTGTGGTGGAAACGATTTCTGCAATGATTATAGCCTCTGTAATCGTAAGACTATTACTGATTCTAATAACGGGAGGTATTCTAATACCATGAAAAAGCGAACAGGCAGAATTCCTACGTATGTAATGGTCGTAGACGCCATTTTATGTATAATTTTTGGTTTCTACGCCCTCACCTCTAAAGTAAAAGTCTTTGTACCTTATTACAAACAAAAATTAGAAGCTTCAAATCTTGCTTTAGAGTACTTTAAAGAAGTCAAAAACCTTAGAACAACACTCGGAATACCTATAGATTACGTAAATGACCCTGCAGGGTCAGGGCTCATAGGAGTACAACTTTCCCCTATAACCACTGAATATGGCGATTTAACCGCAAAACTTACCAGCATTAACCCCAATTTTGCTGCCCTGTTCGTAAGCTATTTTAAAAGATTAAATTTAAAAGAAGGAGATGTGGTAGCAGTCCATTTCACCGGTTCCTTCCCTGCTTTAAATATCTCCCTCCTTGCAGCCCTGAAAACCCTTAAATTAAAGCCAATAATAATCTCCTCTGTTGGCTCATCCATGTGGGGCGCAAATATACCAGGTTTTACATACCTTGATATGGAAAACTTTCTCTTTAACAAAAATCTCGTAAATTTTAAGACCAGCTATGCTTCTTTAGGCGGTGTAGATGATGTAGGAAGAGGACTAACTGAAGAGGGAAGAGAAATTATAATTAAAACCATTGAGAAAAATAACGCCAAATTAATTAAAGCTAATTCCTTAAAAGAGTCCATTGAAATGAAGCTAAAACTATATAAAGACGAAGCAGGTGAAAACCCTATAAAATGTTTCGTAAATATAGGTGGCAATGCTTCGGTTATCGCCGGTGTTGAAGTTCCTTCAGGGCTCGTAGATTTTAAATATCAAAATCACCCGGGTCTCATAGGTGCTTTTCTAAGTAGAAATATCCCCGTAATAAACATACAAAATGTAAACTATCTGGCAAGACGATATGATCTACCTCTGTCACCTTCATATATTCAGCAGCCAGGTATTGGAAAATTATTTTACGAAATTAGATACTCAAAAACAGCAGCAGCCATTTCTCTTGTGATTCTCTTAATCATCATAGCTTTTTCTTTAATCGTTGACGTGGATTATTATCTCCAGAAAATCTTAAGGAGGGTTTAATGATTTTTTTTATTCTTCTCCTGTCTCAAGTAAGTCTTTCAACGCCTGAGAAGGCCGTTATTAAGATTCAAACGGCCATAAGGGATACCTATGCGGTGGTAACGAAGGATAAACCCTACACATTCGTAATCGAGGGCCCCACCTGGGTTAGAGTTTACACAAGACTACTATGGAAAAAAGATTATGGGAAAAGCACCCGCTACAAGCTTATACTTGTAAAAGACAACACGGATGAGCGTTTTATTACACGGGAAACAGAGCCTTCAAAGGTGGCATATTTAGGTACCACCAGATTAAGCAAATGGCGTTCATTTTACATTCAGGTTCCAGAGGGAAAACATACATATGAAATCTACATATGGAAAGCGCCATTGGATACAGTCCTGGTAAAATTGAGTTATGAAGCGCCTCAAAATTTTACGGATATCGTACCTGAACCAGGGTTTAAACCAGTGGAAATCATTGAAAATGAAAAAATAATTAAATACTACGAATTTAGTGCTCAAAATCCTTTAAAGGTAAAAATTGAAGGCCCTGCAAGAGTAAAAGCCACCATCAGGGTCCCTCTTAAAAGCCTTGAAGAGCAAGCTACCTACACTCTTATGGCAAAGCGTGATAACAAATTGATAAAAGAATCAACATTTAGTGTTAAACCCTCTGATACCAGCAAATTTAAGGAAATAAAGGACGCAGTCCCTTCAACCCCTTCCAAAATGTTTGTAGACATCAAAAAAGGGGAACACATTATAGAATTTAGTTTAAAGGGGATCGAAAAAGCTTTCGTAAGACTTCAGGTGCAGAAAAAATGAACGGTTTCGCAGTAATTTTCCTTTTAATCTTACAATTCAATTACAGAATAGAAAATAATTGGGGTTTTTATTACAACTCCAATATCTTCAAAATGTCCAGTCAAGAAATCAGTGAATTTAAAACCGGGCTTTATTCCTTTAAGTTTCCTTACAAAAGCCTGGATGACCTCGTAATTGATGCAAATTTTAAGTTCTATTTATCCTTCTTACAAAAAGCGAAAAGAAGTGTGCAACTTGGAAGTAACGTCACCGTTAACCATTTTGTGAACAACCCCATTAAAGACTATATATCCTTAGGTTCTAACTTTGACTTCAGAATAAGCAAAATTAACCTAAATATCTCAACTATTTATCTACCCGAGCACCTGATTAGATATTATAGGCCGGTAAATTCCAACACATATAAACCCTGTATGTTCCAGCGGAAAAGGCTGTCCTTTGAAATAACTTATACTACCGAAAAGTTAAGATGGTCAAATCAAATTGGATACTGGATTGATAAATACAACCAGGAATTTTCTTACTATGATTCCAGGAATCTGGGAGCAAATTTTGCACTATCTCACAAGCTTTTCGAGGAATATATGTATTTTTTGGAATATTCCTTCGTCAATTCATCCGCAAAAGGTCCAATCCCTGATATTTCACATACAGACCACAGAATAAATTTTGATTTCTCTTTTTTACCGGGAAAACACAGGATTAGAAGAACCTCTTTTTATGGTAGTTTGACCTACAGACTCTACAAATCTGAAAATCCACCCCAATTAGACTACATCCACGCCGGAAGGTACGAATTTTATTATAATGTGGGAATTAAAGCACAAATAAGGGTTTCTTACGGGATTTATAGTACTATAACTCTGGAGAGAAGCTGGAGAAACTCCTACTCCTCAGTTTATAGTGATATTGGTAATTTAAAAAACTACAGTGCATTTAAGATTGGGGCAAATTTTAATTTCAGAACTTAAGGGGGGGTATGAAGAGAACAAAGATATTTCTGCTAATTTTATTAGCATCCACCTCCTGCATAAAGCCCCAGGGAGAGTATGCACAGTACAAAGTTGTCGGTAGATGCGGTCTTCCCGGCTATCCGAAAGGAATAGATTTTTACCAAAACTATGCCCTTATCGCAGATGACCAGGCTGGACTACAGATTTTAGATATATCTGACCCACAGAATCCAAACATAGTGGGCAGTTATATCAGTAACACACGGTTTGTAGATGTAGCAGTCAGAGATACATTCGCATACATCGCTTCACTAGACAGGGGCGGGCTTAAAATTCTCAGCATTAAAGATCCTGGAAACCCTATGGAACTTGGAAATGATCCATCATTTTCCGCCTATAAAATTTACGTTCCTGACTTTGATTCATCCATCATATTTATAGCAGCTGGCTACTGGCTTCATCTACAAAGTGTGCAGGACCCGGTCTTCACAAGCTACATAAAGCGATGGGCTGTCCCCGGAAATGCCAGGAGCGTATTTGGACTGGATACCCTGGCATTTATAGCTAGTGAACAAATGGGGGTTTATGTCTACAACATAAGAGCACCCTCTCAGTCGTTGGAGGCACAGGTAGGCCATATAGACACTCCCGGTAACGCAAGGGATATATTTGTAAACGGGAATTATGCTTATGTCGCCGATGGGTTGAAGGGACTAATCATTATAGATATCTCAAATCCAGAAAGTTTAAAAATTGTTTCAAGTTATGATACAAGAGGATATGCTCAGGGTGTTTGGGTTGAGAATAACCTATGCTATATTGCAGATCGCGAAGGAGGTCTGGTGGTTATAGATGTAACTGATCCTCAAAAACCCGTGTTACATGGAATTTATAATGCACCGTACACTTATAATGTAAAAACTCGAGATGGTCTTATCTATCTCCTGGATAGAGATAATGGACTATTGATACTGGAGGAAATTAAAGAATGAATATATGGATTTCGCTTTTGATTTCTTTCGGCCTTGTGAATATTCAAAAAATTTACAAAGGGAGTGGAAGATTACTTTTCGAAATCAATCTCGAAGAATCAGAATCGCAGACATTAACATTTTTTATTGCCTCCGAAGGCTCACCGCCGAGTGTTAAAATAATTCAATCCGGTTCGGGAAGTTCACAAAACCCCGAAAAAATCGAATTAAAATGTGCCTCTCCAATTTCATATTACGGTTTAAATCTCTACCCTTACACTTTGGAAACATCGGGAAAAATAAAATCTGCTTTAATTGAAGTTGAATATGACCCAAACTTCAGCGTATCTTTACCCCGTGCCATAAAACAGGCCTTGAGGGGAATTGTCCTTAATATTGAAGACATTGACGAAGCCCCTCCCGGAGGATATGTAATAATAGTTCCGGATATCCTGTATAATGACTTTTTACCCCTAGCAAAATGGAAAGAACTTAAAGGTTACTCTGTTATAATGAAAAAACATTCGGAGTTCAACCCCTTAACTGCCACCAATATAAAAAACTTCATTACCTCACTCTGGATTCAGGGGAATCCTCGTCCAGAATTCGTTCTACTTGTGGATACCACTACTCCATCCTTTAGAATTCCCGTTTTTAACGAAGTCAATTTTACGGATCTGCCATATGGACAAGTAGACAGCGATATATTTCCCGAAATCCTCGTAGGGCGCGTTGTAGCCACAAATAGAGCTCAGGCCATTACAATAGTTAAGAAAATAATGGAATACGAACGAAACCCATTGCGTGGGAGTACTGAGTGGTTAAAAAGAGCTCTCGTTATTGGTTCAAACTACCCCAGTTTCATGACATCACCCATACCCGTTAAAAAGAAAGTAAGGCTGGAGTTCCTTCGAGCTGGGTATTACGAAGTGGATACGGTTTACTGGGGAAGCGGATATAGTCAAACTACACAGGATATCTCAAGTTCAATAAACCGAGGAGTTGCCTTCGTCAACTATAGGGGTGGTGATGCAGATCCCTGGCAATGGATAAATCCCCAATTTAACAACACCAACATCCAGAACCTATCCAATGGCTGGAGGCTCCCGGTAATTACAAGCATAGTCTGCAACACAGCACGATTTAACCATCCCCAATGTTTTGGAACTTACTGGTTAATAGCAGGGGATACGATAAACCCACGAGGTGCCGTTGCTTTTTACGGTGCAACGACACCCACAACCCATACACGGTGGAATAACTGCCTGGATTACGGATTTTATGGTGGCCTTCTTGTTGATAGTATTAATATTCTTGGCGCACTAACTCTGAGAAGCAAACTTGAGATTTTCAAAAACTTCTACGATGGAAGTCAAGCAAATTCTGATACCATTGCATATAACTTTTACGCATACAACCTCTTAGGAGATCCATCTTTAGAGGTATGGACCGATATTCCAGAAAGTCTAGTGGTTTTGCACCCTTCCGCATTACCTTCAGGAAGAGTAACCTTTTCTGTTAGAGTCCTGGACCGTAATTCAACACCTTTAAAGAAAGCACTGGTTAGTATTGTAAAAACAGGAGAAATTAAACAATCAGCATATACCGATGAATCAGGGTTTGCCATATTTACAGTGGAAACTTCTTCTCAAGATACTGCTTACATTACAGTTACTGCAAGAAACAAGGTCCCGTATCTCGGCAAGATCTTGATAACAACTACGAACTATGTAGGCTATTACCAGCACTTAATATCCGATTCCGATGGAAATAACGACGGTAACCTTAATCCAGGCGAAAGAGTTAGCTTATTTATATCTTTAAAAAACTATGGAAATAGCACAATTTCCAACGTAATCGCAACATTATCCTCCACAGACCCAAATATCAATATTGAGAGTAATAATGTAATAAATTATGGGAACATTAACCCCGGGCAGGTGCTTCAAGGAGGTCCCATCATAATCAGGACTTCCAATAACATCAAGAATGGCTATATGATAAGAATGAACCTTGCAATTTCCTCTACAGCAGGGAATTTTTCGGAAAATTTCTATTTGAGAGTCATCTCCCCGTCTTTTACACTGGACAGTATCAGAGGTTTGAGTGACACTTTTATCATTAACCCGGGAGATACATCTTCTCTTGTTGTCTTTGTCTCTAACACAGGAAATCAAAATGCAGATAATGTGTTCGCAATACTCAGATCGGGTAGCCAATTCATAACCGTCTTAGACTCTACGTCATACCTTGGTAGTATTAATTCTGGTTCCTCTGGATCAAACCAAAGTGAACCATTTTTGTTAGCTGCACCTCAAAATGTTCCTCAAGGAATCCAGGTTTCGTGCACGCTCGTGGTTTACACATCGACATACTCAGAGGAAATTCCTTTAAAGGTTATTATAGGACAAAGGAATTATTCATCACCCCTTGGACCTGATGAATATGGTTATTACGCTTATGATAACACAGATAGTCACAGAGAAACCCCCTTTTACCAGTGGATAGAGATTGACCCTGATTACGGCGGTCAGGGGACCCCTCTATCCCTGAATGCTAACGACGTTAAAACAGTAAGCTTGCCATTCTCCTTCAAATTCTATGGCGTCTTGTACTCCCAGATTTCCATATCTTCAGAGGGTTATATTGTGCTCGGAGAATGGCAAACCTCTGATCGCTATAACTGGATACTCCCCTCAGTAAGTGCACCTCCCTCTATAATCGCACCTTTTTGGGACGATTTGAACCCTCAGGCAGGGGGAAAAGTTGTTTACCATTTTGACAACACAGGCCAGAGATTCATAGTGGAGTGGTCCAGAGTTCCAAGATCATTAAATGTGAATGATACACTCATCGGACCACCTCAAACCTTTGAAGTCATCCTATATAACCCGACACATTATCCTACTTTAACAGGGGATGGAATTATTCAATTCCAGTACAAAGAAATCACCAATAATGATGATTATCACAAATACGCAACTACCGGAATACAAAATCACACACGATCTGTTGGGCTTCTTTATACATATAACAATGAATATCCTCCTCAAGCAGCTCCACTCCTCAGTGGAAGAGCCATAAGATTCACCACAAATCCTCCCGGTACTGTGGAGATCAACGAAAGAACGCCCCAGTTAACAAACAAGATATTACTTGACAAAATTGCAAGTAAAACCGTTTTATTAAACCCTGAATTATTAAAGCTCGAAGGAGTAAGCGTTATAATCTATGACAATTGCGGGAGAACCATAAAAATACTCAACAATAATGACCTCAAAAAATTGGAGGGGAGAATTAATTTAGAAGGGCTAAATTCTGGAATCTACTTTGTTGTTTTGGCATACAAAAACAGAATTTTCACAGAAATGTTTATAAAAGTTGAGTAAAAGGAGGAGGTTATGTTGCGTCTCTTGGTTTATGGGTTAATCACGTTCTCCAATTTTCATGGATGTGCACTGGCGCCCGATAATCAAACCGGGTATATTGTGACCCTCGATACAACTTTTTTCTTCAAATCCACAGACGGAGGTGCTACATGGCAGCGAGTGAATACCACAGCATCCAGAAAATTTTTCGACGTGACCTGTGTAGACGAAAATCACATCTGGACCTGCGGAATTCTTGGGGAAATCATGTATTCAGCTGATGGAGGACAAAGCTGGCAACTACAGGTCACAGGCATTTCAAAATACATGACAAGGATTGAGTTTTTGGACACTTTAAAAGGATGGTGCGTTGGCGGAGACGGGACCATAGCCTATACTGTGGATGGAGGTCAGAACTGGAATGTGGTATTCACAACGTGGTACGAAGCAGAATTCTATGGTGTCACCTTTGCCGACGAATATGTAGTCTATGCCGTTGCTGGCTGGCCAGATAATTTTATAGAGAAACAGGGCTATATAATAAGAAGCACCAACGGGGGTGCTAACTGGAGCCTGCTCAAACAGTCCACTGGCTTTGACGAATACCTGGACATTCACGCCGTAGATCAGGATGTGATCGTAGTGGTGGGCGGGAATGACCTAACTTTAGAGCCCGTAATTTTGAGAAGCACAAATGCAGGCTACTCATGGGATTCCATTACTAACCTTCCACCTTCCGCAAGGTATCTAAGAGCAGTAGACTTCGTGGGGAACAAAGGATGGGCTGTGGGTAGATCTGGAACAATACTTTACACGGAAGATGGTGGTTTAACATGGACTCAACAATTCAGCCCGGCGGATTCAACCCTGTTTGACGTTGACTTCAGTGATGAACTTCATGGTATAGCCTGCGGATATAACTACATAATTTATACCCATGACGGCGGTCAGACATGGCATGCGGCTCATATAGAAGGAATAAGTGAAAACTTTACCTCACAAGTCATATTTAGAGCCGAAACACCAGTCTTTAGAAGCAATGCAAAATTTACTGTCATAAATAACCATTCACCTTACACCATAAAAATTTTTAACCCCTCTGGACAGTTGGTAAAGGAAATCAGCGGCAGAGATGATGGGTCAGTAGTATGGGACGGAAAAAATTTAAAAGGCCAGAGAGTAAAAAGCGGAGTTTATTATGCAGTTTTGGAGGTCCGGGGCATTACTAAAAACGTTAAATTAATAAAAATACAGGATTAATAAAGAACCAGGAGTGGCAGCAAAATGAGGAAATACCTTTTAATATTAATAGCGTTCTCAATGCTGCGTGCCCAAAACGGTGCAAATCTTATCATATTTACCCCCGACGAATTTTATAATGCTCTCAAACCCTTTGCAGAATGGAAAAAACAGTGTGGGTACTACACGAAGGTGGTAAAACTTTCCGAACTTGGTACGACTACAAATATCCCGCAGGCTATTAGAAATTATCTCTTAAATGCTTATAACACCTGGGATATTAGACCCAAATACGTGATTTTCGTGGGAACCCCTCAACACATACCTTTTGCCTACCAACAAGTAAATCCTTACACCTGGGTTTACACAGACAATTACTATACAGATTTATCTGGAGACTTAAGAAACGAGCTTCTTTCAGGTAGATTTTATGCCAGGGACAGTAACGATATTAAAACTATAGTGTCAAAATTGATTTTTTACGAAAAAGCCGAATTCCAGGATACAAATTGGCTTAAGAAAGCAACTATCGTTATAAACGCAGAAAACGAGCCTGGTGAATCGAGTTTCGTGAGAAGTGATAGCATCTATTTTGCCGATGCTGATTCAATTACAAACGTCCTGATGTCCCATGGATTTGAATCTGTAGAAATACTATGTGATACTTTGGGCGATAATGCTGACAGCGTCATGCAATCTATAAACGATGGAAGGGCATTTATAACTTATAGAGGCATTGGAAGTAATGGTGACTGGTGGCGACCATTTTTTTTAATCCGTCTAAGTCACGTATTACAAAATTACAACAAACTCCCTATTATGGTATTGGGTACTTGTTTGTCCTACACCTTGGAGAGTGCAGCCATACCTTCACTTATTGAATCTTATTTCGTTGCAGGAACACCAGAAGAACACAAAGGAATTGTTGGGGCTTTTGCTACAACCACAGGTCGCTACATGGCTGCTGAATTTAGAGGAAAGGCTGTTAGAAGTTTTTACAATGTCCTTTTTAATTTAAACATACACAATTTTGGGGATGCTGCTGAACGAGCGAGGCGTGACCTTCTGGAAGAGCTCCATGACACCATAGACTATAAGGGTTACACTGTTCTTGGAGATCCAACCATGTCCATTTATACACAGGTTCCAGAAAACTTCCAGGTCAACCACGACTCATCCATTTTTGTTTTCATAGAGCAAAATATTACCATTGAGGTTACCTCACAGGGCATGCCGGTAGAATCTGCGTTAGTGGTTTTGTACAACGGCAAAGATATTCATACCTCTACTTACACAGATGCCAATGGAAATGCATCATTTAACATCCGTACCAAATATAATAAAGACATTCACTTAACTGTACTCAAGGAAAATTTCAAGCCCTATTCAGGAATAATAAAAGCTTTAATACCCCAGGGTTTCCCTTACCCTGAAATAACCAATGTCCTGATTATAAGCCCCGATGAGGAGGGAGAAATTGAGCCTTCTAAAACCTTCTTGATTTATCCCACCCTTAAAAACGAGGGAAATGAAACAGACAGAAACATCAGAATCCTTGCTACAACAGACGATACTTTGCTCCTGGCTCTCAGAAATTCTTTTGAAATTGACAGCCTGCTAGCAGGCGATAGCCTGCTGCTACCATACCCATTAGTTTTTTCTGTTAAACCCGAACATCGAGGTGGTGTGAGGACCTTAAAATTTTATGTCAGTGATCAATGGAATCGTGAATGGATTTACGAGTTTGACATAATTATTAATACGCGGCAAATCCCTACGGATGAAACAGGGCCAGATCCATTTGGATATTATGCATATGACAACGAAGATATCTGGCTATTAAATAGGCCCGTATACCAGTGGTTTGAAATAGACAGCATCGGAACAAGACTTACGAGGGTTTCTGATGCGGATGACGACACAATGACGATTTTCCTACCACTGAGAATTAATTTCAAATTTTACGGTTCTATTTATAGAACCGCCGGGATCAGTAGTAATGGTTTTATTGAATTTCCTAAGTCCACAAATATAGGAAACATTAACAACCCGATTCCAACCGTAGGGGGTCCTAAGAGACTTGTAGCAGGGTTCTGGACAGACCTGGACCTCAGCTCCAGCGGGGATATTTATACCTATTATGACTCTCTCAATTCAAGACTTATAATCGAGTACAAAAACTGTGCACTAAAAACTGATACCAGCAAAAAGGTGAGTTTTCAGATAATCCTTATGGATCAAAGGATTTACCAGACTCCCACCGGGGATAGTCCCATACTTATTAATTACGAGAGAGTAGATGACGCATCACTTTGCACAGTAGGCATCGAAGATGGTACGGAAACCAGAGGCATTCAATATCTATATAACGAGAGTTATGCACGTGGTGCTAAGCCCATTCAAAGTGCAAGATCCGTCCTCTTTACCACCCAGACTCCTGATACGATACCCATACCCTGGTTCTTCCTTCATGATGTTACTTTCTCCGATAGCGAATATGGAAATGGTAATGGTAGTATTGAACCCGGAGAGACCCTGTTAATATACTTAAACCTTCAAAATGGCGGGCAAGTTCAGGCAGAGAATGTTTCCATAATTATTTCGGCAGATACATCAGTCTATGAAATCCTTGAAATTACTCCCCAAACAATAAACTACGTTCATCCGGGAGAAATTGCTACCTTTAATATAAAAGTAAGAGTAAAGGCCTTAAAGCATTTACCTACTCTTTCCCTTACTGCTCTGGTAGTATCAAATCAAGGCTTACTCACAAATTACATTTATTTTGACCCTTATAATCTTACAAACAGTGAGAATCTACCATACAGTAAGCTCGTTAGCCTCTTACCCAATCCTTTCAAGGGCGAACTATATCTAATTGTTAAAAATTCAGATGCTTTCGAAAAAGGCAAAAACGCTTCAGTATCCGTATTTGATATTCAGGGAAGGGAGATCTTTAGCAAAAAACTGATTATAAACACGGGCATAGTTAAGATTTGGGATGGAAGCACCCGGCAAAGTGGAAGGGCAAAGGCAGGCGTATATTTTGTGAAAATAAGTTTTCCTGACAACTCCATTATGACAAAAAGGGTATTGAAAATGGAATAAAACTAAAGCTGAATTTAAACCTGCTTTTTAAAGTTTGACTAATGTTCATTACAGATATATAATTTCTTTTAAGGTGAAAAAAATGAAATTTAAAGTTCGTTTAGTTTTTCTTTACATATTTTTCGCATTAAGTCCCACTATAATTAAGGCACAGCAGAGAGGTGCTGAGTTCCTTATTATAGCACCGGACTCCTTTGTGAGTGATTTACAGGCTTTTGCCGAATGGAAAACAAAAACCGGTATATTGACAAAAATTGTGCCTCTTTCTGTGACAGGAACGTCTTCAACTCAAATCAAACAATATATCCAGAACGCTTACAATAACTGGCAAATAAGACCATCTTTCGTTTTGCTTGCTGGAGGGCCTAATATTATACCATACGCCAGTGTGAACGGTGTTTACTCCGATAACTTCTATGGAAATATGGATTCAGACATTGAGAACGAAATCATTCCGGGGAGAATTCCCGCCCGGAACAGAACTCAGCTTGTTGCAGCCATTGACAAAATACTAAACTACCAAATAAACCCCTTCATGCAAGACACAACCTGGTTCATAAAGGGAACCGTAATTGTAAATACTGATAATGATCCTGTGGACGATTCTGTATACTGGAGTGATGCCAGGTATGTAATGAATTTAATGCGCAATGCGGGATACTTTCATATAGATTCCCTATCGGATATTTACGGCAATAATGCCAACGACGTTCACAATAGAATCAACGATGGCAGAACCTTCGTCCTCTACAGAGGGCAGGGAGTAAGCAACTGGTATCCCCCCTTTGCAATCGATCCAAATGCCCTTAATAATGGGTATAAATTGCCAATAGTGGCCTCAATAACATGTAGAACCATCAATTATGGAACAACAGATTCCCCAACCCCCATAGAAAACACTCTCCTTATAGGGTCTCCTCCCCTCAGCGTAAGAGGGAGTGTGGGAGTGTGTGCCACCACAACCACGAGAGTAAGCGCAGCGATCTATAGAAGTGTTTTAGCAAAAGCCACCTTTGATGCCATTTTCGGAGGGAAAACTTTCGGAGAAGCATGCGAGGAGGCACGACATAAATTAAACACCATTTATCCAGGAGATCAAGATGTGTATGGATTTACCTGCCTGGGTGATCCCACCATGCTTCCATGGACAGGTGTTCCCAAAAGGGTCACAGTAGACCACCCACCCCTACTACTTTTGGATTCATTGCAAAACGTTACAATTCGCGTAATGCATAATTCAACACCTGTAGTGGGTGCCAGGGTTTGCATCATGCAGGACACGACGATCTATATCAAAGGTGTAACAAATTACAATGGGGAGTTTACATTTGATATGAGGCCAGCTTCCATGGATACTATTTATGTGACTGTTACGGGAAGGAACATCCTACCCTATGAAGGTGTAATAGAAGTGAATTCGGCAAATTTCCCGTATTTAACATATAAAGGCTATGTGGTCCAGGATCTTAATAACAACAATCAACAAATTGAGCCCGGGGAATCATTCTTGCTCTGGATAAGATTGAAAAATTACGGTTTAGCAACCTCTGGCGTCTGGGGAAAGATTTCTGCCACAGGCCAGGATGAGGTTGTGGTTACGGATAGTCTCTCCTATTTTGGAGATTTCCAGTATTTGGAGGAGCGGGAAAATATAAAACCCTTCGTTATTCAACTTTCTCCCGAGTTCCGGAATAATGCAGTTGCTGTTATGCTAAATCTCTGGGATACAACGGGTAATCAGTGGAATTACCAGTTTCAAATACCCGTTAATCTACCTTTATCAAGCATTACCGGCCCGGATCAGTATGGATACTATGCATATGACAACACAGACACAAACATACCCTTTGCACCTCAGTTCAACTGGATAGAAATTGGTAATGGACTGGGTACAATAATTCCCAGGGTTACCGATGCTGACGCCGATACCATTACTATATCTTTGCCCTTTGTTTTCAAATTCTATGGAATAGACTACAATTCCATCGGTGTCTCTTCCAACGGATATATTGAAATGGGCTATCCTTCAGATAGGCGAACGGGAACAAACTACCCCATCCCTACTGCAGGAGGTCCTCGAAGATTTGTGGCCCCCTTCTGGTACGATCTAAATCCTCAACAATACGGTGATATTTACCAGTACTTTGATACTCTAAATCACCGATTTATCATTGAGTTTAAAGAATGTGCCCATTATAGCAATACCAACCTGAGAGAGACTTTTCAAATAATTTTATTTGACCCGGCATACTACTCAACCCCCACAGGGGATGGAAAAATTCTCTTCCAGTATTACACCGTTGCTGACGCTAGCGTGTGTACAGTAGGTATCGAAGATCAAACGGAAACCCGTGGTCTACAGTATCTTTACAATGGTAATTATGCGCAGGGTGCTGCTCCCCTGACTAACGGGAGAGCAATACTCATAACCACAGAATCACCTCCACCCCTTCGCTCACCGTGGATAATAGTAAAGGGCTACAGCATTGATGATTCAAGCGGAGGAAACGGAAACAATACTCCAGAACCTGGAGAAACTTTTAATCTTTATCTCCGGCTCTATAACGATGGCAACGATACATTGCGTAATGCTACAATAACCGTATCTTCGGAATCAGGTGTAACCTTTATTGACAATTCCACTTCTATTCCGTCTCTGGAACCTGGCGAGGAATATATAAACTATTCAGACCCCATTGTAGTTTCCATTTGTCCTGAATACCAGGATAAACACCTGGGACTAATGTTAGACATAAGGGGAAATAATAATAATTATATTGCTCGTAGTTTTTTGAACGTCTCCATCGAGGTTGCTTCTAAAGTTTCAGAGGAAAATGGAAAGCCCGTTCTCATTTTTACTAAGCGAAATCCCTTTATCAATAACCTCGTTTTAAACTTTTCTGGAGTAAGTAAGGAAGTCCCCATAACAATAGACGTTTTCGATATTCAGGGTCGCCTTGTGAAGTCAATAGCATCCCGAATTTCTCCAACCAATTCAACCATTACGTGGAACGGCAAAGACGCAAAGGGTGAAGATGTGAGAGCAGGGGTCTACTTCATCAAAATTAAAACACCCATTTACACCAAAGAACTTAAAGTCATTAAACTAAAATGAAGCTTTTTGTTTTTTTAAGTTTAATTGGGCTGGACCCAAGATATCATACCTTTGAAGAAACAATTACGGAAATTGAGAGAATACGCTTGTTGAATCCATCCATCATTTACGTTGAAACCCTGGGCTACACTTCCGTATTGAATCGTCCGATAATAGGTGTCAAGATTTCAGACAATCCCTTTTCTTACGAACCCGAGCCCACTCTCCTGTTCGTAGGGGTACACCACGCCGAAGAGGTTCTTGGTCTTGAGGTAAGTCTTTTCACGATGGAGAGGATCGTGTCAAACTATGGAGTTGATTCCTCCATAACGAAGATTGTGAACGAAACCCAACTATGGTTTATACCCCTTTTAAATGCTGATGGACATCATATTGTCACTGAAGGAATTGACACCACGTGGAGAAAAAACTTAAGAGATAATAATCTTAATGGACAATTTGATCCCGATTTCGACGGCGTAGATTTAAATCGTAACTACTCCTTCAACTGGGATTCCGGAGGGAGTTCTGACCCTTCCTCTGAATATTATAGAGGCCCTGCCCCCTTCTCAGAAAATGAAACCAGGGTTATAAGGGACTTAGCCCAAAGAGAGAGATTCCTAATGGCTATAGATTTCCATAGTGCCAGGACAGGTCAGGGCGAGATTATCTACTACCCCTGGAGATGGGGAGGTAATTTTTGCGTGGATTACCCATTCATAAGGAGTATTGCACAGCTTTTGGCAAGATCCATAGTAAATGATGCAGGTACGGGAACCTATGCCTCAATTTACGGGACTGCTACCGAAGGAAATTTTAGAAACTATTTATATGCCTATTATGGGACTTATGCTTATACACTGGAAATTTCCTGGGGCTGTCTTCCACCTGGCTACAGGGTAGACTCAATCTGTGAAAGAGTATACACGGGTCTTATTGAGTTCATAAAGCGCGTTTTCCAATCAGGAATAGCCATACAAGTGATGGATAACAACCTGAACCCTTTGGAAGCAGAAATTAGAATTAATGGTTATTATGACCCTCAACTCCCTCCAAGAACCTCTAACCCCGTAAATGGAATGTTCTGGAAATTGCTCAACCCGGGAATTTACAATATAACTATAATTAAAGACGGTTACGACACTTTAACCATTTCAGGAGTGGAAATCGGCGATACTCTTATACATTACACAGCAATCCTGAATCGAGCGCGGGTATCGGAGAGTAAGTACCTAAAACTAAAAATAACTTACTGGAAGGGGCGCAAATTAGAACTAAACCTGGAAGGAATAGACTGCACGCACCTCAAAGAGATAATACTCCTGGATTCATCGGGAAGATTAGTAGAAGCAGTAAAAATTAATCATGGAGAAAAAACGGCCGTCGTTGCAATACCCAGAAAGTTAAAACCAGGGGTTTACTTTATTATTCTCAGGTCAGACAAAAATACTTTAGTAAGCTCTATTCTACTTTTGGATTGAAAAATCAAATCATTATTAGATACCTTATCTTTAAAACCCCGTAGCTGTTAGTAGTGGAGCTTTTACTGTCATATGCTCTGGAAAGAACAAAATAAAACCAGCTTTTGGGTCTGAAATTGTAAGACAAGACAAAGGAATAAGCGCCGAAGAGTACCTCTCTATCCTGTGTTGAATAAACCACCTGGGAAGAGAAATTCAAAACCAGGTCTTTTGAAAGAGGATAAGAAACCCTGGGAGAAATGCTTACAGTATAGTCCTCGATATTATTATCGGGGGCCATTTCAAGCCATCCACCATACCTCACCCTGAAGGAGAGCCTTGAATTGGTGTTAGTGCCCATTCCGAGGGAGTGGGAAAATATATTCCCGACATATCCCCTTGAGTAATTATAATCATGTAAATAGGCCAGTGCGAAATATCCCCTCACCGGCAGACGGCCAGGTAGCCAGCCAGAAATTGTAACCTCTGTTCTTGGATAGTAAAATCCCTCATAAGCTTTTCCTTTAGAAAACCTGGCTTCTACACCGCCTCCTTTTGAAAATCTAATTCCCGCTCTTCCCCAAAATTCATACTCCGAATTTCCATAATCATAAAACTCTTTCGTATTTGAATATCCAAAAGTAAAGGAAGCATTATTAAGGCCGTGACTAGAAAGATATAAATGAGGACCAGCACCAATTACAAGCTTTTTTACACCAGTCCAGGGAGTAAACCCTATTTCAGAAACGTCAAAATCTTCATCAATATCAACATAAGAAATCACTATGCCATATTTCCTGGTATTCCTAACAACTCCGAGTGCAAAAGCATCGCCGTTTATTTCTTCGTAGAAAGACTTTACATATCCGCCAGCAAATTCTGTAGAACCTTCCACAAGGTGCAAATCAAACCCAAAAGCATGATTTTTTGAAAGTTTATCTTTTTCCATCTTTCCTGCATACAAGAAATTTACACTGGAGGCTGAGAAAAATTGCCTGCGAAAAGAAAACGCATTAAAAAGGGACATGGGCTCATTCAGGGTATCCCCTTCATAAACGATAGTTTTATCGCCCGTTAAAGCCGTGAGAACACCTGTTTCAAACTCTTTGCTTTTATAACTACTCTTAATACCGAACAAAATGGGTACGCACTCCAAACCCAGAAGCCCCTTACCTATTCTACGCGTATAGAAAGGTATGATGGGTAAGTTAATATTCTGAAGTCCGTATGGATTTGTTTCAAAACTAAAAACTTCATTGGCGTCAGTAAAGAAGGGTCTTCTTTCGTCAAGAAAGTTTTCGTACTTGCCAGTATTTACTCTAAAAGGGTCCGCTTCAATCTGAGCAAAGTCAGGATTAAATGTGGCATTAACTGCAAAATTTTCCTTCAGGGCAAACCGGGAATCAAGCCCGGGTCTCAGCTTTATTACACCATCATTATTTTCAATTAAGAAAACAGGTAAAAGTTCAAGATTTGAAGGCTCCCCTTTTAACTTAAATCTTAATTTCACAGGAAATTTCGCTATATCCAGTCCTCTTTCCCTGGGGTAAATTCCCAGAAAAACCCTCTGGTTATACTCAGAAATATACCTAGTAGCCTCAAAACCAAAAACTGGATTATCTTTTCTATAATGCAAGGTTTTAAAGGGAATTTTAAGCTCAACGGAAAAAGACGAATCGCTAACCTTAGTTGCAGAATACCATACGCCATCCCAACTCTCACTTTCATCCATGCCACCAGCCGTAACTATTTTATCCACCTGAACACCCGCGAAATTAACCCCAAAATAATAAGCAGTTCTTCCATTATCAAAAGTGTCAAAATAAATGCCTACAAAATCTCCTTCCTGGTCGTCCCTATGGGTTATCGGCCTTTTAACTTTAAAAGAAGTGCCCCTTATTCCTACAAAAATAGCACTTTCATCTTGCAAAATAAGTACCTCTGTATAATGTGCAGGATTTCCAAGATACTCTGGTTCAAATACTTTAAAATCGTTAAGCACCAACGCACTTTTCCAAGCTCCTTCGTCAAAAACACCATCAATCTTTATTTTTTCAGTGGTAAGAGGTACGTCCATTGACAAAAAAGATAGGATCAAATTAAAAAGTATTCTCATGGGTTTACTCCTTGTTCGTATTGCTAACAATTATATAGTTAGTTATGCGAACAATCCAAAAGGATGGGCGAGGTCAATTTTTGCTTTACTTTCTATTATTTTGCAGACCTTCTTAAAATTCACCTCCATGTTATATGAAAAGAAACCTGTAACAACGTGGTTTAAAGTGGTGATGGCACAAAATCCATCTCTTCCCCTATTTAAAACAATGTCATCGTAATGAAATAGATCTCCAGCAACCTGTATTCTCAAAGCCTTACCTTTACTTACCGTCTTGAAAAAAGATCCCCTGTATTCAGATTGAACACCCGCCATATTTAGCCCCGCATAAAAACCTGTTTCCCATGCTACGGAATTTAAGTGAATATGTTTCTTTTCTTCCGTTACCATGTCCCTTACCCTAACTGCGTCTCCTGCTGCAAACACCCCATCATATCTGGTCCTGAAGTATTCATCAACTTCAAGTTCCAGGTTTCCTACCTTTACAGGTCGTGTTCCCTTAAGGACAAGGAGTGCATCATACTCCACTTCTCTTCCTGACCTGAGAATAATTTTTGAGCTGTCCACATTAACTATTTCTTCCTTGAAGTAAAACTCTCCAAAACCACTAATATAATCGAAAAAGAGTTTTCCCAAATCCTCTGGCAAAACCCGGGATAGAGGGTAAGAGGAGGTAGCTACAACCACTGGGTTAATTTGCAAAATCCTTAAAATATCGAGAAATTCTATAGTTGCCATTCCAAATCCGTATATAACTATCCTTCTATGTCCTGAATCTATGAGCTCCCTTAGTTTTCGCATCTCTGCAAAACTTGAAGGATAGAAAACTCTGTCATTCTGAAAGGGGATTCTTAAGGGAACGGAACCCACACCTATAAAGAGCAGATCATAATGCCATTCTCCACCACCTGTATAGACCTTTTTTCTCTCAAAATCGATATCAATAACCTCAGTTCCAAATTCAAAATTAACACCGTTTTCACAAAAATTTATCTTTATGTCATCTTCACGAAGATTATATCGTACTACAGAGGGCAAAACCATTTTGGAGAGGAGAAAAGAATCCTTTGTAATGACCCTAATATTAAAATCTCTATTTATTTTCAACAAACTTCTGGCACAATTAATGGAAGCAGGACCTGAACCAAGGATAATTACATCTCTCATTCAATTTCGAGTCTCCTCAGGGTTTCATGTTTAATTTGACCCTCTCTATCCCATCCTCTCTTTTCGTAATAAAGTTCCAGTAACCTTAAAAATTCACCTTTATCATACACTTCTCCCCTGGAAGGACCCTGGGTGGAAGGCACTTCAAAAAGCCTTTGGGGTAGAGTGTCATCTGCCTTAGAAAATCCAGCCCTGAGATTGAAAAACCTCTCAATATTCCAGATTCTTTCTCCTGCAGTATATATCTCTTCTGGTGAAATGCGGAGGCCTAATAGGGTTTCTATTAACTTCGATAAGATATCCAGGTCATAATATCCACTTACAAAGGAGCAAATTCCAAGGGAATCGTGAATCGCCCTCATGTTTTGATTCATAATTAGTATATCTACTTTCTCATCAGAATATTTTAGCCTGTAAGTGGGATCCTGCGCCTGATAAACCTCCTGAGAAGTATTGAAACCCCTTAAGTGACAGGCCCCCCTCGTTGAGGTGGCATATCCTAAACCCATCCCTTTAATGCCCCTGGGGTCATAAGCAGGCATTTCCTGCTTTTTGACGCTCATGGAGTATTCGGGATGCCCGTAAAAGCTCGACAGAACATAAGAACCATCTTTAATCAGTCTTCCTACGCCCTCGTTTCTTCCGGCAAGATGTATCAATTCGATCATGGCCTTTCTATCTCCGAAATTCACCGGGAAAGGAAGGTCCCTGGCAATGCCATCTTCATATAGGTCCATAAGGCATGCTATGGTGGAACCCAGAGATATACCATCAAAGCCATATTCGTTGGCAAGGTGATGAGCCATAATAACAGCCTGAGGATCAGATACGCATGTGGCACCACCAAAAGCCCACAGGGTTTCGTATTCAGGACCACTTACCACGTAAGTTTTACCTTCCCAGTTTATTCTCATCACTCTGTTACAACTAACAGGACACTGAGCACAGGCACCTGCTTTCAAAAAATAATGTAAATTAAGCGTTGTTCCATTTATGTTTTCATATGCTTCAAAATATGTTTCTCGGAAGTTTTTCGTGGGAAAAGAACCCGCCAGATTTATGGTTCTTACATTACCTGTGGTGCCAAAGGTCCTGAAGCGCTTTATGCCTTCGGAACTTCTCAGCATCTCGAAAACCTGCCTGGTCAGTTCAATATAACCTTGGCTTAGAGGTTTAATTTCCTTCCTTCCTAAAATAGCGATCCCTTTTAGCTTTTTAGAACCAAATACAGCGCCTATTCCACCTCTACCTGCGGCTCTATGGCCATCAACAAAAACACCCGCAATTTTTGCTAAGTTTTCTCCAGCAGGTCCTATTTCTATGGTTTTAGCTTCACTGTGAGTCACCTTCCTTAAGAATAAATGAGTTTCAGAGGTTGATTTTCCCCAGACTTTCCCAGCATCTAAAAAAGTTACATCATCTCCCTTGATAAAAATCGCAACAGGTTGGGAAGAAGTTCCTTCAATAATTATACCCGCAATACCACATAGAGCTAACTCAAAACCTGCCTGGCCACCTACATTAGATGATGTCAAAGTGCCTGTCAAGGGACTCTTAGAAACAAAAGAGAGCCTTGCGGCACCTGGTAATGTGGTCCCGGCAAAGGGTCCTGGTGCAATAACAATTTTATTATCGGGTGAAAGGGGATCAATTTGGGGGTCTACCTCTTTAAGAAAAACGTAATCGCCCAAACCCCGTCCAAGCAAAACTTTACTAAAAACGTCCTCGCTTAGAGCCTCAAAAACATAGCTAAGGTCCGAAAGATTTATTCTTAAAAGCCTTAATGCTGTCATTTTCCACCTCCCACCCGGAATTTGTTCATAGTGTGTTTTGTGAGTGCAGCGTCTTCAATATCCACATACTCTATAGCGTCGTTAAAACAAACTCTGACACAGGAAGGGTCTCCATCACATAAATCGCATTTTATCATAAGATCATAATCGGGCGATGGGTATATCAACCCCCAGGGGCAGGCAATATAACACTGTCTACAAAGGATACAACGCTCAGAGTTGTATTTTACCACCTGACCCTCCAGAGTTAAAGCAGAAGTGGGACATGCCCTTAAACAAAAGGCATCCTGACACTGAAGACAAACATTAGGTAAAAAGGAATAGAAATTGTCACCACTAACTATCTTTATAGCAGCCCTGGAAGGTGAGAAGACATCAAAATGGCCGTAGCTACAGGCCACTTCACAGAGTCTACAACCAGTACATTTTTCAAAGTTAACGTTGAGTATCTTCATAAAATTATTTTAAGGGAAATTCAGTAGCACTAAAAAATTAAACCATGAAAAATAAAAGAAAATGAATTTTTCAGAAAAGTTACACTTTTAAAGCTTCCAGCAAAAGCTTTATTACGTTTAGGTAAAATAGGGCACTTAGACTACTAACCATGACCACGTTTGCAAAAAGTTCCTCCTCAAATTCATACTTTTGAGTAATCGTAATCATGGTGATCGCCACCGGCATAGCCTGGAGCAAAACCACAATTTTTAAGGCATCCCCGGCTAACCCGAAAAATCTTGCAATTAAAAACGTTATGGCAGGCAACAGGAGAATGCGAGGCAAGGATAGAAAAATCCCCTTTGCAATTATTCTGTAATTACGACCATACAGAAACAATCCTAACATAAATATGGCCATAATAGCTGTGGATTTGGCGAACATGGAAAGAGCTTCAAACACGAAGCCTTTTATTTCAATTCTAAGGATATTAGAAAAGAAACCCAGCAAAATAGATATAATTAGAGGATTTTTTGATAACCTTTTAAGAAGAGCAAGAAAAACTTTGAAAATAGAGGAACTTCTTGCCTTTTCGAGCTCAAGGAGAAAAAGAACGGTGGTAAGCCCTACAATACCAGAAACCGAAGCGACAAGAGCCGTGAGCTGTAAACTTGAGGGGTTCGGATAAGCAAAACTTACAAAGGGTATGCCGAAAAACGCGGTGCTTCCGAAGGCAGTGCTTAAAGAAAGAATAACAAACCACTTCGTGCTAAAACGTAAAAAAAACCTAAAGACTAGGTATACTAAAAGCGAGAGCATTGTTGAGAGTATAATGACGGCGGTTATTACAAAAGTTTCACTTTTAAGAGGAAGTCTGTTCAGTTCCAGTAATAAAAAAGATGGGAGAGCAATGTAATACACATATGCATTAAAAATTTTTTCATCACCCTCCTTGAAAACCCTAAGGAAACGAAACAAAAAAGCAAATAGAATAATTAAAGCTATTTTAAAGCTTGTTGAAAACATTATTTAAAACTAGAGCTTATTACTTTCTCTGAGCTAACTCCCTATCAAGCATCAGAAGTCCCTGTTTACTATCACCGATCATTTCTAATCTCGCAAGAATTTCTTCTGAGTGGGCCTCCTCCTCTACCTGTTCATTTACAAACCACTGGAGCATGGCAAAAGTAGCTCTGTCTTTTTCCTGTTCTGCTATTTCCAGAAGCTCGTATATTCTTGAAGTGATATACTTTTCATGTTTAACTACGGCTTCAAAGGCATCCCTGGGAGTTTTCCATTCAAAATCAGGTTCCTTTATCGCAGACAATTTCACCTTTCCACCCCTTTCAATTATGTACTTAAAAATTTTCTCTGCATGCTCAAGTTCTTCGTGATACTGGACATAGAGCCAATGGGAGAATCCTGAAAGATTTATGGAAGCAAAATAAGCAGACATGGAGAGATATAAGTAAGCAGAATACATCTCCTCGTTTATTTGCCTGTTCAGAGCTTCTTCCATTCTCTTGGTTAACATAATCCACCTCCTTTTGTTCTAATATTAAAACAGAGTTGAAGTAATTTCAAATTTTACTTTGGATTTTCGAGATTAAGGAGTTAAAATTAAGACATGAGCAATGAATTTTACGAGTTTGCAAAAGGCATGCACAAGCACGGTAAATTCGAAGAAGCTAGAGACTATTTTGAGAAAGCATTGAAAGAAGAACCCGATTCTCCCGATATACTAAGAGATTACGCGCTACTCCTTGTGGATTATGAAAAATACGACGATGCCTTAGAAATCATCGAAAAGGCTTTATCAATAAAGGATGACCCGTATTCCCGATATATTAAAGCTAAGGCACTTTTCGGCCTTGGGAATTTCCAGGAAGCGGAAAAAATTTTCCTGGATCTAAAAACAATTTTGAAGGATGCAATTAACATAAGCGCAGACCTTGGTGATCTATACTTCGATGCAGGAGATTACGAAAAAGCCATAGAGGAATATAAACAGGCCATTGCCACAGATCCCTTTGATCCGGTGTTATTTAATAATCTTGCTCTGTGTTATTTTCATATAGACGATTACGATGCAGCAATTGAAACTCTTCGAACTGCAGTAGAGCTGGATTCCAATAACCCAGAAATACGTGATAATCTTGCCATGGCCCTTTATGAAAAAGGTAATTCCAGCGAAGCGATACAGGAACTTCAGAAAGCCATCCAGATAGATCCAGATTTCGCTCAGGCTCACGTAGACCTAAGCCTTATATACTATGATTCGGAACTATACGAAGAAGCTATCGATGAAATTAAAAAAGCCATAGAAATAGAACCAAATAATTCAGTATATCACGCCATTTTGAGCAACATTTACCTGAAGGCAGGAAAAATAAAAGAGGCAAAAGAAGAGACAGAAAAACTTCTAAAACTTATTAAACCCGATGAAGAAAACAAAAGACCAGCAACTTGAAGAGCTGGTCCATCACATAAACACTCTTGTTTTTTCTGACTACACCTTCCAAACTATAACAGAAAAAATTGGAAGAGGCTGGGGACTTTTTGAGTCATCTATAAATTTAGATTTTGACTTCTCAAATATCAACCACTTAACCACCATTTTAAAAACTCCGATTCTTCGAGATACAATAAAAGAGCCAGAAAATCCCCTTAAAGAAAATTTCACAGTTCTGGACCTAGAAACAAAAGGATTAGTAAGAGATGAGTTTATATTCATGGGTGGACTCCTTCAGAGGGAAGGTCAAAATTTATTTGTAAGGCAGTATATCTCCTTCTCTGAAAAAAAAGAGAAAGGTTTAATCAGGTGGCTCAAAAGAAATTTAAAGGGGAAAACCCTAATCACCTATAACGGAAAAGCCTTTGATATTCCCTTTCTTCATTATAGAGCATCTTTACACGGCATATCCTTTGAAACCCCTCAGCATCATATTGACGTTATACACATTGCAAGAAAAGTATTCAAAGATTCCTTTAATTCACGAAAACTCAAGGTGCTCGAATACAATGTCCTTGGCACATGGCGAGAAATGGACGTACATCCATCCTTAATCCCTACTTTAATTGAAAACTTCCAGAAAACAAGAAAGTTAGACTTCTTGAGGGTAATTTCAAGGCATAACGCCTATGACCTTATAAGCACTTTGAAAATTCTCGAAAAAATAATTGAGATTCTTCAAAAGGAAATTTGACTTTTTGAAGGCATAAAATACAAGAAGATTGCAGTATAATAACATCATGTCTTCCTTTAAATTTTACAGGCTTGAAATCCCGGAAGTGATTCTTATTGAGCCTAAAGTTTTCGAGGACGAGAGGGGATATTTCATGGAGGTTTATCGCGAAGATGCTTTCTCCCCTTTTATCCCTCATCGTTTTGTACAAGAGAATCTCTCATTTTCAAAGAAAAAAGTTTTAAGAGGTTTACACTTTCAGAAAAAAGTAGCAGCTCAAGCCAAACTCGTTCAAGTAGTAAACGGCGAAATTTTCGATGTAGCCGTTGATATAAGGAAGGGGTCACCAACATATGGCAAATGGGTGGGCGTGGTGCTTTCCAGTGAAAATAAATTGCTTCTATACATACCGGAGGGATTCGCTCATGGTTTTTGCGTTCTAAGTGAGACAGCTACCGTTCTTTACCGTGTGTCAAACTTCTACGATCCTTCAAATGATCGAGGAATAATCTGGAATGATAATGAAATTGGTATTGACTGGCCTGTAAAAGACCCTATTATTTCCGAAAAAGACAGTAAGTGGCCTGTCTTAAAATATGCCGACAATGATTTTTATTACAAAGAGCCATGAAATTCATGCTTTTTGGGTCTGAAGGACAACTGGGAAGAGAACTGGTCAAAGAAATTGAGAAACGAGGATTTGAACTTATTAAGTTCTCCCACAGAGAAATAGAAGTAACTGACCACAATAGCGTAAAAGAGGCAATCATAGCTAATATACCAGATTTTATAATAAACGCCACTGCTTACAATAATGTAGATCAGGCAGAAATAGAACCAGACAGAGCTTTCGCCGTCAATGCTGAAGCTGTGAGGAATATGGCTCTATGTACAAAGGAAATTAGGGGAATCCTGGTCCACTTTAGCACCGATTATGTCTTCGATGGCAAGAAGGGCAAACCTTATACCACATGGGACGAGCCCAATCCCATAAATACTTATGGCAAAAGCAAGCTACTTGGGGAAAGATATGTGGAGGAAATTTTAACGCGGTATTTCATCATTAGAGTTAGCTGGGTGTTTGGATTCGGGAAAACCAATTTCCCCATAAAACTTTTGGAATGGGCCCGAGAAAAGAAAACCCTCCGAGTTGCTGATGACCAATTTAATTCACCGACTTACACTGTGGATTGTGCAAAGTTTGTAATGGAACTTCTACTCAGGGGGAAATTTGGATTATACCACCTTACAAATTCTGGTTATTGCTCAAGATATGAATGGGCTAAAAAGATACTTGAGGAGTACGAATTCGAGGGTGAGCTTTTGCCTGCCAAAACTGAAGACTTTCCTTCACCTGCTCAAAGGCCGAAGTTTACTGTCCTTGACAATTCAAAGTTTGAATCGGAGACAGGGCTTAAAATGCCTCACTGGGAGGATGCAGTAGAGAGATTCGTAAGGGAACTAAAAAAACATTATGCTAATTAACCTGAACCCCCTCGCGATCATAGGCCGCACTTATCCCCTTTTCCGGGAAGATGCATTAAGATTCCATAAAGAAATAACTGAAAAGGTAAAAGGCGCCAGATTTTTAATAATAGGAGGCGCAGGGTGTGTTGGCTCAGGAGCAGTAAAAACTCTTGTAAAGTATAATCCAAAATCCCTATACATATTAGACATCAATGAAAATGGCCTTACCGAGGTAATTCGCGATGTAAGGAGTAGTTTCAGCTATTCAGGTGAAATAAAGACCTTCGTCATTGATTTCTGTGGAAGTGAATTTACAAACTTCGTGAATAACGAGGGTCCCTTCGACTATGTCCTCAATTTTTCGGCTTTGAAACACGTACGGAGCGAAAAAGATCCTTATACCCTGATAAGAATGATTAAAGTAAACGTGATCTACGTGGGAAAAGCCTTGGAACTCTTCAAGGGTAAAATCAACAAATTTTTCTCTGTTTCTACCGATAAGGCCGTTAACCCTGTAAACGCCATGGGAGCCACTAAGAGACTTATGGAATTGACCCTTCTTGAATATAGTCCCGAAATAAACGTTACTTCTTCACGATTCGTAAATGTAGTTTTCTCCGATGGTAGTCTACCCTATGGTTTCATTAAAAGACTTGAAAAAAATCAACCCTTAGCACTCCCCGAAAATATCAAGAGGTACTTTATTACCCAAGAGGAAGCGGGAATTCTTTGCATTCTATCAGCTATTTTGGGAGAGAATCGGGAAATTTTTATCCCAAAACTTGAGAAGCTCAACCCCATTGAAATGATTGACGTTGCAGAAAAACTGCTCTCTGCAGTGGGATTAAAACCTTACTATACAAGGGATCCTGAAGAGGCAAGAAATATTCTGGAGAAAGCGAAGGCTGAGGGTTTTTGGCCCGTCCTCCTTACACCCCCTGATACCACCGGCGAAAAGGAAATAGAGACTTTAAAGAGGAACAATGAAATACTGGATGAAGCGAAGTACTTCGATGTAGACGTGATAAAACTGAAGATGCAGGACTTAAAACAATACTCCTTTGGAGAGTTTGATAAGAAGATAATGAAAATAGCGTCAAAGAACAGTTATAAAAGGGATGAGCTCCTGCAAATTTTAAGAGAATTCTTGCCCGACTTTAAGCACTTGGATACCGGTAAATTCCTTGATGAACGTATGTAATTAAAAAATCCCCAGGTGTTCCAGTAGTATTTTAATACCTATTAGAATCAATATAACCCCTCCCAGACTTTGGGCATGCCTGATTTTCTCCGAGAACTTATGGAACTTCATCCCCAGACGAACACCAAGGATACTTATTATGAATGTAACAACAAAAACCGCTAAGACAAAAAAGTAAAACCGTTTGACCAGTATTGACGATACAAGACCTACAGCCAGCGAATCAATACTCACAGCTAATGCTACCATAAAAAGAGAACCAAGTCTTTTGGAATAACCCCTCTTTATGTCATTCCCCTCTTTCCAGTCTTCATAAATCATATGGATACCCACGAAAAAAAGTAAACCGAAGGCCAAAAAGTGATCAAAAGAACTAACTAAATTGATAAAAGCAGAACCCAGTAAATATCCACACAAAAAAAGCAAGGATTGAACAAGCCCAAAGGAAAAAGCAATAACAAAGCGCTTCCTCTCAGAATCATCCTTTAATAGCAATCCCTCTGTAACTGAAGAAACAAAACAATCTACGTTAATCGAAAGAATTATAAGCAAAAAATAAAGAAAATTTCTCATCCAGAATCCTTCAAAGCCTCCCTTAACTTTTCAACAACGTACTCTACGTCCTTATCATCAATATCACCATAGAAAGGAAGGGACAAAATCCTTGGTGCAACTTTTTCAGTGACATTTAGCATGCTTAAATTTTCTTTTGAAAAAGCACCATTATAAAACCCCAATTTGTGTAGGGGTGGATAAAAAACTTTTGTAGGGACTCCACTTGAATGCATGTATTCAACGATTCTTTTGCGGTCCACATTCTCTGGAATCAAAATGGTCAATGCGTATGGAACAATAATTTTTTTTACGCATTGACTAACGATTTTTACGTCGGGGGTTTCAGAAAGGAGTTTCTCATATTTATAAAAAGCCCGTTCCCTTTTGTTTAAAATTTCAGAAATTCTCATCATTTGTCCAAGACCAATAGCACAGGACATTTCATCCAGGTTGTAATTAAACCCTCCAAAAATTGCCTGATACTCCACGTATTCTGCATCCACACCATGATATCTTATTTTTTCACCCTTTTCATACTCACTGACGTTTCTAAAAACTACTCCTCCACCCTCTCCCACGTTCACAGGTCCATACCTCGTAAAACTAAAAACAGCCACATCCCCAGCACTTCCACACACCTTATAATCCCCATCTAAAAAATATTTATTTCCGAAGCTCTCCCAGCAAACTTCAAGCAAAATAAGGTTAAACTCATCCTTAATTTTTAAGAAACTGTCCATTTTTACCGGCGTGCCGTAAATATTGTACAGAACTATACCCTTCAAAACTTTTCCTGTTGCTCTATTAATAAGTTCACCACTGCGGTTCTCATAGAATTCAACAATCAATTTCTTAACACTTTCAGGGTTTAGATTTAAAGAGTCCCTTTCAACATCTGCAAGAACCAGGGATATTCCCTCATTATAGATGGTATTTGCAACTCCAATGTGCACCAGAGGAGAAATTATAAGTTCATCCTGCTTTCCAAGTCCTAACACTTTTATCGCAATATGAAGTGCAGAGGTACCTGTAGAGGTGGCCAAAAAATAGGGCAATCCCAAGAATCTTTTAACTTCGTCCTGAAATCTAAATAAATAGGGACCTATGGTCAAAATTTTAGATTCCAGGACATTTTCTAATAGGCTTTTCTCCAGTTCCCCGATATCCGCTTTGTAAAAACTAATCCTCTCTATTTTAAACCTCCTTCACTTTCCTGATAAAATTTTCAATCTCTTCTTCCGTATTATAAAAGTGGGGAGAGACCCTGATGAACCCATTACGCAAAGACACTCTTATTTTTAAATCTGTCAATTTATTGTAAAGATCCTCAGCTTTCATGGCCCTTATTTTAAAAGTGAATATGCCAGCTCTTGACTTTTTCTCATAAGGTGTAACCACTTCAGCAACGTCGCAAAGTTCATTAAACATCAAATCAATAAAACTTTGAATTTTTTGTGAAACGTTTTGAATTCCTAAATCAAGAATCATATCAAGATTACCCGTAAGATAAGATATTCCAAAATAGTTTTTTGTACCGGTTTCAAATACCCTGGCGTCACTGAAGGGATCAGGAAGATTTGAAAAATCAGCAAAAGACCGCCACGGACAGGATAACCAGCCAATAAATCCGGTCTTCAGTTTTGAAAACGCTTTCCGGGATACGTAAAGTATACCCAAACCCTGGGGACCGAGAAGCCACTTTGAAGTGCCAGCCACAACAAAATCAATATCGTATTCTCTCGGACTTAATGGAAATGCACCCAACCCTTGAATTGCGTCAAGAAGAACAAATAAGTCATAACGATTCTTCAGTTCTTTAATAAAATTGAGGCCAATCTTTTCTCCAGTGAAATAGTTCACCCATTCCAGAGCAACAAGCCTCGTTTTTGGGGTAATATACTTTTCAATTTCGGCGAAATTAACTTTCTTAATTTTTAAATTGTGCCTGTTATACTTAAAAGGATACTCCAGGGCAGGGAAAGAGTTTTCCAAAATAAGCACTTCATCATTTTCTTGCCATTCAATGGACTCTACGAGAATATTAATTCCTATGGAGGTATTTTGTATAAAAGCTACTTCAGAGGGTTCACATTCCAAAAGCTGGGAAACCTGGAATCGTGCGGTTTCAGAAATACTTTGAAGATAACTCCATGAAACATCACCCTCTTCTTTGACTAAATTTAAATAAGACTGGGCTTTTTCAAGAGAGTAAACATTTAGGGGAGAGGTTGCCGCGTGGTTTAAGTAAATATAGTTTTTAGTAACAGGAAAATATTCCCTATATTTAGTGATCTTATCTTCCAAAAATAGTCCTCTGCACCCGGGGGGAGTTGAACCCCCAGCCTTCGGCTCCGGAGGCCGACGCTCTATCCCATTGAGCTACGGGCGCTTTATAAGAAGACATGCTCAAGTTTTAAAATGTTACCGCCCTCAATTTCTAAAATACCAAAAGACTTCTGCGGTGCAAAAATGGTATCAGTGGGTGAACCTGGGTTAAAGAGAACTACACTACCCTCCTGCTTTTTCAAGGGCCTGTGGGAATGACCAAAAATAATCAAATTAAGCTCAGGATGTTCGGCAAACTTATCCAGCACCTTTTTCTCAATTCCCCATGGTGCTCCAATACCGTGATAGAGGCCGATTTTCACTCCCTCAATCTCAAATACCAGAGTCTCGGGCAATAAGTTATAAAGGTCATCCTCATCCATATTTCCCCTTACCGCATAGAGAGGACTTTTCGCTATCTTTAATTCCTCGTAAAAAACATACGAAGTGAAGTCCCCAGCATGTATCACTGCGTCAACCCTGGCGAGTTCTTCCAGAACTAAATCTGGAAGAACTCGCGACCTATGGGGAATATGAGTATCGGAGAGGACCAAAACCCTCATTTTCCTTTATTTCTTTTTGTGCCTGTCTCTTTTTCTTCTCTTTTTTAGTTTGTGTTTTTTAATTTTTTTTCTTTTTCTCTTCCTGCCGCAGGGCATCTATCCAACCTCCTTCATTTCTCTCATAAGCTTTGATGGTTTAAAAGTTACAACTTTTCTTGGGGGTATATTAATAACTTCCTTAGTCTTGGGATTCCTTCCTATTCTACTTTTCCTCTGTTTAACCTCAAATACACCGAACCCCCTGAGCTCAACTCTATCCTCCCTTAAAAAAGCTTTTTTAAGTGAATCCAGAAAAAGATTGACTACAAGCTGAATATCCTTTTTAGGAAGACCTGTTTGCTGATAAATTTCATCTACGATATCCTGTTTCCTCATTTATCCCTCCTTTTGAAGTTTGTTAATTATAAACAGACCTCTAAGATTATTCAATTAAGCCTTTTTCACAGAACCTTCCTTGTAAAAAGGCAATTTCACCACCTCAGCAAGGGCTTTTTTCCCCCTTACGTCCACAAAAAACTGGGTTCCTGTCTTACTGAAATCCCTTTCCACATAGCCCATACCAATAGGTATATTTAAAGAAGGAGAAAGAGTACCGCTGGTTACCACTCCAATTTCCCTGCCTTCCTGATTGTAAATTTTATAGCCGTGTCTTGGAATTGCACCTTTCTCCTTTACTTCGAACCCCACTCTTCTTCTGGAAGGTCCAGTTTGATCAATCTTCAGCAAAGTCTCTTTCCCAATGAAATCGGGCTTTTCCAGCTTTGTTATCCACTTAAGACCCGCTTCAATCAAATTTGTAGTTTCATCAATATCATTACCATAAAGACAATATCCCATTTCTAATCTTAGAGAATCACGTGCTCCGAGCCCTGCAGGTTTTACTTCTGGAAAGTCAAGTAGCTTTTTAAAAATATCTTTTACGTGCATGTTGTCAGTGTAAATTTCAAACCCATCTTCCCCTGTATAGCCAGTTCTGGAGATTAACACCTCTTTACCCAGTATTTTGATTCTGGCTGAGTGATAGTATTTGACACTTGAAAGGTCGTAATCCACAATCCTCTGAAGAACCTCTTCAGCTTTAGGCCCCTGAACGGCAATTTCCCCAACTTCGTAAGAGGCATTAATTATTTCTACACTCCCCTTTTTATGGCTTAAAATCCATTGGTAATCCTTTTCAATATTAGAGGCATTTACAACCAGCATAAACCCGTCTTCAAGTCTATAAACTAGGAGATCGTCAACTATGGTCCCATCAGGAGTGGGCAAAGCCGAATATTGAGCCTCGTAAATATTTAATTTTGATGGATCGTTGGAGGTTACATAAGAGACAAACTCCAGGGCATCTGGACCCTTTATGTATATCTCCCCCATGTGCGAGACATCAAAAACTCCCACACTCTGCCTGACCCATCTGTGCTCTTCAACAATAGACGTGTATTGAAGTGGCATTTCAAATCCGGCAAAAGGTATCATCCTGGCGCCAAGTTTTAAATGCATCTCATAAAGTGGGGTTCTTTTCAACATAAATCCTCCTTTGGCAAAATTATAAATTTATTAACTTAGTCAATCAAACTCCTTGAATTTTTGCAAAAACTGGTTTAATATCTAAATCAAATGTTAGAAAAACTTAGCCTTGAAGATATAAGTATTTCTACTCTTGTCATTGATGTATGCAATCTCCTTTTTGAACTCGTATCCGAAGCACTACCTGACATTCCTCTTGGTATAATTCTGACCAAACCTTCAGGTCAAATAAATCACGTCCTCTCAAAGGGGGTGAAGGAAGAGGAAATAAGTGCAATCATCTCAAAACTAAACCTTATCTATGAATGTAAAAACACTCCATTAGATATTGGTAACTTTGAAGCATTTCCCCTTTGCGGGAAGTTTTCTACTTTTGGCTTCATTTTCGTCCAGAAGTCAGGAAAGAAGACTTCTCATCTAATGGAAAAAGCATCAAATGTAATAACTAAATTGAGCGAAATATTAAGTTTTGTAGATTATTATCTCCTTGACCCCTCCACAGGGCTTCCAGGGAAAAAGTACCTTACAAGCAGAATTGACGAGCAAATACAAAGAAAAATCAGATACGGAGAGAACTTTGCATTGGTCTTAATTAAACTTGTCAACTACGAGGATGTAGCAAAAAATTACTCTGATCAGGCCCCAGAAATTTTGATGAGAAACATTGGAGATTTTCTAAGGAAGTTTAAGAGAAAAAGCGATATTTTGACGAGGTTCGATAAGGATAAATTTGCAATTTTAATGCCCCATTCAAGCAGTGAGGCCGCCAAAAGCTTCATCAATAGACTGGAATCGGCTCTAAATTTCGAAACTTTCCAAGTGAATCACTTCAAAATAAAATGCGATTTTGAGATTGGAGGCGTATCTTCAGAAGAAATAGATACTCTGGAACATGACGAAGTCATTTTAAATGCCCTTTTGCTCCTCGGTTCTAAACGTACCGGATCTCATAGAAAATCAGAAAAATTCTCCTTCGAAATCATTGGTGATTCAGAAAAAATGCTTCTCTGCAAAGAAGAAATTCTTGTAGCCGCCCAAACAGATATGACGGTCCTGATCCTGGGAGAAACAGGAACCGGGAAAGAGCTTGTGGCTAGAAAGATCCACGAGTTAAGCGAGAGGAGAGATAAACCTTTTGTAATAATAGACTGTGCAGCTATCCCGGATACTCTATTGGAATCAGAACTCTTTGGCCACGAAAAGGGTGCCTTCACAGGTGCCACCTCAAGAAAAATCGGACTTTTCGAATCAGCAGAAGGAGGAACGGTGTTCTTAGACGAAATAGAGAGCACTTCACCGAGTATGCAGGCAAAACTCTTGAGAGCGATTGAAGATAAAACCATAAGGAGAGTCGGTGGAACGGAATTGATTCCTATAAATGTAAGAATAATATCAGCATCAAATGTGGACTTAGAAGAAGAAGTAAAAAAAGGTAACTTCAGGAAAGACCTTTACTACAGAATTTCGGGTATGGTTATAAAACTGCCACCCTTAAGAGAAAGGAAGCAGGATATTCCAGCCCTTGTAAATTACTTCATAAGAAAAATTTCCATTGAACAAGGTAAAATAATTAAAGGTGTTACGCCAGAGGTCTACGAAATCCTTCAGGCCTACGATTGGCCTGGAAATGTAAGGGAGCTGGAAAAGGAAGTGGAGAGAATGATTGCATTCACTGAGGACGGGGGCTATATTACTGAGGATAAGATTTCACCAAAAATAAGGCCTAATACCCCTCATACCTTCACTCTGGATGAGCTTTTAGACAACTACGAAAAGAACATCATCATTGACGCCCTTATGAGCACCAACTGGAATGAAACTAAGGCGGCAAAACTTCTGGGAATATCAAGAACAAACCTCATTGCAAAAATCAAGAAACACGCTCTTAAAAAGCCCGGCTCTCTGGAAAGTAAAAATTAAAAAAGAGGGCAAGGTTTTAAAAATGCGTAAGTCATTTACGGTGTTGGAACTGGCAATAGTGCTTATACTAATTGGAATTCTAATAGGAATAGTAATAAGAGGCGCCACCACAACATCTTCAGCCAAAATTGATGCCACCATAGAATGCTACAGGGTTAACCTCCTCTCTGTAGAGAGCTATTTTAACACATACAGGAAACTTCCGGGGGATAACAATCAGGATGGTAAAATAGAGACCGATGCCATCCCCATTCTAAAAAACTCTAACTTTGACGTTAAAACTACAAATCCATATGGGGGTAGTTTTAATATTCTCTGGAAAAACTTTCCTGCGGTGGATAGTGGCAACTATATCTTCTCCGACAAAATACCCCTTAGCGCTGACTCCATCATCGACTCACGAATTGACGATGGGAACCTGAACACTGGGAAGTACCGGAGAATTTCCAATGTTTCCTATCTCAAAATCTAAAAGAAGAGGGCTTACTTTAATAGAAATTTCTGTCGTACTCATTATTTTTGGACTTTTTGTGGCAGTCAGCGTACCGGTGACCATGGCAATTTCCAGAAGAAGCAAAATAATACAGGCAGAGAGTGAGTTAAAAGGGATAAGAGAGGCTATTTTAAACTTTTTCATTGTGAACGGCTACTTGCCTCCTCCCGACCCTGGGTATACCATTCCCGTTTCCATGCTGGGATTACCCAACGAATATAAGTATGACCCTATAACAGGAAAACCATACTTCTACTTTCCCGATGACCAGGACCCTGCGGATACCATTAAAATTGACGGCATTCCCATGGGTTTTACCTCGGCAGTTATAATTTCAGCGGGAGTAAACGGGAAGTTCGACCTGCAAGATACGAGTTCCCGGAATTTTACCAGCGTTGGGTCAGGTGACTTCGATGACATTCTTTATTACATTTCTGAACTTGATTTAAAAGGCCTTTTTGCGCAAGGCATACCTTCTGGAAGTTATAAACCTTGTGATTCTCATCAACTTACCATCTATAATAGATCCACTTCTACCGTTTACCTCCGATACCTCTACCCTGGTTTCACCAGCACTACAAATACAATTACGGCAAATTCTGTTGTAACAATCTCTAATATCCCTCGAAATGCCACAGTCCAGATATCGACAGAGAACCTCTTTAATGACAACCGTAGCACTATCGCTTTCAACATCGCATCATTTAATGAAGGCACCTGTGAAGTAGGAACGGGTATTTTCTTCGCTGTGGACAATAGAGCAATATACATAACCCAGGACATATTAAGATGAAAAGAGCCTTTACCCTTCTGGAAATGGCAATAGCTCTTATAATTCTCGGGATTATAGGGGGCCTTTCTATTCCTTTACTTCGGAGCCTTCAGGAGAAAAAATCTTCCCAGGACGTCCAATATGAACTTCAAACCCTTAAAAAGAGAATCATAGCCTATTATCAATCTTATGGTAGAATACCTGTTCATACCGTTTCCTATAATTTAAACCGTATAGAGCTTCAGGTCCCAGTTAAATATACGGTAGACCCAATAAGCGGAATACCTTACATGTACGTGGCCGACACTTCCGCTTCTGCAAATATTATTTACGTCGACGGAAATCCCTTAGGTGAAATAGCCGCTGTTATCATATCGGCCGGGAGAAATGGCAAGTTTGATGAGGAAAATGCTACTGCGGGCGATTTTGTTTTTCAATCACAGGGTGGTTCAGGATTTGACGATATCTTAATAAGCATTTCCGAAATGGAATTAAGGCAGGGAGAGACTGGATCCCCAAGTATGTGTCCGAGCTACTCTTTAATAGTTGAAAATAGATATGGCAGTTCCATTTATATAAGACCTATAACAGCTAACTCTCCTACCATAGTACTAAATGGTCAAACGGTAACCATTTCAAACCTTAGTCCCTTCAATCAAATTCTGATTTACCCAACGACAGGCTTCTCAAATACCTCTTACTCCTACCTGATACCTGCGAAATTTGACCGGAACAATAACTGTACAATAAGAATAACAATTTACAACCAAGCAAATGTTCCTGTTTTCACCGATGA
This sequence comes from Candidatus Hydrothermia bacterium, assembly GCA_049719805.1. GTDB lineage: Bacteria > Hydrothermota > Hydrothermia > UBA1063 > UBA1063 > UBA1063. The sequence goes on along the minus strand of JBNARF010000001.1, from coordinate 153,002 downwards.
TCAGAATTAACTACCTTATACTCCCTATACTTTCGTAAATAGGAAGAAGTACAGAAATAAAAATTAATGCAGCAAAAGCACCTATTATTATTATCAGCACAGGCTCTATGATTGCCTGAAGCCTTTCCACAGTTCTCGAAAGTTCCGTTTCGTAATACCTGGAGAGATTATTCAATTGCCTGGGTAAAGTTCCAGTCTCCTCACCAATGGAGACCATGGAGCAAAAAAGAGGTGGGAAATCCACATTTTTAAAAGCCTGCCCCAGGGTCTGACCCGCAGTAACCAGCTCTCTGATTTTGCTTATTAGTCCTTTAAGATAGAGGTTTGCAGTACTGAAGGTCAAAAGTTCCAGGGAAGTGGACATATCAACTCCAGCTTCTAACATTAGAGCAAGAAAAACAGTAAATTGTGCGAAGAAAGACTTAAGCAGAATACTTGAAACTATGCCCAACTTCTTTATAAGATATTCTTCAATCTTTATCCTGTATTCCTTTTTTCTGTAAGCCAATAAAATCGCTATCACAAAACCCAAAATTAACAACAAAATCAAAGGGGCAAACCTTCTGAGAAAATTAACAAAGGATATTAGGACCACCGTTATAAAAGGTAGCTTTGTTCCTATGTTTTTAATCAATTCAAGAACTTTGGGTAATACATAAAATATATAGAACAGGGCCGCAATTAAAATAGTGCTTAATGCAAAAGCTGGATAAATTAGGGCCCTTACGGTTTTAGCCTTCTGATCCTCTTCTCTCTCCATTACATTAATAATTTTTTCAAGGGTTTTAGGCAATGTCCCACTTTCCTCTCCCACCTTTAAAGCACCAAGATAATATGGCGGGAAAATATCCTTAAATCTCGAAAAGGCATCGTAAATAGAGCTTCCCTGTAGTAAAGCTCGCCTTATTTCCTCAATTATTTTTTTCATCTCTTTACTCGAAGCCTCATCCTTGAGGCTTTCAAGACCTACCGTGATGGGAACACCAGAAGTAACAACGGAATGGAACTGTATGGTAAAAAGAATAAGCTCTTTCTTCTTAATAGCAGGCCTTCTTCTTATGATCTTGAAGACCCTTTTTACTTCAAGGGGCACAATCCCTTGTTCTTTTAAAGTTATAACGGCATTTTCCAGGGTGTCCGCCGCGATATAACCTTTTACCCTTTCACCCTTGGAGTTAAAGCCAAAATAAGAAAAATCCATATTTTAGCTAATTACCCTCAAAACTTCTTCAAGATTTGTAATCCCTCTCTTAACTTTATTAATTCCATCCTCCAGCATGGTTTCATACTTTAAGGCACTCTCGATCTCACTGAGAGGGGATCCTTTCTGGATCAATTCCCTTATCCCGTCGGTAATTTCCAAAATTTCAAAAATTCCCGTCCTCCCTCTATAACCTGTGTGATAACAGTGACTGCATCCACTCCCCTTAAATTCTTTATGGCCCGATGAAAAGTATCTCTCAAGCCCAGCATGTCTTACTAAAGCGAGATCTATTGGGACCTCATTCTTACAGTTATCACAGACCTTTCTTACAAGTCTTTGACCTATTATTGCAACAAGTCCCACAGATAAAAGATAAGGATCCACACCGAGGTTCATTAACCTGGGTATTGCCTGAATTGCAGTGTTGGCATGAACAGTGGTTAAAACCAGGTGCCCGGTTAGAGAGGCCTGAAATGCAAGCTCCGCCGTTTCCCGATCCCTCATTTCACCCACAAGGATAACGTCGGGATCGTGCCTTAAAATGTTCCTCAGAGCCGTGGCAAAAGTAAAACCAGCTTTCTCATTTACCTGTGACTGTTTTATGAGGGGAAGACGATATTCAATGGGGTCCTCAATGGTCATGATATTCTTTTCGAGAGAATTTAACTCTAGGAGAATAGAATTTAAAGTTGTTGTTTTTCCAGAACCAGTAGGTCCGCATACCACAATAATCCCGAATGGCTTTTTTATTAAATCCCTTAATCTCTGTAATTTTTCCTCTGAAAAGCCCAATTTTTCAAGCCCTAGTATGATATTGGTCCTTTCCAGAATCCTTAAAACTACACTTTCACCATGAGGTGTGGGGTACGTAGAAACCCTTACATTAATATTTCTGAGTCCCAGCTGGAAAAGGAAGGCACCATCCTGAGGTAGTCTCTGTTCTCCGATATCAAGATTGGAAATGATTTTAATTCGAGTTACAATAGCGGAATGAAGCCTCCTAGGTACAACATAAACGGGGTGAAGTACTCCATCTATTCTGTATCTAATGCGTGAAACCTTATCTGAAGGCTCTATGTGAATGTCAGTAGCATCGAGCTGAATTCCCTTAAGAACAATTAAATTTACAATATTCGCAATAGGTGCGATTTCGGCACCTACTACCCCAATTCTCAAAGCTTCCCTGACATTAGCTTCAAAATCTTCATCAGAAGAGACCTGAAAACCATAAAGATTTTCTATGGCTTTAAGAATTTGCTCTTCCTTTGCAACCTTAACCACTGTGCGACGTCCGGTATGACTTTCTATAGAATCTACAGCTTTAAAGTTAAAAGGATCCGAAATCGCAATGGTTACTGTCTTCTCGTCTATACTTAATGGAACAAAACGGTTTTCCTGAGCCAATTTATAAGGAACATACTTAATTACCACTGGATTTATAATCACTTCTTCAAGATTTACAAACTCAACGCCAGCTTGATGGGCAAGGGCATATGTGATTTCTTCCTCCGTTATAAATCCAAGCCTCACCAAAATTGAGCCCAGCTTTTCTCCGGTCCGAGCCTGTTCCTCAAGAGCAAGCTTTAATTCCACTTCTGTTAGAAAGCCAAACTGTAACAAAATCTCTCCGAGCCTAACGGGCTTCCTCTCTTCCTTTAGCAAGGTAATCGTACCTCCTCTTTATTTGAAAATAAAAATCCCCGGTATCTACTTTCATCATAAATGAACCGTAATATTTTAAAGCACTATCCCAAATTCCAAACCTATCATATATTGTGGCAGCCTTTGCTAGCAGGATAGGATTTAAATTACCGTTCAAATACTCTCTTATGTAGAATGACGCAGATTTTAAAGAACCCTTCTTTTCGTAGTATTCTGCCAGTTTTAAAAATTGTGGAGAATAAATTAAAGCCTTGGTTTCCAAAAGATTCAATACTCTCTCAAGGTTGTAAAAATCATCAAGAGCAATTAATTTATCTATTATTTCCTTGGCAATATCCATACTTACAGAATCAGGGAAAGCAAAGCATAAATTTACAATGCCGCTCATATCACCTGCCAGCATAAGCATCTTGTATGTTTCACCAAAATTAGCATTTGCGCCCTCTTTTACACTATTTTGCACCATGGGAACCGAACTGTCTGGTTCATTATTCGCCTTTAAAGGGCTTTGATGCAGACTACTTTTATGAAACAATGTTAAACTCGAAGATAATGGCCACAAAGAGTAAGTCATGTAAAAAATGAAAATTGAAAGAAGCAAAAAGACAAGTAAATAGGTTTTCCGTCTTTTTTTGAGTTTAGACTTTTTAACACCGTATTCAGGTAGTTCATTTTGTCTCGATCTCTCACGTTTCGCTTTCTCCAGGGCTTCGTGAATCAGACTCATATGACACCACCGTTTAAACTTTCCACAGCCTTTTTGATGTGCCTTGGTCTCACAATCTTACTGTCGTCCACATATGCAGCAAGAAGAGCCCTCTCCATTAATGCATTTATTAACCTGGGTATTCCCCTTGTATAATTATAAACCTCGCCCACAATAAATGGATCATAAATCCTGCCTGAACCGGACTTATCAAATCTAACATTGAGGTACGGCTCTATTTCATCAATATCAAGGGGCTTAATTTGGTATCTCACCCATATTCTTTGATTTAGCTGCCTCAAGGCGTGGGACATCAATTTTTCGTTTATTTCAGGTTGCCCACAAAGTATTATGTCAATGAGTTTTTCATCATCGGTTTCAAGATTTGAGATTAGCCTTATGGTTTCCAGGGTTTTCAAAGGTAAATCCTGGGCTTCATCGATAATTACAACAACCCTTTTTCCTTCAGCATGCTTCTGAAGTAAAAAATCGTAGAGAATATCCATGCTTTCCTTGACACTACCCTTTGACTTAGCCACCTTTATACCCAGGTCACTAATTATTGATTTAAGAATTTCGTCGGATTTAAGTATAGGGTTAAGAATCAAAGCATATTCGACGGGTAACGGAACTGTTTTGAGAAAATACCTAATTAGGTGGGTTTTTCCCGTTCCCACTTCTCCCGTAATAAGACCAAAACCGAGTTTTTGGTTTATAACATAATATAAAGAAGCATAGCCTTCAATGAAAGACTTTGACTCATAAACAAAATCAATATCTGGCGTGTTAGAAAAAGGAAATTCCCTGAATCCAAAAAATTCTGTGATAACCCTTCGAAGATCAACAGTCTTTAAGTCTTTCATTCAATAGTAGGTGTAATAACAATTACCAGTTCCTGTCTCTCCTTAACTATCTCCTGTCGCTTAAATAGATGACCTATAACAGGAATCTTGGAAATTATGGGGATTCCCCGTTCCACCTTATTCTCCTTCTGAGTTATAAGGCCACCAAGGACAATAGATTCCCCTGATTTTACCTTTAAGATAGTATAGGTCTCTTTAATATCAACATCTGGGGCCTGCAAGACTTGACCCTGCCATTCGTAAGTTTCCCACTTGGATACATCAGCAAGAATCGGAGCAACTTCTAGAGTTACGGTACTATCCGATGAAACAAGAGGTGTTACCGAAAATAATAAACCTTTGAGGATATTCTTTTGAATAGGATAAACCACAGGGGTTCCTGCCTGCGCTCCTGCTGCCTGTGCTGTAAGCTCCCAGTATGTTAAAAGCCTTCCCACAGAAAGCAGTGCAGTTTCTCCATTTAACAGAAGCAGAGAGGGTTGTGAAACCACATGGATTTTACCGAAGGTAGAGAGGAAGTTCACAAGGGAGGTAAATCTATCTCCTCTTAGGTCAATAGCGAAAGCCTGTTGAGATAAAGATGTATTCTGGGAAAGATTTACGGAATACGACGAAGAATTGATGCTAAAATTACTTAAAAGACGCCAATCAATACCGTAGCTGTCGGTATTGTCCAATGAAATTTCCATGATTTTCACCTCAATACGGACCTTCCTATCCTTGGCCTCTTTTATTTTATTGATGTATGCTTTTATTCGCTTCAGCGCCACTGCACTGTCTGAAACCACGAGAGTACCTGTACTTCTATTTAAGGAAAATTTTCCACCTTCTGTCATAAGAGATTTTACATCTTTTTCTATGGCACTGTAGATGTCTGACTGCCCTGCGCTAAACTCACTTCTAATTTCAGCTGTTCCAGAAAGGCCACTTGATGAGACCACACTTCCACCTAAAACCGTGGAAGACTTTGCACTCCTCGGAGGTAAACCTATTTCAAATGTCCAGGTATCAAATTTTTTAAGCAGGATTTTGCCAGACACTACTTTGTATACTAAATCATAATTCCCCTCCAAAAACTCAAGAATTTCCTGAGCAGTACTATTTTTAAAATCAATAGTGGCAATTACAATGTTGTCAAGTCCCGGATCTATATAATAGCCAAGTCCTGTTTCCTCAGAAATCAATTGTACTACAGAAGTAAGGGGAATATTTTTACCAACGATGGAAATCTTCCTGGACAAAGCGATTTCTTGGGAAGATACATTAATATCCGGGACTGGAGGTTCCTGCGCGCCCATATAACTTACAAAACAAAGAATGGCAAGAAAAATTTTTCTCATGGTCATTCTCCTGGTGTTAATGCTAAAGATTCCCCTGTGGAACTTCTAAGGTAGACGCGATTATTTTCAATTTTCACCACATAAAAACCAGAATACATGGTACCCTCCTTAACCCAGGTCCTTTTTACACCATCATCCAGAAGAGCTTTCATAACCCCACCTGATGATGAAACAGCCAGAACACTGATGGTGGTGCCACGGTAAGAAGGAGTGCTTATTCCCCTTTCTTTCTTTATGCTATCAATCTGGGCCTGTAATTTGATCTTTTCTAACTCCAGTTTGAAAAGCTCTATTTCCATGTTTCTAAGGTCCATCTCCTCTTGTAACCTAGTTATTTGAAGAGTTTTTGAAGTGAAGGGGTCATATAAATTCTGGGCTTTTTCAAAGGTATAAGGTTTAATAAAGGTGTCCTGTTTTGAAGGTTGTTGATAAAGTGGGGAAACCTGAATCTGCGGAATGGGAGGTGTAGGCCTGCGAAGAGTTGGCAGAAACAGGGTCAAAATTAAAAGGACCCCAATTACAAAGGCCAAAAACAGGAGCATAATAAGCAGATTTTTTCCCTTCATATTCTACTCCTCATAAGTTTCAAAAAAATTAAAAGAAAGCCTTATATAGGCTTTTTTTTCACCGCCTGTGCCAATTTCAAAATCATTGAATAGTACGGGGAAAACTTTCAAATATTCTAAAAAATTAATTAATGTACTTATGTTGGGATAGTTTTGAATTTCTATATTTACTCGGTACACATTTATTCCACCAGCGTAACTCAAAGCTTGCATGAATTCCGGGAGAGTACCCGGTTCCACCTTTACTTCGCTCTGTAATCTAAATTCCCGAGCATAACTCTGAAATAGCTCCTCTAAAAAACTCATCTTCTTATCAATAGTCCCGAGATCTCTCATATCAATATAGGTCAGGGCTCTTTCAGGAACACCATAAAGTTGGGAATATGACCCCTTGAAATTGGTAATTTCTCTGATTTCACGCATAAACTGGGTTTCCAGGCTCTCGATCTTTCTTTCTAGCACATTTATATAGGAAATCTGAAATATGAAAATTGCAGACAAAAAGGCAACAAAAAATATTAAATATATTGGCTTGCGAAACATTTACTCCTTCACATTTAAAATTCCTGTAATGTTAAACGAATACTCTTTTTCTCTCGTAGACCGGGTATAATTTAGATTTTTAAACCTCCCGGTAGAATTTAAATTATTCAAAAACTCTTTAACAAGATCTTCTCTTTTAAAATTTGGAACCCCGTCAAAATACAGTTCCATGGAAAAATATATACCGGAAGGAGACCATTGGGTCTTTAGATAGGAGATTCTGACGTGTTCCGGGGTACTCATTGAAAGTAACTTCAGAAGATCACTCTGAGGAAATTGATAACGAGAAATACCAGCTGTAAGAAGATAAACCTTGTTACTTTTTACGAATGTGATATCTTCGTGCAACCTGCTTCTTGAATCTTCCATAGCGTGCTGTAACGTCGACTCATATTTTTTGAGCTTAATGGCTGATAGGGTAAAAAGAGAGGTAAAAACAAGAAAGCTTAGAGAAAGGAAAAGGAAAATGTAGGGAGAAACTTCCCTATAGGTCACAACTGGTGGTAATATATTAAGACTAAACTTTTTGGGGTCTATGTTTAATAAAATATAGGGTGCAAGCAAACCGCCCCTGTAATTTGAAATCTGAATATTTTCTTTAGGAAAACGTAAAGATTCAAAAACCAAAGTAAAGTCTTTTTTTTCCGAAAAATATAGGAGTTTCCTAACTTCGAAGTATCTGTCATAGTTCTGTCGCATGTAATAAGTTATTCGATCAATTTCATCATTTAGCCTTGCAATATAATCCTCTTTAGAAGTGTTACTTGAGCCTATAGCTAATGACCTGTGAAGATACACTACCCCCTGATGAATTATAGAAAGTTTAGTTTTATCTTCATAGGTTTCCAGAATTAATACTCCTGGACCCTGGTCAAAATTTGAATAACTTATGGGGTAAGGGATTATAAGTTCAATGAGATCCTTGAATTTTTTGAAAGACTCCAATAAATATTGAAAAAAACTTTCCTTTATTCCTATAACTTGAACCAGCGAAGAGATTCCAGCTTCATCTTCTTTAATACCAACAGTGTCAAAAGAAAAACGTGCCTTTTCACCCAGTGTAGAAATTAATTCATAGAGGATGGTTCTTTTGAGTTCAGATCCTTTTAAAAGGGGAAATGTCAAGATATCCTGGTAATATGTTTCCTGATCATCCAGTAAAACATAGACCCTTCTTGAATCTAAAATTTCGCCTAATATTTCCTTTCTTTGATCGATCTCTTCTAAATTAAATATCAATAGACGCGAAAGAATACCATCTAAAAACTTATAAAGCTCTACTTTACTCTTCTCCCTAAGAACAATTACAGAAACTTCCATTCAAATTTGATTTTTAGCGGTGCAACCTTAAAGGTTGCACCGCTTGGCAATATTATTAATCAATAATGTAATACAAAGTATCTGGGGAGATTACTTGTACAGCACCAGTGGAAAGGTTTCCATCATCTAAAATTCTATCGATTTCTGTCCTATCACCAGCATCATTCACAACAACTTTAATCCTGTTTCTCCATGAGCCACCCACGTTCACGGAATCAAAGACATAATCTGTGCCATATGGGCTTGGCTTCTTATAAGCAATATTGGCATTCTGTAAATCCGTCCACGCCTGGGTATCATTATTTATAATACCATTGTTATCTGTATCACCCGGGTACTTATTATTTCTTTCATAGTAAACAATCACCGCAGTGTGTATATTCCTGATGTCCGATGACGTTCTTTTCACCTTAGCCCCTCTCTGGAGTACGATCCCCCTCATTACAAGCCCGATGAGGAGTCCTATGGCCACCAGTACGATGGCCATTTCTAGCAGTGTGAAGCCTTTACGCCTCATATTTTTACCTCCTTTTTTTAACTAAAGTTTCCAATACAAAGTTAGGGTATCCGCCTCGTAAGGACGAGACCCCTGAATAAAGCCAGTATTATGTATTCCATCATCATTCTTCTTGTCAATTTGCCCTGCAATATTTCCAGGAATGCCACTGCCAGCCACATAATTACCAAACCCATATATGGTTCCAAAATTCATGGTACCAAAAGTATATCCTCCAAAAGGCCCATGAGAATTACCCTGGACATAGCCTCCCTTCAGCATGTGGGACCACACATACGGCGATTCACCAGGTTCAATATACCCATTCCCATTACCACTCACTTCACCAGGCCACCTAACTCCTGCGGTGGAATCATCACCTGGAAACATGCCAAATCTGTCATAGTAGGAGTAAAAAGCAGCTTGAATTCCCTGAAAATCCCTAATCTGTCTGGAAATCCTTGCGTTTTCAATCAGCCCCTGACCTCTAAGAACGATCACGATTATAAGTCCAATAATAATTAAGACTATCGACAATTCGACCAACGTAAAGCCAGATCTTTTTTTCATTACACCCCCTATTTTATTAAGATTTTCCATCCTTTTTTAAATGTTAATTTAAAGCCCTCGAATTGTCAATACTCACAAAGTCAATAGAACCAAAACATGCATTTTTCAACATCTTTCATATATTCTTTGAAAGATTTCACATAGGGTTTTAAAATTTCACGCTGGAGGAATCGATGTTAAGCATATGGAAAAAAACCAAAGAACTGGAGCAAAAAGTAGACGAGTATCTGGACTTATTTATTTTAGCCTCGTTTCACTTTCAGGAAGGATTAAACTATTACAGCAAGGGAGACCTCGAAAAATTTGAAGAAAAAGCAAAGCTCCTTGACGAGCTGGAAAGTAAGGGAGACAATTTCAGGAGGGTAATTGAAAATGTAATTTACTCCGAGCTGTTGATACCAGAATCCAGAGGAGATGTGCTTGCCATCATTGAAAACGCTGATCCAGTTCTTAATAAAATGGCAGAGGTTTTAACGGAATTTTCCATCCAAAAACCTAAAATACCAGAAAAAGTTACCGAGTCCTTTTTACAACTGCTTAACTTCACCCAAAAATGTGTAGAGGAAATGACCTCTGCTATTAGAATGTATTTCAAAAACTTACAAGAAGTTCGTAATCACATTACTGCTGTGATGCACTTTGAGCACGAATGCGACGAAACAGGTAACGAAATTAAAAAACGCATTTTTGACGATAACACCATAGACTTATGCTGTAAGATCCAGATAGCAAAATTTATTAGCATGGTCCAAGAGGTATCCGATAAAGCAGAAGATGTCTGCGACCGTTTGGCTATTTATGTAATAAAGAGACTTGTATGAACTATATTTTCCTACTCGGTGGCCTTTTATTAGGCTGGTCTCTGGGTGCGAACAATACAGCGGATATGTTCGGAACCGCCGTTGGTTCCAAAATGCTAAAACTCAAAACCGCTCTTATTACTGCTGCTATATTTGTCATATTGGGCGCGGTTTTTCAGGGAGAGTATACCTCTAAAAATATTGGAAATCTAGGCAAAATTAATGCACTAGGTGGGGCTTTTACTGTCTGTATAGCCACCGCCATAACCGTGATTTGGATGACCCGTGCCGGCTTCCTTGTTTCCATTACTCAGGCTTTAGTGGGTGGCATTGTTGGCTGGACTCTTTTCGCAGGAGACTTCATTAATACAAAAGGCATTTCAAATATATTTGGAGCATGGGTAACCGCTCCTCTTCTCGGGTTTATTTTCGCGTTTACCTTGTTTAAATTTTTTCACAGACTTTTTACTACAAAACCCATTAGTCTTTTTTCCTATGACTTTTATTTGAGAGTAAGCTTCATCATCATAGGAGCCTTAGCAGCATTCAGTTTCGGTGCTAACAATATTGCAAATATTGTGGGTGTTTATATATTCTCCAATCCTTTTCCTAACATTAACACGAAAATTATCAGAATTTCATCCTTGCAGATTCTCCTCTTAGTAGGGTCACTCTCAATAGCTGCGGGTATTTTAACAGGTTCCGAGAAAGTTATTAAAACCGTCGGTGAAAAAATTTTGAAACTTTCTCCACTTGCTGGGATTGTGGTGGTTTTAACGCAATCCCTTGTACTTTTAATTTTCTCATCTAAATTTATTCAAAACATAGTGAGACTTATTGGGATTTCTTTACCCTTAGTGCCTGTACCCAGCTCTCAAGTTGTAATAGGAGCAATGATAGGAATTGGTTTTGCAAGAGGTGGAGGAAGGCTCATAAATTTCGGGATACTAAAGGATATCGTCCTTGCGTGGGTAGTAACTCCTATTGCTTCCGCGATTCTCTCTTTTCTCCTGCTTTTTTTCGCGCAAAATGTATTTCAGATTACGGTAAAATATCCAACTCGGTACGTAATCGATATGGCAGTCTTGCAAAAAATTGAGAATCAAAAAGAGGTATATTCCAGAGTTTTGAAATTAAAGAACAGCGTTTTCCCTAATGGCCGCACACTGAAAATGGAACTTCAGAAAGTTAAGGGACTAGATTCAGAGGTGATAAACAGCATATTAGAGCTTTCAAGAATAGACTCCATAGTAGTTGACTCTTCAAAACTTGAAGAGATACCTAAAAACTGGTTTACTTTTGAGGAAATTGCTGAATTAAAGAAGTTACATGGTAGAAATTATGTTCATTTCTGGCAATTCAAAGAAGAACTATTGAAAACACCGGTTTTCTCCAGATATTCCTCTACGCCGCAAGAACTCAGGGAATTCGACAAAAAACTCCAGATATTGTATTACCTCTTCAGAAAAATATACCAATAGTTTGAAATTTGAGAACCCTGGATTAACATATTTAACATGGAACTTTTGTTGATAGCTTTACTACTTGGTTTTACCCTTTACCTCATATATATTGGCTCAGAAGAAAAAGTGTACATTTTCGAAAGAATTGGAGGCCTTTTTACCACAGGGGTCTTCCTTCTCATACTCCTGAGCCTCATAAGTTACGTTGAAGATATCCCTTCTTCAAACCTTGGCGGCCTTTTAGGCTACAATATTGCAAAATTTTTCATAAAATATCTCGGATACATTATTGCAAGCTATTTTTGTATTGTTTTCACTTTATCAGGATTTTTAGCTCTCATAAATAAGCTCAAAAAGAGTTTAATGATTGAATTGTCAGCCCTTTTAATCTGGCTTATTGTTATATCTCTATTCTTGCCACATCCTCTCTCCGGGGCTTTCTCCACCAAAATATCCTCTTTTTTAACCAGGTATACAGGTAGTGCTGGTAAAATCATTTTTAGCGCCATTCTTGTAATTACAGGGGGGTTTATTATAGAACTCCCTCACATTAAATTAAGATCCAAAAAAGAAAAGAAGGGACCTTCAACAATTCAGGAAGTGAAAGGAGCAGTTGAAACTCAACCTGAAAATAAATTTGAGACCCTCCCTGAAAAATCATTAAAAAAGAAACGGGAAAAAATAAAAACAAAGCCTGATGCAGAAGAACCCCTAGTGGATACTGCAGAACTTATAAACCTTCTGAAGCCTGCAGAGCCCTTCGACGCAACAGAATCTAAACAGGAACTTGAAAAGAACAAAGCTTTGATTGAAGAAAAATTAAGAGAATATGGAATTGAGGGAAAGGTTATAAACTACTTTCCTGGTCCTGTGGTAACCCGCTATGAATACGAACCAGCACCAGGAGTAAAACTCTCAAGGATCTCCACCTTAGCTGATGATATAGCTCTCAGAATGCGGTCAAATGCAATTCGAATTGTAGCTCCTTTACCGAACAAGGGACTTGTGGGGTTTGAAATTCCCAACAAGCACAGAAAAACCGTGTATCTGAGAGCCCTGATTGAAAGAGACGAATTCTGGGGCCTTGAGTCACCTCTTGGCTTTGCTCTGGGGGTTGATACGGCAGGGAATCCTGTTTACGCTGATTTATCATCCATGCCTCATCTTTTAATAGCTGGTTCCACAGGAAGTGGAAAATCTGTGTGCATAAACACTATTATTACGAGCATTATTTTCAGAAACCCTCCTAAACAAGTTCGCTTCATATTTATCGATCCAAAAAGGATAGAACTTTCACTCTACGAAGGGATTCCCCACCTCCTTTTACCTGTAGTGAAAGACAGAAAACTGGCTGTGGAAGTTCTAAAGAAAGCAGTGAAATGGATGGACTATCGTTACAAACTCTTTGCTCGAGAAGGAACCCGTGAGATCCAGAGCTATAACTCAAAGGTAACTAAAAATGGTGGTGAACCAATACCCTACATTGTAATCGTAATAGACGAATTTGCCGACTTAATTATATCAACCGGTAGAGAAATTGAAGAGCCTCTGGCAAGACTGGCTCAAATGGCAAGGGCTGTGGGTATCCACCTTGTGGTTGCAACCCAGAGGCCTTCGGTGGACGTTATTACGGGAACAATTAAAGCAAATTTCCCTGTAAGGATCGCTTTTAAGGTTCCCAGTAAAGTAGACTCTAAAACCATAATCGACGAAAAAGGTGCTGAGAAACTTCTTGGGCGTGGTGATATGCTATTTATTCCTCCGGGGTCATCGGAACCCATAAGACTCCATGGACCATTTATATCAGAATCAGAAACCCACGCAATATCAAGAAACCTCGTAAAGGCTTATTTGAAGCAAATATTCTCCTCTTACTTTCAGTTATCAGAGGAACAGGATTTAGATGAAATTATCGAAAGTATGCTAGAAGAAAATCTTCACATACCTTTGATAAGAAAAGATGAACCAGGACTTGAAGAATTAGAAAATAAAGCCATTGATCTTATATTGGACAATTTTGAAATAGGCGAAGAGGAAGCCAAAAACAAAATCGAGGAAATACGCGAAAATTACTACAAAAAGATTCCTGAAATGATGGAAATACCTCTGGAGGAAATACAGGAAGAGGAACAGATACAGGAAGGAGAATGGGATCCTATGCTGGAAGAAGCCGCTAAAGTAGTCGTACTCGAGGGTAAAGCTTCAGCAACTCTTCTCCAGCGAAAATTAAAACTTGGCTTTGCAAGAGCTGCCAGGGTTATTGATCAACTTGAACAAATAGGAGTTATTGGTCCTCAGGAAGGAACTAAGCCCCGCAAAGTCCTTGTAAAATTAGATGAATTAGATAAAATCTTTAAAAACTGGAAAGAAAACAACTAAGACCAGAGGGGGGTTACATTATGTTCAACCTTGGCGAAATTTTAAATATAGCCATGGCCATTGAAGAGTCTGGCATAAAGTTTTATAAATCCGCGGTTCGAAAATACCCCGAATTTTTAGATGTCTTCTCTTTTCTGGAAAAGGAAGAGATGAAGCATTTAAATGAATTTAGGGACCTTTTAAACTCCGTTCAGGATTACACCTTAAACAAGGAACTTTATCCCGAGGATTATTTTTCATATCTGAATGCTATCGGTAAAAATGTTGTTTTCAAAGACGAAATGCTGGAGCAGGAATTACAGAGACTGAGCTCTCCTCAGGATGTTATCAGGTTTGCCATGGATATGGAAATGAAATCTATCAATTATTATACCTTCTTAAAGGATCTTTTAAAGCCAGAATACACAAAGGGGATCTCTTTAATTATCGCAGAAGAGCGAAAGCATTACATAAAACTGGCAGAAATCTTGGACAGGTTAGAAAAATAAAATGGAGCTGAGGGGATTCGAACCCCCGACCTGTACGTTGCGAACGTACCGCTCTCCCAACTGAGCTACAGCCCCTTAATTGTTTAAATTATAAAACTATATATTTGTTCTAACAAGTCTGGAAGTCCCTTATCCAAAGACCAGTTAATCAAGCTGGTATCAGATGAATTACTTCTAAACCAAACTCTTGAAACACAGAGGAACTAATTGAAAAAAGATGACTCCTTCTTTATACTTGAGAAAACATGAAGTTTTTCATATCCTGTGGTGAACTTTCAGGAGATTTGCATGCTGCTAATCTTGTGAGGGAATTAAAGAAACTTCTACCAGAAGCTAAATTCGAAGGTTTTGGCGGTCCTAACCTTGCCAAGGAAGGAGTAGAAATTAAAGTAGACATAAAAGAAATGAGTATAGTAGGTTTTGCAGAGGCATTAAAGTACCTTCCAAAAGTACTGAAGCAAATGACAATAGCTAAAAGAACCATTTCAACGTGTGATGCCTGCATATTTGTTGATTATCCCGGCTTCAATCTAAGATTATTGCCTTACTCAAAAAAATCGGGTAAGATCAATATCTACTACATTTTGCCACAGGTCTGGGCGTGGGGCGAAAGTAGAATTAACAAACTAAAAAAATATTGTGATTTACTGATTTCCATAATACCCTTCGAAAAAGATTTTTTCAAAAAATACCATGTGGAGATACATTACGTAGGAAATCCCGTGTATGACAAATTTCTTGAAATTAGCAAAAAAGTAGAGAAAATCCAGGTTCCTGAGGGTAAAATACCAATAGGAATACTCCCTGGATCTAGAAGGAGTGAAGTGGAAAAGCTCCTTCCCCATTTGCAAAAAATCATTAAAATACTGAAAAATGAAAGAAAAGATCTTTTTTTTATAATGTCTAGAAAAGTCCCCTTTGATTTCACCGAAGAAGACGTGGCTTTCTGGGATGGATCTCCCTATCCCATCATGGAAAGTTCAAAAATTCTATTAGTGGCCTCCGGAACCGCCACCCTGGAGACAGCACTGTTTGAGAAACCCATGGTTGTATTATATAAAACCTCTCCTTTAACCTACTTCATTGGGAAAACCGTGGCAAAAGTAAAGAATATTAGCCTTGTAAACCTCTTGTTAAATGAAGAAGTGGTACCCGAATTCATTCAAAAAATAGACGAGAAGAAGATTGCGCGTTTTATTCTTGACTACTTAGATAATGAACATTTATATGATTCAACGGCAAATAAACTGAAAAATTTAAAAACTATCTTAAAACCAGAGGCTGCTTCAAATGCAGCTAGACTTATTTTCGAGGAGGTAATAAAACATGGATATGCTTGAGCTTATAAGAAGTTTACCTCAACAAATTGATGAGGCACTTAAGTATAAATTGCCTGATTTTAAAAAACCAGAAAAAATTTTTATTTGTGGTATGGGTGGGTCTGCGATCTCCGGTGATTTAGCGAAGATCATAGCAAAAAATTCTCCTATATTAATTGAAACTGTTAGGGATTATACCCTCCCAGCTTACGCAAAAGAGGGCGATTTACTTATTGCATCGAGTTATTCAGGAAACACTGAGGAAACCATATCAGCTTTCATAGACGGAATAAGTCGAAATATGCAAATCTTGGCCATCTCAAGCAGTGGAAAACTTTTAGAAATTGCGAAAGAGAAAAATATTCCGTATGTTAAAATTCCTATGGGATATCCACCAAGGACCGCCCTGGGATACCTTTTAACCCCTATTGTAAATCTATTTTACAAACTGGGACTTATTGATGAATTTACAGTAAATTCCTATCAAAGACTACCCGAATTTTTAACTAAACTTCAATCAGAATTTGAATCTGAGGATTCAGATGCCGTTAAACTCGCGGCAAAGTATTATATGAGAATTCCAGTAATATACTCATCTACAAGACTTCATCCTGTAGCACTGAGATGGAAAGCTCAGATAAACGAAAACTCAAAAGCATTTTGTCACACCATGGAATTCCCCGAAATGAACCACAATGAGATTAACGGAATAAAAAACCCGAAAACAAGATGTGAAAACCTATGGATAACTTTCTTGAAAGACCCTGATGACCATCCCAGGATTATCCTTCGATTTGAGATTACCAGAGATCTAATTGAATCAAGTATCCAGGGATACTCTTTTGTGGAAGGTAAGGGAGAAAACTTTATCGAAAGGATATTTTATCTTGTTTACCTCGGTGACTACGTAAGTTACTTTCTCGCAAAATATTACAATGAAGATCCCATTGATATTCCAAAAATTTCGGAACTTAAGAGGAGGCTGGGACAATGAAAGCATTAATCCCTGTTGGAGGAAAAGGCACGAGACTCAAACCCCACACTCTAACGACACCAAAACCTCTTATTTCAGTTGCAGGAAGGGCAATTTTATTCCATATAATTGACAGAATCCTGCCCTATAATCCAGAAGAGATAATCCTGGTTATACCTCCCGATGGTGACAATATTTTTAAAAGCACCGTAGAGGAGTATCCAGATGTAAAAGTTAGATATGTGGTCCAGGAAAAACCTCTGGGATTAGGTCACGCTATAAGGGTAGGACTTGAAATTGTTAACGATTCAGAGGTTTTCATTGTATTGGGTGATACTATAATCGATGCTAACCTGAAGGCCGAGGATTTTGAACACGACTTCATTGGTCTTAAAGAAGTTGACGACCCATCAAGATATGGGGTTGCGGTGCTGGACAATGACGGATTTATTGTCAAGGTTGTGGAGAAGCCATCCCACTTTATTTCAAACCTCGCGATTTCGGGAATATATTTCTTCAGAGACTCAAAACTTCTCAAAGAATCTTTAAATTACATCATACAAAACGATATAAAGACAAAAGGAGAATATCAGCTCACCGACGCAATCCAGCATATGCTTTCGAGGGGATACCGACCCAGAGCAGTTTTTATTGACGAATGGTACGACTGTGGAACTGTGGAGTCTCTGCTTGCAACAAACAAATTTTTACTTCACAAACACCAGAATAAAAAGTCCCTTCCAAATGCTCTTATAATTCCACCTTGCTTCATTTCAGATGATGCCGAAATAAACAATAGCCTGGTGGGGCCTTACGTTTCCGTAGGTAAGGGAGCGAAAATATACAACGCCATAGTACAGAATTCCATAATAAATGAATACGCCGAAGTTGAGAATATTATTATAACTTCCTCAATAATCGGTAAAGACGCCTACCTTAAAGGTTCGGCAAAAAGAGTAAATCTTGGAGATGCTTCAGAGATGGTGGAGGATTAATCCCCCACCATCTCCTTTAAAACCTCAACTGCCCTTCTTAATTGAGTACTTCCTGAATAGTTGTCCTCAAAAATCTGGTCCTCAACGTAAATGTCCGGTTCAATGGGAGTATTTTCAAGACTCCTCCCTTGAGGGTCAAAATACCATCCTTCGTGAGGTTCTCTGAATACAGTCTTGCCATCGAATAAAGTATAATTAGTAGTTCCAATTACTCCACCAAAGGTAGGTACCCCAACAACCTTGCCCAGCTTCAACCTTTTAAATCCTGCAGGGAAAATCTCTGCATCAGAGAAACAATACTGATTTATTACCAGTACTGTAGGTTTATCCCATCTAAAAAGGGAGTTATATTCATATACTCCGTCCCGTTCCTTTTCTACAAGATAGCTTGTCCTCCTAAGGAAGTTTAAGAGCTCATCGTGTATATGTCCACCACCATTATATCGTATGTCCAGAATCAATCCTTTCTTATGCCTGTTCTCGTAAATGTCCTTTTCAAACTCAGCGTAATTCCAGTCACCCATTCCTCTTATGTGAATATATGCGAACTCACCATTACTTAAGCTATCCACAATCCTGCGATTACCCTCCACCCACTCCTTATAAAGAAGATCCCTGATACTCCAGTAGCTTTGACATTTTGCCTTCACAACGATGGTTTTTGTTTTCCCTTCTTTTCTACTTAATGAAACTTGAACAACGTCGTCAGATAAGTTTCTCAAATAATATTGAAACTCAAAATCTGGTGAAACAGGTACGTCATTAATCTTTAAAATAACATCTCCTGCCCTAATACCAGCCTTTTCCGCCGGAGAACCCGAAATTACTCGATGAACCTTAACGCCCTCCCTTGAATAACTCGCATCCAGAATGACTCCAAGATCGTAGAATTTTTCTCCTTCTTCATTTCTCTCCTGCCATATACCCAGATGTGAAGCGTTAAGTTCACCCAGCATGCGATAAACTACGTTGTTAAATTCTCTGTATGTTTTGATTTCATTTATAAATGATTTATATTTTCCAAGAATATTTTCCCAATTAACACCGTGCATATTCTCATCGTAAAAACCATCCTTCAACATCCACCAGCCCTCAAGCATAAGACTTTCATAAAGCTTACCAGTTTTAAAATAAACATTTCCCTTTATTGCTACTTCTCTGAAATTCCCCTTCTCCACATTGCATTCGAAGATCTTTCCATCTTTACTCAAAAAATAAAGCTTCTTTCCGTCCCTGGTAAACTCCATTTTAAGGGGTGTCAAATTGGTGGTAGTGATTCTCCTGGGGTTTTTACCCTCATGATCTACAATCCATACATCATTTCCATTCAAATCTTCCGCCTGTACTGCAATTAAAAGACCGTTAGGAGAAATTGTATAATAGTTATAGTAAGCTCTGAAGCGGTAAACCGAAACAGTCCTGCCCCTGAGATTCTCAAAGTCAATCCTTACGGAATCTTTGAGTGTATCTGAATCTTTTACCTTTTTCAGATACTCATCCTTATTCCTTGACGTTGAATCCTTAAGAAAAACATATTTAATCCACCAATCGCCCTCGTAGTTTCTTGAAGCGTAGAATAACCTTTCACCGTCATTGGTCCACATAGGCTTGTAGTCATCATTAGGATGGTTAGAGATGTTTATTGTCTCTGATCCCTTTGTTGCCCCTACCACATAGACGTCTTCTCTTGGTCCCAGTTCTGTCCTACTATATGCAATATACCTGGAATCTGGAGACCAGGAAACCCATAACACGTCGCTATGTTCGCCAATCCTATAGATCTCTCCCGTTTTTAAATCCTTTACATATAGCTTACCTCTGTCTTTAATAAACGCAACTTTTGTGCCATCAGGAGATAGTAAAGGCCTCTTTTCAGTGTTCTTTGAACTCACAATAGATTCCTCAACAAAAGAGAAATCTTCATAAAATTTTTTTCTATTCGCTGGCCTTACCCTGTAGACATCATAATTGCCACTTTTAAGTGAGGCATAAAAAAGATATTCTCCCTCTGTGGACCAGGAAACATCCCTTTCAGGCTCAGGAGTTCTGGTAACTTGTACAATCTTACCGTAATCTAAAGAACCGGTATCAATACACATCACAAAAACATCACCTAAAGCAATGAAGGCAAGCTCATCACCCGAGGGGGAAAGGGCAAAATCAGTAATATTAGAAGAAATTGGTAAGCTAATTTCAGCTTCAGGATCAAAATCATCCATTACTTTTATGTCGGGTTTTGAGAGTTGTTCAAGGGTTACATCATAAATGTAAATTTCCCCCATTACCTCCATTACTATTTTGCGCCCGTCATCGGAAATTCTTGCCCAGTTTATCTCTTCGGAAAATTTAGTCAGCTGAGTAACATTTCTGCTTTCAAGATCCATAAGGTAAAGATTGGTTGTCCCACCCTCGCCTCTATTCGAGAGGAAGAAAAGTCCCCCCTTGTATTTGGAATACATAGGACGAGCATCCCTAAAATTATTTTCAGTTAATCGTACGAAAATGTTTTTCAATTTATCGTACAAGTAGAGTTCACTGGCTGCAGGGCCCCTGTATCCCTTTCTGTACCAGGGTTCATTTCCCCTTTCTATGATATAGTGTATTGAGTCGATAGGATAAATTTCATTAACTACAAAATCAAAGAGCTTTTGAGGATTTCCTCCTTGAATGGATATCTTGTATACACCACCGCGAAAGTCATACATTGAGGCAGTGAAAACTATATATTTTGAGTCTTCTGTAAAATAAAGGGGATACTCGCTATCAGGGTGATATGTTACCCTTTTTGGAGGAAAACTTCCATCAGTTCTAACAACGTAAATTTCGTTATTCCCACTTTCATCTGAAGTATATGCCAACCACTTTCCATCGGGAGAAAAAATGGGATTGGTTTCAAAAGCAGGACTGCTCGTAACTCTAATTGCAAGTCCACCCTGAGAAGGAGCGATCCAAATATCTCCATGGTAGGAAAATGCTATGTATTCACCATCAGGGGAAAGCGCTGGGGCAAGTGCCCATTTCACGGGTCTGCCGTTTAAAAGCGAAATGGTCAAATAAAGTAATAAGCACTTCATGAGAAAAATTATATGGTTAGTATTACGAACTAATTGTCAAGAAGAACAACTTTAGGGTTAAAATCCTTAACTTCCTCGACATTTAAATCGGCAAAAGCCACAACAATCAAGAGATCGCCGATTTCTCCCTTCCTTGCTGTAGCACCGTTTAAAATGCATTCTTTTGATCCCCTTCTACCCGGGATGACATAAGTAGAAAACCTTTCGCCATTATTGATATTGTAGACTTCTACCCTTTCAAAGGGTAAAAGTCCCGCCATTTCCATTAAATCCTGGTCGATGGTGATACTTCCCTCGTAGTTCAAATTTTTATCCGTAACTTTAATTCTGTGTATTTTTGATTTCAAGAGGGTCACAAACATGTTAAAATAATACTACTTGGACTCTGAATTTTCAATAAACTTCTCAATTTTCACATATGTGCTATGATATGTCACCTGACTTCCGAATTCAGGGATTATCTTATCACTCGTAAGTTCGTTCACCGAATAACCTACAACTTCTGCCCAAAAAGGTTTGTAAATGAGTGCAGTACCTTCTGGTAATGAATCGTCTATGGCAACGGTTGTAATAATTTCACCGTATATATTGTAAACTCTTACCCGGTCTCCCGTAGAAACTCCCAGCCTTTCTGCATCTCTTGAGTTTATGTAAATATTCTTATCCAGTGAGAACCTAAAAATATTTGAATATTGAGTGGAAATAGTATCGCCATAGGTAACGCTTAACAATCTAAAATCTTCTCTATTTTCCATATTTTCTATGAACTTTGTAATATCCGGAAAATCCTCCACCCCCCTTTGTTTCCTTCTTGAGGAAACAAACTCAACTTTTTTGGACGGTGTATTAATTTCAAAGTGATCCTCAATGCGTACAAAACCCTCTTTCAAAAGATTTTCAAAATCTATGCCTCTTTTGTTACAAAGAACTCTTGCAATATCTTCTTCACTTTCATAGAGTTCCGGATCAGTAAAACCAAAGGTTTTAGCAAACAAAACTGCAAGTTCATAATTGCTAAATCCATAACCATCAAAAACTTTCTCGTTAACTCCCAAATATCTATGGTAGTAAGAATCTGCAATGTCAAAATGTTCAAAGAAGGATTTAGCAGGAAAAATTAGATCAGCATAATAGGCCGTATCTGTAAAAAACAAATCGTGCAGGACCACAAAAACGTCCTTCTTTAACAAAGCCTTTTTGAGTCTGTTGACATTGGGATTGGTCGCTACAGGGTTAGAGTTGTAAATAAAGATAAGCTTTACCTCTTCATTTTCAATGGCTTCAGCGATTTGTGACTGAAAGAAATACTTAGCAGGCTCTGTTCTTAAATTTGACCCTTTAACATACTCCTTGTCAAGACCTACTCTCATGTCATATATAAACCCAGGTAGATTCCCAATTAAAAAAGGTAAATATGAAATAAAAGTTACTGCCAGCGGGCCCTCTAAACTCCTCTGAAAACCATAGCCTATATGGACAATGGCTTTATTTTCAGCAAAAATCTTTGCGAAGTTTGAAGCGGCCCCGAGAGAAACCCCCGAACCTTTTACCAGAACCCCTAAATCCAGAGACTTAACATAATTCACAAATTGATCAAAGCCAAGGGAATTGTCCCTGACGAATGAGTCTTCAAAGTAACCTTTATCCAATATAATCCTCGCAAGCAAAAGGCTAAGAAAAATATCTCCCCCCGGCCTTACCTTAATAAAATATTCAGACAATTTTGCTGTCTCACTTTCCCTAACATCCACCAAGGCTATTTTAAAATTGTGCTTTTTAAAGTAATTAAATCCATGCAGATTGGTTTTAACAGCGTTTATTCCCCAATAAACAATCATTTTTGAATTTCTAACATCTTCCGGCGAAAGGCCTACAGGTGTGCCGTAAACATCCTTAAGGGCTTCTGCACCTCCAGAATCACACAAATTGTATTTTACGAAAGAGGTATTTAATTTGTTAAAAAACCGGAATGGGAAAAAACGGCTTATTATTCCTCTGTTGCCAGCAAACTCAAATACAAGGATTTTATCAGGTCCATACTTTTTAATCACCTCACTGACCTTATCTTTAAAAAGGCCGAGAGCTTCTGGAAGTGAAATTTCCTTAAAAAATCCTGAACCCTTTCGAGTATTGACAAATGGCACTCTAATGCGGTCACCACTTAAAGCCCATTCCGCCATTCTGTTTCCCTTTCGACACAAAAACCCAGAGGTTATGGGATGGTCTTTCCTTGGAAAGAGAGAAAGCCTGCCATTTTCAAACTTACTTTTGAAAAAACAGGTATCATAACAATCCCTTAAACAAACTGAGTTTTTCATGCTAAAATTTTAAACTAATTTAAGTAAGTGGTAAAATCCCATGCACAGAAAATAAATTAATACTTGAATTATCGTAAGGGGAGCACCAAATTTCATGAATTCGAAAAAATTAACTACATGCCTTTTTACCCGCTTCTCAAGATTTTGGAGAATGATTATATTACTGGCAGCACCGAGAACCGTTAAATTACCTGCTATGGTACTCGCAAAGGCAAGGGTTATAAGGGAAATCAATGGAGGATCCAACAATCTGATAACCTTCAGATAAACAATTGTAAAAGGGACATTGGAAATTATCTGGCTTAGTATAATACCGTTAATAACTATAGTTAAGTGGGATAAAGGATTTATCCGCGAATTAGAGAAAATAGAAGTAAAAACCCTGTCCTTTGTTAGAGTCTCGGTCACAATAAACATAAAAATAAAGAAAAGGAGTGTATCGTAATCTACTCCCTTCAGGATTTTTAGTCTCCGAGGGTAAAATAAATAAATAGGAGCTACAGAAATTATGGGAATTAGAGAAATCCTGAGCCTAAAGCCAAAATTGAGGGAAAAATCAAGAACTTCAATGAATATCAGGGAAAAGAAAACAATTAGCGATATTTTGGAAAGTCTCTTAAGCCTTTTATCTTTAATGGGTTCCTGAGAATGTGTTAAAGGAACCGAATGAAACTCTTCTCTGAATAAGAACCGCATGTAAAAATATAGAACAAGAAGACAGAGAATGGTGGGCAAAATGAAAAACTTAAAAAACTCTACGAAGGGGTTTAAAAACCCGGGACTTAGTGCAATAAGTAAATTTTGTGGATTCCCCAGGGGGCTCAGGATACTTCCAGTAGTCACAGAAAAAGCTAGAGTAAGCGTGAGAAATTTAAGATCAATTCCATAGTTTTTATTTAAAAGTACAATAAGGGGAACCCCTACCACCGCTATAGTATCATTCATGAAAAATGCGGAGGCAAATCCAAAGACAAAAACAAGTTGAAAAACAAGAAGCGAAACGTTTTTAGATTTTTTAAATACCTTGTAAAACAGATGACCAAGGTACCTGGATTCCTCCAATGCGTACCCCAGGGAAAACATACCAAAAAGTGAAAGCAAAACATCAAAATCCACTGCCCTGACAGCTTCTTTAAAGGTTATTGAACCCGTAATAATATATGCAAGAGAGCCGAAGAACATTATATGCCAGTATTTCAAAGGAATTGGCAACAGATGCCTTATTGCTATTACAAAAAATACAACTATTCCAATCCATAGAATCAGTGACATATTTGAAAAAAAATCAGTTAAAACCGGGGTTACGAGTTAATAACTTGATGGTAGTTTCCGCTGCTTCTTCAGGATATTTTTTACCTGTTCCTCTTTCTAATTCTTCTATAACCTTAATTAACTTAAAGGCTTTTCGATAAGGTCTGTCCGAAAGCATTGCATCCACGATATCTGCCATGATGACCGGAAAGGAACCCCTTAAAATCCTATCTCCCGAAAGACCAAGAGGATACCCGGACCCGTCGACTCTTTCATGATGTTGATATACGTAGTCTAAAGCCGGTTTAAAGATTTCATTTTCTTTCAAAATCTCATATGAATATACAACATGAAGTTTTAGCACTTCCATTTCAGGATTCGCCAGAGCCTGGGGTTTACCCAGTAGTTCAAAGGGAAGTACAATCTTGCCTACATCATGAAGAAGCCCTGCTAGTTCAATCCAGAAGAGATCTTCTCCTTCAAAACCCATTTCACTGGCAATCAAGCCGCTAAGCCTGCCTACATTGAAAAGATGTCTGTATGTATCAATGTCCCTACTTTTCACCGTGGAAAGTATGACTCTCACCGAATAATAAAGAGACTCATGCCTATTTTTAAGACAATTCCAAAATCTTTCACCCCAGTTTTCAGGGTCACAGGACACCCCCTTACACATAATCTTAAATGAAGGCCTTTCTTTTTCAAAAGCAAAACTCTTTGACACTTTAAAACCTTTAAAATGTTTTCTTCTAGCTCCATCAAACTTGCTACGCCATTTTAGAAAATCATAATATTTAAAAAATCGAGGTTTAATACTTTCTCCAAAACCATTATCCTTTACCCTTTTAACTCCTTCTTTCATTTCCAACATCTTACCGTAAATAAAAGATTCTCTAACTACTGATTCTAGCAAGAGTTCAACAAAATCATTGAACACAAAATTGCCGCCCTCTTTGAACAATAAATAGGCAACAATTATCTGCCCATTAATTAAATACTTAAAAGCCAACACTTTTTCCCCTTCGAAAGAAACAAGGCGGGATTTGTTAACGGTGATCTGGCCCTCGTCTTTCAGGGAATTCAATTCTGAAGCGTCACATAAAGAATCTAAAAGAATTATTTTGTCTTGAGAATCCCTAATGCATAGAGCAGAATATTTCATAACATTTCTCAGAAAATTGACTTTAGTACTAAAGTCTTCAAGGTTACACGAAGGGAGAAGTAACTTAACTGGATTTGTTAAAAGATCACCCTTAGACACCAAAAAATTTTACGCTCGAGAATTTGTTCTGTCAATTTCATTAATTTTTTCAATAAATTCGCGACCCCTGGCATAAAATTAAATACTTATGAGACCCGAGCTTATTGAAAAGATAGAACAAGCCCCACAGGAACCTGGAGTTTATATATTTTCCTCAGAAAATGAAATACTCTACGTAGGCAAAGCCAGAGACCTTAAGAACAGACTTAAATTTTATCTACAACCCCAAGGAGATCCAAGAATCACAGCAGTAGTGAGAAAGGCAACAAAGTTAGAATTTATTATAACCAAAAATGAAGAAGAAGCCCTGCTTCTTGAAGCCAATCTCATAAAAATACACAAGCCAAAGTATAACATAAGGCTTAAAGATGATAAAAAATATCCGTATATAAAAATATCAGATGAACCTTACCCTTCAATAGCACTTACCAGGAACTTAAAAGAAGGAAACATGATTGTATTTGGACCATATGTAAATGCACAGGCGGTCAGAAAAACTATACGAGCTCTAAGAAAGATCTTCCCCATTAGAACATGTAAATTCAGATTACCTTCCACTAAAAAACTCTCACCGTGTATAGATTATCAAATAGGGAAATGTGTGGCTCCGTGTATAACAGGCAAAATAAGCCAGGAAGACTACAAAACTCTTGTGGAAAATGTAATAATGTTTTTAAAGGGGAAAACCGATGAAGTAGAAAAAATGCTCACTGAAAAGATCAACGAAGCTGTGAAGAATTTAGAATTTGAAAAAGCAGCAATATTTAGGGACGAACTATTAGCCATTAAAAAATTATCTAGAACTCAAGCAGTTCATAAGCTTGAAGGGGAAGATAAAGACATATGCGTAACTTACCGAATAAGAAAAAGTGCCATTGCATATATTTTAAAAATCCGCAACGGTATCCTCGTAGATACGGAGAGCTATTTCTTGGATGTTAGCGAAGAAGACTCCGACGAAGAGATACTTACACAATTTTTGTCACAATACTACTCTACAAGTTCAAACCCTCCCAGCAAAGTTGTGGTCGAAGAAAAATTGAGAGAAATGCATCTCCTATCGTCAGCGCTAAATATAAAGTTCTTGGCAGCACAAGGTGAGGAAAAAAGGCTCATTGAAATTGCCTATGAAAATGCAAAAAAAGAACTGGAGGAAGAACTGGGTAAGAAAAAAGGTGTAAAGAACATACATCCGGGCCTTATCGAGTTATCGGAACTCCTCGGCCTCGAGAGTATACCAGAAAGAATTGAAGCATGTGACATTTCTCAACTATTTGGAGACGAAAGGGTAGGTTCCTTTGTCTGCTTTTTAAGAAAAAATCTCTCTAAGTCCAATTATCGTAGATACAAAATTAAAAGTGAAAATATCGATGATCCACACATGATTTATGAAGTGGTAAAGAGAAGGCTGGACAACGAACCTTTACCGGATGTGATAATCATTGATGGAGGATTAGCACAGTTAAACTACGCAAAAAAAGCTAAGGAGGAACTCAGGGCTAATGTTCATCTTCTGGCATTTGCAAAAAGATTCGATGACCTTTATCTCGAAGACGGAAGGAGGGTCATGATTCCCAAAAGAAGTCACTTGTTCCCTCTTTTAAAGATTTTGAGAGACGAAGCTCATAGATTCGCACTTAGTTATCATCGATTACTAAGAAACAAAAAATATAAGGAAGCACTTCCGAAAATCAAGGGAGTTAAAAAATCAGTACTACTTGAGTTAATAAAGCGCTACGGGAGTCTTGAAAATATTAGAAATTTGACTGTGGAAGACCTCATAAAAATTCCTGGAATAGGCATTAAAACTGCCGAAAAAATATTAGGTAATCTAAATAGGTAAATTCGTCACGCAAAAATTCAAGGTTAGGAAATCTCGCCTGCAAGTTTTGTTATCTCTATAATGGCCTGTATACTAAACTTATGAAAAAGTTTACATGGTCGTATGTTGGTCTCGATACCGAATTTATAAAAACGGTATGTAGAAATTTTGAGTTTAAAGATATTTCAATTGATTGCATCATTTCATCGAACCTTGAACAATATATTCAAAATTTAGAACAAAATTTACTTCTTTTTGTGTATGATTTCGAAAATCCGCCATTTGACGTCTCCACCTTTCTAAACTTACAAAAAGACTATGAAATCTACCCACTAAACATTGGAATATATTCAGATGAAAACCAGGTTCAAAATATTACTTATGTTTTTTTAATGCCAAAAGAGCGTTTAAATAATAGGGAAACCATCCTTAATTTACTTCTTTTTGCAGAGGTTAACAAAGAAAAATTTTCAAGAATACTCCAAACCTGGGAGCAACAAACCGAGCTTATAAACAACATTCCCCTGGGTATGTACAGAACCAAAGCCAGCGGAGAGTTTATCTTCGCTAATTCTGAACTTTTAAGAATACTTGAAGTCCCTAACATTAGCATTTTACTTCAGACAAACGCCTCTCAGTATTATGTGAATCCACAAGATCGCATTAATTGGATAAATCTGATAACCAATAATAAAATTGTAAGGAATTTCGAATTTAAATTAAAAACTTTTACAGGCAAAATCAGATGGATTAGAAACAACGCAAGAGGTGTCTTCCAGAAGGGTGAGCTCGTTTACATAGAAGGATTCCTGGAGGATATAACGGAAGAAAAAAGACTGAGAGAAAAAGAGGCCAGAATAAACGAGAAGTCCCTTCAGCAAAGGCTACTCCTTATTGATCTATTTAAATTGAGAAGTTATTTTGTAGAAGACCTGGAAAGTGCTTTTAAGGAAATCGTAGTGCGCTCATTGGACGTTTTAGATGCTGACAGGGTAGGTATTTGGGTTAATGAAAATGATAACTCCTTCATATGTAGAGCCCTATATGATAGAGAACAGGGAAATTTTGTTGATGGTATGGCTTTTAATACCAAAACTCACTCTCGATATATAAATGTCTTAAATCAAGGTATACAGATCTGCACACCAAACATAATAAATGACTTGAGATTAAGCGAAATCATGGACACCTATTTAATCCCCAATCAGATAAAAACAGTAATAGATACCCCCATTTTCGTCGGTGACAGGACCTGGGGAATTTTTAAAGTAGAGTACAGGAAAAGTTATGAAATTGATCGAGAAGACGAATGGTTCTGTCACATTTTGAGCTTCTACATTTCAAACATTGTCGAAACGAACAACGCATTGGCTGCAAAAATGGAAACAAAAGCATATGCCCTTCAACTGGAAAAGGCTTATAACGAAGTAATAGACCTTCTTGCAAAAATAGTGGAGGAAAGAGATCCATATACGGCTGGCCATCAAAAGAAGGTCGCCCTTATTGCCCAGGCCATCGCAAGGGAACTAGGCTACCCCGAAAATAAGGTGAAAAGAATTTATGTTGCAGGGATGTTACATGATATAGGTAAGTTATATGTACCTTCTGAAATATTAACAAAACCCACCAGGTTATCCAATATTGAGTACGAAATAATTAAAGTTCACCCCACCAAGGGATACGAAACACTAAAATCCATGAAATATCTTGAAGATATAGCCGAGTTAGTTTATCAGCATCACGAAAGGTTAGACGGCTCAGGTTATCCCAGGGGTCTAAAAGGCGAGGAAATTCTACCAGAAGCTAAAATTCTAGCCGTCGCCGATGTAGTCGAAGCAATGCTTGCCAGAAGACCCTATCGTCCACCTATAAAAGTCGAGGAAGTATTTCAATATTTAGAGAGCAACAAAGGAAAACTTTTTGACCCCATAGTAGTTGAAACATTGAAGAAAATTTTCCAAATCAAAATTAAAGAAATCACAGAGGCAAACTCTCCTTAATTATATCTAGGCCAATAGATTTTTTACCTCAAATTTTGAGATCTATAGCGAAATAGTTAAAATTAAGAACTATGAAAAAAGGGAGCAAAGATTTTCAAGACAAGGTTTTTAAGACCATAGAGAAGTATCGCTTAGTAAAGAATGGTGATGTTATCTTAGTTGGTCTGAGTGGCGGCAAGGACAGCATCACTACCCTGGATATTTTACTAAAATACACACAGAACAATCATATAAATGCAAAAATAGTGGGATATCATATAAATTTAGGTTTTGGTTACTCGGATAGACTTGAAAAATTCATTCTGGAAACCTGCAGAAGTTTTGGGATCGAATGTATAATATCAAGGGTGATGGATTACGGCTTAGACCTCTTGAAAATTTCAAAAATAAAGCGGCGACCGGTTTGTTCCCTTTGTGGACAGGTAAAACGATACTTAATGAACAAAATTCCAAGGGATCATGGTGCCACCAAGTTTGCCACGGGGCACCACGTCGACGATTTTCTCATGTTCTATTTTAAAAACTTTATTTACAAAAACTTCGAATGGAGTTTCAAAATGCTCCCTAAAGTAAAGTCCAAAAACCCAAAACTTCTTACCAAAATACGACCGCTTATTTTCACTACATCAAAGGAAATTCTCGAATATGCTACAAGTAATGGCCTTCCCATTTTTCCCGAAACATGCCCTTACTCTCTGGGAGGAGGATGTCTCACAGACCCGAAAACCATCAAATTTGCTGAGCTTGTTGAAAGTGCAAATAATATCGTCGAAAATTTTAAAGTAGAAATGATGCATAGTATTGTCTTATTTAATAAGAAATACGCCCATCTTTTAATAGAGGATAATTCCCTTAAAAGTTGCAGAATCTGTGGTGAACCTACAAGTGGAGATACGTGCTCCTTTTGCAGACTTTTAGAATTTGCAAAAAAAGTTGAAAACAAAAACCCTTAAAAAGGAGGTTTTATGTTCAAAACCCTAAAGGTGCTTCTCATATTTACTATGTTGCAAGGTGCTGCCCTTGCCGGAGGATTTGCTTTATCCGGGGTGGGTGCAAGAGCTCAGGCCATGGGGGGAGCATTTCGAGCACTGTCAAACGACTGGTCCGCAGTATTCTGGAATCCTGCAGGCATCTCTTCTCAAGGCCAATTCGTGGCGCTAAATGGCCTTGGAGTAAATCCGTCAGCCTCTTTCGAGCCCAATACCGGTCTCCTTGGTTATGACGGACCATACTCGTTAAGAGAAAAGGTAAATGCAGCGACGCAATATTTCATAATTCCATCTTTCGCATTTCTCACTCCCATGGAATTAGCTGGTGGTAAAATTGCCCTTTCACTCACTGTTCCATTTGGGCTGGGTTCAAAGTGGGATCTTTATGATTTCCCAATAGGATATTATAATACAAATGATACCAACTTTGTGATACCCAATTACGAGAAACATGACTGGCAGAGTAATCTCTCGGTATACAATATTCATCTAACCTATGCGAATAGAATCTTAGAAAATTTATATGCTGGTATCTCAGTGGGTGTATCCAGAGCTTCCATAATGCTCAGAAAAATAAAATTAATTGATCCTGTGGAAATGGATACCAGCGCCTATTCTCTCCCCATTCAGTACCGCCTTTTCCCGGTGGATACAAAGGTAGAGGGATCAGGGTGGGGAGCGAGTGGAATTTTAGGTTTACTATTTAACATAACGGATAAGCTCTCCGTGGGTGCTTCCCTTCGTGCATATTCTAATATTAAAATAGACGGTACCACGGACTTAACCTTATATTTCCCAAAAAATGATTATCTTGCATCTCAACTTCCTCCAGAGCGGCAATTTATGTTTAACGGAGCTACTGCAACAGCCTCGGGCAATTTTAAAACAACGCTTACCCTTCCAGTAAACGCAGGCGCAGGGATAGCATATAAGCCCAGCGATCGACTTAACTTAGCTTTAGATGTGGACTGGACAAGGTGGATTACCCTGGATAGAATAGATGTGGAATTTGAAAACACTGTACTAAAGGTCAACGGAACCATCCCCCTTGATACAATAAAAGAAGAGACTTTGCCTTTATTGTGGAAAAATACCTACAGGGTAAGCCTGGGAGGAGAATATCTTGTGACCCCAGCATTTGCCTTAAGAGCAGGATTATACTGGGATCAATCCCCTGTACCGGATACCACAATGACAGTTTTAATCCCTGATCCGGGAGATAAGTATAGTATAAACTTTGGAGCTGGCTACAAATTCAATAATTTCGAAGTAAATTTAAATTACGAATACGTTCTCCCAGCATCAAGGACGGTTGAAAGGGATCAAAATTATAACTACTCCTCCAGCTACTTAGCAGGAAAATACAAAATGTATGTACATGGACTGGGACTTAATCTGGTTTATAACTTTTAAGGAGGTTGTCATGAAAGGGAGATCTTTACTCGGCCTATTATTACTATTGGCCGTTGGATGCCAGAAGGTAGACGAGATCATAGGTCCCGAGATACACAGCGGGACCAGAAACATCGTAAGTATCCAGGCCACGGATCCCCTCATTGGGTCAAAAGAAGCTATGATCTATCTACCACCGCAATATTCCGCTGACAAACGATATCCGGTAGTAATGTTTCTTCATGGATTTGGAAGTGATCATCTATTCTGGCAAAGTGTTGAAGATATTCAGGGAGTACTGGATTATCTCATCTCTTCAGGAAAGATTAAAGAATGCATAGCTGTAATGCCCAATGCCAAAGATACACTGGGTGGAAGCTTTTATACCAACAGTGAATACTTTGGAAACTCGGTCTTTGGGAAATACGAAGATTACATAGTTCTGGACGTAATCAATTATATAAAATCCCATTACAGCATAGATACTACAGAAATCTACCTTGTTGGTCTCTCCATGGGGGCTTATGGTGCTGCAAAACTTGCAGTAAAACATCCTGATATCTTTAAAGGTTTTGCTTCCCATTCTGGCCCCATATCCTTCGAAAGATTTCTAGATCCAATACCTGGAACCAATGTGAATATGATCCAGGCTGTCCTTTCGGAATGGGCAGACTTTGGATACAGAATCCCAAGCACTGCCGGGCAGTATCTCGGCCCAGCAAGGCCCTTATCTACCATGATGTTCGCCATGGCAGGAGCCTTCAGCCCGAAAGTTGGACCAATAAACACCTTCGATACCCTCAATTATGAAATTCCACTAGCTAATATTGGTGGAGGATTATGGGCCGGAGTAAGACTTCCATTAAAGCCCACAGGAGACACAAATTCTGTGTTTAGGGAATGGCTATTAAACCACGATGTATTCCAACTTATTAACTCTAATTATCTAAACATTAGAAATCATAATCTAAAAATTTACATTGATTGTGGTTATGAGGACGAGCTATTCCTTCAGCCACACGCTGTAGCAGTTCACAACCTTCTTAATAACCTCTCTTATCCACATTATTACGAACTTTTCGAAAATGCACCCGGATACCCATCAGATCAGTATCCTCCAAGGCATGTAAACTACCTGCAAATCAGACTGGAAAAGTCACTAACTTACTTGTTAGGAAGGTAAAAACAGGTGGGGCCCCCTTCGGGGGCCCCACCAACAAAATATGAAATCCATCATTGTAATCCCCGCAAGGATAGGTTCCACTAGATTTCCAGGTAAAGTACTGGCACCTATTCTTGGGAAGCCCATGATACAGTATGTCTATGAAGGTGCCTCTCAGTCTAAACTCGCAGACAAAGTTCTTGTGGCTACGGATTCTGAGGAAGTTCTCGAGGTGGTAAAAAACTTTGGTGGGTATGCCGTCCTTACACCTTCAGATCTACCCTCAGGAACCGATAGAGTACACTACGCAACCAAAGAACTCGACTACGATATTATCGTAAACCTCCAGGGAGATGAACCCCTTATTAAAGGAGAAATACTTGATAGGATTATAACAGAATTACAACATACCGACGCCGATATTGTTACTCCATATAAAATCACTTATAACAAAGATGAAATAGAAGACGAGAATCGGGTAAAGATTGTTGCAGATAATAGTGATTATGCACTCTACTTTTCAAGGAGTGTAATTCCGTTTAACCGCGATAGAATAGAAAAAATACCATACAAAATTCATATTGGAATATACGGATACAAAAAGGCAAGCCTTGAAAGATTTGTCAAAGCCGGGTACTCTTTTCTTGAGAGCACCGAAAAACTCGAGCAATTAAGAGCATTAGAACACGGTTTTAGAATAAAACTTATCAAAGTACAATACGATTCAATTCCTGTTGATGTTCCCGAGGATATTAAAAGGGTAGAAGAAGTCCTCAAGAGTCTTCTTTAATCAATCCCAGAAGAACTTCCCAATCCATTCCTGGAGCAATTTCTCCATCAAGTAAAAGGGATATATACTTCTCATAAGCTAAACGAGCTTTAGCCGGATCAGATGTTTTCTCTATTAAATCTCTTAGTTTCACTGATGGTTTGAGAGTAGAAAATTTCTCCAGATACTCACTTATTTTGCTTTCATCTATTTCATAATACAGCCCCCATACCCTGATTTGCAAAGGAGATAGACCTTTCATTACCTTATAAAGCTCTCCCGGGCTTATCTTTTTCGGGGGCTTTCTCTCGATAAGGGTATTCATGGCTTTTTTTTCTTCTGAAGCCAAGCTCTGTGAAACTTCGCTAAAAAAATCAAGGAAACCAAAAGGGATCAGAAAATAAAACCAGTATTTCCCCTCATAAGGCAAAACATAGTGTAAAGACTTCAACAATTCCTTATTCCTTAGAGAGAAACCTTCACGCCAGGAATCCAAAAGTCCCTTCTCAGCAATTTCAGATAAAATTTCAAGTCTTTCTCTTTCCATTACACATTTCTGAACTTCTCTTTTTAGCCTGTCAAAGGACACGTTTTTGATATATTCTCTTGCATTACTGAATTCTTCCAAGGTCTCTAGCGCGTATTTAAACTTTAATCTCTTTGAATACCTTATAGCCCTGAAAGCGCGTGTGGGATCATCAACAAAACTCCCCTTTTTATTAACTCTTAACACTCTATTCCGAAGGTCCTCCATCCCACCCAGGGGGTCGATAATGTCGAATGCTCCGGGCTTTAAGCTAATAGCCATAGAATTTATTGTAAAATCCCGTCTCTTAAGGTCTTTTATTATATCATAACACGGGCTTACCCGGGGTAACGCACCAGGATAAGAATAAGACTCTTCCCTGGCTTGAGCTACATCAATCTCAAATCCATCACAGTATAGCTTGGTAGTGAAGAAGAGGCTTTTTACTACTTTTTTTGGTCTAAAATTCAGGATGAGGGCATCAATTAATTTATTTTCTCGTCTTTCACAAACAAGATCAATGTCAGTAAAACTTTTGTTTAGCAGCAAATCTCTGACCGGGCCTCCAACAAGGTAAAGCTTCTCTGAATATAATTGAATAATCTTTTTAAGGGGCCTATGTGAAACTAAAACATCAAATTTAATCTCCAATTTATGTCAATTAATCTCGGTATCAACCAGGAAAAGGGGTTGATTATACTCTACTGGTTTCCCATTCTCCACCAAAACTTTAACAATCTTTCCAGTCACATCTGATTCTATTTCATTCATTACCTTCATGGCTTCTATAATACAGACCACCTGCCCTTTCTTAACAATATCACCCTCCTTTACGAAGGGTTCAGCACCTGGCGAGGGACTTCTATAAAACGTCCCCACCATAGGAGAAAGGATCTTGTGATAATGATTTTCAAGTTCTTCGCTAACCTTAGCCGATGATGGAGAGGAAACTTGCTGCTCTTTCGCTACCACAGCACTGCGTCTTTCTGACGGTGCATAAGAGGAATCACTCTGCTCGCTTTGCTTCTTTAGTTTCACATGGTAAAAAAGGCTTTTAATCTCCAGTTCCTGTAGATTATGCTGTTCCATGAATTCCAGAAGTTTTTTGATCTCTTCTATTTTCATACTAAACCCTCTCAATATATTCTCCCGTTCTTGTATCTACCTTAATTTTGTCACCTATTTTAATGAATAAAGGAACCTGTACCACAAGACCAGTTTCTGTCTTAGCAGGCTTGGAACCACCCGAAGCAGTATCACCCCTCAGTCCTGGATCAGTCTCAACTACCTCGAGGATGACAAAAGTGGGCAGTTCTATATTTAATGGAACACCATCAGCATACAGCACTATTACTTCGTCACCTTCTTTTAAATAATATACCGCATCACCGAGTTGATCTCTGGTGAAAGTTATATCTTCGAAAGTTTCAGATTCAAGGAAATGATAATTTTCTCCATCAATATAGGAAAGATGAGCACTCTTCCGTTCAAGGGTTATTTCCTCAAAGTCGTCAGATTCCCTCAAACTAATTTCTCTAACCTGACCTGTTTTTAGATTTTTTAGTTTTGTTCTGATGGTAGCTCCGCCTCTTCCCATATGAATGTGCTGATAAGAAATAACGAGATAGATTTCACCCTCAAATTTCAAAGCCATCCCTGGTCTTATCTCCGGCATAACTACCCTCCTTACTTTCCCTTATTTTTTTCTCTATTTCCTCCAGAAGTCTTTTAAGCTCCAAATGCCAGGGCCAGATGAGGTAAGCCCTCTTTAAGTACGAACGTGCTTCAAAATACTTCCCCTGCTTGAATAATTTTTTTCCCTTTTCAAAGCAATAGCCAAAATCAAGATTTTCCATGCAAACCTTTGCCTATTGTATTTACGTAGGTTATACCTTTCTGAATACCCTCACTTAGCATTATTTTAATACCTTCGTAAGCGATTTTAAAGGAATGATTATAGCCAATCAATTCATCCTCTGAAAGATTTGAGAGTACGTAATCTCTCGGATCAATACCTTGAGGTCTTCCAATACCAAATTTAATTCTATAGAAATTTTCGGAATTTAAGTGGAAAACACAGGATTCAATTCCCCGGTGTCCACCAGACCCACCATCAAATTTAATTTTTACGTTGTAAGGTGGAAGGTCAAGATCATCATGGCAGATAAAAAGATTTTCGAGATCTATCTTAAACTGCTCAACAATCTGGCGAACTGGTATTCCCGAAAGGTTCATATATGTAAGGTTTTTAAACAACAACAGATTATCCTTTTGTGCGTAAAAAAACTCGCCTTTTCCAGGCTTCAAGACAAGAGCCTCTCTGTCAGCAATAAAATCAACAAAAAGATGACCTAAATTATGCCTGGTCCGCTCGTAAACCCTACCCGGGTTTCCAAGACCAATTATAGCAAGCTGCACGAGTTGTGAGCACTAATTTTATTCTTTCTCCTCTTCTTTTTCAGCCTCAGGAGCAGCTTCAGGCACAGCTTCCTCAGCGGGCTTAACTTCCTCGGCCCTCTTAGGTGGCAATACAGTTACAATTGCTTCATCTTCGTGAAGGAGAATTTTCACACCATCCAATCTAAGATCTCTAACATGGATGGAATCATTTATATCTAAATCCGACACGTCAATGGTAATATGAGGTGGTATATTTTGAATCTCGCCTTTTACAGGAATGTGCCAATGTAGCACTTCAAGTATTCCACCAACTTTAACACCTTTGGCAGATCCAACAATTTCAACAGGAACATCCACATGAACTTCTTCACCCTTATGAATTACTTGAAAATCAACGTGAATAACTCTACCAGTAATTGGGTCCCTATCTATGTGCTTAATTATCACTTCTTTCTCGAATCCTTCGCCAGCTTTTAATTTTATTAGCTTCGCTTCTCCATGGGTCTCTTTTATAATTTCATGCAGATCCTTTTCAGCAATGGAAATATGCAAGTTTTTCTCATTATGGCCATAAATCACACCTGGTATAAAACCCATTTTGCGGAGTTTTTTCGCTATCTCCTTTCCAGTTTTTTCCCTAATGTTGACACTAACTTCCATAAAATCCTCCTTTTAGATAAATAGTGAACTAACTGATAATTCATCGTGGATTCTTTTTATTGCCTCGGCTATTAAGGGTGCTACAGATAATACAACCACCTTATTACTATCTATTTCCATAACTTTTGTGATAGAATTTGTTACAACCACCTCCTTAAGAGGTGAATTATTTATCTTTTCAATACAATTATCGGAAAATAGAGCATGAGTAGCCACAGCTCTAACTTCTTCCGCACCCTTAGAAATCAACGCTTTTGCGGCCTCTACAAGGGTATTGCCTGTGTCTATAATATCATCTACAAGTAGACACCTTTTCCCCTTAACATCACCTATCACATTCATAACCTCAGCCCTGTTGGGCTCGGGCCTTCTTTTATCTATAAGAGCAATAGGAACATCTCCCAATCTTCTGGCTACCGCCCTGGCCCTCTTAACAGCACCGACATCGGGTGCAACGACAATATCTTTCTCCGGATCAAGGATTCCAAAATGCTCTTTGAAAACTGGGGTAGCATACAGGTTGTCCACCGGGATATCAAAGAAACCCTGGATCTGATCTGCATGCAAGTCTAAGGTCAAAACCCTTGAAGCACCAGAAATCTGAATTAAATTCGCAACAAGCTTTGCAGAAATAGGCACCCTGGGTTGATCTTTTCTATCCTGCCTTGCGTATCCAAAATACGGAATAACTGCAGTTATTCTTTTTGCAGAGGCCCTTCTGGAGGCATCTATCAGAAGCAAAAGTTCCAGCAAATTATCAGCTGGAGGCTCAGTAGATTGAATGATAAAAACATCATGACCTCTAACACTTTCCTCAAGCTGAACCCTTATTTCACCATCTTTAAACCTGCTCACACTATGTTTACAAGGCTCTATCCCAAGATGCTGAGATATTGCCTCAAGTAGATATCTGGATCTTGTTCCGCTTATTAATTTTATTTCCCCGGGGTTCCTCATTTTACTAAAAACCTCACCAGCGAAAATTTAACAACGAAACCAGCAAATACAATGGATACCATGGACATTAGTTTTATCAAAATATTGAGAGAAGGCCCTGCAGTATCCTTAAACGGATCTCCGACGGTATCTCCAGTCACACCAGCTTTATGAGCATCACTTCCTTTTCCTCCAAAATTACCCTTTTCAATATATTTCTTTGCATTATCCCAGGAGGCACCAGAATTAGCCATGAAAAGAGCAAGTACAAATCCTGATGCCAACGACCCTGCAAGAAGGCCTATTACACCACCTGGTCCGAGCACAAGTCCCGTTACTATGGGTACTATGATCGCAACCATTGCCGGGGCAATCATCTCCTTCTGAGCCGCTTTTGTGCACAAATAAACTGCTTTAGCATAATCTGGCTTAGCCTTCCCTTCGAGTAGACCCTGAATCTCTCTAAATTGTCTCCTTACCTCCTCTACAATACTCTGTGCAGCTCTACCCACGGCCTTTAAAGTAAGAGAAGAAAAGAGAAAAGGCATCATAGCGCCGATAAATACACCTGCAATTATCAATGGATCAGTAAGAACAGGTTCAATATAAACCAGAAAGCCTCTATTTGAACTTAATCCAAGTTTATCTATCCATGCCATTACATCGTTTCTATACGCTGCAATAAGGGCAAGAGCTGTTAGAGCGGCTGAACCAATTGCAAATCCTTTACCTGTAGCAGCAGTGGTATTACCTAACGCATCGAGAGCATCTGTCCTCTTTCTGACTTCCTCTGGTAGTCGAGACATTTCAGCATTTCCACCTGCATTATCAGCTACAGGCCCATATGCGTCTGTAGCAAGGGTAATTCCAAGGGTTGCAAGCATTCCAACGGCGGATAATCCAATTCCATAAAGACCAAGGGCAGGATCATGGGCACCACCGGATACAAAAAAGCTTACGAGAATAGCTGCTACCACGGTTACTACAGGTATTACCGTGGAAAACATTCCGTTGGCAACTCCCTCTATTATTACCGTAGCATGACCCGTGAGGGAGGCCTTTGAAACAAGTACTGTGGGCTTGTAGTTATCAGAAGTATAGTATTCGGTAAAATACCCAATAATTACACCCGCCACAAGTCCTGCAATTATGGCCCAGAAAATACCAAAATCCTCGGGAGGTAAAATAAACCTGCACGCCAAAAAGGAAAAGATAACAACAAGAACTGAGGAGCTCCAGATTCCTCTTCTCAAAGCCATTAGCAATGCAGCCTGAGATGCATCTTCCTTTGTCCGTACGAGAAATGTTCCAATTACAGAAGATATCACTCCCACACCTGCAACTACTAAAGGAAGAATAACCCCTCTGGCACCCAGTTTCGCTGCTGCAGCCAGGGACATAGTTGCTATTATGGAACCCGCATAAGATTCATAAAGGTCAGCACCCATACCGGCTACGTCACCCACGTTATCCCCTACATTATCTGCAATTACTGCAGGATTCCGAGGGTCATCCTCTGGAATACCCGCCTCAACCTTTCCTACAAGGTCAGCTCCTACGTCAGCCGCTTTTGTAAAAATTCCACCACCCACACGGGCAAAAAGAGCCTGGGAAGATGCTCCCATACCAAAACTCAACATTGTAAAGGTTATTGCATTGAGAAGTTCATCCCCTGAAAGTCCCTGATAAGCACCATAGTACCATTTTAAAAAGAGGAACCACAGGCTGATGTCAAGAAGAGCAAGGCCAACCACCACCATACCCATAACGGCACCAGCTTTAAAGGCAACCCTCAGAGCATCATTAAGGCTTCTCCTTGCTGCGTTTGCAGTTCTAGAACTTGCTCTGGTAGCCATGCTCATACCTATGAATCCCGATAAACCTGAGAAGAAGCCACCAGTGAGGAAAGCAAAAGGAACAAATATAGGTTGAAGACCTCTTAATGCCAGGGTGAGGAAGACCAC
The DNA here is from genome assembly GCA_049719805.1 of Candidatus Hydrothermia bacterium. GTDB lineage: Bacteria > Hydrothermota > Hydrothermia > UBA1063 > UBA1063 > UBA1063. Next base: position 112,791 of record JBNARF010000001.1, on the reverse strand, counting down.
AAAGGCTATGGCAAAAAATATGGCAACTACAGAGTATTGCCGCTTAAGATAAGCTGTGGCACCTTCTCTGACAGCGCCAGCAATTTCTCTCATTATCGGGAGACCTTCATCTTCCTTAAGCACAGATTTTACTAAATATAAAGCGAATAGAAGCGCTAGGATTGAACCAGCGGGTGCAAACCAGTATAAATAAAAATAATTCATAACATACCTCCCGTGATAGATGTTAATTTTAATTAAGAAAGTTTAGAAAATCAAGGGGAGGGGCATTACTAAAGGAAAACAAAATAAGAGTTAAACCTTCAGGTGAAGAAATGTCATCCCTTTTTGAAACCCCGAGATAGACGGTCTTATTGCTAATTTTTTTCAACACTCCTACGGCCGTCCTGCCGGGCTGTTGAAAAGTCCTAGAAATTACGAAACTTTTGTACTCTACATAGCATTCTGAAAAAATTTCGTTGCTTTCAACCACATTGAGTCCGGAAAGCAAGGGGATCTTTAATGTGCCGGAAGAGTAAACCACACTTAAACCTGGCGATACTAAATAAGGGAACTTGGCAGAAGTGAAAAAGAAAAATCTAAAAAAATTTCTGCCATATTCGACATTGGAGCCACATATAACTGACGTGTTATTAAAAAGTCCTGATAGTCCAATCGATTTGAAATGGCATGAATTTAGAACAAAATTGGTCGAAATTTGAATTTCGCCATAATGTTTTTCAAAAGCAATTTTCTCCAGTAAAACCGAATCTTTAAGAAATTCAAATTTAAGTAAAAATCTTCTTTCAAAGGATATAGGGAACTTAATGCCCATATGGAAGCCCTGAATCTGTCTATACTTAAAACTCAATTTCAATTGAACGTTAAAGGGAAAAGAATAATAAGAAGACCCTTCATAGGCAAAAAATGAACTCAAACCGTCGCCATCATAATTAATAAAAAAGACCGGAAAGGTTGAAAAGTTATTATATTCCAGAATTAGGTAATATTTGTCTCCACTTTTTTGAAAATAATACCTTTCGAAGGGGAAAAGCGAATACGTCCTTAAAAAGCTTGCCTTTTTCTCGTAATCCTCTTTTACGAATATGCCGCCCTTTAAAAAAACTCTTTTTAAAAACTTATTCTCATTTACCACATCACCCTTTTTTAGCCTAACGCCAGAGATATATGTCACTCTCTCATTAGAAATTTCAAATTTATATTTAATAGTACCATTAGAGTCTTCTTTGATAACGGTAATGTGAGGGTCAATAATGCCCGCGGACTCATAGTAGTCAAAAAGTTTCTTGACCACTTGTTGAATAAAAGAAGAGTCTTCACAGAATTGATGAGCGGACAATATTACAGATAACGAATCCTTAATTCGTTCAGGCAAATTTCCTGAATTAAAATAGACCTCGCAATGGGAAATTAGAAGGCCAAAAACTAAAACCGATAGGAAAATATTCACAACTCAAACAAAAACTCTCGCCAACGCTCATCGGGGACTTTTATATTAGAAAAAAGAAGAGAGAGGTACGAAGGTTTCCTGGGCTTTTTTATGAGTTTCATTCCCACCTCTTCAGGAAGATTGTCACCCTTTTTATTATTACATTTGAAACAGGCGCAGACAAGATTTTCCCATGTGTCCCTGCCTCCGTACCGTCTTGGAACTACGTGGTCAATGGTCATGGGACCTTCTTTTGTTCCACAATACTGACAGGTGTAGCCATCGCGTTTCAATATATTCTTCTTCGTTAACGGAATTTCTCTATACTTAAGGGGGATATGATACTTTAGCCTTAACACACTTGGAAGTCTTATTGAAAAGTTCTCAGCATGCCAATATTTTCCGTCTAAATAATAAACTGGTTCTGCTTTTCTAAGAATTAAAAGCCTTACCGCCTTCCTAGTGCTTAAAATATTAAGAGGTGTAAAATCAAAATTTAAAAGTAAAACCTCACCAGGGCTCAATTCCTTTCCAGACTCCAAAAGCTTTGGACCTATTTTTCTCAGCTGTATCGTACCTTTTAGATATCTGATCTCTCAGCGAAGCATCTGCAAACTTTAGTGCCTGTGAGTAAGCATCCTTGGCTCTTTCATAATACTCAGCAGCATCCCCGGCACCTTTTCTGTTATTATTAGCCTTTGCAGTCTGATAAGTAGCATTACCTATGCCAAGATAGGCATCACCCAAAAGGAAGTAACCCAGAGCCTTGTAGTAATCACTTAGATCAGGGGTCTGCAATAAATTTTGAATAACAGGTATGGCATCGGAGTAACGCTTTAAATCGTAAACTAAATACATAGCTTTCTTTAATAGGCTCACTGGATTATTACCCGACAGTTCAATGGCTTTATCGTAATCCTTCAAGGCCTGTGCTGGCTTACCCAGAGCGGCATAAGCGTCGCCTCTGTTTATAAAATATACATAATTCGTAGAATCTCTCTCAATTAAAATATTTACATAGTTTATGGCTTTGTTATTCAAATCCTTTTTATTTTTCCCAGCCTCTAAGGCTGCCTTTACCAAAGCATTAAGCACTTCTTTTTCTTTGTCCTTATCTTCAATTCCAAAACTATAAGCTTTTTCAAGATAGGGTATTGCTTCATCATATCTTCCCAGCTCTACCAAAAACAAACCATAGGAATAATTAAGTCCTACACTATTAGGGTTTCTCTGTATTGCTGCCTTATAGACACTATCAGCCTTCTCTTTTTCGCCCATCGCTTGATATGTCTTTGCAAGGCCATAAAGCGCATCTCCATTCTGTGGATCTATTGACACTGCTCTTTGATAATATTCCAGAGCCTTATTGTAATCTTTCCTAATTACGCTGTAAATAAATCCAAGGCCCTGCCAACCCCGGGAGTCAGTGGAATCAATTGTGGAAATCCTTGAATAAACCACCTCTGCAGAGTCCAGATACATATTAGCAGTATCATTTATGCCCTTCTGAAAATAGGTAGTAGCCATTCCAACATACGCCTTTGCAAGTTCAAGATGCGCCGGGATAAAGCAAGAATTGAATTTCAAAGATCGTTTGAAATTTCTAATAGCATCTTCGAACATATTCTTTTTAGAATAGTCAACCCCGATAGAGAACCAAATTTTTGCCGAATCCACAACTTCTTGCTGGGATTGTACTTCCTGGGAAACTGAGATTCCAACCAGCAATGATAAAATACTTATAAATGTCATCATTTCACAACCTCCATTTTGATAATTTTATTCCACAGACTTCATTTTTTCAAACCTTCTCAACAATTGGAATTAACTTACCGCCTTTTTCCTCATATTCACTGCCGCAATAGGAGCAAACATATTTATTGTCTCTTTTTTCTTTCAAGGTAGTACCACATTTGCAGACCCACCCCACCTGCCTGGCAGGGACGCCTACTACCAGGGCGTATGGTGGGACATCTTTAGTTACCACTGCACCAGCCCCTACTAAAGCATACTCTCCTATGGTCACACCACAAACAATGGTGGCATTGGCTCCTATGGTTGCTCCTTTCTTAACAAGAGTCTTCTTAAACTCGTGTTTCCTTTCTATAAAAGACCTTGGATTAACTACATTGGTGAATACCATAGACGGACCACAGAATACATCATCTTCAAGCTCGACACCCTCATAGACACTAACATTGTTCTGTATTTTCACTCTATTCCCAATCTTAACGTTAGGACCAACCATCACATTTTGACCCAGAACACAATTCTTTCCTATTTTCGTATTTTTCAGAATATGGCAGAAGTGCCATATTTTAGTCCCATCTCCAATCTCGACATTTTCGTCTATGTAGCTTGATGGGTGAACAAAATAGTTTTTGTTATCGGGCATTTTAGTTCCCCCTTTTATTTAAGGATTCCTGTGCTCTCTCCAATACCTTTAAAACCCTCAACCCTTCTCTTCCATCAGTCCAAGGCGTTTTTCTTTCTTTAATACATTCCACAAAATGCTTCAATTCTTCCTTGAGGGGTTCTTTACTTTCCACTTCTAACGGTACTCTTTCTGCCTTTTCAGCAACAGGAATGGTACCATCAATCCACTTTATCTTATGGGGGTACAGCGCAAGCTTTTCTTTTGAGGTGTCATCAAACACTGCCATATTTTTTGTCCCCACTACAACTAACTTTTGTTCCTTAAAGGGATGTAGCCAGCTTACGAAAATATGACCCTTTATGTCATTGGGAAAAGTTAAATGCGTAAGGGTAACGTCCAGAACACCCTTTTGAATATAAGCACCACCGTATGCTATCACTTCCCTGGGTTCCATATCAATCAGATAGAGTATTACAGAGATATCGTGAGGTGCAAAACTCCAGAGGATATTCTCTTCTGTCCTGAGTTTTCCAATATTTAGACGATTTGAATATATGTAACAAATGTCACCCAATTCGCCGCTATCAATCAACTCTTTTAATTTGATAATCGCCGGATGATATCTCAAAATATGCCCCACCATGAGAATTCTACCTGAACTTTCTGCAAGTTTTACAAGCTCTTCTGCTTCAGAAACCTTCAGAGCTAAAGGCTTTTCCACAAAAACATCTTTACCCGAGAGGAGAAACTCTTTCACAAGAGTATAATGGGTAACTGCAGGAGTAGCAATGCAAACACCATTAATATCTGGATTCTGCTTTATCTCCTCTATGGAGGACGCAAAGTCAACATCAGGATACTCTTTCTTAAGCTCCACCACTCTTGATAAAGAGGTCTCAAAAACCTTTGAAAGAAACCCCAACTCCTTCAAGTTTCTTAAAATATTTTTTCCCCAGTAACCAGCACCTATCAGGGCAATTTGCATAGGGAAATTATGATGGAAGAACAGAGGAAATCAAAATCTGGCAGGATTCAACTCCTGAAAATGGAGCGGGAGACGGGACTCGAACCCGCGACCCTCACCTTGGCAAGGTGATGTTCTACCACTGAACTACTCCCGCTTAGTTATATAAATATAATGTAAAAGGGATGAAGAGTCAACCTTTACACTCCGTTAACCTGAACTCCAGATATGTAGTATCCTGAATTTCGATCTTTATCCTACTTCTTCGAGAATTTTAGGATGGTAATTGGAGAATATCTCTAGGATTTCTGTGCTTACACAGGCAGGATTGTAACTCCCTGTAAAGCATGCAAAACAAAATTCGGAGGATTTTTCACCAAGAATACCCTTTAGACTCGAAATTGGAAGATACTTTATAGAATCCGCTCCCAGGTACTCAGCCAGCTCCTGGAGATTAAAAGACGACGCTAAAAGTTCTTCTTTTGTGGGAATGTCTATTCCAAAAAAACAAGGAGCTACTATAGGCGGAGATGCAAACCTTAAATGCACCTCCTTTGCCCCATTTTGTTTTAGAAGTTTAACAATTTCTTTGGAAGTGGTCCCCCTTACCAGGGAGTCATCAATCAGGGCAATTCTTTTGCCCTCTATTACTTCCCTTATGGGGATAAGCTTCATTTTGACCTTGGTTTCCCTGTCTCTCGGCTCTATAAAACTCCTCCCTGAAAAGTGACTTCTCATAAGCCCAAATTCCAGCGGCTTTCCTGATTTTTCAGAATAACCTACACTGGCAGGCACGCCTGAATCAGGCACAGGTACCACAATATCAATTTCACGATCTTCTCTTCTTGCAAGTTCCCTGCCGCACTCTTTCCTGAAGTTATAAACATTGAACCCAAAAGAATTAGAATCTGGTCTTGAGAAATAAATGAGTTCAAATACACACTGTTCCTTCTTCTCAGTTTCAAATACTTTTAAAATCTCCAGCTTCCCATTACTAATTATCCCCACTTCCCCCGGTTCAAGCTCCTTAAACTCCACAATGCCTGCCTGTTTTAGCGCTGCTGTCTCTGATGCTACCATGATGTAGTCCTTATTTTCACCGTAAACCAGAGGGCGAAAACCCCATGGGTCTTTGAAAAAAACGAGAACATCATTAACAAGTACAATAGTTGAATAAGCACCTTTAACCCTTCGGTAAATGTTCCTAACTCGTTCAGGAATATCACTTTCTGATTCGGACACGAAAAGGTAAAGCAAAATTTCAGAATCCGTCGTGGAATGGAAAACATATCCTCTCTTCTCCAGTTCACTCCTTACTTCTCTATAATTTGTTAAAGTTCCATTGTGGGCTAGTGCCGCGAAACCCTTTTCATAAGAAACCAGAAGAGGCTGAATATTGCTAAAATTTCTGGAATCTCCAACAGTAGAGTATCTGGTATGACCAATCCCTACATACCCTTTCAACCTTTGAAGAACTTCCTTATTCAAAACTTCCTTTACCAACCCAAAATCCTTATGAAAGGTAACTCCTATACCATTAAAAACCACGACGCCCACCGCCTCCTGTCCTCTGTGTTGTAGGGAAAAAAGTGATAAGTACAGAACTTCCGAAAGGTATTCCTTCTTTTTACTATATATACCCACAATTCCGCAATATTCTCTCTTCATTTCTATAATGTCTCCTCTATTGAACGTAAATATGCTCTTTTTAGGGTATTAAGGTCCATTTCTATCGTCTTACCTTCACCATTCACTATAAATGTCTCCTCCTTTATTACCTGTCCAATCTCTAAAAAGGGAATGTCTCTGTTCTTCAAATATTCGTGGATTTTATGCCGATTAATCATTGAATATGAAACCACAAATCGCGATTGCCACTCCCCAAATAACAGATCTTCACTTAATGAGTAAAACTCCAGCACTACACCAAGCTTTTGTGAATGAACTAGTTTTTCAAAAACAGCTGTTAAAAGACCACCTTCCGAGATGTCGTGTACACTTTTTAAAAGGCCAAAATTTATAAGCTCTCTAATAGCGCTCTGCAATTTCTTCTCAAAAACAAGATCAACCTTATCGAGTTCTCCACCTACAATGTTGTAAAACACCTTTAAATACTCGCTTCCTCCTACATTACCATTCTGCTTGCCGATAACACAAATTATATCATCCACTTCTTTTAGAGTCATGTCCATCCTTTTTTCAATGGGATCGACTATTCCCACCATCCCTATGATTGGAGTAGGGTAAATTCTGAGGGATTCCGTTTCGTTGTAAAAACTTACATTGCCAGAAATCACAGGAATTTCTAAGGCTTCACAGGCCTCTGCAATTCCTTCAATGGTTTTTTCAAAGGTCCAGTATACCTCAGGGACCTCAGGGTTACCAAAATTAAGTCCGTCGGTAACAGCGATGGGTTCAGCTCCTACAGCTGTTATATTCCTGGCGGCCTCAGCTACAGCGATCTTGGCCCCCTCAAAGGGATCAATATAACAATATCTTCCATTACCATCAATAGTTAAAGCAATGCCAAAATTTTGCCCTTTAATTCTCAAAACTGCAGCATCCGCTCTACCTGGAACTATCACCGTATCCCCGCGTACGGTATGATCATACTGCTCAAAAACCCACTTTTTAGATGCAATATTGGGGGATGAAATAAGCTTCAAAAACTTTTCTTCAAGATCATATGCCTTCTTGAGAGGGATTTCGTAGTTTTTAATGCTCTCAATAAATGAAGGAAATGAAGACTTCACAGCTCTGGACGGTACGCCCCTGATGAGGCCATCAATGGGAATTTCTGCGAGAATTTCATTCCCCTTCTTTACTCTGTAAACCCTTTCTTCAATAACCCTTCCAATTACCGCTGCATCAAGGCCCCATTTCTGGAAAACTCTAATAAATTTATCTTCACTTCCCTTTTTAACACAGAGTAAAAATCTCTCCTGAGTTTCGGAGAGTATTATCTCGTAAGGAGTCATTTCCTTGGATTTGACAGGAATTTTTTCAACGTCTATTTCAATTCCCACCCCTCCCCTCTCTGCCATTTCGCCCGGGGTTGTAGAAAGTCCGCCAGCGCCGAGGTCTTGCATACCAATAAGTTCATCAAAATCCTTTACTTCAAGGATAGCCTCAATGAGTAGCTTTTCATAAAAGGGGTCACCGATCTGTACACTGGGACGCTTTTCTTCCTTAGGCCCTTGAAGGGTATCAGAAGCAAAAGTGGCTCCATGGATACCTTCCCGACCCGTTTTAGACCCCACAAGAAGAAGTAAATTTCCAGGCCCCTTAGCTATACCTTTTTTCAAATCCCTACTTTTACCAACTCCAACACAGCAAGCGTTTACCAGGCAGTTTTCTCTATAAGGTTCTTCGAAGTAAACCTCACCTGCAACGCAGGGGACTCCAATACAATTGCCGTAAAAAGCAATTCCACCCACAACTCCCTCGAAAAGATGCTTAACATGGTCATCTTCAATAGCGCCAAAACGGAGGGAATCCATCAATGCAACGGGCCTTACACCCATGGAAAGAATATCCCTGACGATACCCCCGACCCCGGTAGCTGCACCATGGAAGGGCTCTACAGCCGAAGGATGGTTATGGCTTTCCACTTTAAAAGCAAGTATATATCCGTTCTTGAGATCAACTACACCTGCATTTTCACCGGGACCCTGGAGGACATATTTACCCTTAGTTGGCAATTTTTTTAACAAATGTTTTGAAGATTTATAACTGCAATGTTCAGACCATTGAGTTGAAAAAATCCCAAGCTCTAGAAGATTAGGCTCTCTTCCAAGTATTTCTATAATCTTTGAATATTCTTCATCGGTAAACCCATGTCTCTTTACCAGTTCTTTATCCATTTTTTAAAGACTCCTTTAGAGAAAGAAAGAACTTTAATCCATCCCCTGTTCCAAGAATTTTCTCACTATTTCTTTCAGGATGAGGCATCATACCAAAAACATTATTTTTTTGATTTGTAATGCCTGCAATACCTTCCATGGATCCATTAGGATTTTCTCCAAAGTATCTTAAAAATATCATGTCATTCTCCTTAATAAAGTTAAGATCATCTTTATGAGCTACATACCTGCCATCCATGTGAGCAATGGGGATATTAACAACTTGACCCTTTTCAAAATTACGAGTTAAAGGCAAATGGTTGTTTACTACTTCTAAATCTACGAACTTACAAATAAACCTCAGTCCCTCGTTTCTGGTAAGCCCTCCATGGAGCAGACCTGCTTCTGTCAAAATTTGAAATCCGTTACAAATTCCAAGAACGAATCCCATTTCCTTTTCAACATAGGTGTGGAGCTCCTCCACCACCGGAGAAACTTTTGCCATCGCGCCAGACCTTAAATAATCTCCATATGAAAATCCACCTGGAAGCACAATCAGAGAATATTTTTCCAGTTTCTTTTCCTCATGCCATATGTAATATGTGTCAAACTCCACCAATTCTTTTAAAACGTAGAAGGTTTCCTCTTCACAATTAGTTCCAGGAAAAACCACCACTCCTGCTTTCATAATTCCTTGACCTCGATTTCAAAATCTTCAATTACAGGGTTTGAAAAAATTTTTCGCGAAAGTTCATCAACCAATCTTCTCACACTATTCACATCTTCATTTTCCGCTTCCAATTCAATAATTTTTCCAACTCTAATTCCAGAAACACCCTGATAACCCATACGCCTTATAACTTTCTCAAGAGCAATTCCCTGAGGCTCTGGCAGGTCTTCCCTCATCCTGACAATTACGCTTACTTTATATTTAGGCATATTTTTACTCCTTTTCCTTTATGACTCTGACCTTTACTTCTTTTATTCGTTGTTGCGTTGCGTCAAGAACTTCAACTTCAATTGGACCCACAACGAATTTTTCACCAACCTGTGGGACCCTTTCAAGGTTTTCAATAATGTACCCACCTAAAGTATTGACTTCCTCACTCTCCAAATCAACTCCGAGCTTTTCAGATGCCTCATAAAGGTCTATTTTTGCATTCACAATGTAGGTATCTTCGTCTACATGCCTGACAAGAACTTCCTCTTTATCGAACTCTTCATAGATTTCTCCGACAATTTCCTCCAGAATATCCTCCAGAGTTACAAGACCAGCTACAGAGCCAAATTCATCAACAACAATAGCGATAGAAATCCTTTTCTTTTGCATTTCCTTTAATGTATCAAGAACCTTTTTAGAATAAGGAACATAATGCGCAGGCTTTGCAAGATCCTGGGCTTTAAGTTCTTTAAGTTCGTGCAGATGTTTTAAAAGTTCCTTTATATACAATATACCTATAACATTATCGGTACGTTCTCTAATAACAGGAAGTTTTGAAAAACCTTTTTTTCTATAAATCTTAACAGCCTCATCCAAAGTAGCATCAGTGGAAATAACGACCATATCAATCCTGGGTACCATAATCTCCTCCACCTGCCTGTCGCTTAACTCTAAGATACTTAATATTAAGTCAGAAACCGATTCTGGTAGTGCATTTTCCTCTTTTACCTTTTCGAAAAAATCTAAAAGATCCTGAGGTTCAAGAGTCTTTCCCAGTGCTTTCTTTACTAACTTTTTTATATAACTTCGCAAGCCCATTTTTGATATTTTCACCTCCTTCTGGCATAAATATGCCTGCAGTTATTACAAATTTCAAAGCATCCTCGTAATCTAAATCCACAAAGCTAAGATTTTTTTCCTCTACCATAAAGAAAAATCCAGTAGTAGGGTTTGGTGTAGTGGGCATAAATATAGTGTAATATCTTTTACCATTATTTTCAAGGGGTTTAGGTGAAGTTACAAAACCAGCAAGATAAGGACCATCCTCACTAATTTTGAATACCACAAAACGCCCGGCACCTTGTTTCAAATCCTGTGAAGGATGTAAAAATTGGAACAGGTCTCTTATTGCATTATAGATACTCCTAACCACAGGAATCTTACTCATTATGCGGTCAAGAAACCTTTGCAGTTCAAAACCAAAGAATAATCGGACAGAGAGACCCGTAACATAAATAAGAATAACCCCAACAATGACACCTATCAGAGTCTTCAGAATGGGAGGAATATGACTGATAAAGGGCAAAAGTATAAGCAATTTAGCAAAAAAGTTACCAAAAAATGAAATGATAGTAAAGACGATATAAAGGGTCAAAACCACAGGACCCAGTACGAGAAGACCTGCAAGGAGATCCTCTCTTATATACTCCTTTTTTAAAGAAGACTTCAGTCTTTCACCAAAAGACAATGGATTCATATCAGGACCTTTTTATTATAGCGCGCGCAGCAAGAATTCCTGAAATTATGGCCTGAGAAAGGCATCTTGTAATTCCCGCACCATCGCCCACTGCAAAGAGATTTTTAATTTTCTCCACCTCAAATTCCCTGGTGACTTTAATTTTCGATGAGTAAAATTTTACTTCCACCCCATAAATCAGGTTGCCATCATCCGCAATACCCGGAGCAAGTTTGTCAAGTTGATCCAGCATTTCCATTATACTTGAAAGATATCTGTAAGGCAAAGCAAAACTTAAATCTCCGGGTACCGCCCCAGTGTATGTTGGCTTGACGATACTTCTTTTAATTCTATCTTCCGTGGACCTTCTCCCAAGTTTTAAATCTTTATACCGCTGTACTATTATACTACCAGTGAGAAGGTTTGCAAGTCTTGCTATGGACTTCCCATAGCTCACAGGATCTTTAAAGGGCTCAGTAAATTTTGTGGACACAAGAATGGCAAGATTTGTATTATTTGAGGAGGGATAAGTAAAGCTATGTCCATTAACAGTCACCACATCCTCGGTCATTTCCGGCACCACTACACCATATGGGTTTACACAAAAAGTTCTGACTTTATCATCAAAACCTCTCGAAAAATATACAATCTTTGGTTCATATAGTATGTCCGTCAGATGTTTTAAAATTTCGGCAGGTACCTCAAGTCTTACACCAATATCCACGGGATTTGTCTCAGTTTCTATACCATACTTTTGACACATCTTAAACGCCCACTCAGCCCCAGAGCGCCCTGGTGCCATAATAACAAATCTTGAATGATACACATCTTTTGGGGTTACCACGCCCTTAACTGCACCACCCTCTATAATAAGATCTAAAGCAGGTTCCGAACTCCTGATCTCAACTCCTCTTCTATTAAGTTCCTCTCTTAAATTCATCAAAACCTCATATCCTTTATCCGTACCCATATGTAATACTCTGGATCTAATAAGATTTAATCCGAATTTCTGTGCTTCATATGCAATTTTCTCTATCCTTTCTAAATTAGTACCAAAAACCCTATTTGGAGCACCAGCGGCTTTCAGCTTTTCCTCAACAAAAGAAAATAAGTTTGTGAGTTCCTCCTCACTTACAAAATCTTTTAAATTTCCACCAACCTCAGTTGATAAAGTGACCTTACCGTCAGAGAATGCTCCTGCACCACCAAAACCCGAGGTAATCGAACATTCTCCACACTTCACACAGGGTATCTGTTTTTCGAGTGCAGGGCATTTTCTTTTCTCCAGCTCTTTGCCTTTCTCCAGGATGAGAACTTTATATCCCTTTTCGGCGAGTTCAAGAGAGGAAAAAATACCTGAAGGACCACTTCCTATAACAATAACATCGAAAAATTCCACCTTCACTTAAGAAATCCCGTAATTAAATATTATTCTTTCTTCCAGATTACCCTCAAAAATTTTTCGTGTTCTGAAAAAATCATTTCAAGTTCACCCTGGTAGGCCTTGTTAAGAGCTTTTCCAAGTCGTATAGCAAGACCTTCGGTGGTAGTTTTAATCTCTATTCTATCTCCGTAATTTTCTATTTTCATTATTCTGGCAAGGGGGTTACTCATTTGTTCTTTTTCCTCTTCGTGTTTTACCAAATTTAAAGCCTCTTCAATTCTTTCTTTTTGATTTAAGATATTCCCCTGGATTAATAGAATTCCAAGGGGGTAATCGTCTTTTATTTTCCTGCAAGCCGGGCAGTCTTTATAAGATACATCCTTATGAAGCTTTAGATTTTTGAGAAGTTCTTCGTCTTTTTTCCAGGTTTTACTATGATAGACAAGACCACATGTTGGACATATGGTAGGGTCTGAGTAGAGGTCTTTGTTCATATATGGGTCATGGATTTTTACATCCAGAAGTTTATCCTTCCTATTTTTCATAAGAACCTCCCTGGCAATATATCTATTATTTTAAAATAAAACCGCATTGTAGTCAATACAGGGGGAAAGGGCTTTGAACTAAAAATGGGTGCGGCCCTTCGGGCCGCACCCATCCCTGGGTGTGATAGTACAAAGTTTAGATCTTCCCTTCCAGGAATTCTTTTATTTTCTCAACCACTGCCATCCCAACACGAGCCTGACCTTCAAAGGTACTGGCACCAATGTGAGGTGTGCAGATTACATTGGGATGCTGAATGAGCTCATTATGAAGAGGATCCTCCGGCGGTTCCACTTCAAAGACATCAAGGGCAGCACCTCTGACTTTTCCTGATTTGAGAGCCTCTAAAAGTGCTTTTTCATCAATTACCCCGCCCCTTGCAGTATTAATTATGAAAACGCCGTCCTTCATCTTGGAAAAAGCTTCGCTGCTTATGAAGTTCTTTGTCTCAGGAGTTAATGGCAGATGGACAGAAATAAAATCAGATTCTTTGTATAAAGTATCCAGATCGACTTTCTTCGCATATTCATCTTCAAAATCTTTCCTTCTATAGGATATAACCCTCATTCCAAGGGCGCTGGCCCTTTTCGCCAGTTCTTGCCCAATCCTACCATAACCTATGATTCCCAGTGTCTTGCCACTGAGTTCCCATCCTTCAAGTTCTTTCTTCTCCCAGAGACCATTTTTGATTCCCACAGTACCACGTACTATATGCCTGGCCAGTGCGAACATAAAACCAAGAGCCAGCTCGGCCACAGAAGCAGATGCAGCTTCAGGAGTATTTACCACTTTTATCCCTTTCGCGTTCGCTCCTTCCACATCAACATTATCAAGGCCTACTCCGCCCCTTATTATAAGTTTACAGTTCTTTAAAGCTTCAAGTACAGGACCTTTCACCTTCGTTGCACTTCTGACAATTATAATATCAGCATCCCCGAGGTGAGCTGGAAGTTCCTCTTTGGGAAGTGCGCTCAAATCCACCACCTCCACAGGCAGTTTCTTCATTTCCTCAATAGCGCTCTTTTCCATTTTGTCGCAAATTACAACTTTCATTTGAGACCTCCCTATTTAAGTCCCCAGATTTCGTCAATGGCGGCGAGAAGTCCTTTAGTCTCTTCAGGAGTTAGATCACCCATATGGCCAATCCTGAAGGTAACATCTTTAAGTTTACCGTAACCATTGGCAATCCTGTAGCCTTTAGCTTCAAGCTGTTTATTCAGGTCACTTATGGAAAATCCTTTAGGATTGTTTATTACAGACACCGTGGGAGACCAGTATCCCCTCTCAGGGAACATTCCAAAGCCTCTGGCTTCTGCCCATTCTTGAGAAAGCCTTGCCATTTCCTGGTGCCTTTTAACTCTTTTATCCATACCTTCAGCTAGTATACGATCGAGCTGATATTCCATAGCATATAGCAAAGAAATAGCTGGTGTCGCAGGTGTCTCCTTGGATTCCTGATACTTTTTAATGTAGGCAACAAAATCAAAATAGTGGCCTCTACCACTTACGGTTTTAGCCCTTTCAAGGGCCTTTTCACTTACCACAGTAACAGTTAATCCAGGTGGTAACGCAAAGCACTTCTGCACACTTGCAAAGATTATATCGATTCCCCATTCATCAATATTTAGTGGTGCACCCATCATGGCACTTACAGCGTCCACAGCAAAAATTACATCAGGGAACTTTTTAACAACCTCAGCAATCTGAGGAAGAGGATTTAAAACACCTGTGGATGTTTCATTATAAGTAACGAGAAGGGTATCATATTTACCAGTCTTGAGTTTTTCTTCGATCATTTCCGGCTTTATGGCCTGACCCCATTCAACAACTATAGCATCAGCTTCTTTTCCGCATTCTCCCACAAGCTTATACCATCTTTCAGAGAATGCGCCGCAAACCGTGCTTAGAGCCCTTTCCTTAACACAATTTCTAATGGTTCCCTCCATAACACCTGTAGCAGACGACGTGAACACAATTACATGGTTTTTGGTATTAAGGGCCTTCTTTAACTTTTCTATCACACTTTCGTAAAGAGTCTGAAATTCTTTTCCCCGGTGAGAAATCATTGGCCTCACCTGGGCTTTAAGCACCTCTTCCCTAACCTCTGTGGGACCAGGGTTGAATAAGAGCCTACCCATAAAATCCTCCTTTTGATGGCTTTGTTTAAAATTTTAAGCTAAAAACTGCAAAAAGTCAAAAAAAAACCTTATGAGGAGAAGGACTTCTGAGTTTACCTAAAAGCAATTTTCTGTTTTCACGCTGGATTATCATAGTATCTTGCAATATAATTTGATTATGGGTTATTTTATCAGATTTTATCAGGGTTATGGAAGGAAGGAACGAGAAGGGCCTCGTTCCCTTCAGATGCTCACAGTGGGCATCCTGTCTTATTTTATTTTTGTAATCCTTTACACTTCAGGATACAAAGCTTTCTCACTTTTATTTCTTTTTGCAATGATCGCTTTTTCAGCAATAATAAGTTTCAACGAGTCAGACTATGGGTATGTGTTTTTTGCAGTTTCCCTTTTACCCCTCTTCTTAGCAAGAACCGTTCTAAAATTTCCAGGAGTCTTAATAACCTTTACGATAATCATCGCTATTTCCTTCTATCTAATATTTAATCCTGGCTACATACCCTTTGTAACAGATTATAAAATTCCCGAAAATACGTCGCCCGCTGAGGCTGCTTTTCTCCTATCTCGCGATGTGGGACCTCAAGAATTAATTTCCACAACCTTTTCCCTTTACCTTCGAGGGTATCTTAACATCGAGAATATAAATAACCAAATATTTTTTGTAAAAAAGGCCGATTATGAAAACGACCCAACCCTTTTTAGTTACGAAAAATTCATCCTCAACAAAATTTTCCTGATGACGAATATCAACATAATGGTGGAAACAGGAATTGTGTATAAAGCTGAAAATTTTCCCGATAAAGTTCATTCTGAGCTTGTGTTTAAAGACCTGGGAGAATGGACCGACCTGTTTAAATCCAAACTATTAGAAAGCATGAGAGAGGAAAAACCAATTCTTAAAAAATATGCCTTCGAGACAAAACCTATCTTCCTCATAAGCTCGGTTACATACCTTTTAGGAATAACTTTGATTCCCCAAGTAGTGACTCCAGAAATACGGGGTTGGTTTATAGTTGAAAATGTAGTATCAGCTTCAATATACGCTTTTTTATCTTTCATGCCCATTCTTCCCCTGACAAGATATGGCAAGGAGGTTTACGCAAGAATTTTAGGTTTCAGAGAATTCATGAAAAGAGTAGAAAAGCCCCGGCTGTTCTGGCTAATAAAAGAGGAAAAGATAGGAGTTTTTGAACTTCTCAATTATCTTTACGCTCTTAATCTTTTAACCCCGTTTAGATGGGTTCTGGACTATGTTAGAACTGAAAACCTCCAGGATGAAGCGCCGCTTTTTACAAAACTTCTAACTGAAGTTCAACTTAGGTGGACAAAGGGAAAACCCTCATGGCAGGAATAAGTCAAATATTGATTTTTCTACTTTAACATCAGGCAGTCTCTTTATCCATACCCTGAAATTATAATCCCATCGGGAGCCAAACCCACTGTAAGAGAAACTCGCTTCCCAGCAATGTAAGTCTTTTGAAATACTAAAACTCTTAGAGACTATTTCTTTTCTATTAAAATCGTAGCTACCCCCGAAATTAATCCTGTAGGACCTTCCTAAATGGAAATTGCCACTAAAAGAGAGCATCTGGGAAACGAAATAAAATTTACTCAAACTGTAGTTAAAATAGATATAGAGTCGGGAAGTAGAATACAAGGTATCCTCAAAATTTACTCTGGGGAGCGGTATAGTTAGCCTATAGCTTATGTTCATTGACGGATTTTTCACTTTTAAAGAGTCTCTATAAAAAACAGCATTAAACCTGATGGATAAGGGGATAGATCCAAGTGTGGTCGCAGATAAATTCCAAAGGTTAAATTTCGAAATATTTGCCTCGTCCAAAAGATTTGAGGAAGATGACAAACTCATTGATAAAAAGTCAAGATTACGTTCTTTTACCATAACTCCGAAATTATTAAGCAGTGTTATTTGTGCGTTTAAATATTTTCTTGACGCTGCCGAATAAAAATAGAAATCAGTTATTGGATTCTTTATCTCAGGCTGAAAGAAAAAATTAATAGAGGGTTGAAAGGTATGAGTGAAAAAATCTATGCCTTTAACTCCGAATAATGTTCTGCCATAGACTGCAGTGCCCAGTCCAGCACCACCGCTTATAGTCTTCACAAAAGGATACGATTTACCAGAGGTATCATAATCCACAAATCCCGCACTTCCATTCAAAAATAAGTTAAACCGGATGTATCTAAAAATCTTTAAAGAATAACTGGTTCCGGCATTAAGTCTCAATCCCCACCGGGTGGTGTCAGATGAATCTTTACTTGTGTACTGTCTCAAATAATTAAAATTTGCTGTTATATTAATATTTCCAATGCGAATCTGTGGAACACCAATTTGAACGAAAGGGATCCGGGAGGTTCTGAAGTTATCAGAAAGATTAATTCTGTCATCCATTCCCCCAGATATCAACCATCGCCCGAGGCTTTTAGAAAAACCAATATAACTATTAAGTTCACGCTTTAGCCAGTTTTCCTTAATATCCGAATAATCGTTCAGGATCTCGTTATCGGAGTAATAGTCTCCCCTGCCTGTAATTCTAAAACCTTTAAAAGGACCAAATTCCAAGCTACCCCCCAGGGACCATCTTCTTCGCCATGCGGGATACCACTCCTGGGCCAGTGAGTAAGTAGTATTAATCCTACCAAACTTATACCTGTAAAATACAAAATCTGCAACAACCCTCACTCCCCTCTTCTCAAACATGTCAAGATTAAGTGTTAAGTCAGAGTAATTATTGATTACGAAATAGTACGAGAGATTTCTTATATACTTCCCATCTCTTGAATTTACCCCAAATCTGGGTACCAAAAATCCAGATTTTCTTTCTTTAGAAAGAGGAAATATCCAGAAAGGAAGTGCAAAAATCGGTACGCTGTGGACTTCAAGGATGACTGGCTTCACGATGGCAATGTCTTTCAAGATTATCTTACTCTCCCAGGATTTAAATCGGTAGTGGGGCTCTGAAAGTTCACAGGTAGTAAAAGTCCCATGGGCAACAAATACAGTGCCCGTGGAATCTTTATTTATACTTGCACCGTGAAATATTCCCCTCTCCTGCTTCATTGTGCCTGAAAAGGCAAACCCATTCTTAGTCTCCGTATCGTAATAAATACTATCACCAACGAGAGTATCCTGACCAAAAACCAATACTGCATTACCAAAGGCTTTCATCAGTTTTTGATTCCGGAAATAGATCAGACTGTCAGCATAAAGTTCGGTGGACTCTTTCTTTATTTTCACTGAGTCTTTGAGCACAAATACGCCGCTATCAGCAAAATAAACTAAATGTTTTGCTTCGAAAAAAAGTGGACTCGAAGCAATAAATAGTAATATTAGAAGATTCAATGCCCTTCTTCTTGAAGATTCACTTCTTCAAACCTTGCCAGTGCTCCAAAAATTAGATTTCTTATTTCCTCTAATTTTTCAGGTGTTTTACCCTCACATCTAACCACAAGAACGGGTTGGGTATTTGAAGCCCTTATAAGTCCAAATCCATCGGGAAACTCCACTCTTACACCATCAATATCTATCACCTTGTAATCTTTCTTGAACATTTCAACTAATTTTGCAACCACTTCAAATTTCTTGTCATCAGGGCATCCCACCCTTATTTCAGGGGTTGAGTAATAGTGGGGAATCTCCTCAGAAAGCTCTTTCAAACTCTTCTTTTCTTCCTCAAGGATCTCAAGAAGTCTCAAACTGGCGTAAATTGCATCATCATAGCCATAGAACCTGTCGTTAAAAAATATATGTCCTGACATTTCTCCAGCCAGGGGGGCGTTTTCCTCTTTTAACTTAGCTTTAAGCAGCGCGTGTCCGGTCTTCCACATCAGGGGCTTTCCACCGAGTTTTTCAATGTACTCTGTAAGACCTTTTGAGCATTTGACATCATATATAATTTTAGCACCTTTGTTATTCTTTAGAACTTGCTTTGCAAAAATACCCAGAATCTTATCACCAAAGAGTAAAACACCTTCGTGGGTTAATGCACCTATTCTATCAGCATCACCATCATATCCTATCCCAAGATCAAACTTTTCTTTAACCACCTTTTCAGAGAGATCCTTCATATATTTTACCACCGTGGGGTCGGCGAGATGATTGGGAAAAGTACCATCCACATCCATATAAATACCCTCAAAAGGAATCCCTATGGCCTTGAAAATTTCAGAAACCACTGGACCCGCAGTACCATTTCCAGGGTCTATTGCGAGCTTGTATCTACCATTAATCTTAAAAGACCTGGTCATTTCGAAAACATATTGGTCCACAACATCGAGTCTTTGAACCCGTCCCCTTTCGAAAGTTTCTACAAACTTACCCTCAATAATAATCTTCTTTAGCTTCTGAATATCCTCACCGTAGAAAGTTTCTCTTCCCACTGAGAGTTTAAACCCGTTATATTCTCTTGGATTATGACTCGCAGTAACCTGAATTCCACCGTTAACATCGTACTTATACAGGGAATAATATTGTAAGGGAGTTGGAACCAAACCTAAATCAAAAACCGATATACCACTTTTTGTAATTCCATCTATGAGAGCTTCCTTTAATGGAATAGAGCTGGGCCTTGCATCCATACCTACTGATATCCTCAAACCACCCATTTCCCTTACTATAGTACCGAAAGCTCTACCTATATAGTAGGCGGTCTCTTCGTCTAATTCCTTACCGTAGATCCCTCTGATATCATACATTCTAAAAATCTCGTCCACGACCTTCATAGTATACCTTCCTTTTATAGATAGGATAAAGGATTTTGAGAGTATTATCAATTAAAAGAATGTGAGCTAAATAAGATAGGGAATAAGAGCCCTCCGATTTTCAGGATAATCTTCAAAGTTTTCCTTATACCACCTATGGTAAGACAGTGCTCTTGGGGCCAAATTTGCAAAGGTCCATATCGCAAAGGAAAGGCCAGCAAGAGACCATGAAGCAATAGCCCATCCCGTCCACTCCAGAATTTCACCAAAGTAATTTGGACATGAGACATACTCGAAAAGCCAACCCTTAGGAATTTGATAATCACCCTCACTTTTACTCCTTAAACCTCTTAAAATTCTATCTGATTCAAAATGGGATAGGAATCCCGCTACAAAAACCATTAAGCCAAAAATAAACCTTGGGTCTCTCACCCAGGAGGGGTGGAAACTCGCCCTCTTTGTCAGGTAATACATATTAAATAGACTGTTGATAACGTTAAAAGAGGCACCCATCAACACTACGGAAAGGGGCATGTTTCTTTTGTGTCTTAATAAAAACGGGAAAATCAAGCTTCTGTAAAAATAATGTACAACCCAGAGCAATATTAAAAGCAGGACAGCAAAATTGAGATTTCCCGGACAGATAAACTTTAAGAAGTACAAGGGGATAACAAGGGAAGGTGCTTCCATCAATAACCAGGACAGCCTATTATTAAGAATGGGGCCCCAACTCCTTGATGCGTATCTCCCATAAGGTGCAGGAATTTTAAGAAGCAAAATCATTACAAAGAGCGCAATGAATGTCCATATAAGCAAAAGTAAATTAAAGGTATCCATTTTCTTTAAACCAGTTTAAAGTGTCTTTAAGAGTCTCGGAGATAGGTCTTGGATTATAGTTAAGATCCTCCTCAGCTTTTCTTCTATCAATTTTACTTCGCCATCGTAATGCGTTAAGTGCCTCCCTGGTAAATATGGGCTCTATGCCCAAAACAGGATAAAATTTTTCCACAAATGAAGCCCCAAAAGTTGCAATTTCAAGAGGCAATATAAAACCTGGCGCCTTCTTTCCTGCAATTTCACACCATATTTTTGAGAGTTCCTCTACACTCAGGTAAAAACCTGAAAGAATGTAGATACGGTTTCTCACAGAGTTTTCCAAAGCCGAGACAATTCCCTTAGCCACATCTCTCACATCTACCCAATCAAAACCACCACGAACCAATGCAGGAACTTCGCCCTTCGCAAGGGATATTAAAAACCTTCCCATGTAAGAAGGTTTAAAATCATAAGGTCCAATAAGGGCTGTGGGGCAAATAGCAGTTATATCCGTCCCTTTAGCCCACTCATCCTGCACAATTCTTAATCCTTCTGCCTTGCTTATATCGTATGAAGTACCTTGATGGTCTACAAGCTCTGACAATTCATTAACAGTCTCCCCGATGTCTTTAAAAGCGTGGATGGAGCTCACATGGACTATTTTTTCGACACCCACTTCCTTGGCAGCATCAATTACGTTCCTGGTACCGAGAACATTTATTTTGAATACCTCACCTTTATGACCACCCGAAATAGAAATTTGAGCAGCACAATGAATTACAGCTTCAGCTCCTTCAAAAGCCTTCCTTAAACTTTTATAATCAAGAACATCGCCTTGAACTACCTCACAGTTTAGACCTCGGAGTGCTCTTGTATCGGAACGTACTAAGGCTCTAACCTTATAACCTTTTTCTAAAAGGACCCTGAGGACATTATTACCAAGATGACCGGAAGCACCTGTAACCACTACCAAATTATCAGTAAGACTCATATACAAATACAATCGCGGTTAATCTAAAGCCTAATAAAGACATTATAAATGATTATTAAAAGCCAAGCTAATTTGTGAAAGTTTTAACTTAAACTTGACAGACCGTTCAAGGAGCGTAATAATATCGCAAAACCTGTTAAAAATTTAACAAGGAGTCAATATGAAAAAAATACCGGAACTTACAATACGTCGGCTTTCCCACTATCTCCGGTGTATGGAAAAACTAAAAGAGGAAGGTGAGGAGTTTGTCCAATCCAGAGACCTTGCGAAATACTGCAAGATTTCAGATTCACTTGTGAGAAGGGATCTTTCTTACTTCGGAGAGTTTGGGGTTAAAGGAAAGGGTTACTCCATCGAAAACCTGTCACAAAATATAAAACAAATTTTAGGACTGGAGAAAAACAGGAATGTAATACTGGCAGGAGTAGGCAAAATAGGTACTGCTTTAATTTACTTTCCCTTTGAAAAATTCAACTTTAGAATCGTGGCAGCTTTCGACGTTAAGCCTGAACTTTTGGGCAAAAAAATCAATGGAATTCCTGTCTACCACGTAAATGAGCTTGAATCTGTTGTCAAAACTTCTGAGGTCTCAGTAGGAATTATTGCTGTGCCAGAAGAAGCAGCTTCTTATGTCCTTCAAAAAATGATAAATAGTGGAATCAAAGGTATCTTAAGTTTCGTTCTATTGCGGGGACCCTTTCCCCCTGATGTATATGTCCGGTACATCGAGATACCTTCTGAATTAGAGGTATTAAGCTACTTAATAGAAAAGGGAGGTGCCTCTTGAAGGTACTATCACGGTGGCTTTACAGCACCATCATATATTTTGTGGTCTGGATAGTGCTTACAGGCACTTCAAGACCGGATGAGCTGGCCGCAGGGGCTTTCATTTCTGCCCTGGTGGCCCTTTTCACCTACAGATTTTTCACATCGGAGGGCCTAAAAAATCTTCATCCCAGGAAGATCATTTTGGGAATCTTTTACATATTCCCTCTCCTACTCTGGCAAATGATAAAGGCAAATTTGGATGTGGCTTATAGAGTAATTCATCCTAAAAGGCCCATAAAACCAGGAATTGTGAGGGTAAAAACCCGTATGAAGAGTAATCTCGGAAAGCTACTGGTTGCAAATTCAATAACATTAACCCCCGGAACCTTCACCATGATGGTGGATGGAGAAGATATGCTGATACACTGGATAGACGTAAAAACCGATAATATAGAAGAAGCAAGTAAAATAATACCAGGAGAGTTTGAAAAATGGCTTCTCAAGTTCATGGAATAGCAATATATGCATTTATTGGAATTGTTGGATTGGCATTGATTCTTGCCACGGTGAGATTTTTGCTGGGCCCCACTGCATCTGACCGCGTGGTAGCCACAGATATCCTTACCACCATGACCACTATTATCCTTGTGCTAATTGCCCTCCTATCCGGAAGGTCCATATATCTCGACGTAGCTCTCGTTTATGCAGTTCTATCTTTTATTGCAGTAGTGGCAATAGCAAGATACATGGAAGGTGGACTATGATCGGAGTAATCATTGGTGAAATATTGATGATTCTGGGGGCTCTTTTTGTATTCCTGGCAGCTCTGGGACTTATAAGGATGCCGGATGTTTATAACAGAATGCAAACTTCTACAAAAGCAGTTACCCTTGGGGCCATTTTGAGTATAACGGGCATGATAATCATACAACCGGCATGGGCCCTTAAGGGGATTGTTATAATACTATTTCTGTTATTCACAAACCCCATCTCAGCCCATTCCATCGGAAGAGCTTCATACATTACTGGCGTTAAAATGTGGGAAGGGAGCGTAGTAGACAAATTTAAAGAATATCTCGAGGAGAAGAAACAATGAGCCTTTATTTGACAATAATCGGAGCTGTGCTATTTTTTCTTATAATTGTGGCTACTTTTGTGCTGTGGCTTACCAGCGACTTATTGGTCGCTGTGCTGGCATCTGCTGCCATAAGTCTTGTTTCCTCATTGATATTTCTGATTCTTCAAGCCCCTGACGTAGCAATAACCGAGGCTTCAATTGGTGCGGCCCTTACCACAGGAATCTTTCTCTATGCATTAAAGAGAGTAGGGAGGAGAGAAAATGATTAAGAAAATTGTTTATTTCACAATAGCACTTCTTCTTGCAGTTGTCATATTCCTGATTATCAATATGTATATCCCCTTTGGGCAAGAAGAACTTACAGGCGTAGCAAAGTATTACATCGAAAAGGGTGTTAGAGACCTGGGGGGGATAAACATTGTTACTTCTATCGTCACAATATACCGTGGTTTCGACACATTAGGAGAGGTAACAGTATTGTTTTTAGCGTTTACAGGACTTTCATTTATTATATCCGGATTGAGGGAACAGGAATCGGAAAAAAAACCAGAACCCACATTAATTATGGAGACCGGAGGTAGGTATCTCTTTCCCCTTATTGTTCTATTTGGCCTCTATATTTTCCTTCACGGACATTTAACACCAGGTGGTGGCTTCCCCGGTGGAGTGGTAATAGCAACAGCCTTCCTTTTACTTTTCATCTCGCAAAAACAAATTGTTTTCAAAAAAGAAACCCTGACTCTACTCGAAAGTTTGGCTGGAATAACCTACGTGATAATAGGAGTATTAGGCCTTGTTATAGTAAAATCTTTCCTTGGAAATTTCCTTAAGACTGGCAAACCTGGTTACTTGCTAAGTGCAGGAATTATCCCCCTTATATATATAGCCATTGGAATTAAGGTAGGAAGCGAAATGACTTCTCTTGTAAAAACACTAAAGGAGGGTGAGGATGATTGAGAGCATAATTTTTTACGGGATTCCACTTTTCCTCCTGGTGATGGGCATTCTTATCGTGCTCACCACACGAAACCTCTTCAAAATGCTCCTTGGACTTTCTACAATGGAAAGTGGAGTTAATCTCCTGATCATTGCGCTGGGATACATTAAAAAAGGCACTGCTCCTATTTTCTCAGATTATCCTAGGTTGTATGTTAATGTAGTGGACCCAGTTCCTCAGGCACTGGTTCTTACCGCCATCGTTATAGGAGTTGCAGTACTTGCCATGGGCGTGGTAATAGTAATCCGCATTAAAGAAAAATTTGGTACTATTGACGTAGAAAAAATCAGGGGGATGAAATGGTAAACCCTATATGGATTATAGCCATCACACTTTTTTCCATATTCCTGATGCCCATTCTGGGCCTTATTAGCAAAAAAATTACCAAATACTTCGCTTTCATTCCTCTTATATTTAATCTTTACACCTCAATTCTGATAATATTAAAACAGCAGTTAATGCCAAGCGTTATCACCACAGGCAAGTTCTGGCCACCCATAGCTATAAACCTCGTTATAGATTACTTCACTGCTCTATTTCTGCTTTTAATCAACTTGATGGCCATTCTTATCCTTCTCTCACATACAAGTTTAAGGATCGAAAATCCAAAGTTTTACACCTTATTCCTTCTTAACATTCTGGGTGCCAATGGAATTGTTCTCACCGGCGATCTATTCAATTCTTTTGTTTTCCTTGAAATTATGGCTATATCTTCATATGCCCTTGCGGCTTCCAAAAAAGATAGAAATGCTTTAGAAGGTTCTATAAAATACATGATCACGGGAAGCATTGCTTCTTCTCTTTACCTGCTGGGTATATTTCTACTATACAAACTTACCGGATCTCTCAATATGGCTCACATTGCTGGAAAAATTCACGGGATGGAGAAAGGGCTTACAATACTCGCAGGGATTTTTATCATTGCGGGACTTGCAGTAGATGCTGAACTTTTCCCAATGAATGGATGGGCTCCTGATGTATATCAGGGTGCTTATTCCACAATAGGAGCCCAGCTATCCTCCATAACATCCAAGGCCATCTTTTATCTCATCTTCAGAATATTTTTCACGGTTTTTAATATGCTTGTATTTTTTAAAGTTCTCCTTTACCTTGGCATCATTACTTTCGTAATTTCAGAAGTTGTCGCACTTTCTCAAAGAGATTTAAAAAGAATGCTGGGATACTCCTCCTTAGGGCAAATGGGGTTTTCTATTTTTCTCTTTGGACTTTTCGGCGTTACAGGTCATCCTGAAGCCCTCTTTGCAGCTATTCTTGTTGCCATTAATCATGCCTTTAGTAAAGCCTTAATGTTCAATTCCATAGTTCAACACGGTGATAATACCAGCTTTGATAATCTAAAAGGACTTGGAACAGCCAACGTATTGACGGGTAAAACATTTGCTCTCGGTGCATTATCTCTCATCGGATTCCCTCTCCTTTTAGGTTTCTGGGCAAAAATTGAAGCGATATCCGCTATTTTAAGGACGGGAAAAATCTGGCTCCTCTTTTTAGTTGCTGCTATTTTCATTATTGAGGCTTATTATTACCTTCGTTTTCTATCTCTCTACTTTGCAAAAGATGAAAGGAGAATTTGCCCGATTCCCGCTCTTGCATTAGTAAGTTTTGTTATTATTGTCATAATAATCTCTCAGGGTTTCTATCCTGTTTTCTCCTTTAATTTAGTGAACAAAGCACTCATTTCCCTTTTCAACAGAGGTCTTTACCTCTCCATACCTACAGGAGGATTCTAACATGTGGAATATCAATTTAATAGCTATTCTTATTATCAGTGGAGTTCTTGCTTTTGTGAGCCACTACTTGAATAAAGGTCTGAAAATTGCCATGGTTATACTCGGCGTTACTACAAGCCTTGTATATGCCCTTGTGAATTTACGTTCAGGAGGCACCGAGCTTATAAATACTGGGATTTTCGCTTTCAGCTTTTCCATTAATCCTCTCTCTTACTTTTTTACAATTTTGATCATCGTGATTTTCACCATCCCTATGATCGCCAGCTTACACGAAGAACTTGACGGAACTTTTTATCTATTCTCCTTCTTAACGGCAGCCTTCGCCATCGCAAGTGTAATGGCTAACGATCTACTAACCTTATTTGCCGCCTTCGAACTCATGTCTCTGGCTTCGTTCTTAATCGTTCTCAGAGGATACCTTCCTGACACACACGAAATAGCTTTTAGGTATTTTATGTACTCCACCTTTGGAGCAATATTTTACCTAATTGGCGTATTCCTCAAATTTTATTATAGTGGAAACATTAGCTTTACCGATCTCTCAAACCTGGCAGTTTCCCAAAAGATCCTTATATTTGTCACATTAGCACTTCCTTTCATCATAAAGATTGCAACCATGCCCTTCCACAACTGGGCACCTGATGCATACACCACCACTCCTCACTCTTTTACCGTTTTCTTCTCCGGAGGGCTTTCAAAGGTTGGCGTTTATGGACTCGCAGTATTGCTTCTCAAAATATTCCCCAATCTTTTAAGAGAAAGTTTTGCCCTTTCAGAAATCCTCGCCTGGTTAGGCGCTCTTACTGCAGCGCTTGGAGGAATTTTTGCATTTATGTCCGATGACGCCAAAAAACTCCTTGCCTATTCAAGTATAAGTCAGTTAGGATATGTACTTACAGGAATTGCACTATTTACTCCATACTCTTTTTACGCTGGGATTTACCATGCTGTAGCCCATGCGGTATTTGAATCCCTCCTATTTCTCACAGTGGCCGGAGTAATTTTTCGACTCGGAACCTCAGACTTAAGAAAAATGGGCGGTTTAATTAAAAAGATGCCTGTATCTTTTATCGGATTACTTCTGGGAATTATCGCCGGATCAGGTATTCCACCTACAATTGGATTTGCGGGGAAGTGGCTTCTATACGAATCCGCTATAATGAAAGGAGACTTATTTCTTGTAAGTCTCTTATTCTTTTCCTCAATTACTGCCTTCCTTTATTCATATAAGTTAGTTCACTCAATCTTTCTCGGAAAGCTCCATAAAGAACACGAAAACGTCAAAGAAGCGCCAGCAGGATACGTTATTGGTACCATATTCCTCCTCATTCCCCTTATTTACCTTGGAGTCTTTCCAGGTATTTTAATGGAAAAGATTTATAACTTTGCAGCTCCCGTTTTCGGAGATTCTAAATTCTTCACCCTGGACAGTGTTAGAACAGAAATAGGATTTGCAAAAATTCCCGTCGCAGGAATTACTTTGATTTCTCTCTTTGTAATAAGCTTTCTAATATACCTCATATCGGGTAAATCTTACAGGGCGCGCCAGGAAGACAATTACACCGCAGGTGAATGGGTTGACGAAAACTTCGCATCACACTACGCTCAGGAGTTTTACGGTTTTCTAAGAAAAGCCTTCGGTCTTGTTCTTAAATGGAGAATTGAGGATTTATTAAAATGGCTGGGAAATTTAATAAGACTAATATCTGAAGGTTTAAGAAGATTTTACACGGGTGATGCCCGTTCTTACGCCCTTTATATAATAGCTACCTTTGTAATCATCCTTTTCATCCTTGGAGGTAGACTATGAAAATTTTAATTTTACCCCTTTACTGGATGCTGGCTATTGTTTTCGGGCTTCTCTTCATGGGGATAGCCCGAAAGGTAACAGCAAGAATTCATAGGAGATACGGACCACCTTTCTATCAGGCGTTTCTTGATGTAATCAAGCTCTTTTCCAAAAGAGAAACGGCTTCCCACGGCGTGATGCATTCATTAGGCCCTGTCATAGCTTTTGCAGGAATATCCACAACACTCCTTTTTATGCCCCTTGGTAAAGGTGCACCTGTACTCCATTTCCAGGGGGATCTCTTCGTAGTCCTTTACCTACTGGTAATCGGGCCTCTGGGAATGGCTTTAGGAGCAGGAGAATCCAATAACCCTAATGCCACCATCGGAATCGCTAGAGCACTCTCTTTAATGCTGGGGTATGAGATAATACTTTTTATGGCAACTCTACCGGTCTTTTTCTATTTTAAAACTGCATCCATCTACGATCTCATTTTAAAACAGGGGACATTTCCCAAATGGAACGCTATTCAATTCCCATTTTCGGCACTCGCCGGTATTATTGCGCTTCATGGACTCCTGGGTGAGAAGCCCTTCGACCAGCCCGTAGCGCCTCATGAAATTGCATCAGGCCCCATGGTCGAGTATGGTGGAAAATATCTTGCACTCCTGCAGCTCTGGCATGCTGTGGCTATTATAGTAGAAACCGGTTTATTCCTTAACATTTTCTTCGGTCCTCAAAATCTACTGTGGTTTCTCGTGGGCGTTTTCGCCATTTTTATGATTCTCGTCATGGTAAATGCTCTCATGCCAAGATTTGTCATCGAACAGGCTATCAGGTTTTATTGGGGTGTACCTCTTGTTTTAGCAGTTTTAGGTATCCTTCAAGTCTATCTCTGGAGGTAGGAAAATGGGACTTATTAAATTTTCTCAAGGTAGATCATTGTGGATGGTCCACTTTTGCACCGGATGTGGTGCAGTGGAGATGCCTCCCACTATGACATCACGCTTCGATATGGAGAGGTTTGGAATCGCTCCTATGGCTACTCCTCGACAGGCAGATGTGCTTTTAATAACCGGTTATCTGACCGTAAAGACCTTAAAGAGAGTAATAATGGTATATGAACAGATGCCCACTCCAAGGTATGTAATAGGGTTTGGCTCCTGTACCGTTAATGGAGGGATTTACTGGGATTCTTACAATGTAATTAAGAACCTGGATCTTTATATTCCCGTTGATCTGTATATATTTGGGTGCATGCCCAGGCCTGAGTCTATCATAACTGCGTTTAATAAACTCCGCGACATGATTGATAGAGGTGAAGCCAACGGCTGGAAAAAGTACATAGAAAACTACGACTGGTATAAGCAAAACCAGGCGAAACTTTTCGATATAAACAAATGGAGTGTTAAAAAATGAATTTTGAGGAAAAGATCAAAAGAGAAATAGAGGAAATCTTAAAAGAAAAGGGCGAAGTATGGATTCAAGCGCCAAAGCGTCTCTACGCAAAAGCCCCCAAAAATATGGTACTGCCCCTCCTGGCATATCTTAAATCAAGGAGATTTCACCAGCTCACCGCTATTACCTGTGTAGACTGGCCTGAAAAGCAAAGGTTTGAACTCATTTACAACCTTTTTAACTTTTTTGATGGCGCCGTCCATGTTTTTATAAAGACTGAACTGGAGAGGGATAAAGAGTCCATGCCCACTGCCATTGATATTTATCCGATGGCATTTGACTATGAAAGGGAAATTCACGAAATGTTCGGCGTGGTTTTCGAAGGACACCCCAGACTTGACTCCTTTATCCTCGAGGACTGGGATGGACCTCCACCTATGCGTAAAGACTTCGACACCGCAAAATATGTTAAGGAAAAGTATGGAGTCGAGGACTACAGCGAAAAATTGACAAAACGCTTGGACGTCCATTTCAAGGAGGTAAAAAATGAGTAGAATAAGGGAGTTTGATTTCGAATATTTCATTGGTCCTGCTCACCCCGGCGTCACTGGAAATATGAACTATCATATATGGGCCGAAGGTGACACCATAATCAAAATCGAGCCCAATCTCGGATATCTGCACAGAGCCTTTGAAAAACTTGTAGAAAGAAGATCCTGGATCAAAAATTTCCCACTCATCCCACGAATTTGCGTGCCAGATCCTGATGTAAATGAAGTGTTATATGCCATGGCTATCGAGAAGCTCATGGGTATAGAAGCACCTGTAAGAGCGCAGTATTTAAGGGTTTTCATGTTAGAAATGTCCAGGATGGCATCATACCTATTCTATTTTGGCGGTGTTGGTGGGACATTGGGACTTTACACCATACCTAACTGGACCATAGCCGATAGAGATTTCATCCTTGACAGATTTGAGGAAATTTCCGGGCACAGAATATATCACATTTATCAAACTATAGGAGGGGTTAGAAGGGACATACCCGATGAAGGCTTCAAAGATAGGGTGCTGGAATTAATGGATTACTTGGAAAAAAGGCTAAAAGATTATGATAAACTTTTCTTCGAGCATCCACTCTTTAAGAAGAGAACAAAGGGCGTAGGTGTGGTTGATAGGGAGACTGCCCTTAAGTTTAGCGTTACAGGTCCAAATCTTAGGGCTGCGGGAGTTCCGTATGACGTTAGAAAGGCAGAGCCTTACCTCGTGTATGATAAATTAGACTTTAGAGTACCCGATGATTTCAATGAAGGCGATGTTTATTCCAGAGTCATGCAAAGGAGATTGGAGTTTGAAGAATCCATTAAAATAGTAAGGCAGGTCATGGAAAATCTCCCAGAAGGTCCTGTGAACATTAAATTGAGAAATCCCTTCGAAATACAGGTACCAGAGGGTGAAATATATGTTAAGGTAGAATCATCAAAGGGAGAATATGGATTTTATCTTATTTCAGATGGTGGCTATAAACCGTATAGAATGCACGTGAGAGGTCCGAGTTTTTCCCACGGCCTTCAACTAGTAAGGTACATTGGACCTGGAACTAATATTGCAGATATACCTGTAATACTCTTTAGCCTGGACATTTGTCCACCAGATGCAGAAAGGTAGGTGTAACATGAATATGAACTTTAAATTTCTTGATGCTTTAAAATTTTTAATGCAAAGACCTGTTACCGTTCGGGTTCCATATGAAAAGAAGGAACCCGCAAAGAGGTATAGGGGTATTCACTCGAACGATTGGGACCTCTGTGTAGGATGTGGAAACTGTGCCAAAATCTGCACATGTCAGGCCATCGAAATGGTTGAAATCCCTGAACTTCCTGACAGAATAGGTGACACAAAGCTAAGGCCCAAAATCGACTACGGAAGATGTAGTTATTGTGGCCAGTGTGTGGATGTTTGTCCAACGGGGTCATTGAAGTTAACTAACTATTACAATATTGTTACCCCTGATAAAGAAAAATTTGTAATTATTCCCAGGAAAGAAATGGACACGGGAGAAGGGACTGGATGGGAATTTAATCCCGAATCTCATTTCCTGGATTATCAACGGGTTGAGATGAGAGAAAGGGATCCACGGGAAAGAACAAAAGACTTTGAGTGGGTACTGGAAGGCTTTAACCCGCAAGAAGCCTATACTGAGTCTTTCAGATGCCTGGGCTGCGCTGTTTGCGTTCAAGGCTGTCCCACGGAGATGTTTATACCTGAGTATATCGCAGAAATAAGGAAAGGGAAGTACGATAAAGCGCTGGAATGGATGAATATCAATAACCCTCTCGCAGAAGTATGTGGAATCGTATGCACCCATAGGTGTGAAAATGCCTGTGTTTACTCAAAGCGGGGAGAACCCATTCAGATAAGATACCTGAAGGGATTCGCCACCGACCAGATAGATATCTACGATACAGTGTTAGGTTTAGCTAAAGAAAAGGCGAAGGGGAAGGTGGCTGTGATTGGTGCTGGTCCTGCCGGACTAAGCTGTGCATACTATCTGAGGAGAAAAGGTATTGATGTTACCATCTTTGAGGCAAATGCAAAACCGGGAGGTATGCTCAGGTACGGAATACCAAGATATAGGTTACCAGAAAAAGTTTTAGCGAAAGAAATAGACTACATCATCCGGAATGGTGTTGAAATAAAATACAACACAAGGGTAGGAAAGGATATAGACTTAGAAAAACTTCTTCAAGACTTCGATGCAGTTTTTATAGGAGTGGGATTTCAGACGGGCCAGAAAATGGGAATACCTGGAGAAGATGCCGAAGGAGTTTATGAAGCCATCAACTTCCTGAGGAGGATTAGCGAAGGTGAAAAGATAAATGTGGGAGATAAAGTCCTGGTAATTGGGGGTGGAGATGTTGCCATGGATGCCTCCAGGACTGCTCTGAGATTAGGAGCTAAGGAAGTATTTATTTCTTACCGCAGAAGAATAGAAGATATGCCCGCTTCAAAAGAAGAAATCCATGAGGCTATGGACGAGGGCGTTGTCATAAAACCTCAGACTTTGCCTGTTGAAATAGTGAAACAAGAAAAAGGATTGATTGTAAAATGGGTAGAAACAGAGATGGTAGTAAAAGAAGGTAAAAGACCGGAGCCCGTGGCAAAGATGGAAAAAGTTTACGAGTGGCATGTGGATAGTGTAATAATGGCTATCGGGCAAAAACCCGATTTCACTCTTATTCCAGAATCCATCAGATCTAAACTACGTTTCGATAGAAGTGGGAATAGAATCATCGTTAATAACAATATGATGACAGACTATCCAGGACTCTTCGCTGGTGGCGACATTGTAAACCGCAGAGCCGATGCTATAAGTGCCATAGCTGATGGAAGAAGGGCAGCAATGGGAATTATTGAATACATAAAGGCAAAAAAGGGGTAGATAAGAGCCTGCTCTAAAAATTAGGGCGCGGCCCGAGGCCGCGCCCTGTAATACAAGAGTTACACTCTATTGTTTTGACCGCTCCTCAAGAAATCGAGAAAGTTCTTCTATTTCGTCCCGATCAAGTTCATGAATTTTTGCCACCTGACAGTAATTCCCCTCTAAAAACTTAATAACAGCCACGTAAAAGACCTTTGCCCCATCATCACCGTAATCTAACAACACACCTACTATATATATTCTTTTATCCTCACGAGAGGATTCACTATAAAGAGTGTCTGCATAGAGTCCGGTGGGCTTTTTCTTGAAAAGTTTATTTTTATCATTTTTTCGTATAACTTTCACACTATCCACAACATCCTCAACAAATTCTTCTGGGACTAATGCCTTTTTTACGTCATCAAATGCATTGGCAACGAATGTGGCAGCTACAAAAAATTTTGCCACATAGACAGGATCATCTAACTGGATTTCACTATCCTGACTCTCCTCAGCCCTGACTGTTGCAGGGAATACCATTGATACCACCACCGCCATTATGAACAAAAATCTCTTCATAAAAACCCCCCTTTTTGGTTGTGAGGATCGGCGAATGGTGGTATTATAAAGAAACCAGAACTTTATAATTCACCACTCCCCTTTCCCCTTAAGATCGTGATTGAAAAATTATAAGTAATATTATCAACAATGTCAAGCCCTTCTTAAAAAGGTTCGCCATAACATTTTATATCTTTCAGACCTGAGCTCCGGGGGTATAAATTCAATACTCAAAATTCTAAAAATTTCATTTTCCTTAGTAGTTACAAGTCTCCCAGAATCCCGTTCATAAAGTCCATATTGGTTCAAAAGATACCCCTTATTTCTCGCAATACTTCTTAACCAGATATTAAAAGCCCCTGAACCCGTAAGGTATAGAACAAAGGTTTCCCAGGATTCTTCGTATTCCTCTGGAATGCAATAGAGCTCAATTCGCGGAAAATAATCCTTATCCCTTAAAAGTGTTCTAATCTTATCACAGTCTTTTTCGAAAGCCAACAAATCAAAATCGCCTATGGTTTCTTCTTTCCGAACATAAGACCCATAAATACCAAACACAATATCGTTAGACTCCAGGATCTCTTTTATTTCTTTTACAATCTGAGCAGCTTTTTCAAAGGGTATTCTATCACTGATTTTCGCCATTCATCGTAGCCAATTCATCCACCACGTACCATTTGCCTTTGTACTTTTTGAGAGATAATATTAGAGTTTCCTTAGTCACTGTATCGCCCGCTGAATAATTTACATTGGCTTCATAGGAAACATAGGCTTCGCTTTTCGAAACTTTTTTATGTGAAATAACAACGGGATTTAGAGCCGTATAATTTTCTTTTGCGGCGATACTCACAGCTTCCTTCCCGACGTTCATCTCCAGCAAAACCAATTGTATCAGTACATTTTTAAGGTCCGATTCTTCTTCAGGATGCATCATTCCATATGCCTCATCTACATCTCCATTTTTCAAGTTTTCGAAAAACCTCGTTGCAATACGCTCAGGGGAAGAGCAAGAGAAAAGTGGAAGAACTAATACAAACAAAGCAAATTTTTTAAAATGCTTCATAAAACCTCCCTTAAAGCAAATTATAAAGTAATCAATATGATAAAAACAACCTCATTCATAATGTTAAAGCCTGGATAAAAGGAAAAGGTTTTTTCAAACTTCTAACCTTTCAGGAAAGACGTCATTGACGGGGCAAATATGAGAGAATCTAAACATTACACATGTATGTTGTCTTTGTATTAGCTTTCAACTAATCTGTATTAAATAAAAAGGTATCTGACAAATACCTTTGCAAAAGTTTCCTTACCTGGCAAGATATTAAAGGTATTCTCTTACTAATACATAAAATCCCCAGACTTATTTCATCAACCACATACCACCTCCCTTTATACTTTTCAAGATAAGTACCGAAGTATCCCTTCTCACCATACCAGGAAAAATTAAATTTTCTGCATCATATTCGAAAAATACATAAGCTTTGTTTGCTGAAAACTTCTTACAAGAGATAATAACAGGATTTATCGTCATATAAGTATTTCGTGCGGCTTCTTTAAATTCTTTTCATTTTTAATTGAACCAAAAAGAAGTAAAACACCTGCTAAATCGTTCTTCATTCTCGATTCTTTTAGAGGGTACATCATATTATATGCCTTTTGTAACTCTCCTTTTCCCATACTTTCGAAGAACTCCATTGAAGTGCGCTCGGGAGATGAGCATGAGACAAAAGGAAGGATTAACACAAATATGAATTTAAAGTCAGGATAAAAGACTCTGGCTTTTAACAGCTTCTGACCGTTCAGGGAAGTAGCATTGACAGGACAAATATTAGAAAACATAATTATTACACATAACATGTGGTTTTTATATGAGTCTTCGGCTAATTTATTTATATACATGGATCAAAGGTATTTGATAAATGCCTCTGCCAGAGTTTCCTTACCGGGTAACATATCAAAGGAGGCAAAATGCACCTTATAAAATTAGAAAATGTGGAAAAACAATATGTTACTGGAAAAATCTCTGTTCATGCCCTCCAGGGGATAAACCTTGAAATTGATAAGGGGGAATTTACAGCCCTGGTAGGACCATCAGGTGCCGGTAAAACCACCCTTCTTAACATTATAGGATGTATTGATAAACCCACTTCAGGAAAAGTCTTCATGGAAGGCCAATTACTAAATGAAAAATCATCAAAGGAACTGGCAAATTTAAGAAGACACTACTTTGGATTCATATTTCAAAGCTTTAACTTGATCCCCGTTTTAAACGTTTATGAAAATGTGGAG
The DNA here is from genome assembly GCA_049719805.1 of Candidatus Hydrothermia bacterium. Classification (GTDB taxonomy): domain Bacteria; phylum Hydrothermota; class Hydrothermia; order UBA1063; family UBA1063; genus UBA1063. The sequence goes on along the minus strand of JBNARF010000001.1, from coordinate 77,146 downwards.
ATAGCCTTAAACCTTAAATATCCTCATCTCACCAAAAAAGAGAAAGAGAAGAAAATACTGGAAATTCTTGAAATGGTGGGGCTTAAAGATCGTAAGAATTTGAGACCCCTTGAACTTTCAGGTGGAGAACAGCAAAGGGTTTCCATTGCAAGAGCTTTAGTTAAAGATCCGGAATTTGTGCTGGCTGATGAACCCACAGCAAATCTCGATTCTGAAACGGGAAAAAACATAGTAAACTTGATGAGAGAACTAAACGAGAAAAAGGGCGTTACCTTCATATTTTCAACTCATGACCCCCTTATCATGCAGTTTGCGAAACGTATTATTAAATTGAGAGACGGGAAAATAGAGGAATAGCAATGATTAAAACAGCATTTAGAAATCTGTTAAGGCATAAAAGAAGAACTATTCTGACTTTTTCTATTCTTAGCGTAGGGATAATTTACTACATAGTCCTTCAGGGAATGCTAGACGGGTTTGAATTTGAATCTATACGAAACTTTATCTATCTTGAATCAGGTCACCTCAAGATAACTTCAATAAATTATAATTTTGAAACCTTCGAAGGCAGTCTCTCAAGCTACGTAGAGCTGGAGAAAACATTAAGAAGTTTTCAATTCATAAAAGGAATAGCGCCGCGTCTTAAAATTGTTGGTGCATTGGACAATGGAGTCGATGACTACCCTGTTATAATCGTAGGAATTGACCCTGAAAAAGACAAAACAGTTTTTAAAATAAATGAATATGTAAAAGGAACTCAACTTACACCCTATGGTATCTGGATAGGCTCAGTAATTGCAGATAAGTTCAACGTAAAAGAAGGCGATTATCTCTATCTTACCTTCAAGGGTAAAAGGGGAAGCATAGTATCCCAGGAATTTGAGATTCAAGGAATAATTGATTGCCCGAGTTTTCTGAACAACAACCTGCTGGTTTATGCAAATCTGGCTACTATAAGAAATATAGGTGGCTTTGAAGACGATGTTTCAGAAATTTCGCTCTTAATAGACGATTATCAGAAGAGCTTTTTGTATAAGAAAACCCTTGAAGAAAAACTTAATAATGTTAAAATTTCAACCTGGCAGGAAGAAGGGCAAGATTTTCTATCTATTAGTCAGGCAAAAAAAGCTGCTCAGTACGTTTTAATCTTTTTCATAATTCTTATAGGTATTATCGGCACTACCAACACCTTGCTAATTGCAGTCTTTGAGAGGGTAAGGGAAATTGGGACTCTCAAAGCCATTGGAATGACTGACGATGAAATAATGACATTATTTGTTATCGAGGGTGTTCTTATTGGCATAGCAGGATCTCTAGCAGGAGTAATACTGGGGGTTCTCATCAACTATTACCTTGTGACCCATGGAACCAACTGGTCACTTCTCCTGCCAAAAGATATGAACTGGGGATATCGGGTCTCTGGAATAATAAAAAATTCATGGAACATAACCAGCATCTGGGTCTCCCTGCTCCTCGGTCCCATCTCCACTTTTATCGCAAGCCTGATCCCGGCAAAAAGAGCAAAAAAGTTAACTCCAGCGGAGTGTTTAAGATGGATATAATAAAGCTTGCAGTAAAAAACGTATTTAGAAACAAAAGGAGAAGCTTCCTTACGGCCTCATCCCTTGCCGTAGCAGGATTTGTAATTGTCGCTTTACACGGCTATGTTCAAGGCGTATTAAACACTTCAAAAGAGATGCTCATCAAACTTGAAACAGGACATGTACTAATTACTAAAAAAGACTATTTTGAGCGCCGAATTTTTCTCCCACAGGATGAATACATTGAAAACACTGATGAAATAGAGTCAGAACTAAAGAATTCGAGGTTTGTAAATTTTTATACTATGAGAATAAAAGCTGGGGGAATGCTCTTTACAAAAGGTGGAGCTACAAAGAACGTCATAATAATGGGTTTAGACCCGGAAAAGGAAATAAAGGCCTTTAACCTGAAGCAGGATAATTTTTTAGAAGGCGTGTACGACCTTTCGAAAGGATGTGTTCTGGGAAGAGACTTAGCAAAAACCCTTAATCTAAAGGCTGGAGATACCCTTATAATCATGTCAAAAAGTGCCTATGGAGGGCTTTCAGCTTTAAAAATCCCGGTGATAGGCATAGCTAAAATGGGATACACTCTATTTGATAAAAGCCTGATACTTTTATCCACTTCTAGTGCAAGGAAGCTTTTAAAAGTCGAATCCGGTGCTCATGAAATATTAGTGTTTTTAAAGAGCGAAAAAGATATTGAAAGGTTCGTCAAATCTGTGAAGCTACCCGAAGATGTGGTTGCGAAGCCATACACATTCACCCTTGGAACTTTTGTCTTCTTTTTTAAGTTTGCTGATGTATTTTATTTAACTATATACGTTCTTATTGCTCTCCTGGCTGCCTTTGCCATAGTTAACACCATGACCGTTGCGGTTTTTGAGAGAATGCGGGAAATAGGAACATTAAAGTCCATTGGGATGAACGACAACGAAATTTTTAGCCTTTTCGGACTTGAAGGTACCCTTATCGGTGCCACCGGTGGTTTTGTGGGGGCTTTGTTAGGTCTTTTATTGAACTTTGCACTAAAAGTGAAAGGACTTAACTTTGAAGAAATGATAAAAACCTTTGATTTCCCCTTCCCATACATTGTAAGGCCAACAACCAATTTATGGGTATTTTTAATGGCCTTTATAATAGTAACTGTGATATCCTTCGGCACAAGTGTAATACCTGCTCTTCAAGCCAGGAAGCTAACCCCACAAGAGGCGTTGAGGCAGACTTAGGAGGTCAAAATGAATCTGTTAATCTTAAGCCTCGTACTTGGTTCACTTAATTCTGGCGAGGCGATATTGAGTAAATTAAGAGAAAATCAAAAATATGAAAGTTCTAAATTCACCGCGGAAATTGAAATCAGGAAAGGGAAAAGAGTCCTTAAAAAAGCTTTCTCGGGTCTGAGCCAGGGAGAGAACTTCTACATAGAGTTTACCAATCCCGAAGATAGAGGAGTTAAATATTTAAAACTTAAGAAAGACCTTTACATATATCTTCCCGATATAGACGATGTGGTAAGAATATCCGGGGATATGTTAAAACAATCTTTCATGGGAAGCGACCTTTCTTATGAAGATATTATGGAAGAGGATCCCCTGAGATACTACAAACTAAAGAGCGAAAGGGATACCCTTATAGGGAGCCAGAACTTCAAAGTGCTGGAACTTATAGATACCGCGGGAACTGCGCCGTATTACAGAGTGATAATGTTTGTTGACACAGTGAAAAACATCTGGATTAAAGAGGAACTTTATGCAAAAAGCGGGAGAAAAATAAAGGAAGTTGAGGCTCTGGAATACAGACGCGTGAAAGGGAAATATTACCCAGTTTCAGTAATTATGAGAGATTTGCGGCTCAAAGATTCATATACGAAATTTATTCTAAAAGAAGTCGACTTTGACATTACAATTCCTGCACATCACTTCAGGATAGAAAATCTTAAAAAATGACCTCTGTGGCACTTCTACTCTTTGGCACACTAAAAATCTCCGCCAGCATATTTGGAATTTATAATATGCACACAAGAGACTATCTGGTTTTATCTACACCCAACTTAAATTTCACCTACAGTTATAAAAACTTTAAAACTTATGCTGACTTAGGATACACATACTGGAAAGGCCGTTACTATTCAAAATCAGAACTATTACTTTATCAGGGTTATTTAAAGTTCCAGAAATCTGGATTAGAAACAAAGATAGGAAAAATTTTATTCCTCCCGGGTTTTCCAGGATTATTCAACCCTTTTTGCACAGGACATCTCTTTGAAACCATTTCCACTAAATGGGAAGGGGAAAAAGGCATTTTTGTAAGGCACACCAGTCCCTTAGCAAGTATTGTCTTTTTTCTTAACTTCCCGAAAAGCTTTGAAGAACCCAGATACACTTTCCAAATTTCAAAAAGCACAGGTCGATTTGAAACTGGGATTTACTCTAATTTTTGGCCGGAGCCTGGCCTCGGCCTGTTCACAGCTTATTACGGCAATACAACAATAAAAATTCAGGGCTTGAAGCGAGACACTTCTTACAAATTTTCAGCTCAACTGGAATGCAAAATTAGAGAGGTCATGCCTTCGATATGGCTGTATTACACTAATAACAAAGAAATGTTCCCTTTACCAGGCTTCATTCTCTTAACTGACAAAATAGCTGCAATAGAACTTAAGTTCCCTGAAAGGGTCTTCGAGGTTCCATATATTTTAATATTGTACGATATTTCAAATAAAATCCCCATAGCACTTTTAGATTTGCGCCTAATTTTCGGTAATTCAATTTTTCTCGAATCAGGACTGGTTCTGGTAAAGCACAATAAAGAATATAATTCCTCAGTCTTTTGTGGCGCCAATTTTTCGAAGGCTTTTTAACTTAATTTCTGATAGTATAACATTTTTTTGTCAGGTCCTACTATACAGATTGAGTCTTTGTTTTGTTTTGCCTTGGATAAAGCCAGATCTGCAAGAGAATAGTAGAACATGTAGTCACTTACATCTTCACTATGATTCTGGATAATAACACACCCTACTGAAAAGGTGACTTTAGGTTCCATTTCTTGCTGAATTTCAGTAAAATCTTTCTTTGCAGACAGCAGAGCACTTACAATTCTTTGATAATCTGAAATATCTAACAACAATATTCCAAATTCATCTCCACCAATCCTCCCCACCGTATCCGTTGCTCTAAATTTGTGCGCAAGGACCTTTCCAAATTCCCTGAGCAGCTCATCACCTTTGGGGTGTCCATAAAAGTCATTAATTTCTTTAAAATTGTCTAAATCTAGCATACAAAAGGCAGCACTGGATATAGTACTCCCAAGACTCTTTAAATGTAGCTCAAAGATATTCATAAATGAAGATCTATTAGCTACCCCCGTAAGGCCGTCAGTTTCGGCCATCCTTTTCATTAAAATATTGCTTAAAAAATTGTTTCTCTCTAATTTTTCCATTATATACGAAGCAACAGCACCTGTAACTGCGGCACTCCAGAGGAAAAAGTTGTTGTTTATAAAAACCGCCATTGGCAAGGGATTAATAACGCGACTAACAATCTGAAACGCAGTGAGTATAACAATACCATTTAGGAGAGAGTAATTGAACCTTAGCCGGAAAAATGTAAAGTTAAAAATTAAGACGAGCATTAATCCCTGAGAATAAAGATAAAGGGATGGAGGGCTAATGACTGCGAGCATCCAGAGGATTCCTGCTCCACCAACAATCACCACAAAAGATACCATCTCCTGTAAGTATTTCTTTCCAAAATTAGTAAAGGTAAGTACAAACGCAAGAATTATGATCGGCATCACGAATATGAATCTAATTTTCCATATGTAACTTTTTAAAGGGCCCACAATTACAGCATCAAGTAAAGCGAAGATAGCATACAAAAATGCACCCAAAGCCAGGGCAATTCTGACTTGATTAACAGACTTTAGATTGTAATTTTCGAGAAATTTGCATTCTAAATTATCATCCTTGAATCTCATGGTATCCAGGAAATAATTATAAGCCAAAATCCCTTCTTTTGCAATATGCCCAAAATGTATCTTGACATTTCAAGATGTTTAAACTAAATATAATAAAGGTATTTCAAGCTTTTCAAGGAGGTGGTTTAATGAAGTTTTATGACCCCTTAAAAGGTACTGAGTTAGAATTCCAAATAGTACCAATGGATAACTTAAAAGTTATCTCACACCAGAGAAAACCAAGTAATTATCATGTTAATCACCTCATTTTATCCATGGAAAGGCTAGGATTTATCGTACCCCCTATTGTTGTTAAAAACCCACAAAAGGAGGATGAATATCTAATCCTTGACGGACAACATAGGTTCCTCGCCGCCCAAAAACTCGGCCTTAAGGAACTCCCTGTGATAATCGTTCCTCAGCAATATATGAACCTCATGATGAACTTCAATATAGAAAAAGAATTAAATATACGCGAAAAAGCTTATGTTGCAGTTCAACTTTACAGGGAGATTATGAATGAAAAACCCGAACTTTCTGAGGATGATCCTCTCATAGCAGATTCCATTGAAAAGGCCTACTATGTAACCCTTGGTCTTGCTTATGAAAAAGCCGAAAAGCTCGCAGGTAGTGCCTTTGAAAATATTTTGAAAAAATGTGATTTCTTCATGGATTTACCCATCAAAAACGCGATTAATATTAGAGAAGAAAGAGCACAAAGAATCTTAAGTATCAATGAAAAGCTTAAGGAAATAGCATCCCACTTGAAAGAAATGGGCAAATGGCACCCCTACATTTACAATCAGATTTTAAGCTGGGCAAATCCCTATAAGAGAAAGCGCCTCCCTGTAGATTTTGATGACCTTTTTGCACAAATTGAAGAAAACATCGATAAAGCAAAAGAGACACCAGAACTCATATTGGAAGAAGTAATGGAAGATTCCGAGGATTAAGACTACCTGGTTATATGAGTGCCGTAACCATTATAAAGTGCATCATGAGCTCTTTCTATTGATGTTATAATAACTTCCTCTCCACCATTTTCAAGAAAATCAAAAGCTGCTTCAATTTTGGGTCCCATAGAACCTTCAGGGAACTGTCCTTCCTCATAATATCTCCTCAATTCATCGACTTTAACATGGGTAAGAGGCTTTTGATCCGGTTTACCGAAATTCACATAAACATAATCCACCTCAGTTAAAATCATGAACAACCTCGCATCAATCTCCTTTCCAAGGATGGCTGATGCTCTATCTTTATCAATCACAGCCTCAATTCCCTTCAAGATTCCATTTTCCTCCACAACCGGGATGCCACCACCACCCGAAGCAACTACAATAGCTCCCTCATCCACGAGTCTTTTTATAATTTTGGCCTCAACAGTCTTCTTCGGCTTTGGAGAAGGAACCACCACTCGCCATCCCCTACCCGCATCTTCCTTCATTACCCATCCAAACTTGTTCATAAGTTCTTCAGCTTCCTCTTTGGTAAAGAAGTCCCCAATGGGCTTCGAAGGGTTTGAAAAAGCAGGGTCATCTTTATCCACAATCACCTGCGTAACTATCGCCACCACTTCTTTTTGAACATTATCTTCCTGTAATTGCTTTCGTATAGCCCTGGAAATGACATATCCAATCCAACCCTGAGTTTCTGCATTTAAAGCATCCAGAGGATAAGGAGGGAACTTGTCCCTTGCCATAATGTTTCTGAAAAATTCAACACCCACTTGTGGTCCGTTACCATGAGTGATACATATTTTATATCCCTCTTCCGCCAGGGATACCACGGGCTTTATAACCTTACATGCATTATTATACTGATGTTCAATGGTAAAGGGTTCCCCTTTTCTTCTTAAAGCATTTCCACCAAGAGCAATGATAATTCTATCCATTACTACACCTCCCGTAAAAACATGCTGCTACAGCATAATCCCCATCGTGGGAAATGCTTACATCTATTGTATTCTGCATTTCCCCTTTTATGTATACAGTAGGTCTTCCCTCTACATTCAAAATTCTTATATCTCTGAGTGCAACGCCAGTTAACCTTAGCGCCTTAATTACGGCCTCCTTTGCCGCAAATTTTCCAGCAAGACACTCTACAAATCGTATTTTTCCTTTGCAATATTCAAGTTCTTCTTTTGAAAAAAGTCTATTTAAAAATTTTTCGCCGTACTTTTCCATTAAAAAATAAAATCTACTAATTTTTACAATATCAATACCGCAGGAAAACATCTTAAAAAGCGTAATCTAAACTAACCTGTAGTCCAAAGACCCTTCTTTCATCAACGAAGGGTAAATAAATTACTTCTCCATCTGGACTTACAATACCACGCCCTTCTATACCTGTATGAGGATACTGGGTAAGCTTCTCTTTTATTTTTAACCTCATTCCAAGCCTTGGGGAAAACTGATTTACGAAAGCGACAAACCATTTTGTACCATCACCGTAGAGAAAATCAATTCCCACATCTTCAAAGTGCCAGAGTGAATAGCCATTAGTTGCCCAAATAACAGCCCCACCTTTAACAGAGACATTCTGGAATAGCTCTTTATCAACATAAAAGGAAAGGAATTGCCCGTATATTGAGGTCCTAAAGTCAATACCTCTTTCCGTAAGTTTCATTATGGAATTCCTATATTCGGCCGTAAAGAACGTGCCACCGTAGGGTACCATAAATTGAATAGAATGCTCATTCAAATTACTCTCCGAAACCCCAAGATATCTGGAATTTGCCTTGATCTGGTTTCGATAAGTGTACCTTACTCTAAACTGGTTGATAATCCTGTATTCCATTTGGAACTGAGCTCTCATGTTATTCTGAAGGTCTGACTTATCTTTCCATAAATCCAAATAAACCCTGGGGAAAAGAAGTCTTGCAAAGGGCTGATATCTGAGCTCAATGTAGACCCCCTGCTCGGGCTTTGGGAAAGGAAGATTACCAAGATTTGCATATAGAGGATCAATCAATCTGTAACTACGGGTTAAAATAGTGTATCTAAAGCGCGTATCCTCATAGAAAGGCCTGGAGTAAGGATTTGTGTAGTTTACATCATAGTCTCTATAAATAACATTTAAAGTGAAAATACTTTGTTGAAGTCTCGCTTTGGCCAGGAATGCATCTCCACCCTTAAGTTCCTTCGCATATTCCATTTCCAGGGAGAAGGGATAAATCACTGTTCTGCCTGAAAATTGAAGAAATCTCTTTTCTGTGCCACCAATCCAGTTAAATACAGGGTCACTGAAATCTTCCCTATCCAGAGGGATATCAAAGGTATTAAAATTCGCAGTCATGGGCCTGGAATAAAGAATTCTCAAACCGGAAAAACCAACCTGTGTTCCAGGAACCCTTGGAAGGATATCAAGTTTTAGATTAAACCCTTGAACTTTCTCGTAAAACTTATTTTTAAATGTAGATGGAATAAAATCTCCATCATAGTAAAAAACCAGATTACCATTCCTATCCTCTACTCCATTTTTAAGGGAATAAGAGTGCCATAAAGTCACTTTAAAAGGACCTTTTAATCCCTCTACTGCACCTCCGTAGAATGAAAAAGCATCATACCTTGAAAGATCGCCAAAAAGTCCAAAAACCCTATCTAAAAGCCGGGATCTGCTCTCATCACTGTTATCAAGGAACAGTCCCTGATCCAGCGTAATTCTATAGCATCCAAGAATAGCTTTATTTAGAACAAAACCATAGGGGAGATTTATTTTTTCAAGACTAATAAAATATTTTGGCTCAATGGATTTTAAGTACGGACTATTATAAAAAGAGAAACCTACCCTTACTTTACCCCACAAAAGCCCATTAAATTTCGTCCTCAGATAGGGACTTGGCCTGAGACTCGCGGCTTCTTCAGCCTCTTTTTGAAGCTGGTTATAGAGCCATATACTGTCCTGGGGTGTCCATCCTGCTGCTATAAGAGAACTCCACAAATTTGACGCAGTATCGGTTGTAACAGTGGTAAGCTGCTCAATTCTTGATTCTATATCATTGGTTTCTTCTTGATAAAGTTCCGAATAATGGCTGAAATTTAATGTGAGCCATCCCGTGAAAGGTGCAGCTTTATAGTCTCTAAATCCAACATAAGGTAACAAATTCCTGTATCCGTAATACGAAAGCCCTAGCGTTCTCCTTAAATGGGACGCCCTCTGGAACCCTAACATTTTCGCACGCTTATATACCTGAACTGCGTCTATTAGGGACACACCGTAGATTGAATATAGTTCATCTATAGAAGCCTTATTTACGTTTATAGGAGTTCTGAGAGCACTCAGCCAGTAATCATAAGCGCTCTCCATGGGACTCTCTTCTGTGACAGTTCTCTCCCTTACATCCTGAGTATAGTAGGAAAAGTAAATGTCCCGCTCCTTCCTTGAAGTAATGGCATATTCTTTTAAAACCCTCAGATCCTGGGGTGTAATAAAAGGAAGCTTTCCAACTTCGTAAATGTTATTAAAAGGACCATGGACTTCTCTATACTCATAAATTTTTACAATCTTTAAACTATCTATCGGTAAAGCCGTTAATAGTTCTTCAAGGCTCGCAGTATTTATATCAACCTTAGAAATCATTAAAAGATATAGACCTAAAACTAATTTAAAAATCACAACTTACCTCCCATATACGACACCGAGGGAATGAGCCGGAGAGAGTTCGAAATTTGAAGAAAAGCTGTAACTAATGGTAAATTTTTCGATTGCTTTAACTGAAAGGCCGAGAGAGGCTTTTCTGGTGTCATTTCCGTAACTTAAGCCACCCCTGAGGGTAAGAATATTTTTTACAAGATCAACTTCCTCTCCAAACATTAAAACCACCTGGGAAGATGGCATCATTCTGAAAGCTATTAAACTCCTGCTCAAATCTCTAACAGAAACACGAATACCAGCGTCAAGATAATAAGGGAGATTTTCACCTCGAATCCTCGCACGGAAAACGTTATGATAGCAAATCCCGGCACTTACAAAATCAGATATTCTTGTTAAGAGCCCAAAATCAAGACCTGCCGTGAAATCAGTACCAAATCTTGGATCCTGAAATTTATAAACGTTTAAATTGGAACCAAGGCTGAGTACACCAAAAGGAATTGCATAGGATAAAGAGTAGATACCCTCTGAGTAAAGTCCGGAATAATCTCCTTCCAATTTAGCGTAATATTCGCTAAAACTAATGGCAAATTTGGTATATTTTATTCCCAAAAATGCACTGTTTATATTTCCAATACCTTGCGCACCATAAGGTTTCTCGTAAAATAATGCGACCTGAAGATTTGTCGCATCCATTAAGCCAGCGGGATTTGAAAATACCCCTGAAATTCCTAACCCCATGGACACTGTACTCTCACCGAGTGCTCGAGATTCGGGAGAAACACCTATGTTCTCATGGGATGCATAGACAAAAGCCACAAAGATAAAAACCATAAAAATTTTTCTCATAAGAGTCTCCTCATATGTTCATATCTCTCTTGATAAAGCGGAAAACTATTGCAAAGTTCCTGGACCTCCGCTCTAACACTTGAAATAACGTTCTCATCATCTGGGTTCTTCAAAACTTTACTTATAAGTTTCCCGATTTTGACCATTTCTGGTTCCTTCATACCTCTTGTGGTTACTGCCGGCGTTCCAACCCTTATTCCACTCGTGACCGTGGGTTTTTCTGGATCAAAGGGGATAGTGTTCTTATTTACAGTGATTCCCGCTCTTTCAAGAGCCTTTTCGGCAATGTTACCAGTTATTTTAAAAGGTCTGAGATCTACTAACATAAGGTGATTGTCAGTCCCTCCAGTAACCAGTCTTAACCCCTCAGAAACCAGGGTTTCGGCCAGAGCCTTTGCATTCTTTACAATCTGCTCCTGATATCTCTTAAAATCCTCGGTCATGGCTTCTTTAAGTGCAACTGCTTTGGCAGCAATTACATGCATCAATGGTCCACCCTGGGCTCCAGGAAATACGGCCTTATCAATCTCTTTCGCAAATTCTGCCTTACACATTATCATTCCACCGCGAGGTCCTCTTAAGGTCTTATGGGTTGTCGTGGTGACAAAATGGGCATAAGGTATCGGAGATGGATGTAATCCAGCAGCCACTAGACCCGCGATATGTGCAATATCTGCCATAAAATATGCGCCAACCTCATCTGCAATTTCTCTAAACTTTTCCCATTCTATAATCCTGGGATATGCTGAATATCCAGCAAGAATAAGCTTTGGTTTGTGTTCATGAGCCAACTTTCTAACCAAATCAAAATCAATACGTTCAGTTTCCGAATGAACGGTATAATGTACCACATTATATAGCTTACCCGAAAACGAAACTTTATGACCATGGGAAAGGTGTCCACCGTGGGAAAGCTGCATGGAAAGAATGATATCTCCGGGTTGCAAAACTGCAAAATAAACACCCATATTGGCTTGAACACCCGAATGGGGTTGTACATTCACGTGTTCAGCACCAAAAAGAGCCTTTGCTCTTTCGATAGCAAGTCTTTCCGCAACATCTACAAATTCGCAACCACCATAATATCTCGCGCCCGGGTATCCCTCTGCATATTTGTTGGTCATCACATTTCCCATGGCCTCCATAACCGCATCGGAGGTAAAGTTTTCAGAAGCAATGAGTTCTAATCCATTTCTCTGTCTTTGAAGCTCATTAAAAATAGCTTCAAAGATCTCAGGATCAGTTTTTCTCAGATTTTCAAACATGTTACTTTCTCTCCTTTATAATGTTTCCAAAATATTCATAAATTTCAATTCCTTCAGAAAGCTCCGGGTGGAAGGTCATGGCAAGGATATTCCCCTGCCTCACAGCCACAGGGCTACCCTCAAAGTAGCCCAAGACCTCTACATCTGTCCCCACTTCAATAATTTTAGGGGCCCTTATAAAAACTCCTGTTATTTCAACATTTTTTTGATCCATTTTAAGTTTGAGAGGAGCCTCAAAGGATTCTCTCTGTCTTCCATACGCATTTCTTCTGACCTTTACATTCAGGACTCTAAGAGGGGAAACTTCCTTCTCCTCACCTTCAAATTCCCTTGTCATCATTATAAGTCCAGCACATGTAGCGAAAACTGGAAATCCTTTTTCGACCTTGCCAATCAGGGCTTGGCCCAGTCCGTACCTGCTTAATATCTTTGTTATAGTTGTACTTTCGCCACCCGGGAAAATTATTCCATCAACTTTATCAAGATCTGCTTCTTTTTTCACATAAAGCCAATCAAATCCAGCAGCCTGAACCTTGATTTTATGAAGTTCAAAATCACCCTGTATTGCTAGAATGCCTATTCTCACTACCACCCCCTGGTTTGAAGCAATTCTTCTGGCTTCATCTTCGTAACGTCTAACCCTCTCATAGGTTCGCCAAGACCCCTTGAAACCTTTGCAAGAATCTCAGGATCATCATAATAAGTTACGGCTTCCACTATTGCCCTGGCTCTCTTTTCAGGGTCTTCAGATTTGAAAATTCCACTCCCAACAAATACAGCTTCTGCACCCAGTTGCATCATTAAAGCAGCATCCGCAGGCGTTGCAATACCGCCAGCTGCAAAGTTGGGAACAGGGAGTTTACCGTTATCATGGACGTATTTTACGAGCTCATAAGGAGCACCTAACCTTTTTGCTTCAGCAAATAGCTCTTCTTCACTAAGAGTTGTAAGTCTCTTTATCTCCGCCTGTATCTTTCTCATATGCCTGACCGCTTCCACCACATTCCCTGTGCCAGCTTCTCCTTTGGTCCTAATCATCGCTGCACCCTCTGCAATTCTACGCAGAGCTTCTCCCAGATCTCTGGCACCACACACAAATGGTACCTTAAAAGGATGTTTGTTAATATGATTTTCCTCATCGGCAGGTGTAAGAACTTCACTTTCATCAATAAAATCCACTCCAAGGGCTTCCAGAATTTGAGCCTCTACAAAATGTCCGATCCTCACCTTAGCCATTACGGGAATTGAGACTGCTTCCATAATTTCGATTATTTTCTCAGGGTCAGCCATTCTGGCAACCCCACCCTCTTTCCTGATATCAGCGGGGACACGCTCTAAAGCCATCACAGCAACAGCACCTGCCTGCTCGGCTATTTTAGCCTGCTCAGCAGAAGTTACATCCATTATAACCCCGCCCTTGAGCATTTCTGCGAGTCCAACCTTTAACCTAAAAGTTCCTGTTAAAATAACTGACATTGTCTCACCTCCAGCACTTAAAGAGTATATAACAATAACATCGTAAGGTCAAGGAAAGACAAAGATTTCTGGTATTTTCAAAAAGTATCGATTAAAATTTTTATATGACTCAAAAGCGGGTTTATTTCATTGATGGAAAGTTTAAAAGAAATGCCGTGTCTAACATAGAGGATCGCGGACTTTTCTTCGCAGATAGCATCTACGAAGTAATAAGAGCAATAAATAACGTCCCATTATTTCTTAATGACCATCTTGAAAGAATGTACAATGGCCTAAAAGAATTAAAAATAGAGGCACCTTATTCAAAGGAAGAACTCACTGGAATTATTTTAAAATCATTACAGAAACTTCATGCAGATGATGCCCTGGTCTATATCCAGATAACAAGGGGTAAAGAACCAAGATCTCACCTCCCGAGAAAGAATACAAAACCTACCATAGTTATGATCACCAGCAAGTTCCGTCCACTCTCCCCTAAATTGCATAAGAGCGGTGTTCCTCTAAAATTTTACCCTGACATAAGATGGGCAAGATGTGATATTAAAACTACCATGCTCCTTCCGAATGTCTTAGCCAAAATGGAAGCGAAAGAACAGGGCTTTTTTGACGCCCTTTTTGTAAAAAATGGTAAAATTACCGAGAGTACCTCTTCATCATTTTTCGGGGTAATAGGTGAAACAGTTTACACACATCCCATTACCCATGAAATACTCCCATCGATAACCAGAAAAGTTGTTATAGATATTTGCAAAAATCTTAGAATCCCCATAAAAGAAGAACCAATCCCTATTAATTCAATAAAAAACCTCACAGGCGCCTTCCTCGCAGGAACCACGTATGATATCCTGGCCGTAAGTAGAATTGAAGATGCTGAAATTCCTCATTCAGAAATTGTTAAATCCATTCAGGAAGAGTATATTAGAACCATTAAGGAAATCGCAAGGTCTCACATAACGGTGCGAAAATAAATGTATTTTCTTGATTTTTTTGTAGAACGTATCTTATAATTTTATACAAGGATGTATTTCGATACAGCGGACACTTACAAGGACGAACTGACTCAGGTTTACAACCGAAAATTCCTTGAACTAACAATACCTCGAGAGTTAAAAAAAGTAAAACGATACGGAACTCATTTCAGCCTTTTACTTTTGGATATTGACGATTTTAGTTTCGTAAATAAACTATATGGTCATAAAGTTGGCGACAAAGTACTGGCATCATTTTCGCAATTTCTCAGAAGAAACCTGAGGGATACGGATACTATAATTAGGATGAGCGGAGATGAATTTCTGGTAGTTCTTCCTTACACATCTATCAAGAATGCAAAGAGAGCTGCAGAGAGAATTATTGAAGCACTTAGGGAAGAGGATTTTCACGGTATAAAAATAACAGTATCAATGGGAATCGTTGAGGTACCCACACACGGTGCTGAGTGGGACTTATTATACAGTAAACTGGACACAGCTTTATTTAAAGCGAAAAAATTGGGTCATGGAGTAATTTACACACTTCCTGAAATCGATTCTGCGTTCCCCATAATACCTTCTCCTTCTTTAATAGGTAGAGTAAAAGAAAAATCTACCTTACTACAAAAATTAGAAGATAAAAATGTAAAAATAATATGTATTTCAGGGGCTACTGGAGTTGGCAAAACACGCCTCGTAGAAGAAGCTCTTAAGCTAAATAACAGCGGTATTGTACTCACATCCAAGTCTTCGGGAAGTCTGACCTCTATTCCTTTTTACCCATTCAGAAGCTTCTTCAAATCTTTAAAAGCACATAACTATTTTCTATTCATCGAAGCTCTGGAGCGCCTTGATGAAGGCGAGAAAATTGCACTCAGCTTACTTGACCCTGAAATAGGTTTTATCCCAGAACACATTGATAGATATAAATTCTTTGATGCTTATTCTAAAATCCTCGATTATGTTTCAAAAGATTGCTCGGTTATCCTTTTTATAGATGATTTCCACTGGATCGACAGTTCTTCAATGGAACTTCTTTACTTTTTGATCCATTCGAATCTACCTAATGTGAAAATTATAGTAGCATACAGAATAGAGGGAATTGAGGGAAAACCTTTAGAGACCTTTATTGCACAACTTTTGAGAGAGCGTATTATAATCGAGATTTTATTGGAAAGCCTATCCGAACGGGAAACTAACGACCTTGCAGAGGCAATCCTTCAAGGTAAGTGTGATCACGAATTGAAAAAAATTCTCTATACTAAAACTGGAGGGAACCCGTTTTTTGTTGAAGAGGTGATAAAAGATTTCTTTAAACGTGATATAATTGTCTTTCAAGATAATGAATGGATAATAGAGGAAGAAAGCACTAAGCCAGGGCTCTTAATTCCAGAAACCATTGAGAGTATAATTAAAGAGAAAATAAAACCTTTCGAGGGCAATCCTCTCCTTGAATATGCAGCATGCTTAGGCCCCGAATTTGATGTAAAAGTTTTGCAACTTTGTACAAATAAAAGCCCTGGTGAAATTTACGATGTCGTTGACAAATTAGTTAGAAATAACGTTATTCTGGAAAAAGGATTAGATATTTTCTCATTTAAAGAGGATATAACACGAGAGATCATTCTAAGCAAAATTTCAGAAACCAAAAGGAGATTTATTCACAAAAATATCCTGGAAGCAATTGAGAAAATATCAAAGAAAATCCCCATGGGGTATGTGCTTTTATCTTATCATGCTTATAAAGCCGGTGAACTTGAAAAGGTAAAGGTATACACCTTAGAAGCGGCTAGAGAATTAAAAAGGAACTTCGGTTATTTGGACTCCCTGAAGCATTATAAGTGGTATCTTGAGGCTGAAAACGATGAAGATAAAAAACGCCAGGCATTCATCGAATATATTGACACACTGAGCTATCTGGGTGAGATAGATAGAGGAATAAAGGAACTAATGGAATATTTACAAAAATCACAACCTGACACCAGCATTTACTACAGAGTTGCTGATTTCCTCTCCAAAGCAGGTGATTTCGAAGAAGCTCATAAATATATAGATAAGGCCATCACCATGGAGAATATCCCAAAATTCAAATTAAGAAAAGCTTGGATTTATATTTTAGAAGGAGCATACCTTGAAGCTGAAAAAATTCTTAAAGACCTTGAGAAAGCTAAGAAATCTCTTCAAGAAAAAGACCGAGCTGATTTCGAGCACTATTGGGCATTAACCCTATTAAATAGAAAGGAATTCAAACAAGCCGAAGAGCATTTCATGAATGCATTAGAAATTAGAACAAGGCTCAATGACCCTCGAGGCGTCGCCAATATTCACCTCAACCTCGGCAACCTTTACGATGAAATAGGTTTATTTGATAAGGCCATTTCCGAATGCGAGAAAGCCCAGGAAACTTACTCAAAGATTGGTGATAAAAGGGGAATTTTGGCTGCCATTAACAATAAAAGCGAAATCTTGTTAAAGCTTGGGGAGTACGACCTAGCAATTGAAGGTTTCAAAGAAACTCTTAGACTTGCAAAACAAATAGGGGATAAAGGTTCTCAAATTATAGCACTGGTAAACTGTGCTGAGGTATTAATTTATTGTGGAATATTCGAGGATGCCGAAAAATATCTCACAGGAGCTATGGAAATAGCAATTGAGACCAAGAGTGAGATTTTGAAGGCATACGTGCAGATTTCACTACTCAGGCTCTACTTGTTATATAAACAAAACAAAGAAAAAGTAGAGGAAATTTACCGGTCTTTGAAAGAAAATTTCACGAAACTACAAAATACCGATTACTTTTCTTATTTAGTAACCTCTTTGACTGAAGCAAGTATTCATTTGCATGACTTAGATTATGCAAAAAATCTACTTGAAAATCACCGAGAAACTCTGGAAAAGGAAACTAATCAAAAAATTAAGATAACTTATTACACACTGCTTTTGACAGTAAAAACCTTATCTAACGAGAATGGCGAGATACCAGCCAGTTTTAAGAAGCTTTCTGAGATTAAGAAAACAGTAAATAGGACCCCCTCTTTAACTTTCTACTACGAGAATCTCGCCAGGTATTTACTCTATACTGGTAGAAAGAAAAAAGCCTTAAGATTTCTTGAAAAAATTTTACAGAAGCGTGAAATTCAAGCTTTCATTAAAGACATCGAAAGATTAAGAAGAATAAAAACTGAAATTTTTGGAGACTCACATGTTGGCAAATAATACGTTGTATTTGGATGAACTTACAGGAGCATTCAATAGGAAGTACCTCCTATCATATCTTGACCATGAGATAAAAAAGATAAAAAGGTATGGTGGAAAATTCTCAATACTTTTCATTGATCTCGATAACTTTAAAATCGTAAATGACCTTATGGGGCATCTCGAGGGAGACAGAATTCTCGTAGAGTTTGTTAAAATCGTAAAAAATAACTTAAGGGAATCGGATATTGTAGCCAGATATGGGGGTGACGAATTTGTTATAATTCTTCCCAACACACCTGGAGAAAGTGCAGTATCAGTAGCCCAAAGGATTTTAGACTCTATAAAAGGGAAAGAACAACCGCTAAAAATGGTCTCTTGCTCCATAGGCATAGTGGAAATCCCAACTCAAGGACTTGATTTTGAAACAATACTTTCGAAGGCGGATAAGGCTTTGTATCGAGCAAAAAGATTAGGAAAAGCAAGATACATTATTTACTCTGAGGAAACCCTTTATCCTCAGATCCCTTCAAAAATATTCGTAGGAAGACATGCAGAAAAAACTGAATTGTTAAACTTTTTAAGAAAAGAGAAACCTTTTATATTGGTTAGAGGTTCCACGGGAATCGGAAAAACCAGGTTTGTCTCAGAAATTCTCAAACTCGCGGACTTCTTTGCAAAGTTTGAAACTTCTTGCTTTGGCACACTATCCTCCTTACCTTTTGTTCCCTTTAAAGAGCTTTTGAAAAAAATAAAAGAATCAAATAATTTTAAGTTTCGGGAATTTTACGCCAAATTGGATGAATTTGAGAAGAAATCTCTAGTACCTTTACTGCCTGAGGGATCCGAAGAATTAACAAAAAGTATTGATCGTTTCAAATTCTACGAGACAGTTTTCAATTTATTAGTATTTTTATCCGGCAACAAAATTGCTTTAATCTTCATTGACGATATCCAGTGGATGGATAAGTCCTCCTCTGAATTAGTATATTACCTGCTCCGGCTTTCAAAAGGAAAGCTGAAATTCCTTGCCACTGCAAGAAATGAAGAAATGCCAGGAACCCCGATAGAAGCTTTACTACCTAGTCTATCAAGAGAAGGTCTTATGTTAGACTTAGAATTGGGTCCTCTTTCAGAAGCTACAACATATGAACTCATCGAAAGCATACTTCAAGCACCCGCAGAAGAAAAACTTAAAAAGGTCATATATTTAAAAAGCGGTGGTAATCCCCTTTTTGTGGAGGAACTAATAAAAGAACTTTACACAAGAGAACAAATCAAATTTGGAGAAAGTGAATGGGAAATTCTAGATGCAGAAATCACATGGGTTCCGGAAAGCATTGAACTCCTATTAAAAAATAAAATAGCTATGTTCGCTAATGATCCGGTATTAGAAGTTGCAGCTGTTATAGGTAAAGAATTTGATCTTCAGCTAATTCAGAACGTTACCAACATGAATATCGGTCAAATCCTAGATTCCATAGATAAACTTCTAAGAAATAATCTTATTGAAGAGAAGGGAATTGATAAATTCGCTTTTAAAGAGGACCTCATCCGAAACACAGTTTTAACAGGGATGAGCAAAACGAAGAAAAGTTATTATTCATCTCTAATATTAAATATCTTAGAAAATAGTTTAAAATCAACAGAAGGAAAAGAAGAATTATGTGCATACCACGCCAGGCAGGCAGGAGACGCAGAACGCATTAAGAAATACAGTATAGAGGCTGCAAAAAAATTGGCTAATATTTTTGCGTACGATGAGTCAATCAAGTTTTATCAATGGTACTTTGAGGTAGAAGAAGATCTCAAAAAGAAAAAAGATGCATTTCCCTCATACGTTAGAATTCTGGAGGTTTCCGGGCTACTTAAAAGGGCGATAGAAGAAACCAGGAACTTCATCGAAAAATACGGAGGGACTCCAGAATTATATAAGACCTTGGCTGAACTCTATATAGAAAGTGGAGATACAAGAAGCGCTTCCGAGTATATTGAAAAATCCTTACAGGAAAAATTCGATCCCTCTGCAATTACTCTAAAGTCCTGGATCCTGAGAAGATTAAACAGCATTAACGAGTCCAAACAGCTTCTGGATGACCTCTTATCGACTCATTTGAACTTAATTGATGAGGAAACTTTATCCACCGTTTACATGATACAAGGTCTTAATTACGGAGACTTAAACGATATAGAAAAGGCTCTAGATTTCCTGAACAAAGCTGAAGAAATACGCAAGAAACTAAACTTGATTCGAGGTGTGGGAAGCGTGCATGTGAATAAAGCCATAATATACGCACATATCGGCGAATATGAAAAGGCTCTGAAAGAATACGATAAAGCGGAAGAATGCTACCAGAAAACCGGGTATAAGTCTGGACTTCTTACAGTTTTAAACAACAAAGCCTCGGTATATCTGGATTTACACCAATACCAACAGGCCCTTTACAACTTCAGGAAAACTTTTTACGAAGCTGAAAAAGTCTTTGATAGACACCTTCAGGTTATGTCTTTAAATAACGTTGGAGTAACTCTACGTACCATGGGAGAACATGAAGAAGCCCTGGAAGTACTCAAAAGAGCCCTAGATATGGGCATTGAGCTCGAAATGAAAGACATAGTGCTCAATATTAAGCGAAACTTAGCCTATACGTATGCCAGTGGCTTCAAAGACCTCGAAAAAGCTATCTCTCTAATAGAATCGGTACTTTCAGAGTTTGGGGGTGTTGGACTTACTTACCCTTCAATTGTTGCTCATCTACATGCTATAGAAATTTATATGATCGCGAGTAAATTTGATAGATCTTTAGAAATAAGCGAACAGCTTCTTCAACCCATCGAAACATACCCCTTTAGAGAGTTAAAAGTCGAGTTTTACGTTAAATACGCCCTTCTAAATAAATTTTACGCCCACAATATAGATAAATTTCGGGAATATATACTTAAAGCTTACAAGATCGTAAGATCTAACCCAACCTTAACAAATCTCAGGTTCTCCTTTTTAGAAGGTATCGCAGATATGTTGATTTACATAGGAAAAACTGAGGGCGGTCTTAAAATTCTGAAGTACCTAATCAAAAAGGCAGAAAAAGCAGGATTGGACCAGGAGTCTGAGCGTCTAACTAGAAAAATTAAGAGGATCAAAAGACTTTTTGTTAGCTAAAATCTAAAATTGGGAAAAAGCCCTTGACAAAACCCGGTTCAGTATTTAAATTATTATTACTATGAAAGCTTTATCCGATGTTTTATCGAGGAATTTAAATCTGAAGGAGCCGTTTTTCATTCACAACATTAAGCTCTTCCCAATAACTGGTGAATTCGGAAATAACGGCTTTTCTACCCTGGAAGAAGGACTATCTTCCAGAGAGATAGAAATGATAGATACAAGGGGTGTAAACGAAATCATCATAAAAAACAATGGAACACGCAGAGTTTTTGCCATCGACGGAGAAGAAATAATCGGTGCCAGACAAAACAGAATATTAAACACTGACGTTTATATAGAACCACAAAGCGAATATGTTGTCCCTGTTACCTGCATCGAGCAGCACAGATGGGAAGGGAGTAAGGTTTTTGAGGAGGCAGGGTTTACCGTAACACCCTCTCTTCGCAGCACATTAGCCCTAACAATTAAAGAATCACTGGACAGGAAAAGAGGCTTTCAGAGTAACCAATCCTTGATCTGGACTAAAATTGATCATACTCTAAAATCAACACGGGTAAATAGTATGACTTCATCCTTTCACGATATCTATAAAAGCTTAGGTGACATGGTCAAAGAAATTCTAGAGGGATTTGATACCATAAAAGACTCTATAGGTTTTGCTGCTTTCATTAATGACGAATTTATTGCTTTGGATCTTTTCAGTACCAATTCCCTGTACCAGAAATTTGAGAGAAAACTTTTAAAAAGCTATATTCTTGACGGATACATAAGAAAATACACCAGTGAAAAGGGGATCATAATAATTCCAGATGAACTTTTTCAGAGAATTGGTGGTATAAAATGTAACGAATATCCTGCAGTAACCAGGGGACACGAGCTTAGAGGATTTCAGGATAACATCCTTGTGAAGGCTTACATGCCGGAAGATAACCCCATTCACGTTTCTGCTTTTGCAATTGCAGAAGGATAAATAAAATTAATTTTTAAGATTTCTTTGATATTCTTCCTGAAGTTCGACTTTTGAGACTATTCTCAAATTGGATTTCACTAATTTATCTCCATCAAAATGATAAATTCCAATAAAATGTTTACCCTCAATGAGTTTCGGTAGCCATTCTCTATCATCTTCCCACATTGCTTCATATGGTATTTCCGTAACCTTGAACCATTTTGGTATTACCTCTTCAGTTTCCTTTGGTTCACCTATAAATTCTCTGCCCCTAAAAACGAAAACATCCCAATCTCTCCCATAAACATTATAAAAATAGATTATGCCACATAATTCAAAATTCAGTACTTCTAATCCAGTTTCTTCCTTTACTTCCCTTTTGACACACTCTTCGACCGATTCATTGTCCAATTTTCCACCAATTCCATTCCATTTCCCCTCACCATGCCCTCTTTTCTTATAAACCAGCAAAATTTCACCGTCTCTTAGCAAATATAGAAGAGTCGCTTTTATGGGTTTCATAACAAAAGTCCAAGGGTTATACCGGCAATATCATAAAAAAGATCTTTAACACTGAAAAAGGTCTTTTTCACCTTAAGATCATATATCTCCTTTGCCAGCGAGAGGCTCACAACTACTCCGAAGGTCTGATTTTTTTTCATACCGAAGTGAGTTGCGCTCTTGGTTATAATATATGCGGTTGCAAGGTGTTTAGCTTTATCTTCCGACCACCATGGGTCATTATAGGGATGGGCTGTAAGAAACGAAAAGATAAGAAAACAAGTTACCATCATAATAAATCTTTGTAAAATTCCTTTCTTCTATCTTCAAATATATGATTCAAAGGAGTTATCCACTTGTTTTCTGAAAGGGAAGGATCAATCTCAATAACCTTTATTTCTTCTGATTCAGCACCACTGGAGCAAAGGATACCCCCTTGAGGATCGTAAATATGACTCATGCCCGTAAAATTAAGCCTTTCTCCACTGCTTGAGATTTCTTCACCCACCCTGTTGGCCACAATTGAAAACACTCTATTTTCAATGGATCTCACCTGCATTCCTTTTTGACCAAGGCCAGGGAGCACGAGGTTGGCAGAAAGGGCAAGAATATGAGCGCCTTTCAGGGCAAGAATCCGAGAAAACTCTGGAAATATCCAATCAAAACAAACCATGAGTCCTACCTTTACACCCTTAAATTGAACAATCACAGGTCCCGTGTCTCCGGGGGCAAAAATCCTTTTTTCCTTGTAAAAAAGGTGGCTTTTCCTGTAAACAATAACTCTACCATCAGGAAAGAAGGCGTACTGACTGTTGTATAAGCTCTCTCCAACTTTCTCTGGAAATCCACATATAATAAGAGCATCTTTGAATTTTGCCGCTTCCTTCAGAAAGATAGCAGCTGGGCTTTCGAAATTTTCGTCAGCAAAGGGCAGAATTTCTTCCCTTGATTCAAAAAAGTAGCCGGAGAAAGCAAGTTCAGGCAACACAAGAATATCAAAATCCTCACTTTTAATAAATCTCCTGACTTTTTCAATATTACTATCCGGGTCTCCTTTTACAGGATTAAATTGAAGGTAACCGACTTTAATTTTCATATAATCTGAAGTTCCCCGGGAAATGGGATCACAGAAACAGGGCCCTCAGGCTTAACAATAAATGTGTCTTCTATACCCATTATGCCAAAATCCCTGGAAATAAATTTTGGCTCGATGGCAACTACTGTGTTTTTATCAATCGGCACTTTGAAACCTTTAGCAATAAATGGGTATTCATCCACTTCAAGACCAACCCCATGCCCCACAAATTTAACTTTATCACAACCTGGGCCCATGAAGAGTTCACTTACCTTCAATGACTCGGCTTTCTGAAGAGTGGCCATGTAAATATCTTCTGGGATTCCTCCAACAAGGAGCTTTTCCTGTATAAAATTGTATATATCCATTAACTTTTGCCAGGTTTCCAGAATTTCTTTTCCGGGGTTACCCCACACAAAAGTTCTGGTGGCATCCACTATGTACCCGTCGTAGTTAATCATAACATCTATCGTAAAAGGCTTCCCTTTACTAATCTTATTAAAGGAAGCCCCTTGAGGAAAGGCTTGAGAAACACCAGGTCCCCCGGTGGGGGCATCAAGATAAGAGGAAATAAGGGCTGAGTCTCCTTGCAAAATGTGAGAGAAAGAGGCCTCATTACCAAAAGAGTGCATTCTATAAATCCCCAGATTACCAAAGTGCTTGGATACATACTCCAGTTCGATCACTAGATCCCTTTCAGTCATGCCTTCTCGAAAAACTTTTCTTACGTTATCAAAAACTTTTGACGCTATCTCCCCTGCCTTTTTAATCTTTTCGATTTCAGTGTCATCCTTAACCATTCTTATTAATCTTATATCATGGGTAATATCCACAAGGTTTGAAATCTGTAGGGTATCTGAAAGTCTCTTTACAAACGCATACGGTACTGAATCTAACTCCATTCCGCAATTGCCAAGGTTTGCATTCAAGAATTGCTGCACTTCCTTTAAAGAATCAATGTATTTTATGTTTATACCACTCTGGATAGGTCTTTCTTTGGGCCTTTTAACAAACAAAACTTCCTGGTCTCTGGTGATCACCAGTAACCCATTAACAAGAACGCCAGAAAAATAGAAGATATTTAGAGGCTTAACTATTAAAATTCCGTCGAGTTTCCTTTCTTCCAAAACTTTCTTAAGACCCTTAATGCGCTCCATATGCCTCCTCCATCCGCGAAATTAGCTCATAAATCAGCTCATGGGACTTCACCTCTATCCCGTGTTTTTTTGCAAGTTTTATAAGAAATCCAGTTATATAATCAATCTCTGTCTTTTTCTTCTGTTCCAGATCCTGTAACATAGAACATTTGTTTTCGCCGGTGGCCTCTAAAACTTTCCTGAGACTCAGCTGAACTTCCAGAGGATTTAAGTGTAATCCTTCAAGGGCCACAACTTTCAAGGCCTCCTCAAGAAGATTCTGAACCGCATTTGAATTTACCATTTTAAGGAGAAACCCGTTCTTAACTTTAAGAAGAGAAGCAATCGGGTTTATAACGGAATTTAAAACTAATTTTTCATAAATGACGTGCATGCCATCATAGGAAACGATAGAAGGGATACTGGAATCGTTTAAAATTTTTGCAAAATTATCAATAGACTCTCTTGATGCAGAGATAGAAGTGACTATGTTGGGTATAGATCCGTTCCCTATATGCCTTACTTTATGAAGATCAAAAGCATACAGCCCCTCTCGTACAGATAGTATAAGATGGTCTTCACCGTAGATTTTTGAAGCCTTTAAATGAACCTCAATTCCATTTTGAAGGGTCACAATGTAATTAAAGTAAATTTTTTTCTCCGGAATTTCCTCAAGGATCCGCATTGCCTCATGGCTCTTAGTAGCCAGAATAAGGTATTCCGTCTCTAAATCTTTCAAATCTTCATAAACATAACATGGAACCTTTATCACAAATCGTTTATCTTTATAGAAAAATTCAATACCTTCATTCTCAATATGACGTTTATTGGATCGCTTACTTACTATTGCTTCTACGGTATTACCGGCCAAAGCAAGTCTTGTGATGAGATAACTACCAACAGCCCCTGCGCCAATAACAATAAATCTCATTTTATCACTTTTAGAGCACGTTTCTGAACCGATACAGTAATCTCTTTTAGCCCACTGATTAGCTCACCATCAACCTGTATATTTAGCGGATTTTTCGAAAAGACATGAAGTTCACATCCTTTTAAATAATGCACCTCTTTCAAAGTAATGTGCTTACCCTTAAAAGCCTTATAAAAATTTGTGAAAAATTTCATAGGACTAACAGATTCTATAACAGAAATATCAAGGAGCCCATCGTCAATTTGTGCCACAGGAAATAATTTAAATCCGCCGCCAAGGTATCGACCATTTCCAACATTGAAGAGCAAATACCGCCCGCTAACAAAATCAACTTCGCCTTTAATTTCTGCATTTATCTGAAAACCTGTAAAATTCAAAAATGTCCAGAGTACTGCAGTAGTGTAAAGGAAATCGCCTCTCAAAAACTTTATTTTCTTCATGGTGTTTAAAACTTCGGCATCAAAACCTATTCCCATTCCATTAACAAAGAATCTTTTTATATTCCCTGATTGGACAACACCTACATCAATGGCTTTCGAAGAGTTACTAAAGGCCTTTTTTGCGAGCAGGGAATCATACTTCATGAAAGGGTAGAAAAATTTTACAAAATCATTACCAGTACCCAATGGCAAGGGTAAGATGGGAACATCTGAACCCACCAAAGGTTGAATGACTTCATTAATGGTTCCGTCTCCCCCAAGGATAATGATCCTATCAAACTTACCTGAGTTGAGAATTTCTTTTGAATATTCAGTGGCCTGGCCGGGTTTCTCAGTAATGTACAACTTATATCTGAGACCCAAACTTCCTAAAATTGCCTCCACTTCTTTTAACTTTTTTTGCACCCGGCCTCTTCCTGCTCGGGGATTTGCTATGATGGCATCCATTTTATTTAATCCTTACAATAATTTTGTCTTTCTCGCCTTCTGTAGAGACTTTACCCCAGACTTTTTCCTTTTCAAGGCCCAGGCTCACTAAGTAAGACTTAATTTCAAGAGCTCTTTTGGAAGAAATATTCCCTCTTTCGGGATATATCACAATGAGTAAGCTATCAAAACTTACATTGACAAGGCCTTCCTTAAGACCGGTTAATACCTGTTTCCCCTTTTGAGATAGCTTAGTAGCATTCCCCTCAAAAAAATCACCAACATTATATTTCAACTCTTTAACGACCCTCGGTGAAAGTTCCTGGGGTTTTTCCTTTTGACCGGCTATCTTTAAAAGGCTATCCTTCAAAATAGTGTTTTCTGCCCTGTACGCCTCACACTCGCTTTTAATAGGAATATAAGTAAAATAGTAGAACCTGAAATAAAAGAACAAGAGCAGAATAGTTGATACAAAAAAGAACCAACCAATTTTCTTCATCGGGTAATTATAAATTCTTTCTGAGGATTATACAAATAACGCAAGGGTTAGACACAATTACGAAAAATTACTACAGACAAACTTACAATAAAGTCAATTTCCATAATAAAATTCAAGAACTATCTCACATTCAGCAATTTTGGTGTACAGGTACAAAAATTTTTATAAGCAAAACAACTTGTAACTTTGAAAGAAGAATCGCTCCTGTAAAAATTAAATAAATCAGCCGCAAAATTAGCTTTTAGGAATAATTTGATTTTTTTACCGTCAGCAAGATAAAACATGAAACAACAAACAAAAATTCACTATAGCCTTCTCAAAATTTCTACACCGCTCCAATCTATTTTGCAACACCATCACTTCCCTTCCTTAACACAACACATTCTATTGACAGCACCATGGCTGTATGTTATCATTAAAATTGGATGAGATTTTTAATAATTTTGTTTCCCTTCTTGATACTTGTAATTAGCTGTGCTCCAAGAGTATCAAAAAGGACATATGTGGAAATAGGTATTGCCTCCTATTACGGAAAGGAATTTAAAGGCAGGCGCACGGCTTCAGGGGAAATATTTGACCCCGAGAAGCTGACCGCTGCACATCCACGCCTTCCTTTCAACACCTATGTAAAAGTCACAAATCTTGAAAATGGAAGATCAGTCATAGTAAGAATAAATGACAGAGGGCCTTTTAAGAACGGAAGAATAATAGATGTGTCCCAAAAAGCGGCGGAAATACTTGGTTTTAAAAACAGAGGAATTTGCAAAGTTAAAATAGAGGTGGTCTCATGGCCTTAGAAGTAAAAGTTAAAAAATTAGGGGATATATCAGAAATAATAAATTCACATTCACCTTATAATAATCTTAAAAAAGTCACACCCCTTAATATTTTTAACGACCCACGCTTTACATACGCCTGCGCAGAGGCCTTAGGATATGAAGATATTGTTTTACTTGAAATATTTAAAAACAATGATCTTATCGACATTATCCCACTAGTAAAAACCCGTGAAAACTTCTGGAGAACACCAATTCCTGAGGAATTCCCTCATCTTAACGTGTTTCCATCTTTCTCAGAAAACCTGCTGGAAATTCTAAATTTTTTAACCAGAGAATTTAAAGGTTTTTCTCTTCCCTATCTTGTTTTAAATGAAAAATTTGCAGAAAATATCCCTAAAACATTCAAGGTATTGAAATATCCTATTTTAAAACTTGAAGTACCGCAAGATTTTCAGAGATGGTTATACAGAGCCAAACCTAGATCTCAAGACAAATTTTCAAAAATTATAAAGTTTTTGAATAGAGACGAAATAAGACTGGAAAAGGAAAGTGACCCGCTGGGTCTTTCAGAGAAAATTTCCAGCGCATTAAACAAAGGTTCAGAACTCCCAATTTTATCAAAAGCCATTCTAAATACCCTCATTTTACAACTAAAAATCGTCGGTTTTGATATCCACTACCTGTCTCTTAAGGCAGATAACTATGAGGTATCCGGGGCAATTACTTTAAACAATGGGACAAAAACTTATATACTCAAAATGTTTAACTTCACCGATGATGAAAAGAGCATGTTTCCGGAAATTCAACTTTTAAAGTTAATGGAAGAAGCAGAAATATCCGGCGTTAAAGAATTAATAATATTTCTAGAAAAAGAGCCACCTATTCTGCGTTATGAATATTTAAACCTCATTTCTATAAGATTCATCGAGGGAGACACTAAGTAACATTTATTTTGCAATCTCTGAAGCTCACTTTTACTGGTCTACCGATGGGGATGGGTATGTTTACTTTTCCATGCCCTGCAGGAACTCCCAAAGAAAAGGGAACCCTCAACTTCTTGAAAAAGTTAAAATATACGTCATAACCAATATCACTGAAACCAATAAGAACCCCACTAACCAGGTTAAATATACCTAAATTCTTTAAATAGTATAGCATTCTGTCTACCCTGTACGGCTCCTCATAAATTTCTTCCAGTAAAATTACAGCACCTTTTAAATCTGGTAAATAGGGGGTGTTTATCAAGTTTACAAAGCACGTTAAGTTACCCCCAAAAATCATAGCCTCGTTATTGGCTCCATAACCTTCTCCTTCCCACTTTATCTCATACGGCTGACTAGAAACAGCATTTAAAAAATAGTTAATATTAACTTCTTCCTCAATAGAAAAATTTTGGACAGCCATAGGACCGTGGAAAACTCTTAAGTTCCTATATCTAGAAAGAAAATTTAAGAGAAACGTAAAATCACTAAAACCAAACAATACCTTCTCTACTTTAGCGAAATCAAAGGTAGTTATTCTCTCGAGAATCCTGATTATTCCATATCCTCCCCGGGATGGCATAAGTATCTTTGCAGGAGATTTGAAAAAGGCCCACCTTAAGTCCTCAATCCTTTTATTATCCGACACTTCAGACAGATCTCTTTCATCAAATACAAAGGGAGAAAGGCTGACTTCCAAGCCGATTTTCGTTAATACCCTAACAGCAGATTTTAGCTTTTCCTGGTCTGGGCGAGAAGATGGCGAGAAAATTGCAATCAATTCTCTACTATTCAAAGCAAGCTCTTTCCCTCTCAGTCAAGTCAAAAACCTTTTTCACGAGTTCCTGGTAAGTAGAGGACATTTCTACACCGCGTCTTGCCATCATCTTTCTTGCAGTCTCAAGAGCTTTGTCAAGCTCGTAAACTTTAAATGGCTCTTGTCCTCCCCAGTAGAAAGAAGGTACAAATTTTGGCATATAGCCACCACCAAAAACATTAGAAAAAACCCCAATTATAGTCCCAGACGTTAACATGGTATTAATTCCAGTTTTTACATGATCACAGAAAAAGGTTCCCAAAAATTGGCTTTTGGTATCCCATTCTTTAGAACAGTACTTTAATTTAACTGTGGAATAATTATTTTTAAGATCACTGGTGACGGTATCTGCGCCGAGATTAACCCATGGTAATACATAAGAATGTCCGATGAAACCATCATGCTGTTTATTCGAATAGGAGTGAAAGATTGTAGCCTCAATTTCGCCCGCAACTTTACAAACTGGACCAATGGTAGTACTGCCAAATATTTTTGTAAAAGGTTTTACAAGGGAATTCATCCCTATAAAAGCAGGTCCCTCAATAAATACAAAAGACATAATCTTAGCATTTTTCTCGATGATGACAGGCCCTTTTGAAGAATCAATAACCACAAAAGGATCAATTTCAGCCTCTTCGTGAATGTATAACATTTCACCAGAGGCTCTGAGATCCGGAGGTATCTTTACATTATAGTATGAATAGAATCTTTCAAAATCAGCTTTCAAATGACTTTCATTTAATTTGACGAGTTCAGAAAGGTCTCGGAAAAAAAATAAATTTTCTACGTTGCGCCATGCAGAAACACTTTTTAAAAGGGATTCAAGTAAAGGATCTGTTATTTTCTCTTTAATTTCAAGAGCAAAAATTACCACATCCCCATCTTGAGTTTTAAAACCTTCTCCTGGTCTAAGATCAAAGACATCCTTTGGAAGTGAGTAAGGATCCAACCTCGCATTCAAGAAAAAGTAAGTCCCATTATTTACAAAATTTACATTGCAATCAGGATACAAAGATTTAGTGTAGTCCTTTAGGTACTCCCTTACTATAAGGCCCTCTATTCTACCCATACGGTTTTCCCACTTCTCAAAGAGTGTTACAATGCCAAGACGTAAATCCAAAAAAGGTCTAACCCAAACCAGTGGAAGAAAATTGTCTACACCCCCGTCCTCAAAAAGATAAATTCTATAATTCATGAGACACTACTCCTTTTTCTTTTAAGAACGTCTTTTTTAATACAGGAAAATATTTCAAAGGATACACTATGATCACAATTCCAAATAATATTATGGATATGATTAGGCAAAAACGAGCAAAAGTAGAAAAATTCAACAAATAACCAAAAACCATTCCATAATAAAATGCACCCGCAATTTTGCCCAGCCAAAGGGAACTAAAAGCAAGGCCAAAGCCCAAAAAAAGTGTAGAACCTACAATTATTATTAAAAAGTCTCTTATCACAAAGAAATAAAAGGCCCAGTTTGGAATGTGGTAAAAATAGTAAAGTAAAAAAGAAAGAGTAATAGAAATTAACTTGTCCACACCATGATCCAGAAACGTGCCAAGCTTACTCACTGCACTGTACTTTCTTGCCAGATATCCATCTAAAATGTCTGTTAAAATGGTAAAAATAAGAATAAGAGAAGAAATAAAAACCAGTCTATTTTTAAACGTGAGATAAAAAGCTGGTATGGAAAAAACCCTTATTGCCGAGATAATGTTAGGTACCGTACTAATCTTTACTTTCACGATCTTTCCCAAAGCAAATTTTCAGCACTTCATCTACATGATTAACAAAAATTAAATTTAAACCAGAAAGAAGTCTTTTCTCGATAACTTCCACATCCCTTTTATTCCACTGAGGTAGTAATACCGTTTTTATACCTGCACGACGTGCCGCTAGAAGCTTTTCTTTAATGCCACCTACAGGTAAAATTCTTCCGGATAACGTAATCTCGCCTGTCATGGCAACTTCAGGATCCAGCACTTTGTTCATGACCAGGGACGTTAAAGCAGAGAATATAGCTACACCCGCAGAGGGACCATCCTTCGGCGTGGCACCCTCAGGAACATGAATATGAATATCATGTTTCTCAAAATAAGAAGGGTCAACTCCCAGCTCTTTCGACCTTGCTCTAACCAGAGATAGTGCCGCTTCACAGGACTCTTCCATAACTTCGCCGAGTCTTCCAGTAATAATTAATTGTCCTTTACCCGGCATTCCTAGGGTCTCAATGAATAGTATCTCTCCACCAAAAGGCGTCCAGGCAAGACCGGTAGCCATGCCCACCAGACCCTCGCCAGCCTTAATCTCTTCAAAGAACTCTTCAGGGCCAAGATATTTACGAACTTTATTCCTGTTTAAAAAAATCTTTCTGGCCTCGACAGGATTTTTTGCCACTTCAAGAGCAACTTTTCTAAAAATTGATGCAATTTTCCTTTCAAGATTTCGTACCCCTGCCTCTCTAGTGTAAAATTTCACAATAAATTCAATGGCATCTCGGGAAAAGGTAATGTTATAATCCTTAAGGCCATTATCTTCAATTTGCCTGGGGATTAAATACTTTCGAGCTATCTCAACCTTATCTTCAAGAATATAACCGGGCAAATAAATTACCTCCATTCTATCAAGTAAAGGAGGAGGAATTGTTTCAGTGGTATTAGCAGTGGCAATGAATAAAACCTTTGAAAGATCGAAGGGAATAGCCAGATAGTTATCTACAAAGGCATTGTTCTGTTCAGGATCAAGAACCTCAAGGAGAGCCGAAGCAGGATCACCCCTGAAATCCAAGCCAATTTTATCTATTTCATCAAGCATGAAAACAGGATTTTTAGTTCCCGCTACTTTCATTCCCTGGATAATTCTACCAGGTAAAGCACCAATGTATGTCCTCCTGTGCCCCCTGATTTCAGCCTCGTCTCTTAACCCCCCTAAGGACATTCTAACAAACTTCCTCCCCAATGCACGGGCTATGGATTTACCTACTGAGGTTTTCCCTACTCCAGGAGGTCCAACAAAGCAAAGTATTGGCCCCTTTGAGTCCTTTTTTAATGCTCTTACAGCAAGAAACTCTAAAACCCTCTCCTTCACATCTTTTAAATCATAATGATCCTCATCTAAAACCTGGTGTGCAAATTTAATATCGGAATTATCTTGTGTTTCTTCCCCCCATGGTAGGTTTAAAATCCAGTTAATATAATCCATTATAACACCAAATTCGGGAGAAGTCCTTGGAACTCTTTGAAGTCTATCGAGCTCTTCCTCCAGGGCCTTTTTAACGTAATCAGGCAAATTTTTAAGTTCCGCTTTCTCTTTTATTTCATTTATAGTTTTTTGTACTTCATCAAGAATTCCAAGCTCTTCCTGAATTGCTTTTAACTGCTGCCTTAAGATGTATTCCCTTTGACTTTTATCAAACTCACTCTTTATTTTTTCCTCTATCTCCTTAGAAACCTTTAGAACCTCCACTTCTCGCATAATTTCCCGTAGCAGGAATCTCAGTCTTTCCTTAACATCGGTTATCTCCAGAGCTCTTTGTTTTACTTCAACGGAAAAATTAGTATAAAAGGCAACAAAATCAGCAAGATCACCGGGATACTGGATAGTAGCAGCTACGGCAGCGAGGTCAGGAGGTAAAAAAGTAGAGCTTTTTACAACTTCAGAGAAAGCCTGGAGCAGATTTTGTTTGAGTGCTTCGACCTCTACATCCTCTTTGTACTGGTCCTTAAGTTCCTCCACCCTAGCAACCAGATAGGGATCCTGTCTAGTGAATTCTAATACTTTAAACCGCGCAAGTGTGGTGAATATAAGCCTCATCTCACCAGTTTCAAGACGCACCATCTTCGTAATCATAGCAGCGCAACCCACTTGGTAAAGAACGGAAGGGTCAGGCTTTTCTGTTTCCGGATTTTTCTGCGTTAAAAATCCTACCGTCTTATGACTTCTCAATACCTCGTCCACGAGTTTTTGAGTAACATCATCGGTAACTACGTAAGGAAGCACTAATTTAGGGAAAATAACGGCATTTTTTACGGGTATAATTGGCAATTCTTCGGGTAAATTAACACCGTGCATTGAACTATTCTCCTATATCAATTTCAACAATTCTTTTTACCTTTTTAGGTATATCAATTCTAAGAAAACCCTGGTGGTATGTAACCTTAATGTTTTCTTTATCAAAACCGGCATTGATGTGAATGATTTTCTCAAATCTTCCAAAATGAATCTCAAGATTATGAAAAACAGTATCCCCCGAACAAACAGGATCCCTCCTCGTACCCCTTACTACAATGGAATTACCATGCACTTCAACCTTAAGTTCACTTTTCGTAACACCAGGAATTTCGATTAATATCACAAAACTTTCGGGCGTCTCATACACATTAGTGGGAGGACTAAAAATCCATTCCCTTCCATTTTTACCCACCCCTCTCTCCCAATAAAAAGCATGAAATCTAAAATCTCTATCCATAACATGTAAAATTTTATGTTATTCATCCGGGAAAATCAAAAATACTAACATAGAGACAATTGAGAAAAATACTTTTTGAATGAGCTCGAAATTTGAAATATAATTAAAGAAAAGCTAAGGAGGTTCTCATGAAAAGATTGTACATATTGGGGTTGTTTTTTATTTTTATGGCATGCGCAACAACCCCTCATAAATCATCAGGAATCATATACATGCAACAGGGACTTTACCAAAAGGCAGTCGTAGAATTCCAGGGCTGGGTCAATGAAAACCCCAACAATGCTGAAGCTCACCTCTGGCTTGGACGCGCTTACATCGGTGTGAGAGATTACATAAAAGCTGCCGAAGAATTCGCAAAAGCTTATGAATTGGATGCGGATTCGGGAAAACTGGCAAAAGAATTTGGTGAAAATGAAGTTAATACTCTTCTAACTGCTGGGAAAACTCTTTTCCAACAGGGAGATGACAAAGGTGCGCTCAGATATTTTGAATACGCTTTAAAAATTAATCCCAGGGACGAAAGGCCTTTTATTGCTATCGCTGTTATCAAAAGTAAACAGGGACAACACGAGGAAGCCATTAATTATGCAACCAAAGCCCTGGAATTAAAACCCAATGATGCTCAAGCATATTATTACAGAGCTAAATTCTATAGCCAGATGGGAAACAGGGATAAAGCCATCGAGGACTTAAAAAAGGCCGTTGAGATAGATACCACATTCTCAAAAGCATACTTTGACCTGGGAACTCTCTATTTTGACAACGAGCAATATGAAAATGCTGCTCAATCTTTCCTAAAAGCTTACTCACTGGATTCCAACTTCGACGACGCTCTGTTAAATACCGCTCTGTGTTATTTCAAGCTTTCAAACTACCCTGAAGCAGAAAAATATTTCAAAATGTACCTTGATAAAAATTCCGACGCCTATGATATCTGGTTCTACTATGCAATAGCACTTTATAACCAGAATAAGTACAACGATGCCCTTTACGCATTAGATAAAGCCACCGAATTAAAACCTGACTACGAAGATGCCTATAGTTTTAAGGCTTTAATTTACAACCAACTTAAAATGCCAGACAAACTTAACGAAACTCTTAAGAAAATTCAGGAAATTCAAAAGTCTAAAAATCAAAATGGAGGTAAGTAAGAATGAAAAAAGACTTCCTGTCCATCCTGGATTTGTCTATTGACGAAGCCCATGAACTTATAGATTTCTCATTAAAGGTAAAAAAGGGAAAAGTAACTGAAAAAATACTGGAAAATAAAGTAATTGCCCTCATTTTTGAAAAGCCTTCATTGAGGACCCGTGTAACCTTTGAAAGAGCTGTCTACGATCTTGGTGGAAAGCCCATATATCTATCCAACAACGATATAAAACTGGGGCAAAGAGAATCTGTAAAGGATGTCTCAAGAAATCTCGAAAAATGGGTTGACGGTATTGTGGCAAGGGTATTTTCACACTCCACTCTCTTAGAGATGGCTGAAAACGTAACCATACCCGTTGTTAATGCCCTATCGGACCTCGAGCATCCCTGCCAGATTGTGGGAGATTATCTAACGATTTACGAGAAAACAGGAAGGATGAAAATAAATCTTGCTTTTATAGGAGATGGGAATAATGTTGCAAACTCTTTGATGCTCATGACGGCTCTTCTTGGTGGAAAATTCACCATTGCATGCCCTGAGGGATATGAACCAGATAAAAAACTTTATGAAAAAGCACTGGAAATCGCGAAGGAAACTGGAGCTAAAATTGAAATAGTTAGAGAGCCCAAGGATGCAGTTAAAGACGCAGACATTATCTATACCGATGTTTGGGCTTCCATGGGTCAGGAAGCGGAAGCAGAAAAGAGAAAACAAATATTTAAAAATTACAAAGTCGACTCAGAGCTACTCAAAAAAGCTCCCTCTCACGTTGCGGTTATGCACTGTTTACCTGCCCACAGAGGTGAAGAGATCACCGATGAAGTGATTGATGGTCCTCACTCCATAGTCTTAGACCAGGCAGAAAACAGACTTCACTCAGAAAAGGCTATTCTCATTAAGCTCTTCCGAAACGTTTATTAGTGTTGAAAATTTCAAAAAAAGAAGGGGCCCTAAAAGGGCCCATTCTTTTTTTAATGGATAGGAAGTTACTTCTTGTTCACCAGTTCCTTTAATGTAGAGGAAGCTCTGAACACAGGAACAGTCCTGGCGGGTATTTTTAGCTCTTGCTGTGGCTGCCTGGGATTTCTACCCCTTCTCTCCGCTCTCTTCCTTACATCAAAGGTTCCGAAGCCTATGAGCCTTACAGGCTGCTTTGCAGCCAGTGACTCCTTTATCACGTCTATGAAGGCATTCACCACGAGGGTGGCATCTTTTTTGGTTACTCCTGCTTTTTCTGCTACTTTTGCGATCAGTTCTTGCTTGTTCATACCTCCAACCTCCTTTTAAGATTTTACAAGCATTTTGTAAGGTAATAATATTAATAAAGCATAAGCCACATTTTGTCAAGATTTTTTTCTGGCTCAGGAAGGGGGGAAGAGGTTCGAACTTTTAAGTATTTGATAAAAAAGGACTTATAGTGGGTACACTTTGAGTCGTTCCGTGGACAAAACTTTTGTAATTTCTTTAAAAAAGTCCTTATCTTCTCTGACCTTAATCTCGGAATAAAAAATTCTACTATTATATACAACCCTGATACCAACCTCCGTACCCTTGAATCTATCTAAAATTTCCCTAACATTTTCAATTAGATTCTTATCGCTAACACCGGTAAAATCAAGTTCTAACAATATGTTGCCACCAAAGACGGCCACATCATCAACTCTAATTTCTTTTACTTCCATATTCTCTACCACTTTCCCCTTAACCACTACAATTTGATCCTCTTTTAAAATATCAGATTTAGTCTTGAATAGCTGTGGCATCACGCTACAGGATATCTCTCCATGATAATCAAGAAGTTTTACTATTGCAAAAGGTTCGCCATTTTTGTTCTTCTTCCTCGTAATCTCTAATATAACACCGACGGTGGTAACCTCGTCCCCTTCATTCATAACTTCTTTAATATATGATGTGTTGTGAGCCTGGAACGCAAGAGATGGGTATTTTTCTAAAGGATTTACCGAAAAGTAAAACCCTAAAGACTCCCTCTCGTAATAAATCTTATCTTCGAGGGTGTAGGGTATTTCTTTAAGAGGAATTTCGTCAGCTTCCCCTAAATTGATACTCCCAAAAAGGGAACCCACGGGCAATTTTTCTTCACTTTTAGCCGCTAATAGTATATCCTCCAGTGAAGCTAAAAGCGATTTTCTGTTCACGTGAAATTCATCTAGTGCACCCGCCTTTATAAGACTCTCCAGAGTTTTCTTGTTAACCTTCCTTGTATCCACTGATTTAATGAAATCTCTCAAATTCTTGAACAGGCCCTTAGTTTGTCTTACGCGTAATATTTCTTCTACAGCGGCCTTTCCCACATTTTTTATCGCACCAAGACCATATAGAACAGCGTTCTCGCCAACTTTTACAAACTCATAGACACTCTTATTTACAGAAGGGGGTATTATTGTATATCCTCTGGTCCGTGCTTCCTGCAAATACTTGTAAATTTTTTCCTGGGCATCCTGAGTGTTCATTTCCGCATTTAAGTTAGCAACGATAAATTCAAGAGGGAAATGAGTTTTAAGATAAGCAGTATAATAAGCAAGCATCGCATAACCCGCAGCATGGGATTTATTGAATCCATACTCTGCGAAGGGGGTAATAGTATTAAAGATTTCCTCAGCTCTCTCCTCTTCTAAACCGTTCTTAACACAACCGCTAACAAATCTTGCTTTCATTTCCTCCATTACTTCTTTTTGCTTTTTCCCCATAGCTTTTCTTAAAATATCTGCCTCTCCCAGGGTAAAGCCAGCCAACGCGGAAGCTAATAGCATCACCTGTTCCTGATATGCTAGAACCCCATACGTTTCACTTAAGAAAGGTTTTAAACTCTCATGAATATAGTCCACTGGCTCCAAACCGTTTTTCCTTCTAATGTAACTTTCCAACATCCCGCTCTTGATTGGGCCGGGTCTATAGAGTGCTAGAATTGCAATTAAGTCCTCTATCCTCGAAGGCTTTAACCTGATAAGAGCCTTCCTGAACCCTTCAGATTCCAGCTGAAAGACGCCAGTAGTATCTCCCCTGGAAAGAGTTTCATAGGTCTCCTCATCATCCAGTGGGATGTCTTTTAATGTGAAATCAGGGATTTTTTCGCGAACCATTTTTACAGTTTCATCAATGATAGTAAGAGTTCTCAACCCGAGCAGGTCTATTTTTAAAAGTCCCAAAAGTTCAAGAGACTTCATGTCAAATTGCACCGTAACAGTTTCCTCATCCTCAGATTTATAAAGCGGAGCAATTTTATAGATATCCACGGGCGCTACAACAACCCCAGCAGCGTGGGTTGAAATATTCCTCACCCTTCCTTCGATTCTTGATGCAAGAGTAAATACTTCTCTGTACCTGGGGTTTGAATCAATTAAATTTCTAAAGTCTGGATTCGTTTGATAAATTTCCATTAGTGTAGCATTTTCTGTAACGGTTTTGACAATTCTGTCACTTTCAGAATATGGAATACCCATAACTCGTGCCACGTCTTTAAAAGCCTGCTTAGCCTTAGAACGACCAAAGGTTATAATTCGAGCAACATTACTCTCACCATATTTGTCGCGCAAATATTTTATCATTTCATCTCTTCTGGTATCGGCGAAATCAATATCCACATCAGGAGGTGATACCCTTTCAGGGTTCAGGAATCTCTCAAACACGAGATTATATTTCAAAGGATCAACTTCGGTTACTTGAAGCGCATATAGAACCAGCGAGCCTACAGCAGACCCTCGACCAGGCCCCACTGGGATTCCCCTCTTCTTTGCCTCATTTACAAGATCCCAGATTATCAAAAAATACATGGAAAAATTTAAATGCTTAATTACATTGAGTTCTTTCTCAAGACGTTCACGATAAACTTCAGGGATATCACCGTTAAACTTTTCTTTCAAACCACTTATAGCAAGGTCTTCCAGCATTTCATGAGCATCACGGTATTTGGTTGGAATTGTAAAATTTGGCAAATGCAATTTTGTAGGGTTAAGCTCTAGTTGCAAATTTACTCTTTCTGCAATTTTAACAGTATTAATAAGTGGTTCCTCAAGTTCTCCAAAAAGTTCCCACATTTCTTGTGAACTTTTAAAGTAGATCTGGTCTGTTTCTATTTTCATTCTCCTGGGATCGTCAAGCCTGGTACCTGTCTGAATGCAAATAGCAACTTCTTGTAAAATTTTGTCTTCAGGCCTCAAAAAATGGACATCGTTGGTAGCAACGGTTCCAATACCGAATTTACTAGAAAGTTCCAATAACTTTCTGTTTACTACCTTGTTTTCTTCAAAACCGACATCTTGTAGTTCTAAAAAGAAATTATCTCTTCCGAAAATCTCTAAATAAGACTCGAGAACCCTCTCTATTTCCTTTTCATCAAATCCAACAAGTATTTTTCTTGAAAGTTCGCCTTGAAGACATCCTGAAAGAGCTATTAAACCCCTGGAGTGGGCTTTTAAAAAATCTTTATCAACTCTTGGCTTATAATAAAATCCCCTTAGATAGGACTCCGTCGAGATCCTTAACAAATTCTCATAACCTTCTTCATTTTCAGCAATAAGAGTTAAGTGAAATATCTCCTCATTTTTATTCCTCTCATCCATAGAAGTTTGAGCCACATAGGTTTCCATTCCTATGATGGGCTTTATGCCCTCCTCTTGCGCCTTTTTGAAAAATTCTACAATTCCACAGAGGTTGCCGTGATCTGTAATGGCAACCGCAGGCATTCCCAGTTCCTTTGCTTTTTCAACAACTTCTTCTATAAGCAGAACACCATCCAAAACACTATATTCAGTATGCACATGCAAGTGTACAAATTTTTTTTCCATTTTCCTCCTAAAAATATTAACTTTAAAAGATTAAAGTTTTATGAGAGTCCCCTGAAGGTCCTTTAAATTTTTGACAGATTTCAAAATTTCCCTGGCACGTTCCACGGTAGGATCATCCATTATCAGGGCATAATACCTACCTTTTACCCCGTAAAATTTTTCAGATATTTCCGCATTAAGAAGTTTTTTAATCTGGTCAATATTTTTCTCAAAATCATCATCCGAGAATTTTACTTTATTCTTTTTTAGATACTCTTTAAACGCATAAATCACATTCTGATTCACTCCTGCGTAAGTCTTATTCTGCGCCTTGTAGTCAACGGCGAATCCAAAAAAGTGCGGATATATATCCTGAACGAAGGAAGAAAGCTGCTCCTGCTTAACTACAATATGAGGGGCTATTCCACCTTGCCCATGAACAGGTCTCTTTGTAACCTTTGTAAAATAAGTGGTAGTATCCTTTGAGGTGGAATCTCCCTTTTCTTCTCTATGAATACATCTACCAGAGGGAGTATAATACTTCGCTGTTGTAATCTTAAGTTCATACCCCTCAGGCAATCTGAAGACCCTTTGTACAGAACCCTTTCCAAAAGTAGTATCACCAATTACAACTCCTCTATCCCAATCTTGAAAGGCACCAGCAACTATTTCACTGGCACTGGCTGAACCCTTATCGACGAGAATAACCACTGGACTTTCTTTGTAATCCCCGGTAAATCTCGTAAGGTAGTTGAAATTATTATCCGGCGTCCTACCTTTGGTAAATACCACAAGGGTACCCTGCTCGAAGAAGTTACCTACAAGATCAACAGCCTCATTAAGAAGTCCACCTGGGTTCCCCCTTAAATCTATTATAAAACTCTTTGCACCCATTTGTCTCAAGGTATCAAGTACCGATTTAAACTCACGATTGAGACCTTCCTGAAAAGTTGAAATTCTAATATACCCAATATTTGGTTCGAGAATAGTGTAATAAGGAACAGGGTCAATAAATATGGTATCTCTTACAAGCTCAACAGTAAACTCTTTTTGGAGGGTACTCCTGAATATCTTTACCGTTACTTTTGTTCCTGGCTGACCTCTCAACAATTTAACAGCATCGTTTACCTTCATTCCTTCTGTGGATTTACCGTCAATTTCTAAAATCCTGTCTCCAGCCATTAAACCTGCTCTATATGCAGGCGTTCCCTCTATGGGTGCTATAATGGTTATCCAGTTATCTCTTACACCTATTTGGGCCCCAATACCACCAAATTTACCAGTGGTACTTATTGTAAACTCTTCGCTCTCCTCTGGATTTAAGAACTCTGAGAATGGATCCAGGCTTTCAACCATCCCTTTTATACTTTTCTCTACCAGATCCGAAGGACTCTTCTCTTCTACGTAATACATCTGAATATAAGTTAAAACTTGAGAGTAAATCTGCATCAAACTTCTCAGGCTTGCTTTTTCCTGGCATACTCCTATACTATATCCGAGGAGTAAAGAAAAAATTACAGCAACAGCTATTATCAAATTTCTTTTTATTTTCATTTCACCTCACCCCTTAATTTTCCTTTTTCCTTCATCCTTTCGATAAGAATTGACTTGGCTCTTTCTAAAAGCTCAAGCCGAGAAAGTTCGCCACTTATAACCTTAACCCTTTTCCCCGAAATTCTTGCTATTTTTAAATACCCTTCCCTTACCCTTCTGTGAAAATCAATATTTTCCTTTTCAATTCTATCAAACTCTTTACCTTTGATCCTTTCAAGACCTTTCTCCGGGTCTATATCAATAACAAAGGTCAAGTCGGGCTTAATTCCCAGCGTAGCGATCTTATTCAATCTTCTAAGAAGTTTAATCGGTAAGCCTCTTCCGTAACCCTGATAAGCTATGGTAGAATCGGTGTACCTATCACAAATTACCACTTTTCCATTCTGAAGAGCTGGGAGAATATTACATCTAACATTTTCCCTTCTCGCGGCCAGGAAAAGGAAAGCTTCTGTCATGGGATCCACGATATTAACATTTGAAAGAAGAATATCCCTTACCCTTTCCCCTAAAGGAGTACCTCCCGGTTCCCTTGAATAAACCACTTCATAGCCATTATCTTTGAGAAAATCCAGAATTCCTTGAGTCAAAGTGCTTTTTCCACTCCCTTCAATTCCCTCTATTGTAATAAAAAAGCCCCATTTCCCCATTTACTGTCTACGACAAAGCTTTTCCGTATTTTCTGATCCATTCTTCGGTTAGCTCTTTAGCTTTCCAATCGGGGAACTGTTGTGGTGGAGTTTTAAAGAAGTAAGATGAAGGCTCGACTATGGCGCCTTTAAGACCATTATCCTTTGCAATCTTTGCACACCTTATGGCATCAATCATAACACCGGCAGAGTTTGGTGAATCCCATACTTCTAACTTTAACTCAATATTAAGGGGTACATCACCAAAAGTCTTTCCTTCCATTCTTATGTAAGCCCATTTTCTATCCTCAAGCCAGGCAACGTAGTCAGAAGGACCTATGTAGATGTTCTTATCATCAATTTCATAAGGAAGCAGAGATTTTACCGCATTGGTCTTGGAAATTTTTTTGGACTGCAGTCTTTCCCTCTCAAGCATGTTCAGGAAATCGGTGTTACCACCTACATTAAGCTGGGCCGTCCTTTCAAGTTTTACACCTCTATCGATAAATAACTGGGTTAAAACTCTATGTACTATAGTTGCACCCACCTGAGATTTTATATCGTCTCCTAAAACAGGTAAGCCTGCTTCTTCAAATCTTTTTGACCAATATGGAGAACTGGCAATGAAAACAGGTATACCATTAACGAAAGCAGCACCCGCCTGAATGGTTTGCTCAACATACCACTTGGTAGCCTCTTCAGAACCTACTGGAAGGAAATTCACCACGACGTCCACTCCAAGATCCTTGAAAATCTTCACAAGATCATCCGTTGGCCCAGGTGCCTTCACTATAACATTTTCCAAATACTTACCAATTCCATCGTGGGTCATACCCCTATACACTTTAGCATTCAACTTGGGTACGTCTGTAAATTTGTATGTACAATTCGGATCGGCAAATATGGCCTCTGATAGGTCCTTACCAACTTTAGTAATATTTATATCTACACCAGCGACAAACTTAATATCGCTAATGTGATAACCGCCGAGATCAACATGCATAATCCCGGGGATAAAATCTCCAGGTTTCGCGTTTCTGTAATAATATACGCCCTGTACAAGACTTGACGCACAGTTACCAACACCTATTATGGCAACACGGATTTCACCCATGACTTTCCTCCTTATTAATTACAAGATAAAACTCCCTAAACCTGTTAAAGACAGTAATATAAACTAAGGCAAATAAAACAAACATAGAGTAGTAAAATGCCTTCTCACCAATAAGGGAAAAAACAATAAGAAATATATAACGACCAGGTCTGTCCATGGGACCTGATTGAGGACTATACCCAATCCCCTCGGCCCTCGCTCTAATATAACTGGTCATAACTGAGCCAAGAAGAATTAAATATACCAAAATAGCAAACCAGCGATTACACAGTAAAAAGCCGAAATAATATATAATACCCCCAAAAACAAAAAACTCTTCAAATCGATCTATTGTGGAATCAAAAAAAGCCCCAAACTTTGAGACTCTATTTGATCTCCTGGCAACTTCTCCATCAAGAACATCAAACAAGCCAGCAAAGGCTAAAACTAATCCTCCCAACCTAAGTTCTCCCCTTGCATAAAAATAAGCCGCAAAAATAGTGATTGGAAGCCCAAAAATTGTAATTACATTGGGAGTAAACTTGAGTCTTATAAACAGCTCTGTCAAAGGTGAAAGTATTGCTCTTCCTACATTTTTTACTCTCTCATTCATGTTTGCCCTCTAAAATTAGAACAAATTCACCTTTTTCTTTAATGCTATCTAGATTGAGAGATCCAAGACTTGTAAAAATATATTCTTCAAAGAACTTCGTCATCT
This sequence comes from Candidatus Hydrothermia bacterium, assembly GCA_049719805.1. Lineage (GTDB taxonomy): Bacteria > Hydrothermota > Hydrothermia > UBA1063 > UBA1063 > UBA1063. The sequence goes on along the minus strand of JBNARF010000001.1, from coordinate 33,216 downwards.
CCCTTGCAATAAATATAAACCTATCAGCAAGTTTTTCAAAGCTTTTTAGCTCTAAAAGTGTTCTTTTTACCCTTTCAGGTGACTCGTAAAAAATTATGGTTCTTTCCTCTTCGATCCAGGACTCCATAAGTTTTTTCCTTTTTCCTTCCTTCCTTGGAAGAAAACCATAGAATACGAAACTATCGGTGGGGAGTCCGGATACTGAAATGGCAGTAATAAGTGCCGATGGGCCTGGTATAGGAATTACTTTGAGTCCCTCCTCTCTTAACTTTCTCACTAACCTGTATCCTGGGTCAGAAATTGTTGGAGTTCCAGCATTAGTCACAAGTGCTAACTTCTTTCCTTCCTTTATCAATTTTACTATCTCTGGTATTTTTATTGACTCCACGTGCTCGTCATATCTTTCTAACTTCTTGCCTTTAATTCCGTAATGGTCCAGTATGCGCAGAAATACTCGTGTATCTTCACAAAATATTACCTCTACTTCATTAAGAGTTTTAAGCGCTCTTAAAGTTATATCCTCAAGATTCCCTATCGGAGTGGCTATTACGTAAAGTATACCTTCACTTTCCATATAATTCAAAACTTTTTATGAAGTCCTCCAGAGATTTCTCCCTCTTTTCAAAATCATATATGGAATCTGGGGGTAAGCTTACTCTCTTACCCAATGAGAAGTATAAAAAATCGGAAAGTTCACGTCCCGACATGCTGCGACATCTTAAGAAAACGGGCTTTGAACCCTCTACATAAAGAGTTTCTTTAACTATTCGAGTGGACGCTGTAGAGCTTGAAAGAGGAGTTCCCGCTGGCCCTTGAGAAATGGAAGATAAAAGTCTCAACATACTGGCTTCAGGATGTACCCTTATTTTAATATCCCCTTTTATTTGCTCAGCACCAAGTAATTTAATAGGACCTGTGAATTTAAAAATGACTCTGAAATTTCCTGCACTATTCTTTTTTATCTCTACATCTCTAAGAGGAGAATTTATAAATTTCTCAATAGCTTTGGAATAAAAAACGTCACCTTTTATATCAACGGTAATAATACCTTCGTAGGAAAAATCGGTAACCTCAAAGTCAGAAATTTTTCCTGATACGGTGATTTCAATGGCTTGAACTTCTTGATAAACCGAAATCCCCCCTGAAACATTAATAATAAAAGCAACGAGAAGCCCTACCACTTTATTACTTCCTTTCTATTCTCCTCGACGATTACAACAGAATCTGTTGTTATGCTTTCAATCCTCATTTTTCCAATGAGCATCCCTTCCTTCACAGTAAAAGATTCCATACCCCTTTTAAGAAAGGCATACTTCTGATCCCCGGAGATTAAGACTGCATTAAGCTTAAATAGGCTATTATAATAGGTAGCAGGCTCTTTAGCAGTAGGTGAACGACTACTTTTAACCCTTGCTTCACCGGTAACTTTAGCGAAGAAAGAAACACTATTCCTCCTTAATTTGAAAGCAATCTTCTTAGGTAAATTGAGACTCAAGGAAAAGTAAACTAGAATTACCAGCACAAATAGTATTGCAACTTTTCCAACTGGTAAACTTCTTTTATAAAAATTAAATCTGTACATTTATAGCGTAACTCCAAGTGCAGAATAAAACGCCGCTTGTTTGAATTTCCTGGGAGTAGCTATTGTAAATTCAATGAAAGGGTTAAAGATATTCACATCACCATCATCGGTAATTGCTTTTAATTCTGAAACTGCCGTTTCTGGATATTCACCGGTAAGAAAAACTGTATTCAAACCCTCTTCGAAAAAAGTTTTTACTAAATCTGATACAAAGTCCATCCAATTTTCTGACTCGAACGAAGAAACAAGTTGAGGCTGACCTTCTTTGCAAATGACATAATAAATAAATTTATCATGAAATGCTAAAGCTAAACAATCTTTAACCTTAGAGGGAACACTTAGAAAGCTCAAAACATCAAGGAGTACAAAAGGAGTAAAATTAAGCCTCACTATTTTTGAGATTCTTAATGATTTAAGAAAATCCATGACCGAGAGAAAAGTAGCCTTCTCAACTCCACCGAAAAAGTATCCTGTGTTTTTACCCGTTTTAAAACCAGCGATTCTGTATTCAAAGTGAGTCCCGAGTTCAGATTCAATTTCCTTTTTGCCAACCTTTTTATTATAAAATTTCCCAACTAACCTGGGACATGTAAAAGAAATGTAAACTTCACTGGCTTTAAATCCTTTTAGCTGACTCGATAGACCCTCTGCAACTTCAATAACTCTTCCTTTCTCTCTTATTATGAGTTTATATTTATCAAAACCAAGTTCTAATCCAACCACTATTCGCCACTACCTCCGCTTCACTCGTCAGTCTTTTCTTCTTTCTTCTCTTCAGTTACAGACTCCGTTTCTTCTTTCTTTATTTCAAGAAGATCGAAGTCATCTTTTTTCTTAACGATAATTAAATAGCTTATGAGGGTACCCACTGTCCATGCGTTAATGTACTGAGCTAAAACCAAAAAGATCATAATATAAAGGCCAATCCCAAACAAGAACCCAACAATATGCAGAGTAATCGGCGCGTTAGGAGCATAACCTATATTTAGAATTCCTTCTATACCTAAGAACTTAAAAATGGTATACAAAAGAGAAAAGCCCGGAGAGAAAGGTAAGTAACTCTTTGCAATATCTACAATGGTTCTAAATTTAACCCCCATAAGCCATGAAGCAGAAAGGACTTTATCCATTATCCATGCTGCCCTTCCCAGAGCCCATGCAAATAAAGAAGTAGTAAAGATTGCAATAATACTGACATAGAACTCGTAAAGAATGAATCTGAATGGCTGTTCGTTTAAAGTAGAAAAAGCTTCGAAGAGCGTGTCAAAGGTATCAGACTCAGTAGAACTCACTACTGCCGGCCCTAAGAAAAGAGAAAAAATGAGGGCAATAAACAGGTAAACAAGAAAGAAACACATCACAATGGCAGGAATGGCAAATATGAGAAGGATGAACTCACCAAGGTATGGTACCTTACCGAAAAGTCCCAGGATAACCCCAAGGAGCAAAATAAAGACTATTACAAATAAAATGCTTAATGGAGCGGTAATAACAGGCCAGCCCTTCTTTCTGGCGAATTTTACAGAATCTCCAACCTCGTAAAATTCATCACCTCTAAGCTGCTCAAAGGTTATTTTACCAACAGCAACAGAATAGATATAAATTGAAACAATGAACAAAATTATTCCTATGGAAAGTAGAATCTTCCCGAGAAGAGATATCCCTTCGCCAAAGGGAAGGGGTATAAAGTGCCAGTAATTCCAGATCTCCTTAAAGGATATCCCTGAGACAAGGAGAGAGAGATAGGAAAAGATTGAATAAAGGATAGTTCCCAAAATTATACCTTGAAGTTGAACCCAGAGTTTTTTAAAACTGAAGCTAAACCTTATGCCATTCCAGACGTCTCTGAAGCTAAAACTTAAATTTACCCTCATCGAAAACCTCCTGTTTAAAAAATATTTTAATCCCCCTTCCAGATATTATCCAGAATATAAGACAAAACTTTATCAAGTACAAGGAGAATAATAACACCCAGCACAATACCTTTTATGAGGCCCAGGCTTGTAAACAAGCTAACCAGAACACCCGCCATAATTACACCAAGGGATATGGAAATTAAAGAAACCCATTTCCCCATGCCAAGAAGGTAAGCTATCAAAGCTCCAGTCCAGGCACCAGTTCCTGGAAGTGGAATTGCAACGAAAAGGAAAAGACCTAATGATTTGTATTTTTGAATCTTCTGAGCTTTATTACTGGCTCTTGCAAAAAGCTTTTGTAACCACCTATCAAGGATATCCACTTTTTTAAATTGCCGCTCAAGATAATCCAGGAAAAAAACCAGAGGAAATACTATCAGAATGTTACCTGAAACAGAAAGCAAAAAAGCTTTAATAAGGGAAAAATTGAAGGAAAACACACCAAGCGGAATTGCTCCACGGAGCTCTACTACCGGGAGCATGGATACTATAAAAATAACAAGCTCTTTGCTGGAGATTAGCTTAGAAAAAAAATCAATAACTTTCTCACTCATACTTTAAAAGCCTTACCATAATATCCTTATGAAAATTCAAAACTTCTCGAATTCCAAAGCTTTTCACAGCAGATTCCAGGTTTTTCTCTAAACCGGAGAAAATATTTAGTCCTGTGCCTATAATTATTGGAGAATAAAAAACAATAAGCTCATCAGCGAGATTTTGCCTTATCAGCTCACCCAAAAGAAAGCTTCCACCTTCACACATTATCGACTGAATCCCAATATTACCTAGCTTTTCCAGGGCCTCCCTAAGGTCAAGACTTTCATCCTGTTCGCTAACCCTTATAAAAGTAATTTTTTCGCCTAAATCTTCAGGAAGATCCCACTTTGCGCTTACCGAAGTTACAATTACAAGCTTTTCAGGGTTCTTAAAAATTTTGTAATCAAAGGACTCAAAAGCTCTTCTCGAAACTATTATTCTATAGGGTAACTTAGGGGCATAAATGTACCTGGGTGTAAGCTCAGGATCGTCCTTAAGAACAGTGCCTTTCCCCACCATAATAGCATCTACTTCTCCCCTTAATTTGTGAACATACTCTCGGGCATCCTCTCCCGTTATCCATCGAGAATTACCTTGAACATCAGCAATATATCCATCCAGAGTTGAAGCTGCTTTTATGATTACATAAGGCAAACCGGTTCTAACATATTTAAAGAAGAACCTGTTTAAAAACTCTCCTTCCTCTGCGAGAACTCCTACTTCAACATCAATTCCCTGAGTTCTTAAATATTCAACCCCGCTTCCATTGACCAAAGGATTTGGGTCAAGATTGGCGATAACCACCCTTTTAATCCCTACCTTAGCTATTACAGGCGCACAGGGGGGGGTTGCTCCGTGATGAGTACATGGTTCAAGATTTACATAAAGGGTACTTCCATCAAGGTGACCTGATGCATCTTCAATGGCCCTGATCTCTGCATGTTTTTCACCCTTCTTTTTGTGATAACCTATACCTACAATGCGTCCTTTATTAACTATTACAGCTCCCACCATGGGATTGGGTGAGGTGAACCCGGCGCCAAGTTCAGCCAATTCAAAGGCTTTTCTCATGAAAAACTCATCTGACATATTGAAATTATAATGTCTATAACTCAAACCATTCCACTAACTTGAAAAACTAACTTTAACCCTTATAATAACATTATGGGCATTCCTCGTAAGCCTGATTCAGTCATGCTTTTTACGGGGATCATTTGTAAAGAAGAAATTTTAAGTAAAATCCACGAAATTTTGAGCCCGCTTGGAGAAATCGAAGAAAGAAGTGACATATTAAATTTCGATGATTTTTCTAAATATTATCAAGAAGAAATGGGCGAGGGTTTAAAGAGGCTATGGCTTACTTTCAAAGGTTTAAGAACGCCTGAAAATATGCACATTCTAAAACTTGTTACAAATAAAATAGAAGAAAGTTTTACAATAAATAATAAAAGGACCATTAACATCGACCCCGGATATATCTCTCTCGCAAACGTAATCCTTTACTCTACAAAAAGTTACTTTCATCGAATCTACGTAAGCGACGGCATTTATGCAGAAGTAACTCTTTTCTTTAAGAAAAAAGAAGGTTTTCAGCCTTTTCCCTGGACCTACCCTGATTATAAAACTCTAGAAGCCGTAGAATTCTTTAATAAAGCAAGAAACAGACTATATACAATTCTGAGAGATACAGAAATCCGGTAAACCTATATTTTGTATTTTTCCATATCTACTGCATTTAATGGTTTTTCAACCCTTTTGAGGGAATGCTCTCCATTGGGCAAAACAACCTTAAAATCTATTTCCATTTTCTTGTCGCAGTAACGCGCAACAACCCTAAGAACTAAATCTAAAATTCTGTCATCCAGGGGACTATCAGAATCCACTAAAGCGGTGGGTCCAGTGGTGTTCACTGGAAAAATAAGTATTCTATGCCCAAGTCCAACTTTTAAAATTCTCTCATTCTCTAAAAAGTTTCTACCCACAATTAGTTTAACTCCATCCACCCTGAAATGCCGTCCAAATTTTAAAAACTCTGCAGATAATTTGGTAAGTTGATCATGAATAATCAAATCTTTCACTTTTTTCGCATAATCTGGAGATGTAAGTAAACAACCTCCGGCTGGTTGTTTAAATTCTTTAACTCCGAACTCTTCGGCGAGCTTAAGCTGCTCGTTCCTCTGCCTTCCCCTTATAGATAAAAGCCATTCCCGCTTTATAAGACCTCTTAATTCTGGCTCCGTTGGGGGTAATAGCGCTCCTGATAAAGGTCTAACTACAAGATTCTTCATACCAGCCTCTTCCTCAATCAAAAATAGAGTATGCGCTTTCTGCGACATTGGTCTCTGATCTAATACTTCGCCCGTTATTACAAATTCAGCGCCAATTTCCTTCATATACGAGGCTGCAATTTTTAAAAATAATATTTTACAATCAATACACGGGTTCAGATTCTTACCGTATCCAAATTGAGGCTTTCTCACAATCTCAATGTATTCTTCACTCAATTCCTTTATTTTTACAGGGATCTCCAAGTTTTCGTAATAGGCCAAATTATTTTCAATTATATCCTTTACATCCGCTTTTGAGGTAAAAGGAGTTATAAGGGAAAGTCCATAAACCTCAATTCCATGTTTTTTCATCTGTAAAGCAGCTAGGGTAGAATCCAGACCCCCTGACAAAAGAGCTACCGCTTTAACTGACTTCATTAATTATTCCACCCCCTAGTACGTTTTCTCCCTCATAAAATGCCGCCACCTGTCCAGGAGTTATGGCAAACAGGGGTTTTTCAAGGTATACTTCCAGGACATCGCCTTTGTTATAAACTTTACATGGAACCTCATCACCTCTGTATCTTACTCGAACCGTTGATGAGAATTCAACACCTACATGCTCTATAAAATTGTAATCCACTACTGTGAACCTTAAACCCATAAGGCTTTCCCTGTCACCCAAAATTACTGTGTTATTCTCTGGAATTATTTTTTTCACATATAACCTTTGCCCTTTTGCAACACCAAGCCCCCTTCTTTGACCAATGGTATAAAAGTAATACCCATCGTGGGTGCCGAGTACATTTCCCTTTTCATCTTTAATTAACCCTGGAAGGTTTTCAAAACCCCGTATTTTCAGGAAATCTCTGTAATCATAATCAATGAAACATATCTCTTGACTTTCAGGTTTTTCAGCAACGGGCAATTTCAGTTTTGCTGCAATATTCCGAACCATCTCTTTAGATAGCTCTCCCAGAGGGAATAAAACCCTTTTTAAAGATTCTTTATCCAAAAGAGCGAGATAATATTCCTGTGACTTTTCAGCCCATAAAGCTCTCTTAAGATGAACCCCTTTATCATCTTTAATAACTCTAGCGTAATGACCGGTTGCGATATAGTCAAACCCGATTTTTTCTAAAATCTCGAACCCAATTTTTACCTTAACAACCTTATTGCAAAGTGTGCAAGGATTTGGTGTTCTCCCCCTCCTATATTCTTCCAGAAAATAGTTAATAATACTTCTTCTAAAGTAATCTGAGACATCAACAATTTCGTGGGAAATATTCAAAATCTCTGCTACCCGTTTTGCGTCCCCCAGGTGAGCTTCATGCCTTTCACCCTCGAAAAGCTTCAAGGAAATACCATGAACCCGGAATCCCTTCTCCTTTAGGGCATATGCAGCAACAGAAGAATCTACCCCTCCACTCATTAATACTACACAGGATCGGAAATTCATTGAAAGAAGTATAACCTATTTAAGGTCCTGGAAAGTCAATCCAACAGCACCCTTTTCCAGCATGTCAATAATTGCTCTTTCAGAGTCTTCAGGATTTATATTAACCCCTTTCACAGCATCAAGAAGCAAAAAAGTAAAGAAACCTTGCCTTATGGCATCGAGCACGGTGGCCCTGACGCAGTAGTCCGTTGCCAGTCCACCTATAAACAACCGCTGGATTCCTCTGGACTTTAAAATTTTCTCAAGATTAGTACCATCAAATCCAGAATAGGCCTCTTTTTCAGGGGTATCGGCCTTTGATATGATTATAACGTCCGGGGGTAATTTAAGGTCAGAATGAAAATCTGCACCCTCGGTATTTTGTACACAATGTGGCGGCCATATTCCTCCGTAATCTATAAAGGATGTATGGTTATCAGGATGCCAATCCCTGGTAGCAATTATCATGGCGTCGTGTTTTTCAAATATTTCAATATAAGTGTTCAAAATTGGAACCACCTCATCGCCGCTGGGCACAGCCAGGGCACCACCTGGACAAAAGTCTTTCTGAACATCAACAATAATTAAAGCATCTTTATCTCTGAACCTTATTTTCATTCTTAAACCTCCTCGTTTTCGAAGAATTTGATCTGAAAATGTTTAATGTCGTAACCCAAATGTTTATATGCTAGGGGAGTGGTAATTCTTCCCCTGGAAGTCCTTTTAATAAAACCTTCTCTCAAAAGAAATGGTTCATAAACCTCTTCAATGGTACCCGGATCTTCTGAAACAGCGTGGGAAAGGGTCTTTATTCCCACCGGGCCGCCGTTGAATTTTTCAATAATGGTTTTCAAAATTCTTTTGTCCATCTCATCGAGGCCCTTTTCATCTACATCAAGGTTATTTAATGCATATGTGGCGATTTCGCGACCGATTACACCATTTGACCTGACTTCAGCATAATCTCTAACCCTTCTTAAAAGCCTATTGGCAACTCTGGGAGTCCCTCTTGACCTACGTGCAATTTCCATGGCACCCTCTTCTTCAACTACAACGCTTAAAATCTTCGCTGACCTCAACACTATTTTAAAGAGGTCTTCCACTGTATAGTAGTCAAGTCTAAAGGACATCCCAAACCTCGATATTAGAGGAGATGTCAAAAGACCTACACGCGTAGTAGCACCTACCAGAGTAAATCTGGGAATGTCAAGCTTAATTGATTCAGCCCTCGGACCTTTGTCTATTACAATGTCAATTTTATAATCTTCCATAGCCGAATACAGATACTCTTCCACATTCCTGGGTAATCGATGGATCTCGTCAATAAAGAGAACGTCACGCTCATTCAAAGAAGTTAAGATACCCACGAGGTCAATAGGTCGCTCCAAGATAGGACCAGAAGTAGTTTTAATATTGACGCCGAGCTCATTAGCAAGGATGTAGGCTAAAGTAGTTTTACCAAGGCCCGGGGGTCCTAAAAAAAGCACGTGATCAAGACTTTCACCACGCCTGAGAGCGGCCTCCACAAATACTTTAAGATTCTCTTTAATCTTATCTTGTCCTATAAAATCATCGAGGGTTTGCGGCCTTAAGGTTTTTTCCAGCTCCCTGTCTTCGTCAAAACTCTTAGGGTCAGTTATTCTCACCACTACCTCCCAGGACTTCGCGGATAATTTCCTCAACAGTAGCCGATTTACCAAGCTTTCTTATAGCCTTTTCAACGAGGGATGAAGCCTCCTGCTCCTTTAATCCTAACGACACAAGTCCCGTCACGGCCTTGGATTTAATAGACATATCCTCAACTTTTTCTTTTATGGACTTTACAAGTCCCTGGGATTCAAAGATAATCCTCTCAGCTCTTTTTTGACCAACTCCCTTTATCTCAGAAAGTCTCTTAATATCCCCATTGCTCAAGCAACTTAAAAGCTCATCTATAGAAAGTGCAGACATAATACGATACACCAGAGCTGCACCAATCCCTTGCAGTTTTATTAAACGTTTGAAAACCTCCCTCTCTTCGTAATTCCCGAATCCATAAATATAATCCTCTTCCTCGCCTTTAATAACACAAACAAAAAATTTTCTAATTTCACCAACTTGAACCTCTTCCGCAAAGGCAGGGATCAAAATTAGATCGTAAAAAACGCCATTTACATCTAAAATGACGTGAAACCCTCTTTTTTCTGTTACCTTACCTTCTAGTGCGTATAGCATTTTTCAATTCCTTCAAGTATACAAGGCATACACCCAAGGCGTCGTACTCATGTTCTGTAAACTCGTCTTTAGCATTTAATAAACTTTTAACCATATAAGCTACTTGCTTCTTTTTTGCTCTACCCTGCCCTGTTAGACTCAGTTTAACCTTGGTGGGAGATATTTCCCTGACAGGAACTCCATTCTGAGTCATAGCCAAAATAATTACGCCGCGAACTGCCCCAAGAGTTAATGCGGTTTTAACATTTCTATGATATATAGTACTCTCCATTACACCTATGTCAGGATGGTATGTCCTCAGCACGTTAGAGAGCTCAGAGTAAATATAGTTTAACCTTTCGCTCAAAGGACCTGGAGGTGAATAGATGGTATCCGTGTATTTAATATGGCCCAAATTGTCTATAATTACAATACCACTTGCCCTTAACCCAGGATCGACTCCTAAAATAATCATTAAATTAGGATCTCGAGGCTATTGCCTGCAAAACAGTATCTGGAATATCAAAATTCGCAAACACCTTCTGAACATCGTCATTCTCTTCAAGTGAATCCATAAGTTTTAAAATCTTTTCTGCTACTTTCTCATCCTCTATCCTGACGGGATTTTGAGGTAACATTGTAATATCTGCTTCTGAAATCTCAATACCCCTCTCCTGGAAAGCTTTTTTAACAGCTTCAAAATCCTTGGGAGAACAATATACACAGAAGGAGTCTCCTTCGTCTTTTACATCTTCAGCACCCGCATCCAAAGCGACCTCAAGTACCATATCCTCATTTGCTTTATCTTTATCAATATAAATTACCCCTTTTTCTTCAAACTGCCATGCAACACTACCAGGAGCCCCAAGATGGCCACCGTGCTTAGTAAAAATATGTCTGATTTCACCAGTGGTCCTATTCTTATTGTCAGTTAACACCTTAATTAAAAACGCTACACCCTCTGGACCAAAACCTTCAAATATCGTTTCAACGTACTCCACACCTTCCAGCTCACCAGTTCCTCTTTTTATAGCCTTTTCAATATTATCCCAGGGCATATTATTTTCTTTTGCCTTATCTATGGCAAGCCTTAGCCTGGGATTGAGTTCAGGATCACCCCCTCCCATTCTTGCAGCAACGGTAATTTCTCTAATTAACTTTGTAAAGAGCCTACCACGCTGAGCATCTACCTTTGCCTTTTTATGCTTAATTTGAGCCCATTTGGAATGTCCAGACATATTATCACCTCCATTTTATTTTTAAGTAGTAAAGTATAACTGAAATTTAAACTCTTTTCAAGGAAAGTCAAAAGTTTTTTGGATAAAATTTATTTGCCAATGAAAGCTTTTAGTTCCTCCAGAGTATCAATTCCAGCGTAAGGCTTTTCTCCTAGAGTTTCTTTTAGAAGCCTACCCAAAACCCTTTTTGGACCTATTTCTACAAAGGTGCCCTCAGGAATTCTTCCTGCAACCTTCAAACAATCTACCCATCTCACCGTGCCAGTAATTTGCTTAACAATCAAATCTTTTAATATTTGGGGATTTGATTCAAGGGCAGGCTCGAGGTTGGGAATAACTGGAACCTTGGCCACATTAAACCTGACATCTCTCAAAAACTCCGCAAATTCTTTTGCGGCCTCCTCCATTAGTGGCGAATGAAATGCGTTGGAAACTTTTAGTCTAATAACCCTTTTAGCACCGGCTTTTGAAAGTTCCCCCTCTGCCTTCTCAACATCCTGCAGATAACCTGAGATCACCACCTGTGAAGGTGAATTAATATTTGCAATAACAACTCTTCCAGCAAATTCTGAAAGTACCTCTTTAATCTTGTCTATTGGAAGACCTATAACAGCACTCATAGCACCAGCCTCATATACCTTATCCATCAACTCGGCTCTCTTGGCAACAACGCGGACAGCATCGTGAAATTCTAGAACACCTGCAGCAAAAAGGGCAGTAACCTCGCCAAGACTGTGTCCCATGACCACGTAGGGTTCAATTCCTCTCTCCTTGAGAAGCATTACAAGAGTTGCACTGTGAAGGAAAATTGCAGGCTGGGTGTATAATGTTCTTGCCAGGGTTTCCTCAGGCCCATTAAACATGGTGTACCCCAGTGGAAAACCAAGAAAATCTTCGACTTCCCTGAGAAAAATCTTGGCTTTATCAAAACTATCATAAATGTCCTTAAACATACCCACATACTGAGACCCCTGTCCGGGAAACATATAAATATACCGACTCATTATCATTCCTCCTTTATAACAAAACCCCTCAAATACTCTGCTTCAAGAAATCCTGAAGGGACAACATGATCCCTGAAATCCTGATGTAGATACTCTAATATTCTAAAAGATCTGCTTTTTAAACACGTGCCTTTCGCCACGATTTCAAACATATGATTCCATTTTATGTGGTTGCTACAGGAAAAAAGTGCAATAAGACCGCTTTTATTTAATATATTTATAGAATCCGCTAAAAGTTCAATATATGCCTTCATAGCGCTCTCAATGTCCCTGGCCCTCCTCACCATAGAAGGGGGGTCAAGAATGATAATATCGAACTTTATTCTCAAATCAGCAAGCTCCTTTAAGAAATCAAAAGCATCCTTTACTTCGATAACAAATTTTTTTTCAGGGAGGTTGTTTAATTTCACATTTTCCCTCAAAAGTTCCAGAGATTCCTCAGAAATATCCACCGCGTAAACTTTGTCTGCCTTCTCAGCAAGCATTATGGCAAAAGTTCCTACGTAAGAAAAAGCATCAAGCACTATTCCTTTTCCCGAAAGAGACCTTAATAATTCTCTATTCCTTCTCTGATCATAAAAATACCCTGTCTTTTGGCCTGAGATGAGATCAACGTAAAACTTAAAACCGCCTTCCTCCACCATAATCCTACTTAGATTAACATTGTTTTCATTTAAAATCACTTCTTCCCTCTCGGGAAGGTTTTCTTGTTTTCTGGCAAAACCACTGCTTTTCTCGATTATAAATTTCGGCGAAAAAGCATCATATATGGCTTTTATTATCTCTTCCCTCCGCTTATCCATACCGAAGGAATTGATTTGAAAAACAACCCCGTCGCCGTATCTATCCACTACTAAGCCCGGTAAATGATCACTTTCACTATATGCCAGCCTATAATAAGGCAACCTAAAATATTTTTTCCTTTTCTCATCAGCCCTTATAAGCCTCTCCTTTATAGCGAAATAATCCAATTCTTCTTTCTGCCTCGAATAAAATCTTAAGACTATAGAAGAATCTGGATTGTAAATGGCACTTCCCAGGAAACTCCCTTTGCGGGAATAAACCTCTACACAGGCGCCTTTTTCGGCTTTAGAATCAATAATATTACCCTTGTATACCCAGGGATGGTTAAGATATTGCAGTTCACTCCCCTTTACTATGCATCTTTCCATCATCAATCCCAAGAACCTTCATTTTATATCTTAAAACACGCTCCGAAATCCCGAGCCTTCGCGCAGCACGGGATTTAACAAAATTTTCCTCCTGAAGTGCATTAATTATAATCCTCCTCTCAAATTCTTTTACCATATCAAACAAATTTTCACCTAAAGAATTAAGGCTCAGAGGAGGAACATCCTTACTGAAATAATCCCTGACTGATTCTGGAAGATCAGTAACGTCAATAATATTATTAGAAGTCATAACACACGCCCGTTCTATGATATTGCTCAGTTCTCTTACATTGCCGGGGAAAGGGTACCTCATAAGAATATTCATGGCCTCTCTGGAAATTCCTTCTATTCTTTTTCCTTCCATCTCTCCGTATCTTTTTAAAAAATAGTCTACAAGGACAGGTATGTCTTCTTTCCTTTCCCTGAGTGGGGGAATATAGATTTCGATTATGTTTATCCTGTAATAAAGGTCTTCTCTGAAAAATCCATCTTTTATTAGTGACAATAGATTTTTATTGGTTGCAGTAATCAGTCTGAAATCTACAGGCTTTTCACGGGTATCCCCAATGGGTCTAACCCTTTTTTCTTCAAGTACTTTGAGAAGTTTAACCTGTAGATCCTTTTTTAATTCCCCAATCTCATCAAGAAATAGAGTACCCCCATTAGCCCTCATTATAAGCCCGTCATAATCTCCCTCTGCACCTGTAAACGCGCCTTTTTTATATCCAAAAAGTTCAGCTTCAAGAAGAGTCTCGGGTATCGCCTGTAGATGGACATCTATGAAAGGCCCGTTACTCCTTCTGGAGAGCCTGTGTATACTTCTCGCTATAAGGGTCTTACCGGTACCGGTTTCACCGAGTAATAGACATGGTGCATTGGATTTAGAAGCTTTCAAAGCTTTCACGAGTACTTCTTTTGTTTTTGGAGATTTATATAAAAAACCCGTAATCTCAAAGTTTTCAATCTCTTCAACAGCCTTAAATTCAATTTCCTGTTCATATTTCTGGAGAGCCGCTTTTACTTTATCGAGCAATACTTCGAGGTTTATGGGCTTTACAACGTAATCCTCAGCCCCGTTCTTAAGGGTTTCAACAACAGTTTCCACATCAGACAAAGCAGAAACCATTATAACAGCAATTAATGGATTGTGCTCTTTTACCACTCTCAGAAGGTCTTTCCCATTGCCGTCAGGAAGTCTTATATCCAACAATACCAAATCCACGGGAAAGTTTTCAATGAAATGCAGTGCTTCCTTACAAGACTCTACACCTAAAGCGTTGAAACCCTCGGTTTTAAAATAATTAACAAGCAAACTCTGCGCTGATTTATCATCTTCGACCACAAGTAGATTATAGCTTTGCTTACGCATCTCTTATTTTAATCAAAACCCTGGTACCTTCGCCTTCCTTACTACTAATTACTACATCACCACCCAGTGCCTTACATATCCGTTTTACTAGCCCAAGTCCAAGTCCCATACCAGTACCTTTTGTAGTGAAAAAGTTATCAAAAGCCCTTGAAAGAACTTCTGGTGACATACCAGGTCCGTTATCAAAAATTTCAAACACTACAAAATCACCTTCTTTGAAAGTCCTAATTTCAATAACTTTGTTTTCACTTTTTTGAGACAGAGCATCGAGACTGTTTTTAATTATATTTGCGATGGCGTGTTTTAACAATGTTCTGTCACTAATAACCTTTTTTTGCGTGACCTCCTTTTTTATAAGTACGCCTAATTTCTTGATTTCCTCTTGATAATCATTGATTATTTCTAATAAAAGAGTTTCAATTTCAACTTCCTCTTTTTTTACTGCGATGGGGTTCCCAATTTCGCTGAATTTTTGTACGGCCTCCAGAATTCTTTTAACCCCATCCTTCAGACTTTCAAGATATTCTGAAATTACATCCTCTTTTTCCATAAGCTGTATAGCTATACTCATAGTGTTCAAAGGATTTTTTATTTCATGTGCCACCTGAGAGGAAAGAGCCGCTAACTCGCGAAAAAATTTCGCTTCTTCCTTTTCTTTTGAGATTTGAATCTCAGCACTCCTTAATCTTTTTTCGACAATATAGAAAGAGAATAAAGTCAGACCAAACACAATCAGCTCTACAACGAGGAGAGCAACCATTCCCCAAAAAGTATTTTTTAAAAGCTCATTCAGATAAAAGCTGGAAAATCCACAAAGTATCCAGTACTTTCCAACCTTTAGCGTGTACTCAACAATAGGATAAAAGGGGGAATTAATGATCCTGTAAGTATTTTCTTTTAGATTCTCAGGGGTATATATCGGCAAAAAGCCTTCATATTTTGATTCCCACGCGAGAAAAGTTCCGTCCTTTATTATCGCAATGTAATCAAGATCCGTTGAATTTACCAAGGAGTAAACCTTTTCCATCAATCTGTTTTCGTCATCAGCTATTTTATCAATCGCCTCATAAACAAAATGTGAGCGAAGCCTCGCATTTTCAACTGCAACTTCCAAAATAATTCTTTTCTCATAAGAATAATAACCCCATAAAAGTACCAGAGTACAAAGTAGAAGCCCCGAATACATTAAAACCAACTTTCTCGTGTTCATCTTATAGACTTTCCTCTTCTCCACTCCCCTTTTTCGCGCATCCTCTCTCTGTACATCATCCCTTCTTGTTTAGTCCATAAAGGAAAGCCATTCTGGCTTCTGATTGCAACTCCTTTTTTTAACCTGAAGTTATAAATACTTCTCGCCACGATAATTTCCAATCTTTCGCTTCTGAAAACAGATCCCATTACCTCGCAAGTATCCCCGACCTTAGGTAATTCCTCAAAAAACCATGGCGGACCAAGTACTATAACCTTTTCACCTCTAGAATCAAGTAGGGTCATTCTTAACGCCACGTGTTTCGTTTTAGAGTTTTCAACACTATCAACAACAACTTCCTCTACCACTCCTTTCAAACTAATGGTATCTTTTAGAGAGTAATAATACCTGGGCAGGACCATTATCAAAGCATATAAAATTAACATTTAAGTCACCTCCTCAAAAATTAAAGTATAGACCAAAGCTATAAAATTTTTCGCTATATGTAAATTTTTCGAAGGTTGAAGAATTTCTTGTCCAGGAGAAACTTCCAGTAAGGCCCAACTCCGTGCCGCTACTAATAATGGGCAGTCTCCCCTGTAGTGTAACCTTTGAGTTTTTGTCATTCCTAAATATTTCCACATAGGACGTGTCAATAGAGCGATATTTTCTACTCTCTAATCTATAATTTAATGAAAGGAATAGCTTAGAAATTAGCATATTAAGTCCTATAATATGAGATAAACCGTTGTAACTGAAATCTTCACTATTTAAAGGGTTGTTCACTTCAGCAATTAATGATTCATTGACCAGGTCTCCAGGCCCCTTTAAGTTATAGGCAATTTCATAGAACACTCCCACACCATCTACGATATTTCTGGCAATTCTTAATGTAGTTCGAGAATTCGAGAGAAAATAAAAATTCCAAAGATAAAAATTATTACCAGCTCCACTATTGCCTAAGTGGCCGAGTGCAGGACTACTACTCTGCATATCTCTCATAAATAAACCTCTTAAACCAACTTCTTCACCCAGAACAAAGGTGAATCCGGATAGCTCAAAGGTCAAAAGTGCTCCTGGTAACACCTCGAGGTAAAAATTATCACCATCCCATATATAGTTAAAATGCAGATGATCTTTCAATAAAACTGCATCTCTAATATAAACTTTTCGACCAATATATGGACCTACATACAAAAACGGGTATTCCTGCGAAAAACTGTAGGAAAGAGATAGGCCAAATTCACTGTAATCGCCAGGTTTTGAAAGATTCCTGTATTTCGCAAAACCTAATGAAGGCTTCACCACGCTGTTATTGGTTTCATATCTGTAATATGATCCAGCAATATCAAGAAAGTAGTAAAAGTCGCCTTCCATGGAAAAATCTCTATATTCAAGACCAAAATTGTATATATTCTCCGGTATCTGTGTAGAGTCCAGGTAAAAGTTAGAAGTAAAAGAATATGCCGCATCTACAATAAAAAGATTGAAGAAAAATAAGGTTAAAATCCCCATAAATCCTCCTTTTATTATAAAACAAAGCCGGAGCTTCTCCAACCATTTGAAGAAGCTCCGGCTCCATCTTTTTATCTGCCTCTTCTACCTCTTTGTGCTGGAGAATTCATGGGATTAGGACCACTCCCTGACGAAGGAACGCCCCTATTTTCCTGGCAGCTTCCATCCCTTACTCTGAGCCTTTCTCTTTCTCTAATCTGCAGAGAATCAGGAATACCATCCCCATTCTCGTCGCGTATTCTAAGCCTTGCCGTGTCTCTAACCTGATTTTGATTTCTTTCCATAGAACCTGCCTCTTTCTGAACGGTCACAGTTTTCCTTTTTGTGAAAATTCTCTTAAAAATGTTAGTTTTTGTACCTTCACCCTTCACAACCTCATGCTGCACTGTCATTTCCTGAGCATTATTTCTATTTTGAATCTGGTTTTCGACCCTGATTTGCATGGTGTCCCCCTGGTTCATGGTACGCTCATGCACACGCAGCCTTAAAGTATCTCTTACAACCGCGCCAGAGTCGGCGTGAATTCGAAGCCTGAGAGGTCTCTGTGTAGTATCACTCACCACCTGGGCATTTATAGCCCCAACACCTATCAACACACTCATTGCTATTATTGTTATGTACCTCATCTTTTTACCTCCTTTTTGAGATTTTTCTTTTATCTTGTTTTTCATTTTATCCTCCAAAGGTTTGATATTAATACTGCAAAAAACATGCCAAAAGTTTTTTGCGTAAAATTCATTAAATTTGTACAAAATACTTCGACAATTTTGTCGAGTTTAAACAATTTTGTCGAAATTTCACATCCAATGGTTTGGAAAATTTTTAAAAATACATTATTCTTAAAATGCTAATATGGTTTTTTTCTATTCTGATTTTAACTTTTTTGACTTCTTTCAAACTCTTACTGAATTCCTTGCATTGTATAAATCTTTCTACTTACATTATGTCGAGTCCCCTTATTTTGTTGTTTTTGAAGATCAACTCCAGATCTATCTAAAATCCCTACCTGATAAATTAAAAGTTTTTTCATTTCACGACAACGGTCTTTTTGTTTTTTCCCCGGACTCAATTTCCATAAAAAATCTTATCAGAAACTTTAAGGAGAAGTTCTTTGGGCTCTCAATCCAATTAAAAGAAGTAAAAATAAAAATCTCGAAACTTCCGTCAGACCCTCACATGCCTTTAATCTCTCTCTTCTACAAATTGAACACCGGGAATAGGTACTTAACAACTCCTGAGGAGATTAAAAACTCAGGACTTATAGATAGAATTTTACAGCACGATAAGGTTATTATAGATTTAGATCCAGAAAGTAAATATTTTCCCCTTAACTTCATTAAAGCTTCTCTGAAAACCAATGTTAAACTTTATAGTACAAATGGGAAATGGTTTCTTAAATTTCCAAATAATGGAAAGCTAAAGATTGTTCAACTTATAACTGATAGAGATTCCCCTGAAATTCAACTGAACAAACTAAGCATCTCTACCGCCCAAAGACTCCTAGAATCTTACTTCTTAACGCCTTTAATTAAAAAAGAGGTACTAGAATTCCTAATATACCACTCTATAGGAAAATATGAATTGTTTCTCGCCTTTCTCGATTTTGGTGTTAAAAATAACGTTTTTGAATGGAACCCACACTCTGGCTGGCACCTTAATAGAGAAAATGTGAAGTTGCTGGATGAAATTTACCCTATGTCAAGAAGAGATTACCATGAAAAATTGAATGAAAGTGAAAAACTGATCTTCTACACTCTTATAACCTCGGGGCATGAACTTGAACTAAAGGATTTATTCACTGCTATCGGTGAAATAAAGGCAAAAGTATTTAATAATACCATAATGGCTCCCGAACGAAAGAAACTTATTTTATGTGATAACAATAAAATTCTGACTAAACACCCGGCAATAAATGAAATACTGGACGGAAACTTTGAGAAAAATAAAATACATTCCGTTCACAAAAAACTTGCAAATATACTAACGAAGAAAAAAATGAGTGGTGTGAAAATTCCTTCATGGCATATTGCAAGGCATTTAGAACTTGCAGGTGATCACAAACTTGCGTTAAAATTTTATCTCGATGCTATTGAAGAAGACATTAACATGAAGAATTACGACAGAGCATTAGAGCACCTGGAAAGGGGTATGATATTGTGCAAAGGTTCGAAGAAAAAGAATGATTTACTTAAACTCAAAGCTGATATTCTGCTAAAAAAATATCAATTAAAAGAGGCTTTTGTCACTTTTCAAGAAATAGAAAAATGCTCAGGCTCAAAGGAAGTGCTTAATGGAGATTATCACCTAAAAAAGGCTATGCTCCTTATTGAGCTTGGAAAACCCTTATCCGCAATGAGGACCTTAAAAACCAATGTCCCTGCGATAAACATCTCCCAATGCAAGGCACTAATCCTCGAGGCTAGAGCCAGTTTATTAACAGAAACCATAAAAGCTAAACTTTTAAACAAAATTAACTCAATATGCAAGAAAAACACAAATAATGAAGTAAAAAGAATTTTTTTTGAACTTCTGGGTGATATTTCCTTGTACCAGGGAAAAATTCAGCATGCCATTGTAAGTTATGAAAAAAGTTTAAAATTCGCAAACGACCCAATGGAATCTATTCCTGTTGAATTAAAACTATGTTTTACACTCTTTCAGAGCTTTGAGTTCCATAAGGCCTTTTACCTTCTCGAAAAGGTTCTCTGGCAAGTTAATGAGATTAAAAATCCGCATCTAAAGAGTAAAATCCTCAACCAAATCTTGAGTTTCTACATGGCAACCCTTCCTCCAGATTCTGTCGAAAAATTTTTCAGAGTTTTCCTGGAAGAGGATATGAGAACACCCGGCACTGAATCTCAGTATTATAGGTTCTTTGCACTTTTCTTTCTTAAAAAGGGCTGTATTAATCAGGCACTTCACATATTTAACGAAGAATTAAGAAAATTGAAACTTAATGGAAACCTTTATAACCTTAATCAGCTTTTGATTCACGTAACCACTCTACTAATAAGATCCGGTGAGCTTAACTTAGCTGAATCTTATTTACTTCGAATTCATAGTAATAGTAACTTTATTAATCTACAGAAAAGGCTTTGTGAATTATTATTAAGTGCAAAGCGGGGTTTAGAAATCGAACAAGATGAAATCAGGGAACTCGCTTTAGCCAACGGAGTTAATACTCTTATTTTCAACAGAATTACGGAAGATTGGAACTCTCCAAATATTGAAGCCATTAAACCCTCTATTATTAGCAAAATTAATACTTTCCGAAGTATTCTCAAAGAACTCGACTTCCTAACAGAATAACAAAAACATGGATGCCCATATAGCAAAACTCTGGTCAATAAGGGGTATTGGTCAAAAATCTTACACAAAGCTTGTAAATGCTTTGGGTTCTGCCAATAAAGTATTTCAAAGCAGTCCGGAAACCTTAAAAAATTACGTTAATGGTAAAATTGTAGAAGAAATTACAAATATCCAAGAGCCTGAGCTCAAGCACCTTCAAAATTACCTGGAAAAACGCGGCATTAGAGCAATAGATTTCACTTGTGCTGAATACCCTGTACAATTCTTAGACTCAGAGATCTACCCACCTGTTTTATTTTTAAAAGGACAAAATCTAAAAAGCTATGCAAGATTCATTGGTGTTGTTGGTTCCCGTAGGCCCACCTGGTATGGAATAGAGGTAACTAAAAAGCTCATAAAAGAGCTCACAAAAAACGGTTTTACCATCGTTTCGGGTGGTGCGAGAGGAATTGACACTGTAGCTCATAAGACTGCAATAGAAGAAGGCGGTACAACTATTGCTGTATTGGGTAGTGGATTTAACCATATCTATCCCTTTGAAAATAAAATGTTATTCAGCGAGATAGAAAAACAAGGAACTCTAATCACAGAGTTTCCTCTGGATACAAAACCTTTAAGAGATAATTTCCCGAAAAGGAATCGTATTATCGCGGGACTTTCTGAAGCAATAGTAGTAATTGAAGCAGGCGAAAGAAGCGGAGCACTTATAACAGCAAGGTGGGGTGCGGAATTAGGAAGGGAAGTTTACGCCGTCCCTGGCCCTATTACTTCCCCCCTATCCACCGGTACAAACAGGCTAATTAGCCAGGGGGCGAGGATCTTAACAGAAATAGCTGATATTTTGGAGGACCTTGGAATTAAGGAAAAAGACAGGTTTTCAACTAGCATAACACCAACATCGGCTACCGAAAAAATGGTCTTAGAAACCCTTTCTTGTGAACCCTTACACTTTGACAAAATTCTAGAAACTACAAAACTTCCACCCCACGAACTACTATCGGTTCTCTTCGAACTCGAACTTAAAAACCTGGCAAAGGAATTGCCAGGTAAATTTTACGTTAAAATTTAATCACCTTAACAAATTGTATAACACTCCAAGAGCGTTGGATTTATAAGTAAGCTCGGAATGATCAGTATCGTAGAAATAATATCTATTAGTGGAATATCCACTGGCATTAGCAGATTCTACATTTACAAGGCCGTCATTGTCTCCAAAACCCATGAAAGAAAGGAGTCCCGACCCCGTCACATAGTAGAGAGGGTGGGAAGAAGAAATAGAGTAACCGACAAAATTATAGACTCTTGACCAGTTTGGATAATTATAATTTAAGGCATCGAGATATGGATTACCGTTAAAAAGATAAAAATGCAGATACATAGCCCAGGTCCAGTAAAGATTATCCCATCTAAGCCATGGATTGATCGGGACAACAAAAGGTACAACGTACCCGCCAAAAATCAAATTTGCAAACGGGGTACCATGATGGGGTGTTCCAAGGGTTACTATTCTCTTAATTACTTTATTCGAAGGTTTATAGTACTTAGCATAAACCCTTGCAACGATTCCACCCATGGAATGGGCAATCAAAATCAGAGTGTCGCTATTTGCAAAATACCGATTAATATACTGCGCCAGGCTGTATGCAGAATAATTGTAAATATCATAATCAGGATCGTAGGCATACGCATAAAATTCGTATTTACTTTCAAGTCCCATATTTGTAAGATATTTCACAATCTCCTCAGAAACACCCCTTGCATAAGAATAAAGGTCACTACTCCATATAGGGATCTGCCAGCCATGAATAATAATTACAGGTATTTGCCCTGGAGGTGGCGAAACGACGTTTTCAGACAGGGTGTATACTCCGTTATTGTATTTCAACAAATAAAACTTACTTGTAAATGCCTTAGACTCGAAGTCAGGGTTTCTGACTAATTGAAAACTGATTTTCACGTACTCGCTCTCGCTTAAATCAAAAACTTTGCTAATGAAGGATGGCATCAGTTTAGCATAAACGAATCCATCCTCTCCCTTAACAGCCCTGGCTATGAAAGGTAACTCGAATTTATCATTAACTACTACCAGGAAGAAATCATAACCCTCTTCAAAATTCTTTATGTTTATCCCGAACCTGATCTCTTCATTCTTCTTAAATTCGGGTATCCATCGAACGGGTATAGAAAGGGAATAAACTTTGGAGAGGTGAACAGCATTAATCGCTTTCTCAACCTTAAGAGGCTCAGAGCTAACGCACACTGACACTTTTTCTTCACCTATTGCCGCTTTCTCAGGAACTTCCACATATACCCCATCACCTTTGTAAATGTAGCCATATTGCACAGGTTCACTATTTTCCTCCGGTAAATTTTCATACACCGCCTTTTGACAGCCATAGCTCGTCAATATAATAGCCATGATGATTATTACTATGGGAGATTTTATTTTTTTATGCATACTACCCCCCTTTTTCCACTAATACCCCATTTATTTTTAAAAATTTCACTGAACTTTCCCTGAATCTTTTATCTTCGTATTCGTCCACATAAACAACCCTCTTTATTCCTGCTGCAACTATCAACTTTGCACATTCCATACATGGCAAAAGAGAGGTATATAAAGTAGAGCCCGCTATATTAGTCCCGGCCTTAAGTGAAAAAGCAAGAGCGTTCTGCTCAGCATGTATCTCGTACCTGGAGTGTAAAAAATTAACCTTATAAAGATCTGGTTCATCTTGTAAATTGAGGATCCCCTCCAGAGATTCGATCAGTTTTTCTTCAAAGAATTTCAGAAAATCTGATGAATATCTTTTAAAGTAACTAAATTTGTCTTTAAGAATGGGAATTATTTCGCGGGCATTGCTCCCAAACTTTATTGATAGTGATTCTCTTTGATCTCTTACATATTCAAGTACTTCTTGCAATTCATTACACTGCGGAAAACCAGAGGGAGTGCCATTGTAACCCATGGATACAATTCTATTTTCCTTGACAACTAAAGCACCTGTCTTAAAGAATGAACATGTACTCTTTTGTCTAATTATTCCAAGGATATCAAGAAAGGTTTTGTCCTCAAGCATGTTTTATCTCACCTGTATGGTCTTAAGGAATTTCCACTCTGAAGCATTACCATTAATGTCCTCTCCCTGACCAAATATACTGTAACTACCAGGTGCTAAATAAACATGTGCTACCCTGAAGACTGCTCCAGATCGTGCATAACCTGAAGACTCCCAGATGTTGCCTGTCAAAAAATCAATTCTAAGTTTCACAAAGTCACCTTCTGGATCTAAAACTTTTACATCAATTTCAAAAGAAGCCTTTGCAATCACTGTATCTGGAGCAGAAATTAGCTTAACTTCTGGAGGCTTATTTTTTTGAGATGCACATGAAGTGAAAAGCAAGACAAAAAAGAAGTAACGAAACCTCATTAAAAAATTATGATTTAATTCAAATATTTTTTCAAGCGAACAAGGGGATTCTTTTTTCATAAAATGTCCACGAAGTCTCCTTTAAAATGATGTTATGCCTTTCTTAAGAATCTCGGTACGAGATATTTTAGATATTATCATAACCACCACAATCATCTATTACATACTCAAACTTTTCAAAGGCACACGAACAATCTACATAATTGTGGGGTTACTTACAGTCCTTTTTCTTTCAGTGATCTCCACCTTCTTTAACCTGAGGGGCCTGATGTGGCTCCTTTCTGCATTTACAAGATATGGTTTACTGGCGCTTATTGTAATTTTCCAACCCGAAATTCGGAAAGGACTCGCAGTGATAGGGACAGGTCCCTTTATCGGGGAAAAAAGAAAAGTTGGACTCCCTGAAATCCAGGAACTTGAAAGGACGGTAAAACTCATTCTCCAGCGTGGATTAGGAGCTATTATAGTAGTCGAAAGAGGCATGAGGCTTGATGATATGATATCAGAGCATGGCTATAAAATAACAGCAAATCTATCTGCTCCCCTTATTGTTTCTATATTTCTCCCCGATAGTCCCCTTCACGACGGAGCAATTATTGTAAGAGGTAACCAAATTGTGGGGGTGAGGGTAGTGCTCCCCCTTTCTCAGGTTGGCCTTATCGACGGTGCCCTTGGCACTCGTCACAGAGCCGCTCTTGGAATAACCGAACAAACTGACGCCTTAGCAATAGTAATTTCAGAAGAGAGAAAAACCATACGGATTGCCCACAAAGGTATTCTATCCGAAGCACTTACTTTTGAAAACCTGAGAAGGTATTTAGAAGAAATCTTGATAAGGGGAACATGAAAGTTATTAAAATCTTAACAGAAAATCTTCATCTAAAGATAATTGCACTTATATTAGGGATTTTTATTTGGATTAATGCCGCTACCGATGAAATTTCCCTTTACAGGTTAAACTTCGAGGTTAAATATATCACTCAAGATTTAGGGGATACTTTAGTAATTTTGACCGAACTTCCACAAAAGATAAGCGTTACCGTGAAAACCACCGGGAAAAGCTACCTAAAATCGCGCTTCTCAAGGAAAGTCATCTATAAAAGAGTAGAGAATTTTTCCCATGGTACTAACTTAATTGCGTTCACCCAGGAAGACATTCCACTCTCTCTGAGAGAAAACGAAATTATAAATATAAAGCCAGAAAAAATTGTTATAGAAGTTGATAAAATTGAAAATAGAAAAATACCGGTAATCCCCGGCGACATTCAAACAACAAGTGAATTGATAGAAGTAACAGGTTGGCAAGTATATCCAGATTCAGTGAACGTGAAAGGACCAGCAACCCTTATAAAGAAATTACAAAAGCTGTATACAGAACCTGTGAAAGTTAAGAGCCTCAATGATACTGTTATTGTAGCATCCCTTACGGAATTACCGGAAAAATTCTTCAAGGTTGACACGGCTCACAAGAAAGTCACATTGAAACTCACTCTTGACTCACTAAGTTATTTCACTTTCGATTTAAAAACTAAATATAAAGACAAAACAGTAAAAATCACCGTACTGAAGAAAAAAGACTTGGAACTCAGTCCCAGAGATTTTAAAGTTCTTTATGAGCCTCTGGACTCTTCTCCAGAGCTCAAGTTTATAAAAGTAAAAGTCGCTTCTGATAAAAAAGTTAGAGTAAAATCAGTAGAACCTGAAATAATTGCGATACCTTAAATTTATATCATCCCACCATCTATGGTATAGACCTGTCCTGTTATAAAAGATGCCTCGTCACTTACAAGGAAACCGACAAGTTTTGCGACATCCTCGGGTTTTCCAAAGCGTTTTAATGCTATTTCTTTTAAATATTCCTGCTTGATATTTTCAGGTAGCTTATCTGTCATAGAAGTTTCAATAAATCCAGGGGCTACGGCAACCACCCTGATCCCCCATCCCCCCACTTCCTTTGCTAGAGATCTTGTAAAGGCGATAACACCAGCTTTTGATGCGGCATAATTGGTCTGCCCTGCGTTACCACTAATTCCCACTACAGAGGAAATGTTTACTATAACACCGCTTTTTGCATTAACCATGGATTTTAATGCAACATGGGTCATATTAAAAATCCCAAGGAGATTTATTTTTATGACATCTTCCCAATCTTGAGGATTCATCCTCACGAAAAGTTTATCTTTTGTGATTCCTGCGTTATTTACTAAGACATCAATTCGACCATATTGCTCTATTACCTGATCCACAACCAATTTACATGCACTGTACTCAGAAACGTCAAGGGTATAAATATCCGCCTCTACTCCCTTCAAAGCCAGCTCATCTCTTGCTTTTTCAAGCTCTTCCCGACTTCTTGCGGTAATTACAGGTTTATAGCCCATTTTACCAAGCTCTAACGCAATGGAGTAACCTATGCCCCTGGAAGCACCCGTTACTATAGCAATTTTCTGCATAATTCCTCCTTTTATCCTAATTTGCTATACCTATGTGCGAGCCTTAAAGGCTCAGGTATTTTGAAGTGTATTGTACTTTCTAAAACAATTCTTATTGAGGTTTCCAGATCCACCATATGACCCTGTGAAACATAAATGGGCTTACTTCTGTCCCTTGTAACAAGGCAAGCCCCGATAACTTTATTTTCATCATTGAACAAGTATGTATAAACCCCCCTTTTGAGGGGTGGTAGTTCGCACCTCCCATAAAGCCTGCTTTTAGCTGCCCCAATGGTAGGCTTATTTAGAAGAACTCCAAGATGACTTGCAACTCCAAATCCTCTGGGATGGGCAATCCCCTGGCCATCTACAAGAAGCACATCGGGTTTTATCTTAAGGCTCTCATAGGCTTTAAGTAAAAATGGGACCTCTCTGAATGCGAGAAAGCCAGGAATATAAGGGAATTCAACTTTGGCTCGCACCTCTGATACGTCTAAAACATCAAACTTTTTATCTAAAACAACAATAACTCCTTTCCCCTCGCTTCCTCTATAAGATACATCACAGCCTCCGATAAGTTCATAACTCTGTAATGTATTGACAGTAATTAAAAGCCTCTTTAACTCTTCCTGTATTTCTTTAAGCTTCTCCAGACTTCTTGAGGTACTCTTCATAAATGTTCTTAAGCTCTTTTTCTTCTACTTCAATCTCCTCACCTGTTTCCATATCCCTGACTTTAATTTTACCGCGCCTTATCTCGTCTTCTCCCACAATAACAGCTTTTTGAGCCTTTATCCTATCCCCGATCTTTAACTGAGCTTTAAGGCTCTTAAGTTCATAACACATATCCGAAGGTATATGCCAATCTCTCAACTTCTTAAGAAGCCTAACCCCATAACCCCTTTCCATTTCACCTACAGTGGCAACAAAGTAGAAAGGACCTTTAATCTTGGGGATTTTGTTCTCCAGTGCCAGAGTTACCCTATCTAGACCAATTGCAAAGCCCATAGCGGGCGTTGCAGGGCCTCCTAACTCTTCAACGAGCTTATCATATCTTCCTCCACCACAAACGGTGTCCTGTGCCCCCAGTTCCTTAACCTTGATTTCAAAAACAGTGTGGGTGTAATAATCGAGACCCCTTACAAGTTTGGGATTCACAACGTATTCTATCCCCCAGCTTGAAAGATAAAACTGGACCTGTTCGAAATACTGATAAGATTCCTTTGAGAGAAACTCAAGAATAATAGGTGTATCCATAAGCTTAGGAGCGTCCAGCTCGCAATCAAGAATTCTTAAAACGTTTGTAGATTTTCTTCTGTTGCAGGTCTCACATAAGGTGAGCTCTTTCAAGTATTCCTTTTCCTCAATGTAATCGAGAAGAGCTCTCTTATAGACTTCCCTTTCCTCTGGAGTTCCTATGGAATTTATTTGCAGCTGAAAATCGGTAAGCCCCATTTCCTTTAAGACTTTAACTGCCATTTCGATCATTTCAGCATCAAGAAGAGGGTCTTTTATCCCCAATGCCTCAGCACCTATCTGCCAGAACTCTCTGTATCTACCCTTTTGAGGTCTCTCAGCTCTGAACATGTTCATAAGGTATGCAAGCTTTATAGGAGGATGTAGCTGGTTTTCAAGGAAAGCCCTAATTATCGAAGCCGTTCCCTCTGGTCTTAGAGCAAGATTTCTCTCACCCCTATCCTGAAAAACAAACATCTCTTTTTCCACAATATCAGTGGTACTTCCTATACTTCGCGAGAAAAGCTCCAGATACTCGAAAGTAGGCGTAATCATAAACACGTAGCCATAACTTTCGAGAATTCTCCTGGCCTTTCTAATAAGGCCATCCCTGAATTTTTCCTCATCAGGGAGAATATCCCTGGTACCCCTTGGTCTTTGATATTTAAGGCTCATTTTAAAATCACCACCTTTTTTGTTTGTCCCATAAATTTTATAAACAAAACCCCAGATGTTTTTCCCCTAAGTTCAAGATTAATTTCATTCAAACCTTTAAAAAGATTGACATTTTTTCTCATCAGCAATCTACCCATAGAATTGAAAATTTCTAATTGTTCTTCCCCTTCGCGTTCGGAGAATACTACAAAGTTTAATGAACCACCTTTTTTAACTACTTGGTAACTTAATATCCTGTCCTCGAGTGTAGCAATTTGACTTTTTACTAATCTTCCAGGAAGTTGCGTTATCTTGATATTATCCATATACCAAATTGCTGAAGAATCACGCTCCTTGGTAAAACGAATTTCCAGCCTTGCATGATCAGAACCATTGGGTGGTAAAAGTTCGAAAGAATAATTTTTCCAGTTCCCCTCTATACTCTTTTCTTCAAGGGCACCACCAGCTGCAAGTAAAGTAATAATTTCCCGCTTAATAACCTCATTTCCCCTGAGCCAATGAACACTTACTCGAACCCCCGTTGTACCATAAATAGGAAATATGTATCTAAAATCGAAACTCATTATTATAGGCTCGTCCCTTATGTCGAAAACTGGTGAGAAGAGAAGAGCATCCACTGCATATGCGCTGAGACCTTCCCTTGAAGTCAGGTATTGATTGGAAGAAAGAGGGTCTTCTCTGACGTCGAAATAATCTGTATCTCCAGACCAATTAGCTATCCCGTTCTCAAAAGTTTCAGAAAAAATTACTGTATCAGAGGTAAACTTTACAGTTTTTTCAAATATCCTACCCCAAACTTCAAAATAAAAACTCAGCGTGTTTACACTTTCAGAAATATTGCATATTTTGACCGCAAAAATGGAATCGGCTAAAACATAGAAAGATGAACTATCAGCGATATAAACCCTGGACCCTCTCTTATCTATTGCTCCTAAAAACTTAATTGGAAGTGCAATATAGGAATTATTTCTAAACTTAAACTGCTTACAGGCAGTGTCAAAGTCTGCACCTTCATAAGAAATTTCAGGCCAGGCTATGTTGATGGGCAATGTAAATGTATCCCTGGAACCCTTGAGCAATAACCTTGATATTCTATTAACTCTGAGAGTATCCAGAGGTTTAACTAAAAGGGAGCAAAGGAACGACTCTTGAGGCCCAAGAGCGAGATATATAGTAGAAGGAGAAAATTCAAATTCCGTGGCAACGGGATTAAGAGAATCTTTAAAAAATTCTCCGGACAAATTGGAAAACTCTATTTTTAGATATTTACTCTGGCCCGCAACAATATAATTCTCCTCGCCCCTCTCAGAAAACCAGCTCCTACACGAAATGCTCACATTCCTTCTTATCCAATTTTGGTATTTTTTAAAACCCGGCTTCCATACGGTTAACAAAAGAGAATCCATTTCGAAAGATAAAGGATCGAGGTGAAAGTATCCATCAGATGAAGTTATCGTTTTAGTTATTACCCTCTCGCCATCACTTATTGTTACCATAGCCCCTGGGACAGGTTGACCCGAAGATGTAACACACCCCGATAGACCGGATGTTTCAATGGAATACAAAACTTCAAGGCCTCTGGGGACTTCCCTCCATATATAAATTGTGGGGTCCCCGAGAAGGTTTAATTCATAATAAATCCACCTATAAACATTAGTATCCCTGGCAAAAGGAAGGAAAAAGGACTTATGACTCCAGAATAGATCACCGAGAAGTAAATCCCTTTTACTAAATAGCAGCTCAAAAAATTTATTATCAAAAATGTCAGAATATCCAAATCCGGGATTGCCCGGGGCACCCCACCCATAACGGGAATTTGCAATAAAAGCTATGAGGCCTGAACTTGCATTGACGTAGTTTTCCGCAATGGAATTAAAATCCAGTGCACCCACCCAGCATCCTATGCTATAAAAAATGCAATATTTCCCGTTCTTATTTAAAAAAGCAGTATCACTTATACCGAGATAGTCAGATTTATTTAGCCACATCCCCGTATACCATCCATGCCCATCATGATTTACAACGTGCACACCTTTTCCGAGCGCAGCAAGAACTCTGTCTCTATCTGCGTTAAGGGTGCTTTCGTAAAATTTTTCGACATTAATATTAACAGGCAGATATCTTGCTTGTATGTAGTCTTTGTGAATTCCCTGATCAGTAAAGGGATAATCCCAGAGAATCTGAGCAATGAAGGAATAATCCAGAACATAGTTCAAAATGGAATCCTGAGGGTTCTCATATGCGCTCAATTTGTTGAGGTAATTTCTCAAAGACACACTGTCCCTTACTGGGATCCTGCCTACAATTAAATCTGAATAAAGATCCACAGAATCTTCAATCTCCCCAAATATCGTGTCACAATCTGCGTTATAATCACCATCTAAATCGGAGTAATAAAGATCGGAAGGGATTCTGTTTTCCATAGTGTTATAATGTGCCTGACAGTCGAAGGCATAAAGATACCTTACAGGGATCAATGATTCGTCTCCCACAAGAAGGACGTATTGCTTTCCTCCATCTTTAGCCACACTTTTCAAGTAATTTCTAATTTTTTCAGCAATATCAACCCCCGGAAAAGCACCAGAAATCTCCTCAATAGTCTTCAAACTTACTACAAAACCTTTGATCTCCCTATCCTTAATATATTCTTCAAGAAGCCCCGAAAAACTCATTGGGGCTATAATAAAAAGCTCAGGGAAAAGCAATTGCCGTTTGGTCTTCTCAAGACCCTCTGTAGATATATAAAACTCCTTTACAATTTCCAGGAGCTTTTCCGCGGGATTGTATCTAAAGGGATATAGCAAAAGTTCGACTCTTACTGAATTTTTAGACTTATAGATTCTCTGCGAATAATAACTCCCAGGATAAAAAGAGTCAAGGCTGTAAATCCATGGGTCTTTTTCGTACTTCACCTCAGGATTTTGTTCCATCAGGATATGGGGCTTTTCTACTGGCTTTAAATCCAGACTCAGTCTCAAAGTCTCAGCTTTAACCGGTTTCACCGAAATGCCATAAAGTTCACTGAATTCAAGCGCAACAGGGTACGCAGGTAAATCTGGATAACCCGGCTTCCATCCCCGGGGCAAATCCGTTATAATTTTGATAAATTCTGATTTTGCCTGAGTTAAAGTGTGATCGGATATCTTAATTGAAAAACTCTGAAAAATCAAGAAAATACTGAAAAACATTAGAAAATTATAAAGTTTTAAATGTGTTCCTTCAATAAATTACGCATTTAACAAGTTTTTTCGCTGGATAAACCTTATAATTTTCCTATGAAAGCTATCATTGTTCACGGTGGTGTGGGTAAAGTAAAGCCAGAAAAGCTTGAGCTTGTTAAAGCGGGGCTCAAAAAGGCTGTGCAGGCAGGCTATAAGGTATTGCTGGAAAAAAACGATGCCCTTTCTGCCTGCGAAGCAGCAGTTAATGTTTTAGAGGATGAGCCCGTTTTTAACGCTGGGACTGGTGCTGTTCTAACTCTTGACGGAAGATGCGAACTGGATGCTGCAATAATGAAAGGATCAAATCTGGAAGCTGGTGCCGTTGCTGGAATTGAGAACGTGAAAAATCCTATAAGCCTCGCAAGACTTGTCATGGAAAAGACCGATCATGTGTTACTTATAGGAGAGGGTGCAGAGAACTTTGCAAGAATTATGGGGTTCCAGCCCTATGATCCCAAAACCCCCGAACGAATTGAGGAATGGAAAAACCTTAAAGAAAAGTTACTTAAAGGAGAGCCCTTACACTGGAAGAAGATTTACGAACTGATCAAACAGCATCCCGAACTTCTTCATGGAACAGTGGGATGTGTAGCCATAGATGACAGTGGAGAAATAGTAGCCGGCACTTCCACGGGGGGAGTTTTTCTGAAACTCTTCGGAAGAGTGGGAGATACCCCTATTTTAGGTGCGGGAACCTATGCAACTCCTTTTGGTGGTGCCTCATGCACAGGGATCGGCGAAGGAATAATGAGAACTCTTCTGGCAAAGACTGCATGTGATTTTATGAAAATGGGGATTTCAGCTCAAAAAACTGCTGAAGCTTGCATAGACCTCATAAACAACACTGTTAAAACAGAAACGGGAATTATTACTCTGGATAAGCATGGAAACATAGGTTTCGCATATAACACAGAGAATATGCCCGTAGCATTTATAACCTCCAGAGATAATGAAGTAAAAATAGCTGGTATTCCTTAAACAATAAACATAAAAAATAAAGGGGCCCCCGAAGGGGGCCCCTTTATTTTCTTCAGTTATCCGCTCTCTTATCTCACGATCATTATCTTCTGCACCTTATCCACTTTATCGGCCTTCATCCTCACAAAGTATACGCCACCGGAAAGTTTAGAACCATCAAGCTTTACCCTGTGAGTACCCCTCTCAAAGGCACCATCCGCAAGAACCTTCACCACCCTTCCCTGAACATCTATAAGTTCCACCCTGACCACCATCCTCGATGGAACCTGGAAGGTGATATATCCCTCTCCCTTTATAGGATTCCTGGATACACCAAGAAGGGCAAGAGTAAGAGGCCTGTTCTCCTCTATGCCAGTAACAAGTCCCGTGGTATCCGTGGTAAACTTTATGGCCCTTCCTCCAACTATAGGATCGGCGTTGGGTGCATAGGTCCCATCAAAGGAATACTGGATTCCGTCAGTTCCTTGAGAGTTCTCAATACCACATGTAAAGTCCGTCTGAGCAGGAGTTATTA